>CALVCS010000014.1 GCA_944326035.1 uncultured Alistipes sp. | reverse complement strand
GCTTTGTGCTGGCCGCCCCCACCGCCTATTTCATCTCGACACGCTGGGCCCAGAATTTCGCCTACAAAGCTTCGTTCAACGGATGGCTCTTCCTGCTGGCTCTGGCCATCGTCCTGTTGATCACCCTAGGCACCGTCACCTGGCAAAGCTACCGTAGCGCCACCGAAAACCCCGCTCAAGCCATCAAACAAGAATAAATCCTCTTCCTAAATTATAAAACCATGAAAACCTCAATCGTTAACTTATGGAGATCCCTGGCCCGATTCAAATCGGCTACCCTTCTCAACCTAATCGGACTGAGCGTTGCCTTTGCTTCGTTCATGATCATCATGATGCAGGTCTATCAGGAAGTAACTTTCGATACGTGCTATCCCACGACCAAGAACCTCTACCGAGCTGAAATCAGCTGGGCTCCCGGCGAAGTGTTTTCTCAAGCGCTATCGCGGCCTCAATCCGAAGAGCTGTTCACCCTCTCTCCGCACATCCAGAAGGGGGCCTTTTGTTCGTTTGACGGTCCTACCATGATGTTCGATCCGGCACAGGGGGCCTCCTCGGCCCTGAAAGCCAATGTATTGTCCGCTTCAGACGATTTTCCTGAAGTCTTGGGGCTAGAACTGGTCTCCGGCAGCTTTGAGAACTTCAACACCAGTGCAAAAGCCCTGATTGCCGCCAGTACCGCCGAACGCATATTCGGATCCCATAACCCGATTGGTCAAAATATTATCTTCCAGAGTTGGACGGAAAAAGATACGGTCGAAGTGGTTGCCGTCTATCGCGATCTGCCCCGCAACTGCTCTTTTCAAAACGGACTGATTGTCCATATCGGTCAACGAGATAAAAATGCATGGAACAACCACAGCTACCGTACTTTTTTACTGATCGACGACCCGACCCAGGTCTCTACGATCTCGGAAATCGCCTCGCCCAAAGTCGCCGAACGCACCAATCCGAACACACGGATTCCCGGCCACCGCTATCTGCAACTCACCCATCTGCCGGATCGCTATTTCAGCCCCTGGAATGCGGACCACAAAAAGGGAAACCGAACGACACTCTACTCCTTGACCGCCGTAGCCATCCTGATCATTCTGGTGGCCATGATCAACTTCATCAACTTCTCCATGGCCCTGGTTCCCCGACGTATCCGCAACATCAATACCCGCAAAGTATTGGGCAGTAGTCTTTGGAGTCTCCGTCTCCAGCAGCTGTTCGAAGCCGTCATGCTGAACCTGATCGCTTTGGTCGTCGCATTCGGTCTGGTCCACTGGCTGGCCGACAGTTCGCTGGCCGGTGCCCTCGATGCCGACCTCCAACTGAAATCCAACCTGTTGATCGTTTGGCTGTCCATCGGCATCGCACTGCTCATCGGGGTTCTCTCTTCGATTTATCCGGCCCTGTACAGCACCTCGTTCGCCCCGGCCATGGTGTTCAAAGGCTCCTTCGGTCTTTCCGCCCAGGGTCGACGCCTCAGAACGGTGTTGATCGGCTTCCAATATGTGATCTCCCTGGGCTTGATCATCGTCGCCCTCTCGATCTGGCGACAATACGACTATATGCGCCATTACGACATCGGCCTGGCCCGGGACAACATTCTGACCACCACCCTCTCTTCCACCATGGCCGAACATCAGGAAGCCCTCACCAATCGTCTCAAAGAGAACGCCAATGTCCTCGATGTCGCCTACGCCTACAGCCCCATAACCAATCCCCAAATGCAATGGGGTCGCATGTACAATCAAGAGTCGATCAACTTTACCTGTGTGCCCGTCTCCTATAATTTCCCGGCCTTGATGGGAATCCAGATCGAGGAAGGACGCGATTTCCTCCCCAGTGACAACGACAAAAACGGCGTTTTCATCTTCAATGAAACGGCCAAAAAACATTATGGGTTAGAAGTAGGTCGCCGAATGGGGAATCATAACGGAGGAGACCAAGCCGCCGAAATCGTCGGCATCGCCCGGGACTTCAATTTCAAACCGCTCCATTACCCCATCGAAGACTTTGCCCTGATGGTGTTCGGTTACAATCCCTGGGCCCCGCTGACCACCTGCTACCTGAAAGTCAGCGGCACGGATATCTTCCGCACCATCGAAGAGATCCGACAAACCATGCTGGAATTCGATCCCGATGTACAAAACACCCTCGAGATCTCCTTCTTCGACGAATCCATCGGCAACATGTACCAAAAGGAGAACCATCAGGCCATCCAAATCACGCTGTTCAGTCTGTTGGCCGTACTGATCTCCACCCTGGGCGCCTTCGGGCTCATTCTGTTCGAAACCCAATATCGTCGCAAAGAGATTGCCGTACGCAAAACGTTCGGTGCCACGGTCACCGACATTCTGGCCATGTTCAACCGGAGGTATGTCACCATCGTACTAATCTGCTTTGTGCTGGCCGCCCCCATCGCCTATTTCATCTCGACACGCTGGGCCCAGAACTTCACCTACAAAGCGTCGTTCAATGTCTGGATTTTCCTGCTGGCACTGGCCATCGTGCTGCTGATCACCCTGACCACCGTCACCTGGCAAAGCTATCGTAGCGCCACCGAAAATCCCGCTCACGCCATCAAACAAGAATAAACATCTAACACACTTCCCCATGATAACTCCGTTCCATATGGCCTGGCGATCCCTGTTCCGCAAAGGACGTCACAACGGCATTAAAATATTGGCACTGAGTATCGGTCTGGCCCTGGGCGTCATCCTGAGCGCCCAACGCAGCGGACAAGGCCGCAATGTCATCGGCCAACCAATCCCGATGGAATGCGCTTCCACGATCCCGCTCTCAGGGCCGATGTCCCTGCCCGGCAGTCCGGTCGTACGAGGAAATATCGCCACTTGTATCGCGCTACGGAGCCAACATATTGCGAACGAAGAACCTGTAAATTCACTCAAAATCGAACAATCATTAACCTTTTAAAACCCTGATAAACATGAGTCTGTTAAAAACTGAAAACCTGTGCAAAAGTTTCCGTACGGAAGAGATCGAAACTATCGCCCTGCATAACGTATCGTTAGAGGTCAAAGAAGGCGAATTCGTCGCCATTATGGGGCCCTCGGGTTGCGGAAAATCGACCCTGCTGAACATCCTGGGGCTGCTGGACAACCCCACTTCCGGCAACTATTTTCTGTTGGACCACGAGGTGGGCAGCCTGAAAGAGAAAGAACGCACCCTGTTCCGGAAAGGCAAAATCGGCTTCGTGTTCCAGAGTTTTAACCTGATCGAGGAGCTGAATGTCTTCGAAAACGTCGAGTTGCCGTTGATCTACCTGAAGATCAAATCGTCAGAACGAAAAAAAATGGTCAACGACATTCTGGCGCGTATGAACATCAGCCATCGGGCCGGCCACTTCCCGCAACAACTCTCCGGGGGACAGCAACAACGTGTCGCCATTGCCCGGGCGGTCGTTTCCAAACCCAAGCTGATTCTGGCCGACGAACCGACCGGTAACCTCGACTCGACCAACGGGAAAGAGGTGATGAGTCTGCTGACCGAACTCAACCAGGAAGGGACCACGATCCTGATGGTAACCCACTCCCAACATGACGCCTCGTTCGCCCACCGAATCATCAACCTGTTCGACGGGCAGATCGTGACCAATGTCACCAACTACCTTTAGCCACGTCCTGACCGCCGTATCTCCAACGACCCACTCCCTGACGGGAATGAGGGCGCTCTCCTTCCCCACGGCGGCCACCCCTTTTATCGGTTCGGGAACTCTCGTTCCCGAACCGATTTTTCATCAGGCCCCACCCACAACACCCCTCAAAAAAGCCCCGAGGACGATCCATCATCGTCCTCGGGGCTTTTTTCTGGCCCACACGCGCTTTTATAAGAATATTTTCAACAACAGGAAGAGGGCTACGATATACATCGAGATCGTCACCTCCCGAGCCTTTCCGGTCAATACCTGGAGAATCACAAAGCTGAGCATACCGAACAAAATGCCATTCGCGATGCTGTAGGTGAAAGGCATCATCACCACCGTCAAGAAGGCCGGCAGCCCCTGACCCATGGATTGGAAATCGATCTCCCGGACGGCGCTGATCATAAAGAGTCCCACCATCAACATGCCGGCCGACAGTGCGGCAGGCGGCACACTCAGAAAGATCGGCGAGAAAAACAGCGCCAGACCGAACAACAGCGCCACAACCAAAGCCGTCATACCGCTCCGTCCTCCGGCCGCCACCCCGGCAGCGCTTTCCAGATAGGTCGTCACGGTACTGACCCCCAACAATGATCCCACGGTCGTTCCCACGGCATCGGACAACAGTGCCTTTTTCAACCCCGGGACATTCCCCTCCGCATCGGTCAGTCCGGCCCGATGGGTCACCCCGATCAACGATCCCAGGGTATCGAACAAATCGACAAAAACCATCGTCAGCACAACCAACGCCATTTCGGCACTGAACAACACATCGACATCGAAATGCACCTTGGCAAAGATCGGTTGAATGGAAGGAGGGGCACTCAAAAGCGTAAAATGTTCCGGCAGGCGCGTCACCCCCAATGGTATACCTGCCAGCGTCGCAAAGACAATGCCCAACAACAGGGCGCCCCGCACTTTGAAATGGAGCAAGAGGGCGATGGCGAACAACCCGATCAAACAAACCAGACTCTCCGGACGTAGCAAATCCCCCATGGTCAACAACGTTCCCGGACTGCGCTGTACGATGCCTGCGTTATTCAACGCGATGAGGGTGATGAACAGGCCGATTCCCACACTGATCGCCTTTTTCAGATTGGGCGGAATGGCTTTCACGATCGCCTCCCGGGCATTGGTCACCGTCAGCAGAATGAATAACAGTCCCTCGAGAAATACCGCAGTCAGGGCGGTTTGCCAACTATACCCCATCTCGCCCACCACCGTGTAGGCAAAAAAAGCCGTCAGTCCCAACCCGGGGGCCAAGGCATAAGGCATGTTGGCATAGAAGGCCATCACCAGCGTCGCCACAATCGAGGCCAGGGCCGTCGCACTGAACAATGCTCCCTGATCCATTCCCGTTGTCGCCAACAATTGCGGAATAATCACCAACACATAGGCCATGGTCATAAACGTCGTCAATCCCGCGACACACTCTCGCCGAGGCGTCGTCCCCTTGGCCCGCAGATGGAATATCCGTTCCCAAATCATTTTTTCTCTTTTTAATATTCCGTCTTATCGGATTTTGCCTCCCAGGCCCGGAATGCCTCCCGGGCTTCATCGGCCAATATCCGACACGAGGCCAGCCGTCTGTGGGCCGGATCGAGCGCCAGTTCCCGATAGATAAACGCATCGTCGAACCCGGCCTGTGCCGCCTCTTTCTGATCACAACCGTAATACATGCGCTCGATCCGGGCCCAATAGATCGCCCCCAGACACATCGGACAAGGTTCGCACGAGGTGTAGATCTCGCAACCGCTCAGATCGAACGTTCCTAACGCCTTGGCCGCCGCCCGAATCGCCGTCACTTCGGCATGTGCCGTCGGATCACATGCGGGAACCACCTGATTATGTCCAGTCGCCACGACCTGCCCATCCTTTACGATCACCGCTCCGAACGGGCCGCCGCCCTCCGACACACTCCGACGGGCCAGCTCAATCGCCTGCCGCATAAACCGTTCCGGAGAACCCGAAGGTTTCTCGGAGCATCCCGTATTTTCGCTCTTCTGCGTCTTCATTCGTTTCGTTTTTAGTCTCAATCCACATGGAAGACCTCTTCCATTTCGGCCCACCATTCACCTTCGGAACGTGTTTCGAGCGGTTCCTGACAGGGTCCGCACACCGCCCACCAACGTTGCGTCTCCGGATCGGCCGCCATCGACGCCATATCCGCCGCATAATCTTCGCCCACATATTCGAAATAGCTGAACAGATAGCCATCCTTATAATAAATGCTATAATTGCGAATGTTACATTCTGTAATCTTTGCCAACACCCCCGGCCATACGGCTCGATGCAAGGCTTTGTATTCTTCCAATTTTTCCGGGCGTACCCGAATCACACTTCCGTATCGTTTCATTTCATGCTCGATTTAAGGGCCTTTCGAGACAGCAGAAGCCCCCGCCACCACAAAAAACCTATTATTCAACTACTTGTCACCACTCCAAGAGTTCTTTTCTAAAAATCCCGGAGCAGTTGTTTGAGGGAAGTTAATAATATATTTTAAAAATAACAACATTTTTTTTCGAATCCTCCGAGGGATAAATATATGAATCAGATGGCGGTCGGCGATTTCGGTTTGTAAGCGAATCGGAAATTTCGCCTCCGGATAGTAAGGAAATTTAGTGTTAAATTTTAAACAAAAAGTGATAAGCAACCGTCGTAAAGGGGTGATAATTTGTATTTTATAACGGATTTATCTATTTTTGTTTTCAGACCAACAGTTTAAAAGCCGATCGTTATGGAAAAACATGTCCAAGAGTATGTAGACCGGTTTATGGCGGAGATCATCGCCAAAAACCCCGGAGAGAAAGAGTTTCATCAAGCCGTTCACGAGGTGGTCGAGTCATTGGCCCCGTACATTCTGGAAAATCCCGTTCTGGCCAAAATGAAAGTGCTGGAACGAATTGCCGAACCCGAACGGGTCGTTATGTTTCGTGTACCGTGGCTCAACGACAAAGGAGAGATCGAAATCAATCGCGGTTACCGCGTGCAGATGAATAGCGCCATCGGGCCCTACAAAGGAGGATTGCGTTTCCATGCTTCGGTGAACCTGAGTATTCTCAAGTTTCTGGCCTTCGAACAGACCTTCAAAAACAGCCTGACCACCCTGCCGATGGGGGGCGGAAAAGGCGGTTCGGACTTCAGCCCCAAAGGCAAATCCGACAATGAAGTCATGCGCTTCTGCCAATCGTTCATGACCGAACTGCAACGCCATGTGGGACAAGACACCGACGTTCCGGCCGGCGACATCGGCGTGGGTGGCCGCGAAATCGGGTTCTTGTTCGGCCAATACAAACGTCTGCGCAATGAATTCACCGGCACGCTCACCGGCAAAGGAATGGGCTGGGGCGGGAGTCCGCTGCGTCCCGAAGCGACCGGATACGGCGTCTGCTACTTTGCCCAGGAGATGCTGACCACCCGCGGTGAAAGCTTCCAGGGTAAGACCGTCGTTATTTCCGGTTCGGGTAACGTGGCCCAATACGCCGTCCAAAAGGCCACTCAACTGGGGGCCAAAGTCGTCACCCTGTCCGACTCCTCGGGTTATATTTACGACCCGACGGGCATCGACGAAGAAAAACTGGAATACGTTCTGGAATTGAAAAATATTTTCCGCGGCCGAATTCGCGAATATGCGGAACGCTATCCCGAAGCGACCTATTATGAGGGAGAACGGCCCTGGGGGGTAAAATGCGATATCGCTCTGCCCTGCGCGACGCAAAACGAAATCAGCGGAGAAGAGGCTCAGACGCTGGTCGACAACGGCTGCATCTGTGTGGCCGAAGGCGCCAACATGCCCTCGACGCCGGAAGCGATCCATGTGTTCCAGCAGCACAAGCTGCTCTATGCCCCGGGGAAAGCCGCCAATGCCGGTGGCGTCGCCACCTCGGGTCTGGAGATGACCCAAAACTCCATCCGTCTCACCTGGAGTCCCGAAGAGGTGGACGAGAAGCTGCACAGCATCATGAAAAACATCCACGAAGCCTGCGTCAAATACGGCACCTGTCCCGACGGATATGTCAATTATGTTCGGGGGGCCAACATCGCCGGATTCATGAAGGTGGCCAACGCCATGCTGGCTCAGGGATGCGTATAATACCTGCAAAACAACCTTTCTGACACAAAGCCGCTCCTGACGGGGGCGGCTTTGTTTTTCGGGCTGGGTTTGCTATTTTTGTTTCGGTAACCTTGAGACTAACCCATCCATGAAAAATCCGCTGATCTCTCTGCTGCTTGGTTTCGCTCTTCTGACGAGCAGCCTGACGCTCCAAGCCCAGGAAGTCCCCGCCGAAACCCTCCAACACATCTACGAAACCGTTCAAACCCCCTACAAATATGGGCTGATCATGGTGCCCGAGCCGGGGAAAATGGTCGACTCGCCCTCGGTGTTCTGTCTGCACGGCGACTGGTACATGACCTACATCTGCTTCGACGGCCGCGGATACGAAACCTGGTTGGCCGAAAGCGATGACCTGCTGCACTGGCACACCTTGGGCAAGCTGATGTCGTTCAGCGAAGAGGGATGGGACGCCGATCAGAAGGCGGGCTATCTCGCCCTGCAAGATTATCGTTGGGGCGGCAGTTATGCCCCACGCAAATACCGCGGAAAATACTGGATGTCCTATCTGGGGGGCGACACTCACGGCTATGAAGCCGGTGCTTTGGGGGTCGGCATCGCCTGGGCCGACGATTTCTTACCGCCCCGGGAATGGGAGCGTACCGATCGGGCCGTTCTCTCCCCCATCGACACCGCCGCCCGTTGGTATGACGACAACGTGATCTACAAAAGCACCGTCATTTGGGATCGGGACAAAACGCTGGGACACCCCTTTGTCATGTTCTATAACGCCAAAGGGAAACGGAACCCCGGTGGGAAAGGGGTAGAACGCATCGCCATGGCTGTCTCGGACGACATGCTGCACTGGCAGCGTTACGGCTCCGGCCCGGTGATCGACCACGGGGCCGGCATCAGCGGCGATGCGCAAATCACCCGCATCGGGGATGTGTGGGTGATGTTCTATTTCGGAGCCGGCTGGAAACCGGGTGGGTTCGAACGGTTTGCCTGCTCGTACGACCTGGTGCACTGGACGCCCTGGAAAGGCGACGACCTGATTGCCCCCAGCGAACCCTACGATGCCCAATATGCCCACAAGCCTTGTGTAATCTATCGGGACGGCATCGTCTACCACTTCTACAATGCCGTCGACAAACAGGGAAACCGGGGACTGGCTGTAGCCACTTCTCAACCCCTCGGAAAGAGCTCCTTGTCGTTTCCGCAGCCATAAATCAGTCATAAAAACTACCCCCCGCTTGCTCATCCCCGCTTCTTTCATGCCCCGCTTCGCTTCTCTCTTCGCTCATCACCCACTTCACGCCCAGCGCCTCAACCGGCTGTCGGTCCCGTTCTATACCCGTTCTATAAAGAGAAAAGCGGAAGCCTCTCGACAAAGGCTCCCGCTTCCAGAGGTCGGGCTCGAGGATTCGAGCTCGTCTATAAGGTCATGGTATCGATCTCTTCGAACGTAAAAGGCTGCACTTCACAATCGCCCAACCCCTTCATCAGCACAAAATTCACCGAAGAGGCCTCTTTCTTTTTGTCGTGTTTGAGCGCCTTGATCAATCGCCGCAACTCGATTCCCGAATCGACAGGCAATCCCATGCGTTCATACACCCGACGCACCCGTTCGGCCTCCTGATCGGTGATCCGGCCCAAACGTGCCGACAAACGGGCAATCATCACCGTCCCGATCGCCACCGCTTCCCCGTGCAAAAACGCCCGAGAGCTCTTCTCGATGGCATGGGCAAACGTATGTCCCAGATTCAGTTTGCGTCGATCGCCCTGTTCCTTTTCATCCCGGGCCACAATATCCGCCTTGACCTGAATCGCCCGTTTCACGGCCTCCTGCAACAAAACCCGATCGTGCCGGAATTCCTCCAAGGTATGTTGTTCGAACAGTTCGAACAAACCCCGATCGGCAATCAACCCAGCCTTGATCATCTCAGCCAATCCCGCCCGAAACTCCTGCTCGGGCAACGTATCCAACAACGACAGGTCGCACAACACGAAATCGGGCTGATTGAAGGTTCCGATCATGTTCTTATACCCTTCGAGGTTCACGCCGTTCTTTCCGCCCACGCTAGCATCCACCTGAGCGAGCAGCGTCGTAGCCACGAAACCGAACGGCAACCCCCGCATATAGGTCGAGGCGACAAACCCCGTCACATCGGTCACGATACCTCCGCCGATCCCCAGAATAAACGTACTGCGATCCGCATTCAAATTCAACAACTCGTCGTACAGATTCGAGACGGTCACCAAGGTCTTGCAGGTTTCTCCCAACCCGATCAACAAATGTTCATACCGATTGATGATCTCTTTATAACGGCGATGAATGTTACTATCGGTAATCACGATCACTCGACTTCCTGCGGGCAAATACCCCTCCAGCTCATCGATGACATCCCCGATCACCACGTTGGAAGGTTTTTTCCCCTCTCTTTTCACTTCGATCACCTGTTTCATGGATTTTCGGTTTTTAAGATTCTGTCAATCCGACCTGCAAATATATGTGTAATCCCCCAATTATTTCGTAACTTTGCCCCGCTAAAAGAGGAAATATATGCAAAAAATCCGCAACATCGCGATCATCGCCCACGTCGACCACGGCAAAACCACCCTGGTCGATAAGATGATCCTGCAGGGCCATCTTTTCCGGGACAACGAAAAGAAGGGGGAACTCATCATGGACAACAACGACCTGGAACGCGAACGAGGCATCACCATCCTGTCTAAAAATGTTTCGGTCGTCTACAAAGGCTATAAGATCAACATCATCGACACCCCGGGGCACTCCGACTTCGGCGGCGAAGTGGAACGGGTCCTCAACATGGCCGACGGCGTTTTGCTGCTGGTGGACGCTTTCGAGGGGACCATGCCGCAGACCCGGTTCGTGTTGCAGAAAGCCCTGGCGTTGGGCAAAAAACCCATCGTGGTGATCAACAAGGTGGATAAACCCAACTGCCGTCCCGAGGAGGTGTATGAACAGGTCTTCGATCTGATGTTCACCCTGGGCGCCACCGAAGATCAACTCGACTTCGTCACCTTGTACGGGAGCGCCAAACAGGGATGGATGTCCCACGTCTGGAAAGAACGCACCTCCGATATCACGCCCTTACTGGACGCCATTATCGACAACATTCCGGCACCGGCCATAGTGGAAGGAACGCCGCAACTGCTGATCACTTCGTTGGAATACTCGTCCTATGTTGGCCGTATTGCGATCGGCAAGCTGACCCGCGGAACCCTGAAAGCCGGCATGCCGGTCACTCTGGCCAAACGAGACGGCAAAACCATGATCAAAACCCGCATCAAAGATCTGATGGTCTTCGAAGGGCTGGGCAAGACCAAAGTGGAAGAGGTGCAGTGCGGAGAGATCTGCGCCCTGGTCGGCATCGAAGGTTTCGAGATCGGAGATACCATCTGCGACTTCGACAACCCCGAACCGCTGGAACCGATCGCCATCGACGAACCGACGATGAGCATGCTCTTTACGATCAACGACTCGCCGTTCTTCGGCAAAGATGGCAAATACGTCACCTCCCGCCATATCAAAGAACGTCTCGACCGCGAATTGGAAAAGAACCTGGCCCTACGGGTCGAACCCGGACCTTCGTCCGATAGTTTTATCGTGTACGGCCGTGGGGTGTTGCACCTGTCGGTGCTGATCGAAACCATGCGCCGCGAAGGATATGAGTTGCAAGTCGGACAGCCGCGCGTCATCATCAAGGAGATCGACGGCAAAAAATGCGAACCTATCGAAGAGTTGACCATCGACCTGCCCGAAGAGTTCGCCGGGAAAGCCATCGAAATGGTAACGAAGCGTAAGGGAACGCTGACCAATATGACCACCGTGCACGATCGTCAGCGGCTGGAATTCGATATTCCCTCCCGTGGAATCATCGGCTTGCGCAGCAACCTGTTGACGGCCACGGCCGGCGAAGCCGTCATATCCCACCGACTCAAGGATTTCGAACCCTACAAGGGCGACATCGAAATGCGTACCAACGGATCGCTGATCGCCATGGAAACCGGTACGGCTTACGCCTATGCCATCAATAAGCTGCAGGATCGCGGTACCTTCTTCGTCTCGCCTCAGGAAGAGATCTACGAAGGACAGGTCGTCGGGGAAAGCACCCGTAGCGACGATATCGTCGTCAACCTGACCAAATCCAAGAAGTTGACCAACATGCGAGCCAGCGGTTCGGATGAAAAGATGTCCATCGCACCGCCCGTCATCTTCTCGCTGGAAGAGGCCCTCGAATATATCAAAGAGGACGAATACGTGGAAGTGACGCCGAAGCACATCCGTCTGCGTAAGATTTTACTCCACGAAACCGATCGCCGACGTCAGGCCAAATAAAAACGGCCGGCAAAAAATACCAACGGGACTCTTTCTCCGATTCCCGTACAAACACCGACGAAGCCGTCTCGCAAAACGAGACGGCTTCGTTTTTTTCGTTTTCGAGTCCAGAGAGCGCCCTTCCATGTTGGGGAAACGACGAATTAATATTAATTTCGTGGCGGAGACTGCCCGTTTGGAACGACACCCGCTTCCGCGCAGTCCGAAACGAAAACCCGATAAATTACTATTTCTAAATCCATCATTCGCATGAAAAAACTTTTTTGGTTGGGCATACTGGCCTGTCTGTGTCTGCCTCGACTGCTGTTTGCGCAAGGAGCCTATCTGCCAGAGAGCCAGGCGCTGCTCCAACAAAAACTCGAACACCCCTATCTGCTCTTCACCAACGAAAGCAAACAGGCCATTCTGGACCGGATTGCCAACGACCCGGAATATGCCCAGATCATGGACCTGCTGCTCCAACAAGGTCGTCGTATCATGCTCAATACCGTAGAGCCCGAACGTCCTTTCAACGATATCGCCTCTCGTTACAACGAAACTCCGCTGTACGAACAATACATCGGCTTCTATCTGGGGGGTTCCCAATTGCTGGCCTTTCTCTACCAGATGACCGGCGATGAAGCCTATGCCCAAAAAGCCTTCGCCTATGCCGATAAACTGTGCGCCCTGGAAAGCTGGTCCGCCGGCGCCCACCACTTCGAAATCATCTATCCCCGCGTATGGCCCTATGGCGCCAAAGACGACCAGGTGGTCTTCACCTACGACATCATGACCGGGGATTGCGCCCTGGGTCTCGGGCTGGTCTATGACTGGCTCTATCCGGCCCTCACCCCCGACCAGCGGAACCGCATTCGGGGCGGTCTGCTCGAAAATGCCATCACTCGCGTGCGCGGAAACTACGAATACCACTGGTGGTCGGAAGCCTACAAATGTAACTGGTCAGCCATCTGCCACGGCGGATTGGGAATGGCGGCCCTGTCGCTGCTGACCGAAGATCCCCATCTGGTGGATGTCGTGGCCCGCAGCTGCGAAGGGATGGAGAAGATGCTGAGCAACTATGGCGAAGATAACGGCTGGGCAGAAGGACGCTCCTATTCGGTGTACGGCATTCGGGAATCGATCGCTTTTGTCGACGCCATGAAACGCCTCACCAACGGTCAGGTCGATCTGTTCAAAGCCCCCGGTCTGCAACATCCGGCCGACTTCGCACTGTTCGCCCTGACCGGTTCATTCAACGACGGTCACAGCTCGGGCCCGATCGGCTCCTCCTATATGTACAACAAGCTGATCGACGAATCCAAGGATGAAACCGCCATGTACTACCTGGAAAACTACCTCAGCGGATCGAATCGTTCGATGAACATGTGGGAATTGATGTGGCCCCGGCCGACCGATGTCAAAGCGGTCAAACCCGCCAATGCCTCCCACTACTTCCCCAGCATCGACTGGGCCTTCATGCGGAAAGATTTCGGGGACGACTACATGCAGGTGGCGCTCAAATGCGCCCCGGCCAACGACCCCCATCACGGACACCTCGATGCCGGCAGCTTCAATCTGACCTGGAAGGGCGACATTCTCATCGGCGAAGTGGAACAACGTTTCTACGATCAGTTCATCTTCAACGACATTCGCTGGGATTATCTCTATATCAACAGCCTGGGACACAACGTCGTGATGGTCAACGACGAGCAACAGATCATCGCCAAACGCAAGAACCAACCCTGGCAGGAAGGTATCGGCGGCAAGATCGAGAAGTTTGTATCGAACCCCGATTTCGACTACACGATCATGGACGCCACCAACGCCTACCCAAAAGAAGAGCTCAAAGGGTGGAAAAGAGTGGTCGTCCTGGACAAAGCCACCAATGTCGTTTTGGTATTGGATCGGGTGAACTGCACCAAAGGGGATAAGATCGATCTGCTGTTCCACCCCACCACCGGGATTCAAACCACGGTTCACGACGGCCGCTGGGTCAGCATCGAGGGAAAAAAGGCCCGCATCGAAATGCAACCGCTCATCAACAGCGACTATACGGTCCGAGCCGAAGATCAATACACGGTACGGGTGGTCAAAAACGACCCCATACAGCGGATTCCCTGTCTGTTCACCACCCTGCAAGCCCCAGCCGACGAGAATGTGATCGGAACGATCTTCTATCCCTCCGAGCTGAAAAACGCCCAAAGCCAATTCACGTTGGATGAAAGCGGCACCAATCCTGTCATCCGTTACTCGCTGGGCGGTCAGGATTACGCGTACGAAATCGCGCCGGATCAGGTCAAACGGCTTTAACCCCCGTGACCCGGTTCCACCAATCAAAAGCCGCTCTCTTATTCAGAGAGCGGCTTTTGATTGGTCCTTACTTGACCAGGGAGAGCATCTCCCGGTCGATATGGGCGGTGACCGCCCGGTGCAATCGTCGGACCGCCTCGTCCGGCGACAATCGCACGCTGATCGCCAACAAATCGGCCAGTTGCACCAGCAAACGACTGTCGGCAATCGACGCAATAATCGTCTCGGGATCCTCTGTTCGGATCGTTTCCCGATCGAGCCGCAAGACGCTGAAACAATCTTCCACCGTTCGTCGAGCCTGTGCTATTTTACGGTTTTCGAGCTGCTTGAACAATTGGGGTAACAAACGACTGATCTGTTCGATCTGTTGGGTAATCCGATCTTGCGCATCCTTTCCCATAACATGCCACATTTAAACGTTCGAAAAAACAACTCGTCATACATTCCGATCGAGGCCAGCCGATCGGCTCACAGAGCGTTTACAAAGGATAGTCCTCGAAAGCATACAACAAGGTGGAGAGATAACGCTCCCCGGTATCAGGCAACAGCACAACAATCCGTTTGCCTCGATTTTCCGGTCGACGAGCCAGCACCGTAGCGGCACTCACGGCCGCCCCAGAGCTAATCCCCACCAACAATCCCTCATAGGAAGCCAACAAACGTCCGGCCCGCAAGGCCTCGTCCGACGGAACGCGTAACACCTCGTCCACCACCTTCGGGTCATAATTTCGGGGCACAAATCCGGCTCCGATCCCCTGAATTTTGTGAGGACCCGGTTTACCGCCCGAAAGCACCGGCGATTCATCCGGTTCAACGGCCACGACCTGAATCGCGGCATTCTGCTTTTTGAGGTAACGTCCGGTCCCCGTGACCGTACCGCCTGTGCCCACACAGGCCACAAAGATATCGATCTGGCCCTCCGTATCGTTCCAGATTTCCGGTCCGGTCGTCCGTTCATGCGCCAACGGATTGTCCGGATTGTCGAACTGCCCCAGGACCACCGAACCCGGAATCTCCTTTTGCAAAGCCTGCGCTCGATCGATGGCGCCTTGCATACCGGCCGCCCCCGGAGTCAGTTCGATCCCCGCTCCGAAAGCCTTCAATAAATTGCGTCGTTCCAGGCTCATGGTTTCCGGCATCGTCAAAATCACCCGATACCCCTTGGCTGCAGCCACCATCGCCAGTCCGATACCCGTGTTGCCGCTGGTCGGTTCGATAATCGTCGCTCCGGGGTGTAATTCGCCTCGTTTTTCCGCCTCTTCCACCATGGAAAGGGCTACCCGATCTTTTACGCTACCCGCCGGATTAAAATACTCCAACTTCGCGATCAAGGTCGCCTCGAGATGTTCCTGTTGCATATAGTGCCCTAACTCCATCAAGGGCGTACCGCCGACCAAATCGGTCAATTGTTTGGCTATTTTCATGTGTTTCTATCTATTTCCGAGAAACAGCAACGCTTCAAATTTTCGATAGAAGCGTCCTTTTCTCAACGGTTCTATTTTCCTCATTCATCTCCCCGGCACCGCGAAAACCCCATCGGATTACGGGGATTCCTCCTCGGGGCCTTTTCCCATAAACGTCAAATACCGTATCTCTATTATCGATCAACGCGACTTCATCGTTCCAGTCTCGCCGGCAGTCTGCCCCTCTGAGGAGGTGTCTGCGCCCGAACCGTTTCCCTTTTCAGGGACAGATACTGCTTCTGGGGCGATCTCAATCAACTGTAAAGATCGGGTACCGCCAACCAACGTCGGTTTTTCCGTCCAACGACGATCCCGATAAACCCCTTCGACATAACCGCCTCCCCGTACATGCAGCTTGAAGTCGACATTCCAATCCGCCGGGAAAGCCGGTAACAGATAGACCGTATCGCCATGGCTCTGCAATACCATCAGTTGCAGGGTCAACATCAGGTTTCCGCCATGATCCTGATCGGGGGTCCAGTCGAAGTTCGGTCCCCACATGGCCGGGAAACGATATCCCGGACAAGTATTATCGATCTTCGCCAACACATTGTTCCGAGCCTCCTGTGTCAACCCCAACAGCGCCGCGATCTGTCCATCCTGACGCCAGCCGTTCGTTCCCCGGAAAGGCCGAGCCTCATAGGTATCGACCCCCACCTGCCGATCCGGTGTTCCCACATGCGTACGCCAGAAGGGGAAAATTGCATAGAGCTCCGGAACCTCCGAATTACTGGTTTTGGGGTCGAAACGCCCGGCCGGGACAAAGCGTCGCTGTCCGTCCACCTCCTGCACCGGAATCGGAGGCAAGGTAGCCGCCATTTCAGTCCAATATTGACGACGGGCGGAACCGGTGAGGGTTTCCGGCAACGCGAGCAGCCCTTCCAGGACCGTATGCAATCCCGCCACACACGGCAGATCATCCTGCACGTTATCCCAATAGGTCTCCAGACTCTGAGTCGGAGCGATGTGACGCACGCCCTGTTCATCCGGCCGGAAACGGTGCTCGAAATAAGCCAGCACGTCCTGAGAGACCGGCAGCAACGTCTGTTTCACAAAAGTAGTGTCGCCCGTGTAGTCATAATAGTCGAGCATCATCGAGAGCAGCTCCAGTTCTCCGTTCCAGACGTGACGGATATAGCCATTCTTGACCTCTCCGCGTCGGAGGCCCTGCCGCTCCCAACCATAATCCTGATTACGATACAGCCCGAAAATCGAGGAAGTTTCGGGAATAACCGCTCCCGGCACCCCCATATATTCCCGGGCGATGGTCCGAAACGTCGGCATCAACCGCTGATAGTGACGAAACAGCGGCAACATCATCTCTTCATGCCCCCCGGCCAACATCGGGTAATAAGGCAAGCGGGTATTCTGCCACCAATAGTGTCCGCCCCACATCCGGTAATCGGGATTTGCCTGTACATCGGCCTTGGTATACTGAGGATCGACCGTAAAAATCGATCCGTTGAATTTGAGGGGATAGTTACCCCGTCCGGCGGCGGCCGTCATCCAACTCTGCAACAGATAGGCCTGAGTCAACCGAAAACCTTCATCGCTCCCGGGGGTATCGATAAAAATCCAACTCTGTTCCCAATAGTTTTTCCAATAGTCGGCCGTACGTTTCAAGGCCTTTTCGCCCGCAGGCGCCTCTTTCCACGTTTGCGTCACCTGCGTTTGCCAGCTCTTCAGATCGGCACACTGAACGGTGGCTGTTGCCAGCCGCAACGAAAAATGACGTACCGTTTTTGGGGTTTCGAGTTGGGTTTCAGAGCGCTTGTCAAAGGCCTCTCCGGCCATATAGACCCCGAACGTACGGTCCTGCAAGGGATCGGCTATCGAATTCACCGCCATCTCGAGCTGCTGGTGTTTCAACGTCAGATCATAGACCGAATGGTCGTTGCGATGACACCACACCACCGCCTTCGGATCCGACAACCACCGATCCGCCGACTCCACCACCTGGGTATCATCGTACGTTCCGGTTCGGGGCCATTCGGTGGACAACCCGGCCACACTGTCTTCATACGGAATATCGTAGGGTTCGGTACGCCAAGACTCCGCAGAGGCGGTGATCCGCAAGGGGAAATCCGCACTGCCCAAGAGATAAAATACCGGCGTCTCCGCATCGGCAAACAAGGTCAGACGAACCCGACGTCCTCCCTCCCCGGCTTCGATATCGATCCTCCCCTCCTGCAAATTAAGTCGTTGACGGAACGGCTGTCCCGACACGAAGGGATTGGGTGAGAGACTCACCCGGACTCTTCCCAACTTCAACAAACGTCCCGTTTCGCTCCAGGCGTCGGTCCGTGCGAGATAAAACAACAAGTCGCCATTGGCCTCGACCCACACATTCGCCCCCACTTCTCCGTTTCCCACCGGCATCGATCCCGCCGCATGGGCAGAGGGCGTATCCCAAATCACATCGTAGTCACTGACCTGAGGTCCCGTTTGCTGACAGGCCGTCAATCCCCACAGCAAACCGACCCAAATGCCCAACATCCATCCTTTCATCGCTCTTTTTACGCTCTTTACCATTCTCGAATCCAAATATTACGGAACCGCACCAAATCGCCATGATCCTGCAAAACAATCGGTCCCCGACCGTGGGCTTTGTAGGCGGGCAGCGGCAGATTCGTGATGCCCAAAACCGCCACATGATGCTGAATCAGGATCCCGTTATGCAGCACAGTGATGTAGGCCGGCGAGTGAAGCGACCCGTCCGCTTTAAACCGGGGAGCGGTAAACAGAATATCGAAGGTATTCCATTCACCCGGTTTTTGCATGGCATTCACCAAGGGAGGATACTGCTTATAGATACTGCCAGCCTGGCCGTTGACATAGGTCGGATTATTGTAACTATCCAATATCTGCACCTCATAACGTCCCTGCAAAATCACCCCGCTGTTTCCGCGCAACTGATCCTCCCCCTTCACCACCACCGGAGAGCTCCACTCGAGGTGGAGTTGAAAATCTTCAAAATCGGCTTTGGTCTGGATACTTCCGCTTTTCGGTTTCACCGTCAGGATTCCGTCGGCCACCTCCCAATCGGCCGGCGACCCGTCGGCATGCACCCAAGCCGACAAATCCGTCCCGTCGAACAAAACCACCGCATCGGAAGGAGGTGGTACCGGGCGATCACACGAAGCCGGTGTCACCACGCGCGGCTGAGGCGCATACGACTCCGACAACTGCAAATTCTGTCCCGATAGTCCTCCAACGAAGAACCCCGCGATCAAGACTCCTATAAATCCCTTCTTTATCATCTTTGCTCTAAATGGGTTAATATAATTCTTGAACTCTATTCTCGAGTCTCTTAGTCTTCTCCGGGCTGTTTCACCGCCCGCTCTTCCGCCGTTCCCGGGTCATTCTTTCCGAACTCGTTCCTTTCTCTTTTCGTCCGCTCCAGATCATTCCAGCACTCCGTCTGCCGTCAGATTCTCCTCCCGTTCACTTCGAGGTGCAAGCCGAGCACGACCGGCCTCCCGCAGTTTCGCTCTTTCCAACGCTAAGCACGCTTTTTCGAAACCATGAACCATCCTCGTTTCGGGCCTTCTCTTTCAAAGATACCAATTATTTGTCAATTTAAAATCATCGTTTCTGACTTTCCCTCTACCCTTTCGAAAACCCATTCTCCTCTCCGACCGTGTGCAACAGCAAGACGCATACATAAACAAAAGCTTTCCATCATCCCGATCAACCACAAAACGCTCTTCCGCCAATCCGCTTCTTGCCGCGGGGGCTCCTCACCTTATAGAAACCAGGAGGCCCAACTGACCATAGTCAGTTGGGCCTCCCTATATCCTATTGGATCACACCCTTCCAAATGCACTCACCTCTTTTCGCCGGTCTCTGCCAAGAAGCGGCGACGAATCACCTCGGCAACCGGCACCCCTTCCAATTTGCTCTGCAGCCACGACAGAACATCCAGATAATAGAACGTCCGACGTTCATAGGGGTGATTTTCGAACGGTTTGAGTTTTTCATACAACTTGCGGAACTCCTCTTTGAAATCGGCCTCGAACAACGAATTGACCCGTTTCAAAAAGGCCATCATCTCCTGTTGGACTTGTTGCATATCGTTCATCTTAACCAGGAAAACGTAGACCGACCGAATCTGATAATCAATATTGTAATCCATGCCCGACTCATAGGAGCAGATCAGGTTCAGAATACGGGCATAACACTGCAAATCACGTCGAATCTGCGGATCGCGCGTCCGAATTACCTTGGCCAGATACTCCATGCATTTGGCATAATCGCCGTTCCCGAAGTAGAGACAGGCTATTTTATAATAGATCAACATCCGGTAGCGGATGTCCAACGCCGTAAATTTCGCCAAGAAACGTTCGATCTCGGGAACCCGTTTCACCCCGTCGGCAAACGTCCCTTCGTAGAAGTGCCGGTTGATCAGGTTCGAGTACCAGATCTGCCCGGCGATCATCCGGGCATTGTCGTTCAGCGCATCGAGATCGGCGATCTCCCGATGAAAATCGGAGAGCCGCTGCACAAAACGTTTATAACTGCGCAACAGAAACAGCCCCTCCAACAAACGGGAGTATCCCCTCAGATAAAAATCGTACATCAACTCCTTCATCCGGGGTTCGCTGTCGAAGAGAGCCGTCCAACGACACGCACACCGATAACAGTTCAGCAAATCGTGCCGAATATAACGATACCAGGCCATGGCCTGGTAGTAGTGCACCTTTTCGGTAAACGACAGGGTGCGGGGATCGTACTGCCGCAACTGCGGAGCGAACACCTGTTCGATCAGATCGATATCCTTCTGGGTACGGGCATACCCCAACTTCAGGTAGAGCGAAAAAAGCTGCATCGACACATTCGACAGGTCGTTGATGCGTGAGACCTGTCCACACACCTCCTGCGTTCGGCGACTGACCGCCCCACTCCACGAAGCAATGCTCCTGGAAATCGTCAAAGCTTCGATCTTTTTCTGCAGAGCGCTGATCTCGATCAAAGCGGAAAACTGTTCGGCAGCTTCGGCCTGTTCCCGGGCCTTATCCAACTGCTTGCTGCTCTGACGATACAACCCCTTATCATAGAGGATGCCGGCAAAGTCGATCATCTCCCTCAACTGCATCGGCAGACTGCGCTGCACATCCAACAATCGAATGCTGACCAGAATCTGCTTGTACAGATGGGCCTTCATATTGGGCAACTGCTCCTTTTTGATCGGACACCGTTGCAGGATTTTCCCCTCATCGTACTCATCCAACGCATCCATACAATCGAACAGACTCAGAAATTTGGCCTCCTGATTCCCTGCCAGCCGTGTCGCGTATAGTTTAAAGTTCCGCTTTTCGGCCTTGCTCATACTCCGAATCAATTCAAATACCGAATCGTGTTTACTACTGGTCATACTCATGGGGTGAGGGATCCTTGGGTTAGAAGCAAAAATACCTAAAATTAATCAACAAACGAAATATAATCACTATCTTTGTGTTCATTAAACATCCAAGCACAAAACCGTTATGGCTTCATCTTCCCGTTATGCCGATCGCGGGGTCTCCTTCTCGAAGGAAGACGTACACGCCGCCATCAAAAACATCGACAAAGGACTCTATCCCAATGCCTTTTGCAAGATCATCCCCGATTATCTGAGCGGGGACGACTCCGCATGCGTCATCATGCACGCCGACGGAGCCGGCACCAAATCGTCGCTGGCCTACGCCTATTGGAAAGAGACCGGAGATCTGTCGGTGTGGAAAGGGATTGCCCAGGATGCCGTCGTTATGAACACCGACGACCTGCTGTGTGTCGGAGCAACAGGCCCGATCCTGCTCTCCTCCACCATCGGCCGCAACAAACGACTCATCCCCGGAGAGGTGATTTCCGCCATCATCAACGGAACGGAAGAGTTTTTGCAGACCCTGCGCGATCTGGGCATCGAGATCTACTCGACGGGGGGCGAAACGGCCGATGTGGGCGATTTGGTCCGCACCATCATCGTCGACAGTACGGTGACGGCTCGCATGCCGCGCCAACAGGTCATCGATAACGCCCACATTCAGGACGGCGACCTGATCGTCGGCTTGAGCTCGTTTGGACAAGCTACCTACGAAACGCAATATAATGGAGGGATGGGCAGCAACGGACTCACGTCGGCCCGTCACGATATCTTCTCGAAAGAGGTGGCGCGCAAATACCCCGAAACCTTCGACGACGGGATCGCCGACGATCTGGTCTATACCGGACGTTACGGTTTGACGGATACGATCGAAGGATGTCCGCTGACCGTCGGTCAGTTGGTTCTCTCCCCCACCCGTACCTATGCTCCCATTATCAAACAGGCGCTCGATCAATATCGTCCCGCTATTCACGGGATGGTGCATTGCAGCGGGGGAGCTCAAACCAAGATTCTGCACTTCATCGACCATCTGCATGTCATCAAGGACAACCTGTTCGATACGCCCCTGCTTTTCGACCTGATTCAAGAAGGGTCCGGCACGTCGTGGAAAGAGATGTACAGCGTGTTCAACATGGGGCATCGCATGGAGCTCTACGTCAACGATGCCCAAACCGCCGAAGCGTTGATTCAACTGTCGGAATCCTTCGGCGTACAGGCCCGCATCATCGGTCGGGTTGAGGCCGCCGAACAGGCCAGTGTCACGCTGATCAAAAACGGCGAACGTTTCGACTACACCAAATAGGGACGAAAGGGGCTGTATCCTGATAAAGGAGCCCAGAACAATAAGGAGGCTGATTCACGCCTCCTTTTTATTTGGCTGCGAGGGCGACCCCGTACGAGTGTATAGAGCGGTCTGCAGAGTTCGGAACTTTTGGAAATCAGCGCATTCCTGCGTAGTTGTTTTGCTTTTAGACGCAACTCTTTAATCCACCAGCCAGAAAAATGCTGGCGATGCCTCTATCCATACTGTGACGGAAGGGAAAATCGTTCCCTTTTTCCCAATTTACCCCTGTCCGTAAAACATAACAGAGGGACTCATCCTTAGGTGAGCCCCTCTGTTATTAGGAGTTAAATCCGAAGTACCTGATTACTTAGCAGCTTCTGCAGCGGTGGTATCAGCAGCGGTGGTGTCGGCAGCGGTGGTGTCGGCAGCAGCAGCGGCAGCAACAGCAGCGATCGAATCAGCGGCTTTAGCAGCAGCGATCGAATCTTCAGCGGCTTTGTTAGCCCCCGTATTACCGCAAGAAGCGAAAGAAACAAAAGCAGCAACAACGGCTACCATCAGGACAGATTTAGTAAAAGTTTTCATCGTGAAAAGTATTAAAGTTGTTATTGATTCGACTGCAAAGGTATAACGTTTTTCACATAATTAGCACTTTTACCCCCAGAACTTTACAAAAAAAATGACATTTTTTTCGTTTCCATTTGTTTTTCTTGTTTTTTTTCGCTATACGTAATAGTCGGAAGGGGACAAAATCCTGGATATATCCTATTTCGAAACCTCTTCACTACCCGTTTCACTCGAAACGGCCGGCTCACCCAACAATGACATCGAAATCTTCTCCTGAATCGGGAACGCCCGATCGAAAGCCCCTTGAATCTTGCCTTGCAGAATCCGGGCTTCATCTTCGGTCAGGCAATTACCCACCGTCACTTTAAAATAGGGATTATCGTAGACCATGTAGGCGGGAATATCCGGATAAATCTCCTTAAAGCGCGTCATCGCCTGATTGGCCAGCATACGGGCATTCTGGCTGTTATCGAAAAAGATACGCACCCGATAGCCCCATATTTCACTGGGATGAGAGCGCTGCTGCATCGAACGAATAGCCGTCGCTGCGGTTCCGTGTTCGACCACACTCACCTGCGTGCCGTAGGTCGCATTGACCGCAGCCAATTTGGTCTTATAGGCATTCAGATTCTGCGCCGAAGCAATCGACCCCACTCCGACGAGACACAAAACCAGCCCCAAAAATCGTCTCATAATTTATTGTTGTTGATATTGTTTCCACACCATCTCCGGATCGATTCCTGCCTGTCGGAACAGCGTCTCGAGCGGCAGATCCTCCATCTGGAATCTTTTCTTTGCCCAACCGCCGCGCACCGTCGCGTCCACCGACACCGTACAATCTTTCAGGCCCGAGGCAAAAGCCGCACCGGTCCCCAACAAACCGCCCAAGCCTTCGAACCGAATCGCTAAAGGCAGCGTATATACCGCCGACGAACGTCGAGGAATCACCACTTTATCCATCAGTTGCACCGTCATCAACGGCTTTCCTTGCCGATCGATCGACAGAGTCGCCTCTTTCAGTTGCAGCTTCGATCCCGACAGATTGGTGACTTTCATGCCGGCGTCCACCGTCCACTGCGAAACGCCCATCGAGGTCACCTGAAACGATTCCAGGCTATCGATCACGACATCTTCCGGTTTTACACAAGAGACCATCAGCACCATCAGGGCCAACAGTCCTCCGATCCATTTACCTTTCATGTTTTTCATTCTTAACAGTCAGCGGTTTGACCCCTTCGTAAATCTGGGCGACCCCTCCAAACAAATCTTGATAATCGACTGCGTCGAATCCGCTCCGCCGCATCACCCGGACAAAGCCGTCCCCATACGGGAAATGATCCACCGAGCGCGGCAAATAGGTATAGGCCTGTTTGTCCCGGGAGATCCAGCGACCGATGCCGGGCAGTACCCGATGGAAATAGAAGCGATAGAATCCGCCCAAGAGGTTATTTTTCGGCAGACCGAACTCCAATACGTGCGCTCTGCCCCCCGGACGCAACACCCGCCATATCTCGGCCATGCCCCGATCGATGTCTTCGAAATTACGCACCCCGAAAGCCACCGTCACACAATCATAACTGTTGTCCTCCATCGACAACGACTCGGCATCGCCCTGCGACAGAAAGACCCGTTTTTCCAATCCGGCCCATTCGACTTTCTGTTGGCCGATGGCCAACATCTGTTCCGAGAGGTCGATACCTTCGATCGTAGCCGATGGACAGGCCCGTGCCATCATCACCGCCAAATCGCCCGTTCCCGTCGCCACATCCAGAATTCGACGGGCCCCCGAGGCCTTGACCCGGCGGACCACCTTGCGACGCCACGAACGATCGATGCCCAACGAGAGCAAATGATTGAGTTGATCATAGCGAAAAGCGATGGCATCGAACATCGAGCGCACCTCTTCCTTTTTGCTGCGCGAACTATTATAGGGTTTCATTCCGAACTTTCACTTCCAGGTCGGCTTTTACTCAAACCGAATACTCTTTTCAGGCAAAATTAATGAAATTATCAGCGTCGGCAAAGTCAGCAACGCCACCAAGACCACAAAGGTCGCCACATTGAGCAACAACCACCAGCTCCACTCCAGGTCGATCGGGACCGTTGTCAAGAAATAGCCGGCCTGATCGAGCCGAATCCACCCCGTATAGGCCTGCAACAAACAGAGTCCCACCCCGAGCAGATTGCCCCAGAACATCCCTTTGAGCAGGATAAACGACGAGCGGATCACAAAGGTCTTCTGTAACGCCCGGTTATCCATGCCCAACGCTTTGAGCACCCCGATCATCGGGGTACGCTCCAAGAGGATAATCAGCAACGCCGACACCATATTGAACAGGGCAACCAACAACATCACCGTGATGATGACCGCCGCATTGACGTTATGGGCGTTCAACCAGTCGAAGATCATCGGATAACGTTCCCGGATGCTGACCGCCCGCAGCGGCTGATCGTCGATACCAGGCGTATCGAACAGCAGTTCGTCGATCTGTGCTGTAAACCGATCCAGGTGAGCGAAGTCCCGGGTATTGATTTCGAAACCCGTCACTTGGGTCGAATCCCAACCGCTGAGTCGCTGCACATTCCGGATATCGGTCAGGATCATCACCTTATCCAGCTCATCGAACTGCGTATCGTAAATCCCCGCCACCCGAAACCGATCTCTCCGCGGCGGATTCTGAATAAACAACATCTCGAACGGATCGCCAACCTTGAGCTGCATCATCTCGGCCAGTCGACGCGAAATCATCACCTCTTTATTCCGCACGCTATCCTCTACCCGGGGCCGCTCTCCCTCCACCCGATACCGTTCAAAGAATGACCAGTCGTAATCGGGAGCGACACCTTTAAGCACCACGCCCTGCATGGCCTTTTCGCCGCGCAAAATCCCGGCCTTAATGGCATAAGGATAGATGCCCGCCACCTCCTTCAGGGCCACAATCCGCTCCACCACCGGCTGATCGATCGAGATCGGCACCGTTTCATAGGAGCTGTTTCCATCCAGATGTACCAACTGAACATGTGCCCCGAAGCCCGTCAGTTTAGAGGTAATCTGCTGCTTAAAGCCGAAAATCACACCCAGCGCCACAATCATCACCGCCATGCCCACCCCCACGCTGAGGGTCGCGATACGCACCATCACATTTTTTTTGTGACCATGTACCGGTGCCGCCATGCGACGGGCTAAAAAATAGGGCAAATAGAGTCGGCTCATCCTGGTCGGTAAGATAGAAGTTTACAGGGAATTTCGATGCAAAGTAACGCAAAAATTCCTATTTTTGCGCACATAGCCGTCCAAAACGCTTGCTAAGCAGCCCTTTTCATCCGCCACAACCGGGCGGTGGCGTACGACGGCCCGACATTTTAAACCGATTGCTATCATGAGCAAAACAGCTTTGATCACCGGAGCCTCTTCGGGCATCGGCGAGGCGACGGCCCGCGTATTGGGAGAAGCCGGCTACGATCTGGTCATCACCGCTCGCCGGACAGACCGCCTGCAGAAACTGAGCGACGAACTCGAGGAACGATACGGAATCCGCGTTCATGCGTTGGGATTCGATGTACGCGACCGCATCCAGACCGAAAGCGCCCTGCAGGCCCTTCCCGCCCATTTCCGCCAAATCGACCTGCTGGTCAATAACGCCGGTCTGGCCTCGGGACTCGAACACATCGACGAAGGGGATCCTCTCGACTGGGACAAGATGATCGACACCAATATCAAAGGCGTGCTGTATGTCACCCGTATCGTGGCCGGATGGATGATCCAACGCGGCCAAGGGGGACATATCGTCAACATCGGTTCGATCGCCGGCAGTCAGGTCTATGAAAACGGGGCCGTCTACTGTGCCTCCAAACACGCCATGCACGCCCTGAGCGAAGGAATGCGCATCGATTTTCTCCACCACGGCATCAAGGTCTCGGAAATTCGACCCGGGATGGTCGAAACCGAATTTTCGACCGTCCGGTTCCATGGCGATCAACAGCGCGCCGACAACGTGTATAAAGGCATCGAACCGCTGACCGGTCACGACATTGCCGAGGTGATTCGCTGGATCGTCACCCTGCCGGCCCATGTCAACATCAATGAGATTGTCGTGATGCCCAACCAGCAGGCCGACGCTCACTATACCTATCGAAAATAAACCCGATGCGGAGACGAGCGCTATCGTTGATGCTTCTCGTAGGGTGGTTGTGGCTGCCGGGCCCCTCAGCGTTGTTTGCCCAATCCGACAGACAGCCCGCTCCGACAACCGACAGCCGATCGACGGCCCAACGGCTCGAAGAGATGGGGTTGGTCGATGTAACGACCCTGGATAGTAGCCTGATCGTACGGCTACCGTATGCCACTTTGGACAACTTTACCGGGCAAGTTCTGTATGAAGATCTCGAAACGGCCTTTCTACAACCCGAAGTCGCCGTCAAGTTACAACAGGCAGTCCGAATTCTACGGCGGCTCCATCCCGACTATCGATTGCTGATCTATGACGCAGCCCGGCCGTTGTCTATTCAACGGCGGATGTGGCAGATCGTTCAAGGAACGCCTCAACAGATCTACGTTTCCAATCCGGCCAAGGGGGGCGGTCTTCACAACTACGGCGCCGCGGTAGATCTCACCCTGGCCGATCGTCACGGCAATCCGCTACCGATGGGAACCCCGTTCGACTATTTCGGTCCCGAAGCCCACATCGACCACGAAGCCGAGCTGGTCGCACAAGGCAAACTGACCGCCGCCGAAGTCCGCAATCGCCAACTGCTCCGACAAGTGATGCGCGCAGCCGGATTCATTCCCCTACGCAGCGAATGGTGGCACTTCAACGCCTTACGTCTCTCCGAAGCCAAACTCCGCTATGCTCCCATCGAGTAACCGAGACAACATTTTACAATAAACGCCTGTATACAACCGTTATCTAGACACTAAACCGAAAATAACTAAAAACACCCATACATTATGACTTGGAATCCTGGTTTTTTATTGATCATTTTGATCGCCGTCATCGGATTGATCGTACAAGGTAAGCTGCAATCCGTTTTTAAGAAATATTCAAAGGTCATGTTCCCGGGCGGACTGACAGGCCGCGAAGTGGCGGAACGCATGCTGCATGACAACGGGATCTATGACGTCAAAGTGGTCTCTACCCACGGACAACTGACCGACCACTACAATCCCACCACCAAAACCGTCAACCTGAGTGAAGGCGTCTATAACAGCAATAGCGTGGCCGCTGCTGCGGTAGCCGCTCACGAATGCGGCCATGCCGTACAACATGCCCGCGAATATGCCCCGTTGAAAATGCGCTCGGCACTGGTTCCTGTGGTACAATTCGCCTCCATGTGGTCCACATGGGTCATCATCGCCGGCATTCTGATGATTAATACCTTCCCGGCTCTCTTCTGGATCGGGATCGCGATGATCGCCCTTTCGGCCCTGTTCAGCCTGATCACCCTCCCGGTGGAATACAACGCATCGAACCGGGCCATGGAATGGCTCGAAGGTACTCGTACCCTGCAAGGAGTACAGGTTGCCCAGGCTCGTGAGGCGCTCTCGTGGGCAGCCCGTACCTACCTGGTTGCCGCCCTTTCGGCCATCGCAACGCTGATTTACTACCTTGGCTTCGCCCGCCGCGATTAATCCTTTTTCCTAATCACATAAACGGGGCACTTGTAATCAAGTGCCCCGTTTTTACATGGATGTCAATTCGTCCATATCGGGAGAAAATTCACCGATTCATCCAGCTATTGTGCATTACGCCACGATCCTTGAATCATAATGGGAGCATGCAATGGAATAACGGGTCGTACACCTCCTTGAGGACGCAGAGTCTTAGTTACACTTCGATTCACGGCATCATACGCCACGAATTGCTCCCAAGAATACCCTTCTCCCGAAAGTTCCATCACTCGTTTGTAGAGAGCCTCCCGCGAAGGGGCATTGAACCCTCCCGTATTATAGCGCATAATACTATTCTCCGTAGGACGCCAAGCTCCGGTCTGATAAGTAAGAGCCCCTTCGTAAATGCCCACTTCGTTTGCATAACGACTGTCTCGCAGGAAATGAGCCCAACGAATCTGGTTCGGATCCGACGTAACATCGACATTAGCACCCCAACCTAAAGCTTTTTGACTTTGATAATAATCACTTTCATACTGCGAAATTCCACCCAAATTGTTTGAGTATTCGTCCAACAATTTTCCAAAGCCATGGCCTACGGCCTCATGGTGCAGTAATTGATCGAATATGCTTTCATCATAACCTAATGGGAAATAAGCAACAGACGAGTTGTCTTCATACATATAGCAAGTCCCGGCATAATGCCGAACATTCATAATCACCACCACCTGCGCTTGCGTCAGATCAATCCCCGGAACACGGCTGGCATAACCGAAGCATCGACCATCCGACCCTCCGACCAAAGTACCACTACCGATATAGCTACCCAACGCCGTATTCGACCCTTCCTGATAATTGCCATTTTCTGACACGACCTTGACCATGTACACATTAAACCGATCCCGCAACGATTTCATCGGTTCTTCCTGGAAGAATGCTTCCATTCCTTCCCGCATTCGTTGTTCATAAATACCGTCCTCAACCATTGTTGTATCGACAAAAGCATCCCCCATCAAGACCAAATCAATCCCGTTTCCTACGGAGGCTTGTTGCAAGGAGACCACTTGTCCATCGGCTGAAAAATCCGTCGATGCATACGATGCAGGATCTTCCACCTCCACTTCACCCAAACGTTCACTCAAGAATTCCAACAGTTTTGTATAATCTTCCGTAACCGATTGAAAAACAATTTTACCATTCTGGTCGGCTACAGCAACGAAAGGGGTATATAAAATACGATAAAATGCGCTTATCATATTTGGAACATCTGCTTCATAATCACAAGCAAAATTACGCCATGGAATATTCTGTTTCGCAATATATTCCCGCACCTCAGCAATATCATCACGAGGAGAAGCATGTGGAGACACATCGCTATATCCAATAATTTCCAACCCTTTCGATTGATACGCTTTATATATAGGAATCAGTTTGACGGTAAAGTCATGAGAGAATGGACACCATGTCGCCCAATTATACAAAACGGTATATTTATTTCTACTATATTCCGTCGCGGACGATAGGGTTAAACCATTCAGATCTGTCACCGTAAAATCCGGGGCAGGAATCTCTACATTTGATAAATCAAATCCAGGACTTCGTTGATATAAAAATACGGGCCAAGAGCTTTTCCAGTTAGGATGTTTCCATACGGATTCCGGAATAGGTCCTGTAAACATATTGAACCTTATATTTATAGCGATATCATGCGCCGCCATAATCATCATAAGGAATACATCCTCTGGTATAGTCCCTGAGAATTGATTCTGCTCGATATTAAAATTTCGTATCTTCGTAAAGTTTTTTAGCTCTGCAGGTAAAGCCCCGGTTAACTGATTGCGTGACACATCAAACTCACCCATTTCAGTCAGATTGCCTATTTCTTTAGGTAACGTTCCGGTTAACTGATTTTGTGACACATCAAACCATGTCAGTTCTGTAAGACTCCCTATTTCTTTAGGTAAATACCCAGTTAAATTATTACTATATAAACTGATAGCATTTACTCTGCCCGTTGCAGGATCTATAAAAACTCCATACCAATCTTCTAACGCTTGATCACTACACCAATTGGTATTGTTCGTCCAATTATCTCCTCCTGTGGCTTTGTACAACGCTATCAAAGCTTCTTTGTCTTGTTGAATTCCTTCTGGCCCTGTTTGCACAACATACACCGTATCGGTCAAGCTACTGTTTTTATCGTTAAAGACAATACGTCCTTCCCTATTTTCAAGATTTGGATTAGCCGCCACATCAAACCGTAAATCATGAGTTTCCAAACCTTTCGTTTGCCTCTGAGTAATCCAATCATCCAAAACTTTTACTTCAAAATCGATATTGCTCTTCACCTCTACGTCGATCGTTCCGCCCTGTATCCCCACCGCATATCGATCTCTAGTCAACAACAGTGCATCTTTTGTCGTTTGATAGACAAAAACCGTATCGGCCATCATAGAATGATTATCCTTGAAAATAATCTGTGCTTCACGAGCATCATATGTCTCGTTGGGTAACACCCGGAACTGATATTTATACGTTTGCCACGACTTGGTCTGCACCTCCTCGATCCAATCCACCGCTGGCATCTGAACCGTAAAATCCACTATCGATTTCAACACAACATCAATCGTCTCACCCAACTCCGACACCGCATACTCACGTTGAGTCAACACCAAGCTATTCTGCTGACTCTGATACACATATACCGTATCGGCCAAATCGGAGGTTCTATCTTTGATCACGATTTTCCCTTCCCGATTTTCGAAATTCGGATTAGCCGCCACATCGAACTGTAAATAATGCGTGGTCAGGGCTCGGGTCTGATTCTGCGTGATCCAATCATCCAGAATATCTACTTCAAACTCAATGTTGCTTTTCACTTCGAGATCAATAGCCCCCCCGCGCTGAGAAACCTCAAAAATCTCTTTGGACAGAATCAGGGCATTCTTTTTCTTCTGATAGACAGGGACAGATTGGGTCACGACCCCCGATTTAATCGAAATAATCGCAGACCGATCCTCATAATTTTCATTGGCCAGAGCCTTTACGGTCAAGGTAGCCTCCCCGGCCTTACCGCTCATCGGTTCCACCGACAACCAGCTAACTCCGGCTTTCGTTTCAGATAACGAGATAGACCAATCTGCTGAGGCATTGAACGAAAGGGTCCCTTGGGTCTCACTATCCGCAAGCACCAGTTCCAAATCATAAAGGGTGATCTCAGCCGTTTCAGAAGGTGAATCAGGGGTCGGATTGGGCGTCGGATTGGGATCTTTTCCACAACCACTGACGAACAAAACAATAGCCAGAATACGCGCTAGTATTTTTGTATGCATTGGGAGAGAAATTTACGTTGCCCGTTCCTCGGCAAGGTAAAACAGACTAAAAACGTGGAACGAAAGGTGCCAGATCCTGCCTCTTCTCCCCGATCCCCCACTCGCCATGGAACGTTCGTGCAGTCACACCCCTCAATTCCAACTCATCTTTGCCACGTTCACTCATGCATACAACTGCCCCCTACGTTTTCAGGCACAAAAACGATGTACGTTTAAAAATAATGATTTTTAGCGAAATAACAAAGAAATCGAGCGCTTTTCTCAACGAATTTTCAAGCGATCGAGTGCGCGTGCATAGGCCTGCGCATTGCGGTTGTGTTCAGCCAACGTACGCGCGAAATTATGCGTCCCGGAGAGATCCTCTTTTGCACAGAAATAGAGATAATCATGCGCTTCGAAATTCAAGACGGCATCCAGGGCCGCAATCGAAGGCATACAGATCGGACCCGGTGGCAAACCGGGATATTTGTAGGTATTGTACGGTGAATCCACCTCCAGATGTCGCAGCAGCACCCGCCGTAAGGTAAAATCTCCCACGGCATATTTGACCGTCGGATCCGCCTGTAAAGGCATGCCGCGCCGCAGCCGATTGATATACACCCCCGCTATGCGCGGCATCTCGGCCGTATTTTTCGTCTCTTCATACACGATGGAGGCCAGCGTCGAGACTTCCTCGCGTGACAGTCCGCAACGCGCCAGTTTGGCCGTCCGGTCCTCATTCCAGAAACGATCGTACTCCCGTTTCATTCGCTTCATAAACGCCTCGGGTGTCACCGTCCAATAGAACTCGTAGGTATTGGGAATAAACATCCCCAACAGCGTAGCCGACGAAAATCCCAACGAGTGGATCAGCGAATCGTTGTCGAAGGCCTGCAGAAAGGCCAACGAATCGGGCTCCAGTTTACGAGCCAACAGACCGGCCAGACGATCCGTCGAGCGCACATTATGAAAAGTGACTCGTACCGGAGTTTGGCGACCGCTTTTCAGCATATTGATCAGGGAAGCGTAACTCATCCCTTCACGCAACTGATAGGAGCCCGGGCGCACCAACATATCCAGATCGCGTGCACGAGCCAGTTTCACGAAGAGCAGAGAATCGTGGAGCACCCGTCGTGCACCGAGCGAATCCAACAAGGCCTCGAAACGGCTGCCCGTAGGTATCTGCACCACGGCATCTCCATCGACGGCCCGCCCCCGATAGTACTCCCAAAGCCGATACAACGGCACCGAGGCTAACCCCAAACACAACACTCCACCCAGGACATACCACCATCCTCGGCGCACTTTGATTTTTGTCGACTTAGCCGGCGTCTCTTCCATCTTGTTGTCAGCATTTTGATTGTGAACGGACTCCTCCTTAACCGATGGTCTTTTCAGTTCGACGTTTCATCCGCCAGCGAAGCGAGCCTTTCTCTCCGCAGAACGAACAAACGGATATCCATCGGGGTTCTCCCGAAACGACCCGAGCCATCGTTGCGGGTCGGCGCAAAAATACGAAAATTACGGCAAAACCCTCACCACTTCCTCCACGCAAATATCCGACCTACGCCTCTCCCGGGAAGAGCGGGTGGCCTCAAGCCTCATGGACCAACCGCACAGAGACATACCCCACCCTCACTCTGGTGTAAAAAAATTCGGTCGAGAGCTTCTCTCAACCGAACTATTTTTCCCGCGGCTCGGAGCAGTGGACCTTAGGGCAGGATATTCACCGGGATGGTAATCGCAGCCTGAATGGTCGGCTGCGGATTGGAGCTTACAATACTTTCCACCCGAGAATATTGCAACTTGACCTGCACCAAATAGGAGCCCTCGACCGGTTTGGCATAAAAACGTTGTTGCAGATAGTTGGTTTCCGGTGCAATCACCACATTCGAAATCGACTCTTCGCCCGGATCATCGGCCACGTCATTCAACAGACTGAACGATGCCCGATACTTCGAAGAGGCATTCGTCTGGCCGGTGGCATCCATCACCGAGAAGGTCGGCCGGAAAATGGTCGGCAGATAGTCTTGCTCGCTGTACCGGGTAAACAGCTCCGCTGTAACCCCGACCTCGGCCAGATAAGCCCCCATATCGATGCGTTGACGATTGTCGGCGGGCCATTCGGAAAGCTTGTACTCTACGGCAGGAGCCGTATATGCGGTCTGATAGAAACGGATCGTCTTGGTGATGGGCACCTCTTCCCCGCTGATCAGATCGCGCAACGTCACCGTCAGGGTCACCGGCACATATTGTTCCCCCTCCCCGAACTCCAGGGCCGAGCTATTCGCACTGACACTCCATTTCTGCCCGGACTCATCGGTTTGTAAGGTAAATTGATCGGCTTTGGGGCCGGATAACTGCGCCGAAACCACCGAAACCGTCGTCAAATCGAACAGCGTAGAGCTCCCTTCGGAAATCGGTAGTGCCACCAATTGCGTGGAGGTGGAGATCGGCAGGCTCGTCGAAGTATTCAGATAGGTACAAGCCGACGGGCCATTCAACGCCACGCTTGTGGAGGTCAGTTTCACATAGCTGTTCAACAAGGCCACCGACGTCGACGTCATTTGCACCGTTTCGCCCTGGGCATCGGTATAATTCAACACGAGCGCCAGCCGGGCCTCGCCATAATAGGCCCCCTCCGTCGCCTCGACAATCGCAACCCACTGTCCGTCGAGTACTTCGCCCTGGCTATTTTTAGCCGGCTGAATGTCGACCAGCGTATATTCCGGAATCGAGGTTCCGTAGGCGACCCGCGTGATCTGCGAAGAGATCACATCCAGGGAGAGCTGTTCGAGCGTCGGCACATAATTCGAGGGATTGACCCGGAACGGAATCTGCACCGAAGTCCCGTTCTGCACCTGGACCTCACTCGTCAACAGCACGATCCCCGTCGGAATCGGCTCTTTCAGCTGTGCGATATCGTCTTTCATTTTCTGACAGCCCGACAACAATACAAGCCCGATCAGGCTCCCTACAAATGCAAACCACCTCTTTTTCATACACTGCTTCTCTTTTCAGGTTATAAAACATACAAAAATAGGGCGACAAACCCGAGAAACCAACCCTTTTCACCCAAAACCCTTCCTCTTTTGCCGAACTGTCACGTTTTTTGCCCGATTGTCACTTGTCCACCAGCCCCGTTTCTCGCGCTCCCCCGCCCCTTGTTTTTCCCTCTCCAAAACCCTCCGTCCCTACCCTCGGGTATGCCACTTCTTCCCGATACGATTTCCCCTCAGGGAATTTGCATTTCCCCTAAAAATCGTTACCTTTGTGTCGGGTAAGTCTTATACGACCAGCTCCTGCTGAATCCCCCAGGGTCGGAAGACAGCAAGGGTAGGCGGTTGTAGCGGTGCGATATAAGTAGCTTACCCTTTTTTTATGGGAGTTATTTTTGTCTTTTAGGACGTCAATCTGCTGCATATGATTCTTCGAATCTATCCGGAAAACCCCAGCGAAAAAGCCGTCCGTCAAGTGGCGGACACCCTGCGTGCAGGCGGCATCATCATCTATCCGACCGATGGCGTGTACGCCTACGGCTGCGCCTTATCGAACCCCAAAGGAATCGAAAAAATCCGCGCCGTCAGCGGCAAAGAAGGGTCCGATTTCTCGATCGTGTGTGCCGACTTGAGTACCGTCGCCACCTACGCCAAAGTCAGTACCCCTCTCTTCAAACTCCTCAAACGGAACCTGCCCGGCCCGTTTACCTTTATCCTCGAAGCCTCGAGCAAAACCCCCGACAAATGCCTCGGACGTCGCAAAAATGTGGGCATCCGTATTCCCGACAATGCCATCGCACGTGCCATTGTCGAAGCGCTGGGCGGTCCGCTGCTGAGTGCCTCGGTCAAAAACGACGACCTGGAAACCGAATATACCACCGATCCCTCTCTTATTCACGAACATTTCGGACATAAAGTCGATCTGGTGGTCGATGGCGGCTACGGAGAGAGTATCCCCTCGACCGTGGTGGATTGTACCGGCGACGAGCCGGTCATTCTGCGCGAAGGTAAAGGGGAGTTGCAATAACGATTGTTCATATCCGACCCTGAGTATATGGATCAAAATTTGGTAAAAATCAGTTGGAAAGAGGCCGCCACCGGAGGCCTGTGGTTGGGCTTGGCCCTATGCGGCGTCAGCGTACTGAGCTACCTCGGCCGTATGGACGAGTCCCTGTCCTGGATGCCCACGCTGCTGAACTTTCTGTTGCTGGTTGGCTTTATTCTCTTTTATGGCCGACGCATGAGCGCCTGGTGCGGGCCGCAAGGCTACACCTTTCTGCAAAGCTTTGGCTTCTCCCTGAAAATGCTGATGTTCGCCGGGGTGCTGGCCGGTCTGGGACAGTTTATCCTGCAGACCTATATCGACCCGCAATATTATCGCGACCTGATGGCGAATGCCCTGAGTGAGAGCGGATTCACTCAAGCCCAGATCGATCTGGCCCTGGAAGTGACCATCGATCAGCGCAATCCCTTTCTGATGATCATCAGCGGGGCCATGAGTATGATTCTGTACGGAGGTCTCCTCAGCCTGCTCATCGCGCTCTTTCTCAAACGGCCGGCCGATCCACCGACCGGAGACTCTCCCTGGGAAACCTTCCCCTCGGACACGACGACCTCCTCCGAGGAAAGATCCACAACCACGCAAACGGATACAGACAAACCGACCGACAAACCATCGGACAACTCTCACGGAACCTCCTCTAACTCTAACGCTTAACGACATATGAACGCTGACAAACCGAATCTGTCGATCGTCATTCCTCTCTACAACGAAGAGGAGTCTCTGCCGGAACTGATGGCCTGGATCGAACGTGTGGTGACTGAAAACGGTTTCACCTACGAAACGATTTTCGTCGACGATGGCAGCACCGATACTTCCTGGGAAGTGGTGGAATCGCTGGCCGCCGTCAATCCCCATATCAAGGGCATTCGTTTCCGTCGTAATTACGGTAAATCGGCCGCCTTGTATTGCGGTTTTGCCGCCGCCCAGGGCGAGGTCGTCATCACCATGGATGCCGATTTGCAAGACTCTCCGGACGAAATTCCCGCTCTCTATCGCATGATCATCCAAGAGGGCTACGATCTGGTCAGCGGCTGGAAAAAGAAACGCTACGACCCGCTGGGGAAAACCCTGCCGAGCAAATTTTTCAACGCTACGGCCCGTTTGGTATCGGGCATCAAACTCCACGATTTCAACTCGGGTCTGAAGGCCTATCGCTCCAAGGTGGTCAAAAGCATCGAAGTGTATGGCGAAATGCACCGCTATATCCCAATTCTGGCCAAATGGGCCGGTTTCCGCCGCATCGGCGAGAAAGTCGTCCATCACCGGGCCCGGAAATATGGAAAATCGAAATTCGGCTGGGAACGGATGATCAAAGGGTATCTCGACCTGATCAGCGTGATGTTCATCTCTCGTTTCGGGAAAAGCCCGATGTATCTGTTCGGCGGACTGGGAACCCTGATGTTCCTGCTGGGCGGCGGTACGACCCTCTACCTGATCATCGAAAAATTGTCGAAATTGAGCCAAGGCCTCATCCCGCGTGACGTGACCGACCAACCGCTCTTCTATATCGCCATCGCTGCCGTCGTGATCGGCGTTCAGCTCTTTCTGGCCGGATTTTTGGGCGAGCTCATCGGCCGCAACTCCACCGACCGCAACAAATACCTGATCGACGAAACCATCGAATAACCCGACTCAAAACACACGCCTTATGATTCAACGCATTCAAACCTTATACCTGTTGCTGATTTTCCTCGGCATGCTGTTGCTCTGCTTCTTCCCCATTGCCACGTTTATCGGAGGCAACGAAGAGTTCGAAATCTCCTTATGGAGCATCCACAGCACCGACAACCCCGAGATTCCCGTCGTCAAAACCCTGCATATGGGCATTCTGTGGGTGCTAGCCACGCTACTGCCCTTGGTCAACATCTTCCTCTTCAAACGGCGGTGGTTACAACTGAGACTCTGTCTCGTGGAGATCGTTCTGTTGCTGGGTATGCAGATCTATATCGCCTTCTACATCTTCAATGCGCGCAACGTCATTGCCGAATTCACCGTCAGCTCCATGAAATATTCGCCGGTCGACGTCATTCCGATCATCGGCATTATTCTCGCCATTCTGGCCTTCCGGGGCATTGTCCGGGATCAAGCCCTGATCAAATCGCTCAACCGCATCCGCTAAAACAAGAAGCGTCCATATACAAAAAATCCCTTCAGGAATCCTGAAGGGATTTTTTGATGGGTTCTATCGTTGACGCGCCCTTGGAGTGAACGGTGAACGGCGAACAGCAAAAGGCGAAAGGAGAAAGGAGAGCGACGAAAGGGGAATGGCGCAAGACGAACGACGCAAGGCGCAAGACACAAGACGAACAATAAAACCGCCCCTTACCGGAAATCGACCACTTCAACCTCCTGATGCGCCCGTCGATCAAACGTAAATCGGGCATCGTTGACCGGCACATTCGGCGTCAGTTTCCGTACAGTTATTTCCAACGGAGCCGAACTGCCATCCATCTGATAGGAAAGGCTGACCGGCAGATGGGTCGAAGCATCCAGCCGCAACACCATCGAGGCATAGCCTTCGTTTTCGCGACGAGGGGTCAACTCCACGACATCCACCGTCTTTCCCTCCCAGGTGGTACGGCCCCGATAAACATGATCGAAATCCTCCTCGTACAGTTTAAAGAAACGCACCGGATTATCCAAAAGGTTCGTCCCTGTCCGAGGTTTTTCGCGGACCACCTGTTTGAGATCATGCGTATAGGTCCAGATCGACTCCCCGTCGAAGAAGACCTCAATCCCGGGCGTACTCATATAATAGTGTTCCCCGCTTACGATCACCGTCCCGTCCAGACGACTGAACTCTCCCGGCATCCGGGACGTAAAGTCGATCTCATAACTCGTATATGCGTCCATCCGCGCCGAGAGGGCCGACAACAAGGCTTTCGACTTTTCATCCGCCCGCAAAGGAACGGCCCAACTCAACAAAAGCAGGCCTAAAAGGAGTCTGTTCACTATTTTCATGCTATGATCTATCTGATGTTCGACCTACCGATCTCTTCCGTGGTGACTCAGTTCAGATTCGACAAGAGATGTTCCAACGAGAGCATATCCTGGATCAGGACCTCACGCGGTTTGCTGCCTTCGGCCCGTCCCACGACCCCGGCCATCTCCAGTTGATCCATGATACGACCCGCCCGATTGTACCCGATCGAGAAACGCCGTTGAATCGACGACGTCGAGCCCTGCTGGTTCTGCACCACAAAGCGCGCCACCTCTTCGAACATGGCATCCAACTGACTGAGATCGTTCGTACGATTACCTCCGGCCCCCGAGCCGTTCTCTCCTTCCGGAGTGTATTCCGGCAGCTCATAAGCTCCGAGGTATCCTCGCTGATTCCCGATGAATTCCGTGATTCGTTCGATTTCCGGTGTATCCACAAAAGCACACTGTACCCGGGTGATTTCGTTGCCCGTCGACACCAGCATATCCCCCCGTCCGATCAGTTGGTTAGCACCAGGTTGGTCGATGATGGTCCGGGAGTCGATCATCGAGGTCACCCGGAAAGCGATCCGGGCCGGGAAGTTGGCTTTAATCACCCCGGTAATGATATTGGTCGTCGGACGCTGGGTAGCGATCACCAAGTGAATACCCACGGCTCGCGCCAACTGTGCCAAACGGGCGATCGGGGTTTCCACCTCCCGTCCCGCCGTCATAATCAGATCGGCGAACTCATCGATGATCACCACAATATAAGGCAGATAGCGATGTCCTTTCTGGGGATTGAGCCGGCGGTTCTTGAATTTTTCGTTGTACTCCTTCACATGGCGAACCTCGGCCAACCGCAACAGATCGTACCGGGCATCCATCTCGATACACAGCGAATTGAGCGTATAGATCACCTTATGGGTATCGGTGATAATCGCATCGTCCTCGCCCGGCATCTTGGCCAAGAAATGCCGTTCCAACTTCGCATACAAGGTCAACTCGACCTTTTTCGGATCGACCAATACCAGCTTCAATTCCGAAGGGTGTTTCTTGTACAACAACGACGTAATGATCGCATTCAGTCCGACCGATTTCCCCTGTCCCGTCGCCCCGGCCACCAGCAGGTGCGGCATCTTGGCCAAGTCGATCACAAAGGTTTCGTCCTGAATGGTTTTCCCCAACACCACCGGAATATCGTAGGTCGACTCCTGGAATTTGACCGACTTGATGACCGAATACATCGACACCACCTGTTTATCCTTGTTGGGGACCTCGATCCCGATGGTTCCCTTGCCCGGGATCGGGGCTATGATACGAATCCCTAAAGCCGACAAACTCAGGGCAATATCGTCTTCCAGGTTTTTAATTTTCGAAATGCGAACCCCCGGCGCCGGAACAATCTCATACAGCGTGACCGTCGGCCCGATCGTCGCCTTGATCTTGTCGATCTTGATGCCGAAATTTTCCAACGTCTCCTTAATCCGGTTTTTGTTGTCGACAATCTCTTCGCTGGAGACGCTCACTTCGACACTGTGATCCTCCAACAATTCGAGAGGGGGTCGCTGATAGGAAGAAAGATCCAACGTCGGATCATACAGCGTATTTTCGATCTCCTCGGCACTCAGGGTCTCATCGGCCGGCAGATGTTGTACCGCCATCTCCGCCGTCGACACCATATCCGAAGAGTGAGGTACGGACGCCACAAACTGCGAATCCGGCGCGGGTTCCGGATAGCCCGTCGGCGCACTTCCCGGATAGTCCGGTGTGGATTCCGGATAAGGGGAAGGTTCCGCATATCTTTCATACGAGGATTCGTACCCCATCGTAGACCCAGCATCCGATGACATATCGCCCTCAGCAGGATAGGAGCCCTGTGCACTTTCCGTGAAACCGGCAGACGAGCCACTCGCCTCCGTCGGATCGCCATCTCCGGCCGCATACTGAATCGTAAAACCATGCTCATCGGTCTCCTGATACATACCCGACGCCGGCGGCGTGGTCGCTTCGGGCGACAAATCGGTGATGGTAAATCCATTCTCATCCACCTTCACTTCGGCGGGCGGCGTCACCGGCTGTGGGGCCGTCGACACCGGTCGATCCAACGTGCCCGAACGGTCCTCAATCGTAAATCCGTCTTCATCGGTCAAAATGGTCGGAGCCACGGCCGGCTCTTCCGGTTGTTCCTCACCCACCGTATGAATCTCAAACCCATTTTCATCCCGCACCCAATTCGACGCAGGACGAGCCGGTGCTGCCTCAGCAACCGGAGTCGGTTTTTCGGCCACGGGAGTCTCCGGTTGGGACTCTTCATTCGTAGCCTCCCGACGGGCATGTTCATGGGCCAAAATATGTGTCGCCGTATCGGTCACGGTTTCACCAACCTTTTTACCCCCTTCGGCCAGGCCTCGCCCCACCCGATTGATAAAGGAAATGGTATTCCGATTGATATAAACGGCATAAATAATAAAGGCTAACAGCAGCAACAGTCCGGTTCCGACCAGACCCAGCACCGATTTCAGCCAACGAGCCACATAAATGCCGTGAGCACCCCCCAGGCCCGAACCGAAAACGCCCCACGCCTCATCGAACAGATATCCCAGGGCGATCGACCCCAGAATCATCAGAATCAGGCTCAAGCGGACCGATTTCCGTAAAAACATCGGTTTGAAGCGCATGATGCGCAAGGCCAGGATGATCAGCACCACGGGAATGCAGATTCCGAACAACCCGAACCACTCACCTACGATACTATTGGCGGTGACGGCCCCCAGTTTTCCCCCCAGATTGCGCACCTCTTCCCCCGAAGCAGCAAAAATCTGCCCCCACTGCGTCACGCTTTGATCGTCACGCCAGAAGAAGAAAAACGAAACCACAGAAACCAATACAAAGATCGCAATCGCCAACAAAATGAGGCCATAAGCCCATCGTTGGTTATCGCTTAATCCTTTCGGTTTGGGTTGTTTGGCAGCCGCTGCCGGAGTTTTTTTTGTCGCCATATATGCGTTCGGTTACCGCCCCCCCTTTACGGTTGCGGTGTATTCCATCAATTAATCGTCTTATTATTCAAAATTCATCTGGCGGGCCTGTTCGCTCTTGGTCATCAAGCGTTGGCGATACGCCTCATCGGCGGCCGTCAAAAACGTATATTCCGGCCGATGATCGGCCGACGCCTGCAAGTCATGCTGTTCCAAAAGACTCTCTACCCGCCGTTCGATCGCGGCTGCCGGATTCATCAACTCGACTTCCCGGGCTCCGATCACCTCCCGCAGAGCATCCTGCAGAAAGGGATAGTGGGTACAGCCCAACACCAAACGGTCTGCCCCCCGATCCAACATCGGTTGCACGACCCGCGCGACCGTTTCCACCGCCTCGGAGGTATGTTCCCGATCGGCTTCGACCAGTTCGACAAACCCGCGACCCACGGCCGAAAGAATCTCGACCCGGTCCGCATAGCGCCGCGAGGTCTCCTGAAACAACCGGCCCCGCAACGTTGCCGCCGTCGCCAACACCCCGATCACACCGCTGTGCGAAGAGAGGGCGGCCGGTTTGACCGCCGGTTCCAACCCGATGAACGGAATCGAATAACTCCGACGCAAGTAGTCGATTGCCATGGCGGTCGCCGCATTGCAGGCGATCACCACCATCTTCACCCCCGCATCGAGCATCCGCCGGACCGCTTCATCCACATGAGCCGTCACTTCGGCCTGGGTTTTATCCCCATACGGGCAGTTCTTCCCGTCCCCAAAATAGAGTAACGATTCGTGGGGTAATTTCTTATAGAGCTCGCTCCAAACCGTCAAGCCCCCCAGCCCCGAATCAAAAACGCCTATGGGTGCATCGTTCATCGTTCTCTCCTCCTCGTACTGATGCCGGATGTCGACCGGATTCGCTACTTTTTATGAACCGCAATCCAGCGGGCCGCATTGACAAAAGCTTCGATCCACGGCGTCACTTCATCCGACGTACGATCTTCGGGGTAATAGGCCCAGTTCCAAGGACGGATCGCCCGTTCCAGGTGAGGCATGATCGCCAGATGACGACCGTCGGCCGATACAATCGCCGCTGCGTTGTAATCGCTGCCGTTCGGATTGCCGGGATATTCGCCATACGAATATTTGACCGGAATATGATACCGGCTCTCTTCATACGGCAGATGGAACTTCCCTTCTCCGTGAGCCACCCAAATCCCCAGGCGGCAACCCGACAACGAAGCCAGCATCACCGCTTCATTCGGCAGAATATCGACATTGACGAAGCTCGATTCGAATTTATGGCTGTCGTTGTGCAACATCCGCGGTTTCTGTTCATGATCGGGCGTAATCAGCCCCAGTTCGATCATCAACTGACAACCGTTGCAAACCCCCAACGACAACGTATCTTCCCGGGCAAAGAAACGATCCAGACTCTCCTTAGCCCGTTCATTGTAAAGGAAGGCTCCGGCCCAGCCTTTGGCCGACCCCAATACGTCGGAGTTCGAGAAGCCCCCTACGAAAACAATCATGTTCACATCGTCCAGGGTTTCCCGACCGCTGATCAGATCGGTCATATGCACGTCTTTGACATCCATGCCGGCCAGATACATGCTCCAAGCCATTTCCCGGTCGCCGTTCACCCCTTTTTCGCGAATGATCGCCGCCTTGATCCCGGTCGGTGTACGCCGTTTGGCATCCAGCCCCCACTGAGACAGCTGCCCCGTAAAACCTTCCGGGAAGATATAGGTCAACTCCTGGCTCTTATAGTTGGCATACCGTTCGGCGGCCTTTTTCGGACCGCTCTGACGGCGATCCAACAGATAGGAGGTCTTGAACCAGTTATCGCGCAACGCATCGATCAACAGTTCGAAGTCCAACCCGGCATTGGTCACCGAGAAACGGCGTTCCTGATTGACTTCCCCGATGACATAGGCATCCACACCGGCGAATTTCAACTCTTCGCACACCGAAGCGCCATCTTCGACTTGCAACACCAGCGCCGGTTTTTCACTGAAGAGCACCTTGACAATATCGGGTTCGCCCAACGCGGCCAGACTCAGATCCATCCCGCTGCGGTTGTCGGCAAAGGTCATTTCCAACAAGGCCGTGATCAACCCACCGGCCGACACGTCGTGACCGGCCAACACTTTTCCTTCCTGAATGAGCTGCTGCACCGTATCGAATGCACGGGCGAAATAGTCAGCCGAGGTCACCGTCGGAACATCCATCCCGACACTGCCCACGATCTGTGCGAAACTGCTCCCGCCCAATCGGAAGGCATCCCGGCTCATATCGACATAGATCATCTGGCTGCGACGATGTTTCAGGGCCGGAGAGACCGCCTTCTTCACATCGGAGACTTCGGCCGCCGAGGTAATGATCACCGTCCCGGGCGCATAGACCAGCTCTCCATTTTTATATTTCTGGGTCATCGACAAGGAGTCTTTCCCCGTCGGGATGTTGATCCCCAACGCCAGGGCATAATCACTGGCCGCCTGCACCGCCGTATACAACCGGGCATCTTCCCCCGGATTCTTACACGGCCACATCCAGTTGGCACTCAACGAAACCGATCCGAGTCCCCCTTCGATGGGTGCAAACACAATGTTGGTCAACGACTCGGTGATCGCCAGTACCGATCCTTTGGCCGGATCGGCCATGGCGGCTGCCGGAGCGTGTCCCAGCGCCGTGGCGATCCCATGAACGCCCTGATAGTCGAGTGTCACCACGGCACAGTCGTTCAACGGCAGCTGGATGCTACCGGCCGTCTGCTGCATCGCCACCCGACCGGTCACCGACCGGTCAACCTTATTGGTCAACCAATCTTTACAAGCCACGCCTTCCAGCTGCAAGACAGTTTCCACGTAATGCACCAGTCGTCCGGCATCGTATTTCGGTTCTGCATAGGTTTCGGTCTCCGTCGCATCGGTCATGATCGTCCGAGGCGCCTTGCCGAACATATCTTCCAGCTTCAGGTCGATGGGTTTTTCGCCCGTCTTCCGGTTGACAAACGTAAACTGCATATCGCCGGTCGCCTCCCCGATGACATAGAACGGGGCACGTTCCCGTTCGGCGATCCGACGCAATTTATCGATGTGCTCTTCCTTAATAACCAATCCCATGCGTTCCTGCGACTCATTGCCGACGATCTCTTTGGCACTGAGCGTCGGATCGCCGATGGGCAGCTGATCCATATCGATCCGTCCACCGGTCGCTTCCACCAATTCACTCAAGCAGTTCAGGTGACCACCGGCGCCATGGTCATGGATCGAGATGATCGGATTTTCGTCCTCTTCCGAGACGGCCCGAATCGCGTTATAGGCTCGTTTTTGCATTTCGGGGTTCGAACGCTGTACGGCATTGAGTTCGATCGCTCCGGCATATTCACCCGTAGCCACCGACGAAACCGCCCCACCGCCCATTCCGATGCGGTAGTTATCGCCCCCCAACAAAATCACCTTATCGCCCGCATGCGGATCGTCTTTCAGGCTATCCTGTTTCCGCCCGTAACCGACCCCACCGGCCAACATAATCACTTTATCGAAACCGAACTTCTTGCCGTTTTCGAAATGTTCGAAGGTCTGCAGACTCCCGCAGATCAACGGCTGTCCGAACTTGTTCCCGAAATCCGAAGCTCCGTTGGAGGCTTTGATCAGGATATCTTCGGGGGTTTGGTACAACCATTCACGCGGTTCGGTGTAGCTTTCCCATTCGCGGCCTCCGTCCAGACGCGGATAAGCCGTCATATAGACCGCCGTACCGGCAATCGGGAAAGCCCCTTTTCCCCCGGCAATACGATCACGGATTTCGCCGCCGGTTCCCGTCGCCGCCCCATTGAACGGTTCCACCGTCGTGGGGAAGTTGTGGGTTTCGGCCTTCACCGAAATGACACTTTCGAAATCCTTGATCGTGAAATAGTCCGACGTATCGTGCCGCTCGGGCGAGAACTGTTCCACAACCGGTCCCTGCAAAAAGGCACAGTTATCTTTATAGGCCGAAATCACCCGACCCGGATTGGTCTGGGTGGTTTTCTTGATCAGGCCGAAAAGAGTCGACGGTTTTTCTTCACCATCGATGATAAACTTCCCGTTGAAAATCTTATGTCGGCAGTGTTCCGAATTGACCTGCGAGAACCCAAACACTTCGCTGTCGGTCAATTTCCGACCGATCCGGGTGGCCAGATCCCGCAGATAGTTCATCTCTTCTTCGCTCAAGGCCAACCCTTCCTGCTGGTTGTAAGCGGCAATGTCGTCGATATAGATGATCGGATCGGGCTTTTTGCTGATCGTAAAGACCTCCTGATCCAGGATATGATACTTCCGCCGCAACATGGGATCGAACGGCTGTTCATCATCTTTGGCCACCTCGAACTCTTCGATGCGCACGATGCCCTTCAACCCCATATTCTGGGTGATTTCCACCGCATTGGTGCTCCAGGGAGTAATCATTTCGCGACGAGGACCGATGAATATACCGTGTAAGGTTTCGGCATCCAGTCGGGCCGCTCCGCCGAAAAGCCATTCCAGCCGGGCCAGTTCTTCGCCCGAAAAGGTTTCGCGTGCATCCACGCCATAGATCGTGTTGCCTTTCTTAAAAAAAAGTATCATACCTATCGAGATTAGGGTTTATCGTATCTATATGGTTCTCTTCTATTTTCCCCGGGCGATCTTCCGCAACACCGGTTCGGCCCGGTCATAATCGATTCCATAGGCCGACTGACCGAACACATACGCCGCGATTTCGTAAGGATTGTACAGCATTTTCACCCCCGTGGAATCGAATCCGATATTCTGAGGCAAAGGTAACTCATCCGGCTTTACAAACAAATAGGCATCGAGCTCTTCTTGCGTAAAAGGACGCTGCGTGAGCGATTGCCGGAACGCGGCCCGGTTCAATTCGCTCAGCCGGGTAGTGTCCGTCACCAGAGCCTCCAAGGGCAGTTGCGCACCGGTCCGGTTATCGAAATTGAAGTATTTGCCCAACATCAGGCCATGAGCACCCCCCATAAAGGCGTAGGTCTGCAACCAGACCGACGTCAAATGGCCCCTCGTGTACACGCCGCCTTCGCACTGCAACTGATAGGGTCGCTGAGCCATGACCGTATCCCGATTCTTTTCCGCCAACAGGCTGTCCACGGCCTGCGACAAGGTGGCCCCGGTCGCGGCGAGGGAGTCCCCCACAAAAATCTGTTTCAAATAGGTTTCGATCGTCCGATTGATCGAATCGGCGGCCACGCCTTCCCGGGCCACCGGATAGATCAACGCCACCACATCCTGAGCTCCCGAACGCGACAGCGTATCATTTTCCCAAACCAATCCTCCGCCGGGAACCTCCCGACCGCATGAGGCTAAAAGCGCTGCAAAACAAAACCACCAAATCTTTTTCATCGCTACAACGTTTTAATTGTCCTTATGATTTTCCACGTATAACGCCACGTGTCGGGCAATATAGTCATCGCTGACACCATCACAATCCATCACCATCTTGGCCCGACCGTAAAATGGTTCGCGTCCCCCCAAACTCTCCGCGATATAATCCCGCAACTCAGCCTGGGTTTTATCGCGCAACAGCGGCCGTTTGGCCTTTCCATATTCGAGGCGGGCCGCCAATTTCTCGGGCCCCATTTTCAAATAGATGGTCAATCCGGAGGCATTCATCACCTCCATGTTATCGAAAAAGCAGGGTACCCCCCCACCGGTCGCCACCACCGCATCCTGTTCGTTCGTCAAACAGCGTAACACCTCCCGCTCTTCGCCCCGAAAGGCCTCTTCGCCCCGAGCCGCGAAATAGTCCGTCACGCTCATGCCGGTACGCTGCTCCACCTCCGTATCCATATCGATGAATCGCAGTCCCAGGCGTCGGGCCAAACCACGCCCGATGGTGGTCTTGCCGCTTCCCATATAGCCGATCAGAAAAATCAACATCGTTAAAAAAGTTCCATTTGTCGGTTATCCGATTCTTCCGATTCCTCTTCGGAAGCGATATCAAATTCCACACTGTCGCCCGGCAGATAATTTTTGGGGGTTCCTGCTTCTTGAGCCGCTCTCTCCCCCTCTGCCTTGGGCGTAGCCGGACGGTCCGGGGTTTCCGAGCCGGGCTCCGCCGCATCCGTTCCGGCAGACTCTGCCGTCGTTCCGTCGGCGTCTTCCCCCGCTGAACCTTCATCATCCCCGGAACCCGGATGAGGGCCTTTGTCCAACGGCTCCACAAACCGTAAGGTATCAACCTCCAAGGTCGTCACCCGTTTCCCTTTAGCCCGGTGACTCTTCACCCCAATAAAACTGTCCACATCGATCCGATCGGCCGGCCGCCCCGCGTTATGTCCGCCATAGACAACCTCCAGACAGGGATAATCGTCCCGACTGATGCAAACGATGCGGGACCCCGGCGTATCCTCAACGAAGACCTGGGTTTTATCCCCCGACTCGGCAGCAAAACGCTTGACATAGTAATATTGTTGTTCGCCGTCGTAATACACCACCGAATAGATCCGATGGCTGTCATACTTTTCGACCCGAATGGTATCTTCCGGGAAATAGACCCCCAGATCGTACCCCGTCGTATAGTAATTCCCTTTGGCGGTCATCACCAGCAACTTGTCGTTGCCGACGAATTCGCCCAACAGTTCACCCCGACCCTCGGTATTGAGTTTACGGATTTCGTCGTCATACCACACATTCTGCCCGCTCAACGTCGAAACGCCACGCTCCTTCAGCACAATCTTGTGGATGGCATACCGGGAGAAGAGATTCCCCTGCGATTGCCGCCCTTTGATCGCCAGCTGGCCGAAATTGAGGTCTACAATCAGCTTCTTCAGGCGGGGACGCGGTTTGAAATAGATCTTCAGCACCTCGGCCTCTCCGTTGGGATTGACGCTCATATAGAGGATCTCGCTGCGGGGCGTCCCCTTGGTCAGATCGTACTGACGGTCTCGCGTAATACCCTTAATGGCACAACGTTTCATCATCAACGGACCGTTGCGACCATCCCGATACAAGATGTTATAGATCGTCCGTTCGTCGTTGCGTTTGAACACCCCAATATAATAGATATTTTTCGCAAAGAACGCTTTGTCGCTCACCTTCGTGATCACATATTTCCCCTCTTTGGTAATGACGATCACATCGTCGATGTCCGAACAGTCGCATACGAACTCGTCCTTCTTCATCGCCGCCCCGATACCGAAGAACCCTTCGGCCCGATCGACATACAGTTTGGCGTTGGCCACCACCACTTTGGTCGCCTCGATGGAGTCGAACTCCCTCAACTCGGTCTTCCGATCCCGACCCTTGCCATATTTCTCCTTGATATGCAGGAAATAGTCGATCGTATATTGGGTCAGATGCGCCAGATGGTCCTTCACCGTCCGGATCTCCGCTTCGACCCCCTTGATATGTTCATCGGCCTTAAAGCTATCGAACTTGGAAATGCGTTTGATCTTGATCTCCGTCAAGCGAATAATATCGTCCTGGGTCACGACCCGACGTAACCGGGGTTTGAAGGGTTCCAACCCCGCATCGATGGTCTCCAACACGCTCTCCCAAGTGGTACACTCTTCAATATCGTGAAAAATCTTCTCCTCAATAAAGATCTTTTCCAACGACGACAGATGCCAGTCATCCTCCAGTTCACTCAACCGCAGTTCCAGTTCGCGTCGCAACAAATCCCGGGTGTGTTCCACATTGCGCCGCAGGATCTCGCTGACCCCCATAAAATGGGGCTTTTCGTCCATAATGACGCAGGCGTTGGGCGAAATCGACACCTCGCAATCGGTAAAGGCATACAGAGCATCGATCGTCTTGTCCGACGATTCGTCGTTGCTGACGTGGATAATGATCTCGGCCGTATCCGCCGTATTGTCATCGACCTTTTTGATCTTGATTTTCCCCTTCTCGTTGGCCTTGATGATCGAATCCTTGATCGATTCGGTGGTCGTTCCATACGGAATTTCGGTGATGGCCAGCGTCCGTTTGTCGATCTTGTTGATCCGGGCCCGCACCTTCACCGAACCTCCTCGCAAACCGTCGTTATACCGGCTCACATCGGCCAACCCTCCGGTCGGAAAATCGGGATACAGCACAAACGATTCCCCCCGCAGATAGGCGACACAGGCATCGAGCAACTCGTTGAAGTTATGCGGCAGGATCTTGGAGGCCAGCCCCACGGCAATTCCCTCCACCCCCTGCGCCAACAGCAACGGGAATTTGACCGGCAGGGTCACCGGTTCCTGATTACGACCATCGTACGACAGCATCCATTCGGTGATCTTCGGACTGAAAACCACCTCCAGGGCAAATTTCGACAAACGGGCTTCGATATATCGCGCCGCCGCCGCTTCGTCGCCCGTCAGAATGTTTCCCCAGTTTCCCTGGCAATCGATCAGCAGCTCTTTCTGGCCCAACTGCACCAGCGCATCTCCAATAGAAGCATCTCCGTGCGGGTGATACTGCATGGTCGACCCGATGATGTTGGCCACCTTGTTATAGCGGCCGTCATCCATCTTTTTCATGGCGTGCAAGATGCGGCGATGCACCGGCTTCAGACCGTCCTCGATATGGGGAACGGCACGCTCCAGAATCACGTAAGAGGCGTAATCCAGGAACCAATCCTTATACATCCCCGTCAACTTCTTCCGCCCGGCGGCTTCGGCCATCAGGCGATCGAATTTTCCCGGTTTGCCCGTTCCCGGCCCGGCCTCGCGATCCGTCGCTTCGGCCGGCTCCTCCGACGACACATCCGTCGGTTGGTCGGCCCCCGTCGGTTCCGGAGCCGCCGCTCCGTCGCCCACCTGAACGTCATCCTGGGAATCCCCCGAGAGAGGCTCTTTATCGTCTATCGTACTCATATGCTAAATCAACTCTTCGATATAATCGGCTTCGATACGCAGGTTTCCGATGATGAATCCCTGACGTTCCGCACTGTTTTTACCCATATAAAATTCCAAGAGATCCGACACGGGATCCTCTTTCGTCATGCGCACCTTGTCCAAACGCATGTTCTCGCCAATGAACTCCTTGAACTCATCGGCCGAGATTTCCCCCAGCCCTTTGAAGCGGGTAATCTCCGGATTGGGTCCCAAGGCCGCAATCGCTTTCTGTCGCTCCTCTTCGCTGTAACAATAGCGGGTCTCCCTCTTGTTCCGCACCCGGAACAGCGGCGTTTGCAGAATATACAGATGTCCGCCTCGAATCACATCGGGGAAAAACTGCAAAAAGAAGGTCATCAACAACAACCGAATGTGCATCCCGTCGACATCGGCATCGGTAGCGATGATAATCTTGTTATAGCGCAGGTTATCCATATCCTCCTCAATGTTGAGGGCCGCCTGCAACAGGTTGAACTCTTCGTTCTCGTATACGATTTTCTTGGTCAGCCCATAGCTGTTGAGCGGCTTCCCTCGCAGCGAGAAAACCGCCTGTGTATTCACATCCCGCGACTTGGTGATCGACCCGCTGGCCGAATTCCCTTCGGTGATGAAGATCATCGACTCCTCGGCCCGTTCGTTCTTATCGGTGAGGTGGATCCGGCAATCCCTCAACTTCTTGTTATTGAGGCTCACCTTTTTGGCCATCTCCCGCGCCTTCTTCTGAATCCCCGAAATCGCCTTGCGCTCCTTCTCGTTCTCCTGGATTTTCTTGAGCAGAATATCCGCCGTTTCAGCATGTTTATGCAGGTAATTATCCAGCTCGGTCTTCAGAAAGTCCATCACGAAATTGCGTACCGTGGGGCCCTCGGGTCCCATGTCTTTCGAGCCGAGTTTGGTCTTGGTCTGCGACTCGAACAACGGCTCTTCGACCTTGATGCTGATGGCCGCAATGATCGACGTCCGCACGTCGGCCGCATCGAAATCCTTGTGATAAAACTCCTTGATGGTCTTTGCCAACGCCTCCCGGTAGGCGGTCTGATGCGTCCCTCCCTGGGTGGTATGTTGCCCGTTGACAAACGAATAATAGGTCTCGCCGTAACCGTGTCCATGCGTCAACACCACTTCGATGTCCTCGCCCGTCAAGTGAATCGGCGGATAGAGCGGTTCCTCGTTCAGGTTCTCCTGCAGCAGGTCCAACAAGCCGTTTTTGGAGAGAAACGACTGCCCGTTGAGCTTAATGGTCAACCCCGCATTCAGGTAGGTATAGTTGCGAAGCATCGCCTCCACATACTCCATGTGGTAAGCGTAGGGTCCAAAAACGCTCTCGTCGGCCACAAAGGTCACACAGGTCCCGTTCTTATCCGACACCCCGCTCTCCTGAACGTCCGAGATCTCATTTCCAGCCTCGAAGGTCACCGTCCGCGCTTCGCCATCCCGCACACTGCGAATGACAAACAGACTCGAAAGCGCATTGACCGCCTTGATCCCGACCCCGTTGAGTCCCACCGACTTTTTAAACGCCTTGGAATCATATTTCGCACCGGTATTCATTTTGGAGGCCACGTCAACCAGCTTCCCCAACGGAATGCCTCGGCCATAGTCCCGTACCGTCACCCGACTCTCTTCGATGGTCACCTCGATACACTTCCCGAAGCCCATCATATATTCGTCGATCGAGTTGTCGAGCACCTCCTTGATCAGGATATAAATCCCGTCATCGACCGACGTGCCATCCCCCAACTTACCGATATACATCCCCGGACGCCGACGGATATGCTCCTTCCAGTCCAGGGTCTGAATATGTTCATCCCCGTAATTCGCTGCTACGCTCATCGTATTTATGCTTCCTTATTTTGTTCTGTTTCGTAAAGATCCGGACGCATGGCCCGATGTTCGGCCACGATCCGGTCATGCACGCTCTGAGCCAATTCCCGTTCGGAGCGTACGGCCACCTCTTCGGCCGGAATCGGATCGAGCACCTTCACCCGGAAACGATGCGGAATACGCACCTTCCACCCATCCACCACCGAGCCGTTGCCTTCATGCACGACCGGCAGAATGCCTACACCGGCATATTTCGCCACGGCAAACGCCCCCTCTTTGAAGCGGCCTACCCGACCGTCCTTGGTTCGCGTTCCTTCCGGAAAGATGATCACCGAGGTTTTTCCCCGATCCAGAATCTCCTTGGCCCGGCGCATCAATTGCCGGGCACTTCCGCTCGAACCGCGTTCAATGGCGATATCGCCGTGCATCTGCAACACCCATCCGAAAATCGGCATCCGCATCACCTCCCGTTTGGAGACCCACTTGAAGGTCAGCGGCAAGACATACATCAGCGGAACATCCAACATCGACTGATGGTTGGTCACAATCACATAGTTGCGCACATCGCCCACTTTTTCCGTACCTTCGACCTGCACATGCCACCACGGACAGATCCGATAGATGCCCCACGACCAGAAACGCGAGGCATAATGCAGCACGACCCGCTCCCGATCGAACAAAACGGTCAGCAAAAACAGCAGCGAAAAAGGCACAAAACAAATCAGCGTAAAAAGGACAAAGACGAGATAATAACCGATCGATTTCATGGATGTTGAGCGATTGCACCTTTAATCTTGCAAATTTAACACAATTTTTCCGTTTTTCCACGGGCGATCGTTCCGCTTTTACCCCCTACCGTCCCGTTTTCGGCCATTTCAGAGAAACCGCAACCGCCTGCAAACGGGGTCGTTGACAAACCCACACAAAAATCCCGAAATTTGCTTATCTTTGCCTGCGATTCCCGCTGAAAAGGGAACCTTCCGAGCGTCTCGGGAAGCTCAGCCGCCTCGAAACGCCCAGAACCCGACAGCGCAAAAAACATTAACCTGATACAGTTATGAAAGCATTCGTATTCCCGGGACAGGGAGCCCAATTCGTCGGCATGGGGAAAGACCTCTACGACCACGTTCCCATGGCCAAAGAAATGTTCGATAAAGCCAACGACATTCTCGGCTTTTCGATCACCGACATCATGTTCGCCGGTACCGACGAACAACTCAAACAGACCAAAGTGACCCAACCGGCCATTTTCTTGCACTCGGTCATCCTGGCCAAATCCCTCGGCGCCGAATTCGCGCCCGACATGGTGGCCGGACACTCCCTGGGTGAATTCAGCGCCCTGGTCGCCGCCGGAGCCCTCAGCTTCGAAGATGGGCTGACCCTGGTATCGAAACGAGCCATGGCCATGCAGAAAGCCTGCGAAATGAACCCCTCGACCATGGCCGCCATCATCGCCCTGCCCGATGAAAAGGTGGAAGAAATCTGCGCCTCGATCGACGGCATCGTCGTTCCGGCCAACTACAACTGCCCGGGCCAGCTGGTGATCTCCGGGACCAACGAAGCCATCGCCGAAGCCTGTGCCAAACTGACCGAAGCGGGCGCCAAACGGGCCCTGAAACTCAACGTCGGCGGCGCCTTCCACTCCCCGCTGATGGAACCCGCCCGGGTCGAACTGGAAGCCGCCATCCAGGCTGCTCCGTTTGCAAAACCCATCTGCCCGGTATATCAAAACGTGGACGCCAAACCCCATACCGATCCCGCAGAGATCAAACAGAACCTGATCGCTCAATTGACCGCTCCGGTACGTTGGACCCAGATCGTCCGCAACATGATCGCCGACGGGGCCACCTCGTTTACCGAACTCGGTCCGGGCTCCGTGCTGCAAGGCCTCATCAAGAAGGTGGATCGCGCCATGGAAGCGACCTCCAAACAGTCGCTCTAAGCCCACTGAGACCTCGATAGCGTCCTTTTGCTGACGCATTTAATACGTTAAAAACCGCCCTTTTGAAGGGGCGGTTTTTTTGTGCGGTCTACGCAACCGGAAGCGAATTTTTATAAATTTTTATTAACATCCGCATCAGGAACCGGAAATATTATTATTTTTGTCTCGATTCAATTATGTATTCCGACTGCAAAACGGACCTTCCAATCACCATGAGTTCACTATTAGATTTTTTCAATACTCCTTCGCAAGAAAACGCCAAAGGCATCGTCCAAAAGAACAATATCCTCAAAAGAAACATCATCGCCCATCTGGCCATTCAGGGACAATGCACCTTGGCCGATCTCTCTAAAGAGCTGCACATCAGCATTCCGACCGTCACCAAACTGGTCGAAGAGCTCTTGCAGGAACATATCGTGACTGACCTCGGGAAAATCGAAACCAATGGCGGACGTCGCCCCAACATCTTCGGACTGACCGACTCGGCGCTCTATTTCGCCGGCATCGAAATCAGCCGCGACCAGATCGTCGCCGTGATCACCGACCTGAAAAACCACATCATCACCGCTCACCGCGACCTCGACTTCCAACTGGACGACACCCCCGAATGTCTGGAAAACATCTGCCAGAAGATCACGGCCTTTCTGGACGAATCGGGCGTCGACAAAACCAAACTGCTGGGCATCGGGGTCTGCATCGTCGGCCGCGTCAACCCCAACACCGGACGGAGTTATAAATACTTCACTTCCAGCTCTCAATCGCTCAGCGAAATTCTGGAACAACGACTCAAACACCCGGTGCTGATCGAAAACGATACCCGCGCCAAATGCTACGGCGAATACACCACCGGATGTACCGGCGACGAAAAAAACATCATCTACCTCAACCTGGGTCGCGGGATGGCGATCGGGATCATCGTGGACGGCAAGCTCTATTACGGCCACTCGGGATTTGCCGGCGAATTCGGCCACACCCCGTTCTTCGATAACGAGATCATCTGCGACTGCGGCAAAAAAGGCTGTTTGGAGACCGAAGTATCGGGGATCGCCATCGAAAACAAGATGATCGCACAAATCGAACAGGGTCGCAACACCATCCTGATCGACCAATATCGCAAAACCCACAAAATTCACATCTCCGATATCATCAACGCCGCACGCAACGAAGACAACCTGTCGATCGAACTGATCGAAGAGGCGGGCGAAAAGATCGGGAAGAGCATCGCCTTTCTGATCAACATTTTCAATCCCGAGCAGGTAATCATCGGGGGGTATCTGGCCAACGCGGGCGACTACCTGATGCTGCCGCTCAAGTCGGCCGTCAACAAATACTCCCTGCGACTGGTCTACAACGACACGCTGTTCCGCACCACCCAGCTGGACGACAACATCGGAGCCCTGGGCGCCTCCATGCTCATCCGTAATAAAATCATCGGTTTATAGTCCCCGAACTTTCCCGCATTTCAGCCCTTCAACCCCCAAAAGTCTCTCGCCCATGGACCTGTTACAAAGCGAACGCGTCAAACTCCGAGCCCTGGAACCCGAAGATATCGACATTCTCTATAAGTGGGAAAATGATACGGATGTTTGGCGGGTGAGCAACACCATTGCGCCGTTTTCCAAATATATGCTCAAGCGCTTTATCGAAGACCAGCGTCGTGACATCTACGAAACCCGCCAACTGCGACTGATCGTCGAATCGAAGGCCGACGGACGCCCCGTCGGTGCGATCGATCTGTTCGATCTCGACCCCTATAATGCCCGGGCCGGCGTCGGCATCCTGATCTACCGAACCCGCGACCAGCAAAAAGGCTATGCCTCGGAAGCTCTCTCCCTCCTGATCCGGTACGGTTTCCAGGTCCTGCAACTCAATCAGCTCTATTGCAACATCGCCTCGAACAACCTGCGCAGCCTCTCCCTGTTCAAAAGCAAAGGCTTCTCGATCATCGGGCTCAAAAGGGAATGGACCCGCACCACGGCCGACTGGCAGGACGAATACATGCTCCAGCTGTTAAACCCCATAAAACGCTGAAAAATCGGGCAACGCTTCACACGGCGCATAGTGAAGGGTCTCCCGATTCAGAGCATAACATTCGAGCTCCATACCGTTCGTCACGGCCACAAAAGAGGCCCCCACCACGCTGTTGTAACGTACGGCCTGATCGAACACCCCTCGATTCTTCAGTCTCGACACCGGAACCTCCGGCGCCTTGCATTCGACCAACAGCGCAGGACGCCCCTCCTTATCCAACACCACGATGTCGGCCCGTTGGGCCATCCCGCCCAACGATACCGGATACTCCTGCACGATATAATGCGCCTCGACCCCCCGTTTTTCGATCAGGTATCGAATCATGTGCTGTCGGACCCACTCCTCGGGCGTCAACACCAACCACTGTCCCCGCAACGCATCCCAAATGCGAGCCACACCTGCACTCCGACGAATTCTGAAGACGCCAGCAGGTAAATTTAATCGAGGCAAAGAGATCATCTATTCAAAAAAAATGTAATTTAGCGCAAATTTGGCCTTGACGGGAAACCCCCTTTCACAAGGATTCCATGCGGTTTCTCGCGCCGGAATGACGCAAAGATAACAAATTTCGTCACGCCGGTAAACCACAGGGCCGATTCCAGGAGGCATCTTCCCTTCGTTTTTTCCGTCCGCCCAAGCGACCGACCGCGAACGAACGAATTTTCGAAGACCTCTACCCACCCATCGTTCATTCAATAAATTACAACCCGCTTCATGGAAAATAACGAAACCAACAAACGAGAAGAAGCCCTGGCCTATCATGCCGACGGACGCCCCGGAAAAATCGAGGTCGTCCCCACCAAACCGTACAGCACCCAGAAAGACCTCTCTCTGGCCTATTCGCCCGGCGTTGCCGAACCCTGTCTGGAGATCGAAGCCCATCCGGAAGATGCGTATAAATACACCGCCAAAGGCAATCTGGTAGCGGTCATCTCCAACGGAACGGCCGTCTTGGGGCTGGGTAACATCGGCGCCATGGCCGGAAAACCCGTCATGGAAGGTAAAGGCCTGCTGTTCAAAACCTTTGCCGATATCGACGTGTTCGACATCGAAGTCAACACCCAGGACACCGAACAGTTTATCGAAACCGTCAAAAACATCTCGGTCACCTTCGGAGGCATCAACCTCGAAGATATCAAGGCCCCCGAATGTTTCATCATCGAAGAACGACTCAAAGAAGAGTTGTCGATCCCGGTCATGCACGACGACCAGCACGGTACGGCCATCATCTCGGCGGCGGCCCTGCTCAATGCGCTGGAAATTGCCGGCAAAGATATTCATGACATTCAGGTGGTCGTCAACGGGGCCGGTGCCGCCGCCGTCTCCTGTGCCAAGCTCTATATCTCCTTGGGGGTCGATCCCAAACACCTCGTCATGTGCGACAGCAAAGGCGTGATCAACACCAAACGGAAAGGACTCAACGCCACCAAAGCGGCCTTCGCAACCGACCGGGAGATCGACACCCTGGCCGAAGCCATCGTCGGCGCCGACGTATTCTTAGGCCTCTCCGTAGCCGACGTCCTGACCCAGGATATGGTCCGCACCATGGCCTCCGACCCCATCGTCTTCGCTCTGGCCAATCCCAATCC
>CALVCS010000013.1 GCA_944326035.1 uncultured Alistipes sp. | reverse complement strand
AAGTCTATCAACTTGAAGGCTTTGGCTTTGGCTTGACGTTCTTTGCCGCCATCCCTTGGCGGAGAGATAGGGATTCGAACCCTAGGTACAGTTGCCCGTACACCGCATTTCGAGTGCGGCCCGATCGGCCACTCCGGCATCTCTCCGTGCTTTCAGACTGCAAAGATAATATCCAAATCGGTATTACGCGCTTTTTTGACAAAAATATTTTTAGGAATATGCTTTTGGTGTTCCTAAACAACTGTCGAAGTCCTCCAAAATACCTTTTGAACGCCTCTCTGATCCCCGAAAAGTTCGTGTTTAACCTTGCTGAGACCCCTTTCTGGGCTTCCGAAAATGATAGGGGCGATGCCGAGCGTGCGATTTACGGGGTTGGTTGGTGTCCGAACCCGACGACAAGGTCTCCTGAGATGCCGATCCTGTCTGTTTGGCTAGAGCCGAGGTCATCGCTTCGCTCGATCGAAGAGTGGCTGCCGTTTCCTGGAAGGAGGAATCAGCCAGGGAAGTCGGTTTCGCCGATCGCCCGCCTTTCGCAGAGCCAGAACGTCCGTTGGAGCGTCGGCTTTGTCCCCGATCATGGCCTTTACGACCCTCTCTTCGGGTCTCTTCAGGGTGGTAGCGAGGACCTTCCCCCAGACCTTCCGGCAGAGGGCGCTTGGGAATCTCTCGTTCGATGAACCGTTCGATGGTGTGGAATTTCCCCTGTTCTTGTTCGTTGACAAAGGTGATGGCCGTTCCTTGCGCACTCGCCCGCGCCGTTCGTCCGATGCGGTGGATGTAGTCTTCCGGATCGTGCGGCACGTCATAATTGACCACCGTACCGATATCTTCGATGTCGATCCCTCGGGCCACAATATCGGTGGCGACCAGCAGATCGATTTTCCCGTTTTTGAAATCGAGCATCACCTCCTCACGTTTGGCTTGATCCAGATCGGAATGCATGGCGGCTACGTTGAGTTTCATGCGTTTCAGGGCATGGGCCAGCTCTTTGACTTTGAGTTTGGAGGAGGCAAAGATGATGGTTTTGGTTCCGGTTGGGGTCGCGAACAGCGTACGGATCAACTCCATCTTCTGCGTCTCATAGCAGATATAGGCCGATTGATCGATGGCTTCGTTGGGTTTGGAAACGGCAATGTTCACCTCGACCGGATCGTGCAGGATCTGTTTGGCCAGGGCACGGATCTTAGGCGGCAGGGTGGCGGAGAAGAGCATCGTTTGCCGCTTTTTCGGCAGGTAGGAGATGATCTTCATGATGTCGTCATGGAAACCCATGTCGAGCATGCGGTCGGCTTCGTCCAGGACCAAATATTCCACGCTCGACAGGTCGACACCGCTATTGGCCAGATGCGCCAACAGACGGCCCGGTGTGGCCACGACAATATCCGAGCCCATCAGCATTCCTTGTTTCTGTTGGCTCCATCCGATGCCGTCGCCGCCGCCGTAAACGACCGTGGTAGAGATCGGCAGGAAATAGGCGAAGCCCTGAAATTGAACATCGATCTGTTGAGCGAGTTCGCGGGTGGGAACGATGATCAGCGATTTGACGACATTATCGGGATTGCCTTCCCGTAAGAGTTTTTCCAACAGGGGGAGGGTATAAGCCGCCGTTTTACCGGTTCCGGTTTGAGCACAACCAATCAGGTCGCGACCGGAGAGAATGACCGGGATGGTATGTTCTTGCACGGGAGTCATCTCCCGAAAGTTCATCATTTCGATTCCTTGCAGGATATCTGGGTGTAAATCGAGTTCGTCGAATCTCATCTTTTTCACAATTATACAACTACAAAGGTACGAAACTATATGGATTTACGAGAGAGCGTCCCATCATCCTCCCTGTTAAAGGAGGACTGCATACCTGAATCTGCGCCCGGAGAGGCTGCTCATTACGTATTCAGAGCTATCTTACGAGGCATTTTGTCACACATAACGTAAAGAGAATGGATAAAGCCACGCAAGAGGATGAGATGGCTTTGTGTAAGAGGGAAGAGGATCACGAGTATTATCCATTCTGGGAGGCTATGCAATCCGTATAGCCTGTCGGGCAGAAATAGGTCTGCGGCGGGAAGGGTAGAGTGTACAGAGGTTCACGGGTATCGACTCGTTTATTAAACGGCTCTTTTTAGGGTATGCAAGGATCGCCCGATAAGCGATGGGTTGCGAGTCTCTCCCTGTTATTTCGATTTGATATGAGCCTTTATCATTTCGGTGCAGCAGGTATGTTCGGTTGAGATTAATTTTTTCTCCAGGTCGGCTTTTTACGATGGTTCGAAGGCAAATGGCTTTCCGGATCTGCGATATGATTCCCATCCTGATTGAATGATCAGCCCGTTTTCGGTTCCGGGTTGTACCATCTTGTTTCGGGAGATAATACAAGGGGCCAAACGGTCATGATGGGACGCAAACGGCAGCGGCTGCACCGGTCTGAAACGGTCGAGGAAATAAATTTCCATCGTCTGTGGGCGGTTTGATCCATAACGGATCGGGAAGGGGGCGTTTGATTCCCTGTTTTTGCCTATATTTGTTTATGGCTTCTTCCCGGTGTAGAGGAAGCAAAAATCTAACCCAAAAACAGAATGCAAAAAAAAATCTTGACCTGTTGTTTGGCCATGTGCTGTCTGTTCAGCGTTTCGGCCGATGAGAATCCCTCGCTGCAAGAGGGATTCATGACCCCCCCCAGAGGAGGAGGGGCGCAAACCTGGTGGCATTGGACCAGTAATTTTGTAACCAAGAAAGGAATTACGGCCGATTTGGAGGCTATGAAGGCCATCGGGTATGAGGGAGCTCACCTTTTTACGACGACCTCTACGCCGGTGGCACCCGGGGCCGAAGCGCCCGAAATGCTGAGTCCTGGATGGATGGAACTGCTCGATTATGCCGGGCAGGAAGCCCAACGGTTGGGACTGACCTTGGGGGTCCATAATTGTCCCGGGTGGTCGCTTTCCGGGGGGCCTTGGATCCAGCCCGAGGATGCCATGCAGATGATCGTCTCTTCGGAGGTAAACATCTCCGGAGGTTCCCATCAGCGGATCGCCCTGCCGCAACCCGAAATTCGGAACGGGTACTATCGGGACATTCGGGTGTTGGCCTTCCCCGATGTCAATCGCCACGAACCACCCCAGGTAACGGCGGACTTCACGGGCCAGCCGCTGGAAAACATTCTCGATGACGACAACACCTCTTTTATCCGACTGCCGATCAGTCAACCGGGATCGCAGGCTTCGGTGACCCTGACATATGACGAACCCTATTCACCGCAGTTCATCGAATTGACCTTCGGGGAGATTCATCTGTTCGTCAAAGGGTTGATCGAGGCTTCGGCCGACGGGAAGACCTATCGCGAAGCGGCCCGGTTCGACTATAAGATCCGTACCGACCTGCGTCAGCCCAAATGCATTCGACTGAATGATGCGGCCCGCAATGCGCGGTTTTTCCGGGTGACGTTCTATTATCGTCCTTATCGGGCGTGGATGCGTCCGGCCAATGTGCAGTTGAACCGGATGCGCCTGTTGGCGTCGTCGATGGTCTCCGATGTGGACAGCCGCAACTCGGCCATGGAGGATGCCTTCTCGTATAAACCGTTCGAGGCCGATTACACGACGCCGGGACCCGATCCCTCGCAGGTGCTCGATCTGAGTGATCGTCTGGAACCGGATGGGACCCTCGACTGGGATGTCCCGGCCGGCAACTGGACGATTCTGCGCATCGGCCATACCCCTACCGGCAAGACCAATGGACCCACTTCCTTCAGTGGGTTGGAGTGCAATAAGCTCGATCGCCGGGGGTTGAATGCCCACTGGCCCGAGATGATGAAAAAGATCGAAGCCCAGTTAGCTCATACCGGTGTGCTCAAATACGCCATCATCGACAGCTATGAAGCCGGCGGACAGAACTGGACCGAGGGTTTCGAACAGGAGTTCCTCAAACGGCGAGGCTATGATATGAAGCCCTATTTCCCGGCCATTGTCGGTTATGTGGTGGGTACGCCGCAGCAAAGTGCCCGTTTCCTGTACGATTTCCAACGGACCATCTCCGACTTGTTTGCGGAAAACTACTACGATTATTTTGCCGAATTGTGTCACCGGGACGGGCTGATGGCGATGACGGAGTCCTATTTCGGTCCGTTCGATTATTTGCGGTGTGCCCGTCATGCCGATGTGCCGACGGGGGAATTTTGGGTCGGAAGCGGGACCCCGATCTCCCGTATGCCGGGTTCCGCCGGTCATGTGCAGGGACGTAAGCGGGTCGCTGCCGAGTCGTTCACCACCGATGCCAAACCGGGACGCTGGCAGCAGGATCCGCGTGAACTGAAAGAGTATGGCGATCGGGCCTGGATTCAGGGCGTATCGCAGTTGGTTTCCCATTCGTTTGTGCACCAGCCCTTCCTGAACGTGCGTCCGGGGATGACGTTGGGACGAAACGGCTCCCATCTCTCGCGCACCAACACCTGGTGGCCGTATGGCGGGGATTGGATCCGATACATCAATCGGTCGCAATTCTTGCTCCAGAGCGGCTTGCCGGTGGCCGATATTTTGGTGCTGTCAGGGGAATCCGCTCCGAATAATTTCCCGAAAGATACCCTGACCATGCGGGCCGGATACAATTATGATTTCTGCTGTGTGGACGATCTGCGGGAATTGATTCGGGTGCAGGATGGTCGGATCGTGGCTCCCTCGGGGGTGACGTATGCCTGCCTCTCATTGGGCGATGATCGTTATCTGACCCTCAAAACCTTACAGAAAGTCTATGAATTGATTGAACAGGGAGCCTGTGTGTCGGGGATTCCACCGCTGGGCACGCCCTCGTTGTCGGACGATGAAAACGAACATGCGGCGATGGTGGCGAAACTGTGGGGCGATACCCGACCCGGGGAGTCGCGGACCCTGGGAAAAGGACGCCTGGTGCATAGTGCCTCGCACCCCGAAGTGATGCGTATTTTGGGGATTCTGCCCGATGTGACGTTGGCCGAAAATGTGGATGGAATCCATCGGCAGGTCGGTGATACGGATATCTATTTTATCTACAATGACAGTACGCGAGTGGTGACGCAGGATGCTAAATTCCGGGTCGTAGGGAATAAGGTGCCCGAATTTTGGTTGGCCGATGAAGGTCGGATCGAGGCGGCCCCCGTATGGCGTCGGGAGGGCGATTTGATTGTCGTGCCCATGACGCTGATTCCGCGGGAATCGCGTTTTGTCGTTTTCCGTCCGGGCGAAAGTACGACCCATCTGTTGCAGGCCGATCTACCCGGAGGCAGTGAACAACGTCCCCCGGTGGTGGAAGCCCGCACGATGAAGGGACAGGTGAAATTGCTGTTCAGCGAGCCGGCCCAAGTGCAGGTGGTGACCGCGGCCGGGAAGGCCAAAACCGTGGCGGTGAAAAAGGTGCCGACACCGCTGGACCTGAGTACCGATTGGCAGGTTCGGTTTCCGGCCGACCATGGGGCTCCCGATTCGATTCATCTCGATCAGCTGATCTCTCTGAGTGAATATCCTTCCGACAGTGTCCGTTATTTCTCTGGGACCGCCTCTTACCGTCAGGTTTTCGAACTGCCCAAAGGGTGGAAGTCGGCTTCGCGGCGGTTGGTACTCGATTTGGGTACGGTCCGCAACCTGGCAGAAGTGAAAGTGAATGGACGTAAGATCGGCTTGCTGTGGAAGACGCCTTTCAGCATCGATTTGACGGAGGCTTTGCAAGCGGGAGAAAATACCCTGGAAATTGCGGTGACGAATCTGTGGGTCAATCGGTTGATTGGGGATGCCCGTAATACGACACCGGTGGCCGAGACCGAAGGGTGGCCCAATTGGGTGATCGCCGATAAAACCCATTCGGAAGCAGGACATTACTCCTACTCGCCCTGGAAGGGATGGAGTGCGGAAGAAGAACTGCAACCGGCCGGTTTGATTGGACCGGTTCAACTGCGCTGCCTGGAAGTGCGGTAACGGATTTTTCCAGATATAAAAAAGGGGGTGGCCTTGTTTCGAACAGATGGATCCCCTTTTGGTACGATGATAAAGACGTCTCCGAAGCCAATGCTTCGGAGACGTCTTTTTTAGGAAAGGGCCTAAAAAATGCGTCGCTTCGTTTCCGAAGCGACGCAGGGATGGTAGCTCGAGCCTCAGGCTATTGAGCGGTTGGCCGTACATACGGCAGCGTCTTGCCCGGGGCAGAGAGCGAAGGTGCAATTGCACTGTCGGCGCTTCCCCAGGCGGTGTTGGGCTGATTGCCCAGCACAAAGTGGATCTGAGCGCCGTCTTTCAGCTCGTCATAGGTAAAATAGCTCTTTTCGTGCGGTTGCCCGTTCAGGGTGACACTTTGGACGTATACGTTTTCCGGACTGTAATTTTCCGTCGTCACGTCGATCGTTTTCCCGTTCTCCATCGTCATGCTGACCGCTTCGAGACCGGGGGATCCGATGGCGTAGAGATTGCTCGACGGACAGGTCGGATAGAAGCCCATGCAGTTGAAAATGTACCAGGCCGACATCTGGCCGCAGTCGTCGTTGCCGCTCAGGGCATCCGGCCGGTTGCCGTACAGATGGTCGAGGACGTAACGGATCTTTTCCTGCGCTTTCCACGGCTGGTTGACGTAGTTGTAGAGGTACAGCACATGGTGACAGGGTTCGTTCCCATGCCAGTAGGCGCCGATCCGTCCCTGGATATCGTGGGCTCCGGGAATATCCTCGGGCAGTTCCATGGTGAACATCGAGTCGAGCCGACGCGTGAAGACCTCTTTCCCGCCCATTTCGTTGATATATCCCTGTACGTCATGCGGGACATACCACGTATATTGATAGGTGAATCCTTCGGTGATGTCGCCCCAACCGTGTACCGAGCCCGGACCGGTGTAGGCGATGGGATCGAACGGCGTGCGCCATTGTCCCTGGCTGTCGCGGCCACGCATGAACTTGGTTTCGGGGTCGATCAGATTTTGGTAGGAGAGGGACCGGTTGAGGAAGTAGCGATAATCGTCCTCTTTGCCCAATTTTTTAGCGGCCATGGCGATGCAGTAGTCGTCATAGGCATACTCCAGCGTTTTGGAGACCGATTCGCGCTCCTTGTCGAAGGGAACCCCACCCTGTGCGATGTATTCGGGCAGACAGTCGTAATGGGGGTTGGTGGCGGTGGTTTTCATCGCTTCGAAGGCCCGTTCGTAGTCGAAGCCCGGGATGCCCTTGACAATGGCGTCGGCAATGACCGATGTCGCGTGATATCCGATCATGCACCAGGTTTCGTTGCCGTAGAATGACCAGATCGGCAGCATGTGTTCGACGCTCTGGTCGTAGTGGGCCAGCATCGAATTGATCATGTCGGCATTGCGGGAGGGGTGGAGCAGGTTCAGCAACGGGTGATGAGCCCGGTAGGTGTCCCACAACGAGAAGACGGTATAGTTGGTGAAGCCGTCGGCGGTGTGGATGTTGCTGTCGTGGCCTCGGTATTGGCCGTCCGTATCCTGGAAAATGAACGGGTGCAACGAAGCGTGATACACCGACGTATAGAACGTTTCGAGCTGTTCGCGGGTGCCTTTGACGTGGAATTTACCCAGTTCTTTGGCCCAGAGGATCTCTCCGGCTTTTTTCAACGATTCGAAATCTTGGCCGTCGAGTTGTGCCAGATTCTTGTAGGCCCCGGCCGTTCCGGTGGAGGAAACGGCCACCTTCACTTCGATGGTTTCGCCCGGTTCGGTGACGAAATCCATCCATCCGATGACATGATTGCCATAGGCTACGCGGTCGCTGCGGAAACGTTTGGTGTCATAGATAACCGGTTTGCCGTCCTGCATCAGGCCCGAACGGACGAAGGGTTTGGAAAACTGCGCAACGAAATAGACATAACGTTCGGGACCCCAGCCGTTGACCAGTTTGAATCCGCAGAGGGTCGAATCGTTTTCGATGCGCAGCTGCGACCAGGCGGTCTGGAACCAGAGCACATGATCCATGTCGATCATGACGAACGAGCTGTCCGAAGCCGGGAAGGTAAATTTGAAAATCCCAGCGTTGAGGCCCGAGGTCATTTCGGCCTTGACGCCGTAATCGAGCAGATCGACCCCATAATAGTTGGGCGAGGCCCATTCCCGTTCATGGCTATACCGGGAGCGATACCCTTCATCGGGGTTTTCATGGGTGCCGGGGACGAATTTTTTTTGTCCGGTGCCGGGGATGAATAGAAAGTCCCCCAGATCGGGAATCCCGGTTCCGCTGAGGTGGGTCAGGCTGAAACCCAGCAGGGTCGGGTGGTCGTACTTGTAGCCGGCGGCGGCGTCGTAGTAGTCGCGGTCGGTATCGGGGCTGATCTGGATGCCACCGAAGGGGATCTGTGAGCCAGGATAGACATTCCCGAACCCGGACGTTCCCACGAAAGGATTGACATAATCGTTGAGCGACAGGTCAACGCTGTCGGATTGGCTCGGGGTGCCCGAGCCGCTACAGCCTACCAGGGCCCATACACTCAAACCGAGCGAGAGAAGTTTTGTGATTGTTTTCATAGTGTGAAGAATTGTCGTTAGGCAAAGGGACCCGCAGGAAGATGTCTCCGGAGGGGTAGGTGACGGCTGAGGGCGTAGCGATGATTGGCCCTCGTTCCGGCTCCTTGCTACAAAGATAGGGGTTCGAGGCTTTGGTTGGCGCTGTCGATGACCAGATTCTGTGCAAGAAAGAGTCTCAGAGGGTGTAATCGGCCGCGAGTCGGGGAGAATTGGGCGGGGACCCTGACGTGCGGGCTGTCGAGAGGAGTGGCTGAACACATGGGTCAATGATTCGGTGGCCGATTCGGTTGTTTTTCATGGGCGAAGGTCGGGCGAATCGAAAAATCCGGCTTGCCGGAAACTATGGCATGGCCCGGCGGTAATGATAACGTGGTCGACGACCTGGATATCGAACAGTTGAGCGGCTTGACTCACCTGGCGGGTGATCTGGACATCCTGTTCGCTGGGCGAGGCGTTGCCCGAGGGATGGTTGTGGACCAACAAAATGGCAGACGCTAAACGTTCCAGTGCCCGTTTGATAATCAGTCGGATATCTACGACCGTGCCCGATATGCCTCCCTGACTGACGCGCACCTTTTCCAGAATTTTGTTCGAGCGATTGAGATACACCACCCAGAACTCTTCGTGGGACAGGGGTGCCAGTTGCGCCTGGAAAAGATCGATGACATCGCGATCGCTCTCGATGCTCTCTTTGGTTTGGGTCTCCTGGGCTCGAAACCGACGCCCTAATTCTAGGGCGGTGGCCACATGAACAGCCCGGCCGATTCCCAAGTTTTCGATCATCCGCAGCTGTTTGGGGTCGATCAGGCTCAGCTGGAGCAGACTTCCCGTTTTTTTCAACACGTTTTCGGCCAACTCCAGCGCGGAGAGCGAGCCTTCGCCCTTGCCCAACAGCACACTCAACAGTTCGGCATCACTCAAGGAGGCGGTTCCCTGATGCAGCAATTTTTCCCGTACTTGAGCGTCGGTCAGGCGGATAATGGTCGTTTTAGTCGGAGACATACGTCAGAAAGTCGGTTCGTATCGGACAAGTTACGATATTTTTTTGTGATTTCAGGCCTTTGAAACCGGAATTCCGACGGGAAAACGTTCTGTTAGCTTGTGTAAGGGAGGGGCGGGTTCATGTCCCGGAGGCCGATATTGCGCGAAAATCGCCCGATCGGAACCGTGTACAGAGGGCACAGGGACTTTAGGTGGTGTGGGGGTGTTGGCAGCGCAGAAGATGCGAGGCCACAGAAGGCGCAGGAAGGCGCGGGAGTGCAGGGTCCACTGGAGGCACGAGGGTGCAAGGGTTACAGGAGATGCGGGGAGTGGAAGGTGCAGGAAACGAATAGCGGAGAGCGTTTACAGCTCGATGGAGACGGTCTCCGGCGGGAAATGGTCCGTTCCCTGTTGTAAGAGCTCGAAGGAACGGTGGGCGGCAGCCTGTTCGGCCCGTTTTTTGGAATCGCCTTCGCCTTCCCCCAACCAATGGCCATCCAGGCGGACGGCACTCGTAAATCGGGGCTTTTGCGAGGTGTAGTGGTCGCTCGGGCGGGTGATGAATTCCAGATGATGTTTGTTCTTCTGGCTCCATTCGATCAGGCGGCTTTTGAAGTCGGTTTCGGTATGCGTGATGTTGCTCAGGTTGATGTGCCGACGCAAAATGTCGTTGATCAGCAGCCGATTGGTATAGTCATACCCCTGATCCAAATAGATGGCTCCGATCATGGCTTCCAGCGCATCGCCATAGAGATGTTTCTGGTTGAATCCGACACCGCCCTGAGCAATGAGGTGTTTGTCGAGGCCGATCCGGACGGCCAGGGCGTTGAGGGTCTGTCGGCTGACGATTTTCGAACGCAGCTGGGTCAAGAAGCCTTCGTCTTTGCCGGGGTATTCGATGAACAGAAAATCCGACACGATTGCCTCCATAACGGCGTCGCCGAGAAATTCGAGACGTTCGTTGTTGATGGGGGTTCCGTCGGGTAAAACAAAAGAAGCTGACCTGTGAATCAAGGCCAGCTTATAGAGTTCTATGTTATTCGGCCGAATGCCGAACAGGGATTTCACGATTTGATAATAGGCCTTATCTTGTCCGTAACGTGACTCGATAAGTTGCCTAAGACGATTGAACACGTCTGTTACAATTTTTTGAAGATCACCGAGGAGTTATGACCTCCGAACCCGAAGGTATTGCTCAGGGCAACGTTGATATCCCGTTGTTGGGCTTTGTTCAGGGTGAGGTTGAGTTTCGGGTCGATCTCCGGATCGAGGGTTTCATTGTTGATGGTCGGCGGAATGATGCCCTTGTTGAGCGCCATGATGCAGGCCAAGGCTTCGATCGCACCCGCAGCACCGAGCAGGTGTCCGGTCATCGACTTGGTGGCGCTGATATTCATCTTATAGGCATGTTCGCCGAACGTAGCGACGATCCCTTTGATTTCGGCCAGGTCGCCCACCGGGGTCGAGGTACCGTGGGTGTTGACATAGTCGATATCGGTGAGTTCCAAGCCGGCGTCGTGGATGGCGTCGACCATGGCTTTGCGGGCGCCGATCCCTTCGGGATGCGGAGCTGTCAGGTGGTAAGCGTCGGCACTCATACCGCCACCGGCCACTTCGGCATAGATTTTCGCGCCACGAGCTTTGGCATGTTCATACTCTTCGAGGATGAGGGCTCCGGCGCCTTCGCCGATCACGAAACCGTCGCGATTGGCGTCAAACGGACGCGAGGCTTTGGTCGGTTCGTCGTTGCGGGTCGAGAGGGCCTGCATGGAGTTGAACCCGCCCACGCCCGGGGGGTTGATAGCGGCTTCCGAGCCTCCGGTCACGATGATATCGGCGCGACCCAATCGCAGATAGGTCAGGGCATCGATCATGGCGTGGTTCGAAGAGGCGCAAGCCGATACGGTACAGTAGTTAGGACCTCTGAAACCGTATTTCATGGAGATATGGCCAGCAGCCATATCGGCGATCATTTTAGGAATAAAGAAAGGGCTATATCGAGGAATTTGACCTCCCTCGACATAGCTCTTCACTTCTTGGTAGAACGTTTCCAGTCCACCGATTCCTGATGCCCAGATCACTCCGGTCATGTCCTTGTCGATGGATTCGAGGTCGAGGCCTGAATCCTTCACAGCCTGTTCAGCGGCGACGAGGGCATATTGGGTATAGAGGTCGTATTTACGTAACTCTTTCCGATCGAAGAATTGACTGGGGTCATAGCCTTTGAGTTCGCAGGCAAATTTTGTTTTGAAATGGGAAGGGTCAAAATGCGTAATAGGTCCTGCACCGCTCACTCCTTTTTCAAGATTGGAGAAGTATTCTTCAATATTGTTACCTAAGGGGTTGATCGTACCGATGCCAGTTACAACAACTCTTCTTTGTTTCATAGGGACAGAAATATTTAGTCGACAAAATGGCCTGCGGATGAGGCGTGTTATTGTTTTTTGCTAGAGATGTAGGAGATAGCGTCGCCTACGGTAGCGATTTTTTCAGCGTCTTCGTCGGGAATCGAGATTTCGAATTCCTTTTCGAATTCCATGATCAGTTCAACGGTGTCGAGCGAGTCTGCACCCAGGTCATTGGTGAAGCTGGCTGCGGGCACTACTTCAGCAGCGTCAACGCCGAGTTTGTCAACGATGATTTCCACTACTTTTGATGAAACGTCTGACATAATTCAATTAGTTTAAGTTTAACAATATTCTCTACTGTATGATTGAAGATTCTGAGACAATTTTTTGCAAAAATAATACTTTTTCGCGTAAATTTGACTTTTCGAAGTTTTTTTTACGCAATTGCTTCATGTTGTGCGTAAAAGCCGATCGGAATCGGGGTCGGCAAAGTCTAAATAAATTACAGATAATGAAGAAGATAGCAGTTTTTGCCTCCGGCGCGGGAACGAATGCCGAAAACATCATCCGTTACTTTGCTCAGGGCGATCAGGCTCGGGTGGAGTTGGTGCTTTGCAATCGTCAGGGGGCCGGTGTATTGGCTCGGGCGGCCTCGTTGGGGGTCGAAAGTGTGGTGTTCGATCGGGATACCTTTTATAATAGCGATCGGATCGTGAATCTGTTGCGGGATCGCGGCATCGATTATGTGGTGTTGGCCGGGTTTTTATGGCTGGTTCCCTCTTCGCTGATTGCGGCATTCCCCAATCGGATTGTCAATATTCATCCGGCCTTATTGCCCAAGTTCGGGGGCAAAGGAATGTATGGGGATCGGGTGCACCGGGCGGTGGTCGAAGCCGGCGAGAAAGAGAGCGGGATCACCATTCATCGGGTCAACGAACATTACGATAGCGGGGCGATTGTGGCGCAGTTTCGGGTTCCGGTCGAACCGACTGATACCCCCGACCAGGTGGCCGCCAAGGTGCATGCTCTCGAATATGCCCACTATCCGGAGGTGATTGCCGCCGAGCTGGCCAAATTATAGGATATAAGACTATATTATTTTAGCTTTATAAACTAAATATGTGTAACGTAATGATTGATAAAATGATATCATCCTCCATAAAGCTGTTGTTGATCAGTAATTCGACCAATGTGGGCGAGGCTTATCTGGCTTATCCGCAGGCACAGATCGGCGATTTCTTGCAAGGAATCACCCGAGTGGCTTTCGTACCTTATGCGGCGGTGACGTTCTCTTACGAGGCGTATGAGGCCAAGGTGCAGGAGCGCTTTTCGGCCTTAGGGATTGAGGTCTGCTCGGTCCATCGGGCCGACAACCCGGCCGAGGCATTGGCCGAGGCGCCGGCCATTGTGGTCGGAGGCGGGAACACGTTCCATCTGCTGAAACGGATGCAGGAAGAGGGACTGATCGAGGTGATTCGTCGCCGGGTGCGTGAGGGAATTCCGTATGTGGGTTGGAGCGCGGGGAGTAATGTCGCCTGTCCGACCATCGGAACCACCAACGATATGCCGATCGTCGAACCGCGGTCGTTCGAGGCGGCAGGACTGATTCCGTTTCAGATCAATCCGCACTATCTGGATGTCCATCCCGACGGACATGCCGGAGAGACCCGGGAACAACGGATCTTGGAATATATCGAAGCCAATCCGGATCGGTATGTGGTCGGTTTGCGCGAAGGGTGTCTGCTGCGACTCGAACAGGGACATTTACAGCTGATCGGGCCTCGTCCGATGCGTATTTTCCGTCGGGGGGAACCTGCTCGAGAAGTAAAGGCTGGCGAGGATCTGCAGTTTTTGATGGCGGAATAGTCGTTTTTTCTTAAAGATCGGGCATGGGATCCTTGCTGTCGGCGGAGGTGCTGCCTGTCGACGGGGCGCGACAAGAGCGGGCGATTCTCCCTTTATTTCTACGGCAGGCTGTTAAGAGGGCGGAGGGTGTTTGTCCAACACCGAGGGGAGGAGATTCTTAGATATTTCTGTGGCCTGTAAATCACTCAGTATGAACGGAGTAGTCTCTTTTGGTGGAAACTGTTGACCTGTTTAGTGACGATTGACGTCGAGGTTGACGTATGGGCGGACGGAGACGGTCTGAGGGGGAAGGGTGGAGCAAGAACCGTCACATGAAGCTCGTACGGGAGACGGGAGTGTGCGAAAGGGCGAACACAAAAGTTGGCCTACACATACCCGACGGAGCCGATGACTATGAACAAAGTAACAAGATGAAAGCACGCGATCCCCAAGCCTTGGACTTACAAGCCAGCGATTCCCCGGTTCCTAGCTCTTCGATTGTCGATCATTCGGCTGAGGGTCATCAAAATGCGGGCCCGCGAGTCATGGATTCACGGGTCACCGATCACCCGGCCTCACGTTCTGCCGTCCCTGATTCCTCAGGGGCTGATCCTCAATCCATGGACCAACGAGTCACGGGTGATTATAACGTTGGCCATCCGACTCCACGTTATCCGACTGTCGACCATCGCGCCACGGGCCCGCGAGCTGCGGGTCATCATCACGCTGGCCATCCCGTTACGCGTGCACAAACTACCGGACAATGGGGCGAAACGTTAGCGGCTGATTATTTGCGGGATGCAGGTTTTGAGGTGTTGCATCGCAATTGGCGGTGTCCGCCGTGGGAGTTGGATTTGGTGGCTTGTCGGGGGGGCGTATTGCATATCGTCGAGGTGAAGAGTCGACGTCACGGGGCGTTGACGACGCCTGAGGAGGCCATGACCCCCGCCAAATGTCGGGCATTGTATCGGGCGGCCTCTCGTTATGTGGCGAAGACCCGATGGGAGGGAGATACCCAATTCGACTTGATTGCGATTGAATTCGATGACGGGGGTGCCTATACATTACGATATATCCCGCAGGTTTTCACACCCCATTGGTAGTGAGGCGACGGCTCCGGTCGATGGAAACTTCCGGAAAGAGAGAGTCATTGGGTTATTTACTGAAAAATTTACGCTGGAACAGCAGCATATAGATAATGCCGACCGAGATATAACTGTCGGCCAGGTTGAAAATCGGACTGAAAAACAGAAACGGCTCCCCGCCGACTCCCGGTATCCATTGGGGATACACGCCGCTGAAGAGGGGAAAATAGAGCATATCGACCACCTTCCCGTGCAGGAAACCGGCATAACCGCCTCCGGGCGGCAGAAAAGTAGCCACGCTGGTGAGGGTCGATTCAGAGAAGAGCAATCCGTAGAAGGCGCTGTCGAGGATATTGCCCAAGGCACCGGCAAAGATCAGACCGAATCCGACCAGGACGCCGGTCGGGGCTTTTTTACGAATCAGCACATGGATATAGTAGCCCAGCAGGCAGGTGGCGACGATGCGGAAAAGGCTCAGAATCAATTTGCCGTGATCGCCTCCGAGTTCGAACCCGAAAGCTGCCCCCGGATTTTCGATGAATCGGATGAAGAACCAGTTCGGGAATACGGTGATGCTTTGATCCAGGGTCATGTGGGTTTTCACCAGGAGCTTGACCACCTGGTCGACGACCAGTAACAGTACGATGATCAACGTAATCTTTTTTCGGTTCATACGGTTCGGTATGGAGGTTGACACCACAAAGATACGAGGAAAAGGGGAAACAACAAGCAGAAAGCGTGCGGGAAGAGGCTCTTGGAGAGGAAGAACCGAGACCGGTGAGTCCAGGTTGCGGGGGGACTTGTACTTATAATCTTGCAAGATGCTATACAGCTGTATTTGTCTGTTAGTTAGCAGTATATTGCATATCTGAAGAAAAGTGGATAATCGCAGGATATTACTTGAAGACTTAAAATTTGGGTGTGAATTTGGGTGTAAATTCTTGGTGCATCCATTTATATGATCAACCTTGTACTAGAGAACCGAAAAAGGGAAAAAGTTCATTGCGGAAACGCTTTTAATAGCCCTAAAAGAGGATTCTGATATGCGTTTAATGAATAATAGAATAGCCTAAGAAATCATTATATGCGATTTGCCTTATTCTCATTTTATCCTTATTCAACAATGTCCCCCCAACCAACCGGAATAATATTTTCTTTTCTCATCCACATCAAGGCTTTCATTACGCGATCCCGATATTTATACTTATGAGGATCCCAAGCTAAAAAATCAGCCTTCAATAATTCATCCGTGATCTCCTGCTGTCGAATAATTCGATTATTCCATACGGCATAAAGCGTTGCAACAATCTCACATTGTTCCCATGTCGCTTTATGAAATTTGAATAGGAAGGTATCAATCATGTCGCATTCGATCGGAAAATTCTTGCGAAACAGATCGTCAAGCTCCTCCGCAGATGACAAGGGAATATATTGCACCGCTTTGTTGTCGGTATGCTGTTGAAAGATATCATAAAAATGATATTGCTGCAACATCGTCTCGACTCTTTTGAGCAGGACTCCATCGTATGGACCTGCGGTTTGTCGTATGTAATTGGAGCACAGGTGCAACTGACATACATGCTCAACCAAATAAAGCAATTTTTGAAATTTTACTCTTCCAAAATCTTTCGTGTTGCATGTATTGATGATATGTCCGGCGAGGATGGCTTTATCCATGTCGGTACAATGTTTTGAGGACCGTTGATTCTGTACGGCGTTAAAGACAAATTCCGGAGAGCGGAACTTTTCGGGTAACTCTCTGAGCGTTACATTTGCCTCAAAAATGGACATCTGCTCGTCTGTCTCAGGGAATAAGTATCCCGTGGATTTCAAGAGGTCTTTAATATACACCTCATCTGTTTGACGCTTCTTTTCCATCTTTAATATCATTTGTCCATTTCCAACTGCTGAATCTGTTGACGTAACTTCTTCATGGCCCGTGACTTTATTTGACGTGCGTTGTCGGCGGTTATTCCATGTCTTGAACAGAGCTCCTGTAAAACAGTTCCAGGCAAATACTTGTTTCCATCCTCATACATCAAGTATGTCAACAATATGTCTTTTTCCCGATCGGATAGCATTTCGAGAGCCTGAGTTAGCAATAAATGCAGGGGTGATGGTGTCGTAGACTCATCCTCCTCCGAAGAAAATTCGGGTATCGGTTCGACTGTGATTTGTGTGTGGGCATTCCATTCTTTCAGCAAGTCGAGTGCCGTGTTTTTGGCGATGCCGGAGATCCATGTCGAGACCTTTCCTTTGATAGGATCGTAGGTAGGATGAACGAATATTTTAATCATGGTCTGTGAGAAGAGTTCCTCGACAAATTGTTCTTTATTCCAGCGGACCATTTTTCTTCCTGCTTCGCAGCATAAGGACCAGGTTAATTGTGCATATCGGTCATATAACACACGATATGCCGCATGTGCAAGATCATCCTTGGCGACAATCAGTGCAAACAACTGACTGTCGCTTATATTTTTAAAGATTGGAACATATTCTCCATCTGCAATCATGCAGTCATTCTGTTTATAAAATATACTGAGATCCGTGACACTTCTCACAAAGATAGTATTTTGTCACGCTTTTCTGTATACTGAAATAAAAAAGCATGAGTAAAACACCAATATCAGTGAAAAATCAAAACCTCCTTTGGGCAATATCAGGAGGACGTTGTGAGTATGAGGGTTGCAATACACCCCTATACATGGATATACTCACGAAAAAGAAGTACAACAAAGCATACATAGCACATATTGTGGCGGATAGCCCCGATGGACCTCGAGGAGATCCCGAACGCTCTGAAAAATTAGCCAATGAAATAAGTAACCTGATGTTGCTTTGCGGTCCGCATCACACCTTAATTGACAAGGATGTTGCCAATCATCCCGAAGATCGGTTGGTTGAGATGAAGCGCAAGCACGAAGAACGTATCGCCCGTATTACAGCTATAGCTCCGGGAAAAGAGTCGGAGATCATCCTTTACGGAGCGAATATCGGGAAATACGCTTCACCGTTGAGCTATGCCGAGGCATGTCGGACTTTAATGCCGAACTTTTATCCGGCCAGCAGCACGGCAATTGAAATAGGATTGAAGAATTCATCCATGACCGATTGCTCCGACGCTTATTGGAATGCTGAAGAAACCAATTTGTGTGAACAGGTGACAGAACAGATCCTGCCACGGATGCGCAGAGGCGAAGCGAAGCATTATTCGGTGTTTGCATTGGCTCCTCAGCCACTGCTGATCAAGTTGGGTACCATGATCAATGATCTGCAAAATGTACGGGTCTATCAGAAGCACAGAGAACCCAATACGTGGAAATGGCTTGATGATGGGCCGGTCTGGCAAATTGAACTGATCGAGCCTTCAAGGCGTAACGGAATCCCGGCATTAGTGATCGGATTAAGTGCTACGGTGCAAGATGAACGAATCATCAGGGTGTTGGGGGACGAAGTGAGTATATGGCGCATCACGATTCCTGACCCCAACAATGATTGCCTCAGAAACGAGGCGTCGCTATCCCGGTTTCGGCAATGTGTCCGACGGGCCTTGGACATTATCAAAGCTCGCCATGGTCTTACGGAGCTGCATGTATTTCCGGTTATGCCCGTTGCTGCCGCAGTCGAATTTGGCCGAGTTTGGATGCCTAAGGCTGATATGCCCTTGACCATCTATGACCAGAATAAGGAACGTAGCGGTTTTTATAAAACGATTCAAATTAATTAATATGAATACAGAACAGATAAAACAATTCGACAGCATTTTTAATGCCCTTAGTGAGTCTTTGGATATTACGGAGACTCAGTATGAAGCCGCGGTTCGCAGTTATCGGGCCATTGGCGAGTGGTTGGCAAAGGCGGACTCGGCTTTGGCCCCCTATAACCCGATCATCAGAGCCCAAGGATCATTTATGCTGGGCACGATGATCCGACCCTTGAATGAGCAGGATGATCTGGATATAGACCTTGTCTGCGAACTCACAGGAAAAGGCGCATCGTGGACACAATATGATCTGAAGCATAAGGTGGGTAATAGGCTGAAATATCATGAAACTTATAAGAGGATGCTTGATGAAGAGGGGCGTAGATGCTGGACCTTGAAATATGCTCAGGAGTCCAACTACCATATGGATATCCTTCCTTGTCTGGTTGCGAAAGATTATAAGACCGTGATGGAACGCTCGTTTTCAGCTTCATTGGGGGCAATACGAGAACTGGATAATCTTGCCATTCGCATTACCGACAAGGAGAGTGCAAATTACAGGTATGATCCTTCACCCGAAAACTGGATGAAGAGCAATCCGTTTGGATATGGAATCTGGTTTATGCAACGGGCAACAGCAGGTGATCGGCAAAAAATGATGTTGCTGGCGGAATCGGTACGAGCGGTTCCGAAATATCAGTCCAACAAAACTCCATTGCAAAGGTCCGTACAGATTCTCAAGCGACATCGGGATATCATGTTTGCCGGAGATGAAGATAAACCCGTCTCTATCATCATCACAACGCTTGCAGCAAAAGCATATCAGTGAGAAGGTTCGATTACCGAAGCCTTGCAAACGATTCTCATGCATATGGATAAGTATATACTCAATGTGTTTGATCCACAAAGCGGCAAAACGATCAAGAAAGTGGAAAATCCCATAAATTCAGAGGAAAACTTTGCTGACAAATGGATCGAACACCCTAAGCGTCAAGACAATTTTTATAAGTGGCTGGAAAAGGTCAGAAAAGATATGTCGCTGATTCAACAGCAGCGTGGCATGCATGTGATAGCAGAATCCATGACACCCTGTTTTGGACGACAAGTTGTCTCTCAAGGATTTGATTCCCTGGCCGAGAAGGCAAGATCCTTGAGAGAGTCCGGAACGATGAAGATGGCTGCGGGTAGCGGTATCTTGGGCACTACCGGTAGTGTGTCGGCCAAGGCTCACCATTTTTTCGGGAATCATGAGTAATCGGGCTATTCCATTGAGTGTCCAGTTGGGAAAGTTGAAACATTACTTTCCCAACTCTAAGAATTATATGGATATCCATACGAATCGACTGATATGGAGAACTACGCTGCAACCTTCAGAGTTAAGTTTGGTTTACGAGATAAAAATTGTGTACACCTTGGGCCAGAGCCCCAAGGTGTACGTCGTATCTCCCAAACCATTGGCATTGGCAGACGGTGCGCATCGTCTGCCTCATGTCTACGATCACGTCAAGCAACAACTTTGTCTTTATTATGGACCAGCGCGAGAATGGAGCCCCGACAAAATGATTGCTGACACCATTGTCCCGTGGGCCTCGGAGTGGTTGCTTCATTATGAATATTGGTTAGTAACAGGCATATGGCGTGGCGGAGGAATACATCCTCATTAGGAACTGAACTGCCGTAAAATTTTAATTGTTTATAGAAAGTATCGGTCGATTGGCGGATCGCCATTTGGGGGCTCGGCATTCTCTAAAGCCAGAGTATCTCTGGCTCTTTTTTCGGTAAAACTCCTCCAGATTCACCTGTCCCAACCGGCAGCCATTTGATGCTGCCTGCAGATACCATCCAGCCGCGATATCCGGATCGGAAAACGAGATCAGCCTCTCCTCGTACATGTAGCCGACGTTGTTCTGGGCTGTTGGGTGCCCTTGTCGTGCTACAAGCAGATACCAGACCATCGCCTTTGCATAGTCCCGCGGGACCCCTTTACCCTCCAGATACCAGGTTCCCAATGCAAATCGGGCTTCGCGGTCACCCTGCTCCGCAAGCTCCTGCAGCAAATCGATCAACTCCTCGTCGTAACACTCCAACGCCTGTAGAGATCCGATCAGCAGATATTTGGCTTCCTCCATTCCGGCGGCGCGCATTCTCCGGGCCCAGTATGCCGCCATTTCGGAGTTGTGCACGGTGTAAAAGTGTTCCGCCAGAAGGGACATAGCATCCCGACTTCCCAAATCGGCTGCCCGTGCGAGAAAGTGTTCCATGCGCTCTTCGTTACCGGTCTTACCGTAGCAGATACCCAGTCGTCCGCAGTGGAGACGGTCTTGGGGATGGATGGTTCCCGTATAGCAGAGAAGAGCCCGGGCGTATTGCTTCCGCTTGAAAAAGTGGTCGCCCATCCGACGGTAGAGCCATTTGGAAACATAGGGCTTGCAGCGGCTCAACAGCGTAGAGACAATGGTCGTGGTTTTCGTGTCGTGTTTCATCTTAGGAGAAGTTTAATGTGATTTTCGAATTGGAAAGGGGTGAGTGTAAATCCGGCCGCGGAAGCGTGTCCGCCTCCGCAGAACCGCTGTGCGATCCGGGCGGCATTGATGCCGGATTCTTCGACGGCGTAAAGTGACAACTTCCAGCGCAGGGGTGGAACAAGCTGCCCGACAAGATACCCGTCGACGTTGATCTCCGGGTGGTGATGATGCCATGCGGCTAGCGTCTGCGAATCGCGCAGCGACGAGTTGAGAAACAGTAGTCGATAGTCCTTGCCATCGAGCGACAGGATGACCGTCTGCACAGCTCCAGCCTCCCGACTGCGCAAGTGCTGTTCGTAGGCAAACATTGGCCGTCCGTAGCGACGAAGATAGGTTTCAAGCAACCGTTCATCAGAGAAGACGCGCAGGTCGAAGCGCTCCGGAGTGGAGAACCGACGGGTAACGACCAGCTGCCAGGGGCAGGTCCGTGTATTCCATTCGGCATCCTGCTGCCACAGGTCGTATTTGTTGGCCCAAGTCACGGCAAGCGGTGCCGGTGCGGCGAAGAGGTGGTGCCAGGTGAGCCATGCGGCCGAGTGAGCCGTGTCGCGGATGCCGGCCGGATTCGTCCAACCGGTGGCTCGCCACGCTTCGAGTGCGGAGATGTGGTGGTCAATCCAGACGAAATCCGACCCGAATGCACATTGCAGACGCCGGGTGGTCTCCGGGCGGAAAGAGATATCGACGGCCCAGATTTGCGTATGGCCGTCGGAGTGCAGCTCCAGCAGGCGCCGCTCCTCGCAAAGGTAGCCGTGACGGATATATTCAAACCGAACGCCGGCATATCGTTGCTGCAAGGGATGGCGGACGATGGCCGCTGCCGTAATTCCGTCCGCATCCGGATGATAGAAAATCAGAACTTTCATCTTGCATCATATGGGTTTATGCGGCAAAGAAAAAAACCGTCTGCGCAAAAAGAATGTGCAGACGGGGCGAATTTTGCAAAAAAAATCGATCAGACCGGATGCTCGGCCCACTCCGTAAGAGCCTCGGCAAACCGTCGGGCGATGGGATCGTCATCATAGCGCGGCAGGTTGAGCATCTCGATCAATGTCTTGAAACCGATGCACCGGTGTTCATATTGCTCGCTCCGGATGGGTTGCGACGTGGGGAGCAGGTAGACGACTTCGACCGAGTGGATTTTTACAATGGCTGCCTCTTTCAGGCGGCAACGCTCTTTGACAAGCCGTGCGTCCGTATATTCGATCCACCGGTCGAGTTTCTCAATCAGATGCCGGTATTTGGTGCGGGCCGTGGTCGTTTCGTAAATAGAGATAATATCCGAAAAGACCTCAGAGAGCTTTTCTGCTGGATTTTGTGGAGGTAGAGGGCTTGTTCCGCACGAATGGAATGGTTGTCGGTCTTCAACTCGACATAGACCATCTTGTCATCCGAAGCGACCATGTAGTCGATCCGGTCCGAGAGGTTCATGTATTCCTGCTTGGCCGGGAACTCCGGGATGACCGTCAGCCGATCCCCCTCGGCGAAGTAGCCGCAGTAGGTGAGCAGGTCCTCCAGATAGAGGGCAAAGAAGATGTTGGCCCGGCGTTCCAGCTGATAGGCGGGGAGCTGCCGCCAGTCGGTCAACAGGCCAAACAGAGTGTTCAGGTTTTTCATGATAGGGACTATTTATAGTATTCGGCTATTTTATCGGCAGTCTCTTTCATCCGTTGCTGTATCCAACGAGGCGACAGCACCTTGACGTAGATTCCGCTGGCAAGCAACTCGCCGACAAAGCGGCTCGTTGGACGCAGCGTGAAGGTGAATTCCGCCCATTCCACGTCGGTTTTCGTCTCCTGCTGGCTCGGATGGAGTGGCAACGTGCGCAGACGGTCGGCCTCAGTTTGTATGCTCTTACTACGATTTCCGTCTCAGGAATGGCTTCGTATTGCCCGATGCCGTGCTGCTGTAGGCACTCCCCGGCGGAGAAGGTTTCGGGGGGGGTAAAGGTCTCCTCCGAGGGCTCGCACGCCAGGATCCGATCCAGCGCATAGGCCTTCAGCGATGTTTCGTCCTCCCGCAATCCAAATACATACCAGCGGCGGTCGCTCATCTGCACAAAGTAGGGGGATAGCAGTAGCGTGAACTCTTCCTTCTCGAACAGATCCTTCCCGAACAGACGGTAGGTGATTTGCAGTCGCCGGTTTTCGCGCAGGGCGGAGAGGATCGGATGGAGCCAGCGGTCGGCCGAAGGAATCTCTTCGGTGATGATCCGCTCGTTGAGTGTCCGGCTTTCCGCAAGCATCAACCGCAACGAGAGGGTTTGCCACATCCAGACACCCAGCGGATTGTGGTCGTCGAGGCAGACCGAATAGTAGCGATTACCCGTGCAGACGATCTCCACGCCGAAATCCATGGCATTGATCGCCTCCTTGTGTTGCTGAAAGGTGCGGCGCGAGAGGGGAGCCCCGTCGGGATTCAGCGTCTCCTCCTGTCGCCACCGACGGTCGATCTCCTGCAACATACAGCGGTCATGCCGACGAATTGTGTCAATCAGCCACATATAACGGGCGTATTTGTCTTTGCGGCGAAGTGTTGTGGAACTCATGTCCGGATCTTTTTCACAAAGATAAGCGGATGCTGTGCAAAAAGAGGGTGCAGTTGCTGGAAAATTCGTGTTTTTGAAAATGCCTGTATTCTTTTTCCAGGCTCGTTCGTATAGTATGATGTGGAACGATTTATTTTTCTGGATTTCGATGGCGTTCTCAATACGGGACGCTATCAGCAGGAGTTGCAGGCTCGGGGCGAAACGCTCCGGGATGCCTTAGGCCCCCGGTTTGATCCGCAGGCGGTCGATGCTCTGCGGATGCTGCTGGAACGAAGCGGTGCACGGCTCGTGATCACCTCTTCGTGGCGCACGGCTGGGATTGCGGCCATGCGCAACCTCTGGCGCAGCCGTTCGCTGCCGGGCGAGGTGACCGACATAACTCCATTTTACATGTTCGGCACCTATCGTACCTCGCCACAAGCAGAACCCTTTATGGGCTTCACGCTGGGTTGCCGGGGCCTTGAAATTGCCGAGTGGCTGACCCGACATGCCGAGCCGGATGCATCTTATGTCATTTTGGATGATGAGGAGGACTTTCTGCTGCAGCAGGCCTCCCGCCTGGTCCGCATAAATCCGGAAACAGACCTTACGCCGGCGGATGCTCGAAAAGCGGGCTATATAAAATAGCTCAAAATGATTTCCTCTGATACGGACTTTCCGCACTACCACCTAAATAAAGATCGATCACTATTTTATCCAATTTGTTCAGGGAGTAAAATAACGATCGATCGTGGTGTTATAATTTGATTGTAAATTTGAGAAATAAATTAAAGTTTCACGATTCAGGGCATAAAAATGGGGTGTAAATATCGTAACTACTTGATTTACATACTTGTTTGCGACGCGTAGGGAGCCGGAGGGTGTTCGAAGGGAAGAAAGGCCGATTGGGCTCTTTCGAGCAGTCAGCCGGGAGGGCGAAACGCCGCTCGTGCAGGGACGGAAAAGGAGAAATCGAGTTGTTTTTCTGAAAAAATAGATCTATCTTTAAATCTATATTGAAGGCCTTTTAAAGGCCTAATTTCTTATCTGTAACGTCACGGTTGTATGCCTATTATCCGGATTCACGATCTGAATAAGACCTATTATGGAGCCTCTCCGCTCCATGTCTTAAAAGGAATCCATCTGACGGTGGAACGAGGCGAATTCATCTCGATTATGGGCGCTTCGGGTTCGGGAAAATCGACATTGCTCAATATTTTGGGCATCTTGGATAATTACGATACCGGAGCCTATTTTCTGGACGATCTGTTAATCAATAACTTGAGCGAAACACGGGCGGCCGAATTGCGCAATCGAAAAATCGGTTTTGTGTTTCAGTCCTTCAACCTGATCTCGTTTAAGAATGCGATGGAAAATGTGGCCTTGCCGCTCTATTATCAGGGGGTGAGCCGCAAACGCCGTAACGCTTTGGCCCTGGAGTACCTCGATAAAATGGGGCTGAAAGACCATGCCGATCACCTGCCCAATGAACTCTCGGGTGGGCAGAAACAACGCGTGGCGATCGCTCGGGCCTTGATTGCCCGACCGCAGATTATCCTGGCGGATGAACCGACGGGGGCGCTCGACAGTAAGACCTCGGCCGAAATGATGGCGCTGCTGCGCGAGATCAATCGTACGGACGGAATCACGATGTTGATCGTGACACATGAACCTGCCGTAGCGGCAGCCACCGACCGCATTATTCATATTCGGGATGGGGTGATCGGCACCGATCAACGGAATACTCATCCAGTTATCTCCCTGTAAAGATGTTCGATTTCGATGCTTTCCGTGAAATCTGGGGAACGATTCGTAAAAACAAAATGCGAACCGCTTTGACCGGATTTGCGGTGGCGTGGGGAATTTTTATGCTCATTGTGTTGTTGGCCTCGGGGAATGGTTTGCGCAATGGCGTGATGTCCAACTTTTCGGGGCGAGCCGTCAATGCGGTCACTTTGTATCCGGGGTGGACCTCCCGGCCTTATGGCGGGATGCCGTCGAATCGACGCATCCGTTTCGACGATCGGGATTATGACCTGATCGATCGCCTGCCTGAACGGGAATTTTTTTCGGTATCGATTCGAAAGAGTGTCACCCTCTCATATGGGGATGAGTACGGGAACTGGACCCTTCAGGGCGTAGCGCCCGACTTTGCGAAGATCAATCAGATCCGGATCCTGCCCGGACAGGGACGTTTTTTGAATCAGATGGACATCGATCGTTGCAAGAAAGTGATGGTGCTCAGTCCGGAAGCGGCCCGGGTGTTGTTCAAGGAGGAAGACCCTCTGGGGAAATATGTGCTGCAGGGGAATATCGCCTATCGGGTCGTGGGGATCTATGATGGGGCGAATCAGTTCTGGACCACCTCGGTGTATGTGCCTTGGACCACCGCTCAGCGCCTTTATAAGGGTGGGTATGGCGTCGATCAGATCGATTTCACCCTGCGGCAGGTCGGAACCTGGCAGGAAAACGAAGCGTTTATTCAACGTTTGCGCGAGAAGATGGGAAAACTCCATACGTTCGATCCCGCTGATCGGTCGGCCTTGTGGGTGAATAATACCGCGGGAAATGCCATACAAACCCAACAGATTTTTACCCTTATCCGGCTGTTTGTCCTCCTGGTAGGGATCGCTTCGTTGATGGCGGGGATCGTAGGGGTGGGGAACATCATGCTCATCACCGTCAAGGAGCGGACCCGGGAGATCGGTATCCGCAAGGCGATCGGTGCCACACCCTGGTCAATTTTGAGTTTGATTATTCTCGAGGCGATTCTGATCACCACGGCGGCGGGCTATATCGGCATTGTGGTGGGGGTGGGGCTGACCGAAGGGGTGTCGGCCTGGATGGCCCAACAGTCGACCCAAAATATGATCACGGTCTTCAAGGATCCGACCGTCGATCTGGGAACGGTTTTCGGGGCTACGATTTTGTTGATTATCAGTGGGGTAATAGCGGGTCTGGTACCGGCCCTCCGAGCGGCTCGGGTACGACCCATCGAAGCGATGCGGGCCGAGTGATCGGAAGCGGCGAAGGGCAGCGGAGGACAGATCCGGTGTCCGGAACGAGAAAACCGGGAAACGGAAGTAGCATAAAGGAGGTAAATCTATTCGAAGAACGATGTTCGATCTGGATAACTGGCAGGAGATATGGATCACCATCACACGCAACAAGTGGCGGAGCGTGTTGACGGGATTTGGGATCTTTTGGGGGATCCTGATGCTGGTTTTGCTGTTGGGGCTGGGGAATGGCTTTCGGGACGGCATCCATCGGACGTTGGAAGGCATCACCCCCAATACGTGTCTGTTTATGGCAGGCCGGACCGGAGAACCGTACCACGGTTATCGGAAAGGTCGTTTCTGGGAGATGAATTCGCATGACCTGGCGCGGATTCGTCAGAAGGCACGGACGGTGGATCAGATCGCACCGGTGCTCTACGGGGCCTATACCGATAAGAATGTGGTCCGCGGCATGAAGTCGGGAACCTATAACATCAGCGGGGTATTGCCGGCACAGTTTGTGGTCTATCCGCAGGTGGTGATGTACGGCCGCCTGATTAACGACATGGATGTCCAGTATCGGCGGAAAGTGTGTGTGATCAGTCCGAGTGTCTACGAAACGCTGTTCGATCCCGGAGAGAATCCCTTGGGCGCGTATATCCGTGTCAAGGGGATCTATTTTCAGGTCGTCGGGGTTGCCCGGCGGGTGATCGGCGGAGACGATGTGGAGGATGAATCGTTCTATATCCCCTTTACGACTATGCGGTATACGTTTTCGCGGGGCGATAAGATCCACCAACTGTTCTGTACGGGGAAGGCCGGGGTCGATGCGGCAATGGTCGAAGAGGAGGTGAAAAATATTCTGCGGGAGGCCCATGACATCGCGCCCAATGATGACAAGGCGGTCCTCAGCTACAATGTCCAGGAGATGTTTCAGATGTTTCAGAGTTTGATTCTGGGGGTCAATCTGTTGATCTGGATCGTAGGCTTGGGAGCGTTGTTGTCGGGCATTGTCGGCATTAGCAACATTATGCTGGTCACGGTGCGGGAACGTACCCGGGAAATCGGGGTCCGACGAGCCCTGGGAGCCAAACCGATGACCATTCTGAAACAACTCATGAGCGAAAGTATCGTGTTGACCTTTATGTCCGGTATGCTGGGATTTGTGTTGGGGGTGTTTGTGCTGGAGGGGATTGCCCGGAACATGGGAGAGGGTAACGAACTCTTTGCTCCACCGTCTATCTCGTTTAATATGGGATTGTTAGCCTTGTTTATCCTGATCGTGTCGGGGGTGGCGGCCGGCATCTTACCGACCTTGCGCGCCCTGAAAATTAAAGCGATCGATGCCATTCGAGAGGAATAAATGCCTGATTATAGAACCAAATAAATCCTGTCAATCCATATGAAAAAAGTCTTCAAAATCGTATTGCTGCTCATTTTTGCGGGGGTGATTTTGGGTACGTTTTACCTGTTGTGGCGGAAATCTCGCCCACAGTCGACCCGTTACGAGTTGCTGAAAGTCGATACCGTCTCGTTTGAGAACATCTCGGTGGCGACCGGGAAGGTCTCTCCGCGGGACGAAGTGCTGATCAAGCCCCAGATCTCGGGAATTATTTCCGAATTGAAGAAAGAGGCGGGCGATCATGTCCGTGCCGGGGATGTGCTCGCCACGGTGAAGGTGATTCCCGAAATGAGCTCGCTGAATGCGGCGGAATCGCGGGTTCGGATTGCCGAGATCGATCTGCGACAGGTCGAATCCGAATACGGACGTCAGAAACAGCTCTACGAAAAAGGGGTCATCTCCCGGGATGAAATGGATAAGTCGGAGGCCGATTACGCCAAGGCATGGGAGGAGCTGGACAATGCCCGCGATAACCTGGATATTGTCAAAGAGGGGATTTCCAAAAAAATGGCTCAGTTGAGCAATACGCAGATTCGGTCGACCATCGACGGAATGGTGTTGGATGTTCCGGTCAAGGTGGGGAATTCGGTGATTCAGGCCAATACGTTCAATGACGGGACGACCATCGCGACGGTGGCCGATATGAATGATCTGATTTTCATCGGGAAGATCGACGAAACCGAAGTGGGCCGGATCCGGGTCGGCATGCCGATTAAACTGACCATCGGGGCGCTCGAAGGGCAGACTTTCGATGCGAGTCTGGAATATATTTCCCCGCAGGGGGTGGAAGAGAACGGGGCCATTTTATTCGAGATTAAGGCAGCGGTCAACCTGCCCGATTCGGTGGAGGTGCGAGCCGGTTATAGTGCCAATGCTCAGATCGTGCTGGAACGGGCGGACGGTGTGTTGGGGGTGCCGGAGAGTGCGGTGCAGTTCACGGGTGATTCGACCTTTGTGTACGTGCTGAAGGATTCGCTGGGGGGTGTGCAGCATTTTGAAAAACGGGTGGTACAGATCGGCCTTTCCAATGGCATTCAGGTAGAGGTGACGGACGGATTGACGCAGGGCGAACAGGTGCGTGGCAATGCCATGACCGAAACGAAAAAAGGAAAATCATGAAACGGATCTACAGCTTAGGATGGCGGGGGGCTGTGCTGTTGCTCCTCGGGAGTGTGGCGACGGGGCATGCACAGGAGACCTGGACGTTGAGGCAGTGTATCGATTATGCGGTGGAGCACAATATCGAGATTCAGCAACAGGCGTTGGGGGTAGACAACGCGGAAATTACCCTCAATACCTCGAAGAACAGCCGTTTGCCGAGTCTGGGTGGCAGCGCCAATCAGAGTTTCAACTTCGGCCGCTCAATGTCGCAGGGGTCGGGGATCTATGAGGTGGCGAAAGCGGCCAGTGCGACGCAGTTTGCCTTGAGCTCTTCGGTGCCGGTGTTTTCCGGGATGAAGATCAGCCGGCAAATCGAAGTGGACGAATTGGATCTGAAGGCCGCGACCGAAAATCTGAACAAGGCCAAAGAAAACCTGGAGTTGCAGGTGACGTCGCTCTATCTGGAGGCCCTGTTTAAAAAGGAGATCGTGAAGGTGTATCAGGAGCAGCTGGATCTGACGGCTCGTCAGGTGACGCGCACCGAGGCGTTGTTGGAGGCGGGCAAGGTCCCGGAGTCGCAGTTGTTCGATATCAAGGCCCAATGGGCGAAAGATCAGTTGAATCTGACCAATGCCTGCAACGATCGGGATTTGGCGTTGTTGAATCTGGCGCAGAGTTTGAATCTGTTGGGGATTTCCGATTTCGATATCGTAGAACCGGGGGTGGATGACGAACGTTGGTCGCTCGTGGGGCCGATTCCCGATCCGGAACGCATTTATGCGACGGCGCTGGATATTAAACCGCACGTGAAAGAGGCTCAATATCGTCTGGAGAGTAGTCGTCGGAGTTTGAAGGTCGCTCAATCGGCTTTTTGGCCGACGCTGAACTTCGGGCTCTCGTATACCAGCGGGTTCAATCAGTTATTGACTGCGGGGTTTGCCAATCCCAGTGTGGTTTCTCAGTGGCGGGATAATCAACGGGAAGCCATTGGTTTCAACCTGAGCGTTCCGATTTTCAACCGCTTACAGACGCGCAATCAGGTGCGTCAAGCTCGTCTGGAGATCCAGAATCGGAACCTGGAGTTGGATAATGTGAAGTTGTCTCTTTACAAAGAGATTCAACAGGCCTATCAGAGCGCCGTTGCGTCGGTCTCTAAATATCGTTCTACGCAGGCGGCTTATGAGGCGGCGCGAGAGGCTTTTGCCTATGCCCAGGAGCGTTATGATGTCGGCATGTTGGCGGTGTATGAATACAGTGAGGCGCAAACCAAGATGGTCACCAGTCGTTCCGAACAGTTGCAGGCTCAGTACGAATATCTGTTCCGGACCAAAATTCTCGATTTTTATCAGGGAATTCCCATCACGTTGGAATAGCGATCGGAGCGATGGTCCGGGACATGAGGGATACATCGTCCTAAACCTTGCAGGGGAGACACGTGAAAAGTGTCTCCCCTGCAAGGTTTAGGGGCATCCGTTTGGTCGGGAAAGCTCCTTTGCCTCCCGATGATGAGGTGGTGAGAGGCTGTTCTGGTCGTATCGTTGAGATCGGGGACGGTAATCGGATCAGCTCTCGGCGTCAGCGTATGTCGCAGGAGACAGTCTTCCAATCGACAGAATTGGATCCTACGCGAATTTCATAGCGATCGGGTTCCACGTACCAGCAGCCACGTGTCGTGTCCCAACGGGCCAGATCGGCGACCGGAATCTCGAACGTGACTTGGCGTCGCTCGCCGGCCTGCAGGGCGATCCGTTCGAAGGCGATCAGTTTTTGTCGTAACCCTTTGGCGGCCCAAGAGGGTGAGGCGGCATAACATTGGACGATCTCTTCACCTGCCCGTGTGCCGATGTTGGCCACTTCGACCTGAATTTGGAGCGTATCGGCCGACGTCAGGTGGCGATTGGAGAGGGTCGGCCGTTGATATTGATAGGTCGTGTAGCTGAGTCCGTAGCCGAACGGATAGCAAACATCGCCGTTGAAATATTGGTAGGTGCGTCCATGCGTTACGTCGTAATCGTCCAGAGCGGGGAGTTGGCTTTCGTCGGCAAAAAAGGTGACGGGGGTTTTCCCCGAAGGGTTGACCGTTCCGAAAAGCAGATCACACAAGGCTTGCGATTCGCCCTGTCCGGCAATCCAACTGCACAGCAGAGCCGGGCAAAGTTCTTTCAAGGGGGTGAGAATCAGCGGAGCACTGGTGCCGAGGATGACCACCGTGCGCGGATTGGCCTGGACGATCTCCTGGATCAGTTTCAATTGGCGAGGATCGAGACGGAGTGATGAACGGTCTTTCCCTTCGGCACCGCCGGCATCGCGAATGAAGACGATGGCGGCATCGGCTTCCGCCGCCAGTTGACGGGCATCGGGGGTGCCTTCCGGGAGGGCCTGTTGCCACAATAACCGGATGTGGGCATTACGACCGACCCGACGGCTTTCGACCCGCAGTTCATAGGGAATGCCCTTTTCCAGATGGACTTTGCAGCGCAGCTCTTTGCCGTCGGCACTTTTGCCCTCCAGGTGGACGGGTTGATCGCCGATCCATAACCGGGAGTCGGCTTCGTGTTGTTGCAGGAGGATCAGATAGTCGCCCGTAGCCGGAGCGACCAATCGACTATGCCAGCGAATCGACAGATGTTGAGGCTGTTGCATGTCGCGGTTGTTGCGGCCGCTCAGCGTGAAATCGATCTGATGGTCGTGGCGGACGGTGAACGGTTGCCCTTGCAGCGTTTCGTTGTCGAAATATTCGCCGGTCAGTCCGACCCGCCCATCATAGGCATGGGCTTCGGGGCGCATGAAATATTCCGGAGCGATCAGTTCGGGTTGTGTCGCGTCCGTGGTCCACTGTACGTCGACCCGGTCGGCAAGCGCTGTGCGAATGGCATCCAACAGGGTGAGATTGTGAACCGGTTCGGCGCTGTAATCGCCGTAATGGACCTTGCGGAAGGCCTCGCCGATCAGGGCGATTTTCTGGAGTCGTTCCGGTTGCAGGGGGAGAATCCCGTGGTTTTCGAGTAAGATGATCGATTTGCGGGCAGCCTCCAAAGCCAGGGCACGGTGGGCCTGGCATTCGACCACGCTGTCGGGAATCGAGGCATAAGGGACTTGCTCCGGCGGATCGAACATTCCCAGGCGCATGCGCAAGGTCAGCACCCGTTGTACAGCGGTGTCGATATCCGCCTGCGTGATCAGCCCCTGTTGTAGAGCTGCGGGCAGGGTGGATCCGTATTCGTCTCGCAGAGACATGTCGCAACCGGCCCGCAGGGCGAGGGCGGATGCCTCTTCGGGAGAGGGGGCATAGTGGTGGTGGGTATGGATTTTGGCCATGGCCGATCCGTCGGAGATCACCACGCCATCAAAACCCCACTCCCGGCGCAAGACCTGGGTGAGCAGGAAAGGATCGGCACAACAAGGAACGCCGTTTAAGGCATTGTAGGCCCCCATGACGGAGGTAACCTTTCCCTGTTCGACGCTACGGCGAAAGGCCGGGAAGTAGTATTCCCGCAACGATTGCATGTCGACATCGGCGGAACCGTCCAGACGACGATTCTCTTCGTTGTTGGCGACGAAGTGTTTGGAGGTAGCGACCAGTTTCAGGTAGCGGGGATCGTCTCCTTGGAGACCTCGGATGAATGCTTCGCCCAGCAGGCCGGTCAGAAGCGGATCTTCGCTATAACACTCGTCCGTCCGACCCCAACGGGGATCGCGAGCCAGGTTGAGCGTTGGGGAGAAGAAGGTCAGCCCCTCATAGCGGGCGGTATAGCCTTGGGTACGGAGGGCGGCGTGGTATTTGGCCCGAGCCTCGTCCGAAATGGCGGTGGCGATTCGTTGGGTCAGGTCGGGATCCCAGGCGCTGCCGGTGGCGATCGGTTTTGGAAAAACCGTTGCTTGACCGGCTCGGGCCACCCCATGCAGGCATTCGCTCCACCAATCATAGGCCGGAATCCCTAACCGTTCGATGGCCGGTTGCATGGCACACAACAGTCCGATCTTTTCATCGGGCCGCAGACGGTTCATCAGATCGGTCACCCGTTCCTCCAAGGGAAGTTCCGGGTTTCGGAAGGCGGGACCGGAAGTGGTGATTTCGGTTCGAGCACCGGAGCTCGTTCGGTTCGGGTTCGGGGAGGGTTCGTGTGCCTGGGCCCCGAGCACACTACACAGCAGGATGGTCATCCATCCCGGTCGTTTCCAAGCGTGAATCATAAGGTAGAAGTTTGGGTTTTGGGTCGCGGGCCGACGTCCTGCCAGTCGATCGGGTGGAACCCGAGTTTCCAGGCGGGTGATTCGGGGCGTAGCCGGAAGTCGCCCTGTTCAGGGGCGACGAACAGCGGATCGGCATAGATCGAATGACGGTCTTTCCCTTCGGCCAGCCATTCGTCCCAGGTACGGCCGCTGAAATCGATGGCCGATTGGGGTTGATTCGGGTTATAGAACAGGTTCCAGTCGCTGACGAACGTCACCGTCGTGTCGCGTGGCGGTTGGTAGGGGTTGACGTGGAGCGGATAGGGGGTGTCTTTCCATTCGTACTCGTCGACCAACAGACGCCCCTGGGTCCAATAGAGAATATTCCCTTCGAAATAGACGGTCGTATGGTCTTCGCGTTTCGATCGGGAGAATTGTTGGAGGCGACCCAGCGCAAAGATATTGTTTCGGACAACCAAATCCTTGGCATAGTGAATGTTGAATGTCCCGAATTTGGTGTGGTAAACGAGGTTGTTTTCGATCAGAATGGAGGTGGAGCCTTCGTCGGCATAGATGCCCCAGCCGCCGTAACGGTTGGCATTGACGTCATGGATCAGGTTGCCGCGGACGGTGGTGCCGGGCGAGAGCCCCAGGGTGTAAATGCCGCCCATATCCGACAGCAGATTGTTGTAACCGATGTCGTGAATATGGTTTTTTTCGATTAAATTGCCTCGGGCGGCGCTGCGCAGATACCCCCACGACCACCCGACCGAAATACCGGTATAGTCGCCGTGGTGGATCAGGTTATGGGCGATGGTATTCCGATCGCTGTGCATCACCAGGATGCCGACTCCGGACGGATAGGTTCTGCCATAATAGGCGATAGTGTTGTCGCTGAGAATGTTGTCTCCGGTTCGCAGGGCCGGATGGCCGCCAGCGACCGAGCCCCGAATGCGGAATCCTCCAGCGGCCAGCTGTTCGAGGGTGTTGTGGCAAAAGCGGTTAAAGGTACAACCCTCGAAGAGTTCGAATCCGAACGTTCCGAGGTTGCGGAGCGTACAGGCTTCGAACGTACAGTTACGCGTCCCTCGCAGGTTGATGCATGCGGCGACACTGGCACTTCCTTGTGCATTGTTGCAGTCGCCCCACGGCAGATCGAAGTTGGAATAGGCGAGGGTCAGGCCTTCGAAGCGTAGGTGTTCAACCCATTGACCGTTGAGCGGATCGCCTTCGAAGGCGAGTAAGGTTTGGGTGGCCGGAGCGATCACCTCCACTTGGTCCATCTCCTCTCCGGGCATCGGCAGGTAAAACAGTTGGCCGGTGGCCCGATCGAGAACCCATTCCCCCGGTTGATCGAGGGTTTCGTAGATGTTTTCAACGACATAGCGGGCCAGATCCCCTTCAAATCCATCCCGAAACACCTTCCCGGAGGGATAACCGAACGAAATCCGGTTTGTCTTTCCGTCGATACTTTGAATCGGCAGATGGGTGTCGGTCCAGTAGTGATAAATGATGGTCTCGCCGTTTTCGGGGTGTTTCCACGCGGGATCGAGGTCTCCGGGGGCAAAGATGAACGAATCGCTGGGTACCTGATAGCTTCGGAGATGAGTGGTGGTGTCTGTGGTGGCCTGGACTTCGAACACCCCTTGATTCGGGGTACGTGCCCGGCCGCGCCACTGGCCGTTGACATAGAGTTGACGGAACCACCATTTCCCCTCTTTGACGGCCGGGAGCGTAGTGACCCAAATCCCGTTCCGATGTTTGCGCCAGCCGGTGATCGAAACGCCACCATTCAATAGAGCCGTTCCTTCGGTTTCGCTACGATAGGTGATGGGAGCTTCCGGCGTGCCGGAGTCTTCCGCCGTGAAGGTCACGGTTTGTGTGAGGGGGTAATTTCCGGGAGCGAAGATCACTTCCAGCGGGCCGGTCAAAGCCTGTTGGGCTTTGAGTGTGCGAATGGCTCGGCGGGCCCCATCCAATGTCTGCAGAGCTGTTTGAGGGGTGCTCCCGTCCTGGGTGTCCGACCCGTGGGGAGAGACATACAATCGTTGCGGCGTCGGGGCGCCGAAACTCGTTCCAAACAACAAGAGTCCGAAAAGCGGAAATAAGATACGTTTCATGAGGGTTTGGGTTGAAACGGACGATGGCCAGGAGCCTCTGTCCGTCGATGTGAAGGATAGGACGGTCGGTTAGAAGTACCCGTGGGTTGTCACGTCTCCATATTTCAGGGCAGCTTCCAATCGGCGGACGACAAAGATCAGCGGTTGTTGGGAAACGAAGCTGATCGTATTGTCACCCTGGCGCAACGCTCCGTTCGGCAATACGAAGGCATAGACCTGATCGTCGTCGAGCATGCCCCGACAACGGTCGTACAGTTTTGGATAGTCAGGACGTTGGTCCTGTTCTGGGATCGTTATGCCATTGACTTCGAGTTGGAATCGGGCGGGGCGGTCGGTACGGATGAACAGGATCGTCTCTTCGGGAACGGTTTCCTGCACATCGTCTCCGATATAAAGATGGGCCGACGAGCGGCGACTGTTGCTGATGGCCAGCGGGAGAGACCCCACTTGCAAAATGCCGTACGTGTCGGTGACGCCGTCCGATTCGCAGAAAATCTTGTTGCGGCCTTTCAGGGTTTCCATCTTCCCGATCTCCTGAAGTAGTGAGGGCTCGATGACGCGACAAACTTGCCCGCCCTCTTCCAGTTTGATCTTGCCGTTGAGTTCCGAATTATACTGACCGAAGTAGTAGTTGAACAGCTGGATGCCGTCGCCTCCCTGTGCCAGAATATGAGAGGCCATGCCGCGATACATGCCGGCCGAGAAGAATTCCCGCGGCGTGTATCCACCGTCATCGATGGTGGCGTAGATCGGGATCTGGTCATTGCCCAGATCGTGGCGGAATTTTGCAACCGGCATAGCCGTTTCGCCTTTCCAGTGGGCGCCGATGCTGATAAAATCGACCAATCCCTCGTTGACCCACGTTTGGACATCGAGGCCTTTCATCAGGCAGCCCTCCACCGTAAACGGAACCCGGACCGACAACAAAATCTTTTTCCCGCGCACTTGCGAGACCGAATCCACCTTGGCCCGGACTTTACGAACGAGATCGGTGATCAGGTGGGCGTTTTGAGGTCCTTCACCGCTTTTGAAATAGACCGGAAAGCGCATGAAGTCCATATCGAACCCATCGATCATCTCATATTTCTGGAGTTGTTCGGTGATGATGTCCAATTTTCGTTGGCGGACAGCTTCGATGGCGAAATTCAGAGCCCCTGCGCTATGCCATCCTTGGGTCGAATCGCCTAACCAGTATTCGGGGTGGGCCAACCAGAAATCGCTGTAATGGATTGGACAATGATAAGAGGTATCGGCAAAATGGAGATCGTTCATGCGATAGGTGATGAAGGCCTCCATCCCTTTTTCTTGCGCGCGCAGCAGGGAGGCCTCGATGACATCGGTTCCCTCTGCTTCCAGGTTTTTGAAATTCTGGTAGAAGGTTTTCCAGGCCCGAAGGGTGGCCGTATCGTTTCCGCAGTCAAGGGTGCCGTTCAGGTCGTCACCGAAAGGGCGACCGTATTGCGAACGGTAGTAGACAAAGTCACTGCCGGAACACATCATATAGGTTGTCACTTGTGAATTGGCAACCATGTCGACATATGCTTCGATATCGGCTTTGCAAAGCGGCCGAAAATGGAACCATCGATTGTATAAGGCGTCGCTCCCGTCATTATTATGGATTAGGCGGAAAGGACGTTTGGGTGTTTGAGGCGAAGATGTACAGCTATGGAAACTCAAGGCGATCGCTCCGAGCAGCCAGGTTGTCAGAATAACGAGAGGCGTAGTTTTCATAGATTAAGGTTAGATTTAGGTCCGATTAAACAAAGGTAGTAAAAATATTTGGAAGGCACTTTGCCCCTCAGGGTTTCCTGTGTGCATGAAGGAAAGATCGATGGGTGGTTCGGATCGATGATATGGTTGACCGGAAAAGAATATAAAAAAACCAGGGCGGAACTGATGTTCCGCCCTGGAGGTAAGAAGACTAATTCTGTGAATTGCTCTTAGCAATCAGATCCTTAGTTTTGAACGCACAGGTTGTTGGTCTGCATTTCCTGATCCGGGATCAACAGCGTCATGCTGGCAGCCGGATAGGTCAGAGCCGGGTTGTGGTGAACCG
>CALVCS010000012.1 GCA_944326035.1 uncultured Alistipes sp. | reverse complement strand
CGATCGGGCCGCACTCGAAATGCGGTGTACGGGCAACTGTACCTAGGGTTCGAATCCCTATCTCTCCGCCAAGGGATGGCGGCAAAGAACGTCAAGCCAAAGCCAAAGCCTTCAAGTTGATAGACTTGAAGGCTTTTTTGCGTGTCTCTCATCCGTCCCAAAAGCCAAAACAACCTTTGCACACCCAAGCGCACGCTCTTCAGACAAGATCGAGTCACTCAGGAAATCTACGTTGCGCACGTCAGAAAGAGAGGAATACCGGACTCAATACCCCCTCCTGAACCCCAAGAAGAAAAGCCGGACAGCCGTACTAACCCAAAACAGCCAGCAGATCATAGACCAACTGGCTGTTTGCAGTTTCTTCAACGGAACGGAGCTTCCGACCTTTCCATCAGACGACCTCCCGGTCCAAATCTGGAATCGTCACGCAGAAAAAACGGGAGGCGCGCTATCCCTGATAATCGAATTCAGCCCCTTCCGGTTAACGCATGAAATTACGGAGGCAATTTTGGGGATTGAGCGGTTTCTGGTCCGTCAACTCCAGCGATTTGACCATATGGAGCGTCTCTCGCTTGTAACGTTGAAAATGTGGCGAAGCAATATGCTTTTCGTAGGCCTCACGACTGGCATAGGTCTCGAGAATGGTGATCCGACAAGGATTTTCCTGTTCGGAAACAGCATACATGGTCAAGACACCCGGTTCGGTGCGTAACGAGATCTCTCCCACTTCGCTCGCATAGTCCCTATATTGGGAGAGATATTCGGGATAGACTTCGATCTTCGAGAGCCGGACAATCCCATCGGCCGACATCGGCTCCTTAGCACACATGGAGGGTTCGCGGTCGAGTTTCAGACAGCGGCCGATCACTTCGCCCGTCGCCAGATAAGCATAGGTCGGGAATTCAAAGAGCACGGGTTGCAGACGCGTGTAATCGAGCCGCCCGCGATCGTCGAGCACCTCGGACGAAGCGTAGGTATGGACGATCTCGCAGATAAAGTTGTCAAAACCTTCCGTTTCGTAAATGTCGACGACCCGACACTCCATCGTCAGCGGAGAACAGTCAATGATCGGCGTGCCGTTCCCGCCCCAATGGTGAGCGAAAACCTGTGATTTGTCGACCTCGGCTCCACTGACGCTACCTACATAATCGGCTGTCGGTAACATCTCGCGGCTGACGAGATTCACCGAAAGTTTCCGCGAGGCCTTGATCCCTTGATTGGTGTAATGACTTTGACTCATGCTGATGAGAAGCCGGTCGTGACCGATAATCCCGACATGGGCCACGAGCAACCAGTTGACTCGTCCGTTTACCTCGGCCCCGATCACCGTCAAAGGCATCGGATAAAGGGCCAGTTTGTTTCCAATAAGCTTCTTTTCCATAGGTGTCGTGTTTTGATCGTTCGAAAATGCCCACGCCTTATCGCTGCCAAACAGCCATAGACTCAGGAGCAAACATAGGCAATGAATCGTCTTGTGTATCATACCAAATTTCCTTTTATTGGGCCAATCGATGCAAGGCATGGCTGCCGAAAACGCCACCCGCATAAGATCTCCGCCATCCTCGTCTTGCCTCTGTATCCGCTCTTTTACCACCCTGGCCTCACCTTCCATGGGACCTTGAACGCGCCCCGGAGCCGATATCGTCGTTTGACTGGATCGAGGCATAAATGTTTCAACGAGCCCTCCGCCGGCCGACAGGATTGGAGCGACGGGGCAATGCCTGATCTTCGTGACGTCTCGCGGTGATCAGATCGCGCAGAATCGCTACTTCATTTTCTTCCAAACACCAGCTCCGGTTTTCGTTGTCGAGATTCACCCCTTTTGCTGTGCGTTCTTCCTGCGCGAAAAAAGAGCGGATGATCTCCCGCGGAGAGGTGTGATAACGCTCCGCCAGATAATCCATGACCTCATCTTCATACACCGCTGCCGAGATCCACTCCGTTTGATCGCTCATCATGCTTCTTTTAACAGCTCAAAAGTATCGCAACACGTCCGCCCAAACGTAACAATAGATGGGCGGTTCCTACCTTTTTTACAGATACTGCCAGACCGAGAAGGGATATTTGCCTGGAATCCTTATTTTTGTACATAGGGGCTTTCAGACAGGGAACATGGCTAAAATTCTGAAAATAAAAAATGTAAGTGATTACAGTCGCTGGCTCGGTCATGTCGATCGCCATCCGCTGGTGAGTGTCATCGACTATACGGAGGTGTCGCCCGTCCGCCACAGTCTGAACAACTACGGGGTCTATGGTATCTTTTTTCACGATGCGGCCGACATCGATCTGGAGTATGGATGCGGAAAGTATGACTACAAAAAAGGAACTGTGATCTGTGTGGCCCCCGGACAAGTCGGCGGTAAGGAGGATAATGGCGAAGAGGTGATGCTTACGGGCTGGGCACTGCTCTTCCATCCCGATCTTCTGCGTGGTACCCCGCTGGAAAAACGGATCCGAGATTACTCTTTTTTCGATTATCGGATCAATGAGGCCCTGCATATGACCGACGAGGAGCACGACACTTTAGTCTCGTTGATGCGACAGATCCAAGATGAACTCAAAAATCGCCACGATGACCTGCAAGACGCCATTCTCGTCGAGTATATCGGGCTGATCCTGAATTTCTGCCAGCGCTTCTACAACCGCCAATTTCTCACACGCAAGCTAGAAAATTCGGATATTCTGATGAAATTCGACCATCTGCTACGCAGTTATTACGAAGAGCAACTACAGTTGACGTTGGGTCTGCCCACCGTGCAATATTGTGCCGAACGTCTCTGCATGTCCTCCAACTATTTCGGCGATCTAATCAAGAAAACGACCGGCGATACCGCCAGTAATCATATCCGGCAGTATATCGTTCAGTTGGCCCAGAATGAACTGGCGACCGGACGGAGCATTGCGCAGATAGCGCTCGATCTGGGATTCGAATACCCCCAACATCTGAGCCGAATGTTCAAAAAACAGACGGGGATGACCCCTTTGATGTATGGCCGGCGCTTCCGCAAGTGACAAACCTGTGGGGCAGGATAGATGATTACTTTGGATCGATCGGCCTCACGACGGGGCCCTCGTCGGCACAGAGAACCTCATCCTCCCAGAAAAGAGACCAACATACCCTCCACATCTATACTCCGGCCTCTGCGCCTTCAGACCGGTGATGGCCAAAGACGAAGCTGGTTATTCCCCAGCATCAGCCATTTAGAGCTCATCGCTTGAAGGGCTGTTCCGACAGGATAAGGACAATCATCGAGAAACAGAACCTGCAGAAGAGAAACTCTCACTTCCCCTCACCCTTCGACCTGCATCAGGAAGACGGGTACAAAGCGGATTTTCCCGGATGTTTTGGACTTGCCTACTTACAGGTTTACAGGGCCTCTCATATCCAAACAATCTTTTTCTTGGAACCCAGGCCCACCCATCCTCTCGCTCTTTTCCGTGAGAGCCCTCCCAAAAGGCTGAAACATCTCTAAAACGAAACATCGACCTACCGTTCCAACACCCAACGAAGCTACACTCTACCGTCATCCTTCAATGTTTTCCGGTCGCTTGGAAGCCTCCATCCAAACCGTCCAACCTCCTGAATATCCGTTTTTCGGAGGTTTGCTACAATAAAACACCTCGATTCTCTGTTTCTTAAAAAATGACAACCCTTGTCTTACGGAATCTAAATTGAACGCTGATGACACGAACCATTCCCCTCCTCCTGACTCTGCTGTTTAGCGCCTTTCTGGCAACGGCCCAAGCGCCCTCCTATCAACTTTCCAGCCACATTTTGGACATTACCCAAGGGTCACCGGCCGCCGGCGTGTCCATTCGTCTGTCTAAAATGACCGCCGACGAGGAATGGGTTATTGTCGATGAAAAGATCACCGACACGAAAGGACGTATCTCCGACTTTTTGCCCGAAGAACCCGGGGTCGATCATCGAGGGATCTATAAACTGACCTACTTCACAAAACCATACTTCGAACAACTTGGGCAAACGAGCTTCTATCCCTTCATCGAGGTCGTTTTTGAACTGAAAGACAGCTCGCACTATCATGTTCCCATTACTCTAAGTCCCTTCGGCTACGCTACTTATCGCGGTAATTAACCGTTGCTGACCGGTTCGGTTTTAGCAACTGGCCTTGGTACAGCAAACCTCTGCGGTTAGTCAGCGAGTCCCTATAATCAAGATAGGGAAAGGCTCAATGTGTGCATATCGTCCTCAAAGTGAGGATGAGCATTTCCCCCTAAACTTTCCGTCAAACCTCGATCTCCCACCCTGGACCATACTTTCCCCCTCTTTCAAACTAAGGGGGTCCTCAACGTTTCACTCCCCATTTCCAGACACGATCTGTTCGTACAATGGTTGCTTTTACGCATCCGTTTTGAGAGAGGAGCTGTTGATGGCATTGGACAACTCGTTATGGATCAGAAATGCCTGATCGTTTGGAAAAACCGAAATTCCGTTTTACTTTTGTGCCCGGAGAGATGGCAGAGTGGTCGATTGCGGCGGTCTTGAAAACCGTTGAGCTGCGAGGCTCCGGGGGTTCGAATCCCTCTCTCTCCGCAAAACCCCGAAGACAAAAGGGGGACAAATAAAGACAGATCCCGCAAAATCAAGGTTTTACGGGATTTTTTGTTTATCTTCTCGAACACCCGAAAGGCACGCAAAAAAGCCCCGTTCGAACAGAGTGCCGTTACGAAATTGTCACTAAAAACGAGAAGATAATTTTAACAACGATTGTCAGAGCAAGTCATTGATTTTTATCTTATTGTCATCAAAATATCTACTCATAACACCATTATTCACCCTTGGTGTAAGCGATATGCAGTCGCGGGTTCAACGCATACCTATCCCGCTTTACCGAATGTACAATCCACCAATCCTGGCATTAGTGCCAAAGACATGGAATTTGTGGCTAAGTGGCCAGAACTGAAACTTCAAATTATGGACATAAATAACTTATACCAAACCAGGAGGGAAAGGTCATACAGTTGGGATTCAAGCGCTGGAACAAAAAGTGTTGCCTAGTGGCAAAGTTATTCGGCAACGATTCAAAGTCATGGATCCGGATGTAGGAAGAATGGTGTATAAGTCGACTAATATCAAAGACTTTGATCCTGTTAGATTTCGTGTCATCAAATAATTTGTTAAAATGAAAAAAACACTATTAATCGTTTTATTGCTGTGCTTTGCTCACGAGACATTCGCTCAGCCCGTCCAATATCCCTGTCTTTCCCAATTACAACAAGAGCAACCTTTCCTGCAAGAGTTCGCCCGCAAAGAAATCATTCGAGTATGGCGAGGATACTATGATTACAGTAAACGTTACAGCGAAGCTATTCTGGATACGATCGATGTATTGTGTATCCCTACGCTCCACATCAACATTTACCAATATCCGGAGAGGGATTTCACGGTAATGGACTCCTTGTTTTCTTCTTTACTATTTTCCAAAAAGAAGCGTTTTCCAGGCTGTGTATACGATGAAATTATGTGGTATAAGGATACCCTATGCATAGGCAATTTTGGAGATATTGAGATTCGCTGTACAAGCAGGTTTGATTCTTTGGCTTATATTCAGCCTGCAAATCAAACCGAGAGTAGAATATTTTTCCGAGCTATTCAGAATCTTAAATACAAATTGATTTTTGCTATTGAATGGTTCCATGCGTGGTGGCTGTTATTGCCGGATAATTCATTATTGGTTTATAACAAGAAAGATAATCAGTTTTATCAACCACAAGAATATTTGGATAAATATGCATCAACGGTAGTACATGACCCCTCTTTTGGGGATTATGCGCGTTGGGATCAAGTAAGTTGTTGCAAATGGAAGAGAAAATACAGAAATAAAGCCAACCGACACGATTGAAACCAAAATGCTGGGGACTATTAATAATGGTCGAAAACGCATAAATTCACGTTTGACCTGAAAAATAAAATAATCCCTCACTTTATAAAAAGGGGCTGTCTACGATTTGTTAGACAGCCCCTTTTTAAGAATGCGAATTTCGAAACCAACCCGTGTTGCAGAAAATCAAAAGATTAGCCATAGAATGACTGCGGGTTCGTCCTACTATTTTCGCGACCTCGAATCTTTTATAAGCCCAAGACTTGATCGATCAGCACCAACGAAATCCGTCCTTTCGGGTGACATTTGTGCAAAATCAACCGTTCGTTACAAATCCGATCCGGGGAGGAACAATTACTACACCGTCCTGTCACCGCACAAGGGGTCTTCATGCCTTCGTGCCGGGCCACATTCTGCGGGGCCGCCACTTCGCGAATCCGACGATAGGCCTCTTCCGGAGTCTCTACAATCTTATTGACCCCCGCAACCAAAATAACATGACGCGGTCCAAACGCAATCGGCGCAATCCGATTCCCGATCATATCCAACCAATGCAAGGAGCCATCCGACGCACTGATGGCATTCACGCCCGTCATAAACGTATGACACAACAATGCCTGCCGACGCCGCTCGATCAACTCCCGAAAACGCACCCCCTTCTCAAAGGTATCGATCAAGGGATAGGGTCGCTGTTGTCGCAACCAATCCACCACACCCGTCGCATACAGCGTCATCGAATCGCCAAACGACAGACTGTCGGGTTGCAACGCCTCCAACTGCTGACGAATCAACGTACCCGCCGCCTGTACATCCTCTACGGGAAATACCTCGAATCCATTCCGAATCAATTTCGCGACGGCCTTTTCATGCAATTCCTTCATCACTCCTGGTCTTTTTAAACGGACAGCGGCTCTCTCAAAGCGCCCTGTCCCCGGTTATTCATACTCATCGGTCCGTTCAGGAAACGGGCCCTCATCCTGCAACGATTATACGGCAGAGTCCGTGTTGTCATGGGAGGCCCGGCCACGGTTCACCGCCTCTTCCTGCATCAGGTCGTCATAAAGACCCTCGCAGGCATCCTCCAACAAATCCAACACGATCTCAAAACCTTCCGCTCCCTCGTAATAGGGGTCGGGAACATAGGTCGCCCGGTGATGCCGACAAAACTCTACCATGCGATAGATTTTCTGGACACTTTCCGGATCGGGCGCCATGCGATGCACACTCTCATAGTTGTTGTCGTCCATGACGATAATCCGATCGAAATGTTCGAAATCATCGAGCCGGATGCGGCGCGAACGGCTCGTCAACCGATACCCGCGTTTCCCGGCTGCACGCTGCATCCGCGGATCGGCGCTCTCGCCCGCATGTCCGCCATAGGTACCGGCCGAATCTATTTCAAACCGATCGGCCTGCCCGGCTCGTTCGACCAAACTCTTCATCACCCCTTCCGCTGCCGCAGAACGACAGATGTTTCCCAGACAAACGAACAACAGTTTATGAACAGGCGGTTTCTCTTTCATCGAAAAATACATTAAGGTTCTCCGCAAAGATAGACAAAATCCGGAAGGCCCCATCGGCTCGAGTTCCGCGCTCTCTATGCCGGTCCTTTTGCCCCGGAAACGGCCGCCCTGCAACCCATCCTCCCACCGAACCCTTTCCCCCCACATAAAACGGACTCACACGCAGTCCCGGACCTGTTTTCTTCGGTCCGATCGGAAAGAAAACCGTGCAAAGCGCGACAATGTCCGCAATTTTGCGTAACTTGCCGCCTGAACGCAATCTCGCATTATGGCACGCATACTTTGTATAGAAGCTGGCACGGACGTCGGATCCGTCGCCTTAGGAGAAAACGGGAAACTCGTCTCTCTGCGCGAAAATACCGAAGGTCGTGAACATGCCCGCAACCTGGCGGTATACGTGGATGAGATTCTGCGCGAAAATGACCTGGATGCCTCCGATCTGGATGCCGTCGCCATCGGAAAAGGTCCCGGATCCTACACCGGTTTGCGGATCTGCACGGCGTTGGCCAAAGGCCTCTGCTACGGGGCCCAGATTCCCCTGATCGCCGTGGGCAGTCTGGAAGCGCTGTGCCGTGTCGCCCTAGAAGATTATGAAGCGGGCGTACTCGACCTGGACGACATCCAGGACAGCCTGCTCTTACCCATGATCGATGCCCGTCGAATGGAGGTCTATTGCCAACTCTTCGACGCCGAAGCCCATCCGCTGTCGGAAGCCGAAGCCCATGTGCTGACCGAGGACAGTTTTCGGGCGCAACGCACCTCCGGTCGCCCGTTGGTGATCTTCGGAAACGGCGCCGCCAAGAGCAAAACGCTCTTCACCGAGCCCCAAGTTCACTATGTAGAGGTCGTTCCTTCGGCTCGCGGATTGATCAAGCCTGCTTTCGACGCATTTAAAAAGGCTCAATTTCAGGACATTGCCTATTTTGAGCCATTTTATTTAAAAGATTTTTTGATAACTCCTTCTTCAAAAAAACTTTTTTGATTACTTTTGCATCGTCAAACCTCTATTGACCCATGGTGTAATGGCAACACTACAGATTCTGGATCTGTCATTCTAGGTTCGAGTCCTAGTGGGTCAACAAAAAACCCCTGATCATGATCAGGGGTTTTTTGTATGCGTTTCTCTCCTAAGACGCCCCTTCTGCATCCTCGAAACGATCCGCCCAAAGCCGCCACCTTCCTCAACGCCGCCGGATCTCCTCCTTTTCTGTCCAGTTCCACCCTCCCGCCTCATGCTTCTTGTTCCCTGCATGCACCGGTCCGTTTTCTGGCCACCTGACCCCGCTCTACCCCTAATTCCGCGGAAGGTTTGGAAAAAAGCGTTTTTTTACCTATTTTCAAGTAAGATACCGCTCCGGAAACTTTCGATAGGATCGGTGCTATCCTCAACCCGACTTAAACAGCCCATTCACCAAAAGAATTCGATCCTCCAGCCCGCTTGCAACACCGGCCCCATTCGCCGATCAGCCGTATTGTCTCCCCGGAAAACGAAATCGACACCCTCAGACTAACCCTTCCACCATCTGTCAAAGCCCCCATCCGATGAAATCCTCCAAATTATCGCGCCGTACCTTCCTGAAACAAACGCTTTGGGGTGTAACGGCCATCAGCCTTGTCCCGTGGGCCGACCTATGGGCTGAAGAGCGCAAAACCGTCTCCCAATGGGCCCCGGAAGCCCGTCTATACACCTTCCACCTGATCGGGCACGGACATATCGATCCGGTATGGTTATGGTCGTGGAGAGAAGGGCTTTCGGTCGTTATGAGTACGTTCCGAGCCGCCTTGGAACGCATGGAAGAGAATCCGGAATTCAAATTTACGGCCAGTTCATCGCTCTTCTATCGGTGGGTGGCCGAAAACGACCCGGTTCTATTCCGCCAGATCCGCCGGCGGATCGACGAAGGTCGTTGGGAGGTTGTGGGCGGCTGGTGGGTCGAACCCGATGTCAATCTACCCTGCGGCGAAGCCCTCGTTCGTCAGGGCCTCTACGGACAACGCGAACTGGAGCGACTCGTCGGACGCCGAGCCCGAACGGCTTTTCTGCCCGACTCATTCGGCCATAGTCAATGTCTACCCCAAATTCTCCGCCAACAAGGCATGCATCGTTACGTGTTCATGCGTCCCATGGATCACGAAAAGAAACTGCCGGCCGATCTTTTCTGGTGGGAAGGCCCCGACAGCAGCCGTCTGCTGGCCTATCGCATCCAGATCGGATACAGCAATTCCCGGGATATGCGGGAACGACTCGAACGCATCCTCCGCGAGTTCGGCCAACAACCTACCCACACCCTGATGGCCTTTTATGGCGCCGGCGATCACGGCGGTGGCCCCGTCAAGAAAAACTTTCAACAAATCGCCGAAATTCGCCAACAGCCCGGAGCTCCCACCCTGATTTACAGCACACCGGACCGTTATTTCGACACCATCGAGCAAGACCCGACCCTCACTCTGCCCGTGGTCCAAGGGAACCTGCACAATCATGCCGTCGGGTGTTACAGTGTGGAAAGTGCCATCAAAAAAGGCAACCGACAAACGGAAACCGCATTAATCCAAGCCGAAACCATCGCCACCCTCGGATCGACCTGCTGGGGGGCCCATTACCCCCAGGAAGCCCTTACCGAAGCCTGGCACAAGTTGCTCTTCCTGCAATTCCACGACAGTCTGGCCGGCTCTTCACAGGCCGAACATTCCGATGTCGCCCATCAAGGATACGGCTATGCCCAGGAAGTCGCTGATCAATGTCGTTCGTTCGCCCTGCAAAAACTGGAGTGGCAGATCGCCACGGAAGATCCCGAATCGGAATATCTGATCGTCTTCAATCCGCATGCTTGGGAGGTCCGTTGCGATGGGGAATATGACCTGAATATCCAAGAAAAAGCCCGACCACTCGATGATCGAGGCCAGTCTCTCCCTTATCAGTGGAGCGTTGGATCGAGCCAAAGCGAATCGGTCAAAAAACTGCTTTTCCGGACTACCCTCCCTCCGATGGGATACCGACAAATCCGGGTTATCAAGGAATCAACCCCCACGCAGCCCGAGACCGACCTGCAGATCTCGGAACGTCGACTCGAAAACCGTTATCTGATCGTCACGTTTTCCGACCAGGGCGAAATCGGCATCTGGGACAAAGAGACCGGACAGCATGTTTTTCTCGGCGGCCAAACGGGAAACCGGGCTCTGGTTCTACACGATCCGGGAGATACGTGGGGCCATGGGATTCAACGATATGACGAATCGATCGGCACGTTTGGTTCGGCCCGATTCAAGATATTGGAACAAGGGCCGCTGCGCGGGATGATCCGTGTTATCTCCACCTATGAGGCCTCGACCCTGACCATCGACTGGATGCTTTATGCCGAAACACGTGCCGTGGAAGCTCGCATTTGCTTAGATTGGCACGAAAAACAGAAGATCCTACAATTCGCGTTCCCGGTCGCTCTGGAAAATCCCACGGCAACGCTCGAAGCCCCCTTCGCCTATGTGGAAGTCGAACGCCAGGGGAACGAAGAACCCGGACACCGTTGGGCGGATGTAAGCGGAACCTGCGGCACCCAACCATATGGTCTGGCTGTCATCAACGACGCCAAATACGCCTACAGCATACACGACACCGAGCTCCGCCTCACGATTGTCCGTAGTCCGGTCTATGCCCACAACGCACCGAACAAACTCGATCCCGCCCGGGAATACCCTTGGATGGATCAGGGCGAACAGACGTTCCGTCTGCGGATCGTGCCTCATCCCGGCGATTGGCGTCAGGCCGATCTTCCCCGACAAGCGGATCTCCTGCTGGCCCCTCCGATCGTGACCTATCAAGGCATTCACGACGGGTCTCTTCCCAAACAGGGATCCTTCCTGCACGTCAAGGGTTCCGGCATCCGTATCGCGGCCCTCAAACAGGCTGAAACCAATGAAGAGTGGATCCTTCGTTGTGTAGAGAGCTTCGGTCGACGTACCGTGGCCGAAATCGATTTCCCCACTTTCCAACGAACCTGGCAAGGTGTATTCGCCCCCTTTGAAATCAAAACTCTCCGCGTCAACCCCAAAAACGGTCGGATCCGAACGGTCAACCTGCTGGAAGAATAATTGCAAGCGGAGTCCGAAACGGACTCCGCTTGGCATATCCCCTCTCCTCGATGCCCGTGCCACACACTCATCCCTTCAGTCCCTCTCGATCAGATCCAACCTTCGCTACCCAGGGTCCGAACCGCAATCTTTCCCGCTTGTTTGCAAACAGAGATGGCGTTCCCCTCTTCACCAACATACAACAGGATTACAAGGGATGCGTCTTTCTCAAAAAAACTTCATTTTTATTTCCGGACAGCCCTAAAAAATAATACCTTGCAACCCATAAATCATTATAACTTCAATCCATAAATCTATGCTACGAAACCCAAACTATCGACTCGGAGGAATAGGCCTGCTACTCGCCCTGAGTGCCTGCACCTCCTCGCCCAATCCCGAGGCATTCCACACCCCGCCAGCCGAATTCCGTCCTCACACCCTATGGTTCTGGAACAACACCCCGGTTACCCGCGAAGGTATCGACGAACAGATCGCCGGCCTGCACGATGACAGCGGTTACGGAGGGATCGGCATTCTGCCTTTCGGGAAAGATTTTACCCCCAAATACCTGTCGGACGACTATTTCGATCTGTATGCCTATGCTGTCGAAAAGGCCGCCGAAAAAGGACTCAAGGTGACACTGTACGACGAATACGGATTCCCGAGCGGAAGTGCCGGAGCCATTAACGGCGACGACACGCCCCGGTTCATGGAACGTCACCCGGATCTGACCACCAAACGATTGGATAAAATCGAGCAAGAGCTCTCCTCCGGGGAAACCTATTGTGCAGCCCTCCCCACGGAAGGAAAACTGATGGGCGTGGTGGCTATGAACGTCGACACCAAACAGCGCATCGACCTCAGCGACAAAGCAACGGGCGATACCCTCCGTTGGACCGCCCCCTCAGGCACCTGGAAAGTCATGCAATTCGTCTGTGTGACCGACGGCGATCCCAATATGGACTACCTCGATCCGGCTGCCGCCCAAGCCTTTATCGACATGGTGCACGAAGCCTATTATCAACGCATGCCCGAAGCTTTCGGTTCGACCATCACCCATACTTTTTACGATGAAGTCACCCTCTATCGGGCGCAGGCTCGGGCGTGGACCCCTCGATTCAATGAGATCTACCAAGCACGGTACGGCAGCAACCCCATCCTGCTCTACCCGGCCTTGTGGTACGACATCGGACCCGAAACCCAATCGGCTCGCAATGCGCTCTTCTCCCTGCGCAGCGATCTCTATGCCGAAGCCTATCCGCAAGCCATTACCCGCTGGAGTCGCGAACACGGCACCATCGCCACCGGTCATCAGGACAACGAAGAGATTGTCAATCCGGTGGGCACGTCCGGCGACCTGATGAAATGTTTCCGCTACCTGGAAATGCCCGGCATCGATAAAATCGGCACCACCCGGCCAACCATTACCCGACCCGCCGAGAAATTTTATAAGATCGTCGCTTCGGCAGCCTACAACTGGGATCACTCGCTGGTCATGGCCGAAACCTACGGCCTGATGGGCGACCTGTCGATGGACAGTCTGCGCAGCGTGGCCATCGACCAATTCATCAAGGGGGTGAACTGGTTCATCCCGCACGCCGCCTGGTACAACGACCAGAAAGTGACCTTCAAACCCGAACTTTCGGCCCGAAATCCCCATTACGCAGATAGTCTGTACGACTTCACGACCTTTATCGCCCGTCTGCAATATATGTTGCAAAACGACGCCCGGTTCGTCACCGACGTCGCCGTGCTCTACCCCATCCACACCATGCAGGGCGATCACTATTTCGATGGTCCGATCCGTCCCTACGAAGGCGGCGTGAAGATTCCCTATCTGGACTATGTGCGCGTGGGCGAGATTCTTTCCAACGAGATCGGTCAGGACTATCAATGGTTGCACCCCGAGGTCTTGGCCTCCTCCTGCAGCGTAGACGAAACCGGCCTGCGACTGAACAATCAAGTCCAATACAACACCTTCCGAACGCTCATCATTCCGGCATCGAAAACCATCAGTACCACGACACTCGAACAGGCGTTGGCGCTGTTCCGTCAAGGCGGGAAAGTCATCTTCACCTCACTGCTGCCGACCCTGTCGACCGAGCCGGGTCAAAACGACCGCATCGGTGAACTGATGGCCGAACTCCTGCCACAAGGTACCTCCCGCCAGACGAATGATCGGGGAGGCGAAGTACGGTTTCTGGCCCAGCCAACGCCCGCAGCCCTCCACGAAGCCCTGCGTTCGGATATCCCGGCTGATGTCGCCTTCGAAGAGGGCAAAGCACTCCGCTACCTTCACAAGGAACGGAACGGCAAGAACCTTTTCTACCTGGCCAACTTCAGCCCAATGCCCTATCAGGCGCCGATCACCCTGCGCGGGAAGCTGCGCCTGGAGGCGTGGAATCCCCACACTGGAGACTGTTCTCCGATCGATGTCACCTATGATCGCCAAGGCGACCTGCCGGTTACCCGGGTCGATCTTTCGTTGCAGGGACGCGAATCCATCTTCCTGGTAGAACGCTAACCGAAACCCGCCTCCATCCATAAGGAAGAGGGCCCGGCAATTACCTGCCGGGCCCTCTTTTGCTCTTGAACCCTTACTCTACTCGATAATTTCACAAACGGTATCAAGTCGTTTGCCGTGCGAAATCTTGGCATCGAATTCCACCACCGATACGTTTCGTTCGGGATCATAGTAGGCATTGTCGCCTTTCCATTTGCCCCGGAACGTGATGATCGTGCTGTCCTTCTCCGAAGTAGGGTCTACATAGGTAATATAGACCTTGTTGCCCTCCCGACGGAATACCATGATGATCTCTTCGGCAATATCCAGAATTTCGATCTTGTCGTCGACTTTCAGCGTCATCTTCGGCGCAAAGAAGACGCAGCGTACCGTCCCGTCATCGAAACGAACCGCATGCACGTCGTCCGACTGCTTGAGGATCGTAAAACCGGGATGGGCCATCAACGAATCCAGGCGCTGTTCGTTCGTCCGCGGCATCACCACATAGCTGTACGTCGCCGCCCGAGGATTCACCCCGTGATGAATCGCCAGATTAAACACCTCGGCCGACACCGGATCATCCGACGAATCGAAATGAATGGCGTGCCAACTGCCGGTCTGGAGACCCGATGTATAGGAGACCTGTTGCCGCTGCGGGAAGTAATACCCGACCTGGTCGTGCAGCACGGCCTGCAGACGATCGCCTGAGAAACGGGCCATCGGCGTATAGGTCGAAGCCCCTTCGAGCTTGGCTCGAGGTTCTTCGCGGCGGAAGGTCTGGTTCACCGCCGTAGTGACCGGCTGACCGTTCGCGCTGGAGATGTCCGACCCCAAGCACAAAATATACTGATCCGTAAAATACCACGACTTGTTGGCCTTCAGCCCATCGGCATCGACCCGCATGACCGACACCCCATAGTTGTCGCCCACCAGACCGCCGACAATATCCGATTTCCCCTTGATTCGACGGTCTTCCTGCGGGAAATCGTTGTGGTCGGCCACGTTGCAGGTCACCCCCGGCACCCGCGTCCAATCCCATACCGGATAGATATTGTTGTACTCGCCACCATCCTGATAGATCATCAACGAGCCGTTGGCCATCACTTCGCACTTCCGGTTCTCGCCGTTGACCGCTTCGGCCCCCACCGTCCGGTCGGAACACGTTTTCAACACGGCCATCCAATCGTCCGTACGCATATAGGTCATATCCGACATGTAAAAATGCTTGATTCCTTTGAGCACATTCGGACCACCCATCATTTGCCCCTCGAACATCCGTTGGTATTCATCCGCATGGGTCGGATCGATCTTTTTCAAGGCCAACAGTTGCAAGGCATAGGTTCGCGCCTTGCCTTTCATGGCATCCCGGAAGACGAACTGGCGCCCGCAGGAACCGGTCTCCATCTCCCCTTTCCAGACCGACCAGGACATCCCCTGCAAAGCGTAATTGCGCAAGATGGCGAGTTCCTGTTCATTAAACGCATAACGCGTCCCCAGAAACAGCTCGCCCATCTGGGTCAGCGACGAGAGATACGACAGCCCATAGTTGCCGAACTGCTGCTGACGACCGTGCTGGTGAAAACTCCAGTCATACTGCACGCCTTCGTCGTTTTCGATTTTGATGACGCTTTTCATCTCCCGAATCGCTTCGTCGAACAGCGCCTCGTCATCGGTCAACAGGGCCCGGACCATCACATTGCAGCAGAGCCAGACCTTATTTTGACCCGTAATTTTGATTTTGGAGTTGTTCATATAGTCGATCAGGCCGGCAAACTGCTGTTCAGAGAGCTTGTCCTGCAACAACAGCCCGAAATTGCCCATGTTCCGCGGACCACCGATCTCGTTGGCCCACCAGTTGGTGCTCTGCGGGCGGCGTTGCAGCCAGAAGTCAAGACCTTTGAGGGCCGCCTGCAGTACCTTGTCATCTTGATAGAAGGTAGAGGCCGGCGAACAGTAGGCTTTCGCCATATTCAACATCCGAGTCTGGTGGGTAAACGGGCGCCAACTACTGCGCAAATGACATTCGTATTCGACATCCGCCCACGACCCATCGGGCTGTTGCGTCTCCATAGCGACGCGTACGGTGCTGTCCAACACCGCCGTCAAGCGTTGTACGTAAGCCACGCTATCGATCGGTTCATGCTTCTGGATTTGGGTTAACTTGTAAGCTTCGTAAGCAGGACTCAGCAGCACATTCAGACAACGGTCTGTCATCGCCTGACGCACCTTCTGCATGTCTCGGTTCGCACACCCGCTCAACACCACCGCGAGGGTCATGGCCACCGACCATAAAGAGAAAAAACGTCTCATCGTTTCAGATTTGGGTTAGTAAAGAAATAAGTTGGTAAGAATAAAGAACAAAAATAGCGATTTATCCCCAAGAATACCTTTCCTCCCCTTGGAAAACGCTTTTTTCTTGGTTTTCAGCTTTTCCGTACGCCCAATCATCCCTTTTCCGTTCCCTGCGTGACCGGCAGCCGACCCATCCTCCTCCGCCCCCCCACAACGACCTCTCCATCCACAAGGTCTCCGGAACCACAGGCTATCCCGACATCGTCGGGGCCACACAGCTCAAAGAAGAGGAGACGACAGAGACAGGAGCGTTTTTCTATCAACGTTCCTGCAGGGCAATCCCATCCACCACCTCTTCGCCCCTTTTTCCGTACATACATCCACCGCCCACCCTCCGGGACACCCAAACCTGTTGGCAACGCATTTTAGGGTCAAAATTGCTGTGCTCCTTGCGTTTTCCTGCGCCATAGATCGTCTGAGGCCAAAATTGTTAATAAAATATCCATAAATTACGCCGCTTCTCCCGAAGAGTCCCTGAAAAAAACGTACTTTTAGGCGTTAAAAAAGTTCCCGCATTATGACGAAAGACGATTTCTCGCACGAAGTGGATATCGAACTCGATCCGCAAATCGCTGAGGGAGAATATGCCAATCTGGTCATCATCTCTCACTCACCTTCCGAGTTTGTCTTAGATTTCGCCGGTATTCTGCCGGGCCTACCCAAACCCAAGGTCAAAAGCCGTATCATTCTGGCACCCGAACACGCGAAACGACTGTTGTTGACGCTGCAGGAGAATATCTCGAACTACGAAGCCGTCAACGGCCATATCAGCCTGTCGCCCACCCCCGCCGAAGAGGCCAAAATGGCGATGAGTCTGCGCCCGGGGGAAGCCTGATCGACTCGACAGACCACCCATATCATACAAAAAGAGGAATCGCTCGATGAGGATTCCTCTTTTTGTTATCGTACGTGTTTCGGTTACGGCTTTTACGGCCGTGGTCTCGGACAATTACCGGATCTTCGGCAACCAAACCCGATAACGCCCCTCACGGCTCCACGTATTTCCGGCCGACGCAAAATCACATAAGCGAATCGACACCGGATCCTCGCCTTCATTGGCTGGATCGTGCCCTAACAACTCCATGGGAACCGTAAAAGCCATCCACATCTTTTCCGGCTTATCGTTTACGGGGAACAGCTCCACATAGCCGTCCGTCGCCTGAATCCGGCAGGCTTCGTCCACAAAACCATCTCCGAACCGCCAATCCCGCGCCAACACGATCGGCCCCCGTTCGAGGGCCTGATAGCCATCCTGTTCCACCAGACGCCCCCGCATATCGAATTGCAACACCACTTTATCGCCCGACTTCCATCGACGGGCAATGGTCCGATAGGCGCCCGGCTGCACATCGGCCAACGATTCCCCGTTGACCGAAACCCGCACAATCCGGCTCCAGGCAGGGATCCGTACCGCCAGGTTGAAATCCATCTCCTTGCGCGGATTGAGCACAATCTCCACCTGTCCCTCTTCCGGATAGGTCGTCCGCTGTTCCAGCAACACCTCGGTGCCGTTCACCTCCGCTTTACTGGACGACGGTCCGTATAAATTGACATACAAGGTATTCGCTCCCTGCGTAACCGCCACCTGCGGCAACATCACAAACGCCCGCGGACCGTTGGCACTGCAACAGTTCAGATGCATGCCGCACTGTGGTTGATTGGCCTGCCGGATGCCTTCCAACGGCGTATACATCGCCATCTGGGCCGCATCTTCCTTGAGGGTGGCCAACAGCGCATTATAGGCGCTCCGTTCGATCTGATCGGCGTACAACGAGTTGTGGGTCACCTCCAGCAAATTGGCGCACAGTTTTATCCAACTTACCGTCACACAGGTTTCCATCGGATGATAGTAGGGTTCGGTCTGATGACGACGCCCATGGAAAAAGCATTCCGAAGCCGTCGCCGACCCCACCAGATTGATCTCTTCCTCGATGATATTGCGGACTGCCGCTTCAACCGCCTTCAGATAATCGGCCTCTCCGGTGATCTTATACAGTTCGAGCAGACCGTCGTAGCACGACATCATCTCATAGGCTTTCCGTCCATTTTCCCATACCCACCAGGTACCGTCGTCCAAGGCCTGTTTCGGAAAACGATCGGCGACCGGAACACCAGCCAAGGCTTTAGAGATCAGTTGCGGGCCCTCGGGCGTCTCCCATTCGGCAACGATATGTTTCGCAAAATCGAGGTACCGAGGATCCATCGTCCGCTGGTAGAGATACACCATCGGCTCGAGGATCGAGCTGGAGGGCATCCCCCGATACAATCCGGCCAGGACGATCCGTTTTTTCGCCGGAATCTGCGTCAATACATAATCTCCCAGCCGAACCGCTCCCTCCAGGATCTTCTTGTCGCCGGTCAAATCATAACAGGCCAACAGCCCCAACAGTGTATATTTCTGGCCCCACAGGTCCCAATTCGTCAACCGGGCGTCGGGCGCATAATTGCCGATATAGCCATCGGGCTGTTGGGTCGCCAGAATCCCTTCGGCACCCCGTTTGATCTTGGCCAGCAACTCCGGATCGCCGTTATAGCGATAGGCGGCCACGGCCCCCAAGGTCCATTTCCCCCAGAATTCACTCTGCCACAACGACTTTTCCTGCTGACTGCGAAACGGAACCACCAAAGCCTCTTCGTTCTCGCCGATGATTCTCATCCGGATACAGGCATTGATCCGTTCGCCCAGATGACCGTCGATATGCGTCTCGGCACGGGGCGGCAGCGGTTGCGGTTTGGCCGTTATTTTACGGCCTTTCGGAGCGGCGTCCAGCCCGACCGAGCCCCATAACCCGGCCAGCAACACCGCCATAAACAAATATTTTTTCATCGATGATTTTCAATTGGGTTCTTGAAAAACCGGCCTCTCGACAAGACCGATCAAAACAGGGTATTTTGTTGATCGGGGCGCAAAACCCCCAGATGAGCATAGGCCATTTCGGTCGCTTCCCGTCCTCGCGGTGTCCGTTTGAGGAAGCCTTCCTTGATCAGGAACGGCTCATAAACCTCCTCGATCGTGCCGGCATCTTCACTCACCGCCGTAGCGATGGTACCCAACCCGACAGGTCCCCCGCCAAACTTATGGATAATCGTCCCAAGGATTTTGTTGTCCATCTGGTCAAGCCCCCGACTGTCGATATTCAAGGCATTCAGTGCATAACGGGTGATTGACAGATCGATGTGTCCGCCCCCCTTGACCATGGCGAAATCGCGGACCCGTCGCAACAAGGCGTTGGCAATACGCGGTGTTCCCCGACTCCGCATCGCGATCTCCAGCGCGGCCTGATCGTTGATGGGAATATCCAGAATGGAGGCCGAACGACGCACGATCCGACTCAGCACCTGACTGTCGTAATACTCCAGATGACACTGTATCCCGAACCGAGCCCGCAGCGGACTGGTCAACAAACCACTTCGAGTTGTCGCTCCGATCAGCGTAAAGGGGTTCAACTCGATCTGGATCGACCGGGCACTGGGTCCCTTGTCGAGCATGATATCGATCTTATAGTCCTCCATGGCCGAATAGAGATACTCTTCGACCAGCGGACTCAACCGATGAATTTCGTCGATAAAGAGAATATCGCCACGCTCGAGGTTGGTCAACAGCCCCGCCAAATCCCCCGGCTTATCCAACACCGGACCGGAGGTCATCTTGAGCGATGCCCCCATTTCGTGACTGATAATATTGGCCAGGGTGGTTTTCCCCAGGCCCGGAGGTCCATGCAGCAGGACGTGATCCAAGGCCTCCTCGCGCATCAGCGCCGCCTGGATAAAGACCCTCAGGTTGTCGACGATCTTCTCCTGCCCGCTAAACGATGAGAGCTCCTGGGGTCGGATACGGTTCTCGAACTCCAGGTCGGTCTCGATATTTCGAATGTTGTTTGCCATATCGCCTACAAAGATAAAAAGATTGGACGAGGATCGCCCGGCGACTTCCAAATTTTTCCCGGCACGTCGACCTCCGGAATCATAAATGCGCAATGCGCAGCCCCATCGGATAGAGGTTGTTGCAACGGCGCCCAATTCGTTTGATCCATCCCAACGGCAAACCCTCATAGGTCACCAAGTTGATCCCTTCCTGCAACAACGAGGGATCTGTCTCCTTTTTGCGGAGATAATCGAGCGCCTCCTCCAACGTCAGATCGGCCCGGGGCGTCACCCCGGCGGCCAAATCATGAAACATAGCCAGCGGGTGTTCGGGTTTCAATTTACCGCCATACAATCCTCCGCACAACACCCCCGAAGCCACGACCGACAACCCCTCGGCCAGTTGACGAACCGCCGGAAAAGCGGCCCGATAATAGGCATAAAATGAATCACCCACCCGCGCAAACTGCATCCAATCGGGCTGGCCCACCCAACGGGCCAGTTCCATCCGTTCGGCTTTGTTCGGCTCCGTAAAGAGACTTTTCCGGGGCTTCGGGACCCGTTCCCGACACCGTCCCTCGCTTTTTCGCAGCGCAGCGGCAAAAAAGCCTTCGCCCTCCACCCGGTGCGGATAAAATCGGAAGGTCGGCACCTCGGCCACCTGACCACATTCCACCCCCCAGGCCGGATCACAGACCACTTCAACCGGTTCGGCTCCATAGGTCTCGATCAGCCAACGCACCGTTCCCTCATTCTCCTCCTCATTGAAAGTACAGGTACTGAAAATCAACACGCCTCCGGGTCGTAACGCCGCCCACACATCCGACAAAATACGTCGATCGCGCGCCGCACACAACTTCACCGCCTCGGGACTCCATTCGTTGCGGGCCTCGGGCGTTTTGCGAAACATGCCCTCTCCCGAACAGGGCGCATCCACCAGAATCAGATCGAAAAAGTGCTCATAGGCTCCCAGATGCGCCGGATCGTTGTTGGTGACCACCACATTGCCGATCCCCCATTTGCGGACATTGTCGGCCAACGTCAGGGCCCGCGCCCGAATCACCTCATTGGCCACGACCAACCCATCCGCCCCCACCAACGAGGACAACAAGGTCGTCTTACCGCCCGGTGCTGCACACAAGTCGAGAACCCGAGGCGCCTCCGCCTCCGCAAACAACGTACGATAGAGCTGTTCGATAAACATCGAGGAGGCCTCCTGCACATAGTAGGCCCCTCCATGAAACAACGGATCGAGCGTAAAGCTCGGTCGATCTTCCAGGTAATAGCCATACCGGGACCACGGGACTTGTCGTCCCCCGGTCGGCTGAGTCGATTTATAGGGATTATAACGGATACTGACCGGCGACAGGGTATCCAACGCCGCCCATAACCGAGCGGCCTCAACAGCCCCCATCCGCTCTTCACACGAGCGGCGAAAAGCGTCGGGTAACGGATATTCGGACATACAACAATTTTCTGATAACGCCGACCCCTCACGGAACCGGCGTACATGTAACGTTACAATCACAGACCAACCTCACACTCTTCCCTCGCACCCAGAGCACTCCCCGGTCAACAACGATCCGTAGGTGTCTCCCTCTGGGGCCCTATTTCAAGGCTCGGATGCGTTCCACCAACGGATCGAGCAGCTCCGGATGTTCGATAAAATCGGTCGTATCCACATCGATGATCTCCACCGGCCCCGGATAGATCTCCTTGATCCACTGTTCGTACTTGAGGTTGAGTCGTTGCAGATACTCCTCCATGATATTCATTTCGTACGCCCTGCCCCGCTTACGTATCTGGTGGATAAGGGTCGGCACACTCGCCCGCAAATACACCAACAGATCCGGAGTCCGGATCAGATGAGTCGCGAGATTGAAAATCTTCATATAGGTGTCGAAATCGCGGGTCGACATCAACCCACTCTGATGCAGATTATCGGCAAAGATATAGGCATCTTCGTAAATCGTACGGTCCTGAATCAAATCCTCGCCTTCGGCCAGAATAGAAGCCGCCTCGCGAATCCGTTGTCCCAGAAAATAGATCTGCAGATTAAACGACCAGCGATTCATATCTTCGTAAAAATCGCCGATATAAGGATTATCGCTATCTTCGTAATAGGCCTTCGCCCCCGTACGGCGGGCCAAAATTTCTGTCAACGAGGTCTTCCCCGACCCGATATTTCCGGCAATAGCGATATACATGACCTTTCGTTTTTGAACATCGTTTCCGCTCCACACCCCGACGCCGGGGAGGGAGTTCTTACAAAGTTACGGCTTTTCGCCCGGAAAATCAACCCCGCGACGTGTCCCCCAGCCGATCGTACAGCGCCTCGAAATTCTGCGCCATTTTCTCCCAGGTGAAACGTTCCCGGTAGCGCAGAATTTGTGTCCGAAACGGTTCTGCTTTCTGTTCATCGTAAAAACGCCGGATCGCGGCCGCAATCGCTTCGGATTCAGGGGCGGTCACATAACCCACTTCACCGTCCGGAACGATCTCCCGCAAGCCGCCCACATCGGTTACCACCATCGGGACATCGAACCAGTAAGCGACTTGAGTGACCCCACTCTGGGTTGCCGAGCGATAGGGCTGACAGACCAGATCGGCCGCCGAAAAGAACCATCGGACCTCCCCTTCGGGAATAAACCGATCGAACAAAATCACCTCTTGTTGCAGATCCAGCTCTTGCAACAGCCGTTCATACCGTTCCCGACCGCCGTAATACTCCCCCGCCACCAACAACCGATGCCGATGGTTCAGCCAACCCGCCTTTTTCAGCCGGGCCCAGGCTTCATAGAGCAGATCGAGCCCCTTATAATCCCGAATATAGCCGAAAAAGAGGGTGTAATGGAGGGTCGGATCGAGGCCCAAGCGAGCACAAGCCTCCTCGCGAGGCATCGCTTCACCGTATTGGGTGAACATGGGATGTGGCGAAAACAGCGCCGGTTTATCGGCCGTAAACTGCCGCAGATCCCGATACACCTGTTCCGACATATAAATAAAGCCCTCCATCGAATCGATGAAGTAACGGGTCAGAACGGTGTCCATCGGCCGCTTTTCGTGCGGAATCACGTTATCGAGCAGCGCGATGGTTCGCACGCCGGCCCGTCGAGCGATCCGAGCCACCGTACCGAAAGCGGGGGCCATCGCCGGAATCCAGTAACGAATGATCAACAGATCGGGTTTCAAGCGTTTGATCCGTCGGCCCGTACGCCACCAACTCCAGGGATTGATGCTGCTCAACTCCCGCGAGATTGAGAGATCTTGCGGAGCCGGTTCATCGGTCAACTGACTGCTGCCGGGAAACAACAAGCGGGGATATTGGGTCGTAAAGGTGAACAGCCGACAATCGAAGCCCATCGCCCGAAACGTCCGCGCCAAAGTATGATTAAAACCCGACAATCCTCCCCGAAAAGGATGAGCCGGTCCCAAAATCAATATGGATTTTAATTTCGACATAACTACTCGCTGTTATAAACCCCTGCGGCGACCCGATCCCTGAGGACCCCGATCTCCCCTCTCTACGATCTCTACCCTGTCCGCGTTCGGTTCCTGCTTCGTTCCTGCTTGTTGCTCCGTAACCTTGTCTGGGCTCTTTCTCCCAGCAAGAAGAAACCGCTCCTCCACATGTCATCCGTACCACTCAAGGACTCAAAAGCCCTTATAGCGATGACTTCGAGGCCTCTTTCAGCGCCAATAACTGGTCGATATAGGTACGGTCATTGCACAAACGCGGCACCTTATTCTGCCCTCCGGCCTTCCCGCGGCTCTTCATCCAACGATAGAACGTCCCCTCCGGCAAAACCGTCAGCGTGGGACGCAATAACGTCGTATCTTTAAACCGTTTGGCCTCGTAGTCGGAATTGACCCGTTGCAACGCCTCGTCCAGCAGATCGGTGAAACGCTCCAGATCGTCGGGCCGGCGGCTGAACTCCACCAACCACTGATGCGACCCCTTGGTCTTGTCGTGCATATAGATCGGGCCGGCGGTATAGTCGCTGATTTGGGCCCCCGTCGCATCGCAAGCTGCCTTGAGGGCGGTCTCGGCATTGTCGACAATTACCTCCTCCCCGAAAGCGTTGATGAAGTGTTTGGTGCGCCCCGTAATACGGATTTTATACGGAGACAGGCTGGTAAATTCCACCGTATCGCCGATCAGGTAGCGCCACAAACCATTGCAGGTCGAGATAATCAGGGCATAATTTACGCCGGTTTTCACCCCTTCCAGGGGAACCGCCTGCGAAGGATCGTGCAGCGACTGCATCGGCAAAAACTCATAATAGACCCCGTAATCGAGCATCAACAACATATCGTCCCGATCGGGCTCGTTCTGGATGGCAAAAAACCCCTCGGAAGCGTTATATGTCTCCATGTAGCGCATCGAATCCGAGGGAAAGAGACGACGATACTGTTCGCGATAGGGTTTGAAGTTCATGCCCCCATGCATGAAGAGCTCCATGTGGGGCCACACCTCCAGGATATTTTCTTTGCCGGTATACTCCAGCACTTTATTCAACATCACCATATTCCACGAGGGCACCCCCGCAAAAGCCGTAATCCGCTGATGCACCGTTTCCCGGCATATGGCCTGCACCTTTTGTTCAAAATCGGGAATCAGGGCCGTAGCGGTCCGCGGAGCCCGTCGCCAATCGGCCCACCACGGCGTATTTTCAATCAGAATCGCCGACAAATCGCCCTCCTGGGCATGTCCTCCGGTACTTTCCAAACGATGGCTGCCGCCCAACGTCAGGGTTTTGCCCGAAAAGAGCCGACTCTGGGGATACAGCGACAGATACAACGCAATCACATCCCGCGGACCCTGCAAGTGACAACGCTGCAACCCTTCGGTGGTCACCGGAATGAATTTGCTTTTCGAGCCCGTCGTGCCGGACGATTTGGCAAACCAGGCGATCTCGCCCGGCCAGGTCACATTGCGCTGCCCCGCCCGGGAGCGGGCGATCAACGATTCGAACCGATCGTAGTCATTCACCGGCACCCGCGACACAAACTGATCGTATTGCCGGATTGTGCCGAACCCATACTCCAGACCGAAAGCGGTCTGCTGCGCCTGCCTCAACAGCTGTTCGAGCTGCTGTTGCTGCACCTCCTGTGGATGTCGCATGAAAAAGTCGATCGCCTTGCGTCGATGCGTCAAAAACAGATTGACAAGTCGTGTAGTCCAAACCATAAATCAACTGCCTAAAAATCGTTCGGTCGCCCTCCCCTCGTGGCTCTCCTCCCGAACGCCCTTTCTATCCGAAAAATTTCCCGATACGTGCGATAGCGGACGGCAAGGCAAACACCACCACCCGATCATACGCATTGATCTCGGTGTTTCCTACCGCGATAAAGGTCTTGTCCCCGCGCACGATCCCCCCGATGATGGCATCCCGCGGAAACTCCAGATCCCGTATCTTATTTTTAGTCGCCGGCGAATTGGGTTTGACGATAAACTCCAGTACCTCGGCTTCCGAGCCCGTCAGGTATTTGATCGCCTGCACGTCGGTATTCATCGTAAAACGGAAAATATTGCTGGCCGTCACCAGTTTTTTGTTGATGATCGTATCGATCCCCATGCTCTCGGCCAGACTGATGTAATTGAGGTTTTCCACCTCGGCAATCACCTTCTTCACCCCCAAACGCTTGGCCAACAAAGCGGCCAAGATGTTGGTCTCCGCCCGACCGGTCACAGCCACAAAGGCATCCATGTTGCTCATGCCCTCTTCGATCATCGACTCGATGTTCCGACCGTCCTCGCTGATAATCAAAGTCGACTCCAGCGACTCGGCCAATTTATACGCCTTCTCGGGATTGTATTCCACCAGCTTGATATTCACCTCGTTCTGCAACTCGTTGGCAATCTGAACCCCGATACGGCTTCCTCCCAGAATCATCATGTTATTGACATCGATGTTGGCTTTACCCGAATAGGCCATCACCTCTTTGATCGACTCCTGGTCGGTGATCACATAGATGGTATCCCCCTCTTTGAACGTATCGTTGCCACGCGGAATGATCGTATGTCCGTTACGGGAGATGGCCACCGTCCGATAGGGGAGATGTTCGCGATCGCTGGTCACATCCAGCAGACTGTGGTCGATGAGCGACGCCGACGAATCGAGCTTGAAGACCACCAACGACAACTTACCCCCCGAAAAATCGACATACTCCGTAGTACTGGTATGCCCCAGCAGATTGATCACCTCATTGGCCGCCACCTTTTCCGGATAGAACAGATAGTCGATTCCCATGTTGATGAACATCTCCTTGTTATTGGGTTCGAGGTATTCGTTGTTGTCGATTCGTGCGATGGCCTTTCGAGCCCCCAACTGCTTGGCCAACACAGCCGAAATGATATTGGTCGACTCTTCGGGACGTACGGCGATAAACAGGTCGGCCTTCCGTACGCCGGCCTTTTTCAAGACCGCAAACGTCGTGCAATCGCCCTCCACCGTAATCACATCGGCGACCGAAGAGACCTCTTCCAGTCGTTTCGGATTGTCGTCGATGACCGTCGTATCGTGATACTCGTTACTGAGCATTTTAGCCAGGTGGCTGCCGACTTCGCCCACCCCCGAAATAATGATCTTCATGGCGTGTTATTTTGCCGTGATTTACCTTGACGGGCCGGGTTCGCCGGATCGCATCCCGCACATCCCTGGCCTCAAAATCGAAAAAGTAATGGTTTTTTCCCTTGATAACCTTACAAATTTATAACTTTGTACGGATTTTGCATCATGTATTTCGAAACTTTATCCCGAAGAACATGTCAAGTGGATTATTGATTTTCTTAGTCGCCATCGGCGTTGTCGGCTTTTTCGTCCTCGCCTTCTCGTTGACGATTCTGTTCAAAGGACACTACATGGATTCCGAAATCGGAACCAATCCCCACATGCAGGAACGGGGTATCGGTTGCGCCTCCCAACAATTCCGCAACGAAGAAGCAGCCCTGAAAGGCGAAACCGCCCTTCCCCTGACCGATTGTGTCGGCAACTGCGGAAGTTGCCTGACCAGTGTCTGCGACCATCCGGAAAGCCGCAAATAACCTTTTGGATCTCCCTATCCTATTATCAAGCCTCCCCACAAAGACGGGAGGCTTTTTTTGTGAGGATATGGTTCCAAAAACCGCTCTTTCCCGGACTCCTTGCCGATTGCCGATGGTTCTTTGGGGTGCTTTACGGTGCTTTTGGGTCTTTGGGGGGTCTTTGGGGGGTCTTTGGGGGCTCTTTGGGGGCTCTTTGGGGCGCGCGCTCTCCGGCATCCCCTCTTATGACCTGCTACTGTCGACCCTTTCCAGCCCTTCACCCTCCCTCTCTTCTACCTCTTCCAGCTCTCGGCCGATCACCTTTCCGACACTTCCTACCCTCGACGGCATGATAATTGCTTTTTCTGGGTGAGAATCAATCCTTACACCTATGAAAAAATATACCCTTCTCGCCTTCGGGCTTCTGTTTTTCGCTGTCTCCTGCTGCAAAGACAACGACTCCGACAGCGAAGAAAATCAACTTCCAGCAAGCGAACTGGTTCAACCCGCCGTCCTGGTACGTTTAGCCGAACCGCTCTCCCAACAACCCTTTACCGGAGCCCTGGAGATATATCCCTGTCAGAGCGAATCGTCCATCTACTACGGCAATTACGTCAACGGGAAACGCGGTGTGTTCAACGGATTTTACATGATTGTGGACGGCGATGTGTCAGGCTCCTACAATCGCGAGCTGCATCTGCCTGTCGGCGATTACAACATGGTCTATTGGGGGACGCCCAAATACGACGAACCAATCCACAATGCCCCGCAAATCGTCACCCCAGCCCTGACCGAAGGCGCCAATCTCGCTCAGCTCTATTTCAGTCTGCGTTCCCTGGGCAACAACCTCTATTCTCCGACCTATGATCTGGTCTACGCCGTCAAACCTGCCCACATCGGCACGGATGCCCTGCAAACCTCCCTCTCCCGCGTCGGCTCCGCCCTCAAGGTCATTATCCACCAAACCGATGGCACGGCCTTCACCCAGGACATTACCAGCATGAAAGTCAACATCGGCAACATCGCCGAAAAGATCAACTTCTACACGGCGGAAGCGGAAAATATGACCAAAACCGTTCAATTCGAATTGTCGCGTTCCGACGACGGCTTGACCTATCAGAACGCCACCGTCATGCTTTTCCCCTCGGCCGACACCCCGCCCTTGCAGCTGTTGATCACCTTGAAGGACGGTACCGAATATAAATTGCAGGAAAATCTGAAATCGGCCTTGTCGCCCAATACCCGCTTGACCCTCAACATCAACGTCGGGACGATTCTGCCGGATGGCAATCCAGGCGACTTTACCTACGACGACTGGAACGAGACCAACGAAACCATCGATTTCCCGCTCGTCGACTGATCGTCTTCACATCTTCCGCTCACACGCGTCATAACGAACAAGGCCTGTACAATTTTCGTAACAGGCCTTGTTGGTTCGTCGGCTCTTCGATCCGTCAGCTCCTCACAGTATCAACTTCTCAATTCATCGACATGAGCCGATGCGGGATCGAAAACCATTGCACACGTCGGAAGTATAGCGGCTCGCTAACGACTCCTCATCGTTGCACGAGGCGCTTCTGTTGTTGCCGGGCAATCACCTTCTGAATGGCCGGATCACCCTGCCGAAACCGCAGAAACGTATCCCGCGACACCTCGTATTTCCGACATACGGCCGCGATCGTCTCTCCCTGAGCCAACATCCGAAGGATCGTAGCTCGATGCTCAATTAAGCGATTTTGCTTGGTGTAGCTGCCTTTCCGCCGCCCCAAAACAACCCCGTTCGATTTCCGCAACGCCAACGCCTCCCGGGTCCGCATCGAGATCAGATTGCGTTCGATCTCCGCCACCAAACCGAAGGCAAAACACAACACCTTACTGTTAATGCTATTGTCAAACGAATACCCCTCTTTGGTCGTATACAGATTGATCTCCCGGTGCAGACACTGCCCCATGATCGCCATAAGATCGGTCAGGGTGCGACTCAACCGCGAAATCTCCGTAACGATCAACGTATCGCCCTGCTTCATCTGCCGAAGCAACAGACCGAGTTTCCGATTTTTTCCTTGCGTTTGGCCGCTGGCAATCTCAGTAACCCATCGGTCGACCGTCAAATGGCGACTCTCGGCAAAACGCCGGATTTCATCTTGCTGATTTGCCGGGTGCTGCTTCCCCGTACTGACTCTTAAATAACCTATAATCATCTCTTTGGGTATATTCAATCAGAGCGACATTGCCCGATTCAATCCTCCAAATTGCGATAAAAATCGAATATACAGTCTTTTTATACCTCAAAAAACGTCCATTTTGTATGATTTTTATTCATTTTCCGTCCACCTTGTCACAAATTCTCACACACGAACCGAACCAACCTCCTCCTGTGCCATCCTGTAAAATGCACCTCTGCCCCGACGTCCCTTGCTCTTTCGCCCCCTTTCGTTTTTCCACCTTCGGCGCCCCTACCTGCCGTGGATTCTGTCTCGCAGCGGCCCTTATCCCTCCCGCACGAAATCCTCCTACCGGATCGAAAAAAAGAGAAGGGCTCCGATTGAATCGGAGCCCTTCTCTTATCGCGTGCAGATCGAATTATTTCTTGTCGTCTTCGGCAGCCGACGAATAATCCATCGCAGCATAGCGTTTATACATATTGTAACGCCATTTGGCATTCGCTTCCGAAGCATCGAACAGTTCCTGAGCTTCGGTCGGGAACGACTTCATCAACGACGTGTAACGTACTTCTTTCTTCAGGAAGTCCTGGAACTTGCTCCAATCGGGTTCCTTCGAGTCGAGAACGAAAGGATTCTTACCCTGTTCCGCCAACTGCGGGTTGTAGTGCCACAGATGCCAGTATCCGCAAGCTACGGCTTCCTTACCCACGGTCTGGGTGCGGGTCATACCGCCTTTGATTCCGTGGTTGATACAAGGAGCGTAGGCAATCACCAGCGAAGGACCCGGATAAGCTTCAGCTTCTTTCAGTACGTTGAACAACTGGTTCTGGCTGCCACCGATCGATACCTGAGCTACGTATACATAACCGTACGTCATGGCGATCGCACCCAGGTCTTTCTTACGAACCCGTTTACCAGCGGTAGCAAATTTTGCTACAGCCCCGATCGGCGTTGCTTTCGAAGACTGTCCACCCGTGTTGGAGTATACTTCGGTATCGAGTACCAGCACATTCACATCTTCGCCTGAGGCCAATACGTGATCCAGCCCGCCGAAGCCGATATCGTAGGCCCAACCGTCACCCCCGAAGATCCACTGCGAACGTTTTACCAAGTAGTGTTTCAATTCGAGGATTTCTTTGGCCTGAGCGCAACCGCAAGCTTCCAGCATCGGAACCAGTTTAGCGGCAGCCGCAGCACTGGCAGCACTGCTCTTACGGCCATCCAGCCACTCTTTCATCACGGCTTTGATTTCATCCGAGCATTCGGTGCCTTCGAGGCATTCGTTCATCAACATGGCGAGACGATCGCGCATCTTTTCGCCACCCAGGTGCATCCCCAGACCGAATTCGGCGTTGTCTTCAAACAGCGAGTTGGCCCAAGCCGGACCTTTGCCTTCGGCATTGGTGCAGTAAGGCGTCGAAGGTGCCGAACCCCCGTAGATCGAACTACAACCCGTAGCATTGGCTACCATCATACGGTCGCCGAACAACTGGGTAATGGTCTTGATATAGGGCGTTTCGCCGCAACCGGCACAAGCCCCCGAGAATTCGAACAGCGGTTGAGCGAACTGGCTGTTCTTCACCATACGGGTCTTGTCCACGACGGTATCTTTGTAGCCGACTTTCTTGGTCAGATAATCCCAGTTTTTCTGCTGATCCAACTGGCTTTCCAGCGGTTTCATCACCAGCGCCTTGTTCGGAGCCGGGCAGACATCCGCACAGTTGCTGCAACCCGTACAGTCAAGCACGCTCACCTGCATACGGAATTTGTAGGCTTTGGTCGGGCCAACACCCTGGATCGTGGGAGCATTCAGCCCGGCGGCTTCTTCGTCGGTCAACAGGAAGGGACGAATCACGGCGTGCGGGCAGACATACGAACATTGGTTACATTGGATACAGTTTTCCGACAACCATTCCGGAACGTTGACGGCTACGCCTCGTTTTTCATAAGCCGTCGTACCGTTGTCCCAGGTACCGTCTTCGCGGCCCAGGAAGGCGCTTACCGGCAGGCTGTCGCCAGCCAGGGCGTTGATTGGACGAACGACCTTCTTGATAAATTCCGGAGCGTCATCGTCTACCTTGGCGGTTTCGGTAACGGTCAGATTGGCCCATTCGGCCGGAACGTCTACCTTCACCACTTCGGCGCCACCTTTTTCGACAGCGGCATAGTTCATATTGACGATGTCTTCCCCTTTCTTACCGTACGATTTGTAGATCGCCTTTTTCATCTCTTCAACCGCTACATCGAACGGAATAACGTTCGCGATCTTGAAGAAGGCACTCTGCATGATGGTGTTGGTGCGAGAGCCCAAACCGAGGTCTTCGGCAATCTTCGTAGCGTTGATGATATAGAAATTGATCTGGTTTTCGGCCAGGTATTTTTTCATGGCAACGGGCAGCGTCGCTTTGGTCGTTTCGACGTCGTGTACGCTGTTCAGCAGGAAGCTACCGCCTTTTTTCAGCCCTTTGAGCACGTCGTATTTGTCGACATACGAAGGTACGTGGCAAGCCACGAAGTCAGGCGTGGTCACCAGGTAGGGCGAGGTGATGGGTTTATCCCCGAAACGCAGGTGTGAAGCGGTGTACCCCCCCGACTTTTTCGAGTCGTACGAGAAGTAGGCCTGGCAATATTTATCGGTAGTACCCCCGATGATCTTGATCGAGTTTTTGTTGGCCCCTACCGTACCGTCGGAACCCAACCCGTAGAAGACAGCTTCGAACGTACCCGGTTTGGCCAAACTGATTTCAGCACCCACGGGCAGCGATTTGAAGGTAACGTCATCCACGATACCGACCGTAAACTGATTTTTGGGTTCGGCAGCGCAGAGGTTGTCGTAAACGGCCAACATCTGAGCCGGCGTCGTATCTTTGGACGACAGACCGTAGCGACCTCCGATAATCAACGGGGCATTTTCACGACCGTAGAAGACGTCTTTCACATCCAGGTAGAGCGGATCGCCACCGGCGCCCGGTTCTTTGGTGCGATCGAGCACGCAGATCCGTTTTACGCTGGCCGGAACGACATCCAACAGGTATTTGGCCGAGAACGGACGATACAGGTGGACGGTGATCAGGCCGAGTTTTTCGCCTTTGGTAGCCAGGTAGTCGATGGTTTCCTTGATGGTTTCGGTCACCGAACCCATAGCCACGATCACTTTGTCGGCATCGGCCGGACCGTAGTAGGTGAACGGTTTGTATTCACGACCGGTGATCTGGCTGATCTGCTTCATGGCTTCAGCCGCCATATCGGGAATCGCATCGTAGAAACGGTTGGCAGCTTCACGGCTCTGGAAATAGATATCCGGGTTTTGAGCCGTACCGCGCGTTACCGGCGTTTCGGGGTTGAGCGCACGTTGACGGAAAGCCGCCAAGGCATCTCTATCCAACATCGCGGCCAAAGCTTCTTCGTCCATCAGTTCGACTTTCTGGATTTCGTGCGAAGTACGGAACCCGTCGAAGAAGTGCAGGAACGGAACCCGCGATTTGATGGCCAGGATGTGAGCCAACCCTGCCAGGTCCATCACTTCCTGTACGCTGCTGGTTGCCAGCATGGCAAAACCCGTCTGACGAGTCGCCATCACGTCCTGATGGTCCCCGAAGATCGACAGACTCTGCGCTGCCAAGGCACGGGCCGATACATGGAACACGCCCGGCAACAATTCCCCGGCGATCTTGTACATATTCGGAATCATCAGCAACAGACCCTGAGAGGCCGTAAACGTCGTGGTGAGCGCACCGCTCTGCAAAGAACCGTGAACGGCTCCAGCCGCACCGGCTTCAGACTGCATTTCCACCACTTTGACAGTTTCACCGAAAATATTTTTCCGGCCTTTGGCTGCCCATTCGTCCACGTATTCCGCCATGGTCGAAGAGGGGGTAATGGGGTAAATCGCAGCCACCTCGCTGAACATGTAAGCGATATGCGCCGCCGCGTAGTTACCGTCGCATGTGATAAATTTTTTCTGTGCCATTTTGAAAAAATGAGAAATTTATTGGAGTTTTCAGTAAGTTGCTTATATCTAAGGTCAGATACGAATTTGTGCAAATATACGACTTATTCTTGGAAACCTATCCTCTGTTCCGAGAATAAATGGGGGGATTTTCCGATTTTCCTACTAATTTTGTGCCATGCGATACCTGGTTCGACTCTTGATTTATCTGGCTATTTTCGGATTCACCTTTTCGGTGGGGGCCGTGGTGCTGTTGCGTTTTCTGCCGGTAACGGTCACCCCGCTGAAAGTATTGCGTATGGTGGAAAATTTCCCGGACAAGGGTTTTGACATTCGTTCGAACTGGGTGTCGCTCGAGCAGATCAATCCGACCATGATCCGGGCCGTGATCGCCACCGAAGACAATCACTTCTGTACCCACCACGGGTTCGACTGGGAGGCGATCAACCAGGCTCTGGAAGAGAACCGGGAGGGTGATCGTATCCGGGGCGGAAGTACCATCTCCCAACAAACCGCCAAAAATGTCTTTTGCCTGCCCCATCGTAACTGGATCCGCAAAGGAATCGAGGCCTATTACACCGTTTTGATCGAAGCGATCTGGGGCAAACATCGGATCATGGAGGTCTACCTCAATGTGATCGAAACCGGAGAAAACATGTACGGTGTCGAGGCGCCCGCTCGCCGTGTCTATGACAAACGGGCGTCGGAACTCAATCCGCACGAGGCGTCGATGATCGCCACCGTGCTGCCCAATCCGCTACGCATGAAGCTCGAAACGCCCTCCTCTTATATGGTTCGACGGGCGGCTCGGGTGCGAAACTTGATGACCAAACTCCCTCCCATCGAGCTGTAAACAATCCGAACGGATGGTCCTCCTTCCCGAAGAAAGCGCTTCGGCGTCCAACGCTGTTTCCCGGTAGGTGGACGAGCTGTCACTGTACTGAAAGTGATTCGGAGTTTTCCTAGGATATCCTCCTTTCGAATCTCCCCGTCGCCCCATCCTCCTGGAAAATTTCTCCCCTTCAAAAGCTACATCCTCCGCCCAAAGATCGAACCCCACCCACGGCTCCGGTCCTCCCGGAAAATTCCGGCCGCTTTCCCCAAACTTCGCCACCCAAGAGCCTCCATCAGCAATCTCCTCAAAATCGGACTCCATAAAAAAAGCTGACCCGAGGGTCAGCCTTTTACTCTTTTTGAACGCGAGCCGATTCAATCCTTTCGGATCTGCTCCGCCCGTCCCGTTCGCTGGTTTATTTAATGCGTTCGTAGTATTCGCGCGTACGGGTATCGACCCGGATTTTTTCCCCGGTCTGGATGAACAGCGGCACTTTGATCGTGGCACCGGTTTCTACCGTAGCCGGTTTGAGCGAGTTGGTCGATGCCGTATCGCCTTTGACTCCCGGTTCAGTGTAGGTCACCTCCATATCGATGATCGGCGGTAATTCAGCCGACAACACCGTTTCCTTTTCGGTGTGGAACATCACTTCCACGATCTGGCCCTCTTTCATCAGGTCAGAGTTTTCAATCATATTGCGGTCGATGACAATCTGTTCGAACGTTTCGGTATGCATGAAGTTACACCCCATGTCGTCTTCGTACAGATATTGATAGGGACGACGTTCCACCCGCACAGGTTCGATGTTGACACCGGCCGTAAAGGTATTTTCGATGGTACGTCCGTTTTCCAGGTTTTTGAGTTTGGTGCGAACAAAGGCGGGTCCTTTGCCCGGTTTAACGTGCTGGAACTCAACCACCATATAGGTTTTGCCATTGAGTTCGATGCACATTCCGTTTTTCAGATCTGCAGTTGTGGCCATTGTGCTAAAATTTTTTGTGGGGCAAAAATAACATTTTTTTTCGGAAAATAAAAACCTCGCTCGCATTCAGCTGTTTCCATCTTTCCGCACAGCCTGCAATCGCCCCTTTTTCACGCCCATCTCCCGGACCTCACAGGGGCTCTCTCCTCAACTTTCCTTGCACCCCCTTGTTGACTACCTCCTTGTTGACTATCCCCTCCCCGCTCTTAATTAATAAAATGTTCCTTTGCGATTGAAGATCGTGAAACCGAAGTTAAAGGTCAAGAACCAATTGTGGTTGCTGGTCGCATCGTATTTCGAGAAACTCAAAGCCACCGGTCCGATCGGGGTTTGGTAGACCAGCGAAGAGTTGAAAATATAGCGCATCCGTTTACGAATCGACCCTTTGGTTTTGTTCACATCGTCGGGCAGAAAGGCGTACACACTGTTTTTCCAATAGAACCGGGGACCGAATTCGAAAATCGGAATCAGCCCCGCCCCCACAAACGAGCGGCTGCGGAAATCTTCCAGATAGACCAGGTAACTGTGATGGGTCGGCGTAAAGGCCGGCGAAACCATGTTCGGCACGTTCGGGTTGGCAAAATTCGGCTGGTTGGTCCACACCCCTTCCAACAGATACCCCAACGTAAACCACTTGCCCAACGGGAAGTAATTTTCGCGCACGAACCGCGCCCCGAACCAATGACGATTGTGCTGACGCAGACCGGAAATCGACGCGGTCGTTCCGGGGTAATAATTCTCCCGCCCCGAAACATAGATCACCGACAAACTTTGCCGAATCCCCCGTGTCGGATACATCAGATAATTCAGGCTATTGCGGTCGAATTCGGCCTGGGCCCCCACAAACAGAAAGCTGGAGTGGTCCATCACATCCTCATCGACATAATTCGGAATGTTGTAATACCGGAAGTGGTCCCGGCCCAGATGGGCCCGGATGGCAAATTTGGTGGAGCGGCTGGTCGGAAAACTGACCCCTGTCGCCAAATAAAGATCCCCGAATTTGTTGTAAAACAGATCGTTTTTATTACCCAGGCCTCCGAAATCGCTTTTAAAGTAGTTGTAGTGGTTATAATTGAGGCTATACTCGAGGGCCAAACGTTTTCCCAAAAAGAAGTCGATGCGGTTCCCCAACTGTGCCGACGAATACAGCGCGCTGATGTAACCATCCAGCCAATAGGTTTGAGCACTGCGACCGATACGTTTGTACTCCAACCCCACATAGGCCTGATTCATCGAGGTCGACGAGATATTTCCCCCCACCAACACCTTGAAACTGGGCTTGGTGTGTAGATTGAGCGTCAGCTTGAAGCGGCCCGTTGTATCGTTGTAGGTCACTTGCGGAAAATCGCCCTCGATATCCCCCTCCGACAACATCTTGAAATACTCGGCCCGAAACTGTTCGAAGTTGAAATCCTCTTTCCCGCCCGATTTCGGATTGAGGCGCAGCATCCGCTCCACATAATCGGTCTGATGGGCATTGAGGCCGGTGATCTCGTATTCGTCAAACCGCAGCGGCGGCTCGGCCTGCCGGAACTGCACCCGTCGCGCCTCCAACTCCACGGTATCGACCCGCCGGGTAATGCGTTCCCGAATCATCGGCATGGCATCGATCGCATCGCTATAACCGCGACTGATAATGTACTCCGCCTTGGCAAAATCCAAAATCCCGACATCGTCGAACACATGCTCGATCATGATATCCTCCTCTCCGGGCAGCGAATAATCGGTATGCATCATCGTCAGGGTCGAGATCTGTTCGACCACATTCTCCTCATCGGGTTTACTGTTGCCCGACACGCATTTGCTCCCGATCAGAATGTCGGGCGCAAAATCCTCCTCCAACACCTGCCAGGGAAAGTTATTATAGATACCGCCATCGTACAAGAGGGTCGAATCCTGTTTTAACGGTTTGAATACCAAAGGTATCGTCATCGAAGCCCGAATGGCCTTTCCCAAATCGCCACTCCGATAGACCACCTCTTTACGCGCCGCCGCATCGGTCGCAATACAGCGGAACGGAACGAACAAATTGTCGAAATTACCCCCGCATTCGGCATTCGGCCCCGCAAAAAATTCGATAAACGCCATATCCAACTGGGTCGACGGAATCAAATGGGTGGGAATATGCAACCGCGACTGGTTGTTATGGCTTCCTTCCCGGCTTTCAGGATCGATCCGCAAGGTCAACATCGCCGCCGTGGGTCGGGCCTTTTTGAAATAGAAAATATAGCGATCGTCAATCCGACCCGACATCCAATCTCCCACCTGATCGGACTGAAAAATGGTCGCCATCTCCTCGGGCGAATACCCGGCCGCATACAACCCCCCGATAATCGCCCCCATAGAGGTTCCCGCCACATAATCGATCGGAATGCCATTCTCCTCCAGCGCACGCAGCACCCCTATGTGATAGAGCCCTTTGGCTCCCCCGCCACTCAACACCACACCCACACGTTGCGCCGACAGTATCCCGGCCGACAACACCATAAAAAGGGTAATTATGCGTTTGATATAGGTCATGTCCGAATAAATTGTTAACTTTGTCTGTTCAAGTGCGGTCTTTCTCTTTTGTGGGACGACCGCCACCCGTTTCCCCTCGAAACGGACAAGGCAATGCGTAAAAATAGTTAAAATTTGGGAACCCGTCGCCATCGTTTCCGAAAAGCCGATGCGATCCCTCCCGAAATCCTATCGCCATCATGATAGAAAAGATCAATGACCTGCTCAAAAAGGTCGAAGAATTCAAACCTCAGGCCGCCGATGAAATCGAACAGTTTCGCGTTAAACTGCTGGGACGCAAAGGCGAATTGAACGAAATTCTCGAAGAATTCAAAAGTGTGGCCCCCGAACTCAAACGGGAGTTGGGCCAGAAGATCAATGCGCTGAAAACCCAGGCAACCGAAAAAATCAACACTCTCAAGGCCGAATTCGAAAATCGCATGCAGGAAACGCCTGCCGGCGACGCCCTCGATATGAGCCGTCCGGGAACCGCCGATGAAATCGGAAGCCGCCACCCGATTTCGCTGGTACGGAATCAGATTGTCGAAATCTTCACGCGACTGGGCTATGTGGTCGCCGAAGGCCCCGAAATCGAAGACGACTGGCACGTCTTCTCGGCCCTGAACTTCCCACCCGAACACCCGGCCCGCGACATGCAGGACACGTTCTTCATCGAAAAAAATCCCGACATTCTGTTGCGTACCCACACCAGCTCGATTCAGGTTCGCACCATGGAGGCTCAGAAACCCCCTATCCGCGTCATCTGCCCGGGCCGTGTCTTCCGCAACGAAGCCATCTCCTATCGTGCCCACTGTATCTTCCATCAGGTCGAAGGGCTCTATATCGACGAACATGTCTCGTTTGCCGACCTCAAACAAGCGATCCTCTACTTCGCTAAAGAGATGTTCGGCGAACAGAGCCAGATCCGGATGCGTCCCTCCTATTTCCCCTTCACCGAACCGTCGGCCGAAGTGGACGTCTCCTGTAACCTCTGCGGCGGGAAGGGCTGCAACGTCTGCAAACACACCGGATGGCTCGAAATCATGGGGTGCGGGATGGTCGATCCCAACGTGCTGAGCGCTTCCGGTATCGATCCCCAAAAATATTCCGGCTTCGCCTTCGGGATGGGTGTCGAACGAATCGCCATGCTCAAATACGGCGTCAAGGACCTGCGTCTCTATTTCGAAAACGATCTGCGCTTCCTGCGTCAATTCGAAAGCGCCCTTTAATCCTGATTTTTTCCGATGAGACTGAGGCTGTGGGGATATGGTGTATTGGCCACCGCGATGCTCGCTTCGTGCAGCTTCTCGGGACGGACCAGTGTGGCCCCCGTGGCCCGACACGCCCGAAATACCCAAGCCCCCCTCACCGAAACGTCAGTCCCCCGACTCTATACCGAGGGGCTCAAAAGCGTCCTGATGGGTGCCGACACCGCCTTCAGTGCCTCCTTGTTCCGCCGAGCGCTGGCCATCGACTCGACCCATGCACCGTCGTGGTACGAGTTGGCCATGCTCTACCGCGAACAACCCGAAAAGGCAATTCCCTACAGTCGGAAAGCCTGTTTATTGGACAGCACCAACGTGTGGTACGGCGCTCAACTGGGGCAGCTGATGATCGGGGCCAAACAATACGATTCGGCGTTACGGGTCTATAACTCCCTGATGAAGCTCTCGTCGGATAATCCCGATATCTACTTTCGGCTGGCCGCTCTCTATGAGATGCAGGGACAACCCTTTCAAGCCATCGCCTTGCTCGATTCGGCCGAAACCCGCTTCGGAATCCTGGAGCAGCTCTCGGGCATGAAACGGCAGTTGCTGATGAATGTCAAACTGTACGACAAAGCCCTCAAAGAGACCCGCAGCCTGATCGATAATTTCCCCTACGACGAGACCAACTATGTGGCGTTGGCCGAGATCTATGCCCATATGGGCAAGGATTCTTTAGCGCGAGAGGCCTATCAAACGGCACTGACGCTGAATCCGAACAGCCTGCCGACGCTCATCTCGATGAACGAATACTATAAAAATACGGGCGACAACCTGGCGTTTATCTCCTCGGCAAAGAAGCTGTTACTCTCGGATGACCTGCCACTCGAGACCAAAATTCTCTTCTATAAGGAGATCATCCAGTCGCGTGATTTTTATCGGGACTTTTTCTTCCCCATCAGCGACCTGATCGCTGCCTTTGCGATCAAATATCCCGACGAATACCGCGTAACGGAGCTGTATGCCTCCAATCTCATCGCCGGCGGCAATCTGGAAGAGGCCCTGAAACTGTACAAAAATCACCTCGTCATCAACGGCAAACCGAATCGGGATGCCTTCAACGAAGTGCTCAACATCGAGGCCTATCTGCAACGCCCCGACTCGTTGGCCAAATATTCGGCCCTGGCCCTGACCTACTATCCGTCGGATCCCCAACTCTATATCCGAAAAGGGTCTGTCTTGGCCTTCTTTCTGAAAGACTACCCGGCTGCGGAAACCGAATACCTTCATGCCCTGAAGTATACGCGGGAAGATACGCTGCGCAGCTCGATCTATGGCATGCTGGGAGACAACCGCCAGAACATGGGCGACAGCCGTTCCAGCTTCAAATACTACCAAAAAGCGCTACGCTGCGATACCACCAATGCCGTGGTGTATAACAACTACGCCTATTACCTCAGCGTATTGGGCCAACAGCTCGATCTGGCCGAAGAGATGGCCGCCAAGGCCAATCGGCTCGATCCCGGCAATGCCACCTATCTCGACACCAAGGCCTGGGTCCTCTTCAAACAGGGACGCTATCAGGAGGCCAAAAACATCATGCAACAGGCCATGGGTCTGGATGGTAACAACAGCGAAGAGTTGATGGTGCATTATGGCGATATACTCCAGGCATTGGGCGATCAATTTATGGCGACGTTCTATTGGAAAAAAGCCTTGGAGAAAGGATATGATGCCCAGGAGATTGAGAAACGTCTAAAATCCGTCGGACAACCATGAGACGTATCGGTTTGATAGTAGGATGTTTGAGTGCGATCGCTCTCGTTTGGGGGACGATATCCGGCGTCATGGCCCAATCCCAAAGCCTCGAATCCCTCAAAGAGGAGATCCGACAAGCGGAAAAAGAGATTGCCGCCACCAATCAGCTGCTTTCGAAGATCCGTAAAGACCAAAAAAGCACCCAAAACGAACTGAAACTGATCCAGAATCGGATCCGCAACCGCAAAAATATCGTCTCCAACCTCGACAAACAGACACAGGTCATTTCCCGCGACATCGGCTCCAAAAACGACACCATCACCTCGCTGCAATCCCAATTGGCCCAATTGCGGAAAGAGTACGGCGACATGATATACCAGGCTTACAAAAACTATAAGTTGAATAATTTCATGTTGTTTTTGTTTGCCTCCAAGGACTTCAACGAGGCCACGCGTCGGATCGCCTACATGCGTCGCTATAACCGCATGCGCCAACAAAAAGCGGCCGAGATCGACTCGGTTGCCCATACGTTAAACCTCCAGATCGATGAATTGCAGGGGAAAAAAGAGGAGTTGACCAAAGTTCGTCAGAGTCGTACGGCCGAAATCAGCTCGTTGGGCAAAGATGAACAACAGTATCAGTCCTCGGCCAACAAACTGAAGGCACAAGCCGGGAAGCTCTCTTCGGACATCAAGAAAAAACAGTCTCAAATCAACCGTCTGCAACAACAGATTCAGCGCATCATTGCCGAAGAGGCCAAAAAGAATCGCAAGGAGGGTCGCTCGGCCGCCGAAGAACAGTATATCACCGAACTATCGGGTCGCTTCGACCAGAACAAAGGAAAACTGCCCTATCCGGTCCAGGGAGGGGTGATCGTCGACCGTTATGGCGTCCACGAACATGCTACGCAGAAAGGATTGATGGTTAACAATAAAGGCGTCAACATTGCCGCTGAACGGGCCGCCTCGGTCCGCTCTGTCTTCGAGGGCGAAGTGAGTCGGATCTTTTTCTTCCAGGGGCTGAATAACAGCGTCATTATCCGTCATGGTAACTACCTGACCGTCTACTCCAACCTGGGAAGCGTCGCCGTGAAAAGCGGTGATAAAGTCAAACTAAACCAGGTGATTGGGAAATTGGCCGACAGCAGCAATGAAGACGATTGTGTCCTGCACTTCGAAATCTGGCAAGAGACCACCAACCTGAATCCGGAATCATGGCTCAGGCGTTAAGCCTCAGTCATACAACATATTGCCGCATCAAAACGGCTCCGGACCCGACACAAGGTCCGACAACCTGAAAACAACACTAGTCATGGCCATTTTATACGAAACACAAGACTGCCATTTCCGCTACCCCGGCAAACGGGCGACAACCGAATGGATTCGTCGTACCGCAGCCCTGGAAGGGCGAAAAACCGGCGATATCTCCGTGGTTTTCTGCTCGGACGAAGCCTTGCTGGCCATCAATCGCCAGTATCTGCAACATGACTACCTGACCGATATCATCACGTTCGATTACAGCGAAGGAGCGACTATTTCGGGTGATCTGATGATCAGCATCGATACGGTTCGCAGCAACGCCGAACTCTACGGGGTGAACTTTCGGGACGAGTTGATGCGCGTCATTATTCATGGCATCCTGCATCTGTGCGGCTACGGCGACAAAACCCCCGCCGAAGAGAAACAGATGCGGGCACTGGAAGATAAATACCTCGCGATAAGGGAATAAACGATGAAATTCGAATATGACATCATCGTGGTGGGAGGCGGCCACGCCGGCTGTGAAGCAGCCGCTGCAGCCGCTAAAATGGGTTGCAGCACCCTGCTCATCACCATGGATATGACTAAATTTGCCCAAATGTCCTGCAATCCGGCCGTCGGCGGGGTTGCCAAGGGCCAAATCGTACGCGAAATCGATGCCTTGGGCGGACAGATGGGGTTGATTACCGACCGTTGTACGCTCCAGTTTCGAATGCTCAACCGCTCGAAAGGGCCTGCCATGTGGAGTCCTCGGGCTCAATGCGACAAGAGCCGCTTCAGCGAACAATGGCGTAGAACCCTGGAAAATATTCCCAACCTGTACCTGTGGCAAGACGCCGTTACGGAGCTGATCATCAACGATCAAAAGGTCGAAGGCGTAATGACGCGCATGGGGGTTCGTTTCAACGCTCGTGCTGTCATTCTGACGGCCGGCACCTTCCTCGAAGGCCTAATGCATGTGGGCCGCCGACAAGCCGAGGGAGGTCGGGCCGGAGATGCGGCATCGCATGGTCTGAGTGCACAGTTGGCTTCGTTGGGATTCGAAGTGGGGCGTATGAAAACCGGAACGCCGGCCCGTATCGACGGCCGAAGCGTCCGCTTCGATCTGCTGACCCCGCAACCCGGAGACGAACATCCCTGCAAATTTTCATACGATCCTGACAGTAAACCGGTTAGCGATCAACTTCCCTGCTATTTAGTCTATACCAGTCCGGAAGTTCATGCCATTTTGCGAACGGGGTTTGCCGATTCTCCCCTCTTCAACGGAACGATCAAAGGAATAGGACCCCGTTATTGCCCCAGTATCGAAGATAAACTACGCACCTTCGCCGACAAAAACGAACATCAACTTTTTCTGGAACCCGAAGGGCGTGATAGCCATGAATATTACCTGAACGGCTTCTCCTCTTCCCTGCCTTTCGAAGTGCAAGTAGCTGCTCTTCAGAGAATTAAAGGATTCGAGAACGTTCACCTGTATCGGTCGGGGTATGCCATCGAATACGACTATTTCCCTCCGACCCAGCTTTACCACAGCCTCGAAACCAAACTTATCTCCGGTCTTTTCTTTGCCGGGCAAGTGAACGGAACGACCGGCTATGAAGAAGCCGGCGCACAAGGATTGATGGCCGGCATCAATGCCGTTCTCAAACTGCGGGGAGAGGAACCTTTGGTGTTGCGACGCGATGAATCCTACATCGGGGTCTTGATCGACGATCTGGTCACCAAAGGGGTGGACGAACCCTATCGAATGTTTACCAGTCGGGCCGAATACCGTATTTTGCTTCGGCAAGACAATGCGGACCTTCGATTGACGCCGATCGGTCACCAAATTGGACTGGCCGACGACCGAAGATACCAAAATATGGTCGAAAAAAAATCGGCCGTAGAATCGCTTATTTCGTTCGTTCGTCACCAGAGTATCACTCCAGCCGATTTAGAGACCTATTTAAAAACGATCGATTCGACCCCTCTCACCCAAGGTCGCAAGTTATACGACGTCATTTTGCGCAACAAAGTCACGATCGAAGGTTTATCGGCTGCGGTTCCGGTGTTACAAAATTTCATTACAGAGCATCGTATTTCTGAAGAGGCCATTGAAGAGGCCGAAATTCAGATCAAGTATCACGGTTACATCGAACGCGAGCGTCACATGGCGGACAAGATGACCCGATTAGAAAATATTTCGATTCGGCCGGATTTCAACTTCAATGCGCTGCATTCGCTTTCGATCGAGGCGCGTCAAAAGTTGACACGCATTCGACCGGCCACCATTGGACAAGCCTCTCGGATTCCGGGGGTCAGTCCGGCCGACATCAATGTTTTACTCGTTTACTTTGGACGATAAAAGAGCGAATGTTCCACGTGGAACATTCAACTAACTACCATAAACAATAACCAAAATGAAGTAATGTTCCACGTGGAACATAAAACAAAACCTATGGAAAAGATTTTTGACCTATCAAATGCCGGAGCAAAAAAAATATATGTAGAGGGAAAACTGCATCCTATCCGGGTCGGTATGCGCGAAGTATCGCTCCAAAATGGAGAAAAAGTGTTGATCTACGATACAACCGGCTCTTATACCGAAGAAGGATATACCATCGACCTTCAAAAAGGGCTGCCTAAAATCCGAAAACAGTGGATCGAAGCCTCTATTAAAAAATACGGAGGCTACCACACCCAACTCTGGTATGCCAAACAGGGTATCATTACCCCCGAAATGGAGTATGTAGCCATCCGAGAAAATCAGGGCAACCAATCCCAACAAGCCATCACTCCTGAGATGGTACGCGAAGAAATTGCAGCCGGACGAGCTATTTTGCCCTCTAATATCAACCACCCGGAGACAGAACCGATGATCATCGGCCGCAAATTTTTAGTAAAAATTAACGCTAATATCGGTAACTCCGCCTTAGGATCTTCCATTCCTGAAGAGGTGGAAAAAGCCCTGTGGGCCATCAAATGGGGAGCCGATACTGTCATGGACCTTTCTACCGGTGAAAATATTCACCAAAACCGTGAAGCCATTTTGAGAAATGTGCCTGTCCCGGTCGGAACCGTTCCGATGTACCAAGCCCTGGAAAAGGTCAACGGCGTCATCGAAGACCTGAGCTGGGAGGTCTATAAAGAAACTCTGCTCGAACAGTGTGAACAAGGTGTAGACTATTTCACCATTCATGCCGGGATTCTCCGCGAACATCTGCCTGCTGCCTTAAAACGGGTTACCGGTATTGTCTCCCGGGGTGGGTCGATTATGGCTAAATGGATGAGCCATCACAAACAAGAAAACTTCCTGTATACCCATTTCGAAGAAATCTGTGAAATTCTGAAAAAGTACGATATTGCCTTCTCTTTGGGAGACGGATTGCGCCCGGGAAGTATTGCCGATGCCAACGACGAGGCTCAATTCGGAGAGTTGAGAACCTTAGGAGAATTGGCCCGTATTTCCCGTCAACACGACGTTCAAGTCATTATCGAAGGGCCCGGTCACGTCCCCATGCACCTGATTCGAGACAACATGGAAAGACAACGTGCCTACTGTGATGAAGCGCCTTTCTATACGTTAGGCCCGTTGGTCAGCGATATCGGCGCCGGTTATGACCATATTACTTCAGCGATCGGGGGAGCGATGATCGGATGGATGGGAACGGCCATGTTGTGTTATGTAACCACCAAAGAACATTTGGCGCTTCCCAACAAAGATGATGTACGGGAAGGGGTGGTAACCTTTAAATTGGCAGCTCATGCGGCTGACTTAGCGAAAGGACATCCCGGTGCAGCTGAACGAGACCTGCAAATGAGCCGAGCCCGATACGACATGCGCTGGAACGATCAATTCAACTTATCCTTGGATCCGGAACGTGCGCGTCGCATGCATTTCGAAATGATCGGTTCCGGAGCGGATCATTGTTCGATGTGTGGTCCTCATTTCTGTGCGATGAAGATCACCAAATCGATCTAAAGATTCCAAAAAACAACCATAAAAAAGCGGATAGATGATCTATCCGCTTTTTTATTTTATAAATATTTGAAAATCAATAAAATAAATATATTTATTAACGACATCATAAAAAACGGGAAAGACACACGTAATTTAAAAGCCAGAATATTTGAAAAAACATCGTAAAATCGGCGAAATAAGAACTTTTATTGAGTGTCATATAAAGAAATCCATAAATAAGAATATACCGGGAAAAATCCCCTAAAAAACGCTATTTCACTCCCACATCGAAGCCACAAAAAAGGAGTTGTTCGCTGATCGAACGACTCCTTTTAAAACAAGAATCGAAAGAGTATTTAGCGTTTCAATTCAAAGCGCATTTGGGCTAACGAACGAACGGCGACTCCATTTCGACGGGCCGGTTCCCAACCGCGCACTGCCCGATCGTAAATATAGTCGATAATCACCTCGGAATATTGACGCAAACAACCGTTCAGTTCCACGACTTTCTGTAACATCCCCTGTTCATCGATGTCCACTTCGATCAAAAAGACCATCGGATGATCTTCCGGCAAGAGGGTCCGATCTCCAATCTGACGGTTAATATCGTCGATCCATTTGCCGGGCAGTTGGGTCAAATCCATCCCTTGAAACGAAGGAGGGGTATAGGTCGCCCCTTCCCGATCCAAAAAATTGCAACCTATACCGGTAAACAGACGTCGGTTCCGATCATACCGTAACCGAATAACCGGCATTTGGGGGGTCAACAAAAAATTGAATTGACGTAACCCGATCGTGACATAGACACGTCGGTTTCCATTCTCCAACGAATCTTCATTCAGCGCCACATTGCCATGGATACGAAATTGATCTTTCGCCTGTGTCGGAAATTCGGAAGCCCGATAGTTGTAAATCGACGTATAACCGGGAGTCGTCACAACAATCTGATAATCTTCCTTTTCCTGAGCCGATAAGAAACCGCCCAAACAGAACAACAAAACGGAAAATAGCACTTTCCGAACCATGAATCGCTTTTTTGGTTAGTTTATGAATAGGCGGATGAAAATTCGGAATGCCTTGTCTCCGGTTCTCACCGACCGCACTTTTACCTCTTGTCCCGAAGGCTTATTCGTTATCCGCATCGATATCGTCAAACCGCGAAACCGGAAAAAAGCCTCGTTTTAGCTTTATCCTTTCGATAATTCTTTAGCGATTACTGAGCTTAGCCCAACTGTCTTTCAAAGTTACAGTGCGGTTAAAAACCCGCTTTTCGGGCGTCGAATCCTTATCCACACAGAAGTAGCCCAAACGTTCGAACTGGAAGGTGGTTCCCGGAGCCTCTTCAGCCAGCGAAGGTTCAAGATAACCCGTAATCACCCGCAAAGAATCAGGATTGAGGTAATCCAGGAAGGTCTTTCCCTCTTCCATATTATCCATATCTTCCTTCATAAACAAGCGATCGAACAGACGGATTTCAGCCGGTTGTGCGTGGGGAACCGATACCCAATGGATCACCCCCTTCACTTTGCGACCATCCGAAGAGCTACCTCCTCCGGACTGGGGATCATAGGTACAACGCAATTCAACGACCCGACCCTCTGCATCTTTGATCACTTCATCACAACGAATCAGATAGGCATAGCGCAAACGCACCTCTTTCCCCGGAGAGAGACGATAATATTTCTTAGGAGGTTCTTCCATGAAGTCGTCCCGTTCGATGTAAATTTCCCGCGAGAAGGGCACCTGACGTACCCCGGCCGATTCGTCTTCCGGGTTATTGATACAGGACATCATTTCGGTCTTTCCTTCGGGGTAGTTGGTAATCACCACCTTGATCGGATCCAACACCGCCATACGACGTTGTGCCCGTTTATTGAGGTCTTCGCGAACACAGAACTCCAAGAGTCCCAAATCGATCACATTGTCCCGTTTGGCCACCCCCACTTTATCGGCAAACATACGGATACTTTCGGGCGTATATCCGCGACGACGCAACCCGCTGATGGTCGGCATGCGGGGATCATCCCAACCCATAACCACTTTATCCTGAACCAATTGAAGCAGTTTTCGTTTACTCATCATCGTATAGGTCAGGTTCAAGCGGGCAAATTCGTATTGATGGCTGGGGTAAATCTCCAGCTGCTGAATGAACCAATCATAGAGCGGACGATGCACATCGAATTCGAGTGTACAGATCGAATGGGTAATTTTTTCGATGGAATCGCTCTGTCCATGCGCGAAATCGTACATCGGATAGATGCACCATTTGTTGCCTGTCCGATGGTGTTCGGCGTGAATGATCCGATACATAATCGGGTCGCGCATCAACATATTGGGATGAGCCATATCAATCTTGGCCCGCAGCACCTTTTCGCCGTCGGCAAATTCACCGGCTCTCATCCGCGTGAACAGATCGAGGTTCTCTTCGATGCTGCGATCCCGCCAGGGGCTATTCGTACCGGGTACAGTGACCGTACCCCGACCCTGACGAATCTCTTCCTGACTCTGATCGTCCACATAGGCTTTTCCCTTCTTGATCAACGCCACAGCCCATTCGTACAGCTGTTCGAAATAGTCCGAAGCGTAGTGTTCTTCGGCCCATTGGAAACCGAGCCAACGTACATCCTCCTTGATGGAATCCACATATTCCACATCTTCCTTCACCGGATTGGTATCGTCGAAACGCAAATTGGTGGTACCACCATATTTCTTTGCCAACCCGAAGTTCAGGCAGATACTTTTGGCATGTCCGATATGCAGATAACCGTTGGGTTCCGGCGGGAAACGGGTATGAACCGTCGTACGCCCTTGGGCTATATCGTTTTCGATGATCTCTTCCAGAAAATTGAGGGATTTTTCCTCGGTCAGGGGTTCTTGATTGATCGTGCTCATAACAAGATTGATAGATTCTACAGGCAAAAATACACTTTTTTCAGGAATCTTTTGCTAAATCCCTCCGATGGAGCCATAAATCAAAAAAATAAACCCGATCGGCAGAAGAAGATCCACCGACCGGGAGTAAGAAAAAATATTTCCTTTTCAGTCATTCATGAAACAGCGATCGACCGTTCAAACCGATCTTTCTTTTCCTAACATAGCGTGAAAAGGAAAAATCAATAAAGGTTAACGCACAATCGTCATTTCATCCAGCAGATGGGAAGCACCCGCAAATTTATCGATGATAAACAATACATAACGAATATCAACCACGATGGTTCGTTGCAAATCGGGTTCGAAAGCGATATCTCCGCTCATGGCTTCCCAGTTTCCATCGAACGCCAGACCGATCAGTTCGCCATGGGCATTCAAGACCGGACTACCGGAGTTTCCTCCCGTGATATCGTTATTGCTCAAAAAGTTTACGCGTACATCGCCCGCTTCGGCGTAAGGACCGAAATCTTTCGATCGATAGAGTTCCTTGAGCCGTTCGGGAACGGTAAATTCATAGGGATTTTTCGGATCTTCCTTCGCCATAACACCGCTGAGCGTGGTATAGTAATCGTAAATGACCCCATCGGCCGGCCGATACGGCAACACCTGACCATAGGTCAATCGCATCGTCAGGTTCGCATCCGGATAGAAGATCTTGTCGGATTGCATCTCCATCAAGCCTTTCAGGAACAATCTCTTGGCCCGCACCAAACTCAAAGCTCTCTCCTTGAGGGCCTGTTGTTCCGCTTCCGGCAATTTGACCACCTCCTGCAAAGAGCGATAAAAACGCAAGGCCGGATCGTTGTATAAGGCCGCATAATCGGGATGCTTCAACATCTCTTCATAACGTTCCTGCGAAGCGAATACCGAACGATCGAACCAATCGTCGACCATCCGATCCACATCCCCTCCGAAACGCTCTCTTTCGGTATTCAAAAAGGCTGGACGCTCTTCGGCCGTCAATGAATCGAACAAAATGGCGACCATTCGCTTTGTCACCTTACGATCCGTCGAAGGGCTGTAATCCTTATACTTGGCAGCCGCAGCCCGTTGCAAATCCGCCAACTTCTGGGCATCGGTCCCCTGCCAGATAGAATCGGCTCCACAGCGAATCCAGGCATTCCACGGAGCTGCCATACCGATCAATTCCACCCCTCGAACCAGGGCTTCATTCAAGTATTGCAGATGCCGATCCCGCGGTATACGTTCCTTGACAATCTGGGCGATGGTCGGCAACACCTCCCCATAGGTGGCCTGCCGACCTGGATCGGCCTGCACCCATTCGATGAAACGCTGTTCCAAAGCCCGTTTTTGGCCCAATACATTCAGTTTTTCGATCCCCCGGTTCATCCCGATGGAGTTTTTCCAATAGTTGGAAGAACCGGCGAATTTATTGGCATATTGCAGCCGGATTTTGGGATCGACCAACATATCTTCCATCATCTTGTCCTGACGTTCGCCCCGCACCAAAATCCGGACCGGATTGTCCACCCGATAGGTCTGTTCGATTTCGTAAGAGGTTTGATAGCGTTCGGTCGAACCCGGGAAACCGATAATCATGGTATAATCGCCGGGATGAACCCCTTTGAGGGAGATGGCCAGATGCACCGGAGCCTGATAAGGGACATTATTAGGGCTGTAGGCTGCCGGACGTCCCTGAGCATCGGCATAGACCCGAAAGATCGAAAAATCGCCCGTATGACGCGGCCACATCCAGTTGTCGGTATCTCCACCGAACTTCCCGATCGAGGAGGGAGGTGCTCCCACAAAACGGATATCGGGATACTTTTCCGTCACGAACAACAGGTATTGATTCCCATCGAAAAAAGAGCGAACCATCGCTTCGCAGGTACTGTTTTCCGGCAGTGCGTCAGCCGTGATCTGTTTGATCCGATCCTGAATCACCTTCTGCCGATCCGCTTCACTCATCTGATCGTTGACATAGGGAAAAATCTGATCCGACACATCTTCGATCCGACGAATGAAGGTAACCGACATGCCGGCAGCCGGCAGCTCTTCGGAACGATTCATCGCCCAGTAACCGTTCTGTAAATAGTCGTGTTCCACGCTACTGAGGCGTTGAATGGAGCCGTATCCGCAGTGGTGATTCGTCAACAACAAGCCATCGGCCGAAACGATTTCACCCGTACAACCGCCCCCGAATAAGACGACGGCATCCTTCAAAGCGTTCCCGTTGAGATTATAAATATCGTCGGCAGAGAGTTTCAATCCTTTGGCTTTCATCTCCTTGATATTGAATTTCTGCAGCCAGGGCAACATCCACATGCCCTCGTCGGCCCACAGGGAGGTACTGCCCAACCAACAGGCCAGTACGGTTAAAATCCACGTTTTTCTCATCTTTTCATCTATTTTCCGTTACAATGACAATCCTCGATTTTTTGATCGATGCCGATATCGGTCCATCGTGCATTCCTTCCACCTGACGACTCCGTTCCAACCCAGCGATTCGTCCCCTCCTAAATAAAAGTGCCGTCCAACATATTGCGGATGGAACGTTCGGCCCGACGACGCAATGTCTCGTCCAGTACGACTTCGGGCTCTTCATCCCGCAACGCCCGATAGATCTTTTCCAGGGTGACCAGCTTCATGTATTGGCAATCGTTGCAGCCACAGGTCGAATCGATCGGCGGAGCGGGAATGAACTGTTTGGTCGGATTTTCCCGTTTCAATTGGTGTAAAATACCCGACTCGGTCACCACAATAAAGGTATCAGCCGGAGAGGTGGAGGCATATTTCAGTAGAGCGGCCGTACTGCCGATATAATCGGCCGTCAACAACACACTCTTTTTGCATTCGGGATGGGCCAGGACCGGAGCATTCGGATAGCTCTTTTTGAGGGCCAAAATCTTTTCGACCGAAAACTCTTCATGGACATGACAGGCGCCATTCCACACCACCATATCCTCCCGACCGGTGACACTTTTGATGTAATTGCCCAAATTGCGGTCAGGGGCGAAGACAATTTTACGATCGCGCGGAATACGGCGTACGATATCCACGGCATTGCTCGAGGTGCAGCACACATCGGTCAGGGCCTTGACCCCCACCGAGGTATTGACGTAAGCCACCACCAGATGATCCGGATAATCTTTCAAAAAGCGTTCAAAAGCCTGGGCTTCACAGCTGTCGGCCAGCGAACAACCCGCTTGCGGATCGGGCAGGAGTACCTTTTTGTCAGGCGAGAGAATCTTCGCGGTTTCGGCCATGAAGTGCACGCCGGCAAACAGGATGATCGACGCGTCGGTCTGAGCCGCCTTTTGAGACAAGGCCAGGGAATCGCCCGTAAAATCGGCGATATCCTGCACTTCGGGACGCGTATAATAATGGGCTAAGATCACGGCCTTTTTTTGCCGTTTGAGTCGACCGATCTCTTCCACGAGAGAGCGGGGGTCGTAGGAGGGTTCGTTTTTCATGATGGTAAGCGGGCGAAGAGAGCGAGGAAAAGCCACCTTCTTCCTCTTTCTTCTTTTTATTTTTTAACCTTAATTTTTAAATAAGAAAAAATAAGAATAAGAATAATGGCTGTTGATGATGTGGATAAATTTTTTCTAAAAAGATATCGTTTTTTTATCCCCCTATAACGAACATTCCTATTCGAATTTTCTCTCTTTGTCGGGTGTTTTTGTTTAAGTTATTCACACTTGTTTATAACGGTTATTCACAAATCAACATCCTCTCTTTTGTGCTTAAAAGCTGTTCGAAACTCCAAAAATAACCGTTGGAAAAGTTTGGTAAAAATAGTTTGCTTTTTTCATTTCCGTATAGGTATGGAAAACTATTCGGTTTTTCCAACGATTTTTTGGAAAGAGTTATCGGATTTGATCAACAGGATATAGAGGGAGAAATCCACATTTTGTGGACCTCGCTCGATGCCCAGGGAGGGAGGCTTCGAACTGCTTTAGAATGAAGCTCTTTTCGGAAAAATACGCCGGTTTTTCCTTCGTGGTTTCCTCGAGTTATAAACACGCTTTGCACAACGCTCGACCGATGCCGTCGCAATCGGATAAAAAAACAGGAAGGACCCTGTAAAAGGTTTCCTCCCTGTTGGTTACGTGACTGTACTATAAAAGTTTATCCAGTTGATGAATCATATTACCGGCTACATCTTCGTAATAGGCGGCGGCCGGAGAGGCTTCGTTGGCGATGGGACGACCCTCATCCGAAGCTTCTCGTACACTTTGAATCAGCGGAATCTCGCCTAACAGCTTAATTCCCTCTTTGGCGGCCAGGTCGCGCGCTCCGCCTCGACCGAAAATATAATAACGGTGATCGGGCAGTTCGGCCGGTGTAAACCACGACATGTTTTCGATCAATCCCAGGATCGGCACATGGATCTTGTCGTTACGGAACATTTTAATCCCTCGAACCACATCGGCCAGGGCAATTTTTTGAGGAGTACTGACAATCACGGCTCCCGTAAACGGCAGATCCGAAACCAACGTCAGATGGATATCGCCCGTACCGGGAGGCAGATCCACCAACAGAAAATCCAGTGCACCCCACTGTGTCTGTCGGATCATTTGTCGCAGGGCGTTGGTAGCCATGGGACCCCGCCAGATCAGAGCGTCCGATGCATCGATGAAAAATCCGATCGACATCAGTTTGATGCCGATCGATTCTCCGGGAATGATCCTCTCTTCCCCATCGATCTTTTCACCGACCGGACTGTAATCTTCCAAGCCGAAAAGCGTCGGTTGAGAGGGTCCGTACAGGTCGGCGTCCAGCACCCCTACTCGATAGTTCATATGCGAGAGGGCGACGGCCAGGTTGGCGGTGACGGTACTTTTTCCGACGCCTCCTTTGGCCGAACTGATGGCAATGATATTTTTAACCTCGGCGAGGTTGGAGGTCGAATGGGTCTGATCGGTTGGTTGGGGTTTCGGTTTCGGGGCGGCTTCTTTCAGAAAGATCGCGATCTTTCCGGCATATTGCGGATAGGCGGTGACCAAAGCCGATTCGATGTTCTTTTTCAGGGAGGCGGCCATCGGGTCGCGATGACGGGCGAAGGCAAGCGTCAACGAAATCTTATCGTCGCTGACGTGCAGATTCTCAATCATGCCCAGGTCCACCACATTTTCTCCCGATTCGGGATGAATGACCCCCCGCAGGACATTCATTAAGTCGTCGTTTTGAATCATGACGCTTGGTAAATTAGAGGGTTATACGGAAGCAAAGATACGAAAAGATCGAAGGATATGCGAAATTTATATACATTTGCATAAGAGCCCTGTCTCGACCCGAAAAAAGCACGGCAAAGAACGGATAGTTCAGGTGGATTTTTTCGGTCGATGGAGGGGGGTTGGATCGAATGTGAATAGGAGCGGCCGGACTCGAATCCCGAGTCACCATCCGTCGGCCGCTTCGCAGCGAAAAAACAAGCGTATGAATTCATTTTTGAAAACCTTTTTGGCCGCTTTATTGGCGATTGTGGTGACAAACATCTTTTTGGTGATCTTTTTGGTGAATGTCATCTCGAGTGTATCGTTATTGTTCGGGGGAGGATCTGCGCCGACCCTGGAGAGAGGATCGGTGCTCTGTATCGATCTGCAACAACCGGTGGTCGATGAACCGTCTGGAAGTTTGGTCTCCGATCTGGATATGACCTCCATGACGGTCAACCATAAAATGGCCCTGTTGGACGTGATCAACGCCATCGATCAGGCCGCTATGGATGATCGGATCGATGGTATTTACCTGAATGTCTCGCCGTTTACTCCCCTGGGAACGGCCACGGTAACGGAAATTCGAAACGCGTTGCAACGTTTCAAAACATCCGGAAAATTTATTTACAGCTATTCCGATTACTATTCCCAGAAGACCTACTACCTGTCGAGCGTGGCCGATGAAATATACCTCAATCCGCAAGGCGAACTGATTTGGAAAGGGTTGTCTTCGCAGGTGATGTTTTATAAAGGATTGCTCGATAAATTGGAATTGAAACCGGAAGTTTTCCGTCATGGCAGTTTCAAAGCGGCGGTCGAACCTTTCCTGATGGATCGAATGAGCCCCGAAAACCGTCTCCAAACCGAAGTGCTGACCGGTACGATTTGGGGTCAGTTGTTGGCCGAAATCGCGGCTTCGCGATCCTTGGATTCGGCCGACTTGCAGGCCTATGCTTCGCAGTTGTCGATTACGAACGCAGCGGCGGCTTGTCAGTTGGGGATGGTCGACTCGTTGGCCTATCGCGGTGAGGTGGAAGATCGTCTGGCGGAAATCACCGGCCAGTCGGACGAACCGCAGTTCGTTACCTTGGAAGAGTATATCGGACAGACGCATGGCTCGACCGCTTCGATGTCGAAAAACCAGATTGCCGTAGTCTATGCCGAAGGGGATCTGGTGGATGGCGGTGGCGGAAAAGATCACATCGGAGGCGATGATTTGGCCGATAAACTGGCCCGGATGCGTCGTGACGATAATGTCAAGGCGGTGGTTTTGCGCATCAATAGCCCCGGAGGAAGTGCTTTGGCGGCTGAAGTGGTATGGCACGAAATGGAACGGCTGCGTGCCGAAAAACCGGTGATTGTTTCCATGGGAGATATGGCCGCGTCGGGCGGATACTATATGGCAGCTCCGGCCGATGTGATTCTGGCTTCGCCGACCACCATTACCGGTTCGATCGGGGTTTTCGGCCTATTGCTGAACGCCAGCGACGGATTGAAAAACAAGTTGGGCATTACCGTCGACGGGGTTTCGACCAATCCGTCGGCCGATTTGGGCTCTCCGTTCCGGGCGGTTACGCCGGCCGAACGGGCCTATATCCAGCAAGGGGTGGAAGAGGTGTATGCCACCTTTGTGGATCATGTGGCGCAGGGACGTAACCTGAGTGTTCCGCAGGTCGACAGCCTAGCCGGCGGTCGGGTATGGTCGGGGGTGAGTGCCTTGCAAAATGGCTTGATCGATGCCTATGGCGGGTTGCGGGAGGCCATTTTATTGGCGGCCGATCGGGCCGGAGTGGCCGATGACTATCGGGTGACGACCCCTTCGATCCCCGAAGATCGTTTGAGTATGCTGCTCGATATGTTGATGTCACGAGTGAAAACCTCGGCGTTTGAACCGGCTTTTGAAGGAGAATTGGGCGAGGCTTTCCAACAGTATACCCGTTTGCAACGCATCCTCTCTCGCCAAGGGGTACAAGCGATCCTGCCTTGTGACATCACCCTGGAATAGGCGGTTCAGCCCACCCTAATCACATAAAACGCCCTCTTGCAGACACGAAATTCAAAACTGCAAGGGGGCGTTTTGGATGTAACCGTTTGTACGAGACGAAAACCGACATCGTTCCGGTCGAGACAATGGATCGCTCGATGACATACCCCATGAACCACGACCAGGTGCCCAAAAAGTAGGTCCGAGCGATCGGTGAGCTCTCTGTCCGGAACTCCTAAAAAGGCTTCAGAATGTCGATCTTCAGGGAAGATACTCAGGGCGTAAGCCGGACTCCGTTTTCGGGAAATGCGGTCGGAATTGCGACCAAAAAATTTGATTTCCAATATTTTTACACTATTTTTGGAAATTGGAATATTGTAAATCATGCTAAATCCCTTCCTGGGCGCTCCCCTGGCATTTTTATACGGGCTGGCTATCGACATCCGGCACAAACTCTTCGATCTGCATCTGCTCAAAAGCGAAGAGTATGATATTCCTATTGTCTGCGTGGGGAATATTACCGTGGGAGGGACCGGAAAAACTCCGGTGACGGAATACCTGATCGAACGATTGGCTACCCGCTATCGGGTGGCGGTACTGTCGCGGGGGTATAAACGTAAAACGAAAGGGTTTGTGTTGGCGACCGTGCGTTCGTCCTTCCGTCAGATCGGTGACGAACCCAAACAGATCAAACTCAAATATCCTGAAATTCCGGTAGCCGTTTGCGAAAAACGAACCGAAGGTATTCGGCGTCTTCGGGAGATCCATCCCGAGGTCAATCTGATCATTTTGGACGATGCTTTCCAACATCGCTATGTGGAACCGTGGGTCAATATCGTGTTGATGGATTACAACAACCCCGTCTATCGCGATCATCTAATGCCCTGGGGAACCTTGCGCGACCGCCGGCGACAACTCAATCGGGCTCATTTCGTGCTGGTGACCAAGTGTCCACCCGATATGAATCCGTTGGATATGCGCTTGGTACGCAAATCGTTGGATTTGTACCCGTATCAGTCGCTCTATTTCACCCGCATGAAACCCGATACTCCCCTGCCGCTGTTTCCCGATCAGATTCAACGGCCGTTGAATGCGGGCGATCCGCTTCTGGTTCTGAGCGGCATTGCCAACCCGACACCGTTCATTCGATCGCTGTCGCCGCGCTATAAGGTCGTGGGACAGAAGCTCTTCGAGGATCATCACCTCTATCGGACCCGAGACCTGGAAGAGGTGCTCACCCTGTTGTCGCAATTGCCGCCCGAAACCAAGATCATGACGACCGAAAAAGATGCGGTGAAGTTGACGAATCGTAAAAAAATTCCGGTCGAAATCCAGCGCCGTCTCTATTATCTGCCCATTCGAGTCCATTTCGTGGGCGGGTGCGAGCCCGATTTCCTCCGACAACTCGAACAATATGTTATCTCAAATCAAAAATACCACATCCTTCATCCAGAATAAAATGCCCTTCGAACCCGAAGTGGGAATCGTGTTGGGCAGTGGACTGGGAGGTCTGGTGGACCATATGCAGGTTGCGCTCGCCCTGCCGTATCGCGATATTCCGGGCTTTCCGGTCTCGACTGTCGTAGGGCACGCCGGTAAACTGATTTTCGGTACCCTGGGTGGCCGGCGGGTGGTGGCCATGCAGGGCCGGTTCCACTATTATGAGGGTTATACGACGCAACAGGTCGTTTTCCCGATCCGGGTGTTGAAAGGGTTGGGTATCCGGACCCTGATCGTCTCGAATGCAGCCGGAGGCGTCAACCCCTCCTTCCATACCGGCGACGTCATGGTGATCACCGATCAGATCAACCTGCTGCCCAATCCGTTGATCGGACCCAATATCGACGAACTGGGGCCGCGTTTTCCGGATATGAGCGAGCCATATAGTCGGTCGTTGATCGCTCTGGCGGACGAGGTGGCCGCCTCGTTGGGCCTGAGCCTGCAACACGGCTGCTACCTGGGCAATACCGGACCGAGTTACGAGACCCGGAAAGAGTACGGTTTCTACCACACCATCGGGGCCGATGCCGTGGGGATGTCGACCACGCCGGAAGTGATTGCCGCCTGTCATATGTCGTTGCCGGTTTTCGGCCTGTCGGTCATTACCAACATGGGGCTCGAAGGGAAAAAAGCCACCCACGAAGAGGTTCAACGCGAGGGTGAACGGGCCCAACAGACCTTGACACGTCTGATCGTGGGCATGTTGGAACGGATGTAAGATTTGGCGTTTTTGAACGTTTGAGAGAAAGAAACAGAGTTTACGCTTCTGATCAGAAGCAACCTATCAAAAAGAGAAACGATGATCAATAAAGTTATCTTAGTGGGCAATGTCGGGGCCGATCCGGAAGTACGCGCCCTGGAAGGCGGAGTAAAAGTGGCCCGAATCCGTTTGGCCACCACCGAACGCATCTATAACCGTCAGACCCAGGAGACCAAAGAGCATACCGAATGGCATAACATCACCTTGTGGCGGAATCTGGCCGATGTGGTGGATCGCTATGTCCGCAAAGGTTCGCAACTCTATATCGAAGGGAGTCTGCGTACCCGGGAGTGGACCGATAAGGACGGGAATCGCCGTTTTACGACCGAAATCGTGGCCAATGACATGAAGATGTTGGGTCGGCGTAGCGATAACGCCTCGTCGTCGGAGTATGGCAATGCGACATCGGGTTATTCGGCACCGACGTCGGGGTATGGAGCCTCGTCAACCTCAGGCTATGGGGCTTCGACATCCGCGGGATATGGGGCGGCTTCGAGCGGAACTCCCTCGATGAATGCTTCGGAAATCGCCTCGTCGGCTGGCGAAGATGTGGATGATCTGCCCTTCTAAGGATTCAGGAAGAGACGAAAACGATGAGCAATAACGATTGGAAAAGTCGTCTGAATGTGGTCTATTCGACCAACCCCGACTTCGTGTATGAAACCCAGACGGAGGAGGTACCCGAAACCTTGCCGCCGGCCCAACAGAATTTGAGGGTGTGGCTCGACCGCAAAGCCCGAGCTGGCAAACAGGTGACGCTGGTGAAGGGTTTTGTGGGGAGTGAAGACGATTTGAAAGAGCTCGGACGCCTGCTCAAAAGCAAATGCGGGGTGGGCGGTACGGCCAAGGAGGGAGAGATTATCATTCAAGGCGATTTCCGCGACCGCGTGGTGGATATACTGCTCAAGGCGGGGTATCGGGCGAAAAAAGCAGGAGGTTAATGAAAGCATACAGCCGATCCGAAAGGGTGAAAGAGAGGCAGGATGGCCATGGTCGTCACAGGTGGTTGTGGGGGGGATGTTTGTTGATCGCCTGTTTGAGTGTCTTTTCGGTACGGGCCCAGTATTACGACCAGGGACGATCCCCGGCTTCTATTCGATGGAAACAGAGCGAGGCTATCTCGAGACGAATCATCTATCCGGACTATTATATGCAGGGGGCGGCCCGTGTGGCAGCCTATCTGGACACGTTGCGCCCCTATATCACCTACGGCTTTACGCATGAGCCGTTGGAGATGCCGGCCATCCTCCACACCCAGAACATGATGGCGAATGGCCTGGTGTTGTGGGCCCCCAAACGGATCGAATTGCGGACTATCCCCGATCAAAAACTCTATGCCATGCCGTGGCTCAAACAGCTGACCGCTCACGAATATCGGCATGCCGTGCAATATGGCAACCTCTACCAGGGGTTTATGAAGCCGTTGGGATGGTTTATCGGCGAACAGTCCGGATTGATCAGTTCGGCTTTGGTGCCGGTTTGGCTGCTCGAAGGCGATGCGACCATGGCCGAAACCCAATTTTCCTCCTTTGGACGGGCGTTGCAGCCCTCGTTTACCCTCGAATATCGGGCCTATCTGACCGAAGGAACGCCACGTCGGTTTCGACGGGATAAATGGTTTTGTGGCTCCTATCGGGATTTTATCCCCGACCACTATCAGTTGGGGTATCAGTTGACCGCCTGGTCGCGGGAGCGTTACGGAGACGATATCTGGGATCGGGTGATGGACTATGCATCGCGAAGACCCTATACGTTGGCAACAACCCGAATCGCTTTGGGGAAGTATTATAAAACGTCGACGAGTCGGATTTTCGATCAGACGTTCGAAGATCTGCGGACCTTTTGGCGCTCGCTGCCGGCTACCCCGAACAGCACGACCCTGATCGAAACGCCGACGACCAGTTATACCACCTACAGTGCGCCGATGCCGTTGAACGATACGACCCTCTTGGCGTTCAAAACCGATCTGGATCGACCCAATCGACTGGTCAGTGTCGATCCTCGCACAGGCACCGAAAAAACGGTCGTCTATACGGGTTCGATCAGTACGCCGCCTGTTCTGCGGGATAGCGTGGTGTGGTGGACCGAATTTCGTAACAGCCTGTTTTGGGATCAACGGGTTTTTTCCCGGGTGGTGGGGTACGATCTGCGGACAAAACGTCGCTATCGGTTCCGGGATCGGAAAAACGCGCTGTATGCAACGCCCCTGCCCGATGGTGGGGTGGTCACGGTGGGCTATGATTATACGGGCCGTTATCGCCTCGATGAGACCGGGAAACGTTCGATCGTCCTGCCCGACACCCTTTCGGTGCATGGACTGGCCTATGACGATCAGACCGGTACGTTGGCCCTTTTGGGGCTGAGTGATGCCGGGATGGCCTTTTATCGGGTCGATCGAAACGTGGGTCGACTGGAACCGATCACACAACCCTCCTATTCGTCGCTCTACAACCTGCGGGCGGGACAGGGTAAGCTGGTCTATAACTCCATCCGTTCGGGGAAAGATGAAATCCATCTCTACGATTTGAAAACCCGGCAGGAGTATCGTCTGACCGATTCGCGTTACGGGTCGGTCTCCCCTTCGGTGCCGGACACGACGGGCCGATTTTATGCCACCACCTATACCCGAGAGGGGTATCGGCTGGCGACGCAGCGTGTCGATACCGACTCGCTGTCGCCGCTGTCGTATGCCCGATTGCCGGAGAATGTCGTGAATCCGCCTCGCCGCCGATGGCCGGTTCCCGACCTGAATGAGGTGCCGACTCTGACGGCTCCGGATACGGTGCTCGACCAGAAGCCCTATCGGAAAAACCTGAACCTGTTCCATGTCCACAGTTGGATGCCCTTGAGCTTCAATCCTTTTCAGATTGTCGAAGAGAATAAGGTCGAAGCGAACTTCGGGGCTACGTTCATGAGTCAGAATCTGTTGAGCAATACGACCGCTACGGTTTCGTATGCCTATTCGGGCAAGGTGGGCCATATGGCTCGGGGACGTCTCAATTATGGGGGGTTGGCTCCGAAATTCGAGGTAGCCGCCGAATACAGCCAATCGAATCGCTTGATGTATGGATTCGACGATCAGACCTCCGTGCCGTCGTCGGTGCTGAAATCCCATTTCCAGTTGGAGGCGTCGGCCTATTTGCCGATGTATCTCTCCTCGGGGGCCCATCTGAGGGTCTTGACACCCCGGGTGGAACTGCTCTATTTCAATGCATTGCTTTATGATCCCGTCCGAAACCGCGCCAACTCGGGACTCAGCCGGCTGGTTTGGGAGTTGAACTATGTCGAACAGGCACGCATGGCCCATCGGGATTTCTTGCCCCGCTGGGGATATGCCCTGAAAATTTCCGGAGCCCTGGCCCCCTTTCGAGGTGATTTCGGATCGGTCTACTCGCTCTTCGGTCGCCTCTATTTACCGGGGGTCGCCCCCCATCACAGCCTGATGTTGCGGGGAAATCTCCAGTATCAAAGTCAAAAATTCTATCAGTTCTATTATAAGGACCTCTTCCCGCGAGGCGCGCAATATACCTGGGCCGCTGCCCGTTATGGTGCTTTTTCGGTGGATTATCAACTGCCGTTGTGTTACCCCGACTGGGGCATCAACAGCATCGTCTATTTCAACCGTATCCGACTGAAAGCCTATTTCGATTATGCCCGCTATCAGGGAATGGTCTCGCCCAAAACCGGACGTGCTTCCATGCACACCTTGCACTCCTATGGCGGAGAGATCTTTTTCGATATGCGTCTGTTGAGAATGCCGGTCAATGATACTTCGGTGGGCATCTATGTCTATAAACCCAGCGACCGGAAAGGGGTGATCAGTGGTATTCACCTGACATTGCCGTTATAGCCAGACCGTTTGAGGTCGAAGGGCACGAAACAAAAACCTCCACCACTGGATACGAACAGCGGCGGAGGTTTTGGTGGATGGTGTGAAAAGGCTACATTTATCGCAGGGCGTCGAGCAGATGGGGCATCAGGGCGGGCAGATGTTTTTCATCTTGGGCCGTCAGAACCCGACTGTCGACTTCGAAGGCGGCATCGGTGGCGATGGCCTGTTGAATTGCCGGTTTGGCCATCGGATGTACGGCCACTTTACACCCGGAAACAATCCCGCATTGGTCGAACATCAACGCAGCGGCACAGTGGCCGATCAGGAGCTTGCCGGCTTGTCCGAAGGCCTTAAGAACGCTCAACATGTCTTGATTGTACGAGGCCGAAGCCTGTTCGGCAAAGCGAGGAATGGCATCTCCGCAACTGAAGACAACGGCATCGTATTCTGCTTCGTGTCCTTTTAATTGGGCCACCGTATCGTCCAGCGTGATCGCAATGCCCGAATTGGTGCGGATGTGCGGCGTGTCAGCGACCGCAAAGGTGCGAAAAGGAATGCCGTTTTCGAAAAAATTCTCTGCATACTGAAATAACCCTAAGCCATTGACCGGATTGACGGCCAGAATCGCTACTTTCTTTGCCATGATTACTGAAATTTAAACGAAAATGATACTATTGATTGATTAGTTACTTACTTTTGTAGTGTAAAGGTAGGGGTTTGGAGGCTTGGAAACAAGAGGGCACAAAAAGGAAAGTCGCTTACCTGGAAGTAACGAATGTTGAGAATGTGTGCGCTATGGACGAAAAAAAAATTAAAAATTTTCATCACGAAGGTCCTTGTCCGGTTCGGGATGTGTTGTGTCGTTTCGGGGACAAGTGGTCGGTGCTGGTCTTGGTGTCGTTGAAGGCGAACGGAACGTTGCGTTTCAGTGAATTGGCTCGTTCCTTGGGGGATATCTCCCAGCGGATGTTGACCGTGACGTTGCGGTCGCTCGAACAGGACGGATTGATCGTCCGAACCCTTTATGCCGAGGTCCCGCCTCGTGTGGAGTATGCCTTGACGGCGATGGGTGAAGATCTGATGCCCCATATCGAGGCCTTGGTGGGTTGGACCCTCGACCATATGCCGGAGATCTTGGCGCACCGTCGACAAAGTCAGCCATCGGCCACACCCTCAGCCCAGTGATCGAACGGCCCGAAGGCTGCTCGGGAGGATGGACGAACCGCCTATCGGTTCAGCATCCGAGCGGAGGAGAGGGGTGCGGAGATGAGCACAGCAAACCGTCCCATAACGGCTCCATAACCCCCCAATCGACCGCTTCCTATGCGTCCGATCGGGGGAAGCGATGCGCTTGACAGAAACCCGAGGGGAGGCGATGCAACGACTCGAAAAAGAGGCATATAGGGTGAAAAAAGAGGCTCTTTTTCGATCTGTTTAGAAGGTATAATACTGACAAACAGAATTTTATGAATGTTATGCCAGGGCATGCATTTTTGGCCTATTCATTTGTTATTTCGAAAAATAAGAATAAATTTGTAAAGGATCCCTGCAGTTGTCTCACGGAAACGGTCTTCAGGAGGACATGAAATGCCTGTACCGACCGATCAAACGGGAAAACCGTGGCGATCCCCTCACTGACCCAACCCTAACTAACTTAACTAACTCATTTCTTTTACCTAACTAAACCTAATTAACCTAACTGACTATGCCTATCTCCTTTTTTCTCTCCCGCTTAATCGATCGTTAATCGATCAACGAGTCTCGATGACCCGAGTTTCGAAATCCTATTCAGGGGTTCGAGGTTCGGGATCTTGGTCATGGACGCCCTTCGGAAGCCTAACCCGAAACGGGACGATCCTGAGCTGCCGTCTATCTACTCACTAATTACTAACTATTAATCCATCTGTTATGAAAGTATTGTTACGCTCCATGCTGACATGTCTGGTGGTCATACTCGGTGTGATGACCGGCCAAGCACAGATCCGGACCTATTCCGGGACGGTGAAGAGTGCCGAAGACGGACAACCCATTGTCGGCGCGAATGTAGTCATCGAAGGATCGGATCAAGGAACGTCTACCGGTGTAGATGGCTCTTTCTCGATCCAGGCGAAACAAGGAAGCACATTGGTGTTCAGTTATTTGGGTATGAAAACACAGCGACTGGTCACCGGAACCTCCACCACCCTCCAGATTACCCTGAAAAGTGATGCCACCTCCCTGGACGATGTCGTGGTCGTGGCCTTCGGGACGGCGAAAAAAAAGGACTTGACCGGGTCGCTCAGCGCCATTGATACCAAAATTCTGGAACGTCAGTCCAACTCGACCCTTTCGAAAGCCCTGGAAGGGGCGATTCCCGGGGTACAATACTCCGCTTTGGATGGTCAGCCCGGTAAAGATGCGCAGATCGTGATTCGCGGGGTGGGTTCCGCTAACTCCAACAATAGCGCCTTGATCGTGATCGATGGCGTGCCCGCCACGTCGGACGATGCACTCTCCATGCTCAATCCGCGGGATATCGAATCGATGGTGGTCTCCAAAGATGCGGCTTCCAATGCCTTGTACGGGTCCCGGGGGGCGAACGGGGTGATCCTGATCACCACCCGGAAAGGGCAGGCCGGAAAACCGCGCATTACCTTGGATGCCAAGTGGGGAATCAACCAGGTGGGGCCGTTCAAACTCGACAAGATCACCGATTATGCCGATGTCTACGAATACACCTGGAAATCGCTCTACAATGCTGCTCGGTATCGGAATTTCGAAGATTCGAAAGGCATTACGACCAACATCAATAACCCGAATATGAGTCATGAGGATGCGGCTCTGTTTGCCAGCCAACACCTCTTCGACTGGGACGGCAACACCAATCCCAATAATCCCTCTTTCAAACGGAACGGTTTGGGGAACTATATGCCGTATTATGTGCCGGGTGCGATCTATACGCCTTCGGGCGATCTGACGAGCTCGACCATGAGCGGGGCCTATCTGGTGGGTACCGACGGGAAAATCAATCCCGAGGCCCGCTTGTTGTGGAAAGACGACTGGGCCGATGAATTCTTGCAAAACAAGTTCCGTCAGGAGTATAACTTGTCGGCCTCCGGCGCGGTGGAAAATAAGGTCGACTATTATGTGTCGCTGGGGTATCTGTCGGATCCGTCGTATATTAAGGGTTCGGATTTCAGTCGGTACAGCGCTCGAAGCAATATCAATTTCCAGGCCACCAAATGGTTGCGGGCCGGAATCAATTTTGCCTACGTGAGGCGTGAACGCCAGCAGGCGCCTACCCGTTACGGATGGAATGCCGGGGACTCGGGCGAAAATCCCTTCTATTGGATTAACGGGATGGAAGCCGTGAAGCCGATTTGGGCTTACGACGAGAATGGCCAGGTGATCCTGGATGAAAATGGCAACAGAACGTACGATTTCGGGACGGGCGAGACCTATTCGCCCCTGGGCGCTACTCGTCGGGGGATCTCCGGATCTTCGGTGGGACGTAACCTGGGGCATTTCTTGACGAACGACCGCTGGACGTTGATCACCAACGACCTCTCGGGACGAGGCTATTTGGAGGCTACGTTCCTGAAGGATTTCACCTTTACCTCGAATCTGTCGATCGACTATTGGGGCAATTACCAAAAACGGTATTACAACCAAACGGCCAGTGCCGGGGCAGGTACCTCCGGATCGATGCGTCAGGATATGAAAAACAGCCTCTCGCTGAACACCCAACAATTGCTCAACTGGTCGCACGATTTCGGCAAACATCATGTGGACGCCCTGTTGGGTCATGAATATACCCGGGATGAGTATCGCAATATGTTGATCCGTCAGACCCACTCCCTGATTCCGGGCTTCGAAGCCCCGGCTAACTTTATCGGATCGAGCAATGCCGCCAACTATCTGGGCGGAAGCCCCTTCTCGTCGGATCATAGCATTTCGGCCCTGGAAGGGTATTTCTTCCGGGGGAATTACAATTACGACAGCAAATACTATGTGTCGGCCAGCCTGCGTTTCGATGGATCGTCGCGCTTCCGGGATAATACCAAACGGTGGGGTACCTTCTGGTCCGTCGGGGCGGCCTGGCGGCTCTCGCGGGAGGCCTGGCTGTCCGATGCCTCCTGGATCAATGACCTGAAATTGCGGGTGAGCTACGGAACCATGGGGAATGCCAGCGGCGTCGGACTCTATTCCGGCTACAATCTGTGGACCTTCTCGAATGGTAGTACCGACCTGGTCAATCAGCAAATCTATCAGATCAAACGCGGGGCGTTGGGTAATCCGAATCTGACCTGGGAAACGATCAGTACCCTCGATGTGGGTGTCGATTTTCGTTTCTGGGATCGCCTCTGGGGGACGATCGTTTATTATCGTCGGTTGACCGAAGATATGATCTGGAACCGTCCCGTAGCCGCTTCGGTCGGGGTGACTTCGCTGACGGCCAATGCCGCATCGATGCTCAATGCCGGTCTGGAGGTCGAATTGGGTGTGAACATCATCCAGAACGATAACATTCTCTGGGACTTCAACCTGAATTTTGCCCACAATAAAAACACCCTTCAGAGTCTGCCCGAAGGGGTGATCGATCCGGAAATCGGTTACATCGAAGAGAGCCATACCGACGGAAAGGGCAATTTGCAGTTCCGGAGAGCCGTGGGCAAATCGTACTACAATTTGCAGTCCTATAAATATGCCGGGATCGATCCGAACTCGGGATTGGCCCTGTATTACCATAAAGTGACCGAAGACGATCATTCGGCCGGTCGCTTTATCGACACGCCGGTCGGAGGCGATGTCACCACCACCGACTATACCTTGGCGTCGACCTATGAAATGGGGGATGCCCTCCCCACCCTGACCGGAGGTTTCGGAACCTCGTTCCGCTATAAGAATTTCGACTTTTCGGCACAGTTCGCCTTCCAGATCGGCGGTAAATTCTTCAGTAACGAATATGGGTATAACCTCTATTGGCACGAAAATGTGTTGGGTGCTCAGGTTTCTTCCGATTTGTTGAACAATACCTGGACGCCGGAAAACCGGACGGCCGAATTCCCGATGCAGATGGCCGGACAATCGGTCTATACGACCGGGGTGACGGTGGCTTCCCAGCGCTATACCAATAAGACGTTGTACGATGCCTCGTATCTGAGCTTCAAGAATATGACGATCGGATACAACCTGCCCGACAAACTGATCCAAAAATGGGGATTGGGCGGCATTCGTGTCTATGTGTCCGGCGATAACATCGCGTTGATTTCGACGAAAAACGGCATCGATCCTCGTATGTCGATGATCGGAGGTTTCGAAGTCGGATCGATGGTCTATCCGCCGATCAGAACCTGGTCTTTGGGTGTCAATGTTACTTTCTAAATCGTGTCAATCATGAAAAAATATATTGTAACCGTTGCGGTGTTGGGACTGCTGAGCAGTGCTTGTAACAGTAAGTTGGATGTGGCTCCTCCCAACAACATTACCGATGAGCAAATTCAGGAAGTGCTCGATCAAAACCTGACCACGATCGTAAAACCGATGGCCGATGCCCTGCCCAGTATCTTCTGGCAAGGTGTGCCGGGAGGCGATTTCCGCATCTCGGACCTCACGTCGATGCACTTGTGGGCCATGGGGGTCAAGTCCAACGACATAGTCTTTATGGGCAATACGAGCGATGCGTATAACCAGTATGTCAATATTACCGAGATCCAGGGCGAAAGCAATCGCTGGAACGGCAATATGTGGACGTGGCTGTACGGACACATCTCCAGCTCGGTGAACTCGATGTTGAACCTTATGGATGATGTCAAAGAAGAGAACCTGGAAACCGATGAAGAGCGGCAAAAGGCCTCTTATAAAGCGTCGGGTCTGGCCATGCGGGCTTATCTGTATCTGTGGCTGATGCAGATGTGGTCGGACAACTATACCGAGGCCAATGCCTCCAGTGTGGCGGGAGTTCCCTATTATGACACCTATGATCCGTATCAGGATCCGCGCTCTCGGGAAGCGGCTTCTGTCGTGTGGTCCCATATCCTGGACGATGCCGGCAAAGCCGTACAGCTGTTCCAGGCCGCGGGAACCGGATTCACCGATGCCCCGAACGATATCGATCTGGGGGTCGCCTGTATGATCTGGGCACGGGCCGCCTATGCGGCCGGCGCGTGGGATCAGGTGATCGAGGCGGTGGATCTGCTGGAAACGAAGTACGACAATCAGTTCATTTCGCCGGAAAACTACATCGGAGATCGTACGGGCGACCCGAATGGATTTCCGCAGTTCACGGCGTTTTCACGGGTGGATGCAGCCATCAATCCCGAAGTGATTTTCGGGGTGGAGGTCTCCAATGTGCTGACCGGATCGTATGCCGGATCGAACTTCCCGGGATGGATGAACTGTATCGGCGATGATTGTTATGGCGGGTCGCGGCTCGGGTTTATGTGTATCGACAAGCGTCTCTTCGACCAGATCGAACCGAACGATATTCGTCGGCAGAACTTTTTGGAAGCCCCGGTACATAACTACTATTTCGGGGAAAAGAGTACGGTGACCGATAATGTGCCGGCTTATGCCAACCTGAAATTTGCTGCCAAGGTGTCACCGGACGGATCGACCAGTGCCCAATATAAGCAGGACATTGTGGTGATGCGCTATTCGGAAGCCGTGTTGCTGAAGGCCGAAGCACAGGCTCGTTCGGGACAGGACGGGGAGGCTCAGGCGACCTTGTCGAAATTGACGACGGCACGTGGGGCGTCGGCCGTGACCGAAAGCGGGGCGGCGTTGTTGTCTCGCATCCAATTGGAAACGCGCATCGAAATGTGGGGCGAACAAGGGATCGAGTGGCTGCGGAATAAACGCTGGGGTATCGGTGTCGATCGTCAGAGCGGCGAAACGAACCATACCAGTGCCGGTGTCGTGCCGGCCGGGAATGCTTTTACCTGGCAGATTCCTCTGTGTGAAACGCTGTATAATCACGATATTCAACAAAATCCGGCCTATTAACACCGGCGAGTATTCTGTTGGTTGGGGAGGCGTTCGGTGTCGCCTCCCCATTTTTGTGCGCGAGCGGTCAGGGGGTTGATGCCGCCCGTCCGAGGCAAGGCGGATCGAACAAACGTCGGCAAGTTCTTCCGAAGGAGGGGGATTGTGCCGCAGATCACTGAATCATGCTTCAGTGAGGAAACCGCAGAAAGGATCCGGTGCTTCGTTCGAAAAAATTTTTATCTTTGTTTGCTACCTAAAACCATGAGCCGATGAAGTTCACATCGAGTTGTATCACGCTCCTGGCCGCCGTCGGGATGTGCTGGCAAAGCGCTTGCAGATCCTCTGTCCAGGCTGTCTATCCGGAAAAATGGCCCGAAATCGAGGCGTATATACGGGCGAATTTTCTCTCGTATGTCGATACGACGTCGGCGCTGCCCAAGCCTTATAGCTTTGCATTGAATCCGGGAACGCTCTATTATTGGGACCTCTACTTCATTAACGAAGGGTTGATGATGGAGGGGTTTTGGGATCAGGCCCGGAATAATCTGGATAACTTTATTTTTGAAATCGAAAAACTCGGTTTTGTGCCCAATGCAAACGGTTGGGGGGAGGATCGCAGTCAGACCCCCTATTTCAGCATGATGGTACGTAGTTTCTGGGAAAAATCGCCGCAAAAAGATACCGCATGGTTGAGGCGGGCTTATCGGGCCGTTCTCCAGGAGTACGAATTCTGGACCAATGCCAACGGAAATCTTATCGAAGACCATCGGACGCCGTTGGAGGGACTCCAACGATTCTCCAATCATGCCGATACGGCTGCCTTGATCGAATTTTATGATCGGGTGCTCAAAACCCGTTTCAAGCTCTCCGACCAGGCTACGCCCGATGAGAAAGTGGAGGTGGCTTCCCATCGGCTTTCCGAAGCGGAAACGATGGATTTCACCCCTCGGTTTGAGGGTCGTTGCAACGATTTTATCCCCGTTGACCTGAATGCCAATTTGTATCAATATGAGCGAGATTTGGCGTTTTATGAACAGGAACTTGGCCTGGAGGGGTCGATGGATTGGAACCAACGAGCTGCCGAACGGGCGGCATTGATCGACCGATACCTCTGGAACGAGGAGCGAGGAGTCTATATGGATTACGATTTCGTGCATCAACGTTTTTCGACCGTAGCTTCTTTGGCGACCCTGATGCCGTTGTATTGGGGGTTGGCGCCGGCCGACAAGGCGGATCGGATTCGCGAAAACCTGTCGTTGTTCCAATATCCCGGCGGATTGGTCGTGTGTGAGACCTTACCGCAGGAGATTCATTATCAGTGGGGGGATGCGGCCGTATGGGCGCCCATGCAGTTTATCGCCATCGGTGCCCTGAAAAATTATGGGTATCACCGTCAGGCGCAGGAGGTCGCCATGCGATGGCTCAATACGGTGACCCGCAACTTCGTCGATCCCCAACCGGCGACCTATCCCTCGTTCAAATATGGGGATGGAACGCGGCATCCGGGGTTTCTGTATGAGAAATATACGCGGGAGGGAGAGATCAACGATGCCGAGTATCCTTGCAGCGAGATGATGGGGTGGACGGCGGCCACGTTTCTATTTGCTTTGGAGAGCGTCCAACATACCGGAACGAAATAGCATGCCGGGAGAGTACGAAAGAATGGGTTTGGAGGGAGCTAAAGGCTTGCTTGAGACACCAAGAAAATAGGCGTTAATAAAATATCTTCGTTCCGTGGAGCGTTGTAAGTTGTATAGCAAAAAAGGCTGCACGCTGGCGGAGTCCGGGGAAGCGAGAGTCGTTTCCCACAATAAACGGACCCGTACAGAGGATTTTGAGAGAAATATTGTACTTTTGTAGCGAGAAAAATATGCCCGCTTTCATGGCTCGGAAAATCATCGAAAAACTTAAGACTCCTACCGCAATCAAATGTTTTTGGATTGTGATCATCTCCCCGATCGCCCTGATCTTGCTTTTGTTGCTGTTGATCGGCCTGGGCGTCTTCGGGAAACTGCCCACCTTTGAAGAACTCGAAAACCCGAAGAGCAATCTGGCCACCGAAATCTATTCGGAAGATGGGGCGTTGCTGGGCAGTTTCTTCGTGCAGAACCGAACCTATGTCGACTATGAGGATCTCTCCCCCAGCCTGGTGGCGGCGTTGGTCGCTACCGAAGATGTGCGTTTCTATGCCCATTCGGGGATCGATTTTATCGCCTTGGCCCGTGTGGCCGTACGGACCATCGGTCTGGGTCAGGGCCAGGGGGGAGGTAGTACGATCTCTCAACAGGTGGCTAAAAACCTCTATCCGCGGGATACCGTCAACCGGAATGCCCTCGCTCGCAAGGCCAAACTGGTGATCTCCAAACTCAAGGAGTGGATCACGGCCGTGATGCTCGAACATAATTACACGAAAGAAGAGATCCTGACCATGTACCTCAATACCATGGAGTATGGCAGCAATGCTTTCGGGATCAAATCGGCGGCCCGGACCTTCTTCAACAAGACGCCGGATGAGCTCAATGTTCAGGAAGCGGCCATGTTGGTGGGGGTGGTCAATGCACCGACCCGTTACAGCCCGGTGCGTAACCCCGAACGGGCCATGGCTCGCCGGAACCTGGTGATCGACCGCATGCGGCAAAAGGGATACCTGACCCGGGCTCAGTGCGATTCGATTCAGGCGCTGCCGATCGAGTTGGATTATCAACCGATTTCGCACAATGCCGGCACCGGGACCTATTTCCGCGAGATGCTGCGTTTGGTGATGACCTCGCCCAAACCGACCCGGAATCAGTTCCTGCAGGAGTGGGACTACGAACAGGCCGTCGAACAGTGGGAAAACAATCCGTTGTATGGCTGGTGTCTGAAGAATCAGAAGTCGGACGGCTCGGACTATAATCTGTATCGCGACGGGCTGAAGATCTATACGACCATCAATGCCACCATGCAGGAGTATGCCGAAGAGGCGCTGGAGGGGCACTTGAGCCAGAAGCTGCAACCCGAAATGGATCGCCAGGTCAAACGCAACAAACGGCTCTTCAACAACCTTTCGAAGGAGGAGATCGATCGGGTGATGCTCAATGCGATCCGTCAGACCGATCGCTATCGGGAGCTCAAAAGCGACGGCAAAACCATGGACGAAATCATGGCCGATTTCAAAAAGGCGGTTCCCATGAAGGTCTTCTCCTACCAGGGAGAACGCGATACGGTGATGAGTCCTTACGATTCGATTCTGTATCATAAGCAGTTTTTGCGGGCGTCGTTCGTGGCGATCGACCCCTCGACGGGGTATGTGAAAGCCTATGTAGGGGGCCCCAACTACCGTTATTTCAAATACGACATGGTCAAACAGGGGAAACGTCAGGTGGGATCGACGATCAAACCGTTTATCTATTCGTTTGCGGTCGATCAGCTCAACTGTACGCCCTGTACGCTGGTGCCCAACCGCCCGGTGACCATCGCGACCGAAACCGGCGATGCCTGGCAGCCCAAAGAGGCCGGGAAAGTGGTCTATGACGATAAACCCCGGCAGCTGCAATGGGGGTTGGCCAACAGCCGCAACAACTATTCGGCCTGGATCATGAAACAGGCCGGCAATCCGGGTGCCGTGGCCGATTACATCCACAAGATGGGGATTCACAGCTATATCGATCCGGTGTACGCCCTCTGTCTGGGGACTCCCGACTTTTCGCTCTTCGAACTGGTCGGGGCGTATGGAACGTTTGCCAACCGTGGGGTGTTTATCGAACCGATTTTCGTGACGCGGATCGAGGATCGCCACGGCAATGTATTGGCGACCTTTACGCCCGCTTCACATGATGCGATCAGCGAACAGACCGCGTACACGATGTTGGGAATGTTGAAAAACGTGCTCAACGGAACCGCCGGACGTCTGCGCTGGATCTATAACTTCAAGGGCGAAATGGGCGGCAAAACCGGAACCTCGCAGAACAACTCCGACGCCTGGTTTGTCGGCGTGACGCCCAAGATCGTTGCCGGGGCTTGGGTCGGTGCCGAAGATCGTAGCGTGCATCTCATCTCCGGAGCGGACGGTGCCCGTTCGGCGTTGCCGATCTACGGGAATTTCATGACGCAGGTCTATGCTAATCCCTCGCTGGGCATTTCGCAGTCGGACCTCTTCCCGATTCCGGTGGGGGCCGTCATTTACGATTGCGACGATCGTAGCGAAAGCATTGCGCCGCGCGTCCCCGAAGAGGATGAATTCTTCGATTGATCGTATCCGTCGCTGCTCCCAGGAGATACCGGAGAAATTCACCGGATGTTATCGGTCGTTTCCGGCCTGCTTTTGCTCCCTTTTCGGATGCCGTTCCGGTGAGGGATCCCACCCGAGTTCCAAAGAGGTCTTCCTGTCCGAACTGTCGAACCCGGCCCGGGCGACGCTATCGGGGATGATGACCGGGGTGTTTTTTCCGGAAATCAGGGGGAGAAGGAGGACGTTATTTGTTGTTTCTTTGCTTTTCACACCGTATCTTTGTCGTCCCAATATCAAATCTTAACGCCTTATGAGAGTTGCCATCGTGGGTGCCAGCGGGGCCGTCGGACAGGAGTTTCTGAAGGTGCTCGAACAACGGGAGTTCCCCATTCGCGAATTGTTGCTTTTTGGCTCCGAACGCAGCGCCGGTCGGAAGTATAAATTCAAAAAAGAAGAGATCACGGTGCGTCTGTTGGCGCATAATGACGATTTTAAAGGCGTCGATCTGGCCTTCGTATCGGCCGGAGCCGGAACCTCCAAAGAGTTTGCCGAAACTATTACCCGGTATGGTGCGTTGATGATCGATAACTCGAGCGCCTTCCGGATGGACCCCGATGTGCCGCTGGTCGTGCCGGAAGTGAACCCTCGGGACGCGATCAATCCGCCGCGCAATATCATCGCCAACCCGAACTGTACGACGATTCAGTTGGTGGTGGCTTTGCAGGCGATTCAGCAGCTCTCCCCGATTCGTCGCGTGCATGTGTCGACCTATCAGTCGGCCAGCGGTGCCGGTGCCGCCGCGATGCAGGAACTCACCATGCAGCACGAACAGATCGTGCGGGGCGAAAAACCGGTGGTGGAACGATTTGCTTTTCAACTCGCGTTCAACGTCATTCCGCAGGTGGATGTCTTTATGGATAACGGCTACACCAAGGAAGAGATGAAGATGTATAACGAAACTCGTAAAATCATGCATTCGGATATGGAGGTGAGTGCGACGTGTGTGCGGGTACCGGTCATGCGGGCTCACTCCGAAGCGGTGTGGGTGGAAACCGAACGTCCGATCTCGGTGCACGAAGCGCGTAAGGCCTTTTCCAGTGCGGAAGGGGTGGTGCTGATGGACGATCCGCAGCGTCAACGTTATCCGATGCCGTTACCGCTGGCCGGACAGGACAGCGTGTATGTGGGGCGGATTCGTCAGGATTTGTCCAACCCCAACGGACTGGCCTTTTGGTGCGTAAGCGACCAGATTCGCAAAGGGGCGGCCCTGAATGCCGTACAGATCGCCGAATACCTGGTGCGTAACGGACATCTGAATGCCTATATCAAGTAAATTCGCTGAGACAGGATACAAGAAAAAGGTTCCTCGAAGGAGCCTTTTTTTGTGGGGGTCTTGTTGAGGCAGAAGAATTCAGCGAAACCGGGAGAAAATGGGTGAAAATCGCCCGATTTTCCCCGGTTCTTCCGAAAGATGGGTTATTCCTGCTGGAAGGGTGATTCGAGCTCATAGCGGCCCGATTCGAGTTCCAGGGTGGCGACCCGGTGGGCAAAGGAGAGGGGTTCGATCGGTTGGCCGTTTACGGTAATGCCGGAGGCTCGATCCGCCGGTAGACGAACGGTGGCGGAGGTGCCCACCGGAATTTCAACCTTGAGCCGGAAAACCCCCTGTTCGATCTGCCAATGGCTGGAGATTTTACCCCGAATGCTCTCATAGTCGGCCTTGGCCCATGTGACCTTCCCGCCCGGAATCGGCGTGATGAAGAAATGCTTCCAGCCGGGCTGCGCTTCGTCGGGATTCAACCCCGCAATGTAACGCCACATCCACTCCCCGACGGATCCGAAAGCCCAGTGGTTCATGGAGTTGGTGTTGCTTTCCTGATAGAAGCCCCGGCCTTTGACATAGCCGTCCCAACGTTCCCAGATCGTGGTGGCGCCGTTGTTGACCATGTATAACCAGGAGGGGAAAGCCTGACTGGTCATCAGCTTCCAGGCCAGATCGGCATACCCTTCCCGGACCAGCTCCATCATCATGCGGTGGGAGGTCTGGATGCCGGTGGAGAGTCGTCCCTGGTATTTGTGTTGGATGTTGTCGACCATCAGGGCGGCCGCTTTCGATCGTAGCTCTTCGGGCAGCAGGTCGAAATGCAGGGCAATGGCGTAGCCGGCTTGCGTATCGCCCAGGATGTGTCCGTCGGGCTGTACAAAGGCTTGGTTGAAGGCCCTTTTGATCGCTGCGGCCAGCTGGCGGTACTGTTCGGCTTCGACCGGATAGCCGATCACCTCGGCCATACGGGCTACGATCTGGGTCGAACGGGCAAAAAAGGCCGTGGCAAATACTTCGTTGGGGACTTCGGCGCCCTTTCTGGGCCAACCGGGGGTGATGATCTGATCGCCATTCATCCAGTCATTATAATCGTTGTTGCGGCCGTTGCGCCAGATCAGATCCGGGTTGTTACGCCGAATGTAGTCGACCCAAGCTTTGGCCGCCGAAAATTGCTCTTCAAGCAGACGGCGGTCGGCATAGTTGACATAGGCGGTCCAGGGCAGCAGAACCCCGCAATCGCCCCAGGCCGGAGCCCCTTTGCGAGGGTCGTTGACGGCCCCCGGATGCGGAGCATAGTCCGGGAATCGACCATCGTCTGCCTGGCCGTCCCGCATGTCCTGCGCGAATTTGGTGATGAAAGCCGCCAGATTCATGTTGAACATAGCCGTTTGACCGAATGCCTGGATATCTCCCATCCAGCCCATGCGTTCGTCGCGTTGCGGGCAGTCGTTGGGGGTACTCATCAGGTTGGAGCGTTGAGTCCACAGGATATTGCTCATCAGCTGATTCAGCGAATCGTTGGAGCACGAGAAGCTCCCGGTGAAGGGGGCAGCCGAATGGAAAACTCGTACCACGACATCGTCGGGTGTGGGGGCCTCTTCTACCCCTGAAATCTCGGCATACCGGAAACCGTGGTAGGTGAACGTCGGTTCGTATTCGAAGAGGCCGTCTTGGGCCGGGGTGTATTGATCGATCTGCGGAGCCTGTCGAATGCTGATCGTGTACAACCTCCCGTCATCATAGATCGCTTCGGCATGGCGGAAGGTGACGGTTTTCCCGGTCTTCCCTTGGAGTTTGACATGGCAACACCCCACCAGGTTCTGGCCGAAATCGAGGAGATAGACCCCGGGGCTCGTTTCGGTGATCGAGAGCGGTTTGCGCTCCTGTTCGACCTGAATCGGTTCGTTGCGCAGCGCGACGCGTCGGAGAGCGTTCGGCACAAAGGCCCCGGCCGGGCTCCAGTGACGGTCGTCGAACCCGGGACGATCCCACCCCGGAAATTCCAAGCGGGCGTCGTACATTTCGCCCCGATAGATGCCGGAGGCCGTAACCGGGCCTTGGGTCGTGGTCCGCCAACTTTCGTCGGTCGGAATGACCTGGCGGGTACCGTCGGTGAACTCGATTTCGATCTGGGCCAGCAGTTCCGGGTATTTCCCGTAGGTGAAACGCCCCGTCCCCCACAACTCGCCGGCATACCAACCTTCGGCCAGGGTAGCGGCCGCCGCATTCTCGCCGGGTTGTATCCAGGGGGTGATGTCGTAGGTTTGGTAACTGATGCGTTTATGGTAATCCGTCCACTCCGGAGCCAGCCGTTGATGACCGAGCCGATGGCCGTTGATGCGAAACTCATATAAACCCTTGGCCGTTACGTAAAGAGTCGCCTTTTTGACCGGTTTCTGGAGCGAAAACCCTTTGCGGGCATAGGTGGCCGGCAGGGCCCCGTACATTTCGAGGCCCAGCGGAGTCGATTTCAGGATACCGTCGGTCAGGTATACGGGATTCCAGTTCCACCGTTTGATGGCATCGTCCGAAAGGACAGGGGCCTTTTCAGCCAGGTTTTCTTCGCCCGAGAGCACCTGCATTTCGGCCAGGGCAAACCCGTAATTATCGCCGTCGCGCAGGGCCAGGCGGGTGACGGTCAGGCGTACAAAACGAGCGGTGGTGGAGGGAACGGCGTAACGTTGTGGTTCGACGCCCGGGTTGGGAAGATCGGCTTGGGTGTAATCGGCGATTGTACGCAGGTCCGAAAAGTCCGCCTGGTCGGCGACTTCGACCCGGAAACGGACCGGAAACAGAAAGCCCGGTACATCGGCCCGATAATCGAACGGTCGGGCCGGAAATAACCGAATCGCATCGAAGGTTTTTGGAGTTCCCAGATCGAGGGTGACCCGTTGGGTGGTATCGGCTCGGTGGGCGACCAGGCTGCAGAATCCATCTACCTTGGGAATCAATTCGATGTGGGTTTTCATGGCCGCGCTGTCGGCGATCCATTTCGCCTGCCAGTCGCGTTCTTGCAGCAGGCCCATGCTCCAACGGGCCGGTTCACTCCAGGCGGAAGGTTTGCCGCGGCGGTCCCAAACCCTGACTTTCCACCAAACCTCCAGGCGGGAGGTGAGGGCTTTTCCCTCATAGACAATATGGAGAGTCTCCTCGGAGGGTACTTTCCCGCTGTCCCACAAATCGCCGCGATTCTGGCGGAGCAATTCGGCCGACGAGGCGACCAACACTTGATAGGCCGTCTGTTTCTCGGCCTGAACCGTAGTGGATAACTGCCAGCTCAGGCGCGGTGCGATTTCGTCGATTCCGACGGGATTGACCAGATATTCGGTTTTTAATTGATGGACGGTGAGATTTCCGGGTTTGGCTTGGAGCGGGCGGCCGCCTGCCCATAGCGCCACGATCGCGATGCAGGCGATAAAGGCTCTTGTGTTCATGATCAGATTCGGGTCGATTAGTAGTTTCTAACGGGAAAGGCTCGGAACAATTCCCTTTCTTACAAAAATAAGAAATATTTAGGATTTGTCCAGGCCCTGGAACGTGGACTTTCCCGGAATCGGGCAGTAGGAGGATCGCCATGAAGTAGGTGCCGACCTTGCATGGGAAGGCCGGCCCGGATGCGGGTCGTCTACTGTTGGGCTCTTGGACCCGGAAAGACGACCCGATCGGGTGCCCGATCGCTCTCCTTGGCTAAAACTTCAGCCCGAACGACAACATGTTCTGCAATGTAAATATTTGATAATGACCGCCCGCAAAGATGGTAATTAAGTCAAAATTAAGACCCAATACATAACGGTCGTTATTGATAAAATGAAAGCGGACGGGATATTCGATGCCGAAGGTATGATGGGTAGCGATACGATGCTGGTCGCGGACAGGGCGGTCTACGTCCATGTAATCGTATCGGCAATAGACATAACCGGGTGAAACGCCGACCTGAAAATTTTTAAATTTTTTCCCGAAAGGCGTCCATAAAATACCGGCGGTCGCACTGATGGGTCGGGCTATTTCCCCGATTGTTTTTCTGGAGATGGCCCCTGTAGAGAACTTCCCGCGAAGAGCTATGTGGTCCGTCCAGAGATACTGATACTCGAGGGCAAAGGCTGGGCCGAAAGAGAAATCAACCGCTTGATACCAATACCCTCCATCATTCTCCCAGACCCCGGCCGATACCGATAAGAAATGTTGCTTCTCTTGAGTGTACCCCAGCAAAGGTAACCATAAGGCTAAAAACAATACTCTTAGTTTCATCATCCTGTTTTTTAGTCTATCCTGGTTTCAACGGTAACGCAACGGTTTATTATCCCATCCAGCCATTCGCACGCCCCTGGATCTTTTGTCGTTAAAGCCGAAAGGTCTGGCCCTAAACGATCTAAATAGCAGATGATGCAAAATAATCAAATAAAGATAAAAACAATAAAAATTTCAAGAAAAAGGGGCTATACTATGTAATATTCATGAATGAAGAGCCACAATATGAATAAATTTTAATAAAAAGCCTTTCAGACAACTGAAAGGCTTGTACAGTTTTGTTTTTTGAGGTTCTCGAAAACCCATGCAGTCACAAATATGGTAAAGCTCACGCCAATTGAACATGAGCATCAACCTTATCCTTGACTGCTTTAAAATTTTCGAGCTTTCAGAAAGCAAGAATAAAAGCAAACGCTTTATATATCTTTCGTCTTTGTTATCTCATTGGCAACAATTTATGATTCCGTATCAATATAGTCAATCATTTAATCTCGGTTGTTACGGCACCCTACATTATCTTCCTAATAACCGGCAAAAAATATCCCACAAACCATTTGTGGGATATTTGAATGCTTATTCAAAAAGCATATGCGTATTATGATGTTCATCCGGAATAACATATTTTTTAAGGTTATCAAGAAATGCTTGATTTGCACCTTCAACCAGTTTAAGTGAATCTATTTCGCTTAATACTTTATCTACACCCTCTACTTTTGCTTTATAATAAAATAATTCGGGCAACAAGCCGCGATATGAACGTGAAATCTGAGGTTCTGATGTCCAGGGGAGTTTTATTAATGAATCTATCATGTCTTTAGTTAACGCACGTTCATACTCATACACGATATCACTATATAATTCATGTAGTTTGTTTTCGTCTTTTATTTCTTTAGCCTCCCGTACTTTAATTTTATCAATCAGTATTTGCTTTAATTCTGGCGGAGAAAAGGAATCGGTAATTGACTCCATTATTTTGACGGCATCTTTATAATTCTTTTTCTCCATATATATCTGGACTTTGAGAAATTTTATCGAGGTTTGTTGTTGTCCCTCACATTTGCCTTCGATATCAGATAAATACAATAAGGCTGAATCTAATTTTATGGAATCGTCATAAAACTTATACTCTTCAAAGCAACGTATAGCTTGATTTATATTCTCTTCACATTTTAGCTCTTTGTTTTTTTGTCCAAGATGACAAGCAAATAAAAAGAGACTGAGAAATAAAATTAGTTTTTTCATATCCTTATTATTTCACTATTCCAGGTCAAAGGTTTGACCCAGTTGTAGAGACCAGCTAAAGGATGCGTTTTTTAACTTTTTTGCCGTAGGCTAACATTGTTTTTCTATGTGCCTTTAGTTTTCATAGACAGAATTTTAATCCTCTCTACAAAGGTATTTCACCCTATTGGACCAACCAAGTTTCGAGACTCAAAATAGTCCCAAAAGTCCACAAAAAAACATCCGAACAAGGGAAACGAAAACTTCTCCAGATTTCGTAAAACGGCTGTGAAGCAGCCGGCGTTTTTCCTTTGTTCGGATGTCTCTTTACACGGAAGTACCCCCGACGGGAATCGAACCCATATCAACAGAACCGGAATCTGTCATTCTATCCATTGAACTACGGGGGCCGGACAAAAATCCGGAGGCAAAGTTGCAATTTTTTCGCGGTTATTACAAATTTTTTCGCAGGATTTCCCCTTTCCGACGCCGAAATGAAAAAAGAAACCGGTTTACACAATTATTTTCGAATTCATCGGTTTTATGAATGTACCGGTGTCGATGACCGGGCCAGGAGGCTTGTACATTCCGGAATTATCCCTATTTTTGCATGAAATCAAAGGAAATCCCATGTTGGATAATTGGCAACGTTTGGAACGAGTGATTAAATGGACAGGATTGTCCGTCAATTCATTCGCCTTGACTATCGGTCTGAAACGCAGCGAAAATCTCTATCAAATCAAAAAGGGGAACAATGGGATCAGTCGTGACTTGGCCGAACTCATTGCCGCCAAGTATCCTTCGATTAGTCGGGGTTGGTTGTTGAGTGGCGAAGGGGATATGTTTATTACGTCCCGCCAAAATGCCTCGACAGGCGTTCCTTTTTATGGCATGGATGCCTTGGAGGCGATCCGTTTGGGCAATAAGCGACCCGAACCCTCCTATCTGCTCAATCTCCCCATGTTCGAGGATTGCGATCTGGCCGCCCTCTGTCTGGGGACAGCCATGCAACCCGACATTCCGCCTGCCAGCGTCCTGATGTTGAAACAGGTGTCGCTCTCGGCCCTCATCCCGGGGGAGACCTATGCCATTTGTTCGGCCCGTTTTAGCGGCATTCGGATCATCCGACAGGATGAAGATCCGGATCGTGTCGTATTGTGGCCTCGCAATACCCAGGATTATGATCCTATTACGGTCGAAAAATCCAAACTCGGCAAACTGTTTTTGGTCCGGGGCATCATCATTAAAAAGAATACCTGAGTCATTTATCGCCAAATCTTGTATCCATTATGTTTTCGGGAATCGTAGAAACGACCGCCAAAGTGGTGGCCATCCGTGAAGAACAGGGGAACAAACATTTCACCCTGGAATGTCCTTTTACGGCTGAATTGCGCATTGATCAAAGCATCGCCCATAATGGCGTCTGCCTGACCGTTGTCGATATCGAGGGAGACCGTTATACGGTCACGGCCATTGCGGAAACGTTGATTAAATCCAATCTGGGCGATCTGCAGGTGGGCGATCTGGTCAATCTGGAACGCAGCATGAAACCCGATGCCCTGCTGGACGGCCATATCGTGCAGGGACATGTCGATCAGACGGCGGTTTGTACCCGCATCGAAGAGGCGGACGGCAGCTGGTATTTTACCTTCGAGTACGACGCCTCGACCGGGAATGTGACGGTAGAGAAAGGGTCGATTGCTGTCAACGGAGTCAGCTTGACGGTGGTCAATTCCCGCGAAAACTCCTTCCAGGTCGCCATTATTCCCTATACCTATCAGCACACCAACTTCCATACGTTGCGCGTAGGAACGCGGGTCAATCTCGAATTCGATATCGTGGGCAAATACATCGCCCGCCTCATGAAACAGTACCTCAAATAAGAGGTCCCAAGCCGTGAAATACAAAATCCGCACCATCCATGGCGTCGCCTTGGCGATCAGTCTGATCGCAGCCTTGGTTGTGGCGGTGTGTCTGTCGGTTTTTACGGGAAATCTGCTGTTGACCGGGATCGTATCCGGATGTGTCTTCGGTCTTACGTTTCTGGCAGCCCGTTATTTCATCAACAAATACGTTCTCTACCGGATTAAGCCGATCTATCAGGTGCTGTTGTCGAAAAACCTGCGGACCCGGGAATTGCCGCAGAAAGGCGATATCGTCGAGGAGATTCAGGACGATTTGACCCATTGGGTGGATCGTAACGCCCAGGAGATCGCCCGTCTCAAAGAGAATGAGCTGTTCCGCAAACAGTATATCGGCAATGTGTCGCATGAGATCAAGACGCCGTTATTTTCGATTCAGGGCTATATCCTGACCCTGTTGGACGGCGGTCTCAAGGACGACAGCATCAATCAGAAATACCTCGAACGCACCGAACGGAACATCGAACGTCTGATCAATATCGTGCAGGATTTGGAGGATATCTCCCAGTACGAGAGCCGTTTACAGGTGATGGACAAGGAACCATTCGATCTGGTACAGTTGGTGCGGGAGGTGGCCGAGACGTTCGAGATGGAGGCCTCCAAAAAGGAGATTCGGATCAAAATCGGCTCGGAATTGCCGGTGCTGGTCTATGCCGATCGTAAGCGGATCAGTCAGGTGATTCTCAACCTGATCAGCAATGCGATCAAGTATGGTCGTCAGGGGGGGCATATCACGGTCAGTTTCATCGATGGCTTTGATAAAATCATGGTCGAGGTGCAGGATGATGGCATCGGGATCGCCGAGGAGTACCAGCCACGGGTGTTCGAACGCTTTTTCCGGGTCGACAAAAGCCGCTCGCGCGCGCAGGGCGGAACCGGATTGGGGTTGGCGATCGTAAAGCACATCCTCGAAGCGCATGGCGAAACAATCAATCTGCGCAGTCGGCTCAACGAGGGCAGTACCTTCTCGTTCACCCTCAGCAAACCTCCCGCTGAAGCATAACCGGCCGTTTCGGTTGCTCCCCGGCCTACCTTCGATTGTCGCAATCCATCCCCCGAGGAAAGGCTACCGACAGGTTCGAAGCGTCCCTGGAAGAAAAGGCTCCAGCAGGTTCGAAAAGCCCTTGGAAGAAAGGACTTCGGCAGGTTCAAGGAGCCCCCGGGCAAAAGGCTTCGGTCCGTTTCGGGAAAATTCCTATCTTTGTCGAAACACTCAACGGCTATGGATACTTTTTTGCCTCTGTTCGTCACCTGGAATGCCGATCCGACCTTTATCTCGATCGGCTCTTTCGATATTCGTTACTACGGCCTGACCTGGGCGGTGGGACTGGCCATCAGCGCCTATCTGTTCAACTTCATGATGAGGCGTGAAGGCTACAGCCCCAAAATGTTCGATTCGATCTTCTGGTACGGGGTTCTCTCGACGGTCATCGGTTCGCGGCTGGGGCACTGTCTGTTTTACGCTTCGGGGTACTATCTGACCCACCCGATCGAAATACTCTACATCCGGGACGGGGGCATGGCCAGTCACGGAGCCGCCGTGGGGTTATTGATCGGACTGTGGCTGTTCTCCCGCAAATACAAAATGCCCTATATCTGGTCGCTGGACCGGATCGGGATCGCCGTAGCCATTGCCGGGGCGCTGGTACGTCTGGGCAACCTGATGAACTCCGAAATCTATGGGGTCGAAACCTCGCTGCCCTGGGGATTCATCTTTGTCCGCAACGGCGAAATCCTGCCCAAACATCCGACACAGCTCTATGAGGCTCTCTCGTATCTGATTCTGTTCGTCATCTTGTGGTGGATGTACTATCGGAAAGATCTGGCCCGACGACGTCCCGGCGTGATGTTCGGTTTTTTCTTGATCGTGTTGTTCGGGGTGCGTTTCCTGATCGAATTCGTGAAAAATCCCCAAGAGGCCTTCGAAGAAAATATGTTGCTGAATATGGGCCAGTTACTCAGTATTCCGTTCATTCTTGTGGGAGTGGCGATTCTGTGGTGGGCCTGGCGGAAACCGGTGCAGCATCCGGCTCCGCTGCCGCGCATTGCCTTCTTTTCGGGAAAACCCAAGCCTAAGAAAAAATAACTATGGATCCGGTCAGTATGCTGATTTTTAATGCCCTGGCACAGCGTCGGGGCGTTAACCTGCCGGGCATCGGGGCGTTGTATGTCGTGACCGAGGCGGCCCGTATGCAGGATAGCGGAAAGTTGATTCCTCCCATTAGTCGCGTTCGGTATGCACCGGAACCGGTGTCGGTGTATGACGATATCCTGCGCCTGATCGGCGAAAGCAGCGGCCGCGATGAAGCTGGCAGTCGCGCGATCTATGAGGCGTGGTTGTCGGAAGTGTGTACCCCGGAAGGGATACGGATGGAGTCGATTGGGGAGATTGTCGACGGAAAATTCCGCCCGACCGAAGAACTGCAACGAACCCTCAACCCTTCCGGAACGTTCATGGTGCAGTTACCCCGTCCGTATTCGTTACGCCAGATCTTTTTCTGGGTCGGGGCGACGGTTATCGTCGGTGGAGGATTGGCCGCCGGTTTGATTACCTACCTCAATAGCCGCCCGGCCCCGTATGATGCGCCGTATGCCGAAGGAACTCCTTTGACGGCATCCGTGGTGAGCGGGGATAGCACGTTGCGGCAGGGAGGATCCGGAGCCGATGCGGAACCTTCTTTGGAGGCCTTGACGGAGAGCGATCTGGCCGCTCAAGCTCGATCGGGAGCGGCCATCGAGCGTACGGAGGCTGAGCGTCCGGCGAACGGGGCGTCTTCCTCATCGCCCGACTCCCCGAAAGTCGCCCCAAAAACGCCGAAAACCGGCCCTGTCGGTCCTGCCGGGAAGGAAGCCCAGAGCCCAGCCCCCGAAGCCCACAAGCCGGGCGAAATGCGCTATTATGTCGTCGTGGGGACTTACAGTACGGATGCCAACGCGGAGCGTTTCATCGCATCGGCGCGACAAAAGGATGCTACCCAAACCTATCGCAAATTATTATTGTCTTCGGGGAAGATCATGGTCTATACGGCCGATGTCGGCAGTGAAGCCGAGGCACAGCAACAACGTCGGGCCTTGAGCGGGGCATTTCCCGATGCGTGGGTTTTCAAACGCCGGGCCCGATAAACGCTGGATAGACCTAAAACGGATACGATCAGGCCGGCTCTGTGATTTTAGCCGTATCTTCTGATCAAACAAACCGCGGAAGTTTCCAGCTTCCGCGGTTTGTTTACTGTTTCTCCCAAACGGGGGCCAGGCATGTCGGTTACAGTGCTTTCACTTCGTTCGGTGCGATCTCCCAGGCGTAGGATTGTCCGTCCAGCGTGTAACGAACCACCGGATAGCGACCACTTTCATCCAGAACGAAATCCTGTGCCGACGCCTTCTGTGCCGAAGGATAGAATACCGTTGCGACGAGGGTCTCCTCGGCCGGGGCTTTCAGGGAGGTGAAGATACAGGGCACGATCTGCATCGGGTCGTTCTTGACCACTCGAACGACATACTGCTTCTGCAGGCTGACTTCGTATGGGGCATTCGTCAGGGGCTGCATCTCCATGGCGGCGAGTTTGCCCTGCAACGAGGCACTGCGACCGTCGTTGACTGTTACCTCTACCCGCGGATGGAACAACAGGTCGATCGAAGCCCCCTTTTCGCAGCGAATGCGATCGAGCACCACCACCACGTCGGTGCGTTTGTCGAGAATCATGGCCCGTTTCCACCCTTTCATCTCCTGTTTGGGATAGGCGTTCGTGGGGTCCATCAACGTGTAGTCGAACGTCGGTGACGTATAGAAATGATCGATCTTACCCCCCAGCCCTTCGATCCAGGGTTGATCTTTGTGTTTGCAGGGGATCTGTTCCTCGCCGTTGACGTGCACCACGTTGTGCGACAGACTCCGTACATGCAGATATTTCCAGCGGTCTTCGGTGAAAAAGAACTGGTCATAGACTTTTTGATCCATCTCTCCCACCAGAATGTCCCCCTGCCAGCTCAGGATAAACGATCCGGCATCCAGATGCCCGTGGTGAGGATCGTTCATCGGGGCGCATTTGATGGCCACTTGCAGGTTCTCTTCCCCGAAATCTTTGCGCATAAAGGCCCACTCGATGCTCGGGAAGTATTTCGAAGCTACGGCCGGTTTTTGGGCCTTGACGTTTGTGGGGCGGGGCCAGATCAGCTCCCAGAAGTTCATCGACCGACGATTGTCGCTGAAGTAGGTCTCGAGGTAGTACATGGCGGCCGGATCGGGGTTTTCCGCAATGAATTTGTTGTAGAAATACGATTGTCCGATCGGGCCGGGCGAAAAGCCGTCGTTGAAGGTGCCCGTCATGCCGTACAGCCCGAAGTCGGCCGGATGTTGCCACCCTTCGGCCTTGAACATATTCAGCTGGCCGTCGGTCAGGCGTTTGATCGCCTCCATGAACGAGATCGTCTCCCGAAGACCGTACACCGAGTAGTGGCGTCCTTCGGCCCAACCGTTGTCGGAGCCGTATTGTTCCAGGTTCTTCACCATGCCTTCGCAGCTGCGGGCCACGACATCCACCAGCTCGGGATCCTCCGTCAGCAACGACAGGGCGGCGATCCCCAGCCCGCCGTAACAGCTCCCCGACCAGTTGCAGCGATAGGCGCCGCTCCACCAGAAATAGTCGTAGTTGCCCCGTACCCGCAGAATGGCGTTTTCGAGCAATCCGCTGCGGATCCGATTGCGTTGCTCTTTGTCGAGGGCCGGGTAGATCCAGTCATAGACCAGGCCCAACGCCAAGGCGATTTCGCTGGTGTGCAGGTCGAACGTGAACACCACCTGATCGTCATCGGCCCCCCAAGGCCAGACCCGTTTGTGAATGACCTTGTAGCGGTGCAGACCCAGCACCCAATAGGTCATTTCGCACAGACGATCGGCGTAATGAAACGCTTTCTGGGCATACGCTTCGTCCCCGGTCATCTGGTACAGGAAGGCCAATAGTTTGGAACCCTCCCGATAGAAGCCGACAAAGTTTTCGAAATCGAACGTTTCGTTGTATACATTGGCGTCGTTGTCCAGGAAGGGTTGGGGCTCGACGGTCGTCAGCAGCAGTCGACGTCCTTGTTGCAACAGCAGGTCGAAGATTTGGGCTTGGGTGGGATCGGAGGCAATCCGGTCGAGGATCTCCTGTTTGCTCTGGTTGTCGAAGACCAGGTAGGGATGTTCGAGATTGCGGTTCAGAATCTTTTGGCTGAGCGCCAGGTAATCCTGGGCCACGAGCGACTGGGAGAGGCAAAGTCCCAATAATAAGCCGATCAGCGTTTTTAGTCTCATGCTTAGGGGATTAGAAGGTTCATGCAAAACAGACCGCCTATGGACATACCCATCTCGTCCGGTCGATCTGCAACGTTCGGAACAGGCGTGAGCCTTTTTCCTGGGGCTTAGAGGCTCTCAACAGAGGCCCGGCTGCCGGTTAAACAAAGATAGAAAAATTTTTTAAAGCGCCGGGAAACGAACGGCATCGTTGGGGATGGGAACAAAGAAACCGACGCCCGAAATCAAGTACGATTCCAGGCGTCGGTGGGCTAATAGCTCCTTGCCGAAGGGTTAAGGCAAGGTTATTTCGGGATACAGAAAACGGATCCAGTCCAATACCAAGGTCTTGAGCCGTTCATGATAGACGAAACTCGTCTGGAACCCCCAGCCGTGTCCTCCGGTGGGGAAGAGATACAACGCGGCAGGAACGCCATTTTGTTTGAGACGATCGTAAAAGAGCGTCGAGTTGCGTGTTTTGACGGTTCCGTCGTTGTTGGACAGCAGCAACATGGTCGGAGGCGTGTTCGGCGTGATATGCCGTTCATTCGAATAGTAGTCCTTGCAGGTCGCGGTCGTGTCGGCTCCCAACAGTTGGAGCATCGAGCCCCGATGCACCAGCGAATCCGCAAACGAGATGACCGGATAGCACAGAATCCCGAATGCCGGACGCGTATCCGCTTCGTAATGCGTCAACAGGGTGGAGGCCAGATGTCCCCCGGCTGAAAAGCCCATAATGCCGATTCGTGCCGTATCGAGCCCCCATTCGGAGGCATGCGCACGGATCAGACGCATGGCTTGTTGAGCGTCATCGAGCGGGATGCGGCGATGTCCGTTGGGCATCCGATATTTGAGCACCAGCCCGGAAATTCCCTGTTCGGCCAACCAGCGGGCGACAGGTTCCCCTTCCTGGGGTAGCGCCAGGGCGGCATATCCCCCGCCGGGGGCCAGGATGATGCTGATGCCGGTATTCCGATCGGCCCGAGCCGGATAGAAGGTCAGTGTCGGTACACTGACATTGGCGGTATAGTGTCGGGATCCGACGATCGTTTCAGGGCCCGACAGACCATTGCTTTCGGTCGGGCCTTCGGGCCAGAGTGGCAGTTCGATCGGCTCCTGCGCCTGCAACGCCATTCCGCTCCAGACGCTCAGCACGACACATGTCAGCAAAGTACACAAGCGTTTCATGCGTCTGGGTTTAAGCTCCGGCATAGATCAGTAGGCCCAATCCGGCCAGGAAGAAGACGAACATCCCGACATTGAGTTTGGTCGAGACGGCCGGAGCCTGCCGGAATTCATGCCAAACCAGGATTCCCCATAAGGCCGATACCAGCGTCGCCCCCTGCCCCAATCCGTAGGAGATGGCGGCTCCGGCCGTTCCCGAAGCGATCAGGCTCAGCAGCTGTCCGATGCACCAGATCACACCGCCCAAGACCCCGACCAGATGGGTTTTGAGGTTTCCGCGGAAATAGTCCCGGATCGAGGCCGGTTCGCCGGCGATGGGTTTCTTCATCGCGATGGTGTTGAGGATAAAGGTGCTGACAAAGATGCCGACGGCAAAGATGAAGAGGGCCGTATAAGGCGTCAGTTTTCCGGGGGCCGGAGCGGCGAAATTCATATCCATCGAGGCGGCGACGAAGCGGTAGAAGAAGGCCATGATCACCCCGGCGGCGATGGCGGTCAGGATCCCGCTCCGCGATACCTGACGGGTGCCGCTTTGAGCCTTTTTATAGGCCAGGGCGTTGAAGATGATGGCGATCGTGATCAGCACCACTCCCAGGAAGATATAGGTCGGATCGCCTTTGGCCTCTCCGAAGTAGTTGATCAGCACGCCCAACACCAGCGCCAGGCCGATGCCCACGGGAAAGGCTACCGACATACCGCACAGGGCGATGGCGGCTGAGAGCAGAATATTGGCCGTATTGAAGACGACTCCGCCGAGGAACGCTTTTCCCAGGTTAGCCGGATCGGCCTGGGCGAGGTCGACCATAAAGCTGCGGCCTTCGGTGCCGGTGCTTCCGAGGGTGAAGGCGGCCAGAATCGAGAAGAGCAACACCCCGATCACATAGTCCCAATAGAAAAATTCGTAGCGCCAGGTGCGGGCTGCCAGCTTCTGGGTGTTGCCCCACGACCCCCAGCACAACATGGTGATAAAGCAGAATATCACCGCCAGTGTGTAGTTGTGAACGATATACATAAGACGTAGTTAGTTTAGGTTTACAAGGGTAGGTGTGCGAGACGGCCTTGGGAGGGAAGCGCAGAGACCGCCTTAGAGAGGGAAGGCCGTCTCTATCGGGAGACGGCCAGATAGAATTTAGCCCTTGATGGGCAGTTCGGTAATGTCGAGTTCGTTGCGGTAGGGCACCGAAGCCTGCGCGCCCACCCGACTGATCGACAGCGCCGACGCTTTACAAGCGAAACGGGCAGCGTGAATCAAGGTATTGCCCTCCGAGAGGGAGACCGCCAATGCCCCGTTGAATACATCGCCGGCGGCCGTCGTATCTACCGCTTGAATCTCATAGGCGGGAATCAGCGTAGCCTGCTGGTCGGTATAGACCAAGGCGCCTTTGGATCCCAGGGTGATGATGACGTTGTCTACCCCCATCTCAGTGATACGGGCGGCCGCTTGAATTGCGGAGGCTTCGTCGACGATCTTCACCCCCGAAATCATCTCGGCTTCGGTTTCGTTCGGGGTGATCAGGTAGAGGCATTCGAGCAGTTCACGGGAGAGCGGTTGGGCCGGAGCCGGGTTGAGGATCAGCTTTTTGTGGTACTGACGAGCCAGGGAGGCCACATATTCGACCGTCTCGATCGGAATCTCGAGTTGCACGAGGATGATCTCCGTCCGGTCTAAGATCTTTTCGATGCCGGCCAGATGGGACGGCAGCAGATGGGCGTTGGCCCCCGAAGCGACGACGATGCAGTTTTCAGCCCGATCGTCTACGGTGATTAGGGCGACCCCCGAAGGATGTTCCGTATCGGTGCAGACATAGGAGGTGTCGATGCCCTCCTCTTCAAACAGCTGGCGGGCCTGATGACCGAAAATGTCGCTGCCCACTTTGCAGATGAAGGTTACTTGACCGCCTAAACGGGCCACGGCCACGGCTTGATTGGCCCCTTTGCCCCCGGGATTCATCAGAAACGTGCCACCCAGGACCGTTTCCCCCGGGCGGGGAAGGTGGGAGCTGCGAACCACCATATCGGTGTTGCTGCTGCCGACCACCAAAATTTGTTGAGGAGTGGGAAGGTTGGACGCCATACGCATTAATTTACCGATTTATTTTTCATACTTTCAGCCTGCAGACGGGCGTGCGGATGTTCGTACGGAGCGTCGGAATAGACCAGCATATAGGTAAAGTCGAAGGTGGCGTCGGGACGCGGATTTTTCCACTTCATCGCAACCGTATGCACTCCTTTGGGCAGTTGGTAGCGGAAGAAGATCTCCTGTTTGCGGTCGTGGAAAGCGACTGGCAATTTGGCTGTTTCGACCCGTTCGCCATCCAGGTAGCAATCCACTTCGGCAACATAAGATTCGTCTTTGCACTCCAGTTTACCGCGGAAGACGGCGCCCGTGCCTTCGAATTGAAGCGTATCGAGTTCTTGCATCGGAACCGTCATCGAACGGGCCAGAACCGGGTAGTGTCCTTCGAAAGATTGTTCCAAACGGACCGGAACCGGTTGTTGGCAGGCGATCGTCACGGTCGAATCGGTGACCGTACCGCCGTTGGCGGAGATCATCTGCAGGGCGTGACGGAAGCCGATGTCATAGACTTTGTTCAGTGAGGTGTGCGTGAAAGCGAAGTCCATATCTTCGGCTTCCCGCAGGTTTTTCATCCAGTATTCGGGGATGTTCTGATAGCCGATCATCGTCCCCAGGATCCCGGCGGCCGAAGCGGGATTGCAGTCCGAGTCGTAGCCGCAACGGGTGGAAATATCCATCGTCTTGAAGAAATCCTTTTCGCCGTAGAGCAGCCCGATGACAATGTAGGCGCTGTTGATCACCGCATCGATGTTGAACGAGCCGAACACCCCGCTGGGGCATCCCACATCCTGGTTCCATTTGCGGGTGACTTCGAACCAGGTCTGCTGCCAGTCGTCGGGGTACTGTTTCCACCACCGGATCACGTCGGCCATACATTGATAGAACTTGCTCTCTTTGGGGATGGTTTTCAGGGCTTCGGTCACCACGAACTCCATGTCGTCGGACACAAAGGCCAGCGAATACATCGCGCCCACATACACCCCGCCATACCAACCGTCGCCATAACACATGATATGGCCGATTTTGTCGGAGATTTCGGAGGCGCTGTTGGGCATGCCCGGGCACATCAGCCCCGTAAAGTCGGCTTCGATCTGGTAGTCGAGGTCATCGGCATGGGCATTGTACAGCCAGTGGCCTGAAGCCGGGGGCATGATGCCGTTCAGGATGTTGTAACGGGCGGCCTGATTGGCGTGCCAGAGGCGGTAGTCGGCCGTGGCAAAGGCCATGGCGAACGAATCGACCGGGGCATCCACGCCCAGACGATCGATCACTTCGACGAAGGTCAGATCCATATAGACATCGTCATACAGCCCGGGGGAGTTTTCGTACCACCATTTGATATAGCCGTCGGGCCAGGGAATCGGGGTATAGGCAGGGATCATTCCTCCGTTGTAACGGAATTCGGTCACGCTTCCGTACGAGCATCCGATGGTTTGGCCGGCCCATCCGCCCTTGATTTTGTCTTGCAAGACGTCGCGGGTCAGGGTAACGCTTTTCGGCATTTGAGGGCTGTCGGTGCGGTTTTGGCCACAAGCCAGCAAACCGACTGCCATGACCAGCAGGAATCCTTTTTTCATGATGTTGTGCTTTAGGTTTTTAGAAGTTTTAAGGGTGATTTTTTACAAAATTAACAGTTTGAGTAGGATTTCCATCGTGAAAAAACACTATTTTAGAGAAACCCAAACGCAGCGAATTTTCTTTATCTCTCTTTCCGAAGGGTTGTAAGGGAGCTTTCGGGGGGATAAAAAGCACTTGGTGATAACGGGATTATATGAGTAAATCGGTTTCGTCGTTTTTATTGGTCCGCTCCATGACGAAGGCGGAAAAAAGATATTTCAGACTCTATGCCCAATTGCAGGGCGGGTCGAAGATGTACATGACGTTGTTCGACCTCTTCGACCGTTGCAGTTCGCTGGAGGAGGCGCTGGAGGCGTTCAGTCGCCTCTATCCCCAGACGCAGGCCGATACGACCCTGAAATATCTGTACAGCCAGCTGTTGGAATGCCTGCTGCATCTACGGAGCGGAGAAGATCTGCAACACCAGTTGTTCGAGCGGATCTCGGCGGCGGCTATTCTGTTCGAGCGCGGGCTTTATGAGGAGGCGTTCCGGGCGCTGAATCGCGCGAAAAAACAGGCCGAACTTCATCATCAGGATCTGTTGGCGTTGCTGATCCGACAGAGCGAACTACGTTATCTGAGTCTTCGAAATTTCGGCACGCTGGACGAAAAACGTTTGGTCGGCAAGCAGATTCGGATTATCGACCTCATCAAGCGGATTCGGAGCAAGCACTGGCACAATCAGTTGTATGACATTTTGAAGTTCCGGTTCCATCACAAGGGATATGCCCGGTCGGAGCGGGATCAGCAAAAACTCAACGATCTGTTGTTACACGAATTGAACCTGGTGGCCAACGATCGCGGACGCACGTTCGAAACCGAAGAGCTGCATGCGCTTTTCCAGGCGACCTATTTTCTGAGCGTGGGCAACTATCCGGCTGCGTTGCGCCACTACCGGGGATTGATCCGGCGATTCGAGGAGGATCGGCCGGAGGGTCAGCGCCCGCCGCTCCCCTATCGACAGGCCTTGGAGGGGATTTTGAACACCCTGCTGGCTGTCGGACTTTACGACGAGGTACCCTACTTCGCCGCCCAATTGGTGGGCGGGCGACTCGATGCCCCGGAGGTGACGTTGGACGATGTGGCTCGGGTCTATTTGTACCGTTCGCTGGCGTTGGTCCATGCCGGGCGGTTGGATGAGGCCGTCGACTGGCGGCATCGGTTCGAGGAGCGGTTGTTTCGCAAGCTGCATTTATTGGGGCTGGCGATCCAATTGCGCCTGTGGCTGCAGGATGCGGTCCTGTGGCTCTTTGTCGGACAGCTGTCGGAAGCCCGCAAACAGATGCGGAAAATCCTGGCCTCCGGGAAATTGCTGCATGCCTTTCCGGACTATCGGGCCGCTCGATTGGTCAATCTGCTGTTGCTGGCCGAAGCGGGCGATTACGATTGGGTGGCTTATGAGGTGGCTTCGTTCCGGCGCGAAATACGGGGGGAGAAGGGGCAGCCTCAATATGCGATGGAGAAATTGCTGTTTCGTTTCGTACAGGCCTACCCCTTGCCGTTCGATCGAGCAGCGTGCGTTCGGCTGTGGAACCGATTCGAACCGACGGCCCGCCAGATCCGCGAGGATCGTTATGAACGCTCGTTGTTGGTCGTTTGCGACTTTCCGGCCTGGATGCAAAGCCGTTTGACGGCCGGGTCGTTGTCCGCCATTCTGGCGGAGACGCTCCAGAAAGCCCTGCCCGACCCGCTGTTGACCGAGACGGAATCCGACCCATTCCTGACCGAACCGGAACCCGACTCGCTCCCTGCAACGGAAAGCCACTAAAGCGACAAGAACGTTGGACCGGCTCTTCGTTATCTCGAAACGGACTGTTATCTTTGTAAAAATCATGAACCGAATAACCGAATTCATTGTATGAGAACAAAAGTATGGTTACTGGCGCTGTTGAGCGGATGGTGTGTGGGTTCGCTCTCGGCCCAGGAAGAGGAGCTCACCAACTCCTATTTCGATCTGTTGGTCAAAGGGCAATTTACCGAGGAACACTCCCCGATGCAGGATCCGGCTTCGGCGGCCGATGTGCAAAAGATTGTGGCGGAAAAACCGGCGGCTCAGTTCTTCTGTTTTACGGAAGATCGTAAAAACGACATTCGTTTGATGGAGGCACTGCCGGCCCCCTGGGTGTCGCGACCGGCCGCTGAACGGACACGTTTCCAGGGCAGTTGTGCGCCGGGAGAATATTACTCGTGGCAGATCGGCGTGTATGCGCCTTATAGGCCGTTGGAAAACCTCCAGGTTCAGTTTTCGGATTTTCGGTCGGCCGACGGTAAGCGGATCCCGAAAAGCGCCCTGAAGTGTATCAATCTGGGGGGTGTCAATAAGGACGGGAAGGCTTTCCGCAAGACGGTTTCGGTGGGGAAAGACTCTGTTCAGGCGCTGTGGATCGTGATGAATATCCCGGAGACGGCACAGGGCACCTACCGGGGCACGGTGAAGGTACAGGCGGACAATACCCCGGCGATCACTATCGACGCCCAGATCGACGTGGAGGGAGCTCCCATCGCCAACCACGGTACGGACGAAGCCTGGCGGAAAGCCCGCTTGGGTTGGCTCGACTCGTCGATCGGCCTTGCGGACAGCGTGACCAAACCCTATATTCCCGTTCAGCTCGAGGGGCATACGATTTCGTATCTGGGAGGGACGCTCGATCTCTCTCCGACGACGGGACTTCCGACCGGCATCGTCACCCGTTACGGGCAGGACAATCTGCTCTCGGATAGCGTTCGCAATGCGGTTCTGGGGGATGAAATCCGCCTGGTCATCGAAACGGCCGACGGGGAAGAGACTCTCTCGGGTGGGAAATGGCGGATTCTGTCCCAAAACGACGCCCAGGTGAGCTGGCAGCTTACCCAGAAAAATAAACGCTTCAATGTCCTGTGTACCGGGACTTTCGAGTACGACGGAACGGTGGCCTATCAGCTGAAGGTGACCTCCTTGACCGACATCGAGGTTCGGGATATCCGGCTGGAAGTGCCCTATACGCGTTATGCTTCGCGCTATTGGATGGGGCTGGGTAACAAGGGCGGATATCGTCCCGATTCGACTTTCGTGTGGCATTGGAACGTGAACCGACATCAGGATAAAATCTGGATGGGCAACGTGAATGCCGGCCTGAACTTTGTCTTTAAGGGGGGCAATTACCGCCGTCCGTTGGTCAATATTTACTATGCGTTGGGGAAACTGAAGATGCCCGATTCGTGGGGCAATGACGGTCTGGGCGGAATTGATATCGCCGATACCCCGAACGATCAGGTACTGTTGACGGCCTTCAGCGGTCCGCGGGCGATGCAGAAAGGGGAGTCCCTGCAGTTCGATTTCGATATGACGATCACCCCGCTCAAGCCGCTGAATTTGCCGATGATGGCGACCGAGCATTTTTATCACTCGAACAGCGACGTCAGCGCACCCTATATCGACATTGCGGCGCAGACCGGCGCTACGATGATCAACATCCACCATAAAAAGGATATTTATCCCTACATCAATTATCCCTATCACGATCATTCGATCGCCGATTTCAAAGCCTTTATCGAGAAGGCCCATGCGCGCGGCCTGATGGTACGTCCCTACTACACCACCCGGGAGTTGACGGTCAAAACTCCGGAACTGTGGGCTCTGCGGAGCCTGGGCGGGGAGGTGATCTGCGATGGACCGGGAAAAGATACCCGTACGATGATTCATAAGAGCGGGCCCAATCCGTGGTTGATCGAAAACCTCAAGGCGCACTTCATTCCGGCCTGGTACTGTGCTTTCCAGGAGGGGAAATATAAGGGAGATATGGATATTTCGGTCATTACGACCCCCGATTCGCGCTGGAACAACTACTACCTCGAAGGGCTCGACTGGATGATTGGCCATATGGGCATCGATGGGATGTATATCGATGACAGTGCGTTGGATCACAAAACGTTGCAACGAGCCCGTCGGATTCTGGACCGGGACGGCAAACATCGGGTGGTGGATATCCACACCTGGAACCACATGAATCCCTTTGCCGGATATGCCAACTCCATTCAACTCTACATAGATCTGTTGCCGTATGTGGATCGGCTCTGGATCGGGGAAGGCTTCCAGGCCGACAATACCCCCGATTTCTGGCTGGTCGAAATGTCGGGGATTCCGTTCGGGCTGATGAGCGAAACGCTGGATGCGCACAATACCTATCGAGGCATGGTTTTCGGAATGTTGCCGCGGTTACCGTGGAGCGGGAATCCGGTTTCGATGTGGCGATTGTGGGATGACTTCGGGATGAAAAAGGCGCGGTTGGTCGGTTTCTGGGACGAAAAATGTCCGGTCAAGACGGATAACCCGGACCTGGTCGCTTCGATCTATGTGCAGCCGGATAAAGCGTTGATTGCCGTCGCCAACTGGACCGATCTGCCCCAAACGGGGACCATCCAGGTCGATGAAAAGCTGTTGGGCTTTACACCTTCGAAGATCAGCTTGCCGGAGGTTCGGGATTTGCAGTGGGGGAAGACCCACTTCTCCGATCGCAACGGATTGGCCAATGCGCCCTTCTCGTTGGAGAAACCGTTCGAAATCATGGGACGCGAAGGGATGTTCATTCTGTTGGAAAAATAGCCGCCGAAAACGGTCGGCATGAGGCGGGCGCACTCTTTTTGAAGAGTGCGCCCGTTTTGTCTGTCGAGAAGCCCGGTTGCGCAGGGCTTTCGGATCGGGCGTTGGGCGTCGGACTCCAGGGTTGCGGCCCGCTCCCGCTGTCGCCCGAGGCTTTGCGAAGGGGGTGTTTGTAAAATGTTGGCAACTGTCGGCCGAAAGGAGGAGGGATGCGGCATCTCCTGCTTACTTTTGTGACAGATACCGGGTTCCCGACGCCCTTCCGGGCCGAGGGATCAAAAGGGAATCCTGTGAAAATCAGGGACTATCCCCGTAGCTGTGAGTTTCATTTTCCCGGAACGTGCATCCTTGGCCACTGTTGAACCATTCAATGGGAAGGCGCACCGCCCGAAACGAGTCAGAAGACCTGCCCGGTAACGATCCACTGGAGCTTTCGGGTGAAAAGCGAACGGATGACCGCGCCTCGGGCGGCGGATCTTCTTTTTATTTCCTTCCCCGGAGTTTCCATTGTATCTGGACATTAACCTTTAAAATTTTGTCAGAATGAATGGAACTGCCCATTTCGGCCGGATCGTGAAACGAAACGGCCAAGAGGTCGAATTCAGACCCGAAAAAATCGAACAGGCTATTTTTAAGGCCATGCAGTCGGTCGGACTTTTCGATGCGCAGGAAGCGCACCGGCTGTGCTGGGAGGTGATCGACTTTCTCTATCGGGAGCGTCCCGCACAGACCCCGCATGTCGAACAGGTACAGGATGTCGTTGAGCGGGTGTTGTACGATTACGGTCACTTCGAGTTGTTGAAAAGTTACCTGCTGTATCGCAAAAAGCATGAACAGTTGCGCGATTCCAAAGCCATGCTCTCCAATCTGGCGGTGATCGACGACTATCTCGACGGCTCCGATTGGCGGGTGAAGGAGAGCGCCAACTCCTCCTATTCGCTCCAAGGCCTCAATCAGCATATTTCGACCAAAATCACGTCGCAATATTGGTTGAGCCGTCTGTACAGTGAACCGGTGGCCGAGGCCCATCGCAGCGGAGCCCTGCATATCCACGATCTGGGGTTTCTGAGTGTTTACTGCGTGGGATGGGACCTGAAGGATCTGTTGTTGACCGGATTCCGGGGGGTCGTGGGCAAGGCCCAGAGCTCTCCGGCCAAACATCTGCGGACGGCCCTGGGACAGATCGTCAATTTTTTCTACACCATGCAGGGCGAAGCGGCCGGGGCCCAGGCCTTCTCCAATTTCGACACCTTCCTGGCTCCTTATATCCGCTATGACGGATTGACGTATGAGCAGGTGAAACAGGCGCTGCAGGAGTTTCTGTTCAACCTCAATGTGCCCACGCGGGTGGGCTTCCAGACCCCCTTTACCAATATCACGATGGATCTGGTGGTGCCCGATTTCCTGAAAAACGAGCCGGTGGTGCACGGCGGAGAGATCAAAGAGGCGGTCTACGGTGATTTCCAGGCGGAGGTGACGCTCTTCAACCGGGCCTTCGCCGAGGTGATGTGTGCCGGCGATGCGGCGGGCAGTCTCTTCTCGTTTCCGATTCCGACCTACAACATCACCCCCGATTTCGATTGGGAAAATCCCGACTATGAGGGCATCTGGGCCATGACGGCGAAATACGGCATTCCTTACTTCTCGAACTTCGTCAATTCGGATATGAAACCCGACGATGTGCGCAGTATGTGCTGTCGTCTGCGGCTCGACAAGCGGGAGTTGATGAAACGGGGCGGAGGGTTGTTTGCGGCCAATCCGCTGACCGGATCGGTCGGGGTGGTGACCCTCAATATGGCCCGGTTGGGTTATGAGGCGTCGTCGGAAGCGGACTTTTTCCAACGGCTGCGCCGACTCATGGAGCTGGCGCGTGAGAGCCTCGAAACCAAACGCAAGGTGATCGAACGTTATACCGAACGGGGACTGTATCCCTATTCGAAATTCTATCTGAGGCATGTGTACCAGCGCTTCGGCTGTTACTGGAAAAATCACTTTTCGACGATCGGTATCAATGGCATGAACGAGTGCTGTCAGAATTTTCTGGGGGTTTCGATCGCTACGCCTCAGGGAAGTGCCTTCGCGCAGAAGGTGATGCTCTTCATGCGGGAGGTGATGACGCTTTTCCAGGAAGAGACCGGCAACATCTACAACCTGGAGGCCACCCCTGCCGAAAGCACCGCCTATCGGTTTGCGATGCTCGATACGGCACGTTATCCGGAGATCGTCGTGGCCAATCAGGAGGCCTATCGTCAACGGGGGGCCAAACCCTATTACACCAACTCCACCCACCTCCCGGTCAACTATACCGACGATCTGTACGAGGCCCTGACGTTACAGGATCCTCTCCAGACCCTCTATACCGGGGGGACGGTGTTCCATGTCTTCACGGGAGAACAAGCGGTTTCGCCGGCCGCCGCCAAAAACATGATCCGTAAGGTGACCTCCACGTTCCGTCTGCCCTACGTTACTCTGTCGCCTTCGTTCAGCATCTGTCCTTCGCACGGGCATCTTTCGGGGGAACACTTCACCTGTCCGCACTGCGGAAGTCGGGCAGAAGTGTATAGCCGGATCGTGGGGTATATGCGACCGGTGAGCCAATGGAACGATGGTAAACGGGAAGAGTTCGCCGATCGCCGTTTGTTTGACCGCCGGATCGTGGAGAACGAGGCTGTTTGATCGTACGCTTTTTCGCGTGCGGTGCAACCGATCATGGATCCCTTCAAAAACGAAAACCATGCGTATAGGCGGATTTGTCAAACAGAGTCTGATCGATTGGGAGGGGGTATTGGCGGCGGTCATCTTCACCAAATGGTGTAATTTCCGTTGTGGATATTGCCACAATCCGTCGTTGGTGCTGCCCCAGTTGCTCAACCATCGGGCCGATCTGGAGGAACGGGCGATTTGGGACTACCTCACCCTGCGGCGCCATTGGCTCGAAGGCGTCGTCATCACCGGCGGAGAACCGACCATGCAACCCGATCTGGCGGATTTTCTGTCGAAACTCAAGTCCCTGGGCTATCGGGTCAAATTGGATACCAACGGAACCCGTCCCGATCTGTTGGAGACGTTTATCGCCCGGGGGTGGGTCGATGCGGTCGCCATGGACATCAAACACCTTCCCCAGCTGGCATATTATGCGCGGGTGACGCCCAATATCACTCCGGGAGGGATGGAGCGCATCCATCGCTCGATCGCCTTGCTCCGGCAATCCGGCATCGAGTATCAGTTTCGGACGACGTTGGTGCCGGGCGTGCATACTCCGACCGAACGACAGGCCTTGGAGCGACTGTTTGCCAATGACCCTTATGTGGTGCACCCGTTCCGTCATCCGGGTGGCGAAGGGATTCTCGCGGATTATTTGCCGGTTCGACATCCGTAAGATGGGGAGTCTAAAGCGGTGAAAGGGCCGGGATCGACAGATCCCGGCCCTTTTCTATTGAAATGCTCCGTTCCTTGGGAGCCTCGAATCGGGAAAAAACAGACGGACAACCGTCCATCGAAAGTTGTCCGTCCTTGAAAGCTTGGTCGAGAGGGGTTATTGACGATGTTCGGCCATATAGGTTTCGATTTCTTCCGTAGTGACCGGCGGACGATGTTTGCCCATCAGCCGATTGCCCGTGGGGGTAACCAGCAGATTGTCTTCGATCCGGATACCGCCGAAGTCGAGGTATTCACGCACCCGGGCATAATTGATGAACTCACCGCCCAGGCCCTCTTTTCCCCATTTGTCTACCAGGGCCGGGATGAAATAGATGCCCGGTTCGACGGTGATGACCTGTCCCGGCTTGAGCCGTTTTCCCATGCGCAGCGACGAGAGTCCGGGGGTCGAACTGCGCAAGGTCTCTTCATCGTAGCCGACATATTTTTCGCCGATGTTCTCCATGTCGTGGACATCCAGTCCCACCTGATGGCCCAAACCGTGAGGCATGAACAGCGCTTGCGCACCGGCCGCCACGGCTTCCTGCATATCGCCCTGCATCAATCCCAACGCCTTGAGCCCTTCGGCGATCACCAGACAGGCCGCGTTGTGAATCTGCCAGTAGCATACGTCGGGACGCGACAGTTCGAAAGCCCGGTCATTGGCCGCCAGAACGATATCGTACACCTCTTTCTGGCGCGTCGTGAAGCGCCCGTTGACCGGGAATGTCCGGGTGAAGTCGCTGCAGTAGTTCAGATTGGTTTCGGCCCCGGCATCGACCAACAGCAGGCGACCGTCGGTCAGGACATTGCCATGGTAGTGGTTATGGAGGGTTTCCCCATTCTGGCTGACGATGGAGGGGAACGAAACGCCGGCCCCGGCCCGTAGGGCGACCCCATCGAGCGCCCCGGAAATCTGTTGTTCGACAACGCCCGGACGGCACATGGCCATGGCCAGGGTATGCATCTCGGTGGCGATGGCGCAGGCTCGTTCCATTTCGGCGATTTCTTGGTCATCCTTGATCTCACGCAGCGCAACGACCGCTACGGCCAATTCCACGGAGACATAATCGCTCAACCGTTGGGGTTGAATGCCGAGCCAGGAGGCCATTCTCAGCGTAGTTTCCCCGCGATAGGGGGGCAGGAAATGGATGCGCCGACCCTGGCCGATCGCCTTTTTCAGCCGCTCTTCAATAGCCTGCAAAGGGGCGGTACGGGTTACACCCACCTGTTCGGCCTGTTCGGCCAGGGTTGGCTGGGGACCCATCCAGATGATATCGTCGATCGAGTAATCATCCCCGTAGAGGATCTCTTCACCGGAATCCAGGTCGATTAGAGCGGCATAATCCGGGTGATTGAGCCCGAAAAAGTAGAGAAATGTACTGTCCTGACGGAACAGATAGGTGTTGCTGGGATAATTGGCGGATGATTCACTGTTGCCGGGCAGCAGGACCACGCCGTTTTTTAACCGAGCCTTAAGGGCCTGACGTCGGTTTATGTAGGTCTTTTTATCGAACATGAGAGGAGATAGGTTTGGTTGATGAATGGATCGGAACCGAAATTCCGAAAAGCTTTCCCAAAAATAGCAATTTTTCCCCGGTTTTCCGCAAATCCCGTTTTATGCGTATCTTTGGTAAACGGAGATCGTCTCCCGCGATTTTCCGGACAAACTATCTCTCCTCACTTAAAATTCACTAAAATTCACTCCCATGAAATGCAGGCATATAATGATGCTCTTGATGGCAGGGGCGCTGTTATGTGGACAGAGCGGGTGTGCCGTCCGGGTGCAACATGCCCATAAGCCCCCGAAAACCATGCCTCCCGGACACATGAAGAAAAAGAAGAAGGGCCGGGGCCATACGCTTCCTACCCCACCTCCCCCGCCCCCTCCACACGCGCCGGGGCATGCGCCTGAACCGGGCCCCGGGCCTCGTAGATAGAGGCTGACAAACCGCCATTCCACGGAAGAAAAAGGGCGGTAAGACGATGAGATCGGCGAACACAGGATCGAAGCCCGTGTTCGCCGATCTTGTGCTTCCCCGGCCTAAGTCGGCCTATCCGGGAGGGAGGGAGCTGCGGTTGCCGGAGCGAATCGGGCCGATTTGCGTTATCTTTGTGGGAGCAAAACTGAAAGGTATGTCACAAAACGATGCTTCGATGCTGTCGGTCCTTGCCGCCCAGTGTCAAATCCCGTTGTTCCAGGTGTCCGGAACCGTGCGTCTGTTGGACGAGGGGGCGACCGTTCCGTTCATCAGTCGTTACCGGAAGGAGGCGACCGGTGGGTTGGATGAGGTGCAGATCGCTTCGATTCGCGACCAGTTGGAGCGTCTCCGGACGTTGGAAAAACGCAAACAGACGATTCTCGCCTCTATCGAGGAGCAGGGGAAATTGTCGCCCGAGTTGCGGGAGCGGATCGAGGCCTGTTATGAGAGCCAAATCCTCGAAGATCTTTATCTGCCGTATAAACCCAAACGCCGTACCCGGGCCACGGTAGCTCGGGAAAAGGGGTTGGAACCGTTGGCCGCACGCCTGATGCGGCAGGACGGAGCCGATCCTCAACAGCTGGCGGCTCCTTTCGTACAAGGAGAGGTAGCGGATCGGCAGGAAGCGTTGGCGGGGGCCGGCGACATCATGGCCGAATGGATCAGTGAAAATGAACGCAGTCGGCAGACCCTGCGTCGTCTGTATGCCCGGGAGGGGATTCTGACGGCGCGGGTGGTCAAAGGCAAAGAGTCCGAAGGGGCAAAATATGCCGACTATTTCGATAAAGTCGAACCGCTGAGCAAACTGCCCGCCCATCGGTTGTTGGCCATGGTACGGGGCGAACGGGAGGGGTTCTTGCGGTTGTCGGTGGCGCCGGACGAAACCCGTGCGCTGGAACAGCTGAATCGGATTTTTGTACGGGGTGCCTCTCCGGCCCGTTCGAGGGTCGAAAGCGCGGTTCGGGATGCTTACAAACGGTTGTTGGGTCCCTCCATCGAGAGTGAATCGCTGGCCGCCGCTAAAGAACGAGCCGATGAAACGTCGATCCGAGTGTTTGCCGAAAATCTGCGACAACTGCTTTTATCGTCGCCTCTGGGCAGTAAACGGGTGTTGGCCATCGATCCCGGCTTTCGTACGGGCTGTAAAGTGGTGTGCCTGGACGGGCAAGGAAATTTACTACATAACGAGACCATTTATCCCTATCCCCCTCAACATCGATGGGCCGAAGCGGTAGCCACCCTGTCGAAACTGCTGCAAGACTATGCGATCGAGGCGGTGGCGGTGGGCAATGGAACCGCCGGACGCGAAACCGAACAACTGCTCCGCAGCATGGAGCTTCCTGCCGGGGTTGAGCTCTTTTCGGTGAGTGAGGACGGCGCATCGGTCTATTCGGCCTCGGCGGTGGCCCGGGAGGAGTTTCCGGACTATGACGTGACGGTGCGGGGGGCGGTTTCGATCGGACGACGCCTGATCGATCCGTTGGCTGAACTGGTCAAGATTGATCCCAAATCGATCGGCGTGGGGCAATATCAGCACGATGTGGATCAGGCCAAGCTCAAACATGCGTTGGACGATGTGGTCGAAAGCTGCGTCAACAAAGTGGGGGTCAATCTGAATACCGCCTCGAAACATCTCTTGATGTATGTGTCGGGGTTGGGGCCTGTGCTGGCCCAGAATATCGTCGATTATCGGGCGGCACACGGCGCTTTTACCTCCCGAAAACAGTTGCTCGAGGTACCTCGACTGGGGGCCAAGGCGTTCGAACAGTGTGCCGGATTTCTCCGGATTCCCCATGCGGAAAATCCTTTGGACAACAGCGCGGTGCATCCCGAATCGTATGGGGTGGTCGAACGGATGGCCCGGGATTTGGGCGTTTCTTTGCAGACGCTGTTGGCCCAGGAAGCGATCCGGCGTCGGATCGATATTCGCCGTTACGTGACGCCCCAGGTGGGTCTGCCGACGTTGACCGATATTTTGGCCGAGTTGGCGAAACCGGGCCGCGATCCGCGCAGTCGGATTCAGGCTTTTTCGTTTGCGGATGTCCATACGCTGGACGACCTGCGGGAGGGGATGATCCTGCCCGGCATTGTGACCAATCTGACGGCCTTCGGGGTCTTTGTCGATGTGGGCGTCAAACAGGATGGCTTGATACATATCTCCCAGCTGGCCGACCGATATGTGGCCGATCCGGCCGATGTGGTCCATTTACAACAGCAGGTCCGCGTCAAGGTGCTTTCGATCGATCGGGTGCGGGGGCGGATTGCCCTCTCATTGCGGGATATCTCCTGACCCGGGGGCCAACGGGAGTGGTTCCTGGTGTCGCTTTCCCCAATGCCGAACGAAAAATCCCGTCTCCGGGCTCGAAGACGGGATGATAAATGGCGTTGGGCGGAGAGCTTACAACCAGTCGAACTGTTTCAGCTCTGTTTCCAAGGTTTTCATCTCGGCGGACGTAAGGCTCTGTAACGGCAGACGAACCGGGCCGCAATCGATCCCCATGATGTTGAGCATGGCTTTGATGCTGACGACCGAGTTGACGTATTTGATCATCAGCTCGATGAATCGTACGGCTTCGGACTGCAGGGCGACCGCCCGATTCAGATCGCCCTGTTCGAAGGCCTCAATCAGGCGATTATAGAGCGGCGATGACAGATTATATGAGGTCCCGATGCCTCCGGTCGCTCCCAGTACCAAACCGGTCAGCAGCGTCTCGTCATGTCCGTGCAGGATATCGTAGCTCCGGTTCTTGAACTCGATGCACTCCTGCATCTCCATCGAATTGTAGGACGTATATTTGATCCCTGTCAGGGTAGGGATCTCCCGATCGCCCAGGGTCAAAAAATCGAGCATATTGACACACACCCCCGAGGTGCCGGGAATATGATAATAGTAGTAGGGTGTTTCCGGGGCCTTTTCGGCAATCCGTTTATTGAAGGCCACCAGTTCTTCGGCACGTTTGGGCTGCAGAAAACAAGGCCCCATGGCCGAGATGGCATGGGCACCGATTCGCTGGGCATGTTCGGCCAACTCGGCCGCCATCTTGTAGCTGGTACTTCCCACATGAATCAAAATTTTCAACCGGTCGGCATACGGCATCCAGGCTTCTGCCTCTTTTTTCCGTTCCTCGTTGTCCAGCAAGAGACTTTCGCCCGTCGTGCCGCACAGAAATACCCCTTGAACCCCTCGTTGGATGAGGAAGTTGGCATAGGCGTCGATCACCGACAAGTTGAGCTCTCCGTGACGATCCATCGGGGTCACGGTCGGAGCGATCAATCCTTTGATTTTTTTCTTTTCCATGATCTTTTGATTGTCTCGAAAGAACGACTTTTTCTTTCTTGCCGATAAAGGTAGGGAGTTTTCCTGAAATAGAACCTTTTTCTGCTTTTTTCTACAAAAAGACCTATTTTTCAGATGCCGAAAAGAAGGGTTTACCGTTCTACTGCCGACGGAAACCGCATCTATCTTTCTCCTCTTCCAGGGAGTCCTCTTTCGGGGAGAGGAAGGCTTATGGCTTATTTTTCAGCCGACCGATCTTTTTGTCGAAAATATCTTTCCCGTATCCGCTCCATTTTTGAACGATTTTCCCTTGAGGATCGATCACGAAAAAGGTCGGAGTACCCCTTACCTGATAGGGCACCGAAACGACCCCTCGATCTACCTCCTCTGCACTCCAAAGAAAGGGCCAACCGATACTGTCTCGTTGCACGGAGTTCAGCCAAGTCTCCCGGCTGCGATCCTGCGAAAAGCTGACGATCTGCAACGAATCGCTGTAAGTGTTGACCATCTGACGCATCGCCTGGTTGGTCTGAATGCAGGGGCCGCACCCCGACGCGGTGAAATCCAACAGCACATATTTGCCGTCTTTGCCCACGAAATCCGACAGCCGTACCCGATTCCCCTGTTGGTCTTCCGCCTCGAAATCCAGGAAGGGGGCCCCTATCGAAACACTTTCCGTCTCGATATAGGTTCGGATTGGTTTACCGTATTTGCGGTTCTGCAAGTCGGGCGACATCTGATCGAACAACATTCGTACGGTATCTTTGGAATAAGTGTACATTCTCGCGCTTAAACATCGCAGGCCTGGATAGGTATTCGGATGAGTAAACAAATAATTCTCTTCTAAAGAATCGGCCTTCCGATCGATCGCGGACATCTGTTGCATCAGGGCTTTCACTTCCGTCTCCTGTTGCGGATCATCGCCCAGTTTCAGGATGCGGACTAACAATGAGTCGCGTTCTCGTAAAGAGGCCAGACGGTATGACATAAACTCCGTCCATTGATCTTGATATTTCGAACCTGATACCGTCAAATGAGTCGGGAAATCCGAAGTATCTCCCTTGATTGTAATCGATTCATTGCCAATGACCATCGATTGATACCATTCCCTAATTTCCTTTCCGTTCACCCGGGCATCCATGCGTACACTCTGGGGCTCTGCCTCGAAAAAGCCTTCCAGTTGGAAACAGTCGCCCATCACCCATGCACTATCCATTAGGGTTCCGTTTTCGATATTGATCAAAAATAGCTGGGTGCTGTCCGGCAGACCGGTCACTTCTCCTTGAATAACAAATCCTTTGGGCCCGCCGCAAGCGAGCAGTCCCAGAGCCAATAGGCTCCCCATCCATACTTTTGTTTTCATCGTTGCAAAATAAAGTTAGGTGAATATGCAGGTTGTATATTCGGGAGGTGTCGATCGGCCGGCGGGTTATTCCTTATTTTTCAGTCGGCCGAGTTGCTCATCGAAAGACCCCTTCCCGTACCCTCTGAGTTTTTGAATGACTTTTCCTTGGGGATCGATCACGAAGAAACGGGGGGTACTCCGAATCTCATACGGAACCGAAATACAGCCGGTTTCGACATCCTCGGCACTCCAAAGGCTGGGCCAGCTAACGCTGTCCCGTTTCAATGAATTTAGCCACAATTCTTTACGACTATCGGTCGAGAAGCTGATGATTTGCAACGAATCGCTGTAGGTCTTGACCATCTGGCGTAACTCTTTGTTGGCCTGAATACAGGGGCCGCACCCCGACGCGGTGAAATCCAACAGCACATATTTGCCGTCTTTGCCCACGAAATCCGACAGCCGTACCCGATTCCCCTGCTGGTCTTCCGCCTCGAAATCCAGGAAGGGGTCCCCTATCGAAACACTTTCCGTCTCGATATAGGTTCGGATGGGCTTGGCATGTCGGTTGGCCTGTAACTCGGGCGACATCCGATCGAGCAACATCTTCACCGTGTCCTTGGGGTAGGCATACATTTTCGTATTTAAGTATCTCAAACTGGGATAGGTATCCGTATGGGTAAACAGATAATTCTCTTCCAGGGAGTCCAATCTCCGATCGATGGCCGACAACTGTTTGATCATCTCTTTGGTTTCGGCCTGATGTTGCGGATCATCCATCCATTTCAAGATCAGGACCAATAACGAATCGCGGGCGGTGCAGGCTAATCGGGGGGCCATAAACTCCCGGAATTGATCCTGATATTTCGAGCCAGATACCTGTAATCGACTGGGAAAATCCGACGTATCTCCGGTGATCGTGACATGATCGTTCCCCAAAACCATCGACTGATACCATCTATGGGTGTCTTTCCCGTCTATTTTGACCTCGAGCCAGAGGGTTTGAGGTACTTCCTCAAAGAACCCCTTCAGCTGGAACCGGTCGCCGTCCGTCCATGTACTATCGATGTACCTATCTTCATCTGTCAGATAAAGAACTATTTTGGTGCTATCCGACAATCCGGATATTTCTCCCTGAATCACATAGCCTTTCGGAGATTCACAAGCCAATAAGCCCAGCAACAGGGCTCCATAGGTCCATCCATATTTTTTCATACGCTACAACGGTTAAAGAAGAGAATAAGTGAGTGAGAAATCGTCGGTTCCTTCCGCATAATATATGCCTCGTTGGGAGGCTGATCGACCGTACTTTAATAAAGTTAAGGATATTCTCGATAAAAAAGAATCTTTCTCCGTAAAAAAGAGACGAAATGATGTATCGCTGCCTTTTCAGAGGAAGTCTGAGGAGGTGTGTCCCTATGGGCTGTCGAAGAGCGGGACGATCTTACTCCGCGTGCCATACGGCCGTTTCGCGGGGCCGCAACGACATGTTTTCAAAGGCTCCCTTCCCGCCCATCTGTCACGGCTCTTGATTCGTTAGGCATCATAGCAAACGCGACTTGTTCGATGGGGTTCTCAAATATATCATTACTTTTGTCCCAAAGAGATCGGATGGAGCCGACCTGCGGGCGGTAGACGATCCGATTCCTCGGAAAGACCTCCTATTCCCCCTGCGATGAGGATACATCGAGACGCTAGGAACGGAGAACTCCGTTCCGATCGGAAGCCACGGCATCGCGTGGATGGGGAGTGGATGGCCTCTTCGGGCGGCTTCGGACGCTGAAGCATCCTCCAGCAGGGAGGGTTGGGCAGAGTAAAAATCGCCGATGCGATGGTCGATCCTTCACGGCAGGATCGATCCTCGTGAAGGGATCGATTCTCACGGCGGAACCGATCCTCATGAAGGGGAGGGACTTGCCAGATCGGATGTCGGGAAGATCGGGATCGATCCGGCGACCCAGTTTGGGGATGTACGGAGCGCCCCCTAATTAGCATGCTTGTTTTGATTTTTTAATTGCTATAACGCCATGGAAACACACAAACCGAAACTCGGCACGGTCTGCGTACAGGCCGGCTGGACCCCCAAGAACGGCGAACCTCGCGTGTTGCCCATCTACCAGAGCACCACTTTTAAATACGAAACCAGCGAACAGATGGGTAGACTGTTCGATCTGGAAGAGAGCGGCTATTTCTACACCCGTCTGCAAAATCCCACCAACGACGCCGTAGCCGCCAAGATTGCCCAACTGGAAGGCGGCGTCAGTGCCATGCTGACCTCTTCGGGGCAGGCCGCGACGTTCTATGCGGTGTTTAACCTCTGCTCCGCCGGTGACCACATTGTCAGTGCGTCGGCGATTTACGGAGGGACCTACAATTTGTTCGCTGTCACCCTCAAGAAATTGGGGATCGAAACCACGTTTATCGATCAATCCGCTTCGGACGAAGAGATCGCCCGTGCTTTTCGGCCCAATACCAAAGCCTTGTTTGCCGAATCGATCTCCAATCCGGCCATGAATGTGCTCGATATCGAGCGATTTGCCCGCCTGGCGCATGCTCAGGGGGTGCCTCTGATTGTGGATAACACCTTCCCGACCCCGATCAACTGTCGGCCGTTCGAATGGGGGGGCGATATCATCACTCACTCGACCACCAAGTATATGGATGGCCATGCCACGAGTGTCGGGGGAGCTATCGTAGACAGCGGGAATTTCGATTGGGAAGCCTATGCCGACAAATTCCCCGGCTTGACCCAACCGGATGAATCCTACCATGGGCTGGTCTATACCCAGTCGTTCGGGAAAAATGCCTATATCACCAAAGCGACGGTCCAGCTGATGCGCGATCTGGGGGCCATTCCCTCTCCGCACAACGCCTTTTTGTTGAATCTCGGTTTGGAAACGTTGCATTTGCGGATGCCGCGTCATTGCTCCAATGCACTGACGGTGGCCCGTTATCTCCAATCGCGACCGGAAGTGGCGTGGGTACACTATCCGGGGCTCGAAGGCGATCCGTATCATGCCTTGGCCCAGAAATACATGCCCAACGGGACCTGTGGCGTACTGACCTTTGGACTCAAGGGGGGACGCGATTTCTCGGTTCGTTTCATGGATAATCTCCGTCTGGTGGCCATTGTCACCCACGTAGCCGACGCCCGGACCTGTGTGTTGCATCCGGCCAGCCACACCCATCGCCAATTGAGCGACGAACAGCTGATCGAAGCCGGCGTCGCTCCGGATCTGATCCGCTTGTCGGTGGGGATCGAGGATGTCGACGACATTCTGCTCGATATCGAGCAGGCTCTGGCGGCCACCCGTCGTTAAGCCATACCCTTCTAAGAGGCAGCCGGGAAACGAAATCTTCGTTTCCCGGCTGCCTCTTTATACCTCAGTCGAAGAGCCGATCTTCGGAAGCCCGGGAGCGGCTCTTCCCGGTTATGATCGGTTTATAGAACGGTTTCAAAATCTTTGGGATAGCACAGATTTTGCGTGATCCCTTCGCCATATACCCGAATCCAGGAGCGGAATCCGGATTCGCCTTCGGTCAGTTCAATGATGCGGGCTCCACTGGGTTTCAGGTCGTTGTACACCGTGTCGCAGCCGCTGAAACGGCCGAACATCAGGAACATACCGTTCCATTGCATGGCATAGTCGTTGTCGTGGTCGTGGCCGCAGAGAACCGCCCGGATATCCCCCATCTCCTTCATGGAGACAAACAGGCCCGAATTGACGTTCGGAGAGGCGGGTTCTTCGCCGAAATTTCCCCGTAACACGCGTCGGCGATCCAGACGCAGGGCGTAGATATATTCCGGAAACGGGATGTGGAAAAAGGCCAAGGAGGGGATGGGCGTTCCGCCGTTTTGTTGGGTGAAAGCTTCGCTTTGCTGGCGGTACCAGGCGATCTGATCGAAATGGATGTAGTCGTATCCTTTTATATCCGGCAGCGGCGAGTGGCGCAACGAATCGAACAGGTAGAGAATCCACTGCTTTTTGTCGCTTTGGGACGACGAAAGGGTGATCACCCCGTTCGATACCCCATGAATCCCGGGCACTTCCCTGTTGAGGTTATAGGGCAGACTCCGGACGATGTCGAAGACTTCCCGTCGATTTTTGCCGAACTCCTCATCGTGATTGCCGAACGTGACGGCAAAGGGAATCCGACGGGTCGAGATCGGGGTCAAGATCTCCCGTAGTGACTCTTCGGCCGGTTTTCCGTAAATGATGTCGCCGGTATGGATTACCAGATCGGGCTTTTCGAGATCGAGCATCTCCTCCACATTCAATAGAGCTCGGCGAGAGCGGGGATCGCCCGCCACATAGTGGGTGTCGGTCAACTGGAGGATTTTGAATGTGCCGTCTTCTCTGAACTTCAGGTCGGGAAAGGCGGTCTCCGCCGGTTTGGCGGCGGCGGGGGTGTGGCCCCATACGATACGGGGAAGGGTCGCCGCCGCCAAACCGGCTAACCCCATTTGTGTCGAACGTTTCAGAAAAGTCCGGCGATCCAGGGTCGAAGCCCCCTGTTCACGGGGGCGGATTATGGCTTTCAGTCTGTTTTTCATACGCATAGCATTAAGTCTTCCCGATGCGGTCGCTCTCTCGTTTACGCCCGAAATCGAAGAATCGGAAATCCCGAACCCTCTTTCCCGGGGAAAACGGATCCCGCCGATGCGCCGTCATCAGGAAGAGGTAGACGATTAATAGGGATTCAGGGCCGGGGCCGGTGCGTCGGAATAGACCAGACCGTCCGTTACGGTCAGGGTCGCATCAGCTTGTGGATTTTTCCAGTCGAAGGTCAGGAAATGCGCTCCTTTCGGCAGTTGGTATCGCCAGAAAAGTTCCAGGCGCCGTTTGCGGGAATCGGCCGGCATCCGGACGGTTTCGACCGGCGTCCCGTCCAGACAAACGTCGATTTCGGCCACATAATCCCGATCCGCCGCCTGGACATTTCCGACAATCACTACGCCGATGCCCTCGAAACGAATCGTGTCAACCTTCGAAATCGGTTTGTGAATCCACATGGTGGCCACCGGATGATGCCCTTCGAAACCCTGTTCCAGGGCCACCGGTTCCGGGCGCTGACAGGCGATCGTTACCTGATCGCCGTCGATTTTGCCCCCTTCGCGTTCCACCATCTGCAAGGCCTGGTCGAAGCTCAGGGCATAGGCCCGATTGAGGGAGATATCGGTGTAGGCTAATGGAAGATCTTCGACCTCATGGAGGCTTTTCATCCAAAATGCGGGGATCTGGCTATACCCGATCATGGTGCCCAGGATACCCGCCGCCGTCGCCGGATTGCAGTCCGAATCCTGCCCGCAACGCGTGGCAATGTCCATCGTACGGAAGAAGTCCCCCTCGCCATACAACAATCCGATCACGACATATGCGCTATTGATCACCGCATCGATGTTATAGGCACGGAACGTCCCTTCGGGACATCCGTAATCGACATCCCACTTTTTCTCGCATTCGAACCAGGTCTGCTTCCAATCGTCGGGATACTGTTTCCACCAGCGGATCACATCTTCGATACATTGCCGGAAACGGCTCTGCTGCGGGATCGTTTTCAGGGCTTCGGTCACCACGAATTCGATGTCGTCGGAGACAAACGCCAGGGTATACATCGCCCCAACGTATACGCCCCCATACCATCCATCGCCATAGCACATGATATGGCCGATCCGATCCGAGATTTCGGAGGCGCTGTTGGGCATGCCGGGGCACATCAGTCCGGCATAATCGGCTTCGATCTGGTAGTCGATATCGTCGGCGTGCGGGTTATTGAGCCAATGGCCCGAAGCGGGTGGCATGATGCCGTTCAAAATGTTGTAACGAGCGGCCTGGTTGGCGTGCCAAAGGCCATAATCCGCGGTGGCAAAGGCCATGGCGACCGAATCGGCCGGCGCATCCAGGCCTAGGCGGTCAAATACCTCCACAAAGGTCAGGTCCATATAGACATCGTCGTAGAGGCTGGGTGAATTCTGGTACCAGGAGAGCATACAGTGATCAGACCATCCGAGCGGTTGGTAGTCATTGATCATGGTTCCGCGGAATCGGAATTCGGTCGGACCGCCATAGGTACATCCGATGGCTTGTCCGGCCCAACCGCCTTTGATTTTGTCCATCAGTACCTCTTTCGACATGGAGAGGGTATCCGGGATGGATTCGGTGACGGCGGGACGTTGAGCGCAGGCATAACATCCGGCCAACAACGCAAGCACGAGCAGTTTTTTCATGGGATTTTCCGTTTAAAGGGTCTGGGAAAGTATAGACTTACTACAAAAATAACAGAAAAACCGAAATGACCTGATGAAAAAAACGTCTTTTTCGATAAACCCAAATTCAAATATTCTTTGACATTTTATAGGTAAATAAATGTTTATTAGTTGTTTAATGAATCTTGTTTGGGTTGATACCGTGTATTCCTTAGACTGATTGAGAAGGTTGGAAAGGGGAGAAAAAGGGTTTATGATCCTGGCAGTAGGTCGATCAAAGCCCAAGAAACGCAAGGATTCTCGTTGCTTTACGGCCACGGGTCATGGATAAGACTCTGGCAGACCCTGGATAGATGTGCATACCGAACGGCCCGTTATTTCTATCGGACAGACAGTTAGAACGATCTGGATGGAAGGGAGGGATGAGTTTTCGTTTGTTTCAGGGATTTTGCTTAATCTGTCGGTTATCCTATGAGGCATCGGATAGGTTATGCGGGTGAATGAGACGGATGTTTGCTTTGGCTTTCAGTTGACTGCTTGGTTGACTTTTCGCGTTAACCGTCCAATTTCAGCAAGGTGGATCCAAAACCGAAAAAGCCTCGATAATCATTGGATTATCAAGGCTTTTCGAGTGTCGGGGTGACTGGATTCGAACCAGCGACAACACGCCCCCCAGACGTGTACTCTAAATTTGTAATTAACAGTATGAGTGATTGTTATGTGTTAATTAGTAAATTGGTTTACACGGTGGTTTACACGGGGTTGCAAAACGTGATAGGTTAATAAATTGATTGATTGTGTCAAGCAAGGTCACAACTCGACCTTACACATATATTTGTATAAGTATAACTCCATTATATAGAGAGGACAAACATTTACAAGGGGTCTTAAATAAACCCCTTTGCAAATGTCTGTCCTTTATTTCTTTTTATTTTAGTAATTTATCTGAGAATAAGGCTAAAAAATCTATAATTTCACACATTGTTAGGTCTTTAAATAGAGGGTTGATAGCAATAAAATCCTCATAACAAACAGATTCTAAGTTCAAGTTATTGTTGCGAATAATCTTTTTCACTTTGGGTGACATTAAATGTAAACAACCTGTATTATAGTTAATGTTAAGTTCACTTGCCAAATAGTCTGCTGTTGCTTTAATGGTTTTTTCTCCAATGCCAGGAATTTTGCAACTATTGACTTTGGTGTAAATTTGATCGTAGGTTTGTGCCTGTTCAAATTTCCACCAATTACATTTTATTATTTGCTCCCATTTACTCCATACAGTCTTTGAAATTTGACGGAAAGGTTTATGGATTTCTGGAGTGTATGAAAATTCCCTTTTATACTCCACGCGAAATGATTGTTGACGCATATTAATATATTGCATAATCAACTCATTCGCATTATGTAATAACAACATCTGTTGAGTTTTAATCATTAGTCTAATGCTGAAATACTTGGGAATTCCTTCCATCCATCAGCATTTTTATATGCTTCTACGCTTTCTGAGGGAACTTTGAGGATGGAAAAGCGGTAAATATCAAATGCCCCATAAGCATCAGGTGGTGTTGCCGTTCCTATTTTGACTAATTGTATATCGTAACATCCTTCAAAAGCGTTCAAGTCAATCTTTTCCACTAGAGTACAAGTCGACATATCTACTGTTTTCAGACTTGGTAAGTCTGAAAACCCTCCATAATCGTCGATTCCATTACTAACACTCTTTATCGTTTTAAGTTGTGAACCTTTTTCAAAAGTTACGGTTGTTAAGGCTGTACAGTTTTCAAATGCCGTAGGTTCAATCGTTTCTACACTAGCAGGGATTTCGATGGATGTAAGTGACGTACAGTCAGAAAACGTTCCGTAATATTTATACCAATAATAATTATCAACCATACCTTTTATCGTTTTAAGTTGTGAACCTTTTTCAAAAGTCAAGTCAGTTAAAGCTGTACATCCTTTAAATGCAGCATATCCAATCGTTTCTACACTAGCAGGAATTTCGATAGATGTAAGTGACGTACAGCCAGAAAATGCCCCATAATCATATATATGGGAATCACCAGAACTCCCTTCTATGGTTTTGAGTCGGGAATTTTTTTTAAAAGTTACGCTTGTTAAAGCGGTGCAATATGCAAATGCACCCCTCTCAATTATTTTGACACTAACAGGAATTTCAATGGATGTAAAATCGCAACCACTAAATGCTTTCTCTTGAATTGTTTCCACGCTGGCAGGAATTTCTACAGATTGAAGCCCACTATTATAAAATGCTCGTTTCCCAATTGATGTCAATGTATTAGGAAGAATAACTGTTTCCAAATTTTTTAATTCAGCCAATGAATGTGCTGGCAATTCCATCAGATTGGTCTCCGAAATATCAAGGTTTCTTAAATTAGCCATTCCTCGTATCTCCAGTATATCTACATCATTGATTTCTCCTGTAATTTTCAATAGGACGATAGACGATGTTTCTATATTGTTTTCAGCCAGTACGGATGCTAACGTGCCTTTGGTTGGAATATGGACGGTCGTATAATCTGGATCAGATGGAGATCTTTGTTTGATTGTCACTTTTTCGACCAGATTCTGTTCTTTTGAAATGAATAGAATCTCTCCTATTCGGGACTGCAGTTCAGAATTGGGCAAAACCGAGAAGTATTTAGTATCTGAGGAGAGTTCTTTTGGCTCATTCACTTCTTGTATCCAAGAGGCATATTCAGAAGGGATCGATATGGTATAATCGACATTACTATTGATTTTTACCTTGATCGTTTCGCCTTTGGCTGAAACTTCGTAACGGTTTTGAATAATGACTATAGAAGGTTGTTCTCCTATTTGCCTAACCACCAATTGGGCTGTTTTATCGCCGCAATTGAATGTATAGGTTGCCTTGCGTTCGTCTGGCGATGTATTGGCCTCGGCAGTGAAAGTCACAGTTGTCTCATTGAAGCCAGTGGTTTTAGAAACTTTACACCACGACTCTCCGCCTGAAAGAGACCAAGCTATACCTGAGGTACAAGTGACTGTAACTGCTTTTTCGCTTCCTTGCTCATCAAAGGTCAGCGCTGATGGGGTAATAGAAATACTCGTTTGTGTAGATGGTGTATCTGGATTGGGCTGTGGTTCGGGTTTCGGATCATCATCTTTGCCGCAACCGCCCAATAATACCAGCAAAGTGCACAATAAGAAAAAATGTTTCATAATAAAATCATATTATTAGTTATTTTAACAGTAAATTGTTGATTCTGAAAATTGACAACTTCAAACCCTATTTGAATATTAGAATACAGGTTTTCTTGTCGAGAGCTTCCCTCCTGTCGGGGATTGTGAGCAAGTCTAAATGAGGCTGTAATTGTTCCGCCTTTACATTTTTCTAAGATGCTTTCATCTATATCAGTAGGATATAGCTCTGGTTTACTGAGACAAATTTCAGAGACGGATAGAACATCTACTTTTTGATTCCTTACATAGAAACCATCATAAAAACATATAGCTTTTTTGATTGCTTCTTGCAACAAATGCATTTTAATAGTCATAATGGTAGTAAGTTATACCTTTCAACTCCTGTATGGCGGGTTATGGGAATAAAAAGAAAGCGTGGAACTGCAATATATGATATTCGGGAAGTCGAATAAAGGCCAAAATGAAAAAAAGAGCTAAACAAGTGCAAATATAACAGTTGATATACTGCATTTTATGCGGTATCAGATTCGGGAAAGACTTTTTAATTTGTCTTAATTCGTTGCAGGTTTCTTCGGGATATATG
>CALVCS010000011.1 GCA_944326035.1 uncultured Alistipes sp. | reverse complement strand
TTTCTCCAATCCGCTTTGAAACGCTATTCAGCCCTCTATCCAACTTCCGCGATTTTCTCCTAACTACTTAATTCACAGATTACATTGCGTTAATCTGCCGAATTTTGGAGGTTTTTCCACAGATTTATTTTAAATATTCCGCCAAAGTGGCTTCCAGCTGCTCACCCATCAGATTACGAGCCAGAATCGTGCCGTCAGGACCAATCAATACATTCGACGGAATCGATCGAACGCCATAGGTATCGGCGGCCGCACTGGTCCAAAATTGCAGGTCACTCACATGAATCCAGTTCAACTTCAGATCCTGGATGCCCTTCAGCCAAGCCTCTTTGGTCTTATCCAACGACACCGCATAGATTTCAAAACCTTTGGGAGCATATTTGGCATAAGCAGCCACCATGACGGGAGATTCGGCCCGACACGGCGGACACCACGAAGCCCAAAAATCGAGCAATACATATTTTCCCGGGCCCACCACCGACGAAAGGGCTACGGTGTCACCCTCGGCATTCGGTGCCGAAATATCCGTATATTTTTGCCCTACGGCCGTATTTTTTAAGGCTTCGGCCATGCTACTCACCAGCTGTAAATAGACCGAATTCTGCACCGACGGATCAAAACCGGCTACAGCCAGGAATAACTGTTCATAGGGCAAATAATAGGAAACTTCGCGATAGAGCACATAAGCCGCTGCCACACTCAATGGATGAGCCTGAATATAATCCATTTTATACGCATTAACCAGACGCATCATCGAATCTTCAGCCTGGCGATTGCCTTGTGCCAACGAATCGATATACAGCACCTTCGTCACCGAATCCATTTCGGCACGATACGACAAATATTGACTGGTGGTCGGAGAGCCGTTGACGACAATTTGATTCGGCTGATTCACATCACCCTCAATCACGATCGGCGCATTTTCCAAGAAAAAGCGCACTACGGGGGCTTCGGCATATTCTACCGCAGCATAAATCGGCAGATCACGCGTTCCCTTAAATGTAAAGGCTCCATTCACGGCCTCCGTCGAATCAATCCGCGTCGGCAGTTTTCCTTCGTATACCGTCAGATACACCTTCCCGGTCAAACCGGCCAAATTGCCTTGCACGGTATAACCCGTCTCCGTCTTGGGCGTACAAGCAGCCATCAAGGCCACCGCACCTATCCCCAAAATCACTATTTTCATTCTATTCATCGTTTATTCGTTATTTATCGGTTCCTTTGACCCGTTCAGGATTCGCAGCGACAAACGCATCCCAACTTTGCGTCTGACGTCCTCCTCCCAGCGCTTTTTTCAGTGGAGCCGGATGGGAGGCCACCACCTCGCTGCATTGGAAATGGTGACAAACCGCTACCGCCAATCCATCCGTTGCATCCAGGCGACGAGGCAAGGCATCCAACTTCAACAGGGCTTTCAAGAGGGCAGCTACCTGTTCTTTCGCCGCGGCCCCTTGTCCCGTAATCGCCTGCTTGACCCGACGGGGCGCATACTCGAACACCGGACATCCTTTGCTCAGGGCCGCCGCCATGGCAACGCCCTGCGCTCGTCCCAGCTTGAGCATACTCTGCACATTCTTTCCGAAAAAAGGGGACTCCAGAGCCACCTCGTCGGGACGGTATTGATCAATCAAGGCACAGACCCGATCGAAAATATAGCGTAATTTCTGATATGGATCCCCGATCTTGTGCAAATCGATATCGCCCAGAATCACACACCGCAACCGTTTTCCCCGCACTTCCAGAATGCCGTATCCGGTCGTATTGGTCCCGGGGTCAATCCCCATGATGATTTTTACCGGGTCGTTATTCACTGCGTTCCGCCAGCAAGGCATTGAGTTTTTCGATCTGCTTTTCCAGTTGCCGTACCTTGGCACTCAGCTCGGGCAGATTGCGATAAACCGCAAACGAACGATGATACTTGAGCCCGGGCATGGCCGGATTTCCCATGTAGACCTCCCCATCGGCAATGTTATTCGAGACACCCGATTTGGAAGCTAATTTTACGTTATTACCGATTCTCAAATGACCCGCAATACCCACCTGACCCCCGATCATGCAGTTATTGCCTACCTTTGACGAGCCGGCCAGACCGAACTGCGAGGCGGCTACGGTATTGGAGCCAACCACGGCATTGTGCCCGATCTGAATCAGGTTATCGAGCTTGGTGCCATGATGAATCACCGTCGAGCCCATCGTAGCCCGATCGACGCAGGTATTGGCACCGATATCCACATTCTCTTCCAGAACGACATTACCCAGCTGGGGAATCTTATGATATACGCCCTGATCGTCGGGAGCAAAGCCAAAACCATCGGCTCCGATCACTGCACCGGCATTGATCACGACCCCATCCTTCAGCACACATTGTTCGAAAATCTTAGCGCCCGGGAAAATCGTCACGTTATCGCCCAACGTCACGTGGTCGCCCACATAAACCTGCGGATAGATCTTCACGTTCCGACCGATCCGGACATTTTTCCCGATGACGGCAAACTCCCCGACATAGGTATCGTCACCCACCGGCGAAGAGGCATCGATCGACGCCAGAGAACTTACTCCCGTCGGCTGGGGTTTATGAGCCGCATACAATTCCAGCAATTTGGCGAAACAGGCATACGGATCATCCACCTTTATCAGCGTCGCCGATACCGGAGCCGTCGGCTCGAACGTTTTGGCCACCATTACAATCGACGATTGGGTCTGATAGATATAGTGTTCATATTTAGGATTGGCCAGGAAGGAGAGGGCACCCGGTCGACCTTCTTCGATTTTGGCAACCGTGGAAACCGTGGTTTGGGGATTGCCGACCACCTCACCGCCCAGAAAACCGGCAATCATCTCGGCTGAAAATTCCATACTTCGATTCATTTAACGACTCCCGCAGCCCCAAGCCCGGGAATCTGAGGTTTTTACAAATAGTTTTTAATATCGATATTACGAGGCATCAGCGGGGTAGGGTCACCGCCAAAGCGGATCAACTCCCGAATGACACTCGACGAAATGGCCACATATTTGGCCGGCGTAAACAACAGCACCGTTTTCACCTCGGGAAACATCGTCTGATTGACCTGAGCGATATTCCGTTCATATTCGAAATCGACGCTGTTGCGTAACCCCCGCAAGATAATACTGATGCCCAACTCGCGGCAGAAACGTCCGGTCAGTTCGGTATACGTTTTCACCTCGATCCTCGAGTTATTCCGATAGAGGTCCTCGATCAGCCGTACCCGATTTTCCGCCGTCAACAGTCCTTTCTTTTCGCTGTTGACCCCCACGGCGATCACAATGCGATCGAAGAGTTCGAGCGCCTGATCCACCACAACTTTGTGGCCCAGCGTAAAGGGATCGAACGATCCCGGAAACAGTGCGGTTTTACCCATTATGCCATGATTTTCTTCAACAATTTCTTGAGGCTCACTTCATCAGCCACCAAGGCGGGCAGATCCGCAATCGCCACCCGTTGTTGTTGCATGCTGTCGCGATGACGAACGGTGACCGTACCGTCGGCCAAGCTCTGATGATCGACCGTGATGCACAACGGAGTCCCGATGGCATCCTGACGACGATACCGTTTTCCGATGCTGTCTTTTTCATCGTACTGCACGTTATGGTCGAGTTTCAGACTATCCAGAATCTGGTGAGCCACCTCAGGCAGACCATCTTTTTTCACCAACGGTAAAACAGCCACTTTCACCGGAGCCAAAGCGGCCGGAATGGACAATACGACCCGAGATTCTCCATTTTCGAGCTGTTCTTCCTTGTAAGCGGCCGACAGCACCTGCAGCACCATTCGATCGACCCCGATCGAAGTTTCCACCACATACGGCACATAACTTTCGCCGGTTTCGGTATCGAAATACTGTATTTTCTTGCCGGAGAATTTCTGATGATTGCTCAGGTCGAAATCGGTCCGGGAATGGATCCCTTCCACTTCTTTGAATCCGAACGGGAATTCGTATTCCACGTCGGTAGCGGCATTGGCATAGTGAGCCAGCTTTTCGTGATCGTGGAAACGATAGTGTTCATCCCCAAAGCCCAGAGCCCGGTGCCACTTCATCCGGGTTTCACGCCAATAGTGGAACCACTTCATTTCGTCGCCCGGGCGTACGAAGAACTGCATCTCCATCTGTTCGAACTCCCGCATACGGAAAATGAACTGACGGGCCACAATTTCGTTCCGGAACGCTTTCCCGATCTGGGCAATCCCGAACGGAATCTTCATGCGCCCGGTTTTCTGCACATTCAGGAAGTTGACAAAAATCCCCTGAGCCGTTTCAGGACGCAAATAAATCTTATTGGCCCCTTCGGAAACCGAACCGATCTTGGTTTCGAACATCAGGTTGAACTGACGCACTTCGGTCCAGTTGCGCGTCCCGGAGATCGGATCGACAATCTCGGCATCGAGAATAATCTGACGAAGCTCCTGCAAGTCGTTATCCTGCAGCGCCTTCACCATACGATCATGCACGGCATCCCGTTTGGCCCGATGTTCCGCTACCCGGGGATTCGTCTGGCGGAACAACGCTTCATCGAACGATGCCCCGAAACGTTTCCGTGCCTTTTCGACCTCCTTCTCGATCTTTTCATCCTGTTTGGCGATATAATCTTCCAGCAGGACATCGGCGCGATAACGTTTTTTCGAATCGCGGTTATCGATCAACGGGTCGTTAAAGGCCCCGACATGCCCCGAGGCTTCCCAAATACGGGGATGCATGAAAATCGCTGAATCGATGCCCACGATATTATCGTTAATACGGGTCATGGCATCCCACCAATATTTCTTGATATTATTTTTGAGTTCGACCCCCAACTGTCCGTAATCGTATACGGCGCTGAGCCCGTCATAAATTTCGCTGGAAGGAAAGATAAATCCGTACTCCTTACTGTGTGCGATCAGTTTTTTGAAAAGTTCGTCTTGAGTCATATCGGATAATTAACAGTTTTGTCTGAAAAGCAAAGATATGGAATTTATTTCAGAGAAAACCCACGCGCCCGATAAATAAATACATCCAGCCGTGAAATTTCCCGTTTCTTTTCGAAACCGTCCCACGGGCACCTCCAGACACCTTTCGGCCAGAGGAGCGCTCTCTACACCATGCCCTTTGCCTCCTCGTGTGGGCCCCACAAGGTCCCTCGCCCCCGATTCGACGGAGCCCAAGTGCGCTTTTCGAAAATCGTGCGGCAAAAAGCCAAGAATTTTATAATTTTGTCTCCTTAACTCTTCGCAAGTAACCATGGGACGCATCTTGGCGATCGATTACGGACGTAAACGTTGCGGAGTGGCGGTCACCGATCCCACTCAGCTGATTGCCAACGCCCTGGAAACCGTGCCGACCCATACGCTGATGGATTTTCTGAAAGCCTATCTGGCCGCGAACGAAGTCGATGCCGTGGTGATCGGTCTGCCGCGACAGATGAACGGACAACCCTCGGAGTCGTTTACCTACATCGAACCATTTGCCCGACGGCTGCACAAAGAGTTTCCCAAGCTGCACATCGAATGGATGGATGAACGTTTCACCTCAAAACTGGCCATGGCCGCCATGATTACCGGAGGAGTCAAGAAAACCAAACGTCAGGACAAAGGCTTGGTCGACCGGGTCAGTGCAGCCATCATTCTGCAAAGTTATCTGGACAGCCGCTCCTGAACCGAAACATGAACAAAACAGAAACTGAACAATGATACTACCGATTTATGTCTATGGCTCGACCGTTCTGCGCCAGACGGCCGAAGAGATCACCCCGGATTATCCCGATCTGAAAAAATTTCTGGCCGACCTGTGGGAAACCATGTATGAAGCCGACGGGGTAGGGTTGGCCGCTCCCCAAGTGGGCAAAAGTGTCCGTATTTTCGTGGTCGACGTCGCCCCCGGCCCCAACGAAAAAGGCATCACCCCCTTCAAACAGGCATTCATCAACCCGGTCATTTACGAACGCTTCGGGGAAGAGTGGCCCTTCAACGAAGGCTGCCTGAGCATTCCGGGCATTCATGAAGACGTCATGCGTCCGGCCGGGATCAAAATCCGCTACCGGGATGAAAATTTCGTGGAACACGACGAAGAATATACCGGTTATGCCGCCCGGGTCATCCAACACGAATACGACCACCTCGACGGGGAAATGTTTGTCGACAAGGTATCTCCGCTGCGCAAAACCCTGATCCGCAACAAACTGCAGGCAATCGCCAAAGGTAAATACAAAGCCGACTATCGCTGCAAACTGGTTAAAAAATAGCGGGTCCCGTCAGGGAAAGTCGAGCCGCATTCAGCTCTGCGGGGAATGATTACCCGGCCGCTGGGCAGCCACCGAACGCTTTTTCGTCCAAACCAGGCCACGCCCCCTCGCGGTATTCGATAAAACAACGACCGCGTCGAGATTTAAGATCTCGACGCGGTCGTGTTTTACTGGACAGCCTTATTTCTGACGGAAAAAGATCTGAATCGGAACTCCGCGGAAATCCCAGCGTTCCCGAATTTTATTTTCCAAAAAGCGCCGGTAACCCTCCTTAATATATTGAGGCAGGTTGACAAAGAAGGCAAAGGCCGGAGTCGGCGAAGATAATTGCGTCACATATTTGATCCGGATATATTTTCCTTTGGTCGAAGGGGGAGGGGTCTCCTCGATAATCGGCAACAGGTAGTCGTTCAGCTGCGACGTCGGGATCTTCCGAATCCGGGAATAATAGACCTGCATGGCCGTCTGCAACACATCCAAAATCCGTTGTTTGTTCAGCACCGACGTAAAAATGATCGGCACATCGTCAAACGGAGCTACCCTCCGACGAATCTGCTCCTCGAACGCCTTCATCGTGTGGTTATCCTTTTCGATCAGGTCCCACTTATTGACCACAATCACACACCCCTTCTTATTGCGGACCACCAACGAAAAGATATTCATATCCTGCGCCTGCAGCCCCTGTTCCGCATCGATCATCAAAATGCAGACATCCGACGATTCGATCGCCCGAATCGAACGCAGTACCGAATAGAACTCCAAATCATCGGTTACTTTGCTCTTTTTACGCAGACCGGCCGTGTCGATCAAATAGAAATCCAAGCCGAACTTATTGTAACGGGTCAGGATCGAATCCCGCGTCGTTCCGGCAATGGGCGTTACGATATTGCGTTCGTTATCCAACAGGGCATTGGTCATCGAAGATTTTCCCACATTCGGACGTCCGATAATGGCAAAACGCGGCAGGTTTTCCTCTTCAGGGGGCGTATCATCGGCCGGCAGTGCTGCAATAATCGCATCCATCAACTCGCCCGTACCACTCCCGCTCATGGCCGAAATACAATACGGATCGCCCAACCCCAACGCATAAAACTCGTGGGAATTATAGATCAGGGCATTATTATCCACCTTATTGACCACCAGCAACACCTTCTTCGAGGTACGTCGCAACAGATCGGCCATAATCATATCCAGGTCGGTAATCCCGGTAGAGACTTCCACCATGAAGAGAATCACATCGCTCTCCTCGATCGCCAAAACAACCTGTTTCCGGATCTCCTCCTCGAAGAGGTCTTCTCCTCCCAAGGCATATCCACCGGTATCGATCACGGAAAATTCGCGGCCGTTCCAGTCCGAACGTCCATAATGGCGGTCCCGGGTTGTGCCCGCCGTATCGTCGACGATGGCCTTACGCATGCCCACCAGACGATTGAACAAGGTGCTTTTGCCCACGTTGGGCCGTCCCACAATGGCTACTATACTCATGACTTTCTCAATTATATCCGAACCCTCTCCGAGCCATCGGTTTCGGCTCATGCCACGGATTCCGGTTCAAAGATAGGGATTTTTTCCGAACCACCCCTCTACGAGCGGGTTTCAACGAATCGGAGCGGCTCATTCCAGTACCCAACCTCGAAAACAAGGCCGCGCTTACTGGCGCTAAAGAGCCCAACAAAATACGGATCGGAAGTCGGCGCCGGGCATCAATTCCCTCGTACCGCCCGAAAATCGGCCTCCCGTTCCTGATCGAAATCCAACCCATAGCCCACGGCCATCATCAACGCTCGATCTCGGGCGCCGTCCTGCTGAATAGCCGCCTCCAAACGCGCCTGATCAACCTTACCCTGTCGAATGAGCTCCTCGATCTCTGTCGGCGTAATCTGATCGATCGGTTTATTCAACAGGCTCGACAACGCAAACCACATCCACACCCGTTCATCCTCCGCATAGCAATCATACAGCTCTCTCCATTGCCGATGCAAGGCGTCGAGCGAATCGATCTCACCCTCATCCAGCGCCTCCAACAATCGCTGCAAACGAGGACGTGCCAAAAACATACCCGCCAAATCGACCCATTCATATTGCTCTTCCGGCAGCAATGTCCGAGGAGCATTTCGCTGATCGATCGGCAAGGCTTCCAGCAACCGGCTCAAATACCCCCGCAAAGCCTGTTTGTACAACAACAAGCCTCGACGCAACGACGGCAACTTAATCTTCACGCGATTCCAGGTCAGCAACTCCACCCCCGGATATTTGGCCATCAGAAATTCGCAGATTTTAATCGCCTTCAGGATCTTCCCGCCCGTATAGGGGTTCATCATCTCGTAATGAATCAGGTCACTGGCCACCCCCCGTCGACGATCACGGCGAGGCCACTTGCCGACATCTCGGGCGGTTCCGATACTCCGCAAGTTAATGCCAGGAATCAACAGCGACTCTCCATTCTCTTCCACCAGATAAGAGAAGGGCATATGATCGGTATCGTGATGATTGTAATGACGGCCCGTCACCAAGGTAAAGACCCCGGTACAAGCCGGCAACAACACGTATGCATCGCTGCCGAACTTGCATCCCCGTAGATGGATCCCCTGATGAACCGGCCCGGTTTTATACATATGATTACTCTGGTTGGCTCCGCTGCCGGCGTTAAAGAAGGAAAAATAGCCGGCGATCAACAAACTGGAGCGGTGATGGGAAACCGTGTAAGGACCCGCAAATACCGCACAAGCCTCCCCATGCGTACAATGACAGTTGGCAAAAAAGAGCGAATGTTCAGCCGAAAAACCATTTTCGATCCATACGCCCTCCCCAACGAAACAATGTCGCAACAGAGAGCCCGTATCAACCTGTGCACTATGAGCCAGGATAAAATCACAGGCCGTCACGCCATTTCCCACGACCGAAGGGGCTTCCTTTGAACTATTGATCGTTCCATTTTTCAACTGGAGCGCTCCCCGCACCGAAGCATACGATCCGATACGCACATTGATCAACGACGTCGTATTGACCACCACACTATGCTGACCGATCCGTCCTCGTGTCGAGCTCTTTTCTGCGATCCGACGGGCGATCAAACGCTCCATTTGCCGAATCGTCTGGCGTCTCTGGCGATACATGGCCATGATATAGGCCGTTTGCGCCGTCAGTTCATCATAGATAAGCACTTCCCGTCCGCCGCCTTCATTGATGACCGAAACGGCGGTTCCGTTGCCAAAAGCGCTCTCACCCTCACAATACACCTCGCCCACATTCTCCAACAGAACCCCGTCCTCTATATCATAATGGGCGATATAGCGTCCAATATTCTCAATCAAACAGTCATCGCCCACCGTACAATGATACAACGTAGCCCGATGAATCCCGCAGGGACGACAGATCGGTTCCGTTCCCTGGATCGATCCCCGGTTCGACCCCAAACGGACCGTACCGCCGAAATAGACCTCGCTGACTCGATCCGGACAAAATCCTTCGGATACTTCCACGCGATTCCAATCTTCGGCCCGACAACCGTTCTGCGTCAAAACTTGAATCTCATCAGCGGTTAAGGCTCTATATTTTCCGTTCATAAGATGAGTCTAGAAGGGATAGATACGACATTTGAGAAAAAGTCAACAAATATACGGATTTTGAAGCTGGTTTTCCTGTGTCATTCCCAAAATATATTCGTACTTTTGTCGTTTCTGATATAGAAGAAACGGTAAATCACACACCTTATTTTTTCGCATGGCAAACATTTTAAACACCATGCAACGTTTTGGGGTTTCCTTTCATCTATCTTTCAAATCCTTTTTAAAGTTGTACGCTAAATTCAACCTTTTCGTTCAATGAAAAAATTTTTCCTCCTGTTGGCTTCCAGCCTGATGCTGTTCACCTCTTGCTCTCTAAACCAGGGCTCCGAGAATGATGATCCGGAAACTCGGCGGAAACTGGTCGCCTATCTGATGCACACCAGCAATATCAACCAAATTATCGTTTGTCTGGATCCTTTTAACGTAGCCTTCCGCCTGAACACGCTTATGGTCGAAAGCGAAGCCTACGGCGGCGATGTCAACCATGCCGAACTCAGTCAGATCCGTCAAAAGCTGTTCGGCCAGAGCACCATCTCGGTCGACAATACCGGCACCTATACCCTGACCCTGCAAGGCGAGGGCGAATACGACTACCTGCGCTCCGGAACCTTGGTGATCCAAACCAACGGAAGTACGCTCTCTGACGGCAACAGCTGGACCCTGAGCCTTCCCAAAACGGCCAAATACCAAATCAGCAACTCCGGCTCGATTGTCTCGCTGTATGCCAACTCCTATACGGTCACGTCGATCGAAGACAACAAATGGGAAATTCAAATCCAAAAATTCGTTTCCAGCATTCCCGGCTCCAATCCGGACGGACTGGTCGGCGACGAGGATGAAAATGAAAATGCCGCCAAGTCGGACTGGAGCGGAAAAATCACCATCACTCAGAACCAAGGAGATCAAACCGCCGCCTCGATTGCCAAATCGACTTACAACATGGATGTCTCCAGTGCTCTCCAAATTACGACGATGTATACCGCTGACACGATGTCTGTTCAGACCTCAAAATCGCTGACCTTCAACCCTGAATGTACTCTTGGAGAACATATTGTCGGCAATGGGGTGATGCGTTCCGCCTTCACCAATCCGCAGGCCAGCGCGCTCGATTTCACCCTCAGCACCTGGAAGGGTGAAGGGAACGAATGCAATCCGGAAGTGGAAACCCAATACTACGGAACGGTCAATTAATCTAGATATTTCTCCTTCCATACCCCCATCCCATAAAGGTCCCGATCCCATCGGGGCCTTTATTTTTAAAGGCTCCTGCCCAGAAATTTATCCAATAAACCCAGGAGAATGACTCATTTCGAAAAAAAATCGCGATATTTGCAACTTAAGATAAGAATCATTTATAATCCTGTAAAACTATGTTAAGCGGAGGCAGAATCAAAATCGTCGACCTGTTGAAAACGACAGAACTCGATCGTGATGTCGTAGTAAAAGGCTGGGTGAGAACCAAACGAGGAAACAAAAATGTCGCATTTATCGCCCTGAATGACGGTTCTTCAATCAATAATATCCAACTGGTGATCGATGTGGCTCATTTCGATGAAGCCCTGTTGCGTCGGATCACGACCGGGGCTTGCATCTGTGCCGAAGGGAAACTGGTCGCCTCGCAGGGCGCTGGCCAGGGGGTCGAAATCCAAACCCGCTCGATCGAGCTGTATGGCGCTGCCGATCCCGAAACCTATCCTTTACAGAAAAAAGGTCACTCGCTGGAATTTTTACGCGAAATCGCCTACTTGCGCCCGCGCACCAACACCTTTGGGGCCGTATTGCGTATTCGCCATGCCATGGCTTACGCCATTCACAAATATTTTAACGATCGGGGATTTTTCTATCTGCACACGCCGCTGATTACCGGCAGCGATGCGGAAGGTGCCGGTGCCATGTTCTCGGTGACGACCCTCGATCTGAACAACCCTCCCCGCACTCCCGACGGCAAGGTCGACTATTCGCAGGACTTTTTCGGAAAGCCTTGTAACCTGACTGTTTCGGGCCAGTTGGAAGGCGAACTGGGAGCCTTGGCCATGGGCCAGATCTATACGTTCGGACCGACCTTCCGGGCCGAAAACTCCAACACGCCCCGTCACCTGGCCGAATTCTGGATGATCGAACCGGAAGTGGCTTTCTATGAACTCGAAGACAACATGGAACTGGCCGAAGACTTCCTGAAGTACCTGATCCGCTATGCGTTGGATCACTGCGAAGACGATCTGGCCTTCCTGCAGAAAATGTACGATCCGGAATTGATCGAACGCCTGAAGTTCGTGGTGGACAACGAATTCATCCGTCTGGATTACAGCGTAGGGATCAAGATCCTGATGGAAAGCGGACAGAAATTCGAATTCCCGGTCAGCTGGGGTCTCGACCTGCAAAGCGAACACGAACGCTTCCTGGTCGAAAAACATTTCAAAAAACCGGTCATCCTGATCAACTATCCCAAAGAGATCAAGGCCTTCTATATGAAACTCAACGAAGACGGGAAAACCGTTCGGGCTATGGACGTTCTCTTCCCCAAAATCGGCGAAATTATCGGAGGCTCGCAACGGGAAGATAACTACGACAAACTCAAACAGCGGATCGAAGAGCTGCATATCCCCGAAAAAGATGTCTGGTGGTATCTGGATACGCGTCGTTGGGGCTCGGCTCCGCACAGCGGTTTCGGGTTGGGATTCGAACGTTTGCTGCTGTTTGTCACCGGTATGGCGAACATCCGTGACGTAATTCCGTTCCCGCGTACCCCTAAAAATGCTGATTTTTAGAAAAAATTCATTATATTTCGATAAATAGGATGCGGTTCGACAGAGTCTACCCAGAAAAACGCCCTGTTTCGTTTGACTCTGGACTTTCCACTTTTCTATAATTTAAGCAAGCTTCACAGGATCTTCTTCACAGGTTTTCGGAACGCTACCGAAGCCTGTAAAGAAATGCTGTCATCATCCCCTTAAGATTCGAACTTATGGCCAGCGTCAGTCAACGTCAGGTGCAAAAGATGCTTCAAAAGCTCTCGCCACAGCAGATCCAAATGATTAAGCTGTTGGAGCTTCCTGCGTTGCAACTCGAACAGCGCATCAAACAGGAGATCGAAGAAAATCCCGTTTTGGAAGAGGATACCTCCGAAGAAAAAGAGGAAGAACAACCGCCCAAAGAGGTCTCTGTCGAAGAATATTTTGCCGAGGACGATACCCCTCGGTACAAGTATCAGATTAACAATTTCTCGAAAGACGACGACCGTCGTCCCGTATACATCTCTGAAGGTCAATCGTTTCGGGAAAACCTCATCCAGCAATTGGGGTATAAACACCTCTCCCCGCGCCAGCAAAAATTGGCCGAATACTTGGTGGGGAGTCTGGATGACGATGGGTATTTACGTCGGGACTTGCTCTCGATCGCCGACGATCTGGCCTTTACACAAGGCATCGAGGTCTCCGAAGCCGAGTTAGAAGAGACTCTGCACCTCATTCAGCAACTGGAACCGGCTGGAGTAGGGGCCCGGACGTTACAGGAGTGTCTGCTTCTGCAACTGGATGCTCAACCCGAACCCTCCCGCATCCAACAATTAGCCAAAAAACTACTTACCAACTACTTCGACGAATTCACCAAAAAACATTACGATAAACTGATGTCCCGTTTGGGCATCAGCGCCGAAGAATTCCGGGAAGTGGTGGATGAGATTCTGCGACTCTCGCCCAAACCGGGGAATCTGTATACCGAAGGGCGCAACGAAATGCAACCCTACGTCGTCCCGGACTTCATTCTGGACTACCAAAACGGCATTTTCGACCTGAGTCTCAATTCGGCCAACGTTCCCGACATCAAGATCAATCGCCATTACATGGAGATGATCCGCGAAATGGTCAACGACCAAGGGAAACAGACCTCCGAAAAAGGAAAAGAAGCCCTGCAATTCGTAAAAAACAAAATAGATTCGGCCAAGTGGTTTATCTCGGCCATCAAGCAACGTCACGACACCTTGCTGAGAACCATGCAGGCCATTTTGAATTACCAACGCGACTATTTTGTAGAGGGCGATCCCTCCAAATTGCGGCCCATGATTCTGAAAGATATCGCCGATGCCACCTCGCTGGATGTCTCTACCATCTCGCGCGTGGTAAACAGCAAATATGTCCAAACGCACTTCGGAATCATTCCGCTGAAACAACTCTTCTCCGAAGCCATGCAAACCGATAGCGGCGAGGAGGTATCCTCGTACGAAATCAAACAGCTGCTTCAAGAGTGTATCGATAAAGAAGATAAACATAAACCTTTGACCGACGAGGTATTAATGGATATGCTCAACAGCAAAGGATACCACATTGCACGACGCACCGTCGCTAAATACCGCGAAATGCTCGGTATTCCGGTCGCCAGACTGCGTAAAGAGATCTAACCATGAATAAAGCGTTGCTGACACGTCTGAGCCAGACGATCTCCTATGCCCTGCACCCCCTGATTGTTCCTACCTGGGCGGTTTTATTGCTCTTGTTCGGACATACGATCATGAGTGGGGTCTCGTTACAGATAAAGGGTTTCTTTCTGGCCATCGTTCTGCTCAACACCTTGATCATTCCAACGTTATGCATCGGCCTGCTGCGTACCCTGAAAGTGATCCCGGATTGGAGCCTGAACGAACCCAAACACCGCATCATCCCCATGTTAATCGTGGCCTTGGGGTATATTTCGTGTGCCTTCATGCTCTCCCACCTGATGCTGGCCTTTCTGATTCGACGTTTTCTATTCGCCGCGTTGGGATGTGTGCTGTTGACCCTGATCGTCACCCCCTTCTGGAAGATCAGTCTGCATATGACCGCAGCTGGAGGTCTGTTAGCCATGCTATTTATCCTCAACTTCTCGGGATTCGGACAATTCCCCTATACGCTGCTGATGTTCATCTTGCTGATCGGCGCCCTGGGAAGTGCCCGGCTGTGGTTGGGAAGTCATAACCTGGGACAGGTCATGGCCGGATTCGGAGGGGGCTTTCTCATCGCATCAGCCACCATCTTATTCACTTAAATACCGAAAAATGAAATAAAAACAGTTGATTGTTAAATTTTTTTCAAAATAAAAACTACCTTTGTACTCTGGCATGGTAGTTGAGAAATTATCAAAAAGGCCGAAAAACAATTTTTCTGTCACAAAAGTCCACTCGTACACAATATAAAGAGTGATATTGAGTTATATAACCAGGAAACATGGTTTTTTCATTTTATTGATTTAAGTTTGGGTTAGTAGTTTAGGAGTCGCCAGACTCCGACAAAGGAGGCAGCCGGGAGGCTCCCTCCTTGTGTTTTTTTATAGAAATGCCTTTCCGTTGCTCTGTCGGCTTCTCGTCGGGGGCACTTCTCCCGGAACTGACCTCATAAATTTTCGGATCAAAATGACACTGCCGCACAAAAATGGCCTGTTTCTTGATAGTCATTTCTATGATAGAAACCTTTTAAAACCATTCTTTATGAAAACTTTTTACGGGATCCTTCTTTTCGCTGCCTCCCTGTTGTTCACCGCTTGCGGATCGGAAAGCCGCATGATCTCAGGCCAAGACCTCCCTACGGAAGCCCAACAATTTATCAGCACCTATTTCCCCGGAGCAAAAGTTCAGCTGGCCCAAAAAGACCGCGAACTCGACGGCACGGAATACAAAGTCAAACTGGACAATGGGTTTGCGCTGGAATTCAACGGGAAAGGTCAATGGAAACAGGTCAACGGAACCCCGCAAAGCATTCCGGACCAGTTGATTCCTCCGTTCATCACCGAATATGTGAGTCGCAATTTTCCGGAACAGACCATTTTAGTCCTCGAGCAGGAAAAGCGCGGCTACAAAATCATCATGCTGAACGCCGTCGAGCTGGAATTTGACAAGCAGGGCAACCTGACCGAATGGGATGACTAAACGCCCTCGTTTCATGGGGAGAGAGCCGCATCAATAGATGGCGGCTCTCTTTTCGTATCGGATCAATCCCTGCGACAGATACTGCCTCGAACGCCTTTCTTACGAAATCCCCATAAATAGGGAGGTGAAAATTGAATTCCTGTGCGTATCTTTGTACCTTGAATGATTGAAAGGATTGTTTCATGTCTGTATCCCTTACGCCCGATATTCCCTGCAAACGTCTATCTGAACTAAAAACCGACGAAGAGGGCGTCATCACACGCGTGTTCGGGCATGGCTCGTTCCGTAACCGAATCACCGAAATGGGATTCGTGCGCGGCAAAAGTGTCAAGGTCATCAAAAATGCACCGTTACTCGATCCCGTCGAATATGAGATCATGGGCTACCGTATCGCCTTGAGACGAGCTGAAGCCGAACTTATCGAGGTGACCACCTCGCCCGAGAGTCGATCCTCGGGAGCCAATTTCACAACCAGCGAAGGCACTTTTCCCCAAGAATCGGCCAACCGGTTCCTGCACAAAGCCGGAAAGACCATCAATGCCGCGTTGGTCGGCAACCCGAACTGCGGGAAAACCTCCCTCTTTAACATGGCCTCTGGAGCTCGGGAGCATGTCGGCAATTACAGCGGGGTGACCGTGGGAGCCAAACAAGCCTCTTTCCATCACAAAGACTACGTCATCAATCTGGTCGATCTGCCCGGAACCTATTCCATTACCGAATACAGTCCAGAAGAGCTCTTCGTGCGGACCCACATTCTGGAACAGATGCCGGATGTGGTCATCAACGTGATCGACGCCTCCAACCTCGAACGAAATCTCTACCTGACGACCCAATTGATCGATATGGACCTAAAGGTCGTGGTGGCCCTGAACATGTACGACGAACTGAGTCACAGCGGAGCCCAACTCGATTATCACGCCTTAGGCCGTCTTTTGGGGATTCCGATCATCCCTACGATTGCCGCCCAAAATGTGGGATTAACCGAACTATTCGATACGGTGGTTGCTGTCTTCGAAGACAATGAACCCATTGCACGCCATATCCACATCAACTACGGGCACGACATTGAACGCTCTATCGGAGAGCTCCAAAAATTGATCTGGCAAGATAAGGATCTGGTAGCTCGGTACTCTTCGCGATATCTGGCCATCAAATTGCTGGAGAACGACCAGACCACCCTTCAGCTCCTCCAAAAGACCCCCAATTACGATAAAATCTGTGCCACCGCGCAGAAAGAGCGGCAGCTGCTGGAACGGATCTACGGCGAAGAGGGCGAAACCATCATTGCCGATGCCAAATACGGATTTATCGCCGGGGCCTTGGAAGAGACCTACCATGGAGCTCCGCGAGACAAACATGCCCGAACGTCCCGCATCGATCAATTCGTGACCAACAAAATTTGGGGTTTACCATTTTTCTTCCTGCTGATGTGGTTGATGTTCCAAACCACGTTTACGCTGGGCAACATCCCCGCCGGTTGGATGGAACAAGGCGTCAGTTGGTTGGGAAATTTCGTGCAGAGCCACCTGAGCGAAGGATCATTGCGCGACCTGCTGGTCGATGGGATCATCGGTGGAGTGGGGGGCGTCATTGTCTTCCTGCCCAACATTTTGATCCTATTCTTCTTCATCTCGCTGATGGAAGATACCGGATACATGGCCCGCGCCGCCTTCATCATGGATAAGCTGATGCACAAAATGGGACTCCATGGCAAATCGTTTATCCCGCTGCTAATGGGTTTCGGATGCAATGTCCCGGCCGTCATGGCCACCCGAACCCTCGAAAGCCATAAGGATCGCATCTTAACGATGTTGATCCTGCCGTTTATGTCCTGCAGCGCCCGTTTACCGGTCTATGTGTTGCTGATTTCGGCCTTTTTCCCTCGTCACCAGGGACTCGTTCTCTTTTCCATCTACCTGATCGGCATTCTGTTGGCCGTCGGAAGCTCCCTGCTCTTCAAACGACTGTTCTTTAAACAGACCGAAGCCCCCTTTGTCATGGAACTACCCCCGTATCGGGTTCCGACCGGCCGCAGCGTTATCCGACACATGTGGCACAAGGGATCGCAATACCTGCGTAAAATGGGAACCATTATCCTGGTTGCCTCCGTACTGATCTGGGCCCTGGGACATTATCCGAAAGGAGACGCCTCCTTAACTCCGGCGCAACAACAGGAACAATCCTACATCGGCCATATCGGCAAGGTGATCGAACCGGTGATCCGACCTTTGGGCTTCGATTGGCAAATCGGTATTAGCCTGATCTCCGGCCTGGCCGCCAAAGAGATTGTGGTCAGTTCAATGGCCGTTCTCACCGACAGCGGAGACGATAACGCCAGTCTGGTTTCCAATCTGCAAAACCTGACCTATACCGAAGGCAAACACGCCGGAGAAAAAGTCTATACTCCGCTGGTCGCCTATACGATGATGGTTTTCATTCTGCTCTACTTTCCCTGTATCGCGACCATTACCGCCATACGTCGGGAAGCGAGCCGAAAATGGGCGTTATTTACCCTCTGTTATACGACAGGGGTCGCTTGGATCGTCTCGTTTATCATTTACCAGATCGGCAGTCTTTTCTAAATCGATAAAATTTCAGCACCATGCAGGAAGTCATTACCAAAACCATCGTCATTTTGGCCGCTTTAGTCGCCATTGTACTGGTGTTCAACAGACTCGGACGTTCTTCAAAATTAAAGGGAGGATGCGGATGCGGAACGTGCCAGGATACCTCCTCGCCCTGTAAAGATTGCTCCCAGGCCTCCGGATGCGATACCCCCTCGTCAGCCTCGTCCAAATCTTCCTCCGATCAGATTAAGAAAGACTGACGAACGAAACGACCGTCCATTCCGACAGTCTATACCGTTATAAAAGAAGAGACCCCCGAAAATTCGGGGGTCTCTTCTTTTTTATACTCTCCTGCGACTCCTACAGAGCGATTCTTTGCCTAAAACTGAGGCCCCAACCGGTCCGAGAGAGATGCATTTCTGTTTCCTTACAGACGCTTGACCGTACGGATAAACGCCTCGATATTTTCCCAGGGAATCGCCGGGTCGAGAATATGGGCCGGAGCTACCAAAAAACCAGTTTCCGGTCCCAAAACCCGGATCGTTTCCAGCGTTTTGGCTTCCACCTCCTGAGGCGTTCCGTGCGGCATAACCGACTGCACACCTATGCCGCCCCAGAAAGAGAGTTTCCCGGCATATTTTTCCCGAATCATCGCCAAATCGTTGCACTCAGGTTGCAGCGGATTGAGAATCTCCACACCGGCCTCGATCAGATCGTCGATCATCCCCTCGATCTTGCCGCAACTGTGCATAAAGATCAAAATATCGGGATTGACCTCCTTAGCCGCCTCGACAATCCGACGAATCCGCGGTTTAAAGAAAGTCGCATAGGTTTCTCTCGACATCATCAAGCCCTGTTGGCTGACAATATCATCCCCCAAACGCAAAATATCCACGCCGGCCCGGGCATATTGACGCGCCTGCTCTACGCGAATGCGGGTAATGTTTTCACAAATGGCATGCGCCAACGGTTCGTTCATCAGCAAATCCATCAGAAATTCCTGCATATCCCGCATCAGCCAAGCCGTTTCGAAGATCGTCTGATACATCTCGCCGCACACCGCATAGCCCCGTCGATGATACGTCTCGGTTTGAGTGGCCACCTCCTCGTAACGATAGGCCGCCCCCAAATCGGGCCACGGATAGGCATCAATCTCTGCCACGGTCGTCATCCGTTTCAACGGATGGTACTTAAAATCGGGAATTTCATAGAGCGTCGGCACCGAACCGATGCCCCACTCATCGAACGTCGTATCGTCCTGCACGCCTTCCGGGAAAAAACGGGTAAAATCGGTTTTCAGCCGGGAAGGGGAGGGGACAACCGAACGGGTATCGAAATCGAAATACTCTTCGGGAGGTAAATCCGAACCGGTCTTTTCACGGAATGTTTTCATCAGCAGAGGGGTAAAAGCCCCCCAGCTGATCTCAAAAGGGATATGATCGGGGGTGGCTGTCCGCTTCATGGCGGCGAGCACTCGTTCACGGGGTGTCATCGGCTACAAATGATTGATTTCACGAAGGGTATCGATCATGGCAATGGCATTTTCCACCGGCATATTCGCCTGCAGGTTGTGCACCGCATTGAACACGAAACCCCCATCTTCGCCAAAGATGTCGCACTGGCGTTTCACCTCATCCCGAACCTGTGCCGGCGTTCCATGCATCATGGTGATCTGCGTATCCACACCACCGCCCCAAAAGACCAGCTTATCCCCGAATTCCCGTTTAAGGAACTTGGAATCCATTCCTTTGGCGTTGATCTGCACGGGATTGATGATATCGAAACCGGCATCAATCAGCCCCGGTAACAGCGGAACCATCGCCCCACAACTGTGTTTGAACGTCTTCCAGGTCGTATGTTGATGAATCCAGTCGTTCATCTTTTTATAATAGGGCAGATACAGGTCGCGGAACATCGCATCGGAACAGAACTGCGAATCCTGTGTCCCGAGGTCAGTCCCGCAAATAAACATCACATCGATATCATTGCCTACCAGGTCGTAGATGGTTTGAAGGTTTTCGACTGCAATGTCGGTCTGTCGTTCGAAGATCTCCTTGACATAATCCGCACGCATAACCGTAGACATATACCACTCGGCAATATCACGAATGCCTTTGGGGTGAGGCATGTGAACTCCCGGCACCGCCGCCACATCCCCCAGCTGCATACCGCCAATGGACATGATAATACCTTTCCCCGTTTTCTTATAGGCTTCCAAATGATTTTTGATCCACGTCTTGCTATCTTCGGGAATCGGGCCGAACTCCTCGAGGTTATCTTCGACATTCAGGTTGGCATCGTCGATGGGATCCTGACGAATAATGGCGTCATAGAAAAAATTCCCCTGTGGCATACGACCCGAGGGTGCCAGCGAGGTATCTCCTCCCGGAAACATCAGATAGTCGCCATTGGCATCCCGCACATCGGTCGTAAACTTACCCGGCACCAGACACACCTGTCCCCAGGGCGTTTTGAACTCTTTCCAATCCTCCAACGGAAAGCCGAACATCGTATAGCGGTCCTTGATCCCCACGACGTCCACCCCGATCACCTCCTGCAAATCGGGTTCGATCTCTCCGATCATCTGAAAAACGTCAGCAATCTTGATCGGGTGATCCTCCAGGCCATAATGTCGACGAAGGGCTTCAATTAAACGAATATGCATACCGGTAACGGCAGTGGCACCGAAATCCACACAAATGCGATCGGCAGACCGATGATTCAGGACGGTCTGGAGTCGCTCTTTCGAGGTCATCATAAAAAGAAGTTTAGTTTGAGTTAAGTGTTTGTATTTAGGTTCCTACAAATATAAAAATTTTCCCGAGTCCGAAAACCCTTTTCACAGAATTTCGCCCTTCCATCCTCCAGATTTCACAAAAGCTTTCCCCCGTGTTAAAATGCCTACATTTACCCGGCAATTCATCGGTTCGCCGCTTCAAAATATTTGTTCCGGGCAGAAAATTTTTTATCTTTGCCTCGCGCTGAGCCCGGGGGCTCGTGTAATTATCACATCGAAACTACCTTAAATCTAATAAACCTGATTCAATGAACAGCAGAGAACGCGTATTAAGAGCTTTTCGCCGGGTAGAAGGGCTGCCCGACCGTGTACCCATCGAATTCGACCTGTGCGCACAACTGGCCGACTATTTCGGCAAAAAACTGAATATCCCTGTCAAGGTAACCAACAACCTCTATGAAGACGTCACCTACCGTATCAGCGCCAATGAGTTGCGGCTGGCCATGGGAAGCGACGTCGTCATTACGGGAGCCTCCGTTTCCGACGATTTCAAAATCGTGAAAGACGCCGACGGTACCTGGCTCAACGAATACAAAATGCGGATGCAGCAAGGTTCACTCTATGTGGAAGTCGTAGACTATCCGCTGGCCAACGCCCAAACCGCTGAAGATATCAAAAATTATCAGTTCCCCGATCCCGATGCTCCGGGACGTTACCGCGACGCCGAAGCGTTGATCAAAAAGTACAAAGACGACTATTTCATCATCGGCGACATCGAAGTGACGATCTTCTCGCTGGCTCACCAGTTGGCCGGTTTCGAAAAGATCCTCATGAGCATGTTCACCGAAGACGAATACCTCGAACCGCTGTTTGCCGCCTGCGCCGAATTCCAAACCCAAATCGGGCTGCGCCTGATCGAAAAAGGGGTCGATGCCATCTGGGTAGGGGATGACTTCGGTTCGCAGAACAGTACGCTGTTCTCGCCGGAAATGTTCCGCAAACTGCTCTTCCCGCACTATAAGAAGATGATCGACACCTTCAAAAAAGCCAAACCCGATCTGGTGGCTATTCTGCACTGCGACGGTGCCGTCAGCTCATTGATGCCGATGATCCACGAAATCGGATTCGACGTCTTCAATCCGGTACAGCCCGGTGTGCCTCACCACTCGCCCAAAGAAGTCAAAGATGCTTTCGGCGATCTGTTTGCATTCTGGGGAGCAATCGACCAACAATACCTGCTGCCGAACGGCACGGATGAAGAGTTGGAAGCCGCGATCAAAGAACGTATTGACATTCTGGGAAAAGGCGGTGGTTATATGATCGCACCGGCCCACATTATCCAGAACGACGTAAAACCCGAACGAGTAGAAAAATTCATCGAACTGTGCAAGAAACACAGTTATATTTACTAATCGAAAAGATTCCTTACCCCTCAAAAAAAGCCGAAGCTGAATCAGCTTCGGCTTTTTTCGAGTTTACCAGAGGGTTGATCACGACTCTCTCATTTCCCTCGTCGCTTTATGCCAGGACGACTTCGCGTGCCGCATTCACCTGCGGTACACAATCCGTCGTGTCGACCTGCAAACAGTAATCGATATCCTCGAACAGACCCCGTTTGAGAATAAAATTATAGTGCTGACTCTGGCTCAACGGATCGCGCAGATCGTTCTGGTAACGACGGTACTGATCCCGCAACGTCCAGGCCAGATCGGTCAAAAAGCAGTCCGTCGATCCGGAAACGATATTGGCCATCAAACCGGCACACAGCGCATCTTCCATCGTATAATGACCTTCCCGTCCCGAACAAATCAACGTAATGTCCCGGTCTTCCGCCATCATCCGACGACACACCGCCGTCGCATTGATTAAAGCCCCGATAAAAATCGTCCCGGCCCCTGCAGCCAGAGCGCCATTAATGGCGCGGGTTCCGTTGGTGGTTGTAAAAAGAATCGTCGCTTCCTTCACGCGTTCCGCTGTATAGGCCAACGGGGAGTTGTCCAGATCGAACCCGGGAATCAAAACCGTTCCCCGTTCACCCCCCAAAATCACCTTCTCCTGCAACTGCAGCCGATCGCGCCCGGCAAACGCCTCGGAAATATCCAACAACGGCAAGATCCGCCGAGCGCCGTTTTTCAATGCCGTAATCATTACCGAAGTCGCCCGAAAGACATCGATCACACATACGGTCCGATCCTTTACCTGCTCCTCCGTAATATGTGACGCCGAAATAATAATATCCAATTTCATCTGTTGCTTCGTTTAAACTCGTCAAAGATACACTTTTTCCCCTTTCCTCAGATGAAAATAATTTGATACCTTTGCCCCGTTATGGGCGTACCGACAGCCATGAAAGCAAACCAGGGAATGTATCATCTGATGGCTCTAATCGCCGTCGTCATCTGGGGAACGACCTTCGTCTCCACCAAGACCTTGCTGGCCGAAGGATTGACCCCTTCGGATATCATGTTCTATCGCTTTCTGCTGGCCTATGTCGTGCTGTGGGCCTCTCGTCCGGGCATCCATCTACCACGAAACTGGCGCGATGAAGGACTGTTCGTCCTGGCCGGAATCTGTGGAGGATCACTCTATTTCTGGACCGAAAATACCGCCCTGGACCTCACGCTCTCGGCCAATGTGGCTTTACTGTTGGCTACGGCCCCGATTCTGACCGTCCTTCTGAGTCGACTCTGCCTGAAAGGCCAACGCATCAGCACCGCCCTGATCATCGGATCCCTGTGCGCGCTGATCGGGGTCGCCTGCGTGGTGTACAACGGCCATTTCGTTCTGCAAATCCATCCGCTGGGCGACCTGTTATCGATTGCTGCCGCCCTTAGCTGGGCCCTCTACAATATTCTTCTGAAATGGCTGGACGGCCGATACAGCACATTGGAGATTACCCGTAAAGTCTTTTTCTATGGGGTCATCACGCTACTTCCCGTTTTTGCCATCCACCCCCTGAACTACGATCCTGACCTCTTGTTCCGACCGATTGTGATCGGCAATCTGCTGTTTCTGGGCCTGGTAGCTTCGCTGTGTTGTTTCGCGATCTGGAATCTGGCCGTCAAAGGCCTTGGAACCATTACCACCAGTCACTACATTTACCTCATCTCACCCATCGCCTTGGGGTGCGCCGCCTGGTGGCTGAACGAACCCGTCACCGGGATGGCTCTGTGTGGAGCGGTGCTGATCTTAGGGGGCGTATATGTCGCGGAGAAGGGCTGGAAACGATCCTCGAAACAATGACATTTTGCCAAATTATCACTCGATATGGATACTGAATTGACCATCCGAACGGCTACGGAAGCCGACACCGCCACCATTTTGGATTTTATTCGCAAAATGGCCGAATATGAAAAGCTGACCCATCAGGTCGACACCGACGAAGCATCGCTCCGACGTGCCCTGTTCGAAGAGCATCAGGCCGAAGTGATTCTCGGAGAGGTGGCCGAAAAACCGGTGGGTATGGCCCTCTTTTTCCACAACTTTTCCACCTTCAAAGGACATCACGGGCTCTATCTGGAAGACCTGTTCGTCGAACAGGCCTACCGTGGAAAAGGGTACGGGAAGGAGCTTTTGCTGCACCTGGTCGGCATTGCCCGGGAACGGGGCTGTCGCCGCATGGAGTGGATTGCCCTGGACTGGAATCGACCCGCCATCGAGTTTTATCAATCGCTGGGAGCTGAAGCACATCCCGAATGGATTCTGTTCCGCTTGGATGAAGAAAAAATCGCTGCACTCAGCCAAAAATAACCCCTCAAAAACGACACACCATGATCCTTGATGAACGAAATTGCCGGGAAGAGGCCATTTTAGAAGCCACCCGAGCCATCATGACCGCCGGCCGTACCGCCCCCAAAGGCAAAGGACTGGATCTGATCGAAATCATCACCCTCATCGGTGACGATCGGCACACCCTGGCCGAGGCCATGCGCCGCACCAGCGAAGAGACCGGTCTGAAATTCTTGCTGCGCGATGCGGAAAACATCGAAGCTTCGCTGGCGGTGATTCTCGTCGGCACCCGTCAACAGACCCTGGGATTGAACTGCGGTTACTGCGGCTACGCCCATTGTGCCGATAAAGCCAACTATCCGAACGTTCCCTGCGCCCTGAATACGATCGACATAGGGGTGGCCCTGGGATCGATGGCCACCAAAGCCGCTGATCTCCGACTCGACACCCGTATCATGTTCTCGGCCGGATATACCGCCCAACGAATGGGTCTTATGAAAGGTTGCCGCCAGATTTTGGCCATGCCGATCAGTATCTCGTCCAAAAGTCCCTTCTTCGACCGCGTATCCACCCGATAAAAGGCAAAAGATTCCTCGTGGTCCTCTCCGCCTTCGGAGCGCAAGAACATCTTGCTTTAGCGGAGACCTGTCTCTATACTTTTTTACCGACTAAAGATTATGAATCAGACCATTCCTATGTTCCCGACCTCTTTTCTTCCCGAATTGCGTCTCCGCTGGAAACACCTGCAGGAGGCCATGGAAGAGACGAATCTCCAAGGCTTGCTCATCTCCAGCAATGTCAATTTGTATTATGTCTCGGGCCGTGTATTTAGCGGATTCACCTATCTGCCCCTGAAAGGAGACCCGCTGTTTTTCGTACGTCGCCCGGTAGGACTTTCCGGAGCTGACGTTCACTATATCCGCAAACCCGAAGAGATCGGCACCTATTTTCAACAACAAGGACTTCCTTTGCCCCAAACCCTGGGGTTGGAGAGCGATGCGATCTCCTATAACGAATACCAACGCTACGAAGCGATTTTCCATCCGGCAACCATCCAAAACGGCTCGGCACTGCTACGCCGGGTCCGCAACCTGAAAACCGACTGGGAGATCGAACAAATTCGTCGTTCCGGGCGCCTGCACACCCAAGTCTATCACACCATTCCTTCGCTCTATCACCCGGGAATGACCGACATCGAACTCTCCATCGAAATCGAACGACAGGCTCGTTTGGCCGGATCACTGGGCCTGTTCCGGATTTTCGGACAGAGCATGGAAATCTTCATGGGCAGTTTGCTGGCCGGCGACAACGCCGACACGCCATCGCCTTACGATTTCGCCTTGGGAGGGGCTGGCCAAGACACCTCGCTGCCCGTCGGCGGAAACGGAACCCCGTTGAAGGAGGGGATGGCCGTGATGGTCGACATGGGCGGAAACTTCACCGGCTATACCACCGACATGAGCCGGGTGTTCTCGATCGGGACGTTAAGCGATCTGGCCTACCGGGCTCACGACTGTTCGCTGGCCATCCAACGTGAAATCGAACGCATCGCCAAACCCGGCACGCCCGCCAAAGACCTTTATAACACTGCCCTGGAAATGACGACGGCAGCCGGTCTGGCCGACTATTTCATGGGCCACAACCAGAAAGCCGGCTTTGTCGGCCATGGCATCGGGATCGAAATCAACGAAGGACCGGTCTTGGCACCCCGTTCCAAAGATATCCTCGCCCGGGGTATGGTCTTCGCCCTAGAGCCCAAATTCGTCATCCCGGGCGTCGGAGCCGTCGGGATTGAAAACTCGTTCGCCGTCCAGGAAACGGGCCTCGAGAAACTGACTCTTTGCGAGGAAAAGATCCTGAATCTGAGCTAAAAACGTTTTTTGGATTTTTCCATAGATTTGCTATCTTTGAAGAGCTGCCTTCTGCGAAAGGCGGCTCTTTTTGCTATCCGAATCGTTCACCTAAAACTCCAGCTTATGGTCACACGTCGGGAATTTCTGAAAACCTCCTTGCTGGCTTCGGCCGGTCTGGCTTTGGGCGGGATCTCCTCGCTTAAGGCCCGCAGTTATGCGCATGTCCGTGAAGCAAACCGCAAGGTTGCCGTGGCGTTTATCGGAATCGGCAACCGGGGCGAACAGTTGATTCAAGATTTTGAAAAAACAGGCATGATCGAAGTCGTCGCTCTGTGCGACGTCGATCTGGGTGCGCCGCACACCCAGGCCGCTCTGGCCAAATATCCCGATGCCGCTCGCTTCCAGGATTTCCGACAGCTGTTCGACCGCATCGGAAACCGAATCGACGCGGTTATCGTCGCGGTACCCGACCATGCTCATTTCCCGATCTGTATGGAGGCGATGGCTTTAGGCAAGCATGTCTATGTCGAAAAACCCATGGCCCGGACCTTTCTCGAGGCCGAACTGATGATGCAGGCCGCACGCAAATACCCCAAAGTCGTCACGCAGGTCGGCAATCAGGGCCACTCCGAAGCCAACTACTTTCAGTTCAAAGCGTGGAAAGAGACCGGCATTATTCGGGACATTACCGCCGTCACGGCTCACATGAACAATCCCCGCCGTTGGCACACCTGGGATTCCAGCCTACAAAAACCACCCGCCGCACAACCGATTCCCGAAACGTTGGATTGGATGACCTGGCTAGCGGCCCGCCCGTACCATGATTACAATGCCTTATATCACTACGGAGAGTGGCGTTCATGGTTCGATTTCGGGATGGGAGCCTTGGGCGACTGGGGGGCTCACATCCTCGATACGGTGCATGAATTTCTGGAATTGGGTCTGCCCACCGAAATCGACCCGATCAAACTGACCGGACAGAACGACTACTTCTTCCCGAAAGCGTCCACCCTCCGTTTTCATTTCCCGGAACGAGGCGCGATGCCGGCCGTGGATGTCACCTGGTACGATGGGCAGGACAATCTGCCTCCCATCCCCGAAGGCTATGGCAAATCGGAACTCGACCCCAATATCCCCACCTCGGGAGCCGGAGAGATCAACCCCTCGCAGCTCAACCCGGGCAAAATCATTTACGGCAAGGAGCTCACCTTTAAAGGGGCTTCACACGGCAGCACCCTGTCGATCATTCCTTCGGAAAAAGCGGCGGAAATGGCCTCACGGCTTCCCGAAGTACCGACCAGTCCCTCCAACCACTTCGCCAACTTCCTGCTGGCCTGTCAGGGGTTGGAAGAGACGCGTTCGCCCTTTGAAATCCATGGTCCGTTGAGTCAGGTTTTCTCGCTGGGAGTCATCGCCCAACGCCGGGGTATAAAACTGCAGTTCGACCCCGTAACCAAACGAATTACCAACGATGCCTTCGCCGATGCCCTTCTGGCCGGTGAACCGCCCCGAAAAGGGTGGGAAAGTTATTACAAACGCTAAGCCCTCCGATCTATGAAAAAACTCCTGTTGTTTTTAGGATTTTGGGTTCTTTTCCTCTGTCCGGGCCTCACCTTGGCACAGGAATGGCTTTCGTTGTTCAACGGGAAAGACCTGCAAGGTTGGCAGCGTGTCAACGGGCAAGCCGCATATACGGTCGAAGAGGGATGTATCGTAGGCACGGCCTGTATGGACCGGACCAACACCTTCCTGATTACCGAACAAACGTATGACAATTTTATCCTCGAGTTCGAATTTCAAGTAAACGACGGGCTCAATTCAGGGGTACAGTTACGCAGCCACTGCGATCCGAACTACCGTCAGGGAATCGTCCACGGGTATCAATTCGAGATCGATCCCTCACCACGCGCCTGGAGTGGGGGCATCTATGACGAAGCCCGACGCGGCTGGCTCTATCCGCTGACGTTTAACCCGACCGGCCGAATCGCCTTCCGGAATCAAGCCTGGAATCGAGCTCGCATCGAAGCGATCGGCTCCAAAATCCGTACCTGGATCAATGGTATTCCTTGTGCCGAATTGTGGGATGATGCAGACAGCAGCGGGTTTATCGGGTTGCAGGTACACGCCGTGTATCGCCCCGAAGATGTAGGGAAGAGCGTCCGGTGGCGCAATGTGCGCATCTGTGTCACACAACCCGAACGTTATACCGCTCGGGAACCCATCGCACCCGAAGTCAATACCTGCACCAACACCCTCTCACCAAGCGAAAAAGCGGATGGGTGGCAGCTGTTGTGGGACGGTCAAAGTACGGACGGATGGCGTGGCGCCAAAATCGCCACCTTTCCGCAAAAAGGCTGGAGCATCGAAGAGGGAATCCTGAAAGTGCAAAAAGGCGATGGGGGAGAGTCCACCAACGGAGGAGACATCATCACGACCGGGAGCTATCGAAACTTCATTCTCCAGGTCGACTTCAAGATCACCGAGGGAGCCAATAGCGGCATCAAATATTTCGTCGATCCGGAGCTGAACCGACAAGCCGGATCGGCCATCGGGTGTGAATTCCAGCTGCTGGACGATCAGCGACATCCGGATGCCAAGTTGGGGGTAGCCGGGAATCGCACCTTGGGATCGTTGTACGATCTGATCCCGGCCCCGAAAGAGAAACCTTTTCGGGCTCATGAATTCAACACGGCCCGGATTGTCGTGCAAGGCAAGCATGTTGAACATTGGCTCAACGGTGTCAAGCTTCTGGAATACGAACGCGACAACGACCTGTGGAATGCGCTGGTGGCTTATAGCAAATTCGCCAAATGGTCTCAGTTCGGAAATGCCGAACAAGGGCATATCCTGCTGCAGGATCATGGCGACGAAGTCTGGTTCAAAAACATCAAAATCAAAGAACTGCCTTGATATATCCTCCGAGCAGAGCCTTTATGAGAGTCCTTTCTTCTGCATAAACAAACCCCCTTTATGTTCCGTTTGACGCGCATTTCCTTTTCCAATCATTACAACAGAAGAGAAAAGCGGGTCAGCAGAGGTTCAATCTTCCTTCAACAACCCATAACAGATATTTCCATATTTAAAAACTTTTTTCTCAGTCCGGAGCACAGAAGCGGATGCAAAACGGCCCCGAACCCTCACCACACGCTTCTTCTGATTCGGCTGCTCAACTCAATCTCACCTTATATGCCATAGATTGGAAATAGGTTCCCAGAAAAATCGGTCTCAAATAGAGCGGAAGAGCCCCCTGATTCAAATTTATTTCGTAACTTCGTACATCTTTTATACCTACCTATTACCACTAAAAAAACGTTCCGTATCGTGAAAAAAAATGTCTCCAAAGTACTCGTCCTGGGTTCGGGTGCGCTGAAAATCGGTCAGGCCGGAGAGTTCGACTACTCCGGTTCCCAAGCTCTCAAAGCGATGAAAGAAGAGGGTATCTCGACCGTGCTGATCAATCCCAACATCGCAACCATCCAAACCTCGGAAGGAATTGCCGATAAGGTCTATTTCCTCCCCCTGACCCCCTATTTCATCGAAGAGGTCATCAAGAAAGAGCGTCCCGACGGCATCCTGCTGGCCTTCGGTGGACAAACGGCACTGAACTGCGGTACGGAACTCTATACTAGCGGGACGTTGGATAAATATGGGGTCAACGTGTTGGGGACCTCGGTCGAAGCCATCATGGATACCGAAGACCGCGATCGATTCGTGAAAAAACTCAACGAAATCGGTATCAAAACACCCCGCAGCATTGCCGTCGACACCCTGGACAAAGCGATCGAAGCCGCTCAAGTGATCGGTTTCCCGATTATTGTCCGCTCGGCGTATGTATTGGGAGGTATGGGTAGCGGCTTCTGCTACAACATGGACGAGCTGAAAGCGCTGGCCGAAAATGCCTTCTCTTACGCCCCCCAGATTCTCGTCGAAGAGTCCTTAAAAGGCTGGAAAGAGATCGAATTCGAAGTCATTCGTGACAGCAATGATCACTGCTTCACGGTAGCCAGCATGGAAAACGTCGATCCTCTGGGAATCCACACCGGCGAAAGTATCGTTGTCGCCCCGACCTGTTCTCTGGATCAGCAAGAGCTGACGCTGCTGCAGGAGCTTTCCCAAAAGACGATTCGTCATTTGGGGATCGTGGGCGAATGCAACATCCAATACGCCTTCAACTCCGAAACCGACGATTACCGGGTGATCGAGGTAAACGCCCGTCTGAGCCGCTCCTCGGCCCTGGCCTCCAAAGCGACCGGTTATCCGTTGGCTTTTGTGGCCGCCAAACTGGCCATCGGCTATACCCTGGACGAAATCGGAGAGATGGGAACACCCAACTCCGCTTATGTCGCCCCGGAACTCGACTACATGATCTGCAAAATCCCCCGTTGGGACCTGAGCAAATTCGCCGGCGTCAACCGCCACATCGGATCGAGCATGAAATCCGTGGGCGAAATCATGGCCATCGGGAAGACCTTCGAAGAGATCATCCAGAAGGGTCTGCGGATGATCGGTCAGGGCATGCACGGCTTTGTTTGCAACAACGATTTGTCGTTCGAAAATCTCGACGACGAACTGGCCAACCCGACCGATAAACGTATTTTTGCCATCGCCGTCGCTTTCGAAAAGGGTTATAGCGTCGATCGGATCCACGACCTGACCCATATCTCGACCTGGTTTCTCCAGAAACTCGAAAATATCTACCGCTATTCGCAGGTCATCGCCAAATTCGACAAAATCGAAGAGGTCAGTGCCGACGTAATGAAAGAAGCGAAACGCCTCGGATTCTCCGACTTTCAAATCGCCCGTCTGGTGGAAAACCCGAGCGGCAATATGGAGAAAGAGGTGATTCGCGTACGCAATTACCGCAAACGTTTAGGCATTCTGCCGTCGGTCAAACGGATCAATACCGTCGCCTCGGAACATCCCGAACTGACCAACTACCTCTATATGACCTACGACGGTTCGCCACACGATATTCCTTATTACCAAAACAAAAAATCGGTGATCGTCCTCGGATCGGGGGCCTATCGCATCGGCAGCTCGGTGGAATTCGACTGGTGTTCGGTCAATGCCGTACAGACCGCCCGCAAGTTGGGATACATGTCCATTATGATCAACTACAACCCCGAAACCGTATCGACCGATTACGATATGTGCGACCGCCTCTACTTTGATGAGCTGTCGGAAGAACGGGTGCTGGACGTCATCGACCTGGAACAACCCAACGGCGTGATGGTGTCGGTAGGCGGACAGATTCCCAACAACCTGGCCATGAAACTCTACCGTCAGGGAGTACCTATCTTGGGGACCTCAGCCATCTCGATCGACCGGGCTGAAAACCGCCACAAATTCTCATCGATGCTCGATGCGCTGAAGATCGACCAACCGCAATGGAAAGAGCTCTCGTCGATGGACGACATCAACGAATTTGTCGATCGGGTAGGGTTCCCGGTATTGATTCGTCCTTCATATGTGCTGTCGGGAGCCGCCATGCGCGTGTGCTACACCAAACAGGAGATGGAACACTTCCTGGGAATCGCCGCCAAGGTGTCGAAAGAGTATCCCGTCGTGGTATCGGCCTTCCTGGAAAATGCCAAAGAGGTGGAATTCGATGCCGTCGCTTACGCCGGCGAAGTGATCGAATATGCGATTTCGGAACATGTCGAGTTCGCCGGGGTCCACTCGGGTGACGCCACCCTGGTCTTCCCCGCCCAGAAACTCTACTTCGAAACCGGACGCCGGATCAAAAAGATCAGCCGCCAAATCGCCAAAGAGCTGAATATCACCGGTCCATTCAACATCCAGTTCCTGGCCAAAAACAACGAGATCAAGGTGATCGAATGTAATTTGAGAGCTTCACGCAGTTTCCCGTTCGTATCGAAGATCCTGAAACGCAACTTTATCGAAACGGCTACCCGCGTGATGTTGGATGCCCCCTACACCAAAGCCGACAAGACGGTCTTCGACATCGATTGCATCGGGGTCAAGGCCTCCCAGTTCTCCTTTGCCCGTCTGCTTCAGGCCGATCCCATTCTGGGCGTAGACATGACTTCGACCGGTGAAGTGGGCTGTCTGGGGGACGATTTCAACGAAGCCTTGCTCAACGCCATGATCTCGGTCGGCTACAAGATTCCGCAAAAGAACATCATGATCTCTTCGGGAACCGCCAAATCGAAAGTCGACATGCTGGAAGCTTGCGGTGAACTGGACAAGCGTGGTTATACGATCTATGCAACGGCCGGGACCGCCAAGTTCCTGAACGAAAATGGCGTGAAGGCGATCGCTGTTGCTCACGCCGACGAAAACAAAGAACACAATGTCACGCAGATGATCGCCGATAAAATGTTCGATCTGGTGGTCAATATTCCCAAAGACCACACCACACGGGAGATCACCAATGGATTCCGTATCCGCCGGGCAGCGATCGACCACAATATTCCCCTGATTACCAATGCTCGATTGGCAGCGGCCTTTATTCATGCCTTCTGCACGATGGGCCTCCACGACATTGCCATCAAATCATGGGACGAATATAAATAAACCAACGGTTCGAAAGCGTGTGATGCTCTTCGCCGTCCCTTTACCCTGGTCAATCCCCCTCCGCGGAGGGGGATTGACCATAAAACAAACCCCCAACGTACGGAAATCGATTTCGGTACGTTTTAAAAACGATTACACAGAAGGAAGACAATGGATATCAGTACGGTTGTAAGTGGTCCGGCTCAATGGGCCATTTTGGTTTTGTGTGCCATCATCATCGGCATGTCGAAAACCGGCATCCAAGGCATCACCACCTTAGCCATTCCGATTCTGGCCCTGGCTTTTGGCGGGAAACCTTCCACCGGGATTATTTTACCTATGCTCTGTTTGGCAGATTTTATGGCCGTCGCCTATTACCGACGCGATGCCCAATGGAAATACATTCTACGTCTGTTGCCGTCGGCTATTGCCGGTTTTTTTGTCGCCTTGGCCGTGGATAAACTGATCCCGGCCGAGGAATTCAAACGACTGATGGCCCTGTGCATCCTGGCCGGGATCGGCGTGATGTTTTGGACCCAACGGGTGGGGAAAGAGAACACGATCTCTTCCGCCTGGTGGTATGGACCGATGTTCGGTCTGTTGGGCGGCTTCACCACGATGATCGGTAACGCCGCCGGCCCGATCATGTCAGTCTACCTGCTGTCGATGAACCTGCCCAAAAATTCCTTCGTGGGAACAAGCGCATGGTTTTTCCTGATCGTCAACCTGCTGAAAGTGCCCCTGCAGATTTTTGCCTGGAACAACATCTCCTGGACGACCGTGGTCATCGACGTGATGTTGCTGCCGGCCCTTGCTCTGGGGGCTGTGTTAGGAATCTGGCTGGTCAAACGACTGCCCGAAAGCAAATACCGCACCTTGATCATCTGGCTGACCATCCTTTCGACCCTGATGCTCCTGTGGTAAAAACCGTTCGACTCAAAACTGACTATTTATGGAATGCGGATTTTATGATTTTCAAGTACAACCTCGCGAGGTGGATCTCACCAAACGGGCTACGCTGATCACTTTAGGCGACCACATCCTGCATACCGCCGGAGAAGATGCCGATCGCAACGGATTCGGCATTCGAAACCTCCACGAACACAACATTTCGTGGGTACTCTCCCGATTTGCCATCGAGGTGGACCGTCAACCCGAGGAATATGAAAAATACCGTATTCAGACCTGGGTCGCCGACGTCAGCCGCGTCATGACAACTCGACACTTTATTCTATGGGATCTGAACGGCCACGAAATCGGTCGGGCGTCGAGTTTGTGGGCCATTATCGACATGCAGAGTCGACAGGCCCTGGATTTGCGTTCCAACGTTCAATACACCGATGTGATCGTCCCGCTCGAGGCCCCCATGCCACGTCCGGCCCGTATCGGAGCCATCGCCGGCACGTGGAGCGAAGAGCACACCGTGCGGTACAGCGATATCGATTTCAACCAACATGCCAACAGCATGAAATATGTCGAATGGATGACCGATCTGCTGCCTTTGGAAAAAATGACCTCCGGACGCCTCGCCCGCATCGATATCAACTATCTGCACGAAACCCGCTACGGAGAAAAACTTACGATCGCAGCCGAAGACAACGAAACTTGCAGTCGTTTTGAAGTGAGACGTCAGGACGGCAGCGCTGCGTGTCGAGCTATGATTCAATGGAAATAACCCCTAAAAACCAGAAATGATGAACATGATGAGAAAGTATGGTGTGAGCGTATTCATGCTCTTATTGCTGAGTCTGTCGATCTGCCGGGCCGAAAAACCGGAATCGATCGAACTTTTCAATGGAAAAAATCTGAAACATTGGATACCCTATCTACAAAGTGCCTCGCAAGATTCTCGCCAGGAGTTTCAAGTCCGAGACGGCGTCATCCACCTGAGCGGTCAGTTCGGCTATCTCCGTTCCGAAGAAGAGTACGAAAATTACCAATTGCATGTCGAATGGCGTTGGCCCGACACCACCTCCAATAGCGGGATTTTCCTGCATTTGGCTCCCACCTTTAAGATTTGGCCCGAAAACTTCGAGTGCCAACTCCAGGCAGGTAACGCCGGGGATGTCTATGTATCGGGCGAACTGACCTGCCATCAATACACAGGGGAAGAGGGCCAAGAGCGCATCCTTCCTAAACAAAAAGCCTCCAACGAAAAACCGTGCAAAGAGTGGAATCAGGCCGATATCCTCTGCACCGGAGACACGATCACGATCTATATCAACGGCGAATTGCAGAATCAGATCACCGGGCTTTCACGCACAAAAGGTTTCATTGGCCTGCAAAGTGAAGGGTATCCCGTTGAGTTCCGGAATATTGTGCTGACGCCTATTGCGCGCCCTAAGAGCGCAACCCCGAAAACGGATGCCTCGGCAACCGATCAGCCGAAGAAAAAGAAAAAGGCCTCCAAAAAAGCAGAACAACCGGTAGAAGCAGCTCCGGAAAACGCCGAATAATCCGATCCTCGCGGGTTCGGTTTTCAGAATCGGAACGAAAATCGTACCTTTGCGCCTCATTTAGGAATACGGACAAGCTATGATTACGGTTTCAAACCTGGAAGTTCAATACGGCAAACGCGTCTTGTTCAAAGACGTCAATCTGAAGTTCACCCCGGGCAACTGCTACGGGGTGATCGGCGCCAATGGGGCCGGTAAATCGACCTTTCTAAAGGTACTGAGCGGGGAGGTGAGTCCAACCCGCGGATCGGTCTCCTTCGGTCCCTCGGAACGGCTCTCTGTGCTCCAGCAGGACCACTTTGCCTATGACCAGTATACGGTTCTCAATACGGTTCTGATGGGACATCAACCGCTATGGCAATTGATGCAGGAGAAAGAAGCGCTGTATGCCAAAACCGATTTTACGGACGAGGACGGCATCCGGGCCGGAGAATTGGAGGAACAATTCGCCGAAATGGACGGTTGGAACGCTGAAAGCGATGCCGCCGAACTGCTCAGCGGGTTGGGCATCAAGGAACAACTCCATTACGAACTGATGGGAAATCTCAACCCCAAAGAAAAAGTCCGCGTACTGTTGGCGCAGGCGCTATTCGGAAAACCTGACAATCTGCTCTTGGACGAACCGACCAACGACCTCGATGTCAATACAATCATGTGGTTGGAAAACTATCTGTCCAACTACGAGAATACGGTATTGGTGGTCTCTCACGACCGGCATTTCCTGGACGCGGTGAGTACGCATATCATCGACATCGACTACAGCGACATCAATCTCTTTGCGGGCAATTACAGTTTCTGGTACGAATCCAGCCAACTGGCCGCCCGTCAACAGGCCAATCAAAACAAAAAAGCCGAAGAAAAACGCAAAGAGTTGTTGGAATTCATCCAGCGCTTCAGCGCCAATGTGGCCAAATCCAAACAGACCACCAGTCGCAAGAAAATGCTCGAAAAGCTCACCATCGAAGAGATCAAACCCTCGATGCGCAAATACCCGGGCATTATCTTCCAACCTGAACGGGAAGCCGGCACCAAGATCTTGGCCGTGGACGGTCTGAGCAAATCGATCGGGGGTGAAAAGCTGTTCGACAACCTGTCGTTCACGATCGAAAAGGGAGAAAAAGTGGTCTTTCTGTCCCGAGAACCCCGTGCCGTGACGGCGCTGTTGGAAATCCTTACCGGCAACGATCGACCCGATAGCGGCATGATCGAGTGGGGGGTTACGATCAACTACGCCTATCTGCCGCTCAACAATGCACCGTTTTTCAATACCGATCTGAATATCGTCGATTGGTTGGCGCAGTTCTCGACCGATACCAGCGAACTCTATCTGCGAGGCTATCTGGGAAAGATGCTCTTCAGCGGAGAAGAAATTTACAAAAAGGTAAGCGTTCTGTCCGGGGGCGAAAAGATGCGCTGCATGATCGCGCGTATGATGATTCAGCAGGCCAACACCCTGGTGCTCGATTCGCCGACCAACCACCTCGATCTGGAATCGATTCAGGCATTCAACAATGCGCTGATCTCGTTCAAAGGGAATATTCTGATGACCTCGCACGACCATGAATTCATCAATACGGTCGCCGACCGCATCATCGAAATCACGCCCCGAGGCATGATCGACAAATACATGAGCTACGACGACTATTTGTTCGACGAAAAGGTCCAACAAAACCTGGAACGACTTTACGCTCAATAAAGATTTTCGGTTCTCTCTACGTTTGATCCGATCTCCGGTATCGAACGTTTTTTGAACCCCAAAGAGAGCATTCTCTCTCAAACGGAGACGAGATATAGATTCGTTTCGCTCCAGTCCGTTTTCCGCCCTATGGCGCTAAATTATCTATTCATGAAACCCATGCAAACGTTACGATGGCTCGGTCTGGGATTGAGTCTCGGCATGCTCTGTGTAGTGCAGCTGGGGGCACAAACGCCCGCAGACTCCCTTGCATGGGTCCATGCGCCCTGGGAAATCGAATCTCCCGCACCGGGATTAACCGTCCGAAACGGTTCCCTGCAACTATTCGATACCCCTCAGCAAATTTACGAGTTAGAAATCGACCCTTCGCTCTATCGTCTGACGCTGGTGCAGGATCGGGTACGACGAACCCCCGGGGCTCAAGGACGTCGCTCCGGGGCTCAAGCCGCCATCAACGGCGGATTTTTCGTCACCGGAACCCGCCAGGCCATTGCCAATGACTTTCTAAAAATCGATGGACAGGTATTCCCCTTTGCCGGCGGTTGGGGTCGGGCCGGTATTGGCATCACGGAAACCGGGGAACTGGCATTTCTGTTTCTGCCTGAGAACAGTCTAAACGATACGCTTTGGCACACGCCTTATCGCGATGTGTTGATCGCCGGTCCCATGTTGCGATTCGATCGGCAGTCGATTCCGAACAGTGATCCGACTCGTCATCCCCGATCGATCATCGGACAAAAAAAGGGCGGGACCTGGTGTCTGCTGGTCGTCGACGGACGCCGTCGCAAAGCAGCCGGCATGAGCTTTTCAGAACTGGCTTTCATCGCCCGTATTCTGGGGCTGGAATATGCACTCAATTTGGACGGAGGCGGATCATCGGCCTTGTGGCTCAAAGGGAAAGGCAATCTGAACCGTCCTTCCGACCGGATTGGTTTCCTGCGATTCCCTCGTCCGGTCGCCAACGCCATCCTCGTCCTACCTTGATAACCGTCTCGACCTCTTTCCCTATTCTAACTATTCCGTCTGTCTTTCAGATCCTTTCAGGGGCGTTCTGCAACTCCACCCTGCATGGTTTTGTCTTTTCAAGAATGAACGGGCGCTCCATTCGGAGCGCCCGTTCATTCCGGTACGTTTTATCTGTCTAAGCGGCCAACCATCCGAACAACAGCGACGCCATCACCAAAGTCACCACAATATTAAATCCCTGAGCAACCAGGAAGGTGGTGATATATCGTCTATTTTCGGCTTTAAAGAGGAACCGGAAATCGGTTTCCAGCCCAATGCAGACAAAGGCGAGCGAAAACATCACCTCCCGCATTCCTTTCGCCAGGGAGCCCAAACTTTTCGCCTGTTCAGGAGTGAGCAAAAAGCTGAAAATCAAGGAAGCCAACACAAAGCCGACCACAAATTTCGGGAAACGGTCCCACAAGACACGGGGCGTCGGACGTTCCGCCTGGTTCGTTCCTCGCAACGACCAATAGATCGAGATGACGAAGGCAGCCACACCCAACAATACATTTTGAGACGACTTGATAATCACGCTATACGTTTCGGCTACTTCCCCTAAGAATTTACCCGAAGCGACAACCGCTCCGGTCGTATCGATCGTTCCACCCATCCAGGCCCCGGCCACTTCTTGGGAGAGGCCCAACCAGCGTGCCAACAACGGCATCAAATACATCATGGGTATGGCCACGACCAACACCAACGACACGACGAACGACAGTTTTTTGCTGTCCCCTTTGATGGCTCCACAGGTGGCAATGGCCGCCGATACCCCACAGATAGAGACGGCACTCGCCAACATCACCCCCATCTCTTTGTCGACATTCATCTTTCCGGCGAGCCAAAAGGTAAAATACCAGACACTGAAAACCACGACCAAACTCTGCACAATGCCCCAGAATCCGGCTTCGAGAATCTCGCCAAACAGCACAGAGGTTCCCAGCAATACTAGCCCGATTTTGATATAATACTCGCTGCGGACGGCTGGTGTCAACCATTTCGGCAAGCCGATCGTATTGCGGATCAACAACCCGAGCGCCACGGAAAAAAAGACCGATTCAAAACCGATTTTTTTCACGAACCCGAGACCACACACATACATCGACAAGGCGGCGATCAGGAAAATCCCGATGAAAGCGGGTATAAATCCTTTCAAACGTTCCCCGAGCCATCGAAGGCCCACGCCGGCAAACAACAATGCGATCAGAAACATTCCCCCGATTTTCAACCAAGCATCGACTCCAGTCAATGTTTTGGGGAAGGAGGGGATCAGCGTCGGAAAGGCAATAATCGCTCCCATCAAGAGCAAGCCCATGATCGTAGCGATCCAATCTTCGTTTTTAAACTGACGTAAAAAGGTATTCGACATAAGACAGGCGGAAATTTTAATGCGAGACGAAAATAGTGAAAAGCGAGCAGGGAACCCAGCTTCCCCCTGTAAAATACGATTTTATACGTAGTCCCTTGGCCGTACAAATGCGCAAACGAACTATTTTTTGTAGCTTTGCCGAAACGCATTTTTCGAATACAGAGTATGATTAAATATTTCATCGGGATATTGGCCTTGCTCGCCCTGAGTCTCGACGGATGGATGTATCGCCACCTGAAGAGACGTTTCCCGAGTACCCCCTGGATCTACAAACTCTATCTGGGACAAGCCCTCGCATTGGACGTTCTGATCGTACTTGCCCTCCTTTTCTATCGACAGGCCATCAATACCCCGGACAGTCCCTACGGATTGATGATTCTGTGGGTGATTTTTCTGTTTTTCCTATCGATTTTCCCGAAGCTCGTCTATCTGCTGTGTGCCTCGGTCGGTCAACTGATCGATCGACTCCGAGGACGAAAGCCGCAAGGTCTCTCCCTCGTTGGCATCATCGCTGCCGGATGCTTAGTCGTCATCATGTTGTGGGGCGCCACCGAGGGGCGAAGCCGTATCCGTGTCACCGAAATAGAGATTCAATCCGACAAACTGCCGGCCGCTTTCGACGGATACCGTATCGCACAGATTTCCGATATTCATCTGGGCAATTACGCCCGCCGAAACACCCTGATTGAAAGAATCGTCCAGAAGATTAACGCCTTACACCCCGATCTGATCGTCAGCAGCGGAGACCTGGTCAATCTGTCGGCCCGGGAGCTCACCCCTCACTATCAAACCATCCTCTCCGGATTAAAGGCGACAGATGGGGTAGTCTCCGTGCTCGGCAATCACGACCTGGGTTTCTATATGCGTGAAGATTCGACATTCACCCCACAGAAAAGCGTCCGGCTGTTGATCGAGAAACAGCAAGCCATGGGTTGGCGTTTGCTGCAAAACGAAACGATCTACCTCCACCGCGGAACGGACAGCATCTCGGTTTCCGGAGTCAAATATCCCCGAGACGGTCATCATAACGGCCACGACAGTGGGCTGGGGGGATGCGACCTGCCCGCGACCTATCGAGCCGTTCCCGATTCGCTGTTCAATCTTATGATCTCCCATACACCTCAAAACTGGGACGAGATCCGCACCCAAACGCCAGCCGACCTAACCCTCTCCGGACATGTCCATGCCATGCAGATAAAATGGCCCTATGGCCGACGAGGCTGGTCTCCGGCCCGATGGATGTACGACCGCTGGAGCGGGCTCTATAAAGAGGGGGAAAAATATTTATATGTGAACGACGGCATCGGCTATGTCATGTTCCCCATGCGCATCGGCACCCGACCTGAAATCACGCTATTCACGCTCAGAAGCACCCAGCGCCTTACGACGCCAACCGAAGCCCGATCACCCCAGCAATAATAAGCGCTGCCGAAAACAGCCGCCAGAAGCTGGCCGAATCGCCAAACAGCAAAATGCCGGCAATCAAGGTTCCTACGGCTCCGATCCCGGTCCATACCACATAAGCGGTACCGATAGCGATCTGTCGCTGGGCCAAATAGAGCAAAAAGACACTGAGACACATCGACACAATGGCGAACAAGATTCCCCAGAGTTTGACCGACATTGTTTGGGAGAATTTGAGTCCCAGCGCCCAGCCCATTTCGAACAGACCGCCTAAAATCAAATAAAACCAAGCCATGATGTTAAATTCCTTCGGTTAACAGAGCGAAGGTAATGCTTTTGGCAAAAAAACCGCTATATTTACGGTCGAATTTGAAAAAACGAAAAACTACCGCTTCTCAACTCAACGCTCCATGAAAAAACCCATCAAAGTCGGACTCCTACTCAAAATCGTTATCGCCATCATCCTCGGTTTAGTGTGCTCGCTATTCATGCCGGAAGGATTTGTGCGTATTTTCGTAACCATCAACGCTATTTTCAGTAATTTTTTGGGGTTTGCCATTCCGCTGATCATTCTCGGTCTGGTGGCTCCGGGGATCGCCGACCTGGGAAGCGGAGCCGGCAAATTGCTGGGAATTACGGCCCTGATCGCCTATGTGTCGACCATTATCGCCGGTTACTTCTCCTATTTCGGATGTATGCTCACCTTCCCGTTCCTGTTGCCTGACGGGGGCCCTCATGTGGTCGGAGGGGCCGCTGCCGCCGCCACCTCTACGGCTGCCGGACAACTCGACTTGACCGGAAAAGTGATCGAACCCTTCTTTACCATCGCCATGCCCCCTCTGATGGATGTCGTATCGGCCCTGATTCTCTCGTTCATTCTGGGTTTGGGATTGGCTGCACTGCCGGGTCGCGCCTTTAAAGATGTATTGAACGAATTCGGAGAAGTGGTCAATATGTTGATTGCCAAGGTGATTATTCCTATCCTGCCACTCTATATTTTCGGGATTTTCCTCAAAATGGGAGCCGAAGGTCAAGCCGCCAGCATCATGGCGCTGTTTATGAAAGTGATCGTACTGATCTTCATCATGCACATTTTGCTGCTGCTGTTCCAATACGCCGTTGCCGGGATCGTTTCGAAACGTAACCCGCTCAAAATGCTGAAGACCATGTTACCGGCCTATATGACCGCCCTGGGAACGCAATCGTCGGCAGCCACCATTCCGGTTTCATTGGCTCAAACCATCAAAATGGGGGTCAATCCCGATCTGGCCGGGTTCGTCGTACCGCTTTGCGCCACGATCCACCTTTCGGGAAGTATTTTGAAAATCGTGGCTTGTGCGCTGGCCATCATGTGGATTACTCCGGATACGTTGCCCATCACCTTCGAATTGTACACCGGGTTTATCCTGATGCTGGGGATCGCTATGGTCGCCGCCCCTGGGGTTCCGGGAGGTGCCATCATGGCTGCATTAGGGTTGCTGGCCTCGATCTTGGGCTTCGACAACGACCTGCAAGGATTGATGATCGCCCTCTATATCGCCATGGATAGCTTCGGAACGGCCGGAAACGTTACCGGAGGAGGAGCCATCGCCCTGATCATGGACAAGATTTACCGCAACATGAAGAAAAAAGAGGCCTCCCAAAATACGATCGCAGCCTAAGGGATCGTCTTCAAAGAGGATATGTTCTCTTTATGAAAAAGATTGCAGCCCATATTCTCGTGTTATTTTCCAGCGTGCTGATGCTGGTGCTGTCCGTCTTGCCGCATCATCACCACGGAGACATCATCCATTTTGGCGTGGTGGAACGCTGCGAAACCTGCCAAGATTGCCAAGAGAACACGCTGCAAGGAGAGTGGGAGCGCATCGCCCATCGTCACCATCACTCATCAGAGTCGGATGCCGATTGCGATCTACGTCAACTGTTTGTCATCTCGGCGCGGGAAGAACATCTGTTACCTCTACATCCAGGCGATGAAGCGGGTCCGCTGCAGGAGTGGCCGCTTTGCTTGCCGATCGAGCTGTTCGATCGTTCGATTCCCGTTTCTTATCAAACGGAACTCCTCACCCTCTATGGCATTCCCTCCGCCGAACGCCTGCCCATTTGGCAGGGAGAAGAATCCCTTGCGCTGAGGGCTCCGCCTTTTATCATTGCTTAATTTCGGTTCCGCTCACAACCGGACCCCGCTCGATTCCACAGCGAATCGAGCCTATTCTGTATGGACCCTTTATTCTTAAGCAATGAAAAACATTCTTTTTATCGCTATTTTATCGACCGGTCTGCTGCTTTCATGCGGGAACCGCACCCAGGAAACCCACGCTGGACACGATACAGAGACCCACGAAGCACATGATCACGATCTGCACGATCACGAAGCAGAAAACCATAACCACGACGCCGAAACCGGCGAAGATCACGCTGCCCACGCGCATGAATCCGGTGCTCACAGCGGCGAGATCATCTTCACCCAAGCACAAGCGGCAGCCTCGACCGATTTTGCGCTGGATACCGTAAAACCCACAACCTTCCACGGCATTATCCCCGCCAGCGGGCAGATTCTGACGGCCCAAGGGGATGAAGCAACCGTAGTGGCCTCTTTCAGCGGCATCATCAGCTTACCGGCCAAAAAACTGGTTCCGGGGGCCTCGGTGTCTCAGGGAGAAACGCTCTTTTATGTCTCCTCGAAAGAGATCGCCGAAGGCGATTACGCTACCCGCACCGAAGCCACCTATCAGCAAGCCAAGGCCAACTACGAACGGGCCCAGAAACTGATCGGTGACCGTATCATCTCGCAAGCCGAATTCGAAGCCGCCAAAACCGCTTATGAAACCGCTTCGGCCGCCCGCCGAGCGCTCGGTGACAAGATCTCCCAACAAGGAACTGCCATCAAATCTCCGCTGAGCGGATTCATTAAAAGCCTGAACGTCGCCGAAGGGCAATACGTAGACGTCGGACAACCCCTGGCCGTTGTCTCGCAAAACCGGCGTCTGGTGCTACAAGCCGAAGTTTCACAACGCTACCACCACTTGTTGTCCACGATCCGCAGCGCCCATTTTCTAACCCCCTATGACGGACAACTCTATACACTCGCTGAGCTGAACGGACGCCTGCTGTCGATCGGGAAAGCGTCGGATGGACGGTCGGCCTATCTGCCCGTAACCTTCGAATTCGACAACCGCGGCAACATGCTGCCAGGATCGTTCGTCGAAATTTACCTGATCGCTGCCCCGATGTCCGATGTTCTGACGGTACCGGTTTCGGCCCTCACCGAAGACCAGGGCAACTATTTCGTCTATGTACAGCTGGATGCCGAAGGATACCGCCGGCAACAAGTGACATTGGGCCCCAACGACGGACAAAAGGTACAGATTCTGTCGGGGCTGAAGGCGGGCGATATTATCGTCAGCCATGGCGCCACGCTGGTCAAAATGGCCTCGTTCTCGGGAGCGATTCCTCATGGTCACACCCATTAATCCGCCCGCGCCATGCTCAATAAAATCATCAACTACTCATTACACAACCGTCTGTTGGTAATGATCGTGGCGGCTTTGGTGACCGGTGTCGGTCTCTACACCGCCAACCGCATGGAGGTCGACGTTTTTCCCGACCTGAACGCCCCGACCGTCGTCGTCATGACCGAAGCCCCGGGGATGGCTCCCGAAGAGGTGGAACGCACCGTGACCTTCCCGATCGAAACGGCCGTCAATGGCGCCACCGATGTTCGTCGGGTACGTTCGAGTTCGACGACCGGTTTTTCGATCGTCTGGGTGGAATTCGATTGGGGCACCGACATCTATCGTGCCCGACAGATCGTCTCCGAAAAACTGAGCACCCTGGGCGAAACCCTGCCCGACAACGTCGGCACTCCGGTCCTGGGACCGCAATCCTCGATCTTGGGTGAACTGATGATCGTAGGCCTGACCGCCGACACCACCTCGATGCAGGAACTGCGCACCCTGGCCGACTGGACCCTGCGTCCACGTCTGCTGTCGACCGGTGGAGTCGCTCAAGTAACCGTCATCGGCGGCGACATTAAAGAGTACCAAATTCTGCTCGATCCCCAACGGATGAAACATTACGGGGTGTCGGTCGAAGAGGTGCTGGCCGTCGTCGACAACCTGAGCCGCAATGCCAACGGGGGCGTTCTGAACCAATACGGCAACGAGTACATCATCCGCGGGATGTTATCGACCACGTCGACCGATGAGATCGCCAAAGCGGTGGTCAAAACCGTCGATAACAATCCGGTGTTGTTGGAACATATCGCCGACGTTCGTATCGGGGCCAAAACCCCAAAAGTCGGCGTGGCATCAGAGAAGGGTAAACCGGCCGTTTTCCTGACCATTACCAAACAACCGAATACCAATTCGCTGGAACTGACCGAAAAACTGGATGCAGCCATCGCCGATATGCAGGCTCAGCTTCCGGCCGATATTCACATTTCGACCGACGCTTTCCGGCAGGCCCGCTTCATCGAGAATTCGATCGACAACATCCAAAAATCGCTGCTCGAAGGGGCCATTTTTGTCGTCATCGTGCTGTTCTTCTTCCTGATGAATGCGCGTACGACCCTGATCTCCTTGATTGCGTTACCGCTCTCTCTACTGGTAGCCATCCTGGCGCTCGAAGCCTTGGGGCTGACCATCAACACCATGAGTCTGGGGGGGATGGCCATTGCCATCGGATCACTGGTCGATGACGCCATTATCGATGTCGAAAACGTCTTTAAACGCCTGCGAGAAAACTTCCACCGGCCGAAAGCCGAACGTCTACCGACTCTGAAAGTCGTCTATGAAGCTTCGACCGAAATCCGCAGTTCGGTGGTCAACGCCACCTTCATCACGATCGTCGCCTTCATTCCGCTGTTCTTCCTGAGTGGTATGGAAGGCCGCATGCTCCGTCCGTTGGGCATCTCGTTCATCGTCGCCCTGTTCGCCTCGATGATCGTAGCCGTGACGCTGACGCCCGTCTTGTGCAGCTACTTGCTGACCGGCGACAAAACCCTCCAACACAGCGAAAAGGAACCTTTTCTGTCCCGCTGGCTCAAGGGAATTTACAAACCCGCCTTGGAATGGGTGCTGCGTCATAAACGCCTCGTGCTGGGAGGAACGTTCGCCTTATTCGTTGTCTCGCTGGGGATCTTCCTGGGGCTGGGCCGTAGTTTCCTGCCCTCCTTTAATGAAGGATCTCTAACGATCAATGTGGCCACCATGCCGGGCGTGACCCTCGAAGAATCGAACCGCATCGGACAAAGCGCCGAACGGATTCTGATGTCCATTCCCGAAATCCAGACCGTCGCCCGCAAAACCGGTCGTGCCGAACTGGACGAACACGCACTGGGCGTCAATGTCTCCGAAATCGAAGCCCCATTCCTGCTCGATAAACGCTCCCGCAGCGAATTCATGGCCGATGTTCGCCAGAAATTGAGCGTTCTGCCCGGCGTCAACATCGAACTGGGTCAACCCATCTCACACCGCATCGACGCCATGCTTTCAGGCACACAGGCCAACATTGCGATCAAACTGTTCGGGACCGATCTGAACCAGATGTTCAGCCTCGGCACCCAGATCCGCAATGCCATCGCCGACGTAGAGGGGATCGCCGACCTGAATGTCGAACAACAGATCGAACGTCCCCAATTACAGATCCGTCCTCGCCGCGAGATGTTGGCACGTTACGGCATTACCTTACCTCAGTTCTCCGAATTCGTCGAAGTGGCGCTGGCGGGTCGGGTGGTCTCTCAGGTGTATGACCAGGGACGTTCGTTCGACGTCACCATCAAGGTCGCCGATCGCGATCGCAACGAAATGGAAGCCATCGGCAACCTGTGTATCGAAGGCGCTTACGGGAAAGTTCCGCTGAACTATGTAGCCGATATCGTCTCTACGTCGGGTCCCAACACCATCAGCCGCGAAAACGCCCAGCGCAAGATCGTCATTTCCGCCAATGTGTCGGACCGCGACCTGCGGGGCGTCGTCAACGACATCCAGCGTATCATCAACGAACAGATCGTCTTGCCGGAAAATTACCACATCGAATACGGCGGACAGTTCGAAAGTGAAGCCAATGCCTCTCGTATCCTGCTGTTGTGTTCGATCGTATCGTTGCTGATTATCTACCTGCTGCTGTTCCAGGAATTCCGCAGTATGACTATCTCCGGTGTGATCATGCTCAACCTGCCGTTGGCCCTGATCGGTGGGGTGCTGAGTCTGTGGATCACCTCGGGCGAATTAAGTATCCCGGCCATCATCGGATTCATTTCTCTCTTCGGTATCGCCACCCGTAACGGTATCCTGCTCATTTCGCACTACAACCACCTCCGGGGCGAAGGCCTTTCTCTGCACGACAGCGTCATTCAAGGGTCGCTCGACCGGTTGAATCCCATCTTGATGACGGCCCTGACCTCGGCCTTAGCCCTGATCCCGCTCGCTTTAGGCGGTGACCTTCCCGGCAACGAAATCCAAAGTCCGCTGGCGAAAGTCATCTTAGGGGGCTTACTGAGTTCGACCCTGCTCAACGGATTCATCATTCCGATCGTCTACCTGATTGTGAACCGCAAAATCAAAACCGCATGAAACGACTAATATTCCTTTTGGCCTGCGTGTTTCCGGCAGGAAGTACGCTCGTCGCTCAAAATACCATCGAAGAGGTGCTGGCTCGGGTCGAACAGGCTTCGATCGCCATGGAAGCCCAACGAAAACTGACCGAAGCCCAGAAACTGGAAGCCAAAACCGGCAATTATCTGTCGAATCCTTCGGTCGGCTATGAAAGTTTATGGGGGAGTGGTGAGAATCGCGGCAATAGCGGAGAACTGTCTGTCGTACAGACGTTCGACTTCCCAAGTGCCTACGGAAACCGCAACAAAATCGCACGTCTCAAAGGTGAAATGTACGATCAGGAACAGAAAGCCTTTCGGCGCCAACTCCTGCTGAACGCCCAAATGACCTGCCTGGAAATCATCTATCTAAGGCAGCAGGAAGCGTTGTTGCACGAACGACTGGAGAATGCCCGACATTTGGCCCAGGCATATCAACAAAAACTGGAGGCCGGAGACGCCAATATTATCGCCATCAACAAAATAAGCCTTGAGCAATTGAATGCCCAGACGGCACTGAGTCTCAACGAAACGGCACTCCGCAGCAAACTCGAACAGCTCTCCAATCTGGTAGGCGGAGAACCGATCGAATTCACGGCACAGAATTATACGCCGGAACCGACCTTACCGCCTCTCCATTTGCTCGAAGAACAATACATGCAGAACGATCCGAACCTGCAAGCCTTGGAACATGCCTACGGAATCGACCAACGGAGCATTGCCTTGAACCGGTCGTTATCCTTACCCCAATTCGAGGTAGGGTATCGCCAAAACTTCGGACTGGAAGGCAAAGCGAAAGGTTTTGTAGTGGGGATTTCTGTTCCGCTGTTTGAGAATAAAAACAAAGTCAAAGCGGCCAAGGCTCGGAGCTTCTTCTCGCAAGCGCAACTGCAGAGTTCCAAGCTCAACCTCTCCACCGAACTCAAACAGCTCTACGAACAGGCCCAAACCCTCCAACGTTCCGGGCTGGAGCTTCGACAACTTTTGAGTCGCCAAAACAACCTGGAGATTTTGAAAAAAGCGCTCGATGCGGGACAAATCGACATCATTGCCTATTTTACTGAGGTCAACATGCTGTTCGAAAGTCGGGCACAGCTGCTTACCATCGAACGGGATTACCGACTGGCCGTGGCTCAGCTGTTCCGCTATACGCTGTAATACACTCCGTCGATCGCTTCGTGCGAGCCTTTGCATGCCGCCCTTCACCAACGATCCATCGCGGCGGATAACCACGAATCACCCCAAGGCTCCGACGAGTGGCGCTCTGCGCGCATGAGATCGTCTATAAAAAAGAGACACACCTTACATAGGTGCGTCTCTTTTTATATGGCTTCAACCAGCCCTTAACGTTGAGAGGCCGAGGTCTGTTGAGCCGCGTAATCCTGAGCCGCCTGCATCACCCGCAACAAATTGCCACTCCAGATCTTTTCGATATCCTCTTCGGAATAGCCCCGTCGCAACAACTCGATCGTAATGTTTTTCAACTGAGCCGCGTTCTTGCAGTCCGCCAACTGACCGCCTCCATCGAAATCGGTCCCGATCCCTACATGATCGATCCCCACCAAACGAACCACATGATCGATATGATCGACCGCCTCCGAAACCGAAGCCAAATGGGGCGGATAGGTTTCATAGATCTGATACATCGCAGCCCGCTGTTCACGCTGTTGCTCGGGGGTCAAGGGCGCCAAAGCGGCATAGTGTGCCCGCATGGCCCTCAAAGCCGAATCCAACTGCGGATTGGGAATGTCGGGACGCACATAACTACTCAGAATGCAAAGCTGCATGACGCCGCCTTTTTCCGCCATCGCCACCAACAGGCTATCGCTCATGTTGCGTGGATTATGGCACACTTCCCACGCACACGAGTGCGAGGCAATCACCGGAACGGCACTCTGAGCAATGGCATCAAAGGCCGCTTGTTCACTGACATGCGAGATATCCACCATCATCCCGAGGCGATTCATGCGGTCGACGACCTGACGCCCGAACGCCGACAACCCTCCATGCTCCGCAATCGTATCATTCGCCGAATCGCAAATATCATTGTTACGAGTGTGGCACAACGTCATGTAACGCACCCCCAAATCGTAAAAACGGTCCAATACGTCCAGATTGCGACCGATCGCATAGCCGTTTTCCACCCCAATATATACGGCGCGTTTCCCGGCTTGTTTGCTCTGCAGGCCCTCTTCCGGCGTGGTTGCCAGGGCAAATTGATCCGGATGCTCAGCCGACATATGACGAATGTCGTCGATCAGAGTAAGCACCCGTTGCGTAGCCGCCTCCAAAGAGAGCGAGTCCCGAGCCCCCTGTCGAATATACGCGGCAAAAAAAGCGCCGTCCAAGCCTCCGGCGACCATTTTCGGATAGTCGACACATACCCCCGGATTATCCTGCATAATATCGTACTCCGGCAAGCGGAAACGCAAGGGGGTGTCGTTATGGGAATCCAACGTTAAGATACGAGCGTGCAGCGCATCGGCCCGCTCTTCCAGCGTCTGCTCCTGGCAAGAACCCAGGAGAAAAAGGGCCCCGAAAGCCCCGAGAAAGGTTTTCCAGTTCATGATTTTTCAGTTTGGGGTTTCAAAATAAAAAATTTCGGCGGGGAAAAGGAAGAACTGTTAACCTTTTGTCGATAAATTCCCGCCGCGAAACGACGCTGACTGTTTTTTAATCAGGAAATAAACCGTACTTTTAGTCTCAAGAACAATCCCTTCCCATTGAAGTTCGGAATATATTATTTTGTATATTTTTACACAAATACAATAAAATTTTAACACGTCCTGGGATTCCGGATTTTTATATTCTATCTTTGCTCCCAACCGGAAGAGGTTGTTTTCCCCTCAAAATAGCCGACCGGCCTGATAGTGATTCGATACGTTGCAACCAAGAAGAAACGAGATGAAAATTGTAGGAGAACCGAAAGCCTTTTTAAGCCAGGAAGCCCGCCAACTGCTCAATCTGTATGAGTCGTTGGGCGAGAGGGCCGAAATCCTGTTGCCCCGTCACATTTTCGACAACCTGACCAGCTTCGTCACCCTCTGCATGGAGGAACCCGACGACCCCGCCAAACAACAGGCCGAAATCAACCGCTACCTGCTTAAATTCCGCGAAGATATCCCGGGCTATACGCACGTATCGCTGATGCTCGTGCCTCACCACAACTCCAAAGCCTTCGAGCTGAGCAGTAAACGCGGTGAATTTACGAGCAAGATCAACGCCCTGCTCGATACCGACGGCACCGGTCCCGAAGTCAAAAATATTCTGCGTAATATCCGCGACAGCCACGATCTGTCCGTGGGCACTCCGCCCATCAACAGCTCGCACATCGATTTCATGTCGCAAGTGCAATTGGGGGGGCATGTCCGCGACCTGCGCAAATACCGGGATGTGATCGGTGTCACGGGCGACATCAACGAAGCCCATTGGAACTACCTGATGGACACCCTCGAACAGATGATCAGCCAGAGCACCCACTATACGACCCAGGCCGAAAAGAAGGACTTTCTGCATCGTAGTCAATGGGCGGTGAATTTCAAGGGGATGAATGGCATGATCCGCACCGTGGTGTCGGGCAATGCCGACAAGGCGGTGTCGCTGTTGCGCGGCGATGTCTTCAATAAGGATTGTGTGGTGGTGATGGAAAGCCCCTCTCCCGAAGTCCTCTACGAACGCATGACCACCGACACCACCTCCGTGTTCGTCGTTAAGGTAAAACATGCCCGCATCAATCACTACGCCGGAGAGAAGTGGTTTCCGCTGTTGACCCGTCTGGTGATCGTGGACGACTCCAAAGAGTCGCGCAGTTCGAACACCTCGCTGGTATTCTGCTTCCACAACGGCATCATCAACACCCTGAACATCGTTCACACCAAAAAGTTGGGCTCGCCGGCCAATACGCAACTCAACCTGCGGTTGATTCTCGAAAACGTCAACCTGAAATACTTGATCGAATTTCGGGAAAAGATCGAGGCCCAGATCGCCGAATATACCCGCGAACTGAACATCCTGCTCAAGGAGCAGACCGGAGAAACCGATAATTTGGAAAAACGGATTACGCTGTTCAAGCTCGATGCCTTCTCACGCCAGGTGGTCCAGGACAAATATTCGCTGGAAAAGTTACGCGACTTTATCTTCTTCCTGGAAAACTGCCACAAACAGGACAACAAGAAGATCCAGACCCAGGAGCTGATCGACGAGTTCGAAAGCCGCATGAAACAATATTTCTATGCCGGCAACAAACTCATCGACGTCATCACGATCCTGGAGGGTGGGGGACGCCACCAGATCAAAACGTTCGGCGATTATCTGCTCAGCAAAACATTCAATAACCTGGGCAGCCGCATCCGTTATGCTTGTCAGTTGATCCTGGAGATCATCCCCAGCTGCTACGAGCGGACCCTGCACAACCATTTCCACAAAAACTTCGGCATCAACCTCTTCCTGGAAAAATACCAGGAATACTTGACCAAAACCATCAAAGATGCCGATAACAAAGGTCGTTATGAAAAGTTCCTGATCGACCTGGGCATTCGGGACAAATATTTCGCCCTGAGCGAAGAGGACCAAAACATCGTCAAGAACTTTTTATCGGCCCTGGGCAATCTGGATCAGACCTCGGTCTCGGATTCGGTACAGATGATCATCCGCGATCTGCTCTTCAATCCGAACGGACGGCCCAAACCGTACATTATTTATAACGCCGTACAAGCTTGGGAATACAAAGACCTCTTGCCGGACGACTGTTTCGACATCAACCCGTTCGACATCGAAATCGAAAATGACGAACAGGGTCGGTTGGCCTACGATCGTCTGATCGACAAATTACAACGGATCAAATCGACGCTGGCCCTGTTCGACGACAGCGGCAGTCTGTGGGATCTGTTCTGCGAAAACACCACCATTATCATCAACGACCCCAACAACCCGACCGGGTACAGCGACTTCAACACCGAAGCGATCAACAACTTCCTGCGCTTCCTGAACAGCTGCAAAATTACCCTGTTCCTGGACGAAGCCTATGCCGAAAGCGTGAAGATCGAAGATCGGGAGATGCCCAAATGGCGGACGATCTCGCGTTACATCATGAACAACATCAACGCCCAGTCACGCATCAAAGCCGTCTCGTCGCTATCGACCACCAAAAACCTGGCTGCCACGGGGGAACGTCTGGGGGCCGTTGCCCTGACGCCTCAGGCCGCCGATTTCGCGAAATACGCCCGTAGCTGCAACAGCGCGGAACACGGCAACAACAACTCGTTGCTGATGCTCAACAACACCTTGGAAACCGCCCAGGTCGCCAAGAGCATCAAGGACCAGATCGAAGCCGAACTGCCCAAAAACGCCTCCCGATCGAAGATCAAAAAGGCCATTGTCAAATTCATCATCAACCAAATCGGCAAGACCGAACACAACAACGAAATCAGCAAGACCAACCGTCAACTGCACAAAACCGCCGGTTTCGAAGGCTCTCCGCTGTATCTTTTCCTGTTGGACGAACTGGTCGCCCTCGACAAACTGGACGTACTGGGGTTGCCGGACGACTTCAAATACCATGACGAACCTTTCTTCGTCTACTATCAGCAACGCCTGGTGGAAAACCTGAACCGTTTCCGGGTGAACAAAAACTTCCGCAAGGAATCGCTCACTCGCCAAAAAATGGCCCAAGAGATTGCCCAACGACTGCTGAAAGAAGCCCCCGAGGGGACGCAGATGGATTATATCCATTCGGATGGCTCCTATCTGTTCAACTTCCGGATTACGGGGCCCTATGCCTATCCGGATCTACTGCTCTTCTGCCGGGCCTTGGCCAAACATAAAGGGGTGGCTACGGTACCTTATCCCACCGGCTTAATCCGGTTCTCGCTGGGGGGCTATATCAATGCCTCGCCCCAGGGGATGAAAGTTTTCGCCGCCGAGATCGAAGATGCCTTCTCTATCCTGATTAAATACTGGAATCGCTTCGCCGCCTTACGCGCCGATGAAGCCAACAAAGAGAAAGAGAGCAGCGATCTGCTCGCTCAGGTCTTCTATTACCCCAAGGATCAGGATTTCATCGATGCGGTCATCGAAGACTATGCCCTGTCAGCCCGTTACAAAAAAGACAAGGCTCCGTCACTGCAAATCCGTGATGTCCGTTCGCTCTACCACACCTCACCGGAGAAGAGCGGGGTAACGATCACGACCATCGGACGTTCGGCCAATTCGGTGATCGAACTGCACGGCGACCTGATCGGCTCGTGCAAAGACGTATTCGAATTCGTCAAGAGCTCGGCCTTCACCAAGGTGTACGAAAACCTGCTGGCTCAGGTCTATCGCAAAATCCCGGCACTGGCCGATCTGGATTTCAACAAAGTCAGCTCGAAATACAGCAAAGCGGTCATCCTCAAATACATCACCAACAAACGGACCTTCCAGCCCAATCATCATGTGTTGGATAACCCCGAAGAGAAAAACGTGATGCGCGAGATCTTGATCGAGATGGAGAATCTGCTTTTCTCGGACAGCAAGATGAAAATCCTGGCCATCAACGCGACGGGCGACCCGGAACTGGACAAAGCCAAACTGGAAGGGCTGAATGCAATTCTCAAAAAGCACATCCGCGAGATTCTGCTTCATTTCAACCTGCCGTTCGAAAAGGAGAGCCTGGAACCCAGTCGCCGCGAGATCATCCACGTGGCCGGCGAGTGCTTCGAAGAGATCACCGGCATCAAATTGACCGAACTGAATCTCAATATCTGGGTCGACGAATTCATGCGCAATCTGCGCGAAATTCCCGAATTCCGTTCGTTGGAGATCTTCTCGCGCCGCAGCATCGGCTACATCGAAGAGACGATCTATCAAGGCATGGACAACGCTCCAGAGGTCTCCGACAAGATCCTCTATCTCTATCTGCTCAACAACGACCATTCGTTCTACAAACAGGTCTGCAACAAGCTGAAATATTTCAGTCAGCGCATCGAAAGCTGTGAAGATGGCGAATTGCGGATGTTTGCCGAAGAGTTCGTGTCGAGTCTGCTACCCATGGAGTTGCGCGAACTGAGCAACTACATCATGCGCAAGAAAGACATCAAGATTGCGGAAAACGAGATCTATTCGGTCAGCCGCAAGGTCGTCCGCTTCTACATCAGCATGATCAAACGGACCCGTGGCACGGACTACTACAACCGCTATGCCCACACCATGGTGCGGATCGTGGAAACCGCCTTCAAGAAACAGAACTCCAGCGTCAACGAAATGGTTCAACACGGCATTTCGCTCTATAAAGGGTTCGACATGGAGAACAAGACCCTGGAGACGTTCGACAACGGCCGCATCCACTGGATCAACGAACTGATGTCTAAATGTGGCGTGATTTCGTCGGAACAACCCGTTCAGGTTCACACCCGTATCGTAACCGATGCCAAGAAACGAGAATACCCGTTCCATAAAATCGACCGTCTTGACAGCCGTAAACCGGATGGCGAAATTCCGTCCGATTATCCCACCGAGTATATTCGCTACATCGACACCCGGCCCTCCTCGTCGTTCTTCATGGATCGACTGGCCCGCTTCGTCGAAAATATGGACTCGGACGACTACCGCTGTAAAGTGGTCAAACACGGCATTGTCAAAGAGCTGGTGATCTTCCAGAAAGGATACATGAAATACCTGACCGACAACTATCGGCTCAACTACACCGAAGACATTAGCCTGAAAGATATCCGCAATTTCGTGCCGGATGTCATCTCGCTGCTGGGGGCTCCCGAAAAGCTGATCTCCTTCCCGCAGATCGGTTATTTCGACATCAAAGGCCCGTCCGGCAATATCAAAACGATCGTCACCCCGCTGAAATCGGAAGCCGACTATTTCGGCGACGTCAAGAAACCGCGCCTAACGGTGATCAACGAAAAGGTGAAAGAGATCGGAGGGATTCCTCGTCACGGTTCTCTGTTCATGGTTGAAGAGAACGACGGTAGCGTCTTCGTGATCGAAATCAACGGCGACAGTGGGGTAGGTAAGAGCGAAATGATCGCCGCCTTTGTTCTCAAATGGCTGCGTAACAACCTCGAAGGAATCCGTTCGGTGAAGATGATCGCCGGCGATATGTTCCACGAGTTCCAAGATGCCGAAGGTAATCTCTATGGAATCGGGACCGAAGTGGGGGACTTCTCTCGCACGACGGACTTCGACCCGGACTACATCAAATACTACAAGTATCTGTTCGAAAGCAGTGCCGACAGTAATGTAGACGACCTCAATTCGCGCAGTACGGTCAGCGGCATGTGCGACATCACCATGCCGTATAAGGTCGACATCATGCTCTCGGCCAGCAATTACGCGAAAGACGAAGGGGGAATCACCCGGGTCGATAACCCCGAAAACTTCCTGTTGTATATCGACGCCCACGGGGAACGTAAAGAAAAGGCCACCAGTCAGGATGGTCCCAACTTCCACCGGACCCTCAAACGGTATACGGCCGACAAGAATATCGTCGAAGTGATCTCCAAACATGGAAACTACCTGGACGACATTCTCGACTGGGATTATGCCCCGGCCGAAAAACAATACTATCTGGCATCGTCCTTCAAATTGATGGACAAGGTTGACATTCCCGAAGTCGTCCGCCTGATCTTTGTCGGACACAGCTTCACCCGCGAGGGGATTCGTTACCGCATCGAAGGGGTTGACTTCGACATGATCCAGAATCGTTTTATCGCCTCGCTGAGCTATACCCAGGATGATGCGCCCGGTGTGGCAACGATGAAAATCGATCGGAAGATGTTCAGCGCGATTTTCGATGCACTGGCCAGCACCCCGGGCGGTCAACCCTTCATCGCCGAAGAGGGGCAGATGGAGTGCATTCAGAACTTAATCACCTGTCTGCGTGGTGGGAAAGACGGGAAAGGCAAAGCCCGGATGATCCAATGCGGTGTATTGTCGACCGAAATCGGCAAGAAAGGCCGGGAGATCACCGGTCCGCAGAAAGCCGCAGCAGCCCTCAAACAACTCATCCAGGAGGTGCGGGTGAATAAGCCCGAAATCAATGCCGGCAAGATCAAAGTCAAACAGTTGATCAAGGAAAAATACCACCATATTTTCGGCGGCGAGATGAACAGTTCCGAAATCTGGCGCTATAATTTCTACCTCTACCAGTTAGACATTATGCGCAAAGCCGATCTTCGTCGGATGGATAACCGCAATAAAAAGGTGGACATTTCCAACCTGGTCGATTTCCATCCCTCGGATCGCAAACAAGAGTTCAGTCCGTTATTGGTCACCCCGAATCTCAACATCGAGCTGACTAGCTTCAGCGAAACGTACGATGAGTTGATGAGTTTCCCGAACTATCCGGAGTTTGCCGAAGAGTTTGCCGCCAAGCTCGACCAGCTCTATCTGGCTGAAGGCTACAGCGAAGAGACCAACATCAATAACATGATCGTTCAGTTGCTGATGCTCGAAGGGTACATCAATAGTGACGACCTGGCACGCGGCAGCGTCATCGAGAAGGTGAACCGTGAGACCATTGCAGCGGCCAAATATGCCGTTGTACACTTCTTACATCAACAAAAAGAGAACGTCTCCACGGAATCCGATAAAGGTTCGAAAACCGCCCCCAAAGCCACTAAATAAAGACAGGCTATAAAAAATCATCGCCCGGAATGCACGATCATTCCGGGCGATGATTTTTTGTGCTTTCAAAACGAGGGACGGAAAAGAGAAGCACTTCTCTTTTCCGTCCCTACCTGCAAAACAACCCTGTTGAAAATAGAAAATAAACTAACTATCGACGGCTCGCGAGCCGCACGCTCTTTAGAGACTCGTATCGGAGGAGGCAGAGGGTAGGGTAAAGACCCCCGAATCTTGACATTCTTCTCCTTGATAATTCGTCCACTCTACATACACATTAATCTGTTGTTGACCGGCCGGGACTAAAGTCGACAAATCGAACGAAACCCACTGGGCAACCGGTATGGAGGCTTCATCGCCATAGGCATTGTGCGTCAGAGTCAAATAGACCGTCTGATCATCCGAACGTTGTTCATCGACCACCGCATTGATAAAATGAGCGACCTCCGGATTCTTTCGCATCACCTCGATATTGACATTCAAATACTTACCTCCAAAACTCATGGAGCGAACATTGAGCGGATCGTCTCCGATTTCCCGCCGTTCATCCCACGTGATCTTTGAAAGAAAAACGGGATCTTTCGTCAAAATATTATACAAAAAATTCAGTCGGATATTATATCCCGTTTCGACGCGATCCACAATCGAATAATTGGCCATCACCCGCTGTCCGTCGACCACCTCCGTGGCAGAGGCTCCTTCCACGACATAGAGGTTGGTTCCCTCATCGGTCACAATATGATAGGAGTCCGCACTACCGACGATATTGCCATACGACACGCCAAAACGGTAGGACTCACCCTCCTTTTTGCAAGACGACAGCCCTACTAACACAGCCCCCATCAGCATCCATAACGCATAACGCGAAAATCTATTCCACATACTCTTTTTCAAATGTTGATTCTTTGATTAGATGTAAAGAGTCGCCCATACGTTGCACCGGGCGGACAAACCGGTGTCGAATTTTTCGTTAGAATTTTACCCGAAAGCCCAAACGAACATTGAAGCTCCACGGATTTTCGGTACGATAGGTAATCGGCTGGCGATCGTTGGAAAAATAGTAGCTGGCTCCCGGTTCGAGATAGACCCCGAAGCGATCCAACATATAATAGGTAACCCCTCCGCCCAAATTCGTCGACCACAGCAACCCTTTCGGATGGAGATCCTGATAATGGGTCGACTGGGCATCGTTTTCGAAGTACATGCGAATGCGTTGTTCGCCGCCTACGCCCACTTCTGCCATGAAACCGCCGGTCAGATACACATCCCAACGTTGGTTGTTAAAGAGAGAATAGCTGGCGTACAAAGGAATCCCCAGATAATGAACCTGTTGGCGGGCCTTATACAAGAAACCGCTGGCTTCCATCTCTCCGCTCGATTCCAGGTAGGTATACACCAAACCCGTTTCCAATGCCCACCGGTTCTTAAAATGTTTTTTCACGCCCAAACCGACCGAGATCGGGAAGTGATGTTTAAATTTCATCCCTACCAGACTCGTAGACATCGAATTCAGATAATCGGCATCGACCATCGACGAGAGAAGAATCTTAGGCGTATCGAAACGACCGCTGGTTTTCGTATTGTCTGCCGAAGCAAACGTACTGGTAAAGGCTGCCAATTGCCAGCTTTCTTGTGGATGCTGCTTCTTATAACGATCCCAATCAAATCCGCCTCCGAACGATGCCCGCGTCCGTTGGTTATCGACTCGGCTCCGAGGTGCCGGTTCTTTTTCTACCGATGATTCCGCTTTAAAAGGCTGCACCGTCAGATCATCCGCCAAAAGCGATTCGGTCGCCAACGAGATATCGAAATCTTCCACCAGGGTCGGTTGTGTCTGGAGATTATGCAACGGATTGCGTTGGGGTGTATTCACCACCGTCACACTGGCCGCCGATTTGAACAGGCTTCCTAAGGCAGAGTTGATCTCCTGATGGGAAACTTTCAACGACTCGACCGGAATCGCCTGCTCGATACCGGGCAGGCTCATATTCAGGGAATCTTCCGGCAGCTGAATGTCAGCGAGTTGTTCCGGTGCCGTCGTTTCGAAATGATACAACCCGATCCCCACGCCGATCGCGAGTAATACCGCAGCGGCATAGGCGATCCAGCGATAACGAGGGGGTCGTTGAGAAGGCCCCTTCTCATTTTCAACCAAGGTCATACGCCGTTGCATCTCATGCCACGCCGGAACCGGTTGATCTGCCTTCAGATCATATAACTTACTTTGTAATATTTTCTCAAACTGGTCGTTCATCGCTCACTCAATTCCCCGCTTTGCTTTTTCAACAATTTTTGCAGATAGAGCTTCGCTCGCGCATATTGCGAACGGGAAGTCCCTTCATTGATGGCCAACATTTTGGCAATCTCTTTGTGGGAGTAACCTTCTATTGCAAATAAGTTCAGAACCACTCGATAGCCATCGGGCAACGCCTCGATGCAACGCATCAATTCACGTGCTTCCATCCGTTCCAAAGCTGAAATGGTATCGGCCTCCAATTGTCCGCCCACTTCATCCACCGAGAGGGTCGTTTGCCAGGTTTTCTGTTTGCGAATATATCCCAACGCCGTATTGACGAAGATTCGTCGCATCCAACCTTCAAAAGAGCCTTCTCCCCGAAAATCCCCGATCTTGGCAAATACTGTAATAAAACCGTCGTGCATCAAATCCTGAGCCACCTCGCCATCCGTCACATAACGACGACATATACCCAGCATTTTCGGGGCATACATCTCGTAAAGTTTCTGTTGGGCTGTGCGGTCATGTTGGCTACACCGTTTAATCAGCTGTTGTTCAGTCACACATATCGGGCATTACTCCATCTATATTCCATAGATGAAAAGGGTTGAATTTTCGTTGCTTTGGAAACGTTTTTTTTCGTGGATTTATTTCATCGGCCTCTCTTTTTTTTGATCGGAAAACAATTCGCAAAACAAAGATAAGCAAATTTGTGAATCCTAAAAAATTAGATGATATTTGTAGCGCCAATAAATTCCCGATTTTATGATTGTACGTGCATCGGCCGCCATTTCGCTGGACGGATATCTCAACGACACCTCTTCGCAACGTCTGATTCTCTCCTCGCCCGAAGACTGGGCGGAGGTCAAAGCCGCCCGGGCCGCTTGTGACGCGATATTGATCGGGGCCGAAACCCTCCGGCAGGATGATCCCGCCTTGGTTACCCGACAGGCTGCGCTGATCGCCCAACGAAAAGCGGCAGGGAAAACACCGGACCCCGTCAAAGTGACCGTCAGCCGAAGCGGAAATCTCGATCCGAAAGCCCGTTTCTTCACCGAAGGATCCGGCGAGAAGATCGTCTTTTTAGGCGCCGAAGCCTCGGAAGAATCGGCCTCACGACTGCAAGCCGTGGCCACCGTCATCCGTATGCCTGACACCACGATCCCCCCTCAGCTACTGTTGGATCAACTCGAATCCCGAAGAATCCATTCGCTATTTATCGAAGGTGGGGCCCAAATTCTCACGCAATTCTTGCAGCAGAATGCCGTCGACTACCTTCGATTGGCCATTGCGCCTTTTTTCGTTGGCGAAGCCGCCGCCCCCCGATGGGTCGGTGAGGCCCAGTTCCCCTTTCACAAAGGACGACGCATGCATCTGCTACGTTGCGATCGGGCAGGGGACATGGCCGTTTTGGAATATGCTTTACGCTATACCTCGGAAGACTACACCCGGCTGGAGGAGGCGATCGCGCTGGCCGAAAATTGTCCTCGCAGCGAAACAGCTTATAGTGTCGGCGCCCTGGTGGTCACCGCTGATGGACAACGTTTTACCGGCTACAGCCGCGAAACCGCCCCGACAAACCACGCCGAAGAAGAGGCCATCCAAAAAGCCCTGCATGCCGGCTGTTCGCTCCACGGAGCCACCATCTATTCCTCGATGGAACCCTGTTCAACCCGCAAATCTAAGCCGTTATCATGCAGCGCCCTGATTCTCCATCACGGTCTGCAGCGCGTGGTTTTTGCCACCTACGAACCTTCCCATTTTGTCCAATGCTGCGGGGAAGAGTTGCTAAAAAAAGGAGGCATCGAAGTCACCGTCATCCCCGAACTGGCCGCCCGCGCACTGGCCGTGAATGCCCATATCCTGCAAAAAAGCGACGACATCCCCACATCAAAAGGCTAAAAGACACTTTTTCCCTTGGAAATCCCCTAAAAGTTTCAAATCTTTGTGTAATTAGGTGTAAATTGCAGTTCACACAGGTCGTCGAGATCTTGTATGGCGAAATTTTTGCAACGATCTCGATCCGATGTATTTACACAAATTAAACGTGAATTTATGAAACATCTGTTCCCTGCGCTGTTACTCTGCACGGGTTTCGTGTCGGCCCTGCCGGCGCAAAATACCCCCCGGTTATTGACGCTGGACGAAGCGCTGAATATCACCTTGACCGAGAACCCCCAGATCAAAGCCTCGGCCTATGCGACGGAAGCCGCCATCAAGGAACGCAAAGCGACTTATGGACTTCGCTTACCCAAACTCAACGTGACGGGCGCCTATGCCTACCTCTCTGACGATATCGGGTTCGATCTGAATGGGCTCAAAGATCCGCTCGGAGGAGTGGTCAACAGCATGAGCAGCCTGCTTCCCCCTCCGGTGCTGATGCAAGCCAGCGAACTGATGAAGGCCGACTGGTCTCTGCCGATACAGGATCGCAGTTTCGGAACGGTCGGAGCCAACCTTACGATTCCGTTATATACCGGCGGAAAAATCAACGCCGCTAATCGCGCCGCCAAAATCAAAATCGGCGAAAGCCAACAACAGGATCAACGCAATCGCAACGCCCTGGTCTCCGAGTTAGTGGAACGTTACTACGGACTTTCCCTCGCCTTGCAGGTCACCGAAGTGCGCAAACAGGTGCTCGAAGGTATGCGCCAACATCTGCATGATGCCGTCGAACTAGAAAAAAATGGCATTATCGCCCGGGGAGAACGTCTCTATGCCGAGGTCTCCAGCGCAGAAGCCGAACGAAACTACCTTGAATCAATCAAGACCGTCGAAACCCTGCGCAGCGCCTTGTCCAACACGCTGAATACCCAAGAGGAATTCACTCCCATCAGCACGCTGTTTATTCTGAACGAGATCGAAAACGTCGACCATTTCAAACAAATGGCGCTGGACAACAGCCCGATGCTCAAACAGGTCAGTCTGAAACGCGACTTAGCCGTCGAAGGCATGAAATTGCAACGGGCCGATTTTGCTCCTCAAGTCGCCCTGATGGGTGCCGCCTCCTTCTATAACTACCAAGTCACGAAACTAATGCCCCGTTGGGCGGTCGGAGCCGGCGTCACCTTCAAGATTTTCGACGGGTTAGGACGTGAATATAAATACAGCGCCGCCCGTGCGCAAATCCGTCAGGTGGAAGCCCTCGGCCAAAAAGCCAACAACGATGTGTTCACACTCATCGATAAACTCTACAACGAAATGCTCACCTACAAGGAACAATTTCCGTCTCTGGAAGCCTCGTATGCCTTTGCGGTAGAGTACCTTCGAATCAAAAAAGAAGCCTTCAAAGAGGGTATGGCCTCTTCATCCGACGTTGTAGATGCTCAGCTGAATCTGGCTAAAATCAAAACCGAACGCCTCCAGGCCGCCTATTACTATGACCTGATGCTGGCTCGTCTGCTGGAGGCCTGCGGTCTGAGCCAATCGTTGCCCGAATATGCCAAACGCACTTCGGCCCAACACATTCGCTACGAAGAATAGTAAAATTTGATAAAAATCGTAAATCTGTCTTCCCATGAAAAGGAGTAACGTAATCGGACTCAGTATCGGGGTGATCGTCATCATCGTTGCTGTATCGCTCATCAGTTGGTACGCCATCAAACCTGTCCCCATTTTGCTCCAGGGTGAGGTTGAAGCGACCAGCTATAAGATCGCCTCCAAATTGGCCGGACGCATCGACACCCTCCGGGTCAAAGAGGGGCAGAAAGTAGCCAAAGGCGACTTGCTGTTTGTGCTGAGCACCCCCGAAATCGATGCCAAACTGGTCCAGGCCGAAGCCATGCGTACGGCCGCCAGTGCCCAGGACGCCAAGGCCAAAGCCGGGGTCCGCAAACAAGAACTCGATGCCATTTATAATCTGTGGCGTAAAGCCGAAACCGGCCGAGAACTGGCCCAAAAGACCTACGACCGGGTACGGAACCTGTATGAAGCCGGCGTGGTACCAGCCCAAAAATTCGACGAAGCATCGGCCAATCTGGAAGCGGCCCAAACCACGGCCGATGCCGCCAAGTCGCAATACATCATGGCACGAGACGGCGCTCGCTCCGAAGATCTGACTGCAGCTGCCGCATTGGTTCAGCAAGCCGCCGGAGGGGTTTCGGAGGTAGAATCCTATTTATCCGATGCCCGTCAATATGCCCCGATCGATGGTCAAATTTCGACGATCATCGCCGAAGAGGGCGAACTGATCGGATCAGGCTACCCGGTCATTACGCTCCTCGACATGAACGATCTGTGGGTCACCTTCAATATTAAGGAAGATCTATTGCCCCGCGTCAAAGAGGGCTCCGTACTCAAAGCCTATGTACCGGGCTTGGACAAGAGCATCAAACTGACCGTTTACTATCTGGCCGTCGAAGCCGAATACGCCACCTGGGCTGCTACGCGTACCCGTGGCGAATTCGATGTGCGCACCTTCGAAGTACGAGCCCGGCCAGAAGGCAAAATCGAAGGCCTGCGCCCCGGTATGACCGTTACGGTCAACTGGGATGAACTCAAATAAGTCGCTGTCGATCATGAAAAAGGCATTCCGTACGTTTTGGGCTGTGCTGATCCGGGAACTGCAGTTGTTTTCCTCACACCGCACCTTTTCCCGGCTCTCAATCGGGCTGCCTATCTTTTCTTTTGTGTTGTTCATCATCCTGTTTCAGCAGGGGGTTCCGCGCGATCTGCCGGTCGCCATTTACAACCAAGATCACACCCCGCTCTCCCGCCAATTGATTCGCATGATCGATGCCACGCCCTCCGCGATGGTCGCCTATGAAGTGACCAACTTGGCCGAAGGTGAACGACTCCTCAAAGAGGGAAAAGTCGACGCCGTCATTTACATTCCGCGCGACCTGGAGAAAAACGTCTACAGCAATACGAAAACCAACGTCGTGGCCTATATCAATGGCGTCAATATCACCAAAAACGGGTTGTTGAACAAGGATATCCAAACCGTCTTTACCAGTTTTTCGTCCGGCATTCAGGTACAGACACTGATGAAAAAAGGGGTTTCCGAAACCGAAGCCTATCAACAAATGATGCCGATCTATTATGAAAAACACATCCTGTTCAACCCCTATATCAATTACGCCTATTACTTGCTGCCGACCTTTTTACCTTTGATGTTGATGCTGTTCATCCTGCTGACCACCATCTTCACCATCGGTATTGAACTCAAAAACGGTACAGCTCCCGTCTGGATGTCGACTGCCCACCACAACATTCTGATAGCCATCGCCGGCAAATTACTGCCTTATACGCTGATTTTCTTCTCCTTGGCCCTGCTGATGGATACCGTTCTGTTCAAATACATCGGCGTGCCGTTGCGAGGTAGTGTCGCCCTGATCTTCGTATCGGGGCTGGCCTTTGTCTTGGCCTCACAATCCTTGGGCGTCTTTCTGATCAGTTGGCTGAGCAACATGCGACTCTCGCTCTCCATCGGGGGCGGTTACTCCGTCTTGGCCTTTACGTTCTCCGGACTCACCTTCCCCTTCATGGCCATGTCAACCCCCATCCGACTGATCGGCTACCTCTTCCCGCTGACTTTCTATATGGAAATCTTTATCGACCAGGCCATGCGCGGAGCACCGGTTATCTATTCAACCGCCTATTTGGGGTATATCGTTTTATTCCTACTACCCGGATTGGCCATGCTGCCGCGCTTGCAGCACATTTGTACGCATGAAAAATATTGGGGGAGGTTGTAAGCTATGAAAACGACACGATTCAAAATCAAATATCGGGAGTTCGTCAACACCCTCAAACATGAATACCGGTTCATTTTTCATGATCCGGGGGCCATATTGATCATCATCGGCGCCATTTTCATCTATTCGTTGGCGTATTCGTTGGCCTACGGGCCTCAGGTGTTGCGCAACATTCCCATTGCCGTCGTCGATCACAGCCATACCGCCTCCAGCCGACAACTGTGTCGTGCCATGGATGCCACCCCCAACTTGTGGGTCGCCTACAAACCCACCAGCATGACCGAAGCCAAAGAGCTCTTCTTCAGCCGGAAAATCAATGGAATCGTGGTCATTCCGTCCGATTACGAAAAGAAACTGATACGCGCCGAAAAGGTGAATCTGGCCGTTTATGCCGATGCCAGCTACTTTCTGATGTATCGACAGGTCTTTTTCGATATTTCCAAAAGCGTGCTGACAACCGGCGCCGAAATCGAGTGGATGCGATTCGTTTCCAAGGGAGTGCCCGCCGAACAGGCCGCCACCCTCAGCGACCCCGTAGGCTCAAAGATCGAAAATTTGTACAACCCCTACGGCGGTTATGCGACGTTCATTATGCCGGCCATCCTGATGGTGATCATCCAGCAGACCTTGCTGGTCGGAATCGGCCTGATCGGAGGTACCTGGCGGGAACGCGGACTGTACCGTACCTTAATCCCCCAAGGCGAAAAACGACTCTCGGTGCTGCCGATGATTCTCGGGAAAGCGGTCGTGTACCTCTCGATCTATACCGTTACGCTGCTTTATGTGCTGGGATTCCACTACAAAGTGTTCGGATACCCGATGCACGCCAGTGTCCTTCAGATCGTTCTCTTCCTATTCCCGTATCTGTTGGCATGTATCTTCATGGGGATTGCCCTCTCCACCGTCTTTCGCCACCGCGAAAATTCATTACTGTTCCTGCTGTTCGTCTCCATCCCGTTCCTGATGCTCAGCGGGGCCTCTATCCCCAAAGAATCCATGCCGGACTGGCTGTTCACGTTCGGGAAAGTCATCCCCAGCAGTAGTGCCGTCGATGGCTTCATCCGGCTGCAAAGCATGGGCGCCAGTCTCTCCGATATCCAAGGAGCGTGGATAACGCTATGGATACTGGCCGGGGTTTACCTAGTATTGGCATGTGTCGGCATACGACTGCTGATGCATCGCATCGAACACGAAGAGAGCCAGGAAAGTCTGGAGAGTCCAGAAATCCAAACCCTCACCCCGGAACAACCGACCCTCAAGAACGAAACCCCGATCGCATAACACCATGAAAATCATCAAAACAGGTTTAGCCGCCTTTGGCCTTTCCGGACGCATTTTCCATGCCCCTTTTCTGCACCTGCACGAAGGGTTCGAACTGAGTGCAATCGTCGAACGAACCAAAAATTTGGCCCAGACCCTCTATCCGGGGATAAAAACCGTACGCTCGTTCGAAGCACTGCTGGACGAATCGATCGACCTGGTCATCATCAATACACCGGATCCGACACATTACGACTTTTGCCGCATGGCGCTGGAGGCCGGTAAGCATGTCGTCGTCGAAAAGCCGTTTGTGTTCTCTTCCGAGCAGGCTCGGGAACTGATTGCCCTGGCACAGCGCCGACAACGTCTGCTGACCGTCTACCAAAACCGCCGGTTCGACGGCGACTTCCTGACGGTACAAGACATTGTGCGAAACGGCTACTTAGGCCGTGTCGTGGAGTTTCAGTCAGCCTTCCAACGCTACCGCCCCCAACTGTCACCCATCGCCTGGAAAGAACAGAGCCAAGGACATGTCGGCATTACCTATAATCTTTGCTCCCATTTAAGCGATCAGGCCTTGGTGTTGTTCGGCAAACCCGAGGGCGTCTGGGCCCGCATGGACCGACAACGGGCCGGCAGTCAGATCGACGACTATTGCGACATGCGGCTGATCTACCCGCATCTGCAGGTCTCCCTGCGCGCAGGGATGTTGATTCGCGAACCGGGACCTCGCTTTGCCGTACACGGCACCGCCGGCTCTTATGTCAAATATGGTTTGGATCCGCAAGAGGGTATTTTGCGTGCAGGCGGACACCCCTCGCGAACGGTCTGGAGTCAAGAATCAGAAGCAGAGTGGGGGATCCTTCACACGGATGCGGGACGAAACCCGTATCCCACTGTGCCAGGGAACTACCTGAGTTACTACGACGACCTTTATCAAGCCCTTTGTGAAGGCCGGTCCCCCTATGTGACCCCGGAAGAGATGATAACCGACGTCCGGATGCTCGAAGCTGCGTTCGAAAGCGCGCAAAGCGGACGTATCGTTCCCCTATAATCGCGATCGTTTCCTCCGGAGCCCCATCCCTTGGGATTTCTTCCTGGTGACCATACGGCTCGCGGAGGCCACGTCTACTTGTGCCGCATCCCGTCGGATTGACAATAAAACCACTGTAGATACCGTTCGGATAACTGTTTATCCGAACTTTTTTCATGAAATCGTGCAGGCAGCCCTCGTCCCACGACCTCTCATTTGGAAGATTTTTTGTAATTTAGCCAAATATTTATCATCTATAACCCAATCTCTCTTTTAAATCGAATCAGCATGAACTCAAAATCATTGCTTAGCGTACCTTTGATTTTGGCGTGTACCGTGGCGATAGCCCAGAAAAAACCGCTGGATCAAAGTGTCTACGACGGCTGGAAAGCCATTAAATCCACGACCTTGTCCGACGATGGCACGTGGGCCTATTACACCATCGACCCTCAGCGGGGAGACGGCGTATTGGAATTCTATCACACCGCCAATGGACAAAAAACGCGTTTCGAACGAGGCGCACACCCGGCCTACTTCAACAATGGCACCTGGGCCCGCTTTACGATCGTTCCCCGTTTTGAGGACGTCCGCCAAGCCAAAATCAAAAAAGCCAAATCGGAAGATATGCCTCAGGACACGGCTGCAATCGTACGCCTGAGCGATATGAGTGTGACCCGTCTGCCGAAGGCCAAAGGCTTAATGGCTTCGGCCAAAGGCCCGTTGGTTGTGTACAGTCATGAAATCAAACCCCAGACAGACTCCACGAAAACCGATACCAACGCCAAAAAAGCTAAAGCCTATGACCGTTTGGTCATCTTCAATGTAGCCAATGGCGACAGCATTACCGTCGATAGCGTCAAAAGCTTCACGGTCAACGAGCCCGGAACCGCCGTGTTGTATAGCCGCGAAGCCGACTCGCTCAAATCGGTCAATCTGTATCGGGTCGATCCGGCCAAAGGGTCCGTACACACCCAACTGTGGATGAGTCAACAAGGGGCCGTTGCCCCGAACTTCGTGTTCGACCGTTTGGGGAACCAGGGCGCCTTCCTGGTCACGACCGATACCCTTAAAAACGCGCTGTACGATCTGTATTATTTCCGGACGGACGATCCGAAACCGGTACAAATCACCAACGACCAAGTGGCCGGACTTCCTCAAGATTACGCCATCAGCCGTTTTGGAGCCCTTTCCTTCCATACCGACGGGACCTTCCTGCAGCTGAACATCGCACCCCGTCCCAAACCGGAACCGAAACCGGACAGCCTGCCCGATGACGAAAAATTCTCCTTGGATCTGTGGAGCGGCACCGACACGATCATCATGCCCCAACAGCTGAAAATGAAACAGCGTCTGGCCGAACAGGTCTACAGTGCCGTCTACTTCCCGAAAGAAAACCGGGCATTGGCCTTAGGGGATTACAACCTCGAATCGATCCGCTTTGCCGAAAACGGCGATGCGCCTTATGCGCTCGGCGTCACCGGCAAACCCTACAGCATCTATACAGAAAACCAAATCCGTCCGTATGTCGGCACCGATACTTACCTGATCGATCTAAAAACCGGCAAACGGACCCAAATTCTTGAAAATAGTTTCGGCGGCAGCTACCTCTCTCCCTCGGCCAAATTCGTGGCTTACTATAACCTGGCCGACTCTTCTTGGTACGCCATCGACACCAAGACCCTGGTTCATAAACGGGTAACGGCCGACATTCCCTATCCGCTCTACAACGAAGACGACGATCATCCCGCCGCTCCGCCCTTGTATGGCTTCTCCGGGTGGACGACCGATGAAAAAATGTTGATTCCGGATCGCTACGACCTGTGGTTGGTGGATCCGAGCGCCCAAACACCGGCTAAAAACCTGACCGGCACCGGCCGCGAAACCGACACCCGATTCCGTTTTGTCAACCTGGTAACCGTTCCGGGCAAAGGAGCCGTCGATCTCTCCAAGCCGATGTTGTTCCTCTCGTTCAACTATGTGAACAAGGAAAACGGCTACTACCTGCTGCAACCCGGCCAAACCATCCGTCCGCTGGTAGAAGGTCCCTACATCTACACCCTGACTTCGTATGCGAAAGATCCCGACAGCGACCGAATCCTGTATACCCGTCAGAATTTCAATGAATTCCCCGATTTATGGACCGCCGATCGCCAATTCCGCAACCCGGTTCGTATGACCGATGCCAACCCCCAACAAGCCGATTATTTGTGGGGTTCAGTTGAACTGATCAAATGGACGGATTTGAACGGCAACGAATGTGAAGGCCTGTTGCACTTACCTGAAAATTACGACCCGTCGAAACCCTATCCGACGATCGTCTATTTCTATGAAACCCAGACCTTCCTGCGGTACCGTTACAATACGCCCTCTCCGAGTCGCTCGATCATCAACCCGGTATATTGCACCAGCAACGGCTATGTAGTCTTCATTCCCGACATCAAATATCGGGACGGTCTGCCGGGCAAAAGCTGCTATGACGTCGTGCTCAGCGGAACGCTTGCGCTGATCGAACGGGGCATTGCCGACCCGAAACACATCGGCCTGCAGGGACAAAGCTGGGGTGGCTATCAGAGTGCCTGGCTCGTAACGCAAACCGATCTGTTCGCCTGCAGCGCTCCGGGCGCTGCCGTCAGCAACATGATCTCGGCTTATGGGGGTATTCGCTGGGGTACGGGGATCTCTCGCGCCAGCCAATATGAAACCGGACAGAGCCGTATCGGAGCAACTCCTTGGCAACGTCGGGATCTGTATATCGACAACTCCCCGATCTTCTTTGCCGATCGCGTCAAAACGCCCCAACTGTTACGCCACAGCGATCAGGATGGTGCCGTGCCCTGGTATCAAAGCATCGAATACTATATCGCCCTGCGCCGCTTGGGAGCTCCGGTTTGGCTGCTCAACTATAGCGGTGACGATCACAACCTGATGTCGCGTGCAGCCTGCATGGATTGGGACAAACGCATGTATCAGTTCTTCGACCACTATCTGAAAGGCGCTCCTATGCCTCGCTGGATGAAGGAAGGTATTTCGGTGCTCGAAAAGAATGTCGACCAAAAATATGAACTGGTAGAAGAATAAGCGCCTCGCCTTAACCTTACAAAAAAGAGTTCTCCCTGTCGGAGAACTCTTTTTTGTCCTGCATCTATCGATTCGACATTCCTCGCTCAAGAGAACTACTCCTTACAAACTTTCGATGAGGATCATACCTTTGCGAAGAAATACCAGGTATCTTGTTTGGGATCGTATCTTATCTTGCAGGCATGATAGAAAGACTTAGCTGAGAGATCGGACACAAAAAGGACGGAATCTGGTGCCTGCTGATCGTCGACGGACGCCGTCGCAAAGCAGCCGGCATGAGCTTTTCGGAACTGGCTTTCATCGCCCGGTAGTCTTAGGCACATTGTTTTAGGGCATCATCAAGAATAGGATCGGGAGCGTCATCGGGGAATGTGGTGGGAGAGTAGGGTGAAAGTACCGAATGCGCATTTCCAGAAGACCTTCTGAGGTTTTGGGACGATAGACGCAGATAGCTCTATTCTCTTGACGAATTCGACACGTTCCGCATGTTTACCGAAGCCTCCTATGAGAAAACGAAACTTACCATTTTTCCGGTTTCTCTCCATCCATCAGTCGCCATACCCGCCATCTTTTGCGTCTTTGACCACCCATAGCAGCTCGGCTTTCTCCATTTCAGCATCGTGTCTATTGATATCAAAAAACGGCCCTGTATAGGGCCGTTTTCGTTTTTTCTCATTTCACTCATTTAAGCATGAGGAGGCGGGGGAGGAGGACCTCCAGGCCCACCCGGACCGCCCGGACGTAACATATCCGGCCCACCTTTCCCGGCAGGAATACTATCGACCGTCTTACCGCCGAAACGGCGCAGATTGTAGATGAAATTGATGCTCACATAGCGGCCGATCAGATTGGTCATCACATTCTCGATATAGGCGGCTGTCACGTTACGCACAAACACTTCATTTTGATTCAATAGGTTATTGACCGTTACGTTAATTTCTCCGCGCTGCCCTTTAAACAATTTCTTGCCCAGCGAAGCATTGAGCAGCAGATACTCTTCCGTAAACTGATCGGTCACCCCGGTATATTTTGCATAATTGGCAGTGGCCTGTAAGGTAATTCCGCCCCAGGTCACCCATTTGAAACGTCCCGTGGCCGATTGATTGACATATTCGTTATTGGTCTGAGGCCGAGCCGCATTTTTCGCAATGTTGTACCCGACATTATAACTGAACGTAAAGTCGATCTTATCGCTGATATTACTCCCCAAGGTAGCACCTCCGATATAAGAGAAGGTATTGGTGGTGTTTTTTTGGAGATTGAGAATCCCCGGCAGGGCCGAATACAGCACCTGGGCATTCACGTTCAAATTACTTCGAATGAACTGAATCGGCGCCCCATAACTCAACGATCCATTGACACTCCAATAACCGTTCAGATTGACCGGACGTGAATATTGTGCTCCCTGATCGAGTACCGTAACCACATTGCCGGCTCCATCCGTGATTTCATAATTATTTTTATCCGCAATCTGTACACTATTGGCGATATAGTTCGACTGGGCCGTCCCGCCCAAAGAGGCGATAAAGGTTCGTCCCTTTTCCGTATTGGCTTTCACAAAATTCATGTATAACCGATGGGAGTAGACCGGACGCAACGAAGGGTTCCCCTGCGAGACAAACAACGGATTCGAAATATCCAGCACATCCTGCAATTGGGTCACCGAGGGGTTATTGGTCGAGGAACGCAACATCGTTCGCAGCGTCGTGGAGGGATTGAACTGAAAATTCAACATCGCCATGTAGGTCACATTGTTGAAATGAGCCGACGTATTCGGATTTGCCATCGAAGGAAAGAGCTGATTCCCCGTCAAACTGGACGCCTGATAGAAGATATTGGCGACAAACATCGACTTTCCTTGTTTGTAACGATATCCCGGCCCAACGCTTTGGGTCAGATAACCGCTGTTATACGTATTGGAATATTCATCCAGGAACTCCTCATCCGGCATTTCATAGGTCCGTTTGTCCCGATCGCTATAGTTATAGGAAACCCGATAACTCATCAACAATTGAGAGCGCGGAGAGATCGGCTCCGAATACATCAGATTGCCGCTTAGTCGATAACTCTTCGAATGGTTTCGAATATATTGATCCAGCAAACTTTCGGTTTCGGGATTGTAGTAGCGCGTCAACGAGTATTTATCCTGATCGCTATCGTTTTTCGAGAAATTGGCATTCAAGAACGTGGTCAGCATACGGCCCTTTTTCTCGCCGAATTTATGCATGTAGACCAGCGAATTGGAGATATTGTACCCTTCAGTATGGGTCGATGACGCACTGTTAAAGATATTCAACAAGGCCTTTTCCAGAGCCGTCGCGCTCAAATACTGGGACGAGGTATCCAGCGTCGTCGCATCATTGGTCTGCAAAGAAATTCTCGGACGCCACATCAACGAATTGTTTTCATTGATCCGATAATCGAGACGGGCATTGAAACGATGATTATAGTTGCGCGTCTGCCGATTGTTTTCCGCATCATAATACTGCGTCTCGTCATCCGTCATGTAGTAGGTTCGATCGGTCAACGTCTGCGTCTCATTGCGGTTGGTATTGAAGAAATAGCTGGCATCCAATTTGACCTTTTCTGAAAACTTTTCACTATAATTCAACCCCAACGAATAGACCGTCGAAACCCCTTTGCTGGTCGGAACCATAAAATTTGCCCCACCTCGACGTTGACCTCCACCATCGCTGGTCGAAGAACCCATCACACCCAGAATATCATCGGTGGCAAAATTCTGTTCATTGATATTATTCGCCATCCCGATGATCGAAATCCGTCGTTTGTCATTGAACAGATTCAAACTGGCACCCACGTTGTATTTGTCATTGAAGCCATAACCGGCATAAAAACGTCCGAAGGAGCCTCGATTCATCTTATTGCGGGTGACGATATTCAGCGCTTTATAACCTTCCCCGTCATCCACGCCACTAAATTCCGCCTGATCGCTCAATTTATTGAACACTTCGACTTTTTCGATCACTTCGGCCGGCAAGTTTTTGATCGCCGTCGTCACATCGTCGCCAAAGAACTCCTTCCCGTCCACCAATACTTTTTGCACGGTCTCTCCGTGCGCTTCCACCGTTCCGTCAACCACCCGAACCCCCGGCATTTTCGCCAACAGTTGTTCGGTCGACGCATCCTGAGTGACCTTAAAAGCATCGGCATTATAAATAATCGTATCGCCTTTGGCGGAAGTTCGCATGGCACGACCGGTCACCACCACCTCTTCCAGCTCCTTTGCTTCCGGTTGCAACGGAATAGTCCCCACATTGAGGGCCTTACGGCCCAATTTCACCGGATAAGTCAACGTCTTATAGCCGAGAAACGAAACGGTCAACGTATATTCTCCGGCAGACAGGCCGGTAAACTCAAAACGGCCTTCCAAGGTAGAGGTCTGGTACTTTTTCTGATCGGGATTCGCGACAGGAGCTGCCTCGATCACGGCCCCCACGATTCCTTCCTGCGTCGTACTATCTTGAATGATACCGGTAAGCTTGCCGGCGGTTTGAGCGGACAACGGCCACACCCCTAAAAGCAAAATACCGATTCCTAAAAAACGTAAAAGTCTATGCATAAAAATACCCCGAATTTTCAAAATTTCCCAAAAATAATATATTTCGGGAGATTGAAGTCCTTCTTCGGGGTGAAACGCCAAATTCCAGGGGTGAAACGCCGATCGTCAGGTAGAAAGTTGGGTAAACCAGCGTTTAAATTCCGGGGTGCGCACTTTGCTGACCACAATCCGTTCGGGCGTCTTTACACACAAATTCAGCGTAACCCGGCTTCCGAACCAGACCGAGATGTCGACAATCGCCTGTCGGGCCACGATAAACTGACGGTTGGCCCGGAAAAAATCATGGGCAGGAAGCAGGGCACTCAACTGGTCCAGGGAGCGATCCAACGGCAACGTAACCCCATCGTAGGTTACCGCCACGACCTTTTCGGCCGAGGTATAACAATAGGCTATTTTTTCGATCTCCAGCGGGATCAACTTATCTCGTTGCGGGATCAGAAACGCCTGCATCGATCCGGAAGAGGTGCTCATGGCTTCGTGTACACGGCGACTATACGCCTGACGCTCCGACTGGGTCAACCGTTTAAATTTGTCTAAGGCACGTTGCAGATCGACCGTTTTGATCGGTTTGAGCAGATAATCGATGCTGTTGACTTTGAAGGCATCCAACGCATAGCGATCATAAGCCGTGGCAAAGATAATCGGAGAGTTGACCTCCACATGATCAAAAATATTGAACGCCTGCCCATCGGCTAAATGAATATCCATAAAGACCAGATCGGGCTGTTCATTGTGCCGAAACCACTCCACGCTATCCACCACCGTATCCAATACCGCCAGCACCTCTATCTGAGGATCGGCCTCGGCCAACATCCGCTGCAAGTTCAATGCCGCAGCGGTTTCATCTTCGATGATCAGCGTTTTCATGCTCCATTAAGGTTGAACCAACGGTAAGGTAACGGTAAAGCAGCCATCCTGATCCGACACTTCAATCTTTCGGCCCGTCAACAACTGATAGCGTTGCGACAAATTTTTCAAACCGATCCCGGTACCGGTCGTCGATTCGATTTTAGGCACCAACGGATTGCGGACAATCAAGTACCCATTCGCCGTGCGAACCGATATCCGAAACGGGTGGGCGAGGGTAATGGTGTTGTGTTTGACGGCATTTTCGATCAGAGGCATCAACGACATCGAAGGCAAGCGCCAGGCCATATAACGCGGTTCCACCTCCACATCCCAAAAGAGCTTATTCTCATATCGGATCGACAGCAGGTAAAAATAGGCCTCCGTAAAACGCATCTCTTCGGAGAGCGTCGTCAACTCGTTCTTGCCGGATTGCAACGTATACCGGAACGTATCCGCCAGTCGATCGATATAGTGCAACGCTCGCTCCGAGGAGCCTTCACGCACCAACATCGTCAACGAATTGAGCGAATTGAACAGAAAATGCGGACTGATCTGATTGGCCAGCAGATTGAAACGGGTTTGCAGATTCTCACTCCGCAGGCGTTCATTTTCGATCGCCATGTATTGTTTCTGGTAGATCAGATCATAGATCAATCCGTACAACACACTGACGACCCCCACAAACGAGAAGCGTAGCACATGGAAGGGGTTGTACAACTTGCGGCTATACAACATAATGCTCCACTCGTCTCGTCCGCGATGGAATTCCGGAGTCAGCAGATACCATAAACCGAGCAGTAATAGACTGATACCGATCCGCCGCATCAGGCTCCACTGTTTGACCGTATTCACGGTTAACATCACCCACGAGACGAAAAAGAAATATAAAACCTGTACCAGGATAAAGAAATCCGGGAAAAAATCCGGCCGACGTCCCGGATGTTCTCTCACCAGCAAAAAAGAGAAGTTCAGCATCAACGTCAACGCCAACGCGACTAACACATTAATACCGAGAATCCGGTATTTGGCTCCTTGTCTCATGCCTTTTCTCTTTTTTGCGGCTCGTCTCTTCTATTTACTGCGCACGGTATGGGGACGATGTGCAGCGACTATTTTTGATTCTCTTCGTCTTTAAACCACGAAGCGTACATGATGTAATCCCGCGCCGTACGTTCGATAATCTCCCGAACCTGTTCCGGGGTGACGTTTTTCACCTTTTTGGCAGGTACCCCTGCATAAATACTCCCCGGTTCGATAATCGTACCGGTCAGCACCAATGAATTGGCAGCCACAATCGACCCGGTACCGACTACGGCATGATCGAGAATCGTTGCACCCATCCCGATCAAACAACGATCTTCGATCTTCGCCCCATGAATATTGGCGTTATGACCGATCGAAATATCGTTACCGATTTCGGTCACCGACCGTTGATACAGCGTATGAATCACCGCACCATCCTGAATATTCACCCGGTCGCCGATCGTAATGGTGTTGACATCGCCACGCACCACCGCACTAAACCAAATGCCACAATCGCGTCCGATCGTCACATCTCCCACGACCACGGCATTGTCTGCCAAAAACGTATTCTCTCCGATAACGGGTCGATGGCCCCGTACTGTTTTAATAATTGCCATTTTATCCTTGTTTGAATTGTTTTCCCAAAATTTCACCGACAGGGAAGTACTCCTGCGGCTCGTTATTTCCTCTTGTTCCGAGTTTTTTATTCCCGTTCCGATTTTTTAGCTTCCTGCCACAGCGCTTCCATTTCAGGCAGGGTCATCTGGCGTAAGGTTTTCCCTTCAGCTTCCGCCTTTTCCTCGACCTGCGTAAATCGACGGATAAATTTTCGATTAGTTTTTTCCAACGCCGCATCGGGATTCAGACCGTACAATCGGGCGACATTGACCAACGAAAAGAGCAGATCGCCCAACTCTTCTTCACGATGGGTCGGATCTTCGGCCTGCATCTCCGTCTGCAACTCGCCGATCTCTTCCCGCACTTTATCCCACACATCCTCTTTCTTCTCCCAATCAAACCCCGCTGCAGAGACCTTCTGGCTGATCCGATAGGCTTTCACGATCGACGGCAGACTGCGCGGAACCCCCGACAACACCCGTTTCTTTTCATGGGCTTTTTCCTTTTCCTTCAATTTCAGATCTTCCCAATTCTGTTTGACCTGATCGACCGTATCGGCTTCCACCGATCCAAAAACATGCGGATGACGGAAAATCAACTTGTCACACTCGGCATTCGCTACATCAGCAATATCGAAAGCTCCCTTTTCCGAAGCGATTTTAGCATAAAAAACGACATGGAGCAATAAATCGCCCAACTCTTTTTTGATCCCATCCAGATTCTCATCCATCAAAGCGTCGACCAATTCATACGTCTCTTCGATCGTACTATTTCTCAACGAAGTAAAAGTCTGTTCACGATCCCAGGGGCACTTGACCCGCAGTTCATCCAACACGTCCAGCAGACGTCCGAATGCTTCCAAACGTTTATCCATAGTTCAATTTTTTCGTAACAAAGGTAAAGGTTTCGCTCGAAATATGTTACTTTTACGGCACTAAAAACCCAAACACAACGTTTAGTACACATGTGTGGAATCGTAGGATATATCGGGAAGCGTCCTGCTTACCCTATTTTAATTAAAGGTCTACATCGACTGGAATATCGCGGTTATGACAGCGCCGGAGTCGCGTTGATCAACGACCAAAACGAACTAACCGTACTCAAAACCAAAGGCAAGGTCGCCGATCTGGAACGATATGCCGAATCCAAAGATACCTCAGGAACCATCGGCATTGCCCACACCCGTTGGGCCACGCACGGCGAACCGAATGATCGCAACGCTCACCCGCATTATTCGCAATCGAAAAATCTGGCCATCATCCACAACGGCATCATCGAGAATTATGCCGTGTTGAAAACCGCTTTGCAGAAGGAGGGTTTCACGTTTCAGAGCGATACCGATACCGAAGTGCTGGTACAGCTGATCGAATATGTGCAACAGAACAACCATTGCGATCTCTGTCAGGCTGTTCAACTCGCCTTGCAGGAAGTGATCGGTGCCTATGCCATCGCCGTGATCGAACGGGGCAATCCGGATCTCATCATTGCGGCACGCAAAAGTAGCCCCTTGGTCGTAGGGATCGGGGAGGACGAATTTTTCCTGGCTTCGGATGCTACTCCCATCGTGGAATATACCCATGAGGTGGTCTATCTGGAAGACGAGGAGGTGGCCATCATTGAACGCAACAAACCGCTGAAAATCGTCAACTTCAAGAACGTCGAAAAGCCGCTTCACATCAAAACCCTGGAAATGAGTATCAGCCAACTGGAAAAAGGCGGTTATCCTCATTTCATGCTCAAAGAAATTTACGAACAACCCCGCACGATCATCGACTGTATTCGTGGACGTATCAATCCCGAAGGTACGGATGTCATTCTTTCCGGGGTGCTCGACCATCAAGAGAAATTTTTGCATGCGAATCGGATCATCATTGTCGCCTGCGGAACCTCCTGGCATGCGGGGTTGATCGGAGAACACCTGATCGAAGATCTCTGCCGCATTCCGGTCGAAGTGGAATACGCCTCGGAATTTCGTTACCGTCATCCTATCGTACGTCCCGACGACATCGTCATCGCCATTTCCCAATCGGGCGAAACAGCCGACACGCTGGCAGCAGTGGAGATTGCACGTAAAGCGGGCGCTTTTATCTACGGGATCTGTAATGTAATCGGTTCCTCCATCCCGCGAGCCACCGACTCCGGCTCCTACATTCACGTCGGTCCCGAAATCGGAGTCGCCTCGACCAAAGCCTTCACCGGTCAGGTGACCGTTCTGGCGATGCTGGCTTTGACGATCGGCAAACTACGAGGCAGTATCGAACCGGAACGATACCACCAGTTAATCCGGCAACTCCAGCTCATTCCCCAAAAAATGAAAACGGTATTGGGGTTGAGCGACCAACTCGCCGATCTCTCCAAAATTTTCACGTACGCGCATAATTTCATCTATCTGGGACGTGGATACAACTATCCCGTTGCCCTGGAAGGAGCCCTCAAGTTGAAGGAGATCTCCTACATCCATGCCGAAGGATATCCGGCCGCCGAAATGAAACACGGGCCGATTGCCCTGATCGACAACGAAATGCCGGTTATCGCCATTGCCACGACCGACAGCGTTTACGAAAAAACGATCAGCAATATTCAAGAGATCAAAGCTCGTCACGGTCGGGTAGTGGCTCTGGTCACCGAAGGGAATCACGATGTGGCCGCCATGGCGGATCATGTCATCGAGATTCCACAGGTCGACGAATGCCTGATGCCACTGGTCGTCTCCATTCCGTTACAGATGCTGGCTTATTATATCGCTATTAACAAAAACCGAAATGTCGATCAACCCCGCAACCTGGCCAAATCCGTTACGGTGGAATAACCGGATGGTGCTCATGGCGTGGACGCTGGTCCTGCTGCTGATGACCGGACCAGGAAGCTCCCAAACCGTTTCCAACGAGGGGGAAGCGGTCATTGTCGGCGCCGAACGAACCGAGACCTACCTCCCTCTTCTACAAGGGAAAAAAGTCGGCATTTTAACCAACCATACCGGACGGATCGGTTCGGTTCATCTGGTGGACACCCTGTTATCGCTGGGGGTCCAGATTCAGACGGTCTTTGCCCCCGAACATGGATTCCGAGGTACGGCAGACGCTGGCGAAAAGGTCGATAGTTATCGGGATCCGAAAACCAACATTCGGGTCGTTTCGCTCTATGGTGCCCATAAAAAGGCGAAAGTGCAGGATATCGCTCCGTTGGATATCATTCTCTTCGATATCCAAGATGTCGGATTGCGGTATTACACCTATCTCTCCTCGATGCACTACATGATGGAGGCCTGCGCCGAGAATCATAAGCCGATGATCGTCCTCGATCGTCCCAATCCCAACGGTTTTTATGTCGACGGTCCGATTCTCGAACCCAAACACCGCTCTTTTGTCGGCATGCACCCCATTCCGGTGGTTCACGGCATGACCTTAGGCGAATTGGCGCGCATGATCAACGGAGAAGGGTGGCTTCCCGGCGGGGAAACCTGCACACTGACTGTCATTCCCTGCCTGAACTATACCCACCAGACCCGTTACGAACTGCCGGTCCGGCCCTCTCCCAATTTACCCAATCAGCGTTCGATTTACCTCTACAGTTCGCTCTGCTTTCTGGAAGGCACCCCGGTCAGTGTCGGTCGAGGGACCGATACCCCTTTCCAGATTTTCGGACATCCCGGCCTGCAGGGTATGGACTATACGTTCACCCCGCAACCGAACGAAGGATCGAAAAATCCGCCGCTCAAAGGACAATTATGCCGGGGAATGGATCTGCGTCAAACCCCCTCCGACTCGATGATTTGGGCTCGAGGCGTCGATTTGAGCTATGTGATTCTGTGTTATCGTCAATTGGGTGGTGAAACGTTTTTTCGGCCCATTTTCGACAAATTGACCGGCACGGATTATGTGCGAGAAATGATCGTCGCCGGAGCCGACGCCCAGACCATCCGGGCGCGCTGGCAAGAAGATGTGGAACGATTCCGTCAAATGCGTAAGCCCTATCTGCTGTATGAAGAATAAGTGGCGGTACGTATGTTATGGCTGTTGTCTGCTTCTGGGATGGAGCACGACTCGGTCTCAAGCCCAAAATCTGATTCCGCAACCCTCGCATATCGATACGCTGCCCGGCACTTTTTGGTTGAGCGCTCATACCGCGCTCGATAGCCGAGCCTTCCCGGACTTGAGCGACTATCTGAATCTACATATCGAAAAAGGGTATGGCTTCCGGCTCGAAACCGTCCCTACGGCTCAACCGTCCACCGGACGGATCGTGTTGACGGAAGATCGCACGCTGCCCACGGAAGGATACTCCCTACACATCACTCCGACCGAAATCAATATTCAGGCCGGGAGTCGTGCCGGGGCGTTTTACGGGTTACAAACGCTATTTCAATTAATGACCCCGGCCGTCTATGGTCCGAGCGATACGCCTGTGTCCGGTCAACCGGCACCCCTCGGCTGTATCGCCATCGATGACGCGCCGCAGTATCCTTATCGCGGTGTGATGTTGGACGTGGCCCGCACCTTTTTCGATCGGGCCACGGTCATGCGCTATATCGACTGGCTCAGTCGCCATAAAATCAACAAACTGCACTGGCACCTGACCGACGACGACGGCTGGCGTATCGAAATCAAACGCTATCCCGACTTGACGGCAAAAGGCGCTTGGCGCGGACCGGGCGAAGCATCTCCTCCAGCCTACGGATCGGGAGAAAAACGGTATGGCGGTTTTTTCACTCAGGACGAGATCCGCGAAATCGTCCGTTATGCGGCTTTCCGTAATATCAAAATCATTCCCGAAATCGACCTGCCGGGACATAGCCGGGCGGCTCGTGCCTCCTATCCGGAGATCTTTTGCAAGTCCCATACGACGCTCGCCCCCGAATTGATGCGAAATGTATGGTGCGCCGGACGGGAAGAAAACTTCGTCATGTTGCGCAACATTCTGGAGGAAGTGGCCGAGCTGTTTCCTTCGCCCTACATCCACATCGGCGGAGATGAGGTGAGCTACCGCTACTGGCGCGCCTGTCCCCATTGTAAAGCACTGATGCATCGCAAAGGCTTCAAGAATGTCGCCGAATTGCAGGGGTATTTCATGGGGCGTCTCGAAGAGATCGTCCACGATCTGGGCAAACGCTGCGGTGCCTGGAACGAGGTGCTCAACAGCCAAAGCGACACGACCATGCTTATCTACGGATGGGAGGACACCGACGTCTGTCAAGAAGCGCTTCAAAAAGGGTATCCGCTGGTCGCCATGCCGGCCTCCTATCTGTATATCGACATGAAGCAAGGACCCTATGATCGCGGACACACATGGGCCTGGTGGGTCGACACGCGACGCGTTTACTCGTTCGATCCGGGAGCGTTGGCATCCCATCCAGACGAAGCGCAACGGATCCGCGGAATCGAAGGCGCCCAATGGTCCGAACTGATGAGTTTTCCGCCCCGTTTTTTGGAATACCAAGGCTATCCCCGCATCTGTGCGCTGGCTGAGGTAGGGTGGAGCCACGCTTCACGCCGCAACTGGGCAGATTTCTATCGACGACTGACCTCGAGCCATCTCGACCGGCTGGCCGCCATGGGCATTGCATTTCGGATGTTTCCGCCCGAGGTGACTTACCAAAACGGAACGATGACCGCCACCTGCTCGATTCCGGATGCCTCCATCGAATACACCACCGATCCAGATGAGTGGACTGCCGACTACCGACCTTATACCGGCCCCATTACCGACACCCAACCGGAACGATACGCCTTCCGTACGCACTACAAAACGGCCTATAGTCCAGGCGTACCGGCCATGCAAACCCGCACCCTCACGCTGGCTCCGCACGAAACCCGGGAGATCGACTTTCCGTTGAACGAGATCGTCGATCGTGAGGGAATCTGGTTTTTGTCGGTCGTGCCCGAACATGACAATACCCGAATCAACCGGCTCAGTGTCTCCGGCTCAGACACCACGTATTTGATCATTCGTTACGGCCAGCGGGCCAACCCATTCGGCAACCTACGCATCTATATCGACGAACGCAATCGAAACGCTACAGCCTCACTGACCCTCTCGAACAATAACGATCTCGAAAACCGAATCACCCTCGGCTGGCGCCCCTCTCCTTATCTCGAACCTGAAGTCCGACTCAGCAGTTCGATGGGGTTTGCCAAACGCTTTCCGGTTAGTGGAACAACCGACTACAACCTGGGGACCTATAGTCGTACCTCTCGCACCTGCCGCACCGGAGATTACGTTTTGTACACCTTCGACGAACCGGTCGACTGCCGTTCGATCGAAATTCGAACCGGACTGCCCGATGTGACCCGTTATATCATTACGCAGGGTTCCGTAGACTACTCGGCCGACGGCACCGCCTACACCCATGCCGGAACGCTGGACGACCGCGGGCAGTTCATGCTCTATCCGAAGTATCCGGTCAAATCGATCCGCATCCGCATCGGGGTCGGTAACGGGGAACCATTGGTCGCCCTGCAAGATTTGCGAATTCGTCGCTAAACAGACACCGTTCATGAAACGTTTGTTGGGATTTTTGGTATTTGTCACGCTTTTCCCGGCCGCTCGAGGGGCCGAACTGCCTCGTACCCTGCAACACACCCTCGACTCCCTGATCGAACATGCCTTAACGATCCGAGCCTTTCCTGGAGCCGCCTTGGCCGTCGGCAATCGCGATGGTTTGCTCTACGAACAGGTATATGGCAGGCATGACTACGACACGAACGATCCGGTCACCAAAGACGATCTGTTCGACATCGCCTCCTGCACAAAAGTCTTCTCCACGACGTTCGTACTGATGCACCTGTATGACCAGGGGCTGCTTACCCCCGATCAAACGCTCGGGAAGTGGTTGCCCGAACTGGCCCATCTTCCGGTCGGACAGCTGACCCTGCAAGAGCTGTTGACACACACATCCGGATTACGGCCTCAGGTTTTCTATACTCAGCTGATTCATGCTCGTTCGGGCGAGCGACTCTTCCGCAATACCCGGTCCGAGATGTATCCATATCGTGTCGACCAGCATCTCTATATGGCTCGGGAGGTCGAGTTCGACACTACCTGGCTGAGTCGGATTCCCCGGCCGGACTATCGTCCGCTCGGACCGGAGCTATTTGTCAATCCTGCGATCGACACCTTGATCCTGAACCGAATCGCCCGAGGCTACAACCCTCAAAAACGAGGACATTACAGCTACAACGACTCGAATTTCTATCTACTTCGCAGGGTCATCGAACGAGTCTCCGGGCAACCGCTGGAAGCTCTCAGTGCCGAACTGTATCGCAAACTGGGATGTACGCATACGGGATATCGGCCTTTGGAGTGGGCACCCGCCCAGCAAATTATGCCGACAGAGGTAGACTATCTGCTGCGAAGAGGGCGTGTACAAGGTTATGTCCACGACGAACTGGCCGCTTTATCGAATGGAGTGGGGGGGAATGCCGGGCTGTTTTCGACGGCTGGGGATGTCGCTCGATTTTGCCAGATGATTGTGAATCGAGGCGTCTACAACGGTCAACGGATTCTTTCCGAAGAGGCGATCGCTCTTTTTACCGATTCGCCCTTACAATCCCGTGGTATCTATCGCGGATTGGGCTTCGATAAACGGGGACCAAACAGTCTGTTAGGAGGGATCGACCGTTGCGGACACACCGGCTTTACCGGTTGCATTTTCTGGATCGACCTGTCGGAAGGATACTATCTGGTCTTTCTCTCCAACAGCGTGCATCCGACACGGACCAACAAAAAACTCACCTCCTCGGGACTACGGACAAAATTGTGGCAAGCCCTCTCTGCCTATTTTCATCCCTAACCTTCCTTCACAACCAGAGGGGCCCATCCCATAAAAAAAGGGAACTGTCTTTGAATAGTCCCCTTTTTGCTAACATCAAAGCAGCTTCGTGGCTCCACCGAGTCTCCTTTTATTGGTTCATCGTCACCAACAACTCCTCGTTGGAACGCGTTGCCTCCATATGTCTCTTAATGGTTTCCATCGCCTCTACCGGCGTCATGTCCGCCAGATAGCGACGCAATACCCACACCTTCTGCATCACCTCCTTACTCAACAACAGGTCTTCACGTCGGGTACCCGAAGCGATGATATTGACCGCCGGATAGATTCGTTTATTGGCCAGTTGACGATCGAGCTGCAACTCCATATTACCGGTACCCTTAAACTCTTCGAAGATCACCTCATCCATTTTCGAGCCGGTGTCGATCAAGGCGGTCGCGATGATGGTTAACGAACCGCGTTCCTCGGTATTGCGTGCCGCTCCGAAGAAGCGTTTCGGCTTATGCAAGGCATTGGCATCAACACCCCCCGAAAGGACTTTCCCGGAGGCCGGCTGGACCGTATTGTATGCCCGCGCCAGACGGGTAATCGAATCGAGCAAGATCACCACATCATGCCCGCATTCCACCATCCGTTTGGCTTTTTCGAGCACCATTTCGGCCACTTTGACATGACGACTGGCCTGCTCGTCGAAGGTCGAAGAAACCACCTCCGCTTTCACATTCCGCGCCATTTCCGTCACCTCTTCAGGACGTTCATCGATCAACAGCACAATCATATAAACTTCGGGATGATTATCGGCAATCGCGTTGGCAATGGCCTGCAACAACATGGTTTTCCCGGTTTTAGGTTGAGCCACAATCAGCCCGCGCTGCCCCTTCCCGATCGGGGAGAACAGATCGATCACCCGTGTCGAAAGGGTATTGTGTCCGTTCCCGGTCAGGTTGAATTTTTCCGAGGGAAACAGCGGAGTCATGTACTCAAACTGCACCCGATCCCGCACCTCTTCCGGACTTAACCCGTTAATACGATTGACCTTCACCAGCGGGAAATACTTTTCGCCCTCTTTGGGAGGACGAATCGGTCCCTGTACCGTATCGCCGACCTTCAACCCAAACAATTTAATTTGTGACGGCGAAACATAAATATCGTCCGGCGAGTTCAGATAGTTATAATCGGCCGAACGCAAAAAGCCATATCCGTCCGGCATAATTTCCAACACACCCTCTCCTTCGACCGATCCCAGAAACTCATCCCGAGGTTCGCGTTTAGGAGCTGAGGCGCCATGTTTGAATACCGTGCGCCCAACCGGATCCGGCTGCGGTTCTCCGGCAGGCATCTCCTCGTGGCCCGCAGGTTCTGGTTCCGGACTCTCCATCATCGGTTCTTCCACCGGCTCACTCGGAGCATACCCTTCGGTCGCCACCTCCGTAAACACCGGTTCTTCGGCCGGAGCCATCGCCTCTTCGGCTGCGGTATCATCGACAACCGCATTTTTTACCTGTTTTTTATAAGAGATACGTCCTCTTTTTCGATGCCGAATTTCCTGTCCTTTTTCGGCATTCGCCGTATAGACCGGAACGGCGGTCTCCTGCGAAGCCGCTACCGACAGCGGAACGGGTAGGGGAGAAGCATCCGTTTGGGTGCTTTGTCCCAACTGGATGGGCGTTTCGGTCCGAGGACGACGTCCCCGACGTTTCGGTTCCGCCGAGGTCCCCGTTTTGTGTACCTTGGCAGGCGTGGTGGATTCGGTCGGGGCACTCTCCTCCGAAGAAAGGGCAATGATCCGGTCAATCAGATCCTGCTTGCGCAACTGTGCCTTAATACCCATACTTCGGCCAATTTCACGCAATTGAGCAAGACTTTTGCCCTTTAAAGCGTCTTTATCCATGAAATAATGTAAGGTTTAAGCGAATGATTTTTCATCTTCCGGTCGGAAGATGCGAACGATTGATTACACTAACAAAATTAGCGTTTTTTCACGAATTACCAAAATCACCCCCTCTATTCCGCCGATTTTCGCAAAAAAGCAATCGCGGCTTGCAGATCCTGCGGCGTATCGATGGCAATACCTTCCGAGTGCGTTTCCGCCACCTTAATCCGGTAACCGTTTTCCAACCACCGCAATTGTTCCAACGATTCACACTGTTCCAACACCCCGGGTTCCAACGCTGTAATGCGACGCAACACCTCACTCCGATAACCATATAATCCAATATGTTTCCAGAAGGTATGTTGCTGTGCCCAGGTATCCGGTTCCTTTCCTCGCAGATAGGGGATCACCGAACGGCTGAAATACAAGGCATAAGAGTCTTTGGAAATCACCACTTTCGGCGAATTCGGATTGGCAATATTTTCCCCGGGCGCAAACGGTTTGACCAGCGTCGCGATGTCGGTAGCCGGATCGTCAAAACAAGCGGCCAGCTTTTCCAGCTGTTCCCGCGCAATAAACGGTTCATCGCCCTGTACATTGACCACGACGTCGAAACGAGTTCCCGTCTGCGCTTCCACTCGATCCAGGGCCTCCCGGCAGCGATCCGTTCCACTGCGATGTTCCGTCGAGGTCATCACGACCTTACCCCCAAAATGTTGTACAGCCTGTTCGATCCGCGTATCATCGGTGGCCACATAGACCGTCGGAAAGACGGCAGCTACCTTTTCATAGACACGTTGAATCATCGGTTTTCCATCCAGATCGGCCAGCGGTTTACCAGGGAAACGGGTCGAGGCGTAGCGGGCCGGAATCAAAGCGAGCATTTTCATAACGCACCGGGTCTTTAAAGTTCTTATGCGGGACAAAGGTAACTTTTTTGTAGCTTTGCCGACAAGAAATGATCACAAAATACCACATAAACCCCTGGATCGAGTTAGGTCGACGCCTGAATCGTGGACTCTCGGATGGTTCGCTGGACACCCTCATCGCCCAGAGCATCCAAGATAATCCGTGGTTTACCGAGGCATCGGTACGTATGGCCATCCACGCCCTCTGCACCGACATGCTCACCCGTGACGCCTTGGAACATTGGCTCTGCCCTTATGCGAATCGTCCTCGACCGGCAGCAAAGAGAGTGGGCATCGTGATGGCCGGCAACCTTCCGCTGGTCGGATTTGCCGATCTGATGTACGTACTGATGACCGGACACGAGGCTTGGATCAAACCCTCTTCCAAAGACAGCGTCCTGACCGAATATATCAGTACGCAACTGCAAGCGATTGAACCCGCTTATCGCATCGAACCGTTGGGGGATCGCATACCCGATGCGATCATCGCTACCGGCAGCGATACCACCCGTCATTATTTCCAGCAACACTATGCGGGCATTCCCGCCCTGCTGCGAGGAAGCCGTCACAGCATCGCCGTTCTGACCGGTCATGAAACCCCGAAACAACTCGACGGACTGCATACCGATCTTTTCGCCTATTTCGGCCTCGGATGCCGCAATGTCAGCCGCCTGTTTCTCCCGCGGGACTATGCGATCGCACCGTTGATCGCCCATCTGCAACGTCAGCCCGTCCGGCATCCCAAACACCTCAACGCTTACCGCCAAACCAAAGCGACCTTAACGTTGAGTGGACAACCGTTTCTCGACGGAGGCTTCTTCCTGCTGTGCGAAGAAGAGTTACCGATCCAGGCAACCTGTCTGCTGCATTACACCCGTTATGATCGTCCGGAAGAGGTCGATCGCTGGATCGCCGATCACGACGCCCAACTCCAATGCGTGGTCGCCGATCGGGGCAGATACCCCCGACAGGTCACTTTCGGAGAGGCTCAACACCCTCGGCCCGAAACCTATGCCGACGGGGTAGATGTCATGGATTTTTTACTTCGATTATCCCTTTAAATTTCAGCCATATGTTACTGCAATTCCGCATGTATACCGACGAAGACGATCTGTTTCTGCGAGACTTCCGAGTCCCGGGCAAATGGACGTTACTCGAATTCCACCAGTTTTTGTGCGACGAACTTCAATATACCCCCGATCCAACTGCAGCCTTTTTCCCCGCAGACGATGCGTGGGAGTGGGGGGAAGAGATCACCTTGGAGGAAAACAACCTCGAAGCCATGACCCGTATCGGACTGTTGGCCCATGACCACTCGCATCTGATCTATCGTTTCGATCGGGACAACGATCGCTTCATGTACCTGGAAGTGACCGGCATGGATGCCGGAGACGGTCAAGCCGAAATGCTCTTCTCCAATGGCGAAGCTCCCCGGCAATTCAATTCCGGGGAGGGGTCGGCATTCGATGAAGCGATGAATGAATTCGACGATTTCGAAGGAGACGACAACTACGATGACGAATAAGACGCTGGTGGTTGTATTGGGAGCCACCGCGACCGGGAAAACCGAGGTGGCCATCCGCCTGGCTACGGCGTTGGGAGGTGAGATCGTGTCATCCGATTCGCGACAAGTGTATCGGGAGATGCGTATCGGGACAGCTGCGCCAACTCCCCAGGAACAAGCATCCGTACGACACCACCTGATCGGCACCCGAAGCATTGAAGAGGAGTACTCTTGCGGGCGTTACGAACAGGAGGCCACCTCGTTGATCGAACGGCTATTCACTCAGCAATCACTCCTTTTTCTGGTCGGAGGATCGGGCCTTTACATCGATGCTGTCTGCCGGGGCATGGACGATATGCCCGCCACCGATCCGCAACTCCGAGCGATGTTGACCCGACGTCTGCAAACCGAAGGATTGGAGACCTTGGCCGCCGAGCTACAACAACGGGATCCGACTTATTACGCCCAGGTAGACCGTCAAAATCCGCAACGGGTCATGCGCGCTTTAGAGGTATGCCTGCAAACGGGCCGACCGTATAGCGAGATCCGCACGGGGCAGGCCAAAACACGACCCTACCGTATCCTCAAACTGGGCATTACCCTGCCTCGCGAGGTGTTGTACGATCGTATCAATCGCCGTGTCGACCGCATGGTCGAGGAGGGGTTGGAAGAAGAGGCGCGCGGGCTCTATGCACACCGGCACCTCAACGCCCTGCAGACAGTTGGATACCAGGAGTGGTTCGACTATTTCGATGGAAAGATCTCGCGCGAAGAGGCCATCGAGCTTATCAAACGCAACAGTCGTCGCTACGCCAAACGTCAGGAGACCTGGTTTCGTCGTGATCCTGCCATTCATTGGATCACCGGAGGTCCTTCCTGCGCCGACCAAGCCCTCGCCTGGCTACGGGAGCAACTGTCTCCCTCATCCGGCGAAGAATCCGGTCTCGCAAACCCATAACCCCTGCGCGCGGATCACAACAAACGAGGGAGCCCTACCAGGCTCCCTCTTCTTATTACAGGATCGATGCGTGCCTTACGGTTTCTGCGCCGTCACCGTTTCCGTACCGGGGGTCACTCCGTTTTCATTCAGGGCATCGACCTGAAAATAGTATTTCGAATCCCGATTGAAAATGCGAGACTCATACTGATTCGTATAGACCATCATGGCCGAGTACAACTGGTCCGGCGCTATGCCCCAACGTACAATATATCCGGTGGCTTCCGGCCGCGCTTCCCACGTCACTCGCCAATGTCGACCGTCTTTCGGATCCCGTTCCGCGATCAGCTGCCGTACCCGATCCGGCTTCCGGCCCAAACCATCGCCAAAGACCCGAAATCCGGACAACGAAAACTTACCCTCCATCGCCCGTAGATTGGTGATGCGCAAATAACGGGTACGCACCCCCGTATCCAGCACGATCAACTCATGGGGCATATCCTTTTGATTTTCGCTGCGATCGACCAATTCCTGCCAGGAACGGCCATCGTCCGAGATATCGATCCGATAGGCATAGCTCACATAGCTATTCTGCGGGGTACAGGTAAAATCCTTGTCGGCAAAATTCACCTGAATGGCTTCGACCTGCATCTCTTTTCCCAGATCGATCTGCCACCACTCGCCGGGTTCTCCGGTCGTGGCGGCCCACCACGTCTCGATCTGTTCATCATTCGCCCGCATCGGTTCAAAACCTTCCAGCGACGAAGAAGCCTGAACCGCCTTCCCATACGACAACAAATTCCAACCCGTCCACCCATCTTCTTGGGCGAAATCGACCTGGTGATCCGGAACCACGAAGGGATAGTCGGTAAAGAGGGTCTGTGCGTGCATTTCCCCCTCCTTCATATAGACGGGGAAGAGGCCCAAACGTCGTTCGAACATATGCCGCACACTGATCTTCATGGTCGCCACATGCCAATAATTGCCATATTTATCTTTGAAGGTATGTCCATGACCAGCCCCGGCGATGAACCCACCCGGCTTGATCGAAAAGGGATTGGACTCTACGTAGGTAAACGGGCCCAATGGCCGATCCGACACATACACCCCATCGCTGTAAATACGGAATTCGGTGCCAGGTGAAGCATATTGCAAATAGTACTTCCCGTCATATTTCAACATGCTCGGGCCCTCATTAAAGCCTTGTTTATTGGCTTTTCGTCCCGAGTCAGGCATTTCCCAACCATATTGATCGAAATGATGATGGATCAAGGTATCGGGCGTTGAGAGAGCCTGGAATCCGTTCTGAGGATCCACTTCCACCCCTACGATCGGCTCCGTTGTGGAGCAGCCCCAATAGATATACATACGTCCATCGTCATCCAAAAAGAAAGCGGGGTCGGTACCGGCATATGCGAAACGCGTCTCGATCTCTTCCCAACGATCCTTTTCCGGATCATCGGTCCGGAAAATGCGCCGGGGCAGACTGCCCGAAGCCATAAAATAGAGCGAGTCGCGATACACCACAATCGATGGAGCATAATCCTCGATCACCGGCAGACTTTTACAGGGGATATAGCGCCATTGCACCAAATCCTCTGAACTCCAATACCCTCCTGATTTGGAAGCGAACAGATAATACTTTCCTTTGAAATACTCCAAGACCGGATCGGCCGCCTCCCGGCACGGACGCTCCTCGGCGATAAAGGTCTGTGCCAAGGCTCCATCCTGGAAACGATAATTCAGATTCAGGGGATTGGCGATGATCCGGGATCGGTCGCCCGTATAAGCAGGGCGCTGTTCGGCACACCCCTGCAACCCCACACTGCTCCACAACAGTCCGCCAACGATCAGCGGAACGAACCATCTTCTCTGTCTCATACTTTCTTAGTTACACGCATTTATCAGGTTGTTCTTTCTACCTTTCACGCCATGACTGGCCTTTCCAAACGGCCGGGCTAACGAACCCGTTTCAAACAGAAGCCTTTCTGTAAGGTCAGGACGACCGGTATGGTCGTTCGGTCAAAGGCAATCGGTACACAAGCCGTCTTATAATTGGTTTGGAAATCCCGCACCTCCGCATAGAGCAGATACGATTTACCGGGTTGGATCGCCGAACGAGGCACTTCGACCGTTGCCTTCAGATAATCATCCAGATTCTGACTCCAACAAGGCACGGTTTTATTGTATGGATATCCCGCTTCCACCACTTGCAGACTGATATAGGGCGGTTTCCGATACAATGAGTCCACCAACGAATCGGTAAAAAAGACATCGCCTTGCAGCTCGATGTGCAACACATAGTGATCCACCGAATCGCAGGAAAGCGGTTCCCAGGTTTTGACCGGACTTTTTACCGACAGGAAGGACAAATCCGGATGCTCACCCTGCCAGCGATACCCTCCATCCTGACTGATAAAATCACCATTATCCGTCGCCAGGATCAACGTTTGGGTCTCTTCGTCGAAGGAGAGATCCGAAACCGTTTTCACCCCACACTCCGGCAAACGCCATCCGGCCGCCATCCACTGTTCCCCCGCCTCTCGCCGAAAGACAAACGGATAATGTGCCGTCAACGCAAACTCCATCGTATCCTTCCCGATGACTGCAGACAGAGTTTCCATCACACTGACCTCCTTAAAACCCTTATTAATGGCCCGCCAATGACGTCCGCCATCGGTCGATTTATACATTCCGACATTCGAACCCGCATATACGATATTCGGATGCTGCGGATCGACCGCCATTCCCCGTACAAATTCGCACGAAAGCGATCGGTCGAGTTCAAACCAATGCTCGCCTCCGTCGGTCGTTTTCCAGTTCGAATAGTCCGACCCGGAATAAAACGTATCCGGATCCGTCCGGTCGGGGGCAAAGCCGGAAATCAGATAGGCCCCGTAATAGGGCGAACGAATCTGAGGTTCCAGTCCATCACTCAGCGGTGTCCAGCTCTGCCCGAAGTTATAGGTTTTAAACAGGCCCTGATGGTGCGTACCCAGATAAAACACATCCGGATCGGTCGGGTGGAAATAGATCACATCGACCCGACGAAAAATTCCCGAAAGGGTTTCATGTCGCCAGGTTTTCCCGCCGTCGTCACTCCGGAAGAATCCGCCTTCCCAATTCGCCCCCACGACAATCGTTTGTGGACGCAGCGGACTCACCGCGATTTTCTTGAACCGGCTATATCCGCCGAATCGTCTAAACTTTTCATATTGATTTTTGGGAAGGGTTTCCCGCAGCTTCATCGAGTCCAACAAATAGGCTTCATGATCGAAACACAAAACCCAATCGTCCTGGCCTATATGCGGATTGACATAGACGCCGCGACCGACCAGGACAAAGACACGGTTCGGATTCGTACGATCGATCGCAATATCCTGAATGGTCTCGCCGGACAACCCGATCACACTCCAGGTCTTTCCCCGATCCGGAGAGCACAACAGACCGCTTTGCTGTCCTCCCGCCAACAATCGTTCCGGGGTACATGGGTCCTGAACGATCACGTTAAAATTCCGGTTACCCGCCGCTTCACACATCAACGTCCACGACTCCCCGGCGTCGACACTCTTGAAGAGGCCCTGACCACGTGAAGCGACATACACGATATTCGGCTCCGCATAATCGACCACCACGGACTGAATATACGTAACGGTCGGATTTCCGCTCCCACAAAACGGGAAAACCGACCCAAAAACCAGGAGCATCAGCCCCATACGAGATTTCATCATGGATATGGATTTAAGGTTAGTAGTAGCCTGTACAGGCTTTTGAATCTTTAAAGATAAGCGTTCAGCCCGGAAAAGTCAAATCTCTGCGGTCGAAAATCAGGGAAGGGGAGAACGAAAAAAGAGCAACCCGAGACATGAAACGGCTCATTCTCTACGCTCGCAACGTCAGATTCAAGCCCCTTTCATGTCCCGGGTCGGGTTTTACGGAAGTACTCGGAACGGGAATCGAACCCGTACGGACATCGCTGCCCACGGGATTTTAAGTCCCGCGTGTCTACCTATTCCACCATCCGAGCCAGATTTTCCGAGCCAGACAACACCGTCTTCTCGAAAAAGCGCTTCAAAGATAAAAGATATTCCCTTTAAATACAAATAACCCATACAACATCTGAAGTCCCATATCCTGCAAACTGCCTCTCATGGTCTGAAAATCGACCCTGTGACCAACAAATCGCCAGGTAAATTATGTTTTTCCTCAAAAATATCGTAATTTCACTCATCAAATGGCTAAAACTTTATGTAGCATGAAAAAATTCATACAACGTACAGGACTATTTTTACTTTTTGTTTTTTTCGCTATGCCCGTTTTTTCGCAATCATCCCCCTCGTTTACCTTGAGTCTGTGGGGATCGGAACAACCGCCCGTCAGCAATGAAATAACCACTCCGGAAATTTTTGAAAACGGTTTCTTTTCCAATGTCAGTGTTCCGGAACTGATCGTCTATCCGGCGAAAGCCGACAAAAATACCGGCATGGCCATGCTGATCGCTCCGGGTGGAGGTTATGGCGCCCTGGCCATCGGCTATGAAGGCGAAGATTTCGCCCGTTGGTTCGCCGAAAATGGCATTACCGGCGTCGTGCTCAAATACCGCATGCCGAACGGACATCATTCGGTTCCGCTGGACGATGCACAACAAGCCATGCGTCAGATCCGTCAGCATGCACAGGCGTGGAACGTCAACCCGCAACGCATCGGCGTGATGGGCTTTTCGGCCGGAGGACACTTGGCATCCACGCTATTAACCCACTTCGATTCCACTTCGCGTCCCAATTTCGGGGTATTGTGTTATCCGGTCGTCACCTTCGATGATCGGTGGACCCACCGGGGTTCGGTACGGAACTTAGTCGGCGAAAATCCCTCCGACGAAATGCGCCTGTACTACTCCAATGAAAAACAGGTCTCCGACCAGACACCTCCGACCTTGATCTTCTATTCCGACGACGACAAATCGGTGATGCCGGTCAATGGCGCCATGTTCTATGAAGCGCTCAAAGCCCACAAAATTCCGGCCGCTCTCTATATATTCCCTTCAGGGGGACACGGCTGGGGCTTCAGAAGCGAGTTCAAATATCACGACATCATGAAACAACTGATGTTGGATTGGCTGACCGTTCTTCCGGCCGAACAACAATAGGATCGTCCAGTCATCAACCCCTTACCCCAAAAACAACGCGGAGAAAAGAGTTGTCCTCCTTTCTCCGCGTTTTAACTCCCTTCCCGATCGAAGCCTTCGTGCTTTCGGTTCATTTCCTCCAGACCGAAAAGCGGGCTTCTTTCTCTTTCACACCTATCTCTCTGCCTGTTATCCCAACGCACCCATGCCAGGCAGCTCAGAGGGCTCTCTCACAGAAGGGAGAGTTTATCTACTTTTCTCGATGTTTCGGCAAATCGATTTCGCGCCCTTACAAGCGATCGAAATTCCTTTCCCATGTTTCTTATTTCAACGGAATATCGCCCGTCGTTAACCAACGATTCCCGGAGACTTTCTTGCGGGATTTGCCATTGACAAACACTTCTAACGTAATCAAGGCCTCCGGATTATCGCATCGAGCTTCCAAACCCACTATATCAGTATCTTTCAACACGGCTTTTTCATAGTTACCCTTCACGATCAAAGGATTTCCTTCCGGTAAACCGTAGACCCGTACCGGAACATCCGGCATATTACACGTGACTTTATAAAGAACCAAAGGCGGATCATTCTTATTGCAAGCGCTGAAAAGGCCTATCGCCAGACATAACGCCAAGACGATCCACAAAAGCGATTGCGTAAAACCGGTGTTTCGTCGTCTCTGTATTAAGTTTCGTTTCATCGTTTCATGCTCGTTTTCATTCATACCATAACTCCCGGTGAGTCGAAACAAAAATAGAGCATCCCCATGGCGTTGACACTCCTTCACCGGTTGAAACGGACACAATGAGGCCTGAAACGGACAAAAATCGACCGACGAATGATCGCTAACGATTAATCCACCGTTTCAATGCCGAGGAACGTTCTTTGCTGACCCACACTTCCGTCTGGGGAAAATGCTGCAAACGAACGAGGGTTTTCCGACTCCAATGATTGGTCAACCCCTGAATGAAATCCAAATGAACAATATACTGACGATTCGCCCGGAAGAAATCTTCCGGATCGAGTTGAGACTCCAGTTCATCCATCGAGAAATCGATCGGATAACACTTCCCATCCGTCAGGAAGAGTCGTACCACGCCCTCTTCCAGAGCGATATGACTGACTTCGTCCACCTTGACCAAGCGGTGGCCGTCTCGATCCGGGCACAAGAATCGCCGGCGATACGGAGCCGTACCTACCGTCTCCAGTCTCGACAACGGTTCCGTTTCCTCCGGTCGCATACCCCGCCGGAAACGATCCAAAGCCTGTTTCAAGGCTTGGGCATCGATCGGTTTCAACAAATAGTCCAGACTGTTGTACTTAAAAGCCCGCAGGGCATATTCATCATATGCCGTGGTAAAGATGACCGGGATGGCGGTCTGCACCTCATTAAAGGCTTCAAACACCAACCCATCACTCAATCGAATGTCGGCAAAAATCAGATCCGGCGCCACGCCTTGCGCCAAATAACGCTTCACCTCGACGACGGAAATCAAGGGACCATCGATCGTCCCATCGATCTCTTGCGCCTTGAGCATTCTTTTCAGCCGGTCGTAATTGGGCTGTTCATCTTCTATAATCGCAATTCTCATACTCTTTCATTCGATAGCACCGGAAATTGAACGATATATTTCTGATCTTTCACCTCAAATCGCACGCGTTCCGAACCGATCGCTTCATAGCGTTGCTGGATATTATCCTGACCGATGCCACAGGATTCCACCGATGGGGTAATCGGCCGATAATCGTTTTCCACTACGAACCGTTCGCCTTCGATCCGAATCGACACCTGGATCGGATCTGCGACCGAAAGACGATTGTGTTTAAAGACATTCTCCAACAACAGTTGCAACGTTCCGGGGAAAATACGGGCAGACGAGTCGTTCAAGGCCTCCTCCCACCGGACCTCTACGGCATGTCCATGACGGATCTCCATCAAAGACATGAACCGGCGAAGATGTTGCAACTCCTCTTTCAACGGGATATGCAGCTGGGGGGTCCGCTGCAGGGTATGCCGATAGACCGCCGCCATATCGGATAAAAACTGGGTAGCTTTCGTCGGATCTGTTTCGATCAGCCCGATCGCCACGCTCAAATTATTAAACAGGAAATGGGGGTTGATCTGACTTTGCAGAGCCAACATGCGGGTTTCGGAGGCAGCCCGCCATTCTCGCTCTCGTTGCCGGGCAATCTCCTGATATTGTACAATGCAGTAAATCAACAGCGAAACCGTCACCCAGGCCGTTGAGATCAACGCCAGGCCATACGTATTCAATACATTATCGGTGCGATCCCAATCCAAAATTCCCAATCTTCCATAACAGAAATTCTCCAGTATCGTACATCCCACGGCAATCAACAGGTTCAACCCCATCAGGCCGATGGTCAACCATCGAATCTGATTTTTGCGCCAAGTCAAGAAAAAGCGCCGAACTACATAAAAATGCACGATTTTGATATCGACCCACGCCAAGATCATACAGATCATCAGATCCACGCTCCATTCGGCTCCATGCAAAAACGCATACCCCTCCTCATGATAGTAGCGATCGACGGGAAACCACAAGATTTCGTACAACACAAACAAAATGAGAGACAAAGCGATCCATTGACCCAAGAAACGCTTTTTAGGAGAAGGGGTTGTCATACGCACAGCCATATCGACAAATATAGAATATTTCCGAGATTCTACCTCTTTTTATAGAAATTCTATCCATCATGCTCTTCTTCCCCGGGGTTTACTTCATAAAAAAGAACAGGAGGAGTGATTAAATCACTCCTCCTGTTCTTTTTTAATACGTGGATCGATTCTGTTTTCCCGAACGTTTCATCTTCTCGGTTCGGGGAAGCATTCCCATCTGTAAGCTCGAAAGACATCGACGGCAGACGGTTTAGCCCGTCACCGTTTCCCAATTACGCCCGAGAACGACGCAACAGATCGCCGAAATCCGCCACCGTCCGAACCGTAATATCCGGACGAGGATCGGCCGCAGAAGCCGTTTCCCAGGTTGTTTCCCCCGAGAGGACCAATACCCCCAACGCTCCTGCTCGTCGAGCCATCTCAATGTCGGTATAGATGCGGTCTCCGGCCATGGCAATTTGATCGGGCTGAAGGCCATGGCGATCAAGAATGCCGGTCAACATATCCGGATCGGGTTTCCCGAGCACCTTGTCGGGTCGACGCCCTGTGGCCTCCTCCAGACACTTGCAGATCGAACCGCAATCCACCAACACCGTCGGCAGATCGGTCGGACAAACCCGGTCGGGATTCGTCGCCAGATAGGGCAATCCCTGACTGATCCACCAAGCGGCGCAACACAGTCGATCATAGGTCAAACTCATATCGAACGAGGCGATCACCACATCCGGCACATCGGCCGCATCATCGTCCGTCGAGACAAAACCGGCTTGTTCGAACTGCCCGATCATCCCCGGCGTCCCCAATAAAAAGAGTTTACGGGCCTGGGGATAGTGGGCATGCAGATAATCGATCGTTGCCCCGACGGTGGTATACATCTCCTCCTCGGTGGCTGGAATACCCAGTTTAGCGAGCTTTTGCAGATATTCACCCAAACTGCGGCTGGGATTGTTAGTCAGAAAAGAGTAGCTGATTCCCATCGACTTCAACCCTTCCAAAAAGGAGAGGGTATAGGGAAAAAGAGTTCCTCCCATATAAATCGTTCCATCCATATCCAGCGCCACATGACGAATGCGACGACACCGTTCCATCAAATCGTCTTCCGAGAAGACCGATACATATTTTTCGATCATATTACTCTTCATAACCATTGCCTTTGGTCCGCCACATCAGCAGGAAAATCAACATGCCAATCAGCGACATCCCCACCATCGCGATATATACATAGGTCCACCCGTAATATTGGGCCAACATCCCAAAACCTACTCCGGAAATGAGGGTACTGGCATAGCTGAACAGCCCGGTAAAACCGACAGCTGTCGCCGCGGCCTTTTTCGTGGCCTGATTGGCTGCCGCAACCCCCACCAAGGCTTGCGGACCATAAATAAAGAACCCGGAGATACACAATGACGTATACAGCATCCACAAAGGAGCATCCGAGGGCAGTTGCCAGAACAGGAAGATAAACGCTGCGGCACCCGCCATGCAGAAGACACAAGTGCGATGAGCGCGTCCGCCCAGGTACTTATCGGTTACCTTCCCCGCCACGAGCATCCCCAAAATCCCGGCAATTTCGAACATCGCGACCAACCAGCCGGCATGTTCCATACTAACGCCTTTGGATTGGCTCAGCAGGGTAGGGCCCCAGTCCAACACACAAAACCGAACGATGTAGACAAAAAAGCTGGCGAACGACAGAATCCAAATCAAGGGATTCGCGAACACATGTTTCCGGAAGATTCGCATGACCTCGCCTTTTTGTTTCTCTTGTGAAGGAGCTTGGTCACCAGTACCGGGCAGTTCGGGCAAACCGACCGAAGAGGGGGTATCCCGCAGAAAGATCAACAAAGCGACCGATCCGGCAAAAGCGATCCCGGCCGGGATCCAGAAGCACCATTTCCAGGCGCCCACGTGATCGGGACCGCTCCCCAGATTGCCCATGATATAGCCGCAAAGAATCACGACCAGCCCGGCTCCCACGGAATGAGAGGTGTTCCACACGGACATTTTGGTCGCCAACTCGCGAGGCGGGATCCAATGGGTCAACAGTCGGGCGCAGGGAGGGAATCCCGACCCTTGCAACAGGCCGTTCAGGACCCACATGATGCCCAAAAATAGCACCAACGTATTGGTAAACTGACTGCCGGAGGTCTCTCCCGTAATCCAGCTGGCGATATCTTCCCCGAACCCGAAGGCAAAATTGGAGATCGCACACAGCGCCAATCCGATCGCCATAAAGAATCGGGCATTGACCCGGTCTCCGATCATGCCTCCCAGAAATTTCGACAGACCGTAGATCAGTCCATTGAGAGTCAGAAAGATCCCCAGGCTCGTTTTGGTGATTCCCAAATCGGCCTCCATGCCGGGCATCGCCAGACTGAAGTTCTTGCGCACAAAATAAAACAAGGCATACCCGATCATCGTGACGATGATGGTTCGGGTCTGCCAATATTTAAATTTCCGAGCGGTCTCGGCGTTCATGGTTTGTTCTGCCATTGTGTCGTTTAGGTTTTAGGTATTTCGTTCTATTTCAGCGGAGGCCATACCCCTTCCGGCGAGAGAATGACATCCACCCAATGATCCAACATACAGATACGAACCGCTACATCCAAAATGGTAAAACGCCGACGAATATGCTGTGCTTTAATGAAGTCCATATGCAGTCGTTCCCGTCCAATCCCGATCTGCGACGGATCGGTCGGAGCCCCCACCAGATCGAGTCTCCGTTTGGCTTCGGAGAAGGGCACCAACTGAGCCTGCAAACGTTCTTTGAGCCGCGGCCAATGGGTCTTCAGTACATTCAACTGATCGCGCAATTGGTCTTTCGGGATATATTTAGCCCGTGTTTCCCGCAAACCCAGTTCCGGGAAATCAGAACCGGCATAGAGTTCCAAAGCGACCCGATCGGACTCTTCTGCCGTAGGCCAAGCCTTCACACAAGCTTCCACATCGAGATGAGGAATATCGGTCGCCAGCAACTGATCGTACAGTGCGAGCGAGGCCAACATACCGATGCTCACCTTGAACCCATGCGAGGGGGCATGACCATGAAACGTATGATGTTCCATATCCCACAGATGACTGAACTGATGATCGGCCCCCGAAGCCGGACGACTCGTACGGGAGGCCTGCATCGCAAACCCACCCAACATCAAACCTTCGATCAAGGCTTCGATTTTCTTTTCGTCACCGCTCCGTACCCCTTCCGGATCGGCCAACGCATCTTTCAGCCCATCCTGCACGATCGAGAAGGCAAAGGTATCAATCGGTTCCACGCCCAGTTCGTCGGCCAAAATCCAGTCGGCTCCGGCCGGCACTTTCGCAAACAGATCGGCATAACCTGCCGCCGTCATTTCAGACGGCGCCCCGGCAATCACCGCCGTATCGGCCAATATACCCAGAGGAGCCGGACATTCGAACGTCTGTTTGTTTCCTTCGAAAATCACCGATGCGCCATAAGCGGCATATCCATCCATCGAAGCGGCTGTCGCCACACACATATAGCGACGACCCTGATGATAAGAGCACAGTTTACTCAGGTCATTGATCGTACCGGAACCTACGGCCACGACAATAGCATCGGTCTGTTTGAGATGTCCATCCAAACGTTCCACAAAACGCCATTCGGCATGCAAATCGGGATCATCGAAAATATACGGTTCTTCTTGGACGATGCCAGCTTCTTCCAGCAACTGGTGAACGGTTCGTCCAGCCACTTCATACGTATTGGTATCGGCAACGATCAGAGCCTTCTGACCGGGGAAAAGATCCTTAAACATCTTTCCCACATGAGGAAGAATTCCACTTCCGATTTCCAGGGCGCGCGTATCGCTCGTCCGTTCCAAGGCTTTTTGTACTCGATTCATACAAAACAATTTATTTGTTAACACACTTAATTAGGCTTCTATTTGAGAGACAAGATAGCCATATTTTCGGTTTCTTCCAACCCGACGAATCGGCCCCGAACGGCTTTACAGCCCGAAATCGGGTAGGGTAGACCTCTATTTTTCGGGACAAGCCAAGTAGATAGCGCCACCGCTCGCGGTCGGTATCGCCCCGACCTGGAGAGGGATCTCAGAAAAGAGGCGGCGGAACCTCGATGCTGAGTCATCCCCTCTTCCAGCGGGCACAAGATGATGCCAAAAGGCTATGCTGCAAATTTTACCAGATTTTATTTAAAGGCTATTTTCTCTTTCCCTGGCTTCAAAGGACCTGAAAGCAAAACAAAAATACGTTTATCATGTTAGAAAAACAAACAAAATAACCACAAAACGAAACATTCTCAGCGCAAGACTCTCCAGAAGCGTTCTAAGCGCCGAACAGCGTCATTAGGCATTCCCGAAAAGATTTGTTACCTTTGATAAATTAGAGTTTTGTCCTCATGCTCAGCATAGCCGAACGTCACAAATTTATCTTAGATGCCCTGCAACAACAGGGGTATATCCGCATTGGCGATATCGCCGCCCAATTAGGGGTCACCGTCGTAACGATCCGCAAAGATTTCAAAGAGTTGGAAAAACGCGGTTTACTTTACCGAACCCATGGCAGTGCCAGTCCGGTCAATCCGCTCGTTCCCGATCGCAGTGTGTTTGCCAAGGAGCAGATCAACCGCGAAAAGAAAGAAAAAATCGGACAAGCCGCGGCTCGCCTGATCGAACCGGACGATTCGATCATCATCGCCTCAGGATCGACCATCGGAGCCTTTGCCCGATATATTCAACCCAATGGACATCTGAATGTCGTCACCCCCTCCCTGAGCGTAGCGACCCAGTTGAGTCGGCTCGACCAGGTCAATGTGATCCAACTGGGAGGAACGGTCGATCCGAAATCACTGTCGGTTCGCGGAGCCTACACAGCCTTGGATGTGTTCGATTTCTTCTCCAGCTCCAAACTCTTCTTCGGGGCGGACGGGATCGACGAAGAGCATGGCATCACCACCTCCAACCTGGAAGAGGTACTGTTGACCCGACGCATGATGTCGGCAGCCACCAAGACCATTTTGTTGGCCGACTCCTCCAAATTTTCGAAACAGGGCTTCGGCAAAATCTGCTCCTTGGAACAGATCGACACCCTGGTCACGGATGAAGATATTCCGGAAACGACGCTACATCAACTGGAAGAGCAAGGGGTCGAAGTGCTGATCGCCCGATAAGCACCCTTCAAAGCGTAGAACACGTTCCAGAGAGCCCCGTTTGCTCCCTGGTAACTCGCTCCCGATGCCACTTCGACAATCCCTCTTCGAGAAATCCTTTCTCGTTCTTCCAGGGTCATTTCATGTAAATTACCAAGGCACTCCATACAAATTTTCAATGCCCCCTTCATACAAAAACGCCTGCTGTAAAAGCAGGCGTTTTCTTCCTTAGCAGGCGAGGCATGTTACAATTTTAAGCCCAACCACTTTTTCAAATAAGCCGCAATACCGTGCTCCATACTGTGACGATGATAATCGGTCACATGCACCGACCAATCATTATCGGTCTGGCTGAGTGCACGCGACGCATTGAACCGACGAATCTGTTCGTCATAATCGGCCAAGCCCTGTTTCATGGCGTCATCCGAGGTATAGGTTTCCTGATGCACGACCAGTTCCACCGGCAATTTAGGTTTCAGATCGGGCATTTCGGAGGGATACCCCAACGTCAACCCACACACGATAGAAACCCCCTGCGGCAACTTCAACATCGTCGCCAGCCGTTCGGGATCGGCCGTCCGGGCATACCCCACACAACAACACCCCAAGCCTAACGATTCGGCAGCCGTCACGGCACTCATCATCGCCAACGAGGCATCGATCACCCCCACGGTGTAGCCGTCGATCGTCGTTTCAAATCCCGGCGTTTCCACTCCTTGCAAAGCCGTCGCCACCTTCAACTTATGGTAATCCAGGCAAAACAGCAAAAAAGTCGAGCAGGTTTTAATCTGTTTCTGTCCGGTAATGGCATAAATTTCCTCCTTGGTCGGCTGGTCATTGATAGCAATCACCGAAAACTGCTGGCCATTATAACTGGTGGGAGTATTCCGAATCGCCTCATAAATATAGGCCAACTTTTCGGGTTCTATTTTTTTGCGTTCATACCGTCGAATCGATCGACGCGTCAACAAAGTTTCTTCTACACTTTTCATGTTATCCGTGTTATTTAGATTTCCGGAGGATAAAGATACGAAGAATTCCTCTTCCCACCGCACCTTTCCGACCAAAGCCAAGCAAACGATGCCAGGCACGCCTCTATCTTTTCCTCTTTTTCGAACGTTTTTATGAAGGTCGTCCCGACACGCCATCCTCCCTCCTGGTATCTATAAAAAAGAGGGATGTCCTCGATGAGAACATCCCTTTAAAAATCCCTATGAACCGAGCCGGTCTATTCCATTTCGCCCAACTCCTGCCATACCAGGGCCGAAGCCCCCATCACCGCCGCATTCTTTCCATCGATCCCCGATGGCAACAGTTTCACTTTATTGCGGAAAATGGCCAGCAAATTGGCTTCCATATATCGTTTGGTCGGTTCGAAGATATATTTCCCGGCCTTGGCCAAACCGCCAAACAGGAAAATGGCTTCGGGGCTGGTAATCGCCACAACATCGGCCAACGCTTCTCCCAGCATCTTACCGGTATACTCATACGCGGCAATGGCAATCGGGTCGCCATTGAGGGTCGCCTTGGTAATCATTTCGGCCGTCAGCTCATCGTACGGAATCTTGCGGAATTCGCTCTCTTCAGTATGATCGGCCAATAATTTAAAGACGGTCCGTTTGATCCCCGTAGCCGAGACATAGGTTTCCAGACAACCTTTACGGCCGCAACCGCACACCCGTCCGGTTTTATGCACAATCACGTGCCCCAGTTCCCCGGCGAAACCATCATGGCCATACACCAATTTTCCATTGACCACAAAACCGCTTCCCAAACCGGTTCCCAAGGTCACCACCACAAAGTTTTGCATGCCACGAGCTCCACCGTACACCATTTCGCCCACAGCAGCGGCGTTGGCATCGTTGGTAATAATCACCGGAATCGTCGGGAAATAGCGTTTCATCTTTTCGACGATCTGCAACACCCCTTTCCAAACCAGATTGGGCGCAAATTCGATCGTTCCCGTATAATAGTTGCCGTTGGGGGCCCCAATACCCACACCGATCACTTCCACATCGTCTCCGCTGCGTTTGATCAAATCCTGAATACCAATGTACAACTCTTCGATATATTGGTCGAAATCGGGATAGTTCCGGGTCGGGAAAGCACCTTCCCCGATAATATTACCGTCCCGGTCCACCAAGCCGTAGACCGTATTGGTTCCTCCAATGTCTACTCCAACAGCTACTTTTCTCATTGTCAGCTTTATATTAATTTTAAGTTAATTAGGTTGCGTTACCTTTCGAACTATCAAATATATGGACAAAAAGAGGGTTTTGCAAATTGTTTCCGGAAAAACGGCTGATTTTTTCTACCTTTACGCACCATTTTATTTTCAAAATCAAGTGCTATGTATTCAGTCCGCGAATTTCTTGAAATTACGGAACACGAACTCGCTTCGCTGACCTATCCCCCCAAACCCGATGGATTGTACGCCCCGATGCGTTATGCCCTGGAAGAGGGTGGCAAACGAATCCGTCCGATTCTGGTCCTGATGGGGTGCAATCTATTTCACGAATCGGTCACCGTTGCCCGTCCGGCCGCTCTGGCCGTGGAAGTCTTCCACAACTTCACGCTGCTGCATGACGATATCATGGACGCCTCGGACACCCGTCGTGGCAAACCGTCCGTCTATAAAAAATGGAATGAAAATACCGCCATCCTCTCCGGCGACATGATGCTGATCTACGCCTACCGATTACTGACCCGTTGCGAACCTCACGTCGTTCCGCGACTGCTGGAGGTCTTCAACAATGTCGCACTGGGCGTCTGCGAAGGACAACAATACGACATGGAGTTTGAAACCCGGGAAAACGTCAGTGTCGACGAATACCTCGAAATGATCCGGCTCAAAACCGCCGTTTTGTTGGGAGGAGCCCTTCAGATGGGAGCCATCTGCGGAGGCGCTTCGGCCGAACAGACCGAACTGCTGTATCGATTCGGGCTGCTGATCGGCTTGGCATTCCAACTCCAGGACGATCTGCTGGACACATACGGCGATCCCGCTCTATTGGGCAAACCGGTCGGCGAAGATATCCTCGCCGGCAAAAAAAACTTCTTGCTCAGCAGCGCGCTGGCGCTGGCCACGGAAGAGGATCGGCAACAGCTGTTAACCTTGCTGCACGACAACACCCTGCCGGCCGCCGAAAAAATCGCCTCCGTCAAGGCAATTTACGACAAACTGAACCTCAAAAAACGCACCGAACAAAAAATCTCCGAGTATTTCAACACCGCCTTCCGGACACTCGATGTGCTGGAAATCGATCCCGAACGGTTGCAACCGCTGCGTGATCTGGCCTCCGAATTGATCAAACGACAGAAATAGAACGCCATGCAGACACCGCTCTCCATTCGACGCGATGAAATCGAACTGATGGCCCCGGCCGGGTCCTATGAATCGCTGATGGCGGCCATCGACGCCGGAGCCGACGCCGTCTATTTTGGGGTAGGGGCCTTGAACATGCGGGCCCGATCGGCCTTCAACTTCACGTTGGAGGATCTGCCACGGATCGTCCACATCGCACACGAACATGGCGTCAAAACCTACCTGACGGTCAACACGATTTTATACGACAAAGACCTTCCGACCATGCGTCAGGTCATGGATCTGGCGCGCAAAGAGGACGTCGATGCGGTGATCGTGTCCGATCAGGCGGGGATTCTCTATGCTCGCAGCATCGGCCTGGAGGTACATATCTCCACCCAACTGAACCTGTCCAACATCGAGTCCGTCGCTTTTTACGCCACCTATGCCGATGTGATGGTGTTGGCACGAGAATTGGATCTGCATCAGGTTCAGGCGATTCACGAAGAGATGCTCCGACGCGATCTGCGAGGCCCGAAAGGCGAACCGATCAAAATCGAGATGTTTGCCCACGGGGCGTTGTGTATGGCGGTTTCCGGGAAATGCTATCTGAGCCTTCACGACAACGGTCACTCGGCCAACCGAGGCGATTGCCGCCAGATCTGCCGCCGCAGTTACCTTGTCCAAGACCGTGAGACCCACGAAGAGCTGATCATCGACAATCCCTTTATCCTCTCCCCAAAGGATCTGTGTACCATCGATTTTCTGGATCGTTTCATTGGGGCAGGGGTACGCGTACTCAAAATCGAAGGGCGAGCCCGTTCGGCGGAGTATGTGCACCGGGTGGTTTCCTGTTACCACGAGGCCTTGATCGCCCTGGAGCAGGGGAATTATACGCCGGAACGTATCGCCGTTTGGAAAGCACGCCTCTCGGAGGTCTTCAATCGAGGATTCTGGGGAGGCTACTATTTAGGCGGGAAAACCGGGGAATGGAGTCAGGTTTATGGCTCGTCGGCCACCAAACGCAAAGTGTATGTCGGAAAGGTCACCAACTTCTTCAAAAAGATCTCTGTCGCCGAAATCCAGGTGGAAGCCGCTCCGTTGTCGGTCGGCGAAGAGGCTTTCTTCATGGGCGAAACGACCGGCGTACAAGAGTTCACCGTCGAAGAGATCCGCGTAGCCGAACAACCCGTATCACGTACCGTCCAAGGTGAAACCTGTTCGATTCCTACCCGAGGACTCATTCGTCGTGGAGACCGCCTCTATAAATTTGTCGAAGCCTCGGAAACCGACTCGAAATAGACGCGTACCGATCGTCGATCGTTCCCTCGGAAATTTATCGTATTTTTGTCCCTCACATACCTTCACCCCGTGGCAAAGAACAACAACAACCCATTGGCCAAGATTAAGCTCAGCAATGCGCTCTATCCGATCGCAATCGGTCTGATCGTCGTGGGCTACCTGTTCTGGAAGGACTTCAATGCCGATGTGCTGCAGGATATTCATTTCAGCTGGCACACCCTGTTTTGGGTCGTATTGGCCGTCTTTTGCATGTTCGGACGCGACTTGGGGTATATCATCCGGATCCGCATCCTGAGCAACAACCAACTCAGTTGGCTGCAAGCTTTCCGCATAATCATGTTGTGGGAGTTCACCTCGGCCATCACTCCCTCTGCCGTCGGAGGAACCAGCGTCGCCATCATTTACGTACACAAAGAGGGTATCAGCGTCGGACGCAGTTCGGCCATCGTCATGCTGACCTCCTTCCTGGACGAAGTCTATTTCATCGTCATGTTCCCGCTGCTGTTGTTGCTGGTTGGCCGTCATGCCATGTTCGACATCGACCCCTCCTCCGGGGTGATCGCTCACAGCCTGATGACCTTCGCCCTGATCGGTTACAGCCTCAAGCTGGTGTACGTCCTGATCCTCTCCTACGGACTGTTCTACAACCCCCGCGGCCTAAAATGGTTGTTGATGCGCATTTTCCACCTCCGTTTTCTCCGCCGATGGTACCGGGCCGCCGCCAATGTCGGCTCCGACATCATTCTCTCCTCGTACGAAATTCGCCGTTATGGCCTGCGATTCTGGCTCAAGGCTGGCGCCTCGACGTTCCTCTCCTGGAGCTCGCGCTATCTGGTCGCCAATGCCCTGATCATGGCGTTCTTCTCGGTAAGCGACCAACTGCTGTTGTTTGCACGCCAACTGGTCATGTGGATCATGATGTTGGTCATGCCTACGCCCGGAGGCAGCGGATTCGCCGAGTACATCTTTACCACCTATTGCCGGGACCTGATCAATGTACCTTTCTCCCTCCAGGTGGGAGCCGCCACCCTGATCGCCCTCTTCTGGCGATTGATCACGTATTACCCTTATCTCATCGCCGGCGTGATTCTGTTTCCCCGATGGATCAAACGAAACTTTTCGCGCAAACCTGCCCGAACAAGCTCCGCCGAGGAATGTTGATAAAAAATCATAACTCTTTGCGTACCGTCTTTTGTCTTTTCCCGGCCGAATCGTAAATTTACGGTATGGGAAATTTATCGAAATGGATACCGGCGGCCATCGGGGGCGCCTTGTTGATCGTGCTGTTGATCCTGGTCATCAACCGTAAACACGACGAGACCTTACCTCAGAATATCGAAATTCAGGAAGAACCACGTGAATTGCTTTACGGCATCGACATCGGCTCGTACAACCTCGATGAAGCGACGCTCGAAAGCGGACAAACCCTGGGTGAAATCCTGGATCGCTATGGCATCTCGCCCGTGACGGTCGATCAACTTGCCAAAAGCGCCGATTCGATCTTTCCGCTACGCAACCTGCGGGCCGGGCACAAATATACGACCTTCCAGGCTGTGGACAGTACGGCCAAACTCGACTACTTCGTCTACGAAATCTCTACAACCGAATACCTGGTCATCGACTTTACGCAACCGACACCCAGCATGCACCTCGCCGAAAAAGAGGTGACAGTGCAACGGATGCAAAAAACGGCTACCATTACCTCTTCGTTGTGGAACAGCATGATCGACAACGACATGAGTCCGGCTTTGGCGGCCGAGCTGTCCGATATCTACGCCTGGAGCATCGACTTCTTCGGCCTGCAGAAAGACGATCAATTCACCGTGATTTACGATCAGTTGTATGTCGATACGGTCTGTGTCGATGTCGGGACCATCTGGGGCGCCAGCTTCCAACATGGTGGCAAAACCTATTACGCCATTCCGTTTATGCAGAACGGGAAGCTGCAATACTGGGATGAAAAAGGCAACAGCCTGCGCAAAAACCTCTTGAAAGCCCCGCTGAAATTTTCACGAATCAGTTCTCGTTTTTCGGCCTCACGTCTGCACCCCGTGCTGCGCATCCGTCGTCCGCACTATGGCGTCGACTATGCAGCCCCGAGCGGTACCCCGGTCGTTGCCGTAGGTGATGGGGTAGTGATCTTCAAAGGCTGGAGCGGAGGCGGTGGAAACACCCTGAAAATCAAACACAATTCAGGATCTTTAGTCTCCGGATACCTGCATTTGAGAGGCTTTGCGAAAGGCATCAAACAAGGGGCTCGGGTGCAGCAGGGTCAACTGATCGGCTATGTCGGCACCACCGGCCTGTCGACCGGTCCGCACCTCGACTTCCGATTGTGGCAAAACGGGCGTCCGATCGACCCGTTGAAGGTGCCGACCGAGCCGGCTGAACCGATTCAGGCCGCCAATCGCACGGCTTTCGAAGGCATTCGAGACCGAATTATGGCCGAGCTGAACGGTCCGATCGCCGACAGCCTGCGGGTCACCTCGCTCGACGAATTATCCACCTCGACCAAGGCCGACTCAACCCGTACCTCGCGACCCTAACAGCATGGAAGTCGACGCCCGTATCATCCGTTTTCTCAAGCGTCATCATGTCATGACCTTGGCAACGGTCCAGGATCAGCAACCGCATTGTTGCACCCTCTTCTATGCCTACGACGCTGAGCGGAACCGTCTGGTCGTCACCTCGTCCGAATCGACCCTCCATGCCCAGCAGGTGGAACAAAATGCCCGCATTGCCGGTGCCATCGCTTTGGAGAGTAACGTGATCGGCAAATTGCAAGGCATTCAACTACACGGCACCATGACCCGTCCCCAAGGAGCGGATCGGGAAACGGCCCGCCAAACATACTTACAACGATTTCCGTTCGCCGTTCTGATGGAGATCGACCTGTGGGTCATCCAGATCGACGACCTCAAATTGACCGACAACCGATTGGGGTTCGGCAAAAAACTCGTTTGGAAAGCCTCAGATTCTTCACAGCCATGAACCCTGCTTATTCCCCCAAAACGGTTGGCGTAACCGGTCCTACTGGACTGATCGGCAGCCATCTGGTGGCCGCCTTACTGCAACGAGGCTATCGCGTCCGGGTGGTCGTTCACCATGCCCAGCATCTGAAAGGTCTGCAACATACCCTCCAACGTTTCAACCTCGCCGATCGGCTGAAAGACGTGGAGATTGACGAAATTTCACTACTCAACCCCCTGCGCTTGAGTCGATGGATGGAAGGGTGCGATGGGGTCTTTCATTGTGCAGGTCTGGTCACCTACGACCCGCAACGTTCCGAAGAAGTCCTCGAAACTAATCGATCGATCACAGCCGGTGCTGTTACGGCCGCTCGGATGGCTCGTGTCGGGGTATTCCTCCATGTCAGTTCCATCGCCACCCTCGGAACGGTCGAAACCCCACAATCCCTTACCTCCGCTCCTTTGATTACGGAAAAGTGTTGGTTAACCAGTCCCAAAGGACGATCGGCCTATTCGATGAGTAAATTCTATGCGGAAAATGAAGTTTGGCGAGCCGCCGCTCAAGGTCTGCGAACGATCATCGTCAATCCGGCGATTGTGCTGGGCGAAGGGGAATGGAATCGCAGCAGCGGCCCCTTGATCGCCCGAGCCGTACAAGGTTTTCCCTTCTATACCGAGGGCGTAAAAGGATATGTAGATGTTCACGATGTGGCCCGAGCCATGATCGCCCTGTTCGAGACCCCACAAGCCCTCGGACAACAATTCATTCTCTGCGGGGCCAATCTCTCCTTTCGGGAGTTATTCACGCTCATCACCCAAGCTGCCCATAAACGACCGCCTCGATGGCGAGCTGGACGTCAGTTACTGAACGTAGCCGCCACCCTCGAACGGGGACACCGCCGTTTCTGGGGTGGGGAAGTACGCTTAAGTGCCTCGGTCATCGACAATGCTCTCGACGTCTCCCGTTATGACGGCAGTCTGATCACCCGCACCTGTCAGTTCCACTATACGCCGATCGAACAAACCATTCAGCGGGTTGTCAACGCCTATCTACAAGAAAAAACGCCATAAAAAGCGCCTCAACCGACCTATAAATCAACACTACACGTACCGATATGTCACCTCAAGTAGCCGTAATCATCGTTGCCGGCGGCAGCGGTCGCCGCATGGGCGGAAAATTGCCCAAACAATTCATGACCATCGGCGGTAAGCCGATCCTGATGCACACCCTTCAGCGTTTTGTCGATGTACTGAAAAACCCGCAAATCATCCTCGTTTTGCCTACTGCTCGTATCGAATACTGGAAAGAGTTGTGCCGAACCTACGGTTTCAATCAGCCGCATATCATCTGTGAAGGGGGCGAAACCCGTTTTGATTCGGTCAAGCGAGGATTGGAACATATCGGCGAGGCCTCGTTGGTAGCGATTCACGATGGAGTCCGGCCGCTGGTCAGCGGGGCCCTGATCCAACGGGCCATTGCAGATGCCAAAGTCTTTGGGGCCGTTATTCCGGTCGTAACCCCCATCGACTCCCTGCGTCAAATCGATGCAGAAGGAAATCACATCATCGACCGCACCCAGTTACGTATCGTGCAAACACCGCAGGTCTTTCATGCCAAGGTGATTCGCAAAGCGTATGAACAACCATATAGTTCCGCCTTTACAGACGATGCCAGTGTAGTCGAGGCCTCCGGACACGATATTTGCCTATGTGAAGGGGATTATGCCAACCTGAAGATCACCACTCCGATCGATATCATCACAGCCGAAGCACTCTTAACCGCACAGGCCAAACTGACAAAATCCTGAGGCTGCCCCCGTAGTCTAACCCGCTAAGCTCGTCGAAAGATCGACGAGCTTTTTCGATGCTTTCCTGCGCTTTGCCGGCATAGCGAGAGCGGACAACATGCTCTCTTCGGCCTTTTACAACTGGGTCAGGAAACGAATCCTCAGAGAAGACGGATCATCAGTCCCTGCCCGCAGACCGGATTCCACATACCCCAACGTCGGACTCAACCCAAAATGAAAATCGCCGGACGTTTCTGCAGATCCGGGATCGGCAACTTGCGCCACTCGGCTATGCTGTGCGTAGCAATCCGTTGATCGGGCTGCAGCAAATCAACGGCCACACATAAACGGGTTTGATCCCCACAGAGCGTCAAAAAATCCTGGAATAGTTTCACATTACGATACGGAGCCTCGATAAACGCCTGAGACTGATGCTCGCTCCGCGCTCTCTTTTCAAAAAAACGGATAGCCTTTCCCCGATCCGGTTGCTTGACCGGCAAATAACCGTTAAAGGCAAATGATTGCCCATTCAGGCCCGAGGCCATCATGGCCAACAGAATGGACGAAGGCCCCACCAACGGAATCACCTCCACGCCGTGACGATGGGCAAGAGCCACCACATCGGCACCCGGATCGGCCACACCCGGCACGCCGGCTTCCGACATCAGACCGGCCTCCTCCCCGTTCAACACCGGAGCCAACAGGTCTTTCCACTCTTCGGGACGCGTATGCTCATTGAGTTCGGCAAACCGCAACGTATCGATCGGACGACCAATATCCGCCCGACTCAGGAAACGCCTCGCCGTCCGCACATTCTCCACGATGAAATAGGAGAGCGACGCCATCACTCCACGATTCTTGGCCGGCAATACGTCATACACCGCTCCTTCTCCAATTGGCGTGGGCAACAAATAGAGCTTACCTGGTTTCATGGGCTTTATTCTTTGACATAGACGCGTTTTACCCGCGTCGAAACACTGGTCATCACTTCATACGGAATGGTTCCCAACACACCGGCCATCTCGCTGACCGACGCCTCTTCCCCGAAAATAATCACCGGATCGCCCTCCTGAATATCGTCAAAACCCGTAATATCCAACATACAAGTATCCATACAGATATTGCCGATAATCGGCACCCGATGTCCTCGTACGATCATTTTCCACGCCCCACGGCCCAGATGGCGATTCAATCCGTCGGCATATCCGATCGGCACCGTTGCCGTACGACTCGGACGTTCAATCACCCCATGTCGGCCATAGCCAACCGTTTCGCCCGGTTCCAGCTCTTTAATTTGTACGATCCGGCTCTTCAGGGTCGCCACCGGTAAAAGATGTTCCTGATGCACAAAACTGATCCCGTACAGACCGACCCCTAAACGAACCATATCGAACTGCGCTTCCGGAAAGCGTTCGATACCGGCGCTGTTGTCCAGATGGCGAATGATTCCCTGATGGGGAAACGCAACCAACAGTCGATCGCTCATACGTTTGTACCGGGCGATCTGTTCCCGGGTGAAATCATCGTGCTGCGGTTCGTCACTGGCCGCCAAATGGGAGAAAATCGTACTGATATACAGCGCAGATTGTGCTTTCAGTCGTTCGATCAAGGGTGTAATATCTTTTTCCATGAAGCCCAGCCGATGCATCCCGGTATCCAGTTTCAGATGGATCGGGTAGTGCATCTCGCCTTGACGGGCCACCGCATCGGCGAAGGCCTGCAGAGAGGCAAAGCTATAGATTTCGGGCTCGAGTCGATGTTCGATCATCGGTTCGAAACTGTCGACATCGGCATTCAACACCACGATCGGCATGGTAATCCCCGCTTCCCGCAACACAACCCCCTCATCGGCAAATGCCACGGCCAGAAAATTCACCCCCTGATGTTGTAACATACTGGCCACTTCATAGGTCCCGTTGCCATATCCCGACGCCTTGACCATCGCCATCATCCGTACTCCCGGACGCAACAGCCCTCGAAAATAGTTCAGGTTATGAATCATATGATCCAGATTCACTTCCAGCACCGTCGTATGGATTTTATGTTCGAGCGCATGGCTGATCTTCTCGAAATGGAAATCGCGGCTTCCTTTGATCAAGATGCTTTTATGAACCAGACGACTCCGATCCAGATGGCGCAAAAAGGCTTCGGTCGAGGGATAGAAGCGCGTTTTGAGATCGAAACAACGCGCCTGGCGTGAAATCTCTTTACCGATGCCGATCAACAGATCCACGCCTTTGGTTTTCAACAGTTCGGCCACTCGCGCATACAACGTTTCCGGCGACATTCCGCTCTGAAGAATATCGGAGAGGATCAACCACTTCTCCTGTCCGCCAGACACCGACTCCAGATAATCCAGCGCCAACGCCAACGAATTGATATCGGAATTATAACTATCGTTAATCAATTTACAGCCGCCGATGCCCTCCTTGAGTTCCATACGCATAGCCACCGGTTGCAGGGTCGACAGTCGCGCCTGAATCGTCGCTCCATCGAACCCCAAGACGCGATACAACGCAACAGCCTCCGCGGCATTCTCCCGCGAAGCCTCATCCTGGTAGGGTAGGGCCTTCAACGCTTCCTCCTGCACCTCAACCCCCACCAACGTCCGATCGGCAAAACGTTGTTCGATCACCTGGGCCACCTGTTCCTGCCGCTTCAGATAAATGATCGTCTCGGCATGCTCGAACAGCTTCAGCTTTTCCGTCAGTTTCTGCTCCAGGGTCTGAAAGTTTTCCTGATGGGCATCTCCCAGATTCGTGAAGATACCGATTTGAGGGCGGATCATCGCTTCGAGTCGCTGCATCTCTCCGGGCTGCGAAATGCCCGCTTCGATCACGGCCAAATCTTCGTCCCCTTCGATCATCAACAGCGACAAAGGCACACCGATCTGCGAATTGTAACTTTTCGGACTGCGAAACATCTTCGTTCCCGGAGGACACAACTGAGCGATCCACTCTTTGGTGACCGTCTTCCCATTGCTTCCGGTAATTGCCACCACCTTGCCGCCAAAGTGAGCCCGATGATAGGCCGCCAACTGCTGCAACGCCTCCAAAGAATGGACACTACGCACAAAACCGGCCTCCGGAAAAGCACTCTCATCCACCTGTGTATCGACCAGAAAGGCCCGCACACCTCTTTGATAGAGCTGCCCGATATAGGCATGTCCATTGTGATTACTCCCCCGAATCGCAACAAAAAGCGTTCCGACAGTATTGAAAGTTCCACGACTGTCGGTCACCACCCGGCGTACCCGTTGTTCGGTCCCCGAAAAGACACTTCCGGTCAAGGCCGCTATCTCTTTTAAACTGTAATCCATGATATGTTCGATCTCCAAATCGTTCTGCTATACCTCCAGGTTAACGACCGTAATGCCCGCGCCCCCGAATTGTTCCTGTTCATCCTTGGCACTCGACACCAAAGGAATCGCTCGTAAATACTTTCGAATCTCTTCTTTTAAGGCTCCCGTACCCTTGCCATGTAAGATGCGCACCTCAGGAATCCCCAGCATAATCGCATCGTCTATAAATTCCTGAACCTGATCCAACGCTTCGGTCACCCGCATACCGCGGACATCGATCTGTTGCGTAAACTGAGCACGCCGCTGCATGGTATCGAAATTCGTCTGCGGGGCCGGTCGGGTATTGCGAGTCGCTTTCTTATACTCCGAATTGGAAATTGCTTCCAAACGGGTCAATTCGACCGTTGTACGAATCTGACCAAAACCCACCGTAGCCTTCTTCCCTTTGATTTCCAACACTTCGCCTACGGCATCCTGCCCTTGAATGCGGACCTTACCACCCACCTCGATCACCCGAGGAACCACCAAATCGGCTTTGCTCGGCTTGGGTTCGGTCGTGGCAGCGGCCTTTTCCTCCCGGCGTTGAGCTCGACGACGTTCCCGCTCCTGCAACTGTGCGATTTTGCGGTCGATGGCCGACGTGTCGGACGGTTCCTGCTGTAGCGACTCCTTGAAGGCATTCATCTTGCGACGAACGATCAACGTCTGCTCCCGATCGGCCTGCGACTCCTTAATCACCCGAATCGTATTTTCGATCTGCTTATTGGCCTCGGCCGTGATCTGCTGTGCCTCGATGCGCGCCTGTTTGATCAATCGGTTACGTTCCTCCTTGATCTGTTCCAGTTCCGTTTTGTATTTTTCGGCCAATTCATCCACCCGCTTTTCGGTTTGATGAATCTTATCGCGTTTCTGTTCCCAGTAGCGTTTGTCTCGCGCAATTTCACGCAACTGACGCTCCATATCGATCAGGTCGGTTCCCACCTTCTCCGAAGCCGAACGAATGATCTCTTCCGGCAAACCGATCTTGCGGGCCATCTCGATCGCAAATGAACTGCCCGGCTTGCCCATCTCCAGGCGGAACAACGGACGAATATTCTGCACATCGAAGGTCATGGCCCCGTTCATGATGCCTTCGGCACCGCTGGCATAGTATTTCAGGTTGGCATAGTGGGTCGTAATCACCCCAAAACAACCCTTCTGCACCAACTTTTCCAAGACCGACTCGGCAATCGCTCCACCGATGGTCGGTTCGGTACCGGTACCGAACTCATCGATCAACACCAAGGAGTGCTGATCGGCATGACGCAAAATCATCTTCATATTGAGCAGATGAGAGCTGTACGTACTCAGGTCATTATCGATCGACTGTTCGTCGCCGATGTCGATAAAAATCCCGGTAAAGAGTCCCATCTCCGAATTTTCGGAAGCCGAAATCAAAAAGCCGCACTGCATCATATACTGCAGCAGCCCCACCGTCTTCAGGCACACCGATTTTCCCCCGGCATTGGGTCCGGAGATCAACAAGATGTGTTTTTCGGGTGTCAGCGTCAAATCCAACGGGACGACCTCTTTGTTTTCCCGTTTGAGGGTCTGGGCCAACAGCGTGTGTCGAGCCCGAATTAAACGAATGGAACTGCCTTCTTCCACAATCGGCAAGGTACAATCGTTCTCCACAGCATAACGTGCCTTAGCATGCAGGAAGTCAATAGTTGTCAAATAATCCCCCGAAGCCTCCATACCTGGCACATCGGGACGAACCATATCGCTGAAACGAACCAATACCTTAATGACTTCTCGGCGTTCCTCGTACTCCAGCTCCTTCAGTTCGTTATTGAGCTCCACCACTTCGATCGGTTCGATATAGACGGTCTTACCGGTTGCCGACTCATCGTGTACGAACCCTTTCAGTTTCCGTTTATTGACCGCCGCGACCGGAATCACCGCCCGGCCTTCCCGAATCGAAATCGAAGCCTCGCTGTCGACCAGTCCCGACGACTGGGCCTGACTCAAAATCTGTTGCAAACGCCGGGCGATCTGCCCTTCCCGTTCACGGAGCGCTTTACGAACGGCATACAGTTCGGGGGAGGCGCTGTCTTTGATTTTGCCAAAGCGGTCAATAATGGAATCGATATGATTGACGATGGCCGGAAAGCCTTCCACATCCCGACTGAGCCACCGTAGGCGAGGGTAGAGCGAGTCATCCCGGTGTTGAAAAAACGTCACCAGCTCATTGACCGCCTCCAATCCCCGACGTAAGGCGAGGATCTGCTCCACCTCGAGGAACGTTCCTTCCACCTCGATTTTTTGGAGCAACGGATGCAGATCGACATATTCGACCCGCGGAAAGTCGGCCTCCATCATCAAGACCGTTCGCATTTCGAAGGTCTCCTCCAACAGGCGAACAATGGTCCGCCGATCAGTCAAGAAACGAACCTGGTGCAATTTTTCAATCGCCCCCTGCGTAATACACAAAGCTTCGACCTGTTGTTTCACACGGTCGAAGCCTATCTTGCTTTCAAAATTATCTGGATAAATCATGGGTTTTTACAACTTGCAGCAGAACCTACACCCGGTCCTTCCGCTGCTCAATCACGATTGCGTCCGCCCCCCCCAAAGACCGAGATATTGATATACCGTTTGGGGTTCTGGCGAATATCTTCCAACAACGCCGACAGATTGGCACTCGAAGCGGCCAACGACTCATACAGTTTACGGTCATTGAGCAATAGGGCGGCCGATCCATCGCCGTTATTCACCTTTTCGAGGGTGGCATTCAGCGTATTCACCGTCATCGTCATCTGTGCGACCAGCGTCGGCAGTTCGGCCCGTCGCAACGAATCGCTGAACTGGGTCATATTCCCCATCAAGGTGTCGATTCGACCGCTCTGGGCATTGAGAGCCGCCGTCAATTCATTCAGGTTGGAGAGCATCTGACGCATCGACTCTTTTTCTCCGGCCACCACTTCGTCCAGATTTCCGGTAATGGAGGCGATATGGCTAAAGGTGGCGTCCAGATTGGACTTATTATCGATCAGGATGGCATTCAAGCCCTGCAACGTCGCCATCACTTCATTGATCAGATCATTGGCGCGTTGTTTTAAAAATTCGAACTCGTTGCCGGCCACTTCCAGAAAATCCTGGTTGATCTCCGAATGCAGGGTATCTCCGGCCTGCAGGAACTGCTGACTATCGCCCAATTCGATCTCCACGGCCTTTCCTCCCATAAATCCATCGCTGAAAATCCGTGCTTTGGAATTCGACGGAATCCGATATTTGGACTTGATCGAAAATTCGACGATCACATTTTGCGACACAGCAGGATCGTACTCGATCCCGGATATACTCCCCACCTTATAGCCTTTGATCACGATCGACGACGCGGGTTGCAACCCATTCACCTGATCATACACGGCATAATATTTCGTAGAGGAGGAAAAGATATCGCTTCCTTTGAGAAAATTGACCCCCCAATACAACAGGGCGATCATCGCAATCCCAAAAAAACCGATTTTAAACTCCCGACTCACTTTCAATTTTTTCATATCTCTGTATTTTCGGTTGTCGATAAACTACTCCAATCGGCGAGCCTCCTGCAGATTGATCGTCCGCTCTCCCTGGAAAGCGACCACAAATGCATCGCGAATCTGTTTTCTCACCTTGGACTGCAAAGATAACGCTTCCTCGTAAGATGCCACCTCTCCCACAAAATATTTATATCGCCCATCGATCACCAGCTCTTTCACCTCGCCCCGATAAATACCGAAACGCGAGGAATTTCGCGGCACTTTACGCGGCGAACTCATCACTTGAATGCGATAGCAAATCGGCCCGGAGGTCGAGGCTCCGTCCGTCGAGACTTCGTCTGTCGAGGCGGATTTCGACGCGGTGACCTCCGTCGAAGCCGAGGCACTCTCTTCTTCCACGGTTTCCTCGGGCAACACGATCAACCGCCCTTTCCCTTCGCTGTTGACCTTATATTCACTAAAGGCATTAAACAAGGAACGGGCCAATTTTTCCTGACCGTTTTTGGTGGTCAGGATTTTTCGGTCCTGCGGATTGGAGATAAAGCCCAATTCGGTCAGGATACTCGGCATGGCGGCATACCACAGCACCAGAAATCCCGCCTGTTTGACCCCCCGGTTGCCCAGCGACAGATTCTGCGTATAATGTTTCTGCACAATCGAAGCCAGATTGAGGCTCTGCCCCTGATAGGAGTACTGCATCAATGAGAAGATAATGAACGACTCGGCCGATCCTGGCGTATATCCCTGATAACGGGTCTTGTAATCCTCTTCATAGACAATGACGTCATTTTCCTTCATGGCAATTTCCAAATTCTGTTGCGCTTTGGATACCCCCATGACAAAAGTCTCCGTCCCGGAAGCCTGCGAACTTTTGGCCCCGTTCACATGAATGGAAATAAAGAGATTGGCACTGGCTTTATTGGCCTTATCGGCCCGATCGGCCAAAGGCACAAAAACATCCGTTTTCCGGGTATAAATCACCGAGACATCCGGATAATTTTCCTCGATGAGCCGCCCCAAGCGCAACGCCACCGCCAGATTGATATCTTTTTCTTTGAACTGCCCGTAATGCGTTCCCGGATCATTTCCGCCATGGCCGGCATCGATCACCACTTTATTCACGCCGGCCGTCCGGACAGATTGTCCCCAAACCGGCCGCGCCAAAACAAAAAATCCCACCACACAAGAAACAGCGAAAAAGATCGGTTTTGGTACTTTCATACGGCAAACATTAGGGAACTCTTTTTTTTTCGTTATTTTTGCCCATCGAACGAGGGTGCTTTGCAAAGGTAAATATTTGTAGGGAATTGCGCATAAAAAAATCGAAATATCTCTTGGCTTTCGGCTTGCTGATCCTGCTTTCTCAAGGGGTATTCAGCAGGGGTATCAGCTTCGCATTCCCCGCCGCAAACCCCTTGCCTCAACCTCCCGAGGCAAGTCGCCCCCTTACACCGATGGCGCAAATCGATACCCTGGCGACACCGGATAGTCTCCAAATCGACACTTTATCCGGAAAAACCGACACGCTGGCTCGTCCGGATTCCGCCATTCAACGCAAACCGTTCCTGGAAGACATCATTACGTGTAACAACGAGGACTCTTTGGTGTACGATCTCCGTTCGAAGGTCGTGTATATTTATGAAAAGGGGGATGTCAAATACCAAACCATGAATCTCAAAGCCGACTTCATGCGGATCGACATGAACAAGAAGGAGATTTTCGCGTACGGACGTCCCGACACTACGCAGGTGCAAGAGCCCGGAGCGGCCCAGGAAACGATCGATTCGGTCATCGTCACCAACACCCGACCCGAATTCGTCGATGGTTCCCACTCCTATACCATGGACACGATCACCTACAATCTGGACACGAAAAAAGCTCGTGTCAAGGGGGTCGCCACCCAGGAAGGCGAAGGCTTTTTACAGGGGAAGAAGGTCAAAATGCTCGCCGACAATACCATCAACATTGCCCAAGGACGCTTTACGACCTGCGATGCCGAACACCCTCACTTCTACCTGGCCATGACCAAGTCCAAAACCATTCCCAATAAAAAGACCATTTTCGGCCCCACCTATCTGGTGATGGAAGATGTCCCGATCTATTTTCTGGGCTTGCCGTTCGGGTTCTTCCCCATGACCTCCGGACGCCACTCGGGCTTTATCATGCCGACCTATGGGGAAGAGCTGCGGAAAGGCTTTTTCATCCGGGACGGTGGGTACTACCTGGCGCTGAACGATTATGTGGATTTAGCCCTCACCGGGGGCATTTACACCCAAGGGTCGTGGGAAACGTCTCTCAGTTCCCGTTATGTCAAACGCTATAAATACAGTGGGAATCTCTCGCTCAGTTTCTCCAAAGACAAAGTCGGGGAGCCGGGAGATAATGATTATTACAACCAAAATAACTTTAGAGTTGCTTGGACCCACTCCCAAGACCCCAAATTCAAACCGGGAACGACCTTCTCGGCCAGTGTGAATTTATCTTCCAGCGGCTACAACAAATACAGCTCGCAAGACCTCAATCAATACCTCAGCAACCAAACCAACTCCAGTATCGCCTTCACGAAAAACTGGACGGGCACCCCTTTCAGTTTCTCCACCAACTTCCAACATTCGCAGAACTCCCGCGACTCCTCCATTCAGTTCACCTTCCCGAACATCGTTTTCTCGGCCTCCCGCATTACGCCGTTCCAGCGCAAAAATGCCGTCGGTCGTGCCAAATGGTATGAAAAGATCTCGATGAGCTACAACTTCAAACTCACCAATAGCGTCACCACCAAAGAAGACGAACTGTTTACCAAAAATACCCTCAAAAACATGTCGAGCGGGGTCAGCCACGAAATCCCGATCAACACCTCCTTTACCTTACTCAAATATTTCAACTTCACCCCCTCGTTCACCTACAACGAAAACTGGTTCTTCCGCAAAATCGACAAGGCGTGGGATCCCGTTCAGGAACAGGTCGTCAATGCCGATACCACCTACGGTTTCTATCGGTTGTATAATTACCGTTTCAATCTGACGGCCACTACCAAAATTTACGGAACCTACCAGTTCAAGAAAAAAGACGGTCTGATCCGGGCCATCCGCCACCTGATCACCCCCACGGCCTCCTTCAACTACATACCGGATTTCGGTAAGCCGAGCTATGGCTACTACAGTCAGGTCCAATGCGATACGGTCGGCAACATGCAAACCTATTCGCCCTTCGACGGTAACGCCTACAGCGTGCCCAGCAGCGGCCCTGCCATGGGTCTTTCGTTCGGTCTGGTACAGAGCCTCGAAATGAAGGTCCGCGACCGTCGGGATACGTCGGGCGTCCGCAAGATCAAACTCATCGATGAATTCTCCATCACCTCTTCTTATAACTTCCTGGCCGAAGAGTTCAAATTGGCTCCGTTCAACGTCCGATTCCGAACCACCCTCTATAAGAATGTCGCACTGAACGTCTCGGCCGTGTTCGACCCCTACAAACTAACGGATGGTTTGCGAGACCCCAACCGATTGACCTTCCCGGGCCGTCTGACCAGTGCCAGCACCTCGTTCGGCTACTCGTTTAACTCCTCCAATCGACGGAGTCAAACCCCGGCCATCAACGACATCAATAGCGGCATTACCATCCCGGCCGATCAACCGGATATGTTCGCTCAACCGGGATTCAACGACCTGAATCCGGCCTTGCAGCGCCAGATCATGACCTCCCGGTATTACGATTTCAGTATCCCCTGGAACTTCGGGTTCAACTACTCGTTTTCCTATTCGAAACCGACCATCAAACAGACCATTACCCAAACCCTCAACTTCAACGGCAGCGTCAACCTGACGCCCAAATGGGGAATTACGTTCTCCGGAGGGTACGACTTCCAAGCCCGCAAACTGACACCGGGAAGCATCACCGTCTCCCGAGATCTGCACTGCTGGCAAATGAACTTCAGTTGGATCCCGACCGGGTTCCTGCAAAGCTGGAGCTTCACCATCGCCGTCAAAGCCGGCATGCTGAAAGACCTGAAATACGACCGCCGTCGTAGCAATTACGACAGCATTTATGACCAATAATACCGCCGATCCCGGTGAGCGATTGGCTCCCTGATCACCCTCATTCACGACACCTTTAGCTCCTCGATCGCCATGAAAAAACTTTGTGCTTTAATGATGACACTTCCTCTACTGAACGGATGTTCCGACGCCAACACCGATAACCCGCTGTTGAAACCTTTTCAGGGGCTGCACGGCACCCCTCCGTTTTCGTCGATTCGGATCGAAGATTATGCGCCGGCCTTCGACCAGGCCATGGCCGATGCCCGCCTCGAAATAAAAGCCATTACCGAAAACCCGGAAGCCCCGACTTTCTCCAACACGATCGAGGCTTTGGAGTTCAGCGGACAGAAGCTCAGCGAGATCAGCTCTATCTTCTTCAACCTGAATGAGTCGAACACCAACGACACCATGCAACAACTCAGCCTGGAATTGAGTCCCAAGCTGACGGAATTTCACAACGACATTTCGTTAAATCCCGTCCTGTTCGAACGGGTACGTCGGGTGTACGAAGGCCGTGACACCCTACAACTGACCCAAGAACAGGCCCAACTGCTCGAAAAAACCTATAAAAGCTTCGCGCGTAACGGCGCCGCCCTTTCCGATACGGACAAAGAGACATACCGTCAATGGACCTCGGAGCTGGCCCAACTCACACTGCAATTCGGCCAAAATGTGCTGGCGGCCACGAACGCCTATACCCTCCATCTGACCGATTCCACTCAGCTGGCCGGCTTACCGGCCTATGCCGTGGAAGGAGCCGCAGCCGAAGCCCAGGAACGGGGTTTGGAAGGGTGGGTGATTACCCTCCAAGCACCGAGCATGATCCCGTTCATGACCTACTCACCCAACCGGGAGTTGAAAGAACAAATCTGGAGAGCCTATAATTCCCGCTGCAACGGCGGCGAATTCGACAATACGGCCAACATCAAACGCATCACCGAACTCCGCCTGAAATTGGCCAATCTGTTGGGGTATGCCACCTATGCCGACTACGTCCTGGAAGAACGCATGGCCGAGAACACCGCAACGGTCAACGAATTTCTCACCCAGTTGCAGGGCAAATCGATCGTTGCCGCCCATGCCGACGTGAAAGCCGTCAGCGATTACGCCCATCGTCAAGGCGCCGACTATGACCTGATGCCATGGGACTTCGGCTATTGGTCGGAAAAGCTCAAAGAACAGCAGTTCCAGCTGAGCGAAGAGATGACCAAGCCCTATTTCAAACTTGAGAACGTCCAACGCGGGGTCTTTATGCTGGCCGAAAAACTCTACGGATTAACCTTTACCGAAAATCCGGACATCGATGTCTACCATCCCGATGTAAAGGCGTTCGAGGTCAAAGACAGCAGCGGACGTTTCATGGCTGTCCTGTACATGGATTATTTCCCGCGCGCCTCGAAACGGGGTGGGGCATGGATGACCGATTTCCGGGGACAGTCCATCCAGAACGGGAAAGAAACCCGCCCGTTGGTTTCGGTCGTCACCAACTTCACCAAACCGACCGATAGCCTGCCGTCGCTGTTGACCTTCGACGAAGTGACCACGCTGCTCCACGAATTCGGCCATGCGCTGCACGGCATGTTAGCCGAAGGGAGCTATCCCAGTCTGACCGGCACGTCGGTCTATTGGGACTTCGTGGAACTGCCCTCCCAGCTGATGGAAAACTGGGCAACCGAAAAAGAGTTCCTCGATCTGTGGGCCGTGCACTACCAAGACGGCACCCCCATTCCGGCAGAACTGGTACAAAAAATCAAAGAGTCGAAAAACTTCCTGGCAGCCTACAGTCACGCCCGACAACTGGGCTTCGGGCTGGACGATATGGCCTGGCACAGCATCACGGCTCCCGTCAGCGAAGATGTGGTCACGTTCGAACGCCGGGCGATGAAGCCGGTACAGGTGTTGCCGGTGGTCGACGGACAATGTGTCTCCACCTCATTCAGCCATATCTTCGCCGGAGGATATGCCGCCGGATATTATAGCTATAAATGGGCCGAAGTCCTCGAAGCCGACGCCTTCTCGCTCTTCCGTGAAAAGGGGATCTTCAATCGCGAAGTCGCCGACTCGTTCCGCACCAATATCCTGTCGAAAGGGGGCAGCGAACATCCGATGACGCTCTACGTCCGTTTCCGGGGACACAAACCCGATGTACAGGCACTGTTCGACAAAATGGGCATTCAATAAAATCCTTAGTCGCGTTAGAAACGGCCTGGTTTTTGCGCAACGTTCGGAAACCGATTTTAATTTCCGACGTTTATGAAACAGTTCTATGTTTTGTGGGCCATCGGAGCCCTGATGCTGACCGCTTGTAACAACGGGGAACAACGCGCTCTGCCGAGTGATGTCCACTATTTCTGCGGCGAATTTGTCCAACAGGCCGATTCCGCCGTCTTTTACGATTGTGCCACCGGCGTCCGTTATCCGGTCTCTCGGCAAGATGCCTACCCCGAAACCGTCCGCAAATACCTGGCCCTGAAACCGACGCCAGGACAACGTGTATTTCTCGAATTGAACGGAGCCTTATCGCCTCGTCCCAGCCAGACAACCGCCCCTTCGAGCGACTCCCTGGTGATCGAATCCCTGATCGGTTTCGATCCCGAAGGCAGTTGCCAATCGGCTCAGTTGCTCGTAGGCTTGTATGAGGCGCAGGGTCCGGACAGTCTCAAAACGGTTCTGCAATTGAAGCCGAATTATACCTTTGTGCTGACCCGTCATACAAGCGATTCCACACAAGTCTCTCAGGAGGGGACCTGGGGATTGACCTCAGCCACCGGAATCGAACTGAATCGACAGGATGAGCAGGGAATCGAATCTCACACGCGTCTGCGCATCGATCCTCAGCAAGCGATTTTGTGGCACGGGGAAGGCTCGCGAAGCCGGTCGTTCAAAAAAATATATATCTAACGACGGCCTCCACCAAATTTTGCTATCTTTACGCACATGAAACATAGACTTGTCTTGTTATTGTGCCTATTGTTTACGGTCTCGGCATGCCAGGAGGATCCGCAGCCCGTTTATAGCAATTTGACGCTGTCAACCCATACGCTGACGGCCCCGCTCTCCGGAGGGGCCCTCACTTTCCAGATCACCTGCAACTCGCAGTGGCAGATCGAGGGACAATCCGATTGGTGTGTTCCAACCCCCAACAGCGGTCAAGGGAATGCTACGATTACCCTGACCGTCTCGCCGTATGAAAATACGACGGAACGTAGACAAACGACCTTGACCATTCGCAGCGGCTCGCTCAAAGAAACGCTGGTCGTCACACAGGATGCCCGACTGAGTAACTATCACTACGAACTGCCGGTGGTTTTCCACATTCTGCGAGGTCCTTCCGACACGGAGCCCATTCAACCCGGTTGGATCCGTCAGGTAATCAACGACTGCAACGCCAATTACATGGGATTACAGGGCAACTCCCCGGACATGAATCTTTCGTTTGTCCTGGCGGAGCAAACCCCCGAGGGTGTACCCTTGGAGGAACCGGGAGTCCATAATGTCTCCTGGTCCACCTCGACGATCGATCCCAACGTTTTCATGGATGCCGAACATCCGAATGCACAAGCCGTCGATTTGGTATGGGATGTGAATACGTATATCAATGTCTTCATTTATTATTTTAACGAAAACAACAAGGATGTAACCGGCATTTCGTTCCTGCCTTATTCCGTCAGTTCCAATCCGTTCCCGGGCCTCAAAGAAGGCGATATCTATCTCACCGAGACACCGGATTATGTCCATTGCGTATCCATCAACCGGACCTATCTCTACAACCGCTCCTCGGAGACCATATATGATCCCGCCGATGTGGTCAATACTTTGTGCCACGAATTGGGACACTATTTGGGCCTCCTACATGCTTTCTCGGAGACGCAATGCGGAGCGAATGATGACTATTGCGCCGATACGCCCGATTATAACCGAGCAACTTATGTAGAGTGGCTCCTGGAGATGATAGCGAACCCTTCGAATCTCGACTTAGAGACGCTCAGCCAGCGCGAAGCTTGTGATGGAACCTCCTTCGTCTCCCACAACTTCATGGACTATAATTACGGTTACGGCGATGAGTTCACCGAAAACCAGGCCGAACGGATTCGTTACGTCTTGTCGTACAGCCCGTTGATTCCGGGGCCCAAATACGATCGGCCCGTCTCCAAAAGCCAAGATCTGGAGATTCCCACCGCCATCAAAATGCCTTAAAACAACCCCTTTATACCAAAAATCCCGGGACTTCAGATCCCGGGATTTTTAGGTTAGGGGGTTTCTCTTCGAGTTTTGAAGCGTAAAATAGCGCGAAAATTTTCCAAATTTCCGCATTTTTCGTATCTTTAAAAGGGATAAATCGGGCGCTCACATCAGCGAACGGATCGCAGAACGCCCCTTTTCAAACGATTTTAACAATGCTATCGATATGGAAAAAGTCATTTTGAATAATGGAGTCGAAATGCCGTGGATCGGCATGGGGGTATTCCGGATGGATAATAACGAAGAGACCGTAGAAGCTATCGAAACTGCTCTGAGAATAGGCTACCGCCACATCGACACCGCAGCTTATTACTTCAACGAAGAAGCGGTGGCTCAAGCTATCCGTCAATCGGGTGTCCCGCGCGAGGAGATTTTTATTACGACCAAGCTCTGGAACGATGACCAACGCTCCGGAAAGATTTTGGAAGCTTTCGAGTGCAGCCTTCAAAAACTGGACACCGATTATGTAGACCTCTATCTGATACATTGGCCCGTGGCGGATCGATTCGTACACAGTTGGCAGGTCCTTGAAACAATCTATAAAAGTGGCCGTGCCCGGGCCATCGGGGTCAGCAACTTCAAACAACATCACCTCGAAACATTGCTCAAAAGCACGGAAATCATCCCGGCCGTCAACCAAATCGAGCTCCACCCATACCTGAATCAACAGGATGAAGTAAACTATTGCCTGCAACACGGCATTCGCCCCGAAGCATGGAGTCCTTTCGCCGCCGGCAAACCTGAGCTATTCCAAGAGCCCTTACTGAACGAGTTAGCCGCTAAATACCGCAAAACGCCGGCACAGATCATTCTACGATGGGATTATCAACGGAAGATTGTGACGATTCCCAAATCATCGCACGCTAACCGTTTGGCGGAAAACATCGATATCTTCAACTTCGAACTGACCGGCGAAGAAATCGATCTCATCAATACGTTGAATCGCAACGAACGGGTAGGGTCGGATCCGGACCACTTCAATTTTTAACACCCGCCATTCCCACGCGTTGCACGTGGCATATCCACGGTGAATTGTATAGCCATGAAAACACCCTCTCTGCTTCATAACGCGGCCGCTCACCGATTCGAATACCGCATCGGTGAGCATACGGCGTATATTGCATATGAGGTTTCCCCACAGGGAGTTCTGCACCTGACCCATACCGAAGTGCCCGCTGCACTCGGAGGGCTGGGGATAGGCTCCGCTTTGGTCCGGGATGTGTTACAGTATATCGAGCAAGAACATCTGACCATCGTCCCGACTTGTCCCTTTATCCGGAACTATATTCAGCACCACACGGAATGGGCATCGTTGATCGCACCGGAGGGGCAGCGATCCGGCGGTTCTTGACCCAAAATGCTCTTCGGGACGTTCTTCCCATCATCCACATGGCCTTCAACAGGGCAGGCACCGTAAATACCTCCCTGCATCAACATAAAAAAAACGAAGAGAGGAAATTTTCTCTCTTCGTTTTTATCATACCTGCAAAGGTCCTCTTATTGAACGCCCGTCGCGATTTCCGAAGCGATCCGATCATACCCCTGTTCCGTCAGGTGCACGCCATCCAAAAAGAGTGCATCGTCAATACGGTGATTCTTTTTCAGCAACCGAATCCCCGGATTGCGAAAAACCACTTCCATCGACTGCATTTTTTGCGCCAATCGACCATTGAGCGTTGCCACCCGATCTTCCAAATCCCGGCGAGGCAACACCCCGATCACCTCGACCTGAGCCTGCGGCTGGCGATCGCGCACAGCCTTTACCAAATGGGCCATTCCTTCGACAATCTCTTCGTCCGTATTGATGCTCAGGTTATTGGTTCCGATCATCAGCACCACCCGTTGCGCCGTGTACCCATCCAGCTCTCCATGATAAACGCGCCACAAGACATTCTCGATACGATCATGCCCACAACCCATATTTCGGAAGCCGACCGGCGCCATGATACGAGGCCAGTTCGACCCGCCATGAATATCATAACGCCCTCCTTCGCCATCCCAGAAATGGACGATCGAATTGCCGAGAATCACATGTGTCGGCGCATCGATCCGATTATGAGCCAGAATCTCTTCATGACGATTTGTCCATTCATAGTAGGGGGCATCTCGTCGTTGGCGCACCGGACACGTGGTGGAGATCGTTCCCAACGGTACGTTCAGTATTTCGCGAATCTTGGCTTCACACGCTTTCGCCTGTTGCACCATGCCGTAATCTGTCGGGTGAATCCCGTCTACCAGCGCATCTGCCGGCAAGGCAATCTCCTCACACGACAGATAATAGAGCTCCGGCACGCCTTCCTCACACAGCTGTTCATAACAAGCACGCAATACCCGATTCTTATGGAGGGCCGCGCTATCGACTCCATCCAAAGGGGCTTCTGCATGTTCGATCAACAAGATCGGGGCCTGATGGTGGCGTCTCAACAAGGCCACGCCCTGCCGGAAACGAGCCGTCACCACCGAATCCGGCATTTCCACCAGATTCGGCAAACAATCCAGGATATAGAGCCGTGCATCGATCGTTCCTAATTCGGCTAAAATCGCCGAGTCCAACACCCCGCTGCCGGAAAAGCCGAAATTCAAGAGCGGCAAATCCAACCGACGTGACAACATCGTCGACCAAGCCATCCCCGGCCGGGAGGCACAGGCTCCTTGCAAAATCGAGGTTCCGTAGGCTACGATCGGTTTTTCGGTACGCAAGGGCAAGAAGGTAAAATTCGCTGCGGTATCGACCCCGATTTCCAGCTGAGAGACCCCATTATACAAGGGCAGATAGAGCTGAAATTCATAACCGGCGGCTGCAAAACGATCATCGGGTTGGGGCTGAAATTCGTAATAAATCGTATCGGCCTTTGACCAATCGATCCGTCGTTTGACATGTATTTCCTCTCCATGACGATTCAACGCATACAGATCCAGCCCCGAAACGCCGGTAGCCGGCATATGATCCATCGCCCGTTGTTGATCGCGCGTCAGCCGGTAACGCACCCGAATCGGCGAGGCATTGCTCCGAAAGCGAACCGATAATCCGGCCGATTGACACGACAACTTCCAAACACCGTCCCGAATCTCGGAACGTAACCGTTCCGGCCAACGACCATAACTGCCCGCCAACTCTTGAGGCCAGGCTTGCCCTTCCACCACCGGAAATCCGGCCTGCTGAGGATCGAACCAACGCAATGAATCCGCCGCAGGTTTCGATGGCCCCGTCGTCTCCGCGTACAGGGAGCCTGCCATCATCCCGCCCAGCAGACAACTGCCTAAAAAAATCCATACCCGTTTCATAGCTATCTTCTTTATAATTAGAGGTCATTTTTTGGGGGGGGCAGATCCGATTACCGATCGTCCTGACCGAACTGTTCCCGATACAGTGCATAATACTTGCCTCGAGCACGTAACAACTCGACATGCGACCCTTGTTCCACGATCCGGCCATCATCCAACACCAGGATCGTATCGGCATGACGTACCGTCGACAACCGATGGGCAATGATCAAACAGGTACGTCCCTTCATCAACTGATCCAAGCCCTGCTGGATCCACATTTCGCTGCGCGTATCGATATTGCTGGTCGCCTCGTCCAGTAACAGAATCGCCGGATCGGCAACTGCGGCCCGAGCGATATTGAGCAATTGACGTTGCCCCTGACTCAGATTCGCCCCATCGTTCTCCAGCAAGGTATCATAACCGTGCGGCAGACGTTGGATAAACGAATGCGCCGAAGTCAAACGAGCCGCCTGTTCCACCTCTGCATCCGTTGCCTCGAGTCGTCCGAAACGAATATTTTCTCGTACGGTTCCCGTAAACAGATGGGTATCCTGCAGCACGATCGCCATTGACCGTCGTAACGATGCACGGGAGATCTGATCCACCGGCACCCCCTCGAGCGTGATCTCGCCCGAATCAGCCGTAAAAAATCGGGGCAGCAAATTCAGAATCGTTGTTTTTCCCGCTCCGGTGGCCCCCACCAAGGCAATCTGGCTGCCGGGTCGGGCCTGGAACGAAATCCCTTTCAACACCGGCTTACCCGGCCGATAGGCAAACCAAACCTCCCGAAAACAAACCTCGCCACGCACAACGGGCATCTGTCTGGATTCCGTGGAATCCGATTCGGGCTTCTGATCGAGGAGCTGAAAAATCCGTTCAGCACCTGCCACCGCAGCCTGAATATTATTATACAGCACCGACAATTCATTGATCGGTCGCCCGAATTGACGGGAATATTGCAGAAAGGCTGCCAATCCCCCGACATCGAACCCCCGGAACAGGGCCAGAAGTCCCCCGACGATCGTCACGATCACATAATTGAGCGTATTGAGATTTTGCATGGCCGGCATCATCATCCCGGCATAAAATTGAGCCAGACGCGAGTGCGTGTTCAGCTGTCGATTCAAACGGTCGAAATCGGCAACGGTCTGTTGTTCATGCCCGAATAGCTTCACCACCCGTTGGGCACTAATCATCTCCTCGATATAGCCATTCACGCTCCCCAGCGCCGCCTGTTGGGCCGCAAAACGACGTCGACTGCGCCGGACGATCGCCCGGGCGAACCCAAACATCAACGGCACGGTCACCAGACTCACTAACGTCAGCAGCGGACTGATATAGAACATCATGCTCAACACCCCCACCAACATCAGCACACTGGACAACATGCCGGAGAGGCTATCGGTCAGGGCCTCGCTCACCCGATCGATGTCGTTCGTGTAGCGACTCATCAGATCTCCGTGCTGATGGGTATCGAAGTAGGGGATCGGCAGCCGTTCCATATGTTCGAAGAGCTCGTCGCGCAAACGAGCCACCGTGCGCTGACCCACCTTGTTCAATAAACGATACTGAATATACAGCGCCGATACGCCGGTCAAATACACTCCAACCAGCACCCCTAACGCTCGTCCCAATCCCGAGAAATCGCCCGGCAAGATATAATCGTTGATAATCGGCCGCAACAGATAGGAGCCCAACAGGTTGCAGAGAATATTCAACACGATCAGTCCCCCGATGATTCCCAACAACAGACGATTATAACCGACATACTTGATCAGCCGACGCAAGGTTTTGCGACCCTGCTGCGGTTTGTCATTACTGCGATTGAAACCGTGATGGGGCATAACGTTAAACAAATAGTTGTTGTGAACGATAAATTTCCCGGTACGCCGGCGAGACGACCTGAAGTTCTTCGGGCGTTCCGATCGCCTCCAAGCGCCCCTCTTCGAGCACCATGACCCGATCGGCAGCCTGCATGGTCTGCACCCGCTGGGTAATCACCAAGAGGGTCGTCCGACCTAAATAGGCCCGCAGACTGTGCCACAGATTGCGTTCGGTTTCCGCATCCACCGCACTGGTACTGTCATCCAAAATCAACACTTTCGGCCGACGCAACAGAGCCCGGGCAATGCATAAACGCTGTTTTTGTCCTCCCGAAAGATTGACGCCTCCACGTCCTAACAACGTGTCGTACCCCTCCGGCATAGCCTCGATAAAAGCATGCGCCTGGGCGGCGCGAGCCGCCTGTTCGACCTCCTCCCGCGAAGCATCGGCCTTTCCCCAGCGTAGATTCTCCAAAATCGAACCACTAAACAGTTCACTCTGTTGAAGAACCATGCCGATGCCCTGATGCAACGCCTCCAAAGCATAATCCCGCACATCGACTCCATCCACCCGCACCTCTCCGCGCGTTACGTCATACAAACGAGGGATCAGCTGCATGAGGGAACTTTTCGCCGCTCCGGTCGCCCCGGCCACCGCCACAACCTCGCCGCTATGGACCTGGAAACTCACCTCGTGCAGCACATCGGTCTCTCCGCCGGCATACCGAAACGAGACATTCCGAAATTCCACCTCTCCTCGTTCAACCCGATAGCGATTTTGTCGACCCACCGGGGTATCGGTCAAGGAGGGTTCGGCATCGAGTACCTCGTTGACTCGCTGCGACGAAGCCGCAGCTCGGGCGACGATCATGATCACCATCGAAAGCATCATCAACGACATCAGAATCTGCATCAGATAGTTGACAAACGAGATCAGTTCGCCTACCTGCAACGTACCGTTTGCTACCCGATAGGCGCCGCTCCAGAGAATCACCACCACCGACAGATTCAAGATCAGCTGCATGAGCGGGAACAACAGCACCACGATATTCGAAGCACGAATCACCGTATCTTTCAACTGTTCGCTACGAGCCTCAAACTTACGGGTTTCGAAATCTTCGCGTACAAACGACTTGACCACCCGAATATTAATCAGATTTTCCCGAACGACCCCGTTCAAGGCGTCGACCAGACGCTGTACCCGCATAAAAAAGGGAAAACCTTTCCGCAAAATCAGGTAAACGCCTCCGCCCAACAAAGGAATGCAGCCCAGCAACACCCACGCCATCTCGGCATCGATGCGTACCACAAAAAAAATGGCCAGACAGAGCATCATCGGGGCCCGCAACAGCAGCCGCATCGACATCAGAACAACCTGTTGAATTTTGGTGATATCATTGGTCATTCGGGTAATGAGCGAGGAGGACCCGAAACGATCTATGTCCGAAAAGGAGAGACGTTGAATATGGGCAAATAGGGTAGCCCGCAGATCGGTACCGAAGCCCGTCGACACCCGCGACGACACATACACATTGCAGACATTGGCCACCAGACCGATCAGGGCACTACCGATCATCCAGCCACCGATGTGCGTAATGACCGACATATCCCGCAACAATACACCCCGATCGACCACGACCGACATGAAATAGGGTTGAATCGTCTCGCACAGCACCACGATCATAACCAGTAGGGGACTGATCCACAATCCGACCCGATATTGTTTTAATATGTGCCAATAGGTTTTCACGTCGAAGGACTTCACCGCCTGAAAGAAATCGAAAGATACGGATAAATTTTCAAACCTTCCTCGTTCCACCCGCCTCCCGGCGGAATAAAACCGATTCCTCCGGCGCCCGGAAAAGCCCACCCGTGCATCATGGGGCGTTCACGTCAAAAAATTAGACAGTGGGTGTCTATTTTTTTGACACTTCAGCCCTGTACAATTTTCACAACACAAATAAAATCAATCACTTACAAAAACGGCACGGTATTCGTTTATGGTAAAAGTAAAACTCATTTAATTTTATCAGAATATGATACACTTCATTAGTATGTTGATAGTCTGGTTTTGCGAAATATGCGGACTATCGGCCCAAGAAACCCCTGAAACGATCTTTCTGACCGGAGAAAAAATCACCCAAATCAAGGCGGAGGGGTGGTGGGACATCACCCTCATACAAGGCGATCAGCCTGGCGCCAAACTTACCTTCAACCCCGAATTGAAGCCCTACTTCGATTGTCGCATCGAGGGGGAAACGCTCTATCTGACCTTCAAACCCAATCAGAGCGACCGGTCACTCAAAAGCTGTGATCATAAACCCCTAACCGCTTATGTCACGATCTCCAGTCTCCAATATTTACGACTGAGCGGAGCCTGCCGTCTGAAAGCTCAAAACACGTTTACTGCCGACCAAGCTCAAATCAAGATCGACGGAGCCTGCTCCATCCAAAATCTCTCTTTACAAAGCAATTCTTTGCTGTACAAACAATCCGGAGCCACGAGAGTATCTGACTTCTCCGCCTCCGTTGCACAGAAAATGCAGATCAACATTTCCGGTGTCGGTCGACTGTCCGATGCATCCCTCCGTTCCAACACGCTCGACATCGATTGCTCCGGAATGTCCTTTCTGTCGGCTCAGATCAACGTTCAAAACGTGGATGCCACAGCCAGCGGCATGTCCAGCATTTCCCTCTCCGGTCTCGCCGTCCAGGCCCACCAGAATACCTCTGGTTTATCCAAAATCAACACATCCAACTTAACCCGTCCTTAGACCTCTCCAAACAAACGCAGTAGGGTACTGCCTGCCCCGAGGCACCAAAAACAAAAGCGGTTACGATCAAGATCGTAACCGCTTTATTTTCTGATTCTCTGGCTCCTCAACCAGGACTTGAACCTGGGACCCCCTGATTAACAGTCAGGTGCTCTAACCAACTGAGCTATTGAGGAAAGTATCGCAACCAGCTCTATCGCTTTTGCGAGTGCAAATATAAGGCAAAATCTTTATTCTCCAAAGAAACTATCGAAAAAAATTTCATTTTTCTGCACGCTTTTTCTCGAAATTATTTCTCCGAAGAGCCTTCAACGATATCCGACAAACTGATTATCTGTTTATTGCCGTCGATCTCCATCCAACGGGCCGTCCGATGATAACGAGCTATATATTGTTTCAGATAACGACGCGTATCCTCCACAATCGGCGCATCGGTGGTCGGATAGAGATTATACGCCAACATCGCCACCTCGATACCGCGGGCCCGACAAGCCTCTAAAGACAAGACCGTATGATTGATACTGCCCAGACGCGAAGTGGTCACCAGGATCAAGGGCAAGTGTCGTTCTGCAATATAATCGATCGTACTGTACGTATCGGTGATCGGGACAAACAACCCTCCGGCTCCCTCTAACAAGACCGTATCATACTGCTTCAACAGTTGCTGACTGCTCCGATCGACCAACGAGAGATCGATCTCCCGGCCATCCAAGCGGGCGGCCAGCTGGGGCGACGAGGGATAGGTGAAGATCAGCGGACAGGTCGTTCCATCCAGATCTTCCGGTTGCAAAGGAATCCCCATCAGACGACGATGCAATTCGATATCTTCCGACATCGAGCGATTCCCGGTCTGAATAAATTTTTGCGTAATGACCCGACGCCCCTCTTCACGCCATCTCCGTGCCAACACGCCCGTTACCACGCTTTTCCCGGCATCGGTATCGATTCCACTGACAAAATAGATATTTTTATCATTCATGGGAATAAAATTTTACCCCCAAAAGTAGTACCTTTGTTTATTGGAACCAAATATTTCCCCGAAAGTCTGCGTTCCTTATAAAACCCTTTTTATATACACATCTGACTCATCATGAACTCCCATATTTCTACACTCACAGAGCTGGAAAATCGACTGATCGAAGGATACCGCATCGGCTATGACGAAGCATTGGCCTTGCTGCGCACCACCCCCGAGGAGGATCTGTACGCCTTGGCACATCGGTTGCGGACCCATTATCAAGGACAACGGTTCGACACGTGTTCCATCATGAATGCCCGCAGCGGTCGATGCAGCGAGGACTGCAAATGGTGCGCTCAATCGAAGTTCTATCACACCGACATCCATATCTACCCGCTGGTCGATGAACCCGAGGTGTTAGCCGAAGCGCAACACAATGCGGCAAAAGGGGTCAAACGATTCTCGTTGGTCACCAGCGGTCGCAGCCTGACCGACCGGGAAATCGACAAAGTGTGCCGCATATACCGTCAGCTCGGATCGCAGGTCAAGATTCATCTGTGCGCCTCCATGGGCCTGTTGAATCGGGAGCAACTGCAAAAACTGAAAGAGAGCGGCGTAGAGCGTTATCACTGCAACCTGGAGACAGCCCCCTCATACTTTAAACAGCTGTGCACCACCCATACCCCCGAAGAAAAGATCCAGACCATCCGGTGGGCCAAAGAGGTCGGACTGAGCATCTGTTCAGGTGGCATTATCGGCATGGGAGAGAGCGAAGAACAACGCGTCGAGCTGGCCGTCACCCTGCAACAAATCGGGGTCGACTCTATTCCGGTCAATGTGCTCAACCCCATCCCCGGCACCGCGCTCGAAAACACCCCACCGCTGAGTGATCGCCATGTACTACGCGCCATGGCCATGATGCGCATTATCAACCCCTCCGCCGACATTCGTCTGGCCGGCGGTCGTAACCGGATCAAACACCTCGAAGAGCGTTTGCTGTTCTGCGGGGTCAGCGCCTCGATCGTGGGCGATATGCTGACTACGGCCGGCTCGAAAATCGATACCGATTTTACCCTGTTCCGCTCACACGGATTCGAAATTTAACCTCCGAAAACGATGCTGTCATGAGAACTTTTGCGATTCTGCTTTCCACCCTCGGGCTCTTTTTTCAGGGTATCCCCCAAGCTCAGAGCAAAACTCCTTCGACCATGAAATTTACCGAAGAGAGTTGGAATTTCGGCACCATCCAGGAGGCCGATGGAGAGGTGTCGCACACGTTCGTCTTCACCAATACCGGACAGGACCCATTTGTCATCGAACGCGTGACGACGACCTGTGGCTGTACCACGCCGGAATATACCCGAGCCCCCATTCTACCCGGGCGAAACGGAACGATCAAAGTAACCTTCAATCCGGAAAGTCGTCCCGGACCCTTTCAGAAAACCATTACGGTCACCAGCCGCAGCAGTCAGAATCAAAACCAATTGCATATCACGGGGGTTGTGATTGGCCGTCCCCGTTCCCCGGAAGAGGAGTATCCGGTAGCCGTGAGCGGAGGGCTCCGAACCACCCGACAAACCTGCGGTCTGGGCTACCTGCCTCGCGGCGGCACCAAATCCACCACCGTCGAATATATGAACAACTCGCCGACGACGATTGCCCTGGATGTCGCTTATGCGAAAAAAAATAACTATTTTACCGTCGTCCTCTCCCAAAAGACACTTCCTCCCGGAGGGAAAGGGGTGATGACGCTGAGTTACGACCTGCGAGAAGCCGATTTGTGGGGCCGACTGAACGACGAATTCCATCTGGTGATCAACGGGACCCCGGCCAAAACCCGTTTTTCCGCCACCGGTATCGCTACCGAAGATTTCTCTTCGCTGAGTCAACAGGAACTCGATCAGGCCGCCAAAGCTGTCTTTTCGTCCCAATATTACCATTTTGGAAACCTCAAGGCCGGTTCGATCCGCAAACGGGAATTTACGATTACCAACAGCGGCAATCAACCGCTTCGCATACAACACCTTAAACAAGGTCCTCACACGACCGTCACGCTACACGAAGGCATGACGCTCAACCCGGGACAACGTATCACGTTTACGGCCACCTTAAATACCACCGGCGTCGAATCGGGTCGGTTTATGGATAATACGGTCATTATCCTCAACGACCCCCAACGACCCATGCGTGAGATTCGACTGGCCGCCACCATCCTGTAAATCGCTCAAACCTCACCATCCATGTTCCGTATTCTCAAAAAACAAGCCCTTACCGATCAGATCTACCTGATGAACATCGAAGCACCTCGGGTAGCTCATGCGGCCCAACCGGGACAATTCATCATTCTGCGTATCGACGAGCAGGGCGAACGCGTTCCGTTGACGATCGCCGACTACAATGCCGAAGAAGGCTATGTGACGATCGTAACCCAAACGGTCGGTTACTCGACCGGCAAATTGTGTACCCTGAACGAAGGGGATTCCATCGCCGACTTTGCCGGGCCGCTGGGCCGCCCCTCCGAACTGGTCCACACCGACCTCGACCTTCTGCGTTCCAAAAAAATCTTGTTCGTAGCGGGCGGGGTAGGGACTGCACCGGTCTATCCGCAGGTCAAATGGCTGCACGAACACGGCATACAGGCCGATGTCATTATCGGCGCCAAAAACAAACAGGCGTTGATCCTGGTCGATGCCATGCGCAAAGTGGCCGGAGAGGTCTATCTGGCCACCGATGACGGCAGCGAAGGATACAAAGGCATGGTAACGGGTCTGCTGAGCGAACTCGTAGAAGAACAAGGCAAAAAATATGACGAAGTCATTGCGATCGGTCCGATGATTATGATGAAATTCGTCTGCCTGACCACCCTCAAGTACGGGCAGAAAACGACCGTCAGCCTGAACACCCTGATGGTCGATGGTACGGGCATGTGTGGAGCGTGTCGGGTCACCGTGGGTGGAAAGACCCGTTTCACCTGTGTGGAAGGGCCCGAGTTCGACGGTCATCAGGTCGATTTCGACGAAGCGATGCGCCGTCAAGGGATGTACCGCACCCTCGAAAGTCGGAAAGAGAGGATGGCCCAGGAACGCGCCGAAGGCCACGCCTGCAAAGTGGGTTTAGATTTATAATTCGAACGTATGAGCACAAAAATACCCCGCGTTCCTGTTCGGGAACAAGACCCCAAAATCCGGGTCACCAACTTCGAAGAAGTTTGTTACGGATACAATCTGGAAGAGGCTCAGTTGGAGGCCTCGCGTTGTCTGCACTGTCGTAAACCTCGCTGCATCGAACACTGCCCGGTTTCGGTGCAGATTCCGGATTTTATCCGACAAGTCGCTCAAGGCAATCTGACGGAGGCTGCTGCCATTATCGCCGAAGACAGCTCACTGCCCTCGGTATGCGGACGGGTATGCCCCCAGGAGAGCCAATGTGAAGGAGCCTGTGTGTTGGGCGTCAAAGGCGAACCGGTCGCCATCGGCAAATTGGAACGTTTTGTCGGCGACTGGAGCATCGACCACGGTCCGCAAACCGTCGAAAAAAGCCCGGCCAAAAGACAGAAAGTCGCCATCATCGGAAGTGGACCGGCAGGCTTGGCCTGTGCCTCCGATCTGGCCAAGGCGGGCTATCAGGTCAAAATTTTCGAAGCGCTGCATCGTCCGGGCGGCGTGCTGGAATACGGCATCCCGGAATTCCGCCTGCCCAAAGACAAAGTCGTGGCCGCCGAAGTGGAAAATGTCAAACGATTGGGCGTAGAGATCGAAACTGACGTGATCGTGGGACGTACCGTCACCATCGATGAGCTGATGGATCAGGAGGGCTATGCGGCCGTATTTATCGGTTCGGGAGCCGGCCTGCCACGCTTTATGAACATTCCTGGAGAGAACCTCAACGGGGTGGTCTCGGCCAATGAGTTTTTGACCCGCACCAACCTCATGAAAGCGTATGACGATCGCTATGATACGCCTATTTATGTGGGGCAGAAAGTCGTTGTCGTCGGAGGCGGGAATGTGGCGATGGATGCCGTCCGCACCGCTGCTCGGTTAGGCGCCGATGCGACGATCGTGTATCGCCGAGGAGAGGCCGAACTGCCCGCCCGTCAAGAAGAGGTCCACCACGCCAAAGAGGAGGGAATCACCTTCCATATGTTGACCAACCCTACCGAGATTCTGGGAAACGATCAAGGATGGGTACGAGCCATCCGTTGCCTCCGCATGGAGCTGGGCGAACCCGATGCCTCGGGGCGTCGATCTCCGATTCCCATTCCTGACTCTGCCTTCGATCTCGAATGCGACGTGGTCATTATGGCCTTGGGGACCTCTCCAAATCCATTGATTGCCTCCACCACCGCCGGCCTCGAAACCAACCGCTGGGGATGCCTGGTGGCTGACGAAAACGGACAAACCTCCCGACCCGGCATTTTCGCCGGAGGAGATGCCGTCACCGGAGCCGCCACCGTGATTTTAGCCATGGGAGCCGGTCGAAAAGCCGCTCTAGCCATTGATCGTTATCTCAGCAACCTCCCGGTTTAAAGGAATTAATCTCCTCAAATTTTCAAAGCCCACCCTAATTCGGTGGGCTTTTTGATTTGGTGAAACCGATGAAAGCAACTATCTTAGAGTATTCACTAAATACACCCACCATGGAAATCATCGACCCTGTAACCCACACGCCCGAATCGCACACGAGTTACCAGACGGCTCCCACGTCACCCACCGCCCCCTCAACCCCGGATCCTGCCCCGTCGAACCCGTCGAACCAGATCATCTCCGTCGGCGAATGGTTTCTGATTCTGCTGGTCATCACCATTCCGTTGGTCAATCTGATCGTACTGATCATCTGGGCGTTCGGCGGAAGCAACAACCTGAACAAAGTCAATTTTGCCAAAGCCAATCTGATCTGGCTGGCCATCATTATCGTATTGTGCGTGCTCTTCTTCTCCAGCCTGATGGCCATTATGATGGCCCTTCGCTATTAAAGATATGATGCCTTCATAAAGTGTGACGCCTCGGAAATGATTCCGAGGCGTCACACTTTAGCTCTTACCCGAGCTATTTAGCGGTATCTTCAGCCGGGTGCTCCGGCGCCGGGATCTTCGACACCAACACCTTATCGATACGCGCTCCGTCCATATCGACGATTTCCATCGAAAAAGACATCCAACGTAACGTTTCTCCGGTACGAGGCACATGTTCCAACTGATCGAGAATCAAGCCACTCAGGGTATTATAACTATAATCCGAATAGAGATCCTCCATATCGAAATAGGTCAGAAAATCGTAGAAAGAGCACTGACCGTCTACCAGCCATCCACCTTCTTCTCGCTGAATAATTTCGGGTTCTTCGCCCTCTTCCGTCGTATTGCCAATCAGTCCTCGTATAATATCCTTGAGTGTAACGATCCCTTCCACGCTCCCGAATTCATCGATCACCAAAGCCGATTTAACCTCCTGGGTCCGCAACTGTTCCAAGGCATTATAGACACTCAGGCGTTCCGGAATATAGAGCACCGGATGCAAGATCGTACGCAGATTGAAGGCCGGATCATCCAGTTTTCCAAACAAATCTTTCAGATACACCACACCATCCACTTGTTTCAAATTCTGATCGGCCACCGGATAGGCGTTGTAGAGATTATCTTTCACCGTTCGTTCGATCTGTTCCCGTGTATCCGTCAGACTCAACCACACCATCTCACTACGATGCGTCATAATCGACCCGACGTTCCGATCCCCCAGGTTGAACACCCGTTCCACCAACTCCTGTTCTACTTCCTGCACCTCTCCATCTTCGGTACCTTCCTGAATGATCGCCTTGATCTCCTCTTCGGTCACTTTTCCCTCTTCTTCGCCATTGATGCCCAACAAGCGGACTACACCGGCCGTACTTTTGGAAAGCAACCAGACAAATGGCGAAGCCACTTTCGACAGTAGATACATGGGGCGCGCCACCCATTTAGCCACTCGTTCCGAGGCGGTCATGCCGATTCGTTTGGGCACCAATTCCCCGATGATCAGCGTCAAATAGGTAACCACCACCACAATAACGGTCTGTGCAATCGCAACCGCATGGGCACTCAACGGTTCGATCCGGGCAATCACCCGGCCAAAATCCTGCGCCAACACATCCCCCGAATACAACCCGGTCAGGATACCGACCAGCGTAATCCCGATCTGGATGGTCGAGAGAAACACATCGGGTTCCGTCGACAACTTCAAGGCAGTCCGAGCGGCTTTACTGCCTTTTTTGGCATCGGCCTCCAGACGTGACTTCCGGGCCGACACCAGCGCAATCTCCGACATCGATAACACCCCGTTCAACACGATCAACGCACAAATAATAACGATCTCCTTCATAAAATCATCCAACTGCTTTCTCGAGCCCTAAGATACACATAATCCCGGAGTTTTCATAGATTCCGTTCACTCCGGTCGCATTCCGTCCTTGTCCGCCGTCCCTGCGCCACAAAGAAAGAGCCGGAGTAGGGCATACTCCGGCTGCTGACAAATAAACGATCTAAGATCTATTTCAATAGCGATTTCACCATTTCGGCGATCTGTCGACCTTCGGCTTTTCCGGCCAACCGTTTCGAAGCCACACCCATAACTTTCCCCATATCGGACGGTGCTTTGGCTCCGACTTCGGCGATGATTTCCCGCACGGCTTTTTCCAACTCTTCAGCCGTCAGCGGCTTAGGCAAATAGGCTTCCAGATAACCGGCTTCAGCCAACTCATTTTCAGCCAATTCCGGACGACCGTTCTGGGCATACACTTCGGCCGATTCCCGACGTTGTTTCACCAACTTCTGGATGATTTTCAGCACCGCTTCATCACTGATCTCCGATGAACCATCGGCTGTTTTGGCCAACAAAATTTCCGCCTTAATAGCCCGCAATGCCGTCAACCGAACCGTTTCTTTTGCCAACATGGCCTCTTTAATACCCTGGTTGACTTCCAATTCCAAACTCATAATATGATGCTTTTTAAACGATTTTCCTCTTTTGTATACGGATTTCCCCCTCTAAATGTTTCCCGAACGTGTGATTTATGCCTGATGGAGTAGGGCTGAGGTTCCTCCTTCATACCCGTCACTCCTCCATCCATTATTTCACGAATACTTGTGTCTTGTCCCGTTGCTCAAACCACCCTCGGGATCAACCTTATCCGCGTTGAGCCAGTTTGGGATAAAACACCTTCTTTTCGGCCAACAAGAAGAGCAACGCCACCAAGGCTGCCAACAAGTCGGACACCGGAATCGCGAGCCACACGCCAAACAATCCCCACCAGTTCGAGAAAAGATAGAGAAGAGGAATCAAGAAAATCACCTGACGGGTCAGCCCCATGAAGATCGCCTTGGGAGCCTTACTGATCGACTGGAAAAAGGTCGACACCACAATCTGAAATCCTACAACCGGGAACATCAGACAGGCCAATCGCATCCCTCGGGTCGCCATCGCCAACAAGTCTGGATCGGTCGTAAAAGCGCTGACCAACCATTTGGGGATCAATTCGCCCAACAGCCATCCGATGCCCATAATCACAAATGCCACCCGAATGGTCATCAACAAGGTGTCTTTCATCCGTTTGTATTTCTGCGCACCGTAATTATAGCCCACAATGGGTTGCATTCCCTGACACAATCCCATCACGCACATCACGATCAAAATAGCATAGCTGTTGACGATTCCATACGCTCCGATCGCCAAATCGCCCCCTCCGCGAACCAGCTGGTGGTTCATGATGATATTGACGCCACTGGCGGTCAGGTTCATCAGGAAAGGCGCCATTCCGATAGAGACGATATTCCGGATAATCCGTTTCTTCGGGCGGAAGCAATTCCATCGGAAATGGACCGGATGGCGAGGGTTGAAGAAGTGCGCCATCACGAAAACAGCACTGGCAAACATCGAGATCACCGTCGCCACGGCCGCGCCCTGAATCCCCATATCGAAACCAAAGATAAAGATCGGATCGAGAATCACATTGAGGCCCACGCCGATCAAAATCGTGTACATCGATTTTTGCGGATATCCGGCCGCCCGCATAATGCCGCTGAAGCTATAACTCAGGTTCGTCAACACGCTGCCCGGAATCACGATATTCAGATAGGCCTCGGCATAGGGGATCGTCTGTTCGCTACCGCCAAAAGCGACCAACACTTTATCCATATAAATCATGGACAACGTGATCAAAACCGCCGAGAGCAAAAAGGTCAGCATAAAGGCATTGCCCAAAATATTGCGCGCCCATCGAAGGTCCTTCATGCCCAGAACGATCGAGATACGAGACGAGGCCCCGATTCCGACCAAGGTACCGATCGCCGCCACCATCGTACTCAACGGCAAGGTCAAAGCCAAACCGGAGATCGCCATAGCGCCCACGCCTTGACCGATGAAAACCCGGTCGATAATGTTGTACAACGAGGAGACCAACATGCCGACAATCGCCGGCAAAGAATATTTCAGCAACAAACTACCTATCTTCTCGTGCTCTAATCCTGCTGTTGCTGTCAAATGTTGTGACATATCTTGTGAACTCGAATTTACAATTTGCTAAGCCCGTCGATCGACGGCATTGACGGCGAGGAAAACCCTCTACCAATGAGCAAAGATACCGGAAAATATCCGAAATCGCAGACAGTCGTTCGACTTTTTCCGTCTTTTATCCTCCTACCCACCACGTTATCCTCAAACACGCCCCGGAAAACCAGCCAATCAGGTACCCGGATAGCCTTCCCCTCTTTTCTGGAAGAAAACAACGCCGCAGGGACATCCCTGCGGCGTTGATAGATCCGGATCAAAAGGAAACATTATTCCCATTCGATCGTTGCAGGCGGTTTTGAGCTGATATCATAAACCACGCGATTGATCCCTTTCACCCGATTAATGATCTCGTTGGAGACTTTGGCCAGGAAATCATACGGTAAATGGACCCAGTCGGCCGTCATACCATCGGTCGATGTCACGGCCCGCAGAGCGACACAACTTTCATAGGTCCGTTCATCGCCCATCACGCCCACCGAGCGTACCGGCAACAACATCACCCCGGCCTGCCATACCTGATCGTACAGACCGGCCTCTTTCAAACCGTCGATAAAGATTTGATCGGCATCCTGCAGAATACGGACTTTTTCTTCGGTCACCTCACCCAGAATGCGGATCCCCAGACCCGGACCCGGGAAAGGATGACGCCCCAGGATCTCCTGAGGGATATTCAATTGACGTCCCACACGACGCACTTCATCTTTAAAGAGCAACCGCAACGGTTCGACGATCTTCAAATCCATCTTTTCGGGCAGACCGCCTACATTATGGTGCGACTTAATCGTCGCCGAGGGGCCATTGACCGAGACCGATTCGATCACGTCGGGATAGATCGTCCCTTGGGCCAACCATTTGACCTCTTTGAGTTTCTGGGCCTCTTCATCGAATACCTCGATAAAGTCCCGACCGATGATCTTCCGTTTCTTTTCGGGGTCGGTCACGCCGGCCAGATCGGACAAAAATTTCTTCCCGGCACGCACCCCGATGACGTTCAATCCCATCGATTCATAGGATTTCATCACCGTCTCGAACTCATTCTTACGCAACAGCCCCATATCGACAAAGATACAGGTCAGATTGTGTCCGATGGCCCGATGCAGCAACATGGCCGCTACCGATGAATCGACTCCGCCGGAGAGTCCCAGCACCACCTTATCGTTCCCCAATTTGGCTTGCAAGTCCTTGACCGTCGCGTCGATGAAGGAATCCGGCGTCCAATCCTGCTTACATCCGCAGATAGTCACCACAAAGTTCTTCAACAACTCCTTGCCCTCGGTCGAATGATACACTTCAGGATGGAACTGAATTCCCCACGTCGGTTCTCCTTCGATCTGGAAAGCAGCTACAGCCACATCTTCCGTGCTGGCGATCACCTTATACCCTTTAGGAGCCTTCGTAATAGTATCGCCATGCGACATCCATACCTGACTGGTCGGCGAGAGGGTTTTAATCAGCGGATTTTCGGCATCCACTTTGGAGAGCATCGCCCGGCCATATTCCCGGGTTTTGGAGGGTTGAACCTCCCCGCCGTAATGCTGCGCCAGATACTGGGCGCCGTAACAAACCCCCAACATCGGCCATTTCCCTTTCATCTCCGAAAGGTCGATCTGAGGCGCATTGGCATCGCGCACCGAAGAGGGACTGCCCGACAGGATAATACCCTTGACCGAAGCATCCAACACCGGCTTACGATTATACGGCAAGATCTCGCAATAGACATTCAGTTCGCGTACACGACGGGCAATCAGCTGCGTATACTGCGATCCAAAGTCGAAAATCAATATTTTTTCCTGCATAGATAAAAAAGTTATCGTCGTAAAAGGTCTCAAGAACGTACCTGTGCACCGAGTTGATGTTCAAACTCCCGCATCAAGTTATTCATCGCCCGGTCGATCACCTGATCCACCAACGTCTTTTCGGGATCGGACAGAATAAAACTCAAGGCATACGATTTTTTGCCTTCGGGCAATTTGTCGCCTTCATAGACATCGAACAACGATACCCGCTTGAGCAATTTGCGTTCAGCCCCGAAGGCTACCTTGCGCAACTGAGCAAAGGTCACCGAACGATCGAGCAACAAGGCCAAATCTCGACGTACATCGGGATATTTCGCCAATTCCTGCGCCGTAATTTTATGTTTGCGCAGCGCTTTCATTAAGGCACCGAAGTCCATTTCCAGGTAATAGACATCGTTTTTCAGATCGAAGCGTTTCAGCCATTTCGTGGCGATGATCCCCATCTGAATCATCGGCTTGCCGAAGATCGTGAACGTCACGCCCTGACGATACAGATCGCTTTCGAGCGTATCAATGGTCGCTGCTTCCAGATCGACCCCGAAACGGGTCAACAACCGTTCGGCCATCGCCTTCAGCGTATAGAAACTGGTCGGCCGAGAGGGTTGATTCCACGAAGCAACATGATCGGCTCCCGTCACCGTCATCGACAACCGCAACCCTTCGGAGTAGGGAGCCAGACCGCCTTCGTCGGCCTTGGCCGGATTGTACCAGTAGCAGTTGCCAAATTCATACAGTTTCAAATCGGGATTACGGTGATTCACATTCAGCTGTACGGCTTCCAAGGCATTGAACACCAACGTCTGGCGCATGACATTCAGGTCGTTGCTCAACGGATTGAGGATACGTACGCAATGTTCCAACGGATAGGCCTGCAACCCTTCATAATAAGCCGCCTTGGTCAACGAGTTGCTCATGATTTCGTTGAACCCATTGGCCGTCAACAAATCCGACGCGGCATTCACCAACTTATCCCGATCGGGTTTCGGTGCGTAGGCGAGGGTAGAGGTCACCCGTTGCGGAACTTCAATGTTGTTATATCCGTAAATACGCAGAATATCTTCGATCAGATCGGCTTCCCGCTGCACATCGACCCGATAGGGAGGAACGGCCACCGACAATACTCCCTCTTTTTCCTTTTCGATCACGACTTCCAACGCTTCGATGATCTTACGGACGGTTTCTGCCGGAATCTCTTTACCGATCAGGTGATTGATCCGTTCATACGAGACCTCGAACCGGAAGGGACCGATCGGTTGGGGATAGATATCCGTCACCGGCGAAGCGATATGCCCTCCGGCCAGTTCGCAGATCAACAAAGCAGCCCGTTTAAGGGCATAGGGGGCGATATTGGGATCGACCCCGCGTTCGTAGCGGAACGAAGCATCGGTACTCAATCCATGACGGCGAGCCGACTTGCGAATCCACCGCGGATCGAAATAGGCCGATTCCAAGAACACTTCGGTCGTCTGAGCGGTAACGCCCGAATCCAACCCTCCGAAGATCCCGGCCAGACACATCGGCTCTTCGGCATTGCAGATCATCAAATCTTCCGAAGAGAGTTTGCGTTCTACGCCATCCAGAGTCACGAAAGGCGTTCCTTCGGGACACGTACGCACCACGATTTTACGGCCTTTGATCTTACCCGCATCGAACGCATGCAAAGGTTGCCCCACTTCATGCAAAACAAAATTCGTGATATCCACCACGTTATTATGGGGATTCAATCCGATGGCGCGCAGGTGGTTTTGCAACCATTCCGGCGAGGGACCCACTTTCACTCCGGTCAGGGTCAGGCCCATATAACGCGGAGCGGCTTCGTGGTTATGCACTTCCACATCGATGCCTTTCGCCGTTTCATTTGCCTGAAAAGCGCTCACATCCGGCAAGGCCAATCGATAGGGCAGATCGTTGGAACGCAAATAGACGGCCAGGTCCCGAGCTACCCCATAATGCGAAACGGCATCGGCACGGTTCGGCGTCAGGCCAATTTCCATCAGATAGTCGTCTTCGATGTGATAGACCTCGCGCAGCGGCGTACCCACAACGGTTTCGGCCGGCAAAACGATGATCCCGGCATGATCGGGTCCCAGCCCCAATTCATCTTCGGCACAGATCATCCCAAAGGATTCCAGCCCACGTATTTTGCTTTTTTTGATTTTGACTCCATTTTCTTCCCCAAGCGGATACAATACCGTTCCCACCGTAGCCACGGGGACTTTCTGACCGGCCGCCACATTCGGGGCCCCACAAACAATCTGTAAAGGAGCACCGGTGCCCACATCCACCGTCGTCACTTTCAGTTTATCGGCATCGGGATGTTTTTCGCAGGTCAGCACCTCACCCACAACCACTCCGGCCAATCCGCCCCGAATGGTTTCGATCTGTTCGAGGCCTTCCACTTCCAGACCGATATTGGTCAGGATCTTAGCCACCTGAGGCGCATCCAGTTCGGTTTGAATATAATTTTTCAGCCAATTATACGATATCTTCATGGCAAATCTTAGATTTTTAACGCGCTAAAGGTACAAAAAAGTTATCACCCCGCCAACTACCCTCTGCGCGCTTTATCAACAAAAAACCGCCATCCCGCACTATATTTCAACACTCTTTGCCCGTCGATCGATCGATTTGACCCATTTCTAACGGTTTCTTGTCCTGAAATACATCGTTAACATGCAACCTTTCAAAGCCTTTTTGCATCCTTCATAAGGAAGATCCTTCCGGATCACCCGACCTGCGCCAACATGGATGTAAAAATCTTCAACAGTATTTTAAGATGAGAAAAATCTACGGCTTTCTGATGTTATGTTTGCTGGCCTGCAGTCTTGCCAGCTGCCAAAAAGAGCATGAAGAACCCTACAGCAGTATGCCTACCGACCGAATCTTCAGCTTCGATGAAAATGGCATTTGCTACGATCCCTCCGTACAACCGATGTCTGCCGCAGAGTTTCAACAATCCGTGATAAATTACAGCTGGGCACCCATTAAAACCCATAAAATTCATGCAAACGGATACTGCTCTCTGAAAGAACCTTACGTATTAGATGGAGGCTCTTACGCTAACTACTACTTCGAAAACGAGTCGACCGTCAAAGAGTATTTCAGCATCGCCACCTATCCTCCTTTGTCCGGTTTTCTCCGCTGTACTTACCGGCTGGATCCGACCAACAATCGTATCGTCGGCGACTATAACATGGACATGCAAGTTCTCTCTGTCTCGGAGACGGAAATGGAAGTCATTCAACGGCTCGGTGTCTCCTCTCAGAACAAACCAATGTACAGTTATACCATATTCAAACGTATGTCAAGTCAGGAATTTCAGGAGATGGAAGAAACTCACAATACCGATTTCCAAGAGCTATGGGGCCGTTATCCTCAATGGTAGCGGCAAACCTTACCGTGCCGTTCCCGGCAGAGCCTCTCTTCTGAAGCATCGGTCAGGGTGTCGACACAACAAACGCCTCCATTCGTAAAGAATGGAGGCGTTTATTTTTGCGGACTCCGATTTCGGGGTCGATTCAAAGCCGATCACTATATACAGCCCCCGGCAGATTCTGCAAATTATAGCGGGAAGCCATACTCATGCCATACGCTCCGGCCGTACGCACACTCAACAAATCGCCCCGGTGGGTAGCAGGCAGGTCCACATCCCGGTCAAACACATCCGCCGACTCACAAATCGGGCCCACCACCATATAGCTTTCCACAGGCCCTGACGACATCAGATTTTCGATCTTATGATGCGCCTGATACAAGGCCGGACGAATCAGGTCATTCATTCCTCCATCCACCACGACGATCTGCGTTCCCGTCGCAGTTTGTTTGTTATACAGCACCCGTGTAATCAACTCCCCGCACTGGGCAACCAACGATCGGCCCAATTCAAAATGTACGGTCTGATCCGGATCAACCTTCAACGAACGATGTACCGTCTCAAAATAGGCGGCAAAATCCGAAATCGGATGCTGATCGGGCAAATAATAATCGACACCCAAACCACCTCCCAGATTGATGTGACGCAATCGAATGCCTTGTTCCTCGAACCACGCCTTAATATCGTTTACCCGATGGCACAGGTTTTCGAAAACGCCCATATCCAGGATTTGGGATCCAACATGAAAATGCAGTCCGACAATCTCCACCTCCGACAAGGTCGTTAAGGAGGCGATCGCCTGATTGATTTCGGTATAAGAGATTCCGAACTTCGAATCCGATTGTCCGGTCGCGATATAACGATGCGTACGCGGATCGACATTGGGATTGATCCGTAGGGCGACAGGGGCTTTACGTCCCATCTCACCAGCCAGCGTGTTGATCACCTCCAGTTCATGCAGCGACTCCACATTGAACGCGAAAATGCCTTGCTCCAAGGCATAACGGATCTCCTTATCGCTCTTGCCCACACCGGCATAGACCACTTTTGAGGCCGGGCAACCGCTTTCGATGGCTTTACGCACCTCGTTCCCGCTGACACAATCCATGCCCAAACCGGCTTGTACCATCTCCGACACAATCCGATCGTCGAAATTGGCTTTCAAGGCATAATGTACTTGAAACCCATATCGAGACGATTCACGCAACACCACCTCCAAGGTCCGTCGCAACAAATCCATATCATAAAAATAGAACGGAGTCTCCAACGATCGCAACGACTCCGCATACTGGCGCGCACTCATCCTCTCAGAGATTAAAAAGACTGTGGTTCAGATACTGCAAGGTTTGTTTCTTGTACTGGGTGCCGATCAACATCGTGATACTGCGATGACTGGCACCGTAAGAGATCATCTTGATCGGTACATGTTTGATCCCCGAGAAGATCTGAGAAGCCAAACCCGTCTCGCTATGTTCCATGTGGCCCACGATACAAACGATCGAGTTATCCTTTTCGATCTCGATCTTACCCAGCGGCTGCAGATCACGTACAATTTCCTCCAGATGCTTGTCATTATCCACGGTCAGCGAAACTGCCACTTCCGACGTGGTAATCATGTCGATAGGCGTGCGATGGGCTTCGAACACTTCGAACACCTTCCGCAAAAAACCATACGCCATTAACATCCGCGCCGAATAGATCCGAATCACCGTAATCCCGTCTTTCGCCGCCACGGCATGAAAAGCGCGACCGCGATCTTCTTCCAACGAAATGGTCGTTCCCGGCGCATCCGGGTCCATCGTATTCTTCAACAGCACCGAAATTCCATGATCCTTACAAGGCTGTATGGTCGACGGGTGCAGAATCTTGGCCCCGAAATAGGCCAATTCCGCCGCCTCGTCGAAACTCATTTTCCGAATCGGGTAGGTGTTTTCCACATATCGAGGGTCGTTGTTGTGCATCCCGTCGATATCGGTCCAGATCTGTACCTGATTGGCCTCGATGGCAGCCCCCATCAACGCCGCGCTATAATCGCTTCCGCCTCGTCCCAAATTATCGATTTCGCCCTGTTCGTTAGAGCAAATAAAACCTTGGGTCACATAGAAGGTATCCGGATCGGTAATCAAGGGCCGCAACCGTTGGGCCAACAAGGCCGTCTCCACTTTACCCTCGTCATCGGTCACCATAAAGCTCGGTGCATGCAGGCACACTGCCTTAACCCCCGACTCCTGTAAATAGAAGGTAAAAATGGCTGAGGTCAACAATTCACCCTGTGCAATGATCGTCCGTTCTGAAACCGAGGGACGGAACGCCTCCGCCTCTTCGCGAATCAAACGCCAGACTTGCTCCATGCGTTCAAGAGCCTGGGCCCGATGCGACTGTAATAAAGAGGTGATACAAGTGGTATATTTTTCCCGCAACATGGCCAACGGTTCATCAATGCCGGACAGATTGCCCTGAGCAGCCAATGAAGCAATTTTCACCAAAGCATCCGTCGTCCCCGACATCGCCGACAAAACCGTAATACGGGCATTTTCTTTGCGGATAATGGTAGCGACCTTTCTCATATTAGAGGCTGACCCCACGGAGGTCCCTCCGAATTTCAACACATTACTCATTAGATTGGGACACTTTTATCGAAAGAAATATCAAGATATTAAAATTTCTTCAACTCGTTATAAAAACAAACCGAATTAAAACTTTTGCACAAAAGTATATCAAACTGTTTGTTTTTATGCTAAGTTTTTATTTTTTTTGCAACAACAATGGAAGGCGTACAATTTTAGACAGCTCGCAGGTCGGCACCGGACGTTTTGGCAGGTATTACTTAGTCGACTGAATGACTGTCTTTTGCCTTACAAACCCGGTCACGGGCTCCAAACCGCCGCAAAAATAAGACAAATTAAAATCGATAAAAAGTATGCTCACCATCCCCAATGCCGTCGAGGAGGTCATTAAGAAGAAGCCTTTTTTGGAAGGGGCGCTGGTCGAAGGTCTGATCAACCTGTCGGCGCTCGCACGGCAACTCAAACCCGAGATCGAAAAGAAAGTCGGCAAAGAGGTCAACGACAGTGCCGTCATTATGGCACTCAACCGATTGGTTCCGCGTCTGGAACTGATGTCGGCCATGAAGTTCAAGAAAGTGGTGGAGAACATCGGCGATATCATCGTCCGATCGAATCTGGCCGACTATGCCTTTCTGAACTCCTCGACCCTCTACGAAAAACAGGCGATTCTGCTGGATCGCGTGCGCAGCATGAAGGATGTTTTCTGCACCTTTTCGCAAGGTATTTATGAAACGACCCTGGTGGTCAGCAGCAGTATGATTCCGCTGGTCGACGAAATTTTCGCCCAGGAACAGAACATCGCCAAAACCACCGATCTCTCCTCCATCACCGTTAAATTACCGGCTGAAAACGCCATCTGTCCCGGGGTATATTACTATATTTTTAAGGAGTTGGCCTGGGACAATATCAACATTGCCGAAGTCATCAGCACGACCAACGAATTTACGGTCGTGATCAGCGATACCGATATTCACCGCGCTTTCACCATCCTGATGGAGGCCAAACGCCAAGCCGGGCTGTAACCCTCTCCTCCTATAACCACAAAAAAGGGCCTGTCTATTCGACAGGCCTTTTTATTTTTTCCATTCCACCCATTCAGTCTCTTTTAACCGAGCGCACCCTCCTTGTTGGCTGAGGACGACATCCGGTCGAGCGGTGAGCTTAAGAAGCTTTGCATCTTTTCAAAAAAGGTCGACAAATGGCTGCCATCCACAAAGGCATGATTGACATAGACCGAAAAAGGCATCACCCATCGCTCGGCACGGGAGATGGCCTTTCCAGCTGTCATCAGGGGATGCGTACAGCCCTGACCGATCCGATACGAGGTATAGGTCATCGCCGTGAAATAGAGCCGAGGAACCGCACTCAAATGTACAATATCGTATTCTCCGGAGGCAAAAATGCTCTGTTCGACGCCATACGGGTCTCCCGAACGCGCATTTTCCTGGATCAAATGTTCGGCCCGGGCAGCAAATTCATCGAAATCAACCTGATAGGGGATACGTACCGTACAAAAGTTGCCCGAGGGTAGGGCAATCGGCGTAATAATATCCACCGTATCGTACCAAACGATCTGTCCCTGGGCATCCATACGGTAACGGAACGCTGGCACCTCATTGGCGGCCCGCAACGCCGCATACAAATAACGCAAGAAAAAAGAGCGACCCGTCTGTTTCGACTGCTCATAGCTTTCGGTACAGTCGAGTTCGGTGGTAACGGAATACCACGCATTCAGATGGTCCCGAAAAAAGGTATAATTTCCCCGACGTTCCCAGCTTTCCAAATCGACGATATGCTTCATGACCCTTCCTTCGATTGCATGTTCCCGGATAGCCGCGCGCCACCCGACCACACAGCGGTTAATCCATCTTCAGCACGGCCAGGAAGGCTTCCTGCGGAACTTCAACATTGCCGACCTGACGCATCCGTTTCTTTCCCTTTTTCTGCTTTTCGAGCAGTTTGCGCTTACGGCTGATATCTCCGCCATAACACTTGGCCGTCACATCTTTACGCACGGCTTTCACCGTTTCACGCGCAATGATTTTCGCCCCGATAGCCGCCTGAATGGCAATATCGAACTGCTGACGCGGAATCAGTTCCTTCAATTTTTCACACATTTTGCGTCCGAAATCGTACGCATGTTCGTGATAAATCAACGAAGAAAGCGCATCCACCGGCTCCCCGTTGAGCAGAATGTCGAGCTTAGCCAGTTTACTCGGCTTGTAGCCCGTCTGGTGATAGTCAAACGAGGCGTAACCCCGCGAAATACTTTTCAGTTTATCGTAAAAATCGAAGACGATCTCCGAAAGTGGCATCTCGAACGTCAGTTCCACCCGATCCTGCGTCACGAACGTCTGGTTACGTAACGTACCTCGTTTATCGATACAGAGTTTGATGACATTGCCCAGAAAATCGGCTTTGGTAATAATCTGAGCCTGAATATAAGGCTCTTCGATATGATCGATCAGAGTAGGCTCGGGGAGTCCCGACGGATTGTGGACATCCAACACCTCGCCTTTGGTCGTATACACTTTATAGGAGACGTTGGGCACGGTCGTAATCACGTCCATATCGAACTCCCGGTACAACCGTTCCTGAATGATCTCCATGTGTAGCAACCCCAGAAAACCGCACCGGAACCCAAAACCCAAAGCCAACGACGATTCCGGATCGTAGGTCAGTGAAGCATCGTTGAGCTGCAGTTTTTCCAGAGAGCTCCGCAGATCTTCGTACTGGTCGCTCTCTACGGGGTAGAGCCCGGCAAAAACCATCGGTTTCACATCTTCGAACCCGGCAATAGGGGTCTGACTGGGGTTGGCCACCGACGTGATCGTATCACCCACTTTCACATCCGTCGAGGTCTTAATCCCCGAAATGATATACCCCACATCCCCGGCTTTCAGCTCCGGCCGGGGGCTCATCTTGAGCTTCAGCACCCCGATTTCATCGGCCTCGTAATGGCTACCGGTATTGATGAACTTCACCTCTTCGCCCTGACGGATCGTCCCGTTGAAGATCCGGAAATAGGCGATAATACCGCGAAACGAGTTAAATACCGAGTCGAAAATCAAGGCCTGTAACGGAGCATTTTCATCCCCCTGTGGAGCTGGAATGCGTTCCACGATCGCTTCCAGAATCGCCTCAACCCCCTGACCGGTCTTGCCTGAAGCGGCCAGGATCTCTTCGTGTTTACATCCCAACAGATCGACGATCTGATCCTTCACCTCGTCGACCATGGCGGCTTCCATATCGATTTTATTAATCACCGGGATAATCTCCAGGTCGTGCCCCAACGCCAGATAGAGATTCGAGATCGTCTGAGCCTGAATGCCTTGCGTCGCATCCACAATCAACAAAGCCCCTTCACAGGAGGCGATGGCCCGGGAAACTTCATAGGAAAAATCGACATGTCCCGGGGTATCGATCAGATTCAGAATATACTTTTCGCCCCGATACATATATTCCATCTGGATAGCATGACTCTTAATGGTAATGCCTTTCTCCCGCTCCAAGTCCATGTTATCCAGAACCTGCGCTTGCAATTCACGTTCGGAAAGCGTCTTGGTCGTCTCCAACAGTCGGTCGGCCAAGGTGCTTTTCCCATGATCGATATGGGCGATGATGCAAAAATTACGGATATTCTTCATGCGGCATGGCGATTTTAATAGAAGCGGAGATCGCCGTCGGCAACCCGTTGGGCATACGCACTTTCGGGGGTTACGGGCTCTCTCCGACGCTCCGGACAGAAACTTCAACGAATCTTTCCACGGAGTGAAATGTGTCGCAAAGTTAATTAAATTTGCGTGTTAAAAAAACCGATACGCCGTATCCGCGCCATGAAAACCATCGCCCATTACGCCTCGTTAGTCAAGTTCAGCCACACGCTTTTTGGCCTGCCTTTCGCCCTGCTCAGCTACACCTATGCACTGTGGAGCAGCCACACCCCCTTCGATCCGTGGGTCTTACTGAAAGTGGTTTTAGCCATGGTGTTTGCCCGCAATGCGGCCATGGGACTCAATCGCTACGCCGATCGTCATTGGGACGCACAAAACCCCCGTACCGCCCGCAGGGAGATCCCGGCCGGAATCTTACCGACCCGTCATGTACTGGGCTTTGTCATCGTCAACGCGCTACTCTTTCTCGGCACCGCCGCCTGGATCAACATCTTAGCTCTGATGCTGGCTCCCATCGCCCTGGCCGTCCTGCTCGGATACAGCTACACCAAACGCTATACCGCCTGGTGTCACCTTATTCTGGGCATCGCCTTAGGCATCGCCGCACCCGGCGCCTACATCGCCGTAACCGGTCAACTCGCGATTTTCCCTATTTTACTGGCCGGACTGGTCGTCAGTTGGGTCGCCGGATTCGATATTATCTACGCCCTGCAAGACCTCGAATTCGACCGCTCGGTCGGCCTGCATTCAATTCCTGCCCGTTTCGGCGTCCACAAATCCATCGCCATCAGCCTATTGCTCCACCTGTTCAGTACCTGGTCCGTCATTATCGTCGGCTTGTTCTACGGCGCCGGAAGCCTCTACTGGATCGGGGCTCTGTTCTTCGTCGGCATGTTGCTCATCCAACACCTATTAGCCACTCCGCGACGTTTAGATCGCATCGGACCCATGTTCGGGGTCGTCAACGGACTGACCAGCGTAGGATACGCTCTTTGTGCAATCCTCGACCTTTGGTTCCATTATCACGGATAGCCTAATCCTCCTTCTTCGGTCAACTGCTTACTTTACTAAAGGAACCAACCGCACTTTAATCGCCGTTCTGTCGGCCGCGTCTGGAAAAAGCTTGCGGCAAAATACGCGACAAAGTGCAGATTTTGGCTTTCTTTTGCTACTTTTACCAAGGCTTATAATCGCCCTAAGAAATGCTCATCTTGTGAAAAATCGCACCAATTATCATAGTCATTGCTCTTTTTGCGACGGGAAAGCTCCAATGGAGGAGTTTGTCCGCCAAGCCATCCACGACGGTTTTACCAGCTATGGCATCTCCTCCCATGCTCCGCTTCCGTTTCCGACCCGTTGGACCTTAGATGCCTCGGCCGTAGGGGAGTACCTCGCAGAAATTCAGCGCCTGAAAAATACCTATGCCGACCAAATCGAACTCTACGCCGGTCTGGAAATCGACTATCTGGATGCCCAACATAATCCCGCTTCCGATTATTTTCAAACGCTGCCTTTAGATTATCGCATCGGGTCCGTCCACCTGCTCCAAACGCCCAAAGGGGAGATCATCGATATCGATACCCCGCCTGAAATCTTTCGAACCAATCTGGAACGGCATTGGAAGGGAGATCTGCAATACGTCATCCTCGCCTATTACGAGAAATTGATGAAGATGATCGACCGAGGAGGATTCGACATCTTAGGGCATGCCGACAAAATCTCGTTCAACGCCCAGTCGATCGACCCCCATGTCACCCAGTCATCCTGGTACCAGGACACAATGCGGACCTATTTTCAGGAGATCGCTCAACGAGGTATCATGGTCGAAATCAACACCAAAAAATATATCCCGTACGGGGTATTCTTCCCTCAACAAGAACACTTCGCCACCCTCCTCGCACGGGGCATTCCGGTCGTTGTAAACTCGGACAGTCATCGTCCCGAAGCCATCAACAGCGGCCGTCCTGAAGCCCTGCGAGCGCTCTCTGAAACTGGCTTCCACCACGTCATGGAACTTCACCAGGGCCAATGGATGGCCGTTCCGATCGAACTCGATTAACCTTGTTTCACCTTACTCTGATCATCATGACGCTCCTCGCACAACAAACCGCAGCCGTCGAAGCTATTACCGACAGCACTGTCACCCATGTCGAAAAACGCATCAACGACCTGGCACACATGCCGGTACAAGACATCATCGACAACCTGACCAACTGGGTCATCACGTTTGGGAAAAACCTGCTCATCGCCCTCGTCGTCTACTTTATCGGACGTTGGCTAATCCGACATCTCAAAAAACTGATCCATCGGATCCTGGAAAAGAAACAGGTCGATCCTTCGTTGAGCTCATTCATCATGAGCCTGACCAAGATTATCCTGAACCTCTTCCTGATCATTGTCCTGATTGGCATTTTGGGAATCGACACCACCTCCTTCATCGCTGTCTTTGCGTCGGCAGGTCTGGCCTTCGGGATGGCACTGAGCGGGACCCTTCAGAATTTTGCCGGTGGCGTGATGATTCTCATCTTCAAACCCTACAAAGTAGGGGATACCATCGAAGCACAAGGCTATTCCGGGGTCGTCAAAGAGATCCAACTGATCAGCACCATCATCAATACGCCGGATAACAAAACGATCTTGATCCCCAACGGGAACCTCTCCACGGGAATCATCAACAACTATTCGAGAGAAGGGCGGCGTCGGGTCGAGTGGACCTTCGGTATTGCCTATGGCGACAACTACGATCTGGCTCGCGAAACCATTCTGACCTTGATCCAGGCAGACCCGCGCATTCAACCCGATCCGGCACCTTTTATCGCCTTAAAAGAGTTGGCCGACAGTTCGGTCAACCTGGTCGTGCGGGCCTGGGTCAGCACAGATGACTATTGGAACGTCTATTTCGATCTCAACGAAAAGGTCTATAAAGTGTTCTCGCAGAAAGGCATCAACATACCTTTCCCGCAAATGGATGTTTATCTCCATCCCAGCGAAAACCCAACCGCCACTTCCTCCAAATAGGTGGCATTCCTCTTCGGTCTATTTTTCTGAGCCAAAGCCTTGTGGCGGTTCAAGAAAAGAATGGACAGATTCCTTGTGGAGGAAAAACCTATCCCCCCAAAAAAGGTCATGCGGATCATTCGATCCGCATGACCACTTACACACAAAAAGACATCTATTCCTTCACACAAAGGTCCAGATGAGACTGTTTGACCTATGATCTAACTGCATCTCTCGAGATCATTTATCACATAGATCTATTCCATTACGATGGTATAGGGATAGGTATCGTCTCCGGTTTCCGCATAACGATAACCTGCCTCAGGCTGCCAAATCGTTCCATCATCGTTTAACGGATAGGAACTATACTGCTCTCCTTTTAATACAAACCCGCCGAGCGGAGCTCCGATATCGTCATCCGAAGCATAGGCACACGGAGTACGATCCGAATAGTACGTTCCGCTCAATACTTCGATCACCCCATACGAAGCGGCATATAGGGCATAAAAGGCATCTTGTTTACCCGGCTCCGAATTTCTAGCGAATACTTGCACATTGTCCAGGGTAATATGAGATTTCTCGATGGAAGCGATACATCCCTGTACTCCTTCGACAACCGCATTTTTAATGGTCATCGTTCCTCCTTCCTGAGCCCGAATACAATACGCCCAGGCGCCATATTTATTGGATGAGGTTGACTTGATCGTTCCTCCATTGACTTGAATCGCGCCCGAGCCCGCAACGGCATAGAAATCGGCATCCACCGTTACATCATTTAAGGTCATCACCGCATTGGGATCGTTATTCCAGAAAACCGTTCCCCCGTTATTGACAGAGGTCGTATAAGTACCCCCCTCTACGGTTAACGTACCATGGTTTTCGACCACTCTGCGAGCCATATCGACTCGACCACTTCCTTTGAGCGTCAGCTGGCTGTTATTCAGAAGATAAACAGCCTCATCATTGGAGGTCAACCGCCCCTCAATGGTAATTGTCGTCGGATAGTTAATCGCCAAAGTAGTCCCAAGAGCCGAAATATCTAGATCGGCGGATTTGACAATCACTACCTCTCCGCCCTGCGTACTCAACGTCTGAATCGCCTTTTGCAGATCTTCCATATTGCCCACACCGATACCTTGGACGACTTCATATGTTCCATTGGGTGCTGGAGAATCACTGATTTTAACCGCAGAAGAGGTGGATACGACAAAATTCTTCACCGGATTTTCTGTCATGGAACTCGAAGGATCGAAATTCACGAAAGTACCGCCATACACATTAATGGCCGCCGAGGAATTATCCTTCAAATTCAACACCCAATACCCTCTGTCATTGGCGCTAGCCGACTCGAACTTGCCGCCATAGATATTGATCACCGCATTATGGTCCGCATAAATGAGATCCAATTGGGCCTGATGATTGTTGTAATCTTGGTCGTTAAAGAAATTACCGCCATAGATATTCACTTTGGCATTACCGTAAGCATAGACCGCCATACGATAGCCATCTTCATTCGGTTTGGTGCCGATCGCTTGTACATTCCCTTCGCCTTTGATATTCAAGGTCGCGTTCCCCTTGACTTCAAATACGGTCGTATTTCCATATTGTCCATCCAACAAAGAAGTCTTATTGACAATATCGTAACCGTTCAGATCGATGTCTACCGTTTGATCTCCATCCATCACCAAAGGAGCGGTGATCTCCAGATCTTCCGATAGCGTGTAACTTCCTCCGTTAGCCAATACGGCCCGCAATTCCGGATAATCCTTGATGTCGGGTTGTTCAAACTGCGGATCGATCGTCACCACCAGGTCCCCTTGTTTCGTCACCAGATTCCCGGATACATTCGTACGGTAATTACGACGGATCGGCACATTCCGGAAGTTTTCGTTGGTTGTGATCTCTGATCCATCAGCTTTGAGGAACGTCATCGAGAAATCGGCCAGGTCGGCTTGTGCCGGCGTTGCCAAAATATAATCGACGGTCAACTCTCCGGTCGTAGCTTCCTCAATGCCTACGGTGTAGGTCAGCGCCTCCGAACCACTCACTTCACCCGTCAACACGTTGAAGGTCGTCGGAACCGCCGTGAAGGAAACCTGTACATCGGTCGGTTTCAGCTCGTCATGCTGAATCGTTGCCAAGTCATTGGTTTTAACCACCAATTGACCAAATGGACGTTGCAGCGTAATCGATTTCGAAAAACTGCCTTCTACTTCAAACGTCTCTTTTTTATAGAAAGCATCGAAACCATCATCATTCCCCGTATAAGCCTTATTGATCGTAACGGCACTCAGATCGGCCGTGTTGTAATACGCATCGCCATTCTCCGACGTACCGTCTCCGCAATCGGCCCACAACACAAAATCATAGGTTTGGGAGGTCACCAAACGCAGATCGGAAAACGTAACCTGATTGCCGGTGACCGATTGCACCTGACGTTCACCATAGAGTTTTCCATCCCGATAAATCTCCAAAATACAGCGATTAACCTGTGCCCCTTTACCATAATCGGCCACAGCACGTGTGGAAATGCTTTGTGGAATAGTTACGGTCAACGTAGAGGTCGACCCCAGATTCTGCACCAACGAGGAGGTCTCGTCTTTCTGGCAGGAAATGAGGCCAACAAACAACCCAAAAGCTGCCAACCAAAGTGTTTTTTTCATCATAGCAGAGGCATGAAAGATTACAAAATCGATGAATCCTGCTCATTTTCTCTGCCTCGGAGAAGCATCTCACGTAGGCAGAGAAAATCAACAGGTGGTGATGTATTATTGTGCGATACCGTTGACTGTAATATTCGAAGAGCCGTAGATGCAGTCTCCTTTGAATTCACATTGATCGTCATAGAGAATCGTGACTCCCATACCTTCGGCCTGATTAGCCCAGGCATACATGGCCGGCAGAGCCCCTTCCGGCGTACATTGCGTCTCTACGACCGTATTTTTCAGATCCACATACGAAGGATATTGATACGCCGTGCCATTGCCTTTATTTCCAACCGTCAAGGCGGAAATATTGACCATATTACCACTTCCCCAGGTTCTAGCATCAAAGTAATGGGCGATATCTTCGGCATCGTTATCCGGATAATTCAGCAGAAGGTGACTATTGCTGATATACGCTGTTCCTCCCCGCAACATCATCCCCTGCGTCGTTCCTTCGACCGTACATTCATCCATGGTAACCGTACAGGGAATATTGATACACAGCGGGGTATTTGCAGTGAAGGTCGACTTTTCGAGAACGATGTTCACATCCTGCGAAACCGGAGACGATGCATTCGTCGCTACGGCATAAGCCCCACAATTAAACGTAGAATTCTTTACGACAATTTGACCCCCATTCGTACTGGTGCTGGGCCCGATACCTGTTCCGTTCGTTTCCAACACCACATTGTCAATCATCAACGAGCCTTGTTCGCCCGCATTGAGCAATGAATGCGTCGAAGACTGCATGGCCTTAGCAACAATATGTCCGTTTTCGATCACCAGCGAACCGTTTTCCGTATTCATCTCTTGGGAACCCACGACGGTCAAGGTTTTGCCATTCAGATCAATCTTAACCTCTTTCTGATTGGATACCACAACCATTTGATTCAGTTCAAGATCGTTAGCCAGTAAAACAGCTCCCCCATTTTGAACCACATTCAACAGTTCGGCCTCGGTAGCGATTTCTACGATTTCCACATCATGTTCGCCTTCCATATCCGCGTCGATCGACACGTTCAATTCGCCCTGTTTCGTCACCAGATTGCCCGAAACGTTGGTCCGATAGTTCCGACGGATCGGAACATTCCGGAAGTTTTCGTTGGTCGTGATCGTGGCTCCGTTGTTCAAGAACGTCATCGAGAAATCGACCAGGTCAGCTTGTGCCGGCGTTGCCAAAATATAATCGACGGTCAACTCCCCGGTCGTTTTATCCTCAATGCCTACGGTGTAGGTCAGCGCCTCCGAACCACTCACTTCACCCGTCAACACGTTGAAGGTCGTCGGAACCGCCGTGAAGGAAACCTGTACATCGGTCGGTTTCAGTTTGTCATGCTGAATCGCTGCCAAGTCATTGGTTTTAACCACCAATTGACCAAAAGGACGTTGCAAGGTAATATTTTCCGAAAAGGCGCTCGTCACTTGAAAAGTGGCCTTTTTATAGAAAGCATCAAACCCATCATCATTCCCCGTATAGGTTTTCTTGACCGTTACGGCGTTTAAATCTGAGGTATTGTAGTAGTTATCGGCCAAGTTATCCCCGCAATCGGCCCACAACACAAAATCATAGGTTTTGGAGGTCACCAAACGCAGATCGGAAAAGGTAACCTGATTGCCGCTGACCGGTTGTACCTGACGTTCGCCATACAACTTGCCGTCGTGATAAATCTCCAGGATACAGCGATTCACCTGAGCCCCTTTTCCATAATCGGCCACAGCTCGGGTTGCAATGTCTTGAGGGATAGTGACTGTCAACGTAGAGGTTGCGTTGATCTCTTGTGTTCCGCCTACCTCCTTTTGGCAGGAAGTCAACCCGGCCAAAAGTCCCAGGCAGAGACTGACAAATAGTAGTTTCTTCATAATCAAAGGGTTATTATTAAGGTTAGAATGAACTCGTTATGCGGGTCTTATAATTCGGTTTCAGAGGTATGTCATCCATCTTTTTCGTCACCTCGCCCACGGAGAGCGTCAAAGAGAACGACTGACCCGCCTGTGGAACAAAGAGAAAATCTTCCCCTAACGCCATCGAACCGATCACCGTCTCCGGGAATGAGACCGATAGGGAGGAGAGCGGAGCCGAAACGTCTCCGGTCAATACATCGTACACCGTATACACCTCTCCATAGGTACCTTCCATGCGTTTCGCCTGTTCGTTCGCTTTTGTATCCGAGAATGTCACACTGGCCACCGGACGCTTCAACTGTACCTGATATCCCGTCTTTCCCGCGGCCCATGTCACTTGTTCCAGCACCCCGGCAAACGCATCGTTGCTCGAACCCGCCTGATAGGGTGTTGTCACCACCTGAACACGACGCAAATCCGTGGTGAGATAATGGCCCGTTCCATAATCCGCCCAAAACAAAAAATCATAGGTTCCGGGCACTAAAGCGATATTCAACTGCACGCCCCTTGGTACACTCCCAGTGGCGGTTGTATGCAAAACACATTGCGCGTCGGAGCCACGGGTCCACGCCTCAAACGTATAGGTCAACTCATCCTGAGTCAAAAGAGTACTCTCAGCAGACTTCGAGGGAGATACAGAGGAATTTTCCCAGACGTTCTGAGAGTGCACCACCACCTGACCTTCTATCACTGAAGGGGTCGGCGTCTCTGCCGGTTCGCTCTGACATCCCATCAAAAAGCTGAACAGCAACCCCATCCATGTCCACTTTATCGATCTTCGTATTTTCATCATCACGGTCTTTACTCAGGAATGACAACATTGATTTCCCCATCGAATCCGGGATCGATTCCGATACCGGGGGTAAAACTGCGCGTCAGGAACTCATCGCGTACACTGGTCAATTTGCCGCGTACAATCGGCACCTGAATACCTTGTACCTCATTGATCACATTGCCTTGGGCATCCGAAATCGTCAGGTTCACATTTACCGCCGATTCATTTCCGTTCACAAAAATGTAATCACTGCCGAAACGTGCCTCCTGGCCCGACAACGGCGTCATCGCACTCACAAAAGAGACGCCCTGTCGAGCATCATTCGGTTTATTCGTATAGGCATTAAAACTCGAAGGAAAATAGCCCGCATATTCGACATTGACCTGCCAAGAAGAGACATCCACCTGATCGGCCAATGCCGCCGTGGACCCCGACATAGCGGCCTTGGTTTTGGCCCGTCGCGCAGCCCATTCGGCAATCACTTTACCCATGTCGGTCGTAATGAACTCTATCTTGGCCATCGGACGTTCGAGGATCACCGTTTGATCGACCGTTGAGTTCCAGTGCGTGCGATAAGCGCTCAGATCGATCTCTTGATGGCCCACATAGGTATCTTTATAGTCCTCATCACCGATGTAATTTTCCGTTTCGGGAATGCGAATGCTGGAGAGCGATGGTATCACATAATATTTATCGGCAATCGATCCATCATCCACATAATCCATCCAGGCCACCACCTGATATTTCGCGGCATGGAGATCAAACGTCGTCTCTATCGCATGGTGTCCCTCTACATCCGGATCAGCACTCAATACACGGCGTGCGACCGGTGTACCGTCCACCGCATCTTGAAAAATTTCGATTATCCAACGCACATCGTGCGTTTGCGATCCATCGGCTTTCATCAACATCTGTGTAGTCGTATAGGACTCCAGAGTAGGGTCGACCTCAAGGGACAGATTCACATGAACCAGAGTCGGATCAATACCTCCATTCTCCGGAAACTCCAGGACCGTCGAGTCGCAACTCACCGCCAACCAAGCCACAAGCCCAACTATATATCCGACATTTTTCTTCATATCTTCAACTTATTTACCGAACCGATAGACTAAACCGATCCCGACTCTCGTCAACCCCCAATAATTATAAGACAAGCCTTTTTCATATTTGGCTCCATTCGAGATATTGTAATAGACATCATATTTCGTATGGACATACCCAGCTCCAATCGTAAACTCAGCCGCCCAATGGCGAGCGATCGGCAACATATAACCATAACTCAGACCTACCCCATAAAAGCCATCAGGAGACTGGTATCGATTCTGCGCATCCATCGAAAGATTGAAGGCACCCACATGAAGATGGACGCCAAAGAAGTGTCCTTGCAGAGGAGAGTGTAGCCAATAACGGAATTCGGGTTGAACAACCAACAGACGCAACCGATAATCACGAGCGACCGTATAGGGACTATACAATACCGGAAGATCGATAGAATAATGAGAGCCAACACGAACTTCCACCCCCAGATTAGCCACCGTTGCCGCCAGATAAGCCACATTGGTTTTCAGCGCCCATCGATAGGAAGGATCCGTTTCCTTCACAGGAGCCACCTCAACAGGGGTCTGAACCGGAGATTGTTCAACCGAAGAAGAACCCGAAGAGGTCGTCCCATCTGCCGGAGACAGCGTTGGAGTGGGGGACTCCGTCGGGAGCTCTGCCTTGGAGGCTTCTGTTACTAAGCGGTCTTGTTCTTCCGCAGAGAAAATTACCTCAGAAGACATCGGGGTCGTCACAACCGGCCTGGCCGTGGGCTTCCATAAATAAGCCACCGCTATCACATCTTTCAGCCCTCTCCAGCGACGCGTAGAATTAGTCGTCCGGAAATGAGCCTCTTTCAGACCCTCATGAACGATAAAATATGACTTTACCTGATTACTCCGATCTTTAGCAGCTTTAAGATTTTCACTTACAGTATTATACGAAGAGCAAAAACCCAACACGCGTACTTTCACATCACCGGCTTCAATCGAAGATTTATTTCCTCGAATCAAAGTCGTCATTTGACGAATAGATTCGGCATTTCCCTGATAATCATACCAGAACATGCGTTCACCGGGAGAAAATCGAAAAATGGCCGTATCCTGCTGGAAGGTTTTCTCCTCAATGGAAGGTAGAGTGGAGTTTTGAGCCGTCCCATAAATACATAACATAATGAATAACAACGATATAAATATTCTATTTGGCAGTTTCATGGGACAATTCGTTTTATTCGTTGGTTTAAATCGATTATCCGATTAAAAGGTCCTTAAAACCACACATGTCCGATGCAGAACATGGCCAATCGATTAGATAAAAAAAGTTTAAATTAGCTATTGTAAATACTTATTATATTTTTTAACTTTGTAACAATACATTGACGAATTAACCAACATTTAAACAAATAGGGCCACAAATTTTGTGGCCCTATTTTCTATTTCCTTTCCTCAATTATCTCTTTGAATATCGGGAGAGTCTTTGCCGCTCTTTATCATCGATCGCATGCTGAACGGAAGGATAACTCTTCCGAAACTTATTAAACGTATCTCGGGACAGCGCATAGCATTTACAAATTTCTGAAATAGATTGACCTTGACGAAGCATCTGAATAATCCGTAAGCGATTTTCAATCAAAATATTAAATTTTGTATATGTACCTTTTCGTCGACCCAACACCATTCCTTTGGCCTTACGTAACGCCAAAGCTTCTTTGGTTCGCATAGAGATCAAATTGTGCTCAATTTCTGCCACCAGCCCAAAAGCAAAGCACAGCACTTTACTATTAATCGAATTATCAAAGGTATACCCCTCCTTTGTCGTATATAAATTAATTCCTTTTCGTAAACACTTTCCCATAATGGCCATAATCTCTGTCAGCGTCCGGCTGAGACGTGAAATCTCCGTAATAACCAATGTATCACCTCGTTTCATTCTCCGAAGCAGGAGACCGAGTTTCCGATCTTGTTCCCGTTTTTTTCCACTGACGATCTCCGTCACCCAGGCGTCTACTTTCCACTGTCGAGTAACTGCAAATCGCTGGATTTCATCCCGTTGATTGGCTGGATGCTGTTTACCGGTACTGACCCGCAAATAACCTATAATCATAATTAAAATTTTTAAGAAAGGCTACATTGCCTCTCTTACAAAAATAAACCAGAAGATCGCCGAAAAACCGTCAAAATTCTTCATTATCCACCCATCAATCAACTATTTACAAAAAAAATGCGACACGGTTTTTAATGAACCGTGTCGCATTCCTATGACCTCGTCTACCTCTCGGTAGAATACCCTTTAATAAAGAAAGAAACTATAATCCCGTTGCTTCCAGCCAGGCCTGAGCCATCAATTGACTCCCGGCCAGATTGGCATGCACGCCGTCTCCCGTCCAATAGGAGGCGGGAGCCACCTCCAAGGCCTGATCAAACACCGTTTGGAAGGGCACAAACACATCGGCATACTGATCCGCCACCTCACGGGCTGCGGCCCGAATTTCATCAAATTGCGGATACCAGGCATCCGTGACTGCCTTCACCCCATTGATGGCATATGGTTCACAGATAATCACTTGCGTATTCGGCAGTTTGTTCCGAGTCTGCTCCATCAAGGCCAAATAGTCGCGCCGATAAACCTCCGGGGTTCCATCATAATGGCCATCGATCGCATGCCAGAAATCATTGACCCCTATCAAAATACTCAGCACATCGGGCTGCAGATCGTAACAATCCGTTTGCCACCGATCCCTCAACTGATAGACTTTATCTCCACTGACCCCTCGATTATAAATACGCGGCGCCAGAGCGGCATGATTCAATACCAGGGCCGAGGCAATTCGGCTTGCATATCCGTATCCCAAGGCCTCGGGAGAGTTAAAGGTCGTCACCTCTCGCCGACGGCCATAATCGGTAATCGAGTCGCCTTGCAAAAGAACCACCGCATTCTGTTTCAACTGAATTTTTTTCTCGGATTTATGCGCCGATTTTTCCTTTTTGATTGCGGCGTCGACGATCGAAGGGATCATAAAGGCCGCTGCCGTAACCGCTGTCGAACGCACGGCCGTCGAAAGAAACGCTCTACGCGAAAGTGATTTCATAACAATAGGTTATTTAGTCGTTTTTCCTGTTTTGACAATGCCTTCCCTCATTTTGGTGTCGGCCTGAATATTTTGCAGCTTATAATAATCCATAATCCCCAAATTGCCGTTGCGGAAAGCTTCGGCAATGGCCAACGGAATTTCGGCTTCGGCCAAAATGACTTTTGCACGGGCTTCCTGAGCCTTGGCCATCATCTCTTGTTCCATCGCGACAGCCATAGCCCGTTTTTCTTCCGCTTTTGCCTGGGCAATGTTCTTATCAGCATTGGCCTGATCCATTTGCAGAACCGCTCCGATATTCTTTCCTACATCGATATCGGCAATATCGATCGACAGAATTTCAAAGGCGGTGCCGGCATCCAGCCCTTTCTCCAAGACCACCCGCGAAATAAAATCTGGATTTTCCAGCACGCTCTTATGGCTGATCGACGAACCGATCGACGAGACGATGCCTTCGCCAACCCGCGCCAAAACGGTATCTTCACCCGCACCGCCGACCAGTTGTTTGATATTGGCCCGCACCGTAACCCGTGCTTTGGCGATCAACTGAATCCCATCTTTCGCCACGGCAGCTACCGGGGGCGTATTGATCACTTTGGGATTGACCGACATCTGGACTGCCTCGGCCACATTACGTCCGGCCAAATCAATAGCGGCCGCCATTCGAAAATCGAGGGCAATATTGGCCTTTTGAGCCGAAATCAGCGCCGTCACCACATTCGGCACATTTCCGCCCGCCAAAAAATGGGCTTCCAGATCGTTGGCCGCCAAATTCAAGCCGGCTTTCGTTCCGGCGATCAACTGATTCACGATAACCGAAGGGGGCACTTTCCGGAAGCGCATCAGCACCAACTGCAACAGACTGATCCGCACACCGGACACCAAAGCCGAAAACCAAAGGCCGATCGGAATAAAATACAAAATGAACCACAGCAGGACGATCGCCACAAAAGCAATCACTGCCAACAATCCGTAACCAAGCATAACAAGTCAATTTTAGGGGTTTTACTAAGGGGTCATTGTCGGTTGGATGCGGCTTCCTCCCAGAGGGCGGACAATGACGACGGTATTATCAAAGGCAATGGCCTCCACCGGTTGACGTGGATCGATATAGGCATCCATCGAGCGGGCTTCCAGGGTAACCTCTCCGAACAACACTTTCCCCATAGGGGCCAGCCGCGTTACGGTCATTCCCTGTTGACCGATCCGAATATCGCGTTGTTGTGGGGTAGGGGTGGTCGTGGAATCGATGGTCGTCGTCAACGAAAGGCGTCTCCACGTATTGGCTCGCAACGAGACGATCACCGCCACCATAGACAAAAGCACCACGGCGGTCAGCACCACAGATCCCAACCAGAATCCATAATACATATACCCTAAAAAGATGGCTCCGGCAAAAGAGAGGATAGCACCCACACCGGCCACACTGATTCCCGGCAACAGAACCAACTCCGCCACCAACAAAAACAATCCTACGAGAATCAGTATAATGATTAACCACATACGGTTTTCGTTTCACGTCGCGCCGCTGCGATCGCATCAGGTAGGTAAGATAACGATTTTTCGCGAAAATTTACGGTTCAAGCGTCAGAATTTTAGCGGAGATGCCTTCCAAACCCGACAAACGGGCCACCAGATCTTCCGCCGTTTCCCGGCTGTCGAACGTACCCACCGTGTAGACATAATCGCCCTGAGCATCGACTGTCCGCGAAATCTCTTTGCCCGGAACGGTCGATTCGATGACCTCTTTGACGCGATCGCTCATCACATCGCCTTCGCCCGCGATTTCAATGCGATAAAACGTGTCTCCCGCCGAAGAGTTATCCGATTCCGCCAGCGATTCGAATACGCCGTCACGCCATACCACAATTTTCGGTTGACGGAACCCGATCTTTTTCATCTCGGCCAACGCCTCCTGGGCCTCGCTTAACTCGCGGAATCCCCCCGCACAATAACGATACCGGCCATCTTCCAATTGGTCATACGACAGCGGATGGACATTCCGGAAAATCGAAATGGGTTGTTTGCGCTGGAACACCCCCAACTGAATGCGATAGACCGTTCCATAGCGGAAAATCTCCGCTTCCGGAATCGGGTTACGACTGTTGTAGATCGATGGCACAGAACGTTCGATCTTGCTGTATGTAATAAAATTACGAGGTTGCGGATCGATCGCCGAAAAAGCAAAATTGAGCGTGGAAACCGACCGTTGCACCTTGGCAATGGAATCGCGCGCTTGCGTATATCCCAGCAATCCGGCTAACGCATATTCATAATCCAACGTCAACTTTTTGCGCAAGGGATAGGCATACACGGCCTCCGAAGCCACCGTATCGCGAGCCGAGGCGACACGTTGGTTGATCCGTTGGAACTGACGTCCGAAATCGGCCAACAGATCGCTCTCATTCATCTTATCCAACAAGTAGTTATAGATATAGGTCTTGTTATCGAAGATATATTCCCATACCTGTGCCAAGGAATCCGACAAACGCTCGTTAATCGACGAGAGCGTCTGCAATTTCGTATAGGCATCCTCCGCCTCAACGCGTTCGGCACTTTCATAAATGCGTGCCAAACTATCCATCACTTTATAGTTCACGATATATGTCGCAATGATCTCCAACGGCAAAGTCTCCTGCTCCTGTGCCTGAATCAGCGTCTGATAGTCCGACCCCGAAAGCTGCTCCTTGAAATAGGCATTGTAGACCAAATTCGCCTTCTGAACGACCGGTTTCTGAACCAAGGGCCGCGTCTCCGTCTGGGTCGTGGACAAGGCTGCCGGATCGACCGACGGACCATTCATATTCCCGATGATATACTCCTGTTCCAGGTTACTGATGGCATTGCCCACCATACCGATGCGATTGCGAACCTCATACAGTTCATTCTCCATATCCAGAATTTGCTGGGCATATTGTTGACGACCGGCCACATCGGTAGCATACGATTTCCGCATCGTCTCCATCAGACTCATGATCGAATCCTGCACATGTTGCAATTGCTTTTCCTGTTCGAGCAAAGTCCGATATTGGGTGTTTGCTTCCATTCCAGAGACAGGCACTCTTTCCTGGGCATAACCGCTCCATACGCTGATACCCAACGCCAAACAAAACACACCTTTCAGTACCGACATATTTCTCACTTCCACCATTTTATCAAAAACAACTGTAAAAATCCGAATATTTCCAAACGACCTAACAACATGATGATCGTGCAGATAAACTTCACGGCGACCGGCAACATATGGTAATTGTCCATCGATCCCACATCGCCAAATCCCGGGCCCACATTGCCCATACTGGCTGCCACGATCCCGAAACTCGTCAACAGATCGACTCCGAAAGCCGTCACCAAAATAGTGCCTAAAACGACAATCAAGATATAAAAAATAATGAACAACATGGCCGTATTGACCACACTGTCCTCCTGAATCACGCCATTCATTTTGACCCGAATGATGGCATTGGGGTGTTGGTATTTCAGCAACTGAGCCTTGATTGCCTTAAACATCAACCACATACGGTCACACTTGATACCCCCCGAGGTTGACCCGGCACATCCGCACTGAAACGTCAGAATCAACAGCACCAAAATCGACAACCCCGGCCAAATGGCGGAATCGGCCGTTGCATAACCGGTCGTCGAGGCGATGGACGAGGCCTGAAAGAAGGCATACCGACAGGCCGACAAAAAAGTCGGATACATATCGAAAGCCCGCAAATTAAACGCAATCATCAATCCACCGATCAAGACACTATACAAATAGTAACGCGTAATTTCCGAACGGAAGATATTGTTGCTTTTTCCGGTCATGGTGGCAAAAATCAGTCCGAAATGGATGGCCGATACCGTCATAAAGAGCCCGACCACCAATTCGATCCAGATATTGTTATAATAGGCGATACTCAAATTTTTCGTACTGAATCCTCCGGTCGCAATGGTCGAAAAGGCATGATTCACGGCATCGAACCAATTCATGCCGGCGATACGCAATAAAATGGTCTCGGCCAACGTCAATCCGACATAAACCACCAACAAGACCTGCAAAATCTTCTGGGTCCGATAGCGGTAGTTGTCTTTGGCCATGGAGGAGAGCTCTACGCTCGAGAGGCGCAGTTTAGCCTGGCCCATGGAGGGGAGGATCACCAGGGCAAACATCACGACACCGACCCCGCCCAACCAGTGCGTCGATGAACGCCAAAACAACAACCCTTTCGGCAACGCCTCCACATCGTTCAAGATGGTCGATCCGGTCGTCGTATATCCCGAAACCGTTTCGAACCACGCATTGATCAGCGTAAACTCGCCCCCCCACAACAGATAGGGCATCATCCCGGCCAAACAGGCCGCCAACCACGACCCGACGACAATGCCATACCCCTCTTTATAGGTCAGACTTTCCCCTTTAGGCACGAAAATCAGGGGGAAAAGGCCCAGCATAGAGGTCAGCAAGAAACTGAGCAACAGCGGATAAAACCCCGTATCCATCCCATTGAACAGGGAGATGAGCGCCGACAACAGCATGAAGGCTGCATTCAGCATCATCATCATTCCCATGTACCGCAAGACCAGATACAGGCGCATAGCTTTCGACGAATTATTCGGTTTTCTTGTTTTTCAGCTGATCGATCAGCGTTTCGATATACTCCTTCAGGTGGAAAATCTCATCCTTTCCCTCAAAAGTCACATTAAACGGGACCTTGGCATGGATATAATTGTGCAATCCCTGGGTAATTTTCAACACCGGTTGGATGTAGTACACATCGACCAGATAGAAGAAGGTCAAGATCATGACAATCGCAATCACCAACGCAATGATGCCCGGCATAATCGCCCGATAGGCCGTTCGTTCCACCTGACGGGCTTCGGTATCCATCATGTGTTGCGATGCGATCATGAAGGTTTTAACGGCGGAGGTCAGTTCGTAATACGACGTTCCGTACACATTGACGAACCATTCGACGTTATCACTCGCTTTGCCTTCCGCCAATCGACTGTCCACCAACGAGGTATAACGTATACTGGCCGCAATGACCGTATCCAGGGCCGACACCGCATGGGAAGAGGTCCGGGCCTGACGAACCGCGCCATCGAACTGAGCACGCCCCGCCCGCAACAACGAATCATAGGAAGTCTCTCCGGCCACCATAATCTCCAGCAGTGCCTTATTCTGATCCTGCACCGCATCCAACATAATTTTGGAGATTTCCAGATTTTGGCGGCTGGTCTGCAACATACCCTGGGTCGAATAGGTCAACCGACCCAATTCAAAATAGGACATCAGACCCGAGAAAAACAGCAAGAATCCCAACGTCAGGAATCCCAGCATAATCTTTTTTCGAATTCCCATATCAAAACCTTAATCACACCTACGTAATAGGCAAAGATAACAATTTAAACCGTTTTCGAACGAACCGGCTTAAAAAACGCCTCAGAAATCAGCTACGCGTCAAATATATCGGCCTGCAACACATTGTCCGGACCCAGTTCGCCCAAACGAACGCGCGACACGGTATTGATCCGTTCCCGCTGAAACGGCGTGCGTACCCTCAGATAATTTTCCGTATACCCCAACATGTCCCCGCCATGACGCGTACTTTCCCACAGGACATGGGCTTCGCGGCCGACATGCGCCTCACAAAACGCCCGATGCAATCGATCCGACAACTCTCCGAGACGTTTGACCCGCTCCGCCGACACCCGCGGATCGACCTGATCCGGCATCTCCGCAGCCGGCGTATGGGGACGAACGGAGTAGGGGAAGATATGCAAAAAGGCCGGCTGAATCGTTTCCAGAAAACGATAGGTCTGTTCGAAATCCGTTTCGGTCTCGCCGGGGAAACCCACAATCACGTCAATGCCGAAAAAGACATCGGGCATGGCTCGGCGTACGGCGGCGATCCGATCGGCAAAACGAGCCGTGGTATAGCGTCGACGCATCAACCCCAGAATCCGATCACAACCGCTCTGTAAGGGTACATGGAAATGGGGCTGGAACTTCCGGGAGCGGGCCGTAAATTCGATGATCGGATCGGTCAACAAATTGGGTTCGATCGACGAAATGCGATACCGTTCGATTCCCTCCACAGCATCCAGGGCCTCCAGCAACGACAGAAACGATTCGCCCGTCGTGCGTCCGAAATCGCCGATATTGATCCCCGTCAGCACAATCTCCTTTTGGCCTCGCTGTGCAATCTGACGAGCCTCTTCCACCAGGTTGGCGACCGGGATATTGCGGCTCGCCCCTCGGGCCAACGGAATGGTGCAATACGAACAACGATAACTGCAACCATCCTGCACTTTGAGAAACGACCGCGTCCGGTCTCCGCTGGAGAAGGCCGCAAAAAATTCCGTCAGCGCCTCCACTTCACAGGTATGGATCACCGCTCCGGCCCGTTCCTGTCCGTTGGCCCGAGCGGCGGCCAACGCAGCCACCTGCTCCGGAATCGACCCCTTTTCGTTATTGCCCACCACCAGATCGACTCCTGGAATCGCGGCCACTTCACGGGGTTTGAGTTGGGCGTAACACCCCGTCACCACAACCAACGCCTGCGGATTCTCCCGCACCAACCGACGCACCAAATTCCGACATTTCTTATCGGCATGTTCCGTCACCGAACAACTATTAATGACATAGATATCCGCTGACTCGCCCTGTTTGGCCCGTACGAACCCGCCCTGCTCAAAAGCCCGGGCAATGGTCGAGGTCTCGGAAAAATTGAGCTTGCATCCCAAGGTGCGAAAACCAACCTTCTTCACAGCTGTCATGAAAACACATTTGAAATCGGAAGCAAAAGTACGAAAACTGCTCCATTTATTAAGAAAAAAGCCGTAATTTTGTCCCCTTACCGCCTATGGATTTTATTCGAGAAATATTTCAATACCAGTTTCTGGGCCATGCGGCACTGGCCTGTCTCTTGACAGGGCTGGCCTGTGGTATTATCGGTACGTATGTCGTCTGCCGACGGCTCGTTTTCCTGAGCGGAGGCATCACCCACGCCTCGTTCGGCGGCATCGGAATGGCTTACTATTTCGGCATCAACCCGTTGTTAGGGGCCCTTGTCTTCGCCATTCTGGCCTCGCTGGGCATCGAAACCCTCTCGGCTCGTCGACAAATCCGCGAAGACTCGGCCATCGGCCTGCTCTGGTCGCTGGGAATGGCCATCGGCATCGTCTTCATCTATCTGACACCCGGATATGCCCCAAACCTGATGAGCTTCCTGTTTGGGAACATCCTCAGCGTCACCCCGCAAGATATCGTCTGGATGGGTATCACCGATGTCTTGATTCTGATTCTCTTTACCCTGTTTTATCGACCGATTCTCTACACCGCCTTCGATCGTGAATACGCCCGCAGCCAACAAATGCCCACACGAACCATCAGCTATCTGATGTCCGCCCTCACTGCGGTCACCATCGTCATTACCATCCGCGTCGTAGGCATCGTCTTGCTGATCTCTCTGTTGACCATCCCGGCCGTGATTGCCGGAGCGTTGACCAAACGATTCGGCCGTATGGCCCTCTATGCCTCCGTGATCGCCGCACTGTGCGCATTCGTCGGCCTCTATATCAGTTACCGCAGCAACATCCCCTCCGGCGCCTCCACAATATTTGTCCTGACCCTTACGCTTATTGTAGTAAAACTATTAACTTTGCGACGCTGGCGCAGGCAACCCGCTAAGGTATGAAAACCGTTCACAAACTGATCCTTAAAGCCTATTTAGGGCCGATGATCCTCACGTTTTTTATCGTGATGTTCGTCCTGTTGCTGCAGTTCATGTGGCGCTATATCGACGAACTGGTGGGGAAAGGAATCGGACTGGACGTCATCTTCGAACTGATGTGGTATGTCTCGGCCACCATGATCCCGATGGCCTTGCCGCTGGCCACCCTGTTGGCCGCCATCATGACCCTGGGGAACCTGGGCGAACATTATGAACTGTTGGCCCTCAAATCGGCCGGCATCTCCTTGCCCCGTATTCTCCAACCATTGATTATCGTTGTCTTTTTCATCGCTGTGGCCAGTTTCTTCGTGGCCAACAATCTGGTGCCCTACGCCACACAAAAAATGTTCGCCCTCTTGTACGACGTCCGACAACAGAAACAGTCGATCGAATTTAAAGACGGAATCTTCTTCAACGGCATCGAAAATATGAGTATCCGGGTCGGCAAACAAGATCCCCATACCAAATTGCTGACCGACGTCCTGATCTACGACACCCGCGACCAAAGTGGAAATATGACCACCACCGTCGCCGATTCGGGGTATATCACCCTTTCGGACGACAAGCGGTTTCTATTGGTCACCCTCTATAACGGCGAAACGTACGAAAACTCCCGTAGTTACGCCGACTGGTTTACCAACAGTGCCCTGCGTCACCATATGTTCGACGTGCAGAAAGGGGTGATTCCGCTGACGGGATTCGACTTCGAACGTAGCGACATGTCGCTGTTCAATAACAATAGCCAAACCAAAAATATTCACGACCTGGAGATCGGGATCGACTCCCTGCGGCGATTGAGCGAAGAGACTGCCTCGGCCTCGTACGACCCCATGATGCAAAGCTTCCTCTTCCCACACGATCTGTCGATTGTAGTCGACTCCCTTCCCAAACCTCAGCCCAAACCCCAGCTGGACGTACAGGCTCAAATTCCGGCCCTGGATGTCCGCCAGAAAAAAGAGCTCTACGAATCGGCTATCCGTAGCGCCAAAAGCGCCAGGAACTCCTATACCTTCGACGAATCCACCTCCAAGGATGCCCTCAGCCAGCTCTACCGATATCAGATCTCCTGGCACAACAAAATGTCCTTGCCGGCCTCGATCATGATCTTTTTCCTGATCGGAGCACCGCTGGGCGCCATCATCCGCAAGGGAGGATTGGGGACCCCGATTGTCGTATCGGTCGCCTTTTTCGTCATCTATTACATCATCTCCATGACCGGAGAAAAAATGGCGCGAGAAGGCAGCTGGAGCTCCTTCCAAGGGGTATGGTTCTCTTCGTTCGTGCTGCTGCCCATTTCGATCTACCTGACCTACAAAGCCACCAATGACTCCAATCTGCTCAATGCCGAATGGTATTATATGCAGTATAAAAAACTGAAAGCCAAATTGCAAAATATTCTCAAACGAAATAAACACGACCATGGAAAAACAGCGAACACTCAATAGTGTCGACGAGGTACTCGAAGACATCCGCGCCGGCAAAGTCGTCATCGTCGTCGACGACGAAGACCGCGAAAACGAAGGAGATTTTATCGTGGCCGGAGAAAAAATCACACCCGAAATTGTCAACTTCATGCTCCACAACGGTCGGGGAGTTCTGTGCGCCCCGCTGACCGAAGATCGATGCAAAGAATTGGAACTGAACATGCAAGTGGCAGATAACACCTCGCTGCTGGGAACTCCGTTCACGGTATCGGTCGACTGGTTGGGCGAAGGATCGACCACCGGTGTATCGGCCGTTGAACGGGCTCGTACCATCCGGGCGTTGATCGACCCGGCCACCAAGCCTGGCGATTTGGGCCGCCCGGGACATATTTTCCCGTTACGGGCCCGTAACAAAGGTGTCTTGCGCCGTCCGGGCCATACCGAAGCCGTTGTCGATTTGACCCGTATGGCCGGTCTGACGCCAGGGGGTGCCCTCATCGAAATCATGAACGAAGACGGCACCATGGCTCGTCTGGACGACCTGCTGAAAATTGCCCAAAAATTCGGGCTGAAGATCGTCTCCATCGCCGATATCATCGCTTACCGACTCAAAAGCGAATCGATCGTCGAAAAAGGGGTAATGGTCGAAATGCCTACCCGTTGGGGCGACTTCAAGATGATCCCGTTCCGTCAGAAAAGCAATGGTTTGGAACACTTTGCGCTGATCAAAGGCTCCTGGGAAAAAGATGAACCCGTCTTGGTCCGCATGCACTCCTCCTGCGCGACGGGCGATATTCTGGGGTCGTATCGTTGCGACTGCGGCGACCAACTCCATACCGCCATGCAGATGATCGAAAAAGAGGGGAAAGGGGCTCTGATTTACCTGAACCAGGAAGGCCGAGGCATCGGCCTGTGCAACAAAATGAAGGCCTACAAACTCCAGGAAGAGGGGTACGATACGGCTGAAGCCAATCTCAAGTTGGGCTTCCGGGTCGATGAACGCGACTATGGGGTAGGGGCCAGCATCCTGCGCGAGATCGGCATCACCAAAATGAAACTGCTCACCAACAACCCGCTCAAACGAGCCGGATTGGAAGGATACGGTTTGAGTATCGATCAGATTGTTCCGATCGTGATTCCGCCCAATCCCTACAACGAAAAATACCTGAAAACCAAAGAGGCCGTTATGGGCCATAAACTGGGCCTGCTTAAATAAACCGAGGCTTACCCAAAGGCTCGGCACATTCTGACTACCGGTGAGATCACTCACCGGTAGTCGGCTTTTCCCAGAAGGAGCTAACCGGCCTCCGAAAGGGCAATCCAAAATCCGGCCTACCTGTAACCCCATTCCCCTGCCTGTAACCCCATTCCCCTATAAGAACCGTCCAAACACACTTCTATGGATCCTAAACAGTTAAGAATCGTCTACCTGGGTACGCCCGATTTCGCCGTTATGCCGTTGCAAAAATTGGTAGAGGCCGGGTATCAGATTGTTGCCGTGGTGACCTCTCCCGACAAACCGGCCGGACGAGGACTGAAAATGCAACAATCGGCCGTCAAACAATATGCCTTGTCAGTCGGCTTGCCGGTCCTGCAACCCGAAAAACTCAAAGCACCCGATTTTGTAGAGAGCTTCCGTGCCTTACAAGCCGATCTGGGGATTGTGATCGCCTTTCGCATGTTGCCCGAAGTGATTTGGACAGCCCCCCGTTTAGGAACATTCAACCTACACGCTTCGTTACTCCCCGCTTATCGGGGTGCGGCTCCGATCAACTGGGCCCTGATCAACGGCGAAAAAGAGACCGGTGTCACCACCTTCATGCTTAATCACGAAATCGATAAAGGGGACATTCTGGGTCGTATTCGGGTCGCCATTGACCCCCAGGATGACGCCGGCAGTCTGCATGACAAACTGATGATCGAAGGGACTCAACTGGTGCTGCAAACGGTCGACCGTATCGCACGCGGCGAAGCCGTACCGGTTCCACAGCTCGAATCTTCGGAAGAGAAACCCGCCCCGAAAATCTTTAAAGAAACCTGCCATATCGACTGGCACAAATCGACCGATGAAATTTGCCATCTGATTCGGGGACTGAGCCCTTATCCGGGCGCCTGGTGCGAACTGGTCAGCCTCGACACCGAACCCCATCCCTCCCAGATGCTGAAAATCTACCGTGCTTATGGAGAAAAAGCGTCCGGAACCCTCCCCGGCCAGATCCGCTCGGACGGGAAAACCGACCTTTCCATCGGCTGTGCGGACGGATGGCTTCACATTCAGCAATTACAATTAGCCGGCAAGAAACGGATGAATACCGACGAGTTGCTGCGCGGGTTCAAAGCTATCACCTCCTTTCGGGCCCAATAAAACCGTTCGAACCGAAATCTCAAACCTGCGATGAGTACGACGTTCTTTACGACGGTTATCGAAATCCTCGGCACGCTGGCTTTCGCCATCAGCGGCATTCGGTTGGCCTCAGCCAAACAATTCGATTGGTTCGGGGCCTATGTCGTAGGGCTTATCACCGCCATCGGAGGTGGGACCCTGCGCGATTTATTGCTGGATATCACCCCCTTCTGGATGCAAAACGGCATCTATCTGACGGTGACCGGAATCGCCCTGCTATTGGTGATTATCTTCGGCAAATACCTGATCCGGCTCAACAACACTTTCTTTATCTTCGACTCCATCGGATTGGCCTTATTTGTGGTCGTGGGTATTCAAAAATCGTTGCTGGCCGGTTTTCCCTTTTGGGTGGCCATCGTCATGGGAACCATCACCGGGGCTTTCGGCGGGGTCATGCGCGACATCCTCATCAATGAAGAACCGCTGATCTTTCGTAAAGATATCTATGCCTTAGCCTGTATCGTAGGCGGCGTATTTTATTGGATCGGCCTACAAATCGACCTCAACCCCAATGCCGTACAGACCATTGCGGCCCTGTCGGTCGTGGCCTGCCGCATCATTGCCGTCAAATACCATCTGAGCCTTCCTACCTTAAGAAGCTACGACGACATGCAAAAAGAGTAATGGTCCTTCCCTCGCCTCATTCCGCCATACCGAAAGACTCCATTTTTACCTGGCCGCCGGTATGTGCCGCTTCGTCAGGTTATTCCAAAGGGAACGATAGGTTTTTGATCGCTTAACGCAGGTATTTTTTAACCACGGCCGGATTTCCTGCTGCCATACAGTCATCTGGCAAGTCATTCACCACGACACTCCCGGCGCCGATCACCACCCGGTCTCCGATCCGAACCCCCGGACAGATCACCGTTCCCCCTCCGATCCAGCAATCTCGTCCGATCGTCACCGGATAAGCATACTCTTGCGGAAGACGACGCGCCTGATAATCCATGGGATGATGCGGAGTATAGATCCGCACATCCGGTCCAATGAGCGTATAATCGCCGATGGTAATATAAGCCCCATCCAAAAACGTACAGCCCGCATTCACAAAGACCTGTTCGCCCAAACGAATTCCATGTCCATGATCGCAATAAAACGGAGGGACAATCACAGCCGTAGCCGGTATCCCGGGGATCAAATCCTCTAAAACCGCCCGATAATCATCATCATACACCGTCATGGTCCGAAAGCGGGCCAATAGCCGCTTACAATGTACAAAGCTCTGCTGGAGCTCTTCGGCACGCATATCGGCCAACTGACTGCTCCGCATCTTTTCCAATTCGTTCATACTGGTTCCTTTCGTTTCCACAAAATAAAGAAATTTTCGAAGGTTTTCCCGGTATAGATCCCGAAAACAACGAGGCGGAATCCGTAAGAATTCCGCCTCGACGCGTCTGTTTGCCGACAGCTAAGCCTCTTTTTCCTGAATCAGCTCCATGCCGCGACGAATCGCCGCTTCATTGGCCGGCAACAACTTATGCAAACGTTCGGGCAGCGATTTGGCCAATCCGGCCAGCACATGATCGAGCGTCAAAATCGGTTTGACTTTCAGATAACCGCCCAAAATCATCGTATTGAATACCCGCATATTTCCGCTACGAGCCGCTTCAGCCGTCGCATCGATAGAGTATACCCGAATGTCTTTCCGCTGCGGGAAATGAGAAATCCCATTGGGATCGTAAATCAACAATCCTCCGGGTTTGACCATCGGTTCGAACTTATCCATACTCTGCTGATTGAGAATAATGGCCGTATCGAAATCGTGCGAAATCGGGGAACTGATCGGACGATCGCTCAAAATGACCGTCACATTGGCCGTACCGCCTCGCATTTCAGGACCGTACGAAGGCATCCAACTGACCTCCAAACCCTGCATCACGCCGGAGTAGGCCAGGATCTTTCCCATCGACAGAACTCCCTGTCCGCCGAAGCCCGCAATAATGATCTCTTCCTTTATCATAGTCGTATTACTTCTTCTCGGTATCTTTCAAATCGCCCAACGGATAGAACTCCATCATGTGTTCCTCCATCCAACGGTTGGCTTCGACCGGAGAGAGCTTCCAACCCGAATTGCAGGTCGCCACAATCTCTACCAGCGAAAGTCCTCGGCCTGCCATCGAATTTTCGAAGGCTTTCCGAATGGCCTTTTTGGCCTTGCGAACCGCAGCCGGGGTGTGTACACTCTGACGGGTCACGTAGCAGACGCCGTCCAACAAACTCATTACCTCCCCGATCTTATACGGATAACCGTTCAAACGAGGATCTCGTCCATACGGGGTCGTAGCCGTCTTCATCCCCAACAAGGTCGTAGGAGCCATCTGACCGCCCGTCATCCCATAAATCGCGTTATTGATAAAGATCACCGTGATATTTTCACCTCGGTTCCCGGCATGGATGGTTTCGCCGGTCCCGATGGCGGCCAGGTCGCCGTCACCTTGGTAGGTAAACACCATCTTATCGGGACGCAAACGCTTGATTGCGGTCGCTAAGGCCGTTGCCCGACCATGGGCGGATTCCACCCAGTCCACATCGATATAGTCGTAAGCCAGCACCGCACATCCCACCGGCGAAATACCGATCGTATCGTGTTCGAGGCCCATTTCGTCAATCACCTCGGCGATCAGTTTATGCACCACCCCGTGGCTGCATCCCGGACAATAGTGCATTGTCTTATCGGTAATCAGACGCGGTTTGGCGTAAACCAGATTTTCGGGTTTCATTTCCACTTCTGCTGCCATGATTTTCACTGATTGATAAATTCCCGTTTCAATGCTTCATACACTTCGCTCGGCGAGTGTACCACCCCGCCCATACGACCGTAATGGGCTACCGGAGCGCGATGTTCTGTGGCCAGACGGACATCTTCGACCATCTGTCCGGCGTTCATTTCTACCGACAGGAACCCTTTCACACGATCGGCCAGCTCACGAATCGCTCCCGACGGGAAAGGATACAGCGTGATCGGACGCAACAATCCGACTTTATGCCCCTCTTCACGAGCCATTTCCACCACCTTCGAGCAGATACGGGCCGAAGATCCGTACGCTACCAACACATAGTCGGCATCTTCACACTGGAACGTTTCATAACGCACTTCGTTGGCCGCCACGCGACGGTATTTTTCGATCAATTTCAGATTGACCTTTTCCTGCCGATCGGCTTCGAGTTCCAGCGAGGTGACGATATTCCGGGTCCGGGTTTCGGGTTTGCCGTATACCGCCCACGAACCGCTTTGGGCGACAATCTGTTCGTCCGTCCAACGAGGAACGGCTTCCGACAAGACCACTTTTTCCATCATCTGGCCGATCACACCATCGGAGAGAATCATCACCGGGTTCAGGTAACGGAACGCCAGCTCGAATCCCAACGAAACGAAATCATACATTTCCTGCACCGAGTTAGGGGCCAAGACGATCAGATGATAGTCACCGTGACCTCCTCCCTTAACGGCCTGGAAATAATCAGCCTGCGACGGTTGAATGGTCCCCAGACCGGGACCCCCGCGCGATACGTTGACCACCACGCAAGGCAGTTCGGCACCCGCCAGATAGCTCAATCCTTCGCACATCAGGCTGATCCCCGGACTCGACGAGGAGGTCATCACTTTTTTGCCGCAAGCGGCCCCGCCATACACCATATTAATCGCGGCGACTTCGCTTTCGGCCTGTAAAACCACCATTCCGGTGGTTTCCCAGGGACGCAATTGCATGAGCGTCTCCAGAACTTCAGATTGGGGAGTGATGGGGTAACCGAAATAGGCGTCACAACCGCAACGTATGGCCGCTTCAGCCACCACTTCGTTCCCCTTCATCAATTTTACCTCTTCCTTCATTCGTTTGGATGTTATACTTTTCTATTATGCTTCTACTTTCTGACGGTATACCGTGATGCAACTATCCGGACATACCAAGGCACAACTGGCACATCCGATACAGGAGTCGGGTTGTTGTACCGTACTGAAATGATAGCCTCTGGCGTTCACCTGGTCGGCCAGGGCCAAGATATGAACCGGACACGCCGCCACACATAGGTCGCAACCCTTGCAACGTTCACGGTCGATCAATACCTTTCCCTTTATTTTTGACATAATTTATTGAAATTTGCTTTACAAATTTAACTACTTCTCCCCAATCCGATAATAATTATTCTTATTTTTTACGATCCCTAAAATAAATTTCCGCTCGTTTTCTACCTCTAAATAAACCACATCCCCCGGCCGATTTCCTCCTCACCGCTCCGGACAGATCGACAAAAACCACCTTGTCTTCGGGATCGATTCCGGCCGACAAGGTGGTTTTGGTAGGGTAGAGCCTAAACGTATTACGCAGAACTGACTGAAAATCAATCCAAACTATGAATCACCAATCCCGAACGCAATTTAGGTTCAAACCACGTGGTTTTCGGAGGCATGATGTTGCCCGAGTCGGCAATATCGATCAGTTGCTGCATCGAAACCGGATAGAGCGCAAAAGCAACCTGCATTTCTCCGCTGTCCACGCGACGTTGCAATTCGCCCAAACCGCGGATTCCGCCCACAAAATCGATCCGTTTATCGGTCCGCAAATCTTTGATGCCCAACAACGCATCGAGCACCCGATTCGACAACACCGTCACATCCAACACACCGATCGGATCATTGTCATCATAGGTGCCCGGTTTCGCCGTCAAACTATACCAATGACCGGCCAGGTACATGCCGAAATTATGTAACCGATCCGGCCGGTAGGGTTCCTCCGTACCGCAATCTTCCACCTCAAAATCGACCGCCAATTTTTCCAGAAACTCCTCTGGGGTCAGGCCATTCAGATCTTTGACCACCCGGTTGTAATCGATGATCCGTAACTGGTTGTCGGGGAAAATCACCGCCAAGAAATAGTTATACTCTTCGTCGCCCGTATGATTCGGATTGGATTCCATTTTTTCCTGGCCTACACGGGCGGCTGCGGCCGTACGGTGATGCCCATCGGCCACGTACAGCGCCGGAATATCTTTAAATAACTCGGTGATCCGTTCTTGGACGGCCACATCGTCAATCACCCAAAAGTGGTGTCCAAATCCATCCGCTGCCGTAAAATCATAGACCGGCTCCTGTTCGGTAACAATCCGGTGGATGATCTCATCCACTTCAGGAACAGCCGGGTACGAGAAAAAGACCGGTTCGATATTGGCGTTTTGATTACGCACGTGAATCATTCGATCCTCTTCTTTATCGGGCCGGGTCAATTCATGCTTTTTAATCTTATTCTGCATGTAATCCCCGAAATGACAAGCCGCTACCAATCCATATTGAGTCCGGCCATCCATCGTTTGGGCATAGACGTAGTATTTATCCGTATCGTCCTGCACCAACCAGCCTTCGTCTTGCCACCGTTTAAAGTTTTCCACCGCTTTATCATAAACCGGCTGAGTATGTTCGTCCGCAATCGGATCGAAATCGATCTCCGGTTTAATAATGTGCAATAACGATTTCTCCGTCGCTTCCTCCTTGGCTTCCTGTGAGTTGAGCACATCGTACGGGCGAGAAGCCACCTCTGCGGCATGCTCGGCAGGGGGACGGATACCCCGAAAAGGTTTGATACGTACCATTTTTGTCGGTTTGAAAGGGGCCGACCTCCTGGACCGGCCCCACTATCCTGCTTGTTTGTATAATCGGAGAGGAAGGTCCATACCGTCCCTCTCTGCGTTGATTCCTTACTTATTAACCTGAAATTTACGATTCCCATGCAACAGGAAATCGACCGCTTGCGAGGCGGCCGCCAAGCCGGCCTTAATATTGGCTTCGGCAGTTTCGGCCCCCATTTTCTTGGCCGTGGCGAAGACCCGTTTCCCGAATTTTTCATTCAGCGTCGCCTGCGCATCGGCCGCGATATCGGTAATGTACTTGATGTCGGGACGTTCTTCCAGGGCCCGAATCAGGCCGACCTCATCGATCACCTCTTTGCGGGCCGTATTGACCAGCGTCGCCCCCTTCGGCATCCGACAAATCAGGTCGTAACCGATCGAACGGCGCGTCTGGTCCGTAGCCGGAATGTGAATCGACAGGTAGTCGGAGCAGGCATACAGCTCTTCGACCGAGGAGACGGCCTGCACCTGATCGGCGTCGAAGAGCATCGGGTTGGCATACGGATCGAAAGCATAGACCTTCATACCCAACGCCGCCCCATAACGAGCCACAATCCGGCCGACATTACCATAGGCCTGAATTCCCAGCCTTTTGCCACTGATTTCCGAACCCGTACCCGGCGTAAACTGATTCCGGGCCATATAGATCATCATGCCGATGGCCAGCTCTGCCACCGCATTGGAGTTCTGTCCCGGGGTATTCATCACCACAATGCCTCGGTGCGTACAAGCTTCCAGGTCGACATTATCATAGCCGGCTCCGGCCCGCACTACGATTTTCAATTGCGGCGCTGCGTCAATGACCTCTGCTGTCACCTTGTCGCTGCGCACAATCAAAGCATCGGCATCGGCCACGGCCGATAACAGATCGGCTTTATCCGTATATTTTTCCAACAGGCTCATTTGGAGGCCCGCTTTTTCTACAATGTCCCGGATTCCGTCCACCGCAGCCCGTGCGAACGGTTTCTCGGTAGCCACGCATATTTTCATAGTATCATCGATTAAATCGTTGAAAAATACAGCCTTCTTGGCAGTCGAAGGCCGATATACCGTCATCAGAGGCATCGCCTAACGCGCATGTTGTTCAGCGAACTGGCGCATGCAATCCACCAATGCCTGAACGCTTTCGATCGGCATCGCATTATAGATCGACGCCCGGAAACCACCCACCAAACGATGGCCTTTGACCCCGACCATACCTTGTTCGGTCGCAAATTTCAAAAATTCCGGGGCCAAATCTTCATAACCGTCGGCCATCACGAAGCAGACATTCATCAACGAACGGTCTTCGACAGCCGCCGTTCCCTTGAAGAGCGGGTTACGATCAATTTCGCCATACAGCAATGCCGCTTTGGCCTGATTCCGTTTTTGTACTTCCGGAACACCTCCGATGGATTTGAGCCATTTGAGCGTTTCGCGCATCACATAGATCGCATACACCGGCGGGGTATTGAACATCGACTTATTGGCGATATGATTGCGATAGTCCACCATCGACGGCAACGGACGGCTCACCTTGCCCAGAATATCTTCCCGAACAATGACGAAAGTCACCCCGGCCGGGCCCATATTTTTCTGTGCCCCGCCATAGATCAAACCATACTTGGTCACATCCACCGGACGCGACAGAATATCGGAACTCATATCGGCCACCAACGTAACCGGAGAGTCGATATCGCCGTGATATTCCGTCCCATAAATCGTATTATTGGTCGTAATATGCAGATAGTCCAGATCGGTCGGAATCGTATAACCTTTCGGGATATAGCTGAAATTCCGATCTTCGGATGAGGCGATCACCTCTACTTCCCCGAAATTTTTCGCCTCCTTAATGGCTTTTTTCGCCCAAACCCCCGTATTGATATAACCGGCTTTATGTTCGAGCAGATTATAGGGCACTTCGAAGAACTGAGTGCTGGCACCGCCCCCCAGGAAAATGATTTTATAGTTGTCGGGAACCTGCAACAACTCCCGGAAAAGCGATTCGGCTTCGTCATTCACGGCTTCGAAATCCTTGGTCCGGTGCGAAATTTCGAGCAACGAAAGACCGATACCATCGAAATCCAACACAGCTTTGGCCGCATTTTCGAGAGCTACGCGCGGAAGGATAGAAGGACCTGCGCTGAAATTATGTTTTTTCATACGTAAAAAAGCTTTAATAAAAGGTTTCAGTATTACCCTCAAAAATAGCATAAATTACCGGAAACCCCTAACAAACGCGCTATTTTCTACAACATCACCTTTCAGAAAAGAATTATCTAACAAAATTTCCATACTTTTGCACGTAAACAAAAACTATCACCCCATGATCAAATCCATGACAGGATACGGCAAGGGCGAATCCCAGTTCGGTCCGAAAAAAATCACCGTGGAAATTCGCTCGCTCAACAGCAAACAGGCTGACCTGAGCATCAAATTGCCGCAAATATACCGTCCCTATGAATATGACATCCGCAACCGCATCACCGGACGGCTCAAACGCGGGAAAATCGACGTTTTCATCTCCTATGAAATAACGGAAGGGGGCTCAACGGTATCGATCAACCGGGAGGCCTTCACCAGCTATTATCGACAACTGCAGGACATAGCCGAGGCCAACCACATGGAGTGGGGCGGTAGCGCCATGGATGCCGCCGTGATGGCCGCCATTGTACGGCTGCCCGACGTGATCCAAAACGAAGCCGCGTCGATCGACGAACAGGAAGCCGCCGTGTTGCTCCAAACCGTCGAAACCGCACTGGATCATCTCGATGCATTCCGCCAGCAAGAGGGTGCAGCCCTGATTGCCGACCTGCTGCGTCGCATCGACAAGATCGAAAGCCTCAAAAACGAAGTCACTCCTTATGAAAAGGCCCGTACCGAAACGATCAAAAACCGCATTCGCGAAAGCATCGAATCGATGGGTATTCCGGTCGACAGCAACCGGCTGGAGCAGGAGATGATCTTTTACGTCGAAAAACTGGACATTACCGAAGAGAAAGTCCGTCTGCAAAACCATTGCAACTATTTCCGCGAAGTGGCGCACAGCGAAGAGGGGGTAGGGCGCAAGCTCGGTTTTATCGCCCAAGAACTGGGCCGAGAAATCAACACCCTGGGCTCCAAAGCCAACAACGCCGAAATGCAAATCCTGGTCGTCGAAATGAAAGACGAACTGGAAAAGATCAAAGAACAACTGTTGAACATTCTGTAAAATCCGTCGTGCCATGTCCGACAAACCCTCCATGCCCGTACGAGACCATAAAGTGGTTATTTTTTCCGCTCCCTCCGGTGCGGGAAAATCGACCCTGATCCGCTATATGCTCGAACGCTTTCCGCAACTCGAATTTGCCATTTCGGCCACCAGCCGTGCTCCGCGCGGTACCGAACAAAACGGCAAGGAGTACTATTTTCTCTCGAACGAGGAGTTTCGACGCCGTGTCGAAAACGGCGAGTTCGTCGAATGGGAAGAGGTCTATGCCGGCACCTGCTACGGCACGCTGTATAGCGAAACCGAACGGATCTGGAACCAGGGCCATGTGATCGTTTTCGATGTCGATGTCAAGGGGGGCGTCAACCTCAAACAACGTTTCGGCGACCAGGCACTGGCCATTTTCATCATGCCTCCTTCGGTCGAAGAGTTGCGACGCCGGTTGGTGGGCCGGGGAACCGATGCCCCCGAGGTGATCGAAAAACGAGTAGCCAAAGCCACCGAAGAGTTGACCTATGCCGAACGTTTCGACCGAGTTGTCGTGAACGACGACTTGTCGCAGGCCGTGGCCGAGACCCAACGGATTCTCACCGAATTTCTCACCCGATAGACCCCTGCACGTGGCGAGCTCCGATACCATTCTCTATTTCGGGTCATTCAACCCGCCTCATCAAGGCCATGTGGCCGTCGCCGACGAGGTATTGGATCACTTTCCCGAAGCCCAACTCTGGTGGGTGATCTCGCCGCATAACCCCCTGAAAAAAGCGGAAGAACTCGCCTCCGAACAGGATCGGTTGGCCATGGTCCGCCTGGCCCTGCAAAGTGCCCGAAACCGTGATCGCATCGAAATCTGCACCATCGAGTTCGAGCTACCTCGACCCTCGATCACGATCCGAACCCTGGAAGCCCTGTCGAAACGCTATCCGGACCGCCATTTCAGCCTGTTGATCGGCAGCGATAATGTCGCCGGTTTCCGGCGCTGGATCCGTCACGACGATATCCTCGACCATTATCCGGTATGGGTCTACCCGCGAGCAGGATACGATCCCCCTGCCGACGCGTTTTCCCGCCGCTTTCACTACCTGAAAAACGTTCCCCTGATGCCTCAGGCCGCCACCGACATCCGAGAGCTGATCGCCCGCGGCGACGACAGCCGTAACGAATTACCGCCCGGCATCTGGTCGTACATTCAAGCACATCAATTGTATGGATACTCTCGAAAATAAACTCGAAGCGCTCACCTTCGCCTTGGAACAAAGTCCGAACGATCCCCAATTGCTCCTGCAACGCGGGAAGGCGTATCATCGCGCCGGTCGTTTCGATCAAGCCTATAACGACTTTGTCGCCGTGCTGACGGCCGACCCCGAGAATGCCGAAGCGCGCGAGTACCTCAAATTACTGAAAGAAATTTTCGATTTTCACTACGTCGATTTGTATAATCCCTGACAACATGCCCTGAAAAGCATTACCTTTACGCCTCGAAAAATACAGCCTCACCCATGAAACTCAACATCGCTCTGATGACCGGAGGCGACTCCTCGGAATGGCAGATCGCCCTCAAAGGCGCCCAGACCGTCCAACAGGCCCTGGACCCTACACGCTATAATGTCTATCGCATCATGTTGCGCGGTACCCGCTGGTGGTATACGGCCCCGGATGGCACCGAAACCGACCTGGATCGCAACGACTTTACGCTGACCCTTCAAGGCGAAAAAATCCACCTCGACTATGCCCTAATCATCATTCACGGCACCCCCGGGGAGGACGGACACCTGCAGGCCTATCTCGATATGATGCACATTCCGTACTCCTCCTGCGGCATGGTCTCTTCCGTGTTGACCTTCGACAAAGCGGCCTGCAAACGGGCCGTAGCCAGTACCGGAGTCTATTTGGCCCGGGAAGTCCGCCTCAACCGCAACGCTCCGATCGATACCGAAGCCATCATCGCCCAATTGGGACTCCCGTTGTTCGTCAAACCCAATGCCAGCGGCAGCAGTTTCGGTGTCACCAAAGTCAAACGCTCCGAAGAACTCGTAAAAGCCGTACACAAAGCGTGGGAAGAGAGCGATCAGGCCCTGTTGGAAGAGTTCATCGAAGGACGGGAGATCAGTTGCGGCGTGATGATCGCCGGCGGTAAAGAGTATATCTTCCCGATCACCGAACTGATCTGCGAAACCGAATTTTTCGATTACGATGCAAAATATGAAGGTCGTTCCCGGGAAGTCACGCCGGCCGATCTGCCCGCCTCGGTGGTGGCGCAAGTCAACCGATTGACCCTGGCCGCCTATAAAGCGCTGAATTGTCGGGGCGTCGTGCGGGTCGACTTTATCATCAAGGGCGAAACCCCTTACCTGATCGAAATCAACACCATCCCCGGGATGAGCGCGCAAAGCATCATTCCGCAACAGGCAGCCGCCATGGGGACGAGTCTGACCGAACTGTTCAATCTGATCATCGAAGACACCTACACCAAGGCCTAACCGATCGCAACGCAGTCCGTCCCTCACCAATCCGGTTTGAAGATCCGGGCCCAATCCGGTCCCAAGATCCAGCACAAAGGCACGGCACGGCAAATCCGGCACGAAGGCCCGGGCGGTCCACCTCCTAAATAAAAAAAGCCCTGTTCCTCAGAACAGGGCTTTTTCTGTATCGTCCGAAGGGGACTATTGGGCAGTCAGTTCGATCATACGGCTATTTTCACGACGGTCGGTAAACAGATTCAGCCCCACTTTCATCAAATAGTCGCCGGAGAATACCTCTCCATCTCCTTCCCAAGGCACCACTTCCACGCCCGCTTCCTGATTGATCTCTTCTACCTTATACATTTTGTGCGGATCGAGACCCTGCAAACGGACCGGGAATACCTTTTCCGTATAGCGATTGGGGAACAGGTCATAGGTAAACAGCACGGCTTTATTCTGATCTCTAGCCACATACATCAAGGCTGCGTGTTGACCTTCGTAAGGCGATACCAACCGATATTGATCCCCTTCGAGCGTCACCGGAGAGAGCCGTTTGAAATGACCCACCGCCTGACGGCAAAAAGCGATCTCTTCGGGCGTCAACTTATTGACATCGATATCAAACCCCAGCTTTCCGGTCAGGGCCACATCCGTCCGGAATTTCAGACTCTGTTTACCCATCGAGGTGACGTGCGCCCCGACACTCTTAGCTGGGAAGAAGTGGGAGAAACCCCACTGAATGAAAATTCGACGAATCGGATCCGTATTGTCACTGGCCCAGAATTCGGTGAAATACTGCAAGGCTCCGTAATCGCAACGACCACTTCCGCCCGAACACAACATCATCGGCACATTGGGATATTTCGCCTTGATACGATCCAAAACGTTGTACAAGCCCCGAACATAATCGATATACAAATGCGATTGATTTTCCTTCAAATAAGGCGACAACGGATTCGTAATCGGGCTGTTGCAATCCCATTTAAAATAGGCCAGCTTGGGATTTTCGCTCAACAGTTTATCCACGATGCCGAAAACATAATCCTGCACCTCCGGATTGCACAGATCCAATACCAGCTGATTGCGGTAGAAATAGGGCTCCCGATCCGGGAAACGAATCACCCAATCCGGATGTTTTTCATACAATTCGCTCTTCATGCTGACCATCTCCGGTTCGATCCATATCCCGAACTTCACGCCAGCCCGATCGGCCTCTTCCACCAAGGCCTGCACCCCGCCAGGCAACTTATCATGGGTCGGATCCCAATCGCCCAACCCCTGTTTGTCATTCTTGCGCGGGTATTTGTTGGCAAACCAACCGTCATCGAGCAGGAACATGTCGACCCCCAGATCGGCCGATTTGCGAATATAGGTCTTAAGCACCTCTTCATCGAAGTTGAAGCCGGTACTTTCCCAGTTATTCAACAGCGTGAGGCGGTCTCCGTGGCCATCTTTGAGCTGATAGTTGCGCGCCCAATCCTGCAAGTCACGCGAAGCCTGACCGGTTCCCGTTTCGCTCAACGTCCAGACAAATTCCGGGGTACGGAACACCTGACCGGGTTCCAGCCGATATTCCGATGCATAGGGATTGATGCCCGCAATCACCCGCAAGACATGCCGGCTATCCAGCTCGAACGTAAAGCGGAAATTTCCCGTCCAGTTCAAGGTCCCGAGCAACACCTGCCCATCGTTTTCCCGCGCCCGATCACCGACACTCAACAGAAAGAAAGGAGAACAAAACATCGCCGCCCGAGCGCCTAAACGCGTATCGAGCACTTTCTTCCCCGGCAGCAAGCGCTGTTCGCGCATGATGCTTTCGTCGCCCCACGAACCGGTAAACTCGGTCAGATAATAGGCCGGACTGCTCATATACAACATCGCCGAAGCCTCTTCGTGCAAAACGACAGCCTTCTTTTCGTCGTGACGGATCTCCGTCCACATCTTGATTACGTTTTCCCGATCGTACGTTTCATAAAACAGCTTGACTTCCAGAGGATACACCTTATCCCGTAAGGTGACGACCGTCAGCTGGACGTTCGGATCCGACTGAGGAACCACCTTCTGCGACACATAATCGAGTTGCATCCCCGGATGGCCGTCGGCATGCGTCACCCGAATGGCCGGTTCGAAATAATCATTGCTTCCATACGCGAAATACACCTCTCTACCCACACCAGCCGGAATCTGTTGACAGTCAGCCGCATTCAGCAAACGGGGGCCCAGATAGGCCTGCGTCAACTTTCCCTCCGGGGTCACCCGTAAGACCAGATCGGTTCGTTGCGTGCCAATACGGATCACCGAATCGCTCTGCGCCCACATCGTCCACGGACAGAGCAGGACAATCGCCCATAATAAAAAGTTTCGTTTCATAGGTTCAAAAAATAATTTGTGTAAAAATAGCCAAAATTTTGTGATACTTTTGTCTCTTGATCCAAAATCCGAAGCGAATATGTTACTGATCGACGATAAAATAGTCAGTCTCGACCTCTTACGCGTCCATTTCTGTTGCGATCTGGCCCAGTGCCGGGGCATTTGTTGCGTGGAAGGCAATGCCGGAGCCCCGCTCGAAGCCGAAGAGGTCGACCTACTCGAACAAGAATACGAAGCCTATAAACCGTATCTCAAACCCGAAGGCATCGAAGCGATCGAACGCCAGGGATTTATGGTTGTGGATCGTGACGGTGATTATACCACCCCCCTAATCAACGACGCGGAGTGCGCCTATTCGTTCCAGGAGAACGGCATCACGTTCTGCGCCATCGAACGTGCCTGCAAAGCGGGCAAAACCTCTTTTCTGAAGCCGATCTCCTGTCATCTCTATCCGGTCCGGCTCTCAGTCTTCAGCAACGGCTCCATCGGGCTGAATTACCACCGCTGGGAGGTATGCTCAGCCGCCCTAAGCCTCGGACGCAAAAAAGGAATTCCCGTTTATCAGGCCGTTCGCGAAGCGTTGATCCGTCGTTTCGGCGAGGAGTTTTATCAGCAGCTCGAAGAGGCCGACCGATTCTTACAAGCTCAAGAGGCTGAAAAATAGACGAGACCTGCCGCTTCGCACCCAAAGTCTGGTTATTTTTTGTACCTTTGTCTGATATTCCCTCTCTGGAGGCTGAAAAACCCTTCCGTATGAATACCAGAACCTTGACCCTCGTGGTGCTCCTGATACTGACCACCCTTTCCTTATCGGCTCAACGCCGCCGCTCCTACAGTCGTCCCGTCTCGCCCAAACTGGAAGACCTGCCCAAACGACCGCTGGATACCATCCCCACCAGCGACCCCGACACCCGCATCATTCTCTACAGCAACAATACGTGGAGCTACTTCCGCCCCTCGCTGCAGAAAATGGATTCGCTGCCGGTCTATACCGACCATTGGGACACCACCAGCGTATTCGCCTATAAAGATATTCCCTACGAAAATCTGCCTCCGATTGTCGAACTGAACCTGGTCCAGGATCTCTCGGGATTCAAAGCCCCCATCACCGGCCAAGTCTTCTCCAAATATGGACCAAGACGGCGCCGCCGACACAACGGGGTCGATATTCCGTTGAAACTCGGCGAACCGATTTACGCCACTTTCGACGGGAAAGTGCGCTATGCCAAATATAATACGGGAGGATTCGGCAACCTGGTCATCATCCGACATCTCAACGGACTGGAAACCTGGAATGCCCACCTCTCCAAACTGAATGTCCAGGTCAACGACTACGTCAAGGCGGGCCAGGTCATCGGGTTCGGAGGTAGCACCGGCCGCAGCCGAGGGCCCCACTTGCATTACGAAATGCGCTATCAGGATCAGACCTTCGACCCGGAATTTATCATCGACTTTGAAACCGGTCAGCTCAAATACCAAACCTTTGCCCTTGAAAAATCGTTTTTCAACATTCACTCCCGGGCTTCGGAAATCCTGGAAGAAGACGACGAATACGACATCCCGCTGTTAACCGACACGGAAGAGGGCGACACACTGGCCTCCTCCCAGGATATTCTGGAACGCATCGCCGAGGCCCAGCAAAAAGACCGTCAGCAACAGAATAAACCGGCCGGCATCAACTCCAGCAATGCGGTCTATCACACCATCCGATCGGGCGATATGTTGGGGAAACTGGCCATTCGTTACGGAGTGACCGTTGATCAGATCTGTCGTCTCAACGGCATCAATCGCAATACGATCCTGCGAATCGGTCGCCGACTCCGTATTAAATAAACCCTTGGAACCCTTCGGGAGACGGCACGTGGAGCCTCTACGCCGACAAGAACTCAGAAGTGATCGAAGCGTCGGGACCAAGAACAAGGGTCCAGAAGCAGCCCTGTCATATTTGGACCCAACGAAGGGCCAAGAGAGGGCAACGTGGTATTGGACCCAACGAAGATCCCGAAAATGGATAGATGTCTGGCGAGCGACACATTTTAAAAGCAATTTGAGTCAACGACGCCCTCAGAAAGATGGCATGCCGTCTAAACCAACCGGCCCACACCGTGTTCCATTCCCAGCGAATCATGTCCAGCAAAACCGACATCGGCGGTTCGCTCTCATCGAGTTCCGCTAACATCCGATCTTCTGACGATACGCAGTAGGTGAGAGGTGCATCTGCTCTTTAAAAAATTTGCCGAACGAAGCCTGATCGGCAAAATGCAACTCTTCGGCAATCTGTTTGATGGTCCAGTCCGTGCAATCCAACCGGTACCGGGCCTCGATCAACAACATACGGGCCACATGCTCATTGACCGTATTATGGGAAACCCGCCGCACAACCCGGGAGAGATAGGTCGGCGAGATACAGAGTTTGTCGGCATAAAATGCGATGTTGTGCTCCTGTTTGTAGTGTACCGCCAGCAATTGACGAAATTTCTGATACAGCTCTACCGTATGGGCGATTTTCCCACTCTTCACGTTACACTTTGCGTGCAACGCCTCGGCGATTTGCAACAACAGAAAATTGGTTAAATAGCGATACATCCCGTTGCGATGCAGACGGGCGATCTCGATACGAGGAAACAATTGCACCGTCTGCAAAATCGTCCCCCATACCGGCTCTTCCAGCGGCAAAGCCGGAAACGCATACTCACTCAAATAGGCCGCCCACTGGTTATACACATGGGCATTGGTCGGTAAACTATCGAAAAACGCCGGCATCAGCGCAACCCCCTCACAACATCCGTCCGCACTCATCGGTTCCCAAGCGACCACCGTCCGGGGAGTAAAAAAGAGCAGCGTACCCCGTCCCACTGTTTGGGTTTGATAGTTCACGGACACCGAAACCGTTCCGTTTACGACCAAAACAATAAAAAAGCCCCCCGACAACATCGGTCGCGACAGCCGATACGAAAAACGCTCCCGGGGAAACGAAAAATAGCATACATCGCTATGAATCCCCTCTGGTCCATCCACTTTCTGCATCAGTTGTCGAAACAACGTTTCCTGTTTGGTAGCCATATTCTCCATCGATTTTCTCCCCGTAAAGATACATAAGTTTCGGATTTGACGAACTTCGGTCGGATCTATATAAACACCTTTCCGTAAAAAAACCGAACTTTGCCCCCGATTAAAAAAAAGGAGGTACAATGGCTAAAGAGGAGTACATGAAACGTTATTCATTATTGGTGATTTCCCAGTTTGTCAACGCATTGGGCGTGGTTCTGATTACAAAAGCCCTGTTGGGAACCTCTCCGATTTCCAGCCTGCCTTACGTTATCAGCATCTTCACCCCTTTTACACTGGGTGAATTTACCTTTATCCAAAACATGGTCTTTATCCTCATCGAAGTTGCGGTGATGGGGTGGCAAAACTTTAACCTGAAACGGGGCGAAATCTTGACACAGATTCCCCTCGTGCTCTTTTTCAGTTTTTCCATCGACCTGTGTATGCACATGTTTGCCGGACTCAACCTCGTGCACTACACCCATCAATTTGCTTGCTTATTGATCGGATGTATCCTGCTGGGTACCGGGATCGGCTGGGCTGTCAAAGCCAACGTTGCCATGAATCCCGGGGAATACGTGGTTCGGGTCATCGCCAATCGCCTGCAACGCGAATTCGGCGTGGTAAAAATGTGGTTCGATATTACGCTGGTATCGCTGGCCTGTCTGGTGTCGTTGCTCTTTATGCACAACTTCAGCGGGGTACGGGAAGGTACGCTCATCTCCGCTTTGTTGGTCGGACCGATCGTACGATTCACCACTCCGTATTGGCGTTTCATGGACAAATGGCTCTTCGTCCACTAAAACAATCGGGCGAACCCCGCTGTCCTGAAACCAACATCTCTCTTTGCTAATTGCACAAAAAAGAGGGAAAATTTTCCAACAAAAAAACGCCTCGTCCGAATGGGACAAGGCGTTCAGTGTTTTTATACGGGACCTATTCGTGCGAAGCGAAATATTTCATAAACTGAGCCCGTTCATACGCGATCGGATGGTTCACGCGGCTGTAGTTCAATTTACCGACCACTTCTTTCATCGATTCGAAGCCCTGTTCGTGCATCCAGGTTTCCAAGAACGAGGTGATCTTCCCGATCATTTCCAACCCGCCCCGATAGATCGTCGAGCAGACTTCAAAGGCTCGTGCCCCGGCCAGCAACACCTTGGCGGCATCTTCTCCGGTGTGTACCCCGGTCGAAGCGGCGATATCCAACTGAGGGAAGGCGGCTGACGTCATCGCGATCCACCGAAGGCTGTTGCGCAATTCGGCCGATGTGCTGAAGATATCAGCTTCCGTCACCTCCAACGTCCGAATATTGATATCGGGTTCATGGAAACGATTGAACATCACCACGCCCCGAGCGTTACGGTGAGCGATGCCTTCCACCACGTTCAACAGATTGGTAAAGCGGGAGGTAACCTTTACCGCTACGGGCAACTTCACGGCCGAAGTCACCGATTCCACGATCGACAGATAGCGCTGTTCGATCGCCGCAGCCGTTTCATCCCGACGCGTCGGCAACAAGAACACATTGAGTTCCAAGGCATCCGCCCCGGCTTCTTCGATACGGCGGGCAAAATCGACCCATCCGCCGGTCGCCACACAGCAGATACTGGCAATCACCGGAATCGACAACGTACTCTTCAGATCGCGGATCATATTCAGGTACTGTCCCAGATAGTCTTCCTTGAGATAGTACTGCAAGTAATCGGCCGCTTCGGTATAGGCTGTATAGTTTTCCAAATGGGTGGTTTCGTTGAGAATCTGTTCTTCGAACACCGATTTCAACACCACGGCGCCGGCGCCCGATGCTTCCAGCCGAGTGATTTTTTCCCGCGTCGAGGTCAGACCGCTACTGCTCACGATCAACGGATTGCGCAGGGAAAGCCCCAGGTAATTGGTCTGTAAAATACTCATAATCTTATTATAATATGGGTTTATTGTATTGTCTAGCTCCAAAGATCAACGTCCCGATGCGTACCATCGTGCTGCCACACTCGATGGCCAACGGATAATCTCCGCTCATCCCCATGGAGAGCGTATCGAATTCCGGGCCAAACTGATGCTCCTGCTTCAAACGAAGGAAAATCGCATGCAACCGTTCGAATTCGGCCCGCACCTCCTGCTGGTCGTCCGTGAAGGTCGCCACGCCCATCACGCCCCGCAGGCGTATCCCGGTCAGCTGTTTCCAGGCACCCGAGGCCATGTACTCCCACAGTTCGCTCTCGGCCCAACCATGCTTGCTGGCTTCACAAGCAATATGCACTTCCATCAGCACATCGATCACCCGACCGTGTTTCAGGGCCTGTTCATGAATTGTCTCCAACAGATGGGCCGAATCCACCGAATGAATCAACGTCACGAACGGAGCGATGTATTTCACCTTATTGGTCTGCAAATGGCCGATCAAATGCCACTGAATATCTTTCGGCAGGGCCTCATACTTCGCCACCAATTCCTGCACCCGGTTCTCCCCGAAGATCCGTTGACCGGCCTCGTAAGCCTCCCGAATGATCTCGGGCGGGTAGGTCTTGGACACCGCCACCAGCGTCACCCCTTCGGGCAAGGTCGCCTTCAGCGACTGAATCTGTTCTTTTATGGACATAACGTGCGGTCGTTTGACCGGAATTTTCTATTTTTGTTGACCTTTGACTTTTGAACCATCAAAATTAGCTAAAAAGACGCAATATGAAAAGAAAATTGATCGCATTATTTCTGGCGACCGCTCTGTGGCCGACGATCCAAACGGATGCATGCACCAACATGCTCATTTCCAAGGGGGCTTCGACCGACGGATCGACCATGATAACCTACACGGCCGACAGTCATCAACTCTACGGCTGTCTGTACTACCATCCGGCCGCTACCTATCCGGCCGGCAGTCTGTTGAAAATCTACGAATGGGATACGGGCAAATACCTGGGAGAGATCCCGCAGGTCGAAAAAACCTATTCGACCGTCGGCAATATGAACGAACACCAGCTAATCATTGCCGAAAGTACTTTCGGCGGACGCGGCCTGGGCGACTCCACCGGTATCATGGACTACGGCTCGCTGATCTATATCACGCTGCAACGCGCCAAAACCGCTCGGGAAGCGATCCAGATCATGACCGATCTGGTCAACGAATACGGCTATTACTCCAGCGGGGAATCGTTCTCGATCGCCGACCCGAACGAAGTGTGGCACATGGAGATGATCGGCAAAGGGTGCAAGATCGTCAACGGTAAGAATGTCAACAAAGGGGCGGTATGGGTTGCCATGCGGGTGCCCGACGGTTATATCGGCATGCATGCCAATCAGGCTCGTATCACCACCTTCCCGCTGGACGACCCGGAAAACTGCCTGTACGCTCCCGATGTGATCTCGTTCGCCCGGGAATCCGGTTACTTCAAAGGCGAAGACAAAGACTTCAGCTTCGCCGATGCCTATGCTCCGCTGGATTTCGGCGGGCTGCGTTACTGCGAAGCACGCGTATGGAGCGCCTTCAACCGGGTGGTGGACGGAGGGCTACCCCAATACCTCGACTATGCCATGGGGATCGACGCCTCGAACCGTCTGCCGCTGTTCATCAAACCATCTAAAAAACTGAGCCCCAAAGAAGTGATGTGGCTCATGCGCGACCATTACGAAGATACTCCGATGGATATGCGTAAAGATATCGGGGCCGGTGGGCATAACCTGCCGTACCGTTGGCGTCCGATGACCTATACGGTGGATGGGGTAGAGTACCTCAACGAACGGGCTGTCGCCACGCAACAGACCGGTTTCTGGTTCCTGGCTCAGGGCCGCAGCTGGCTGCCCGACGTGATCGGGGGCATTCTCTGGTTCGGCGTGGACGATTCGGGAACCTCTTGCCTGACCCCCATTTACAGCTGCACCAACCGCATTCCGGAATGTTTCCGCGAAGGGAACGGCCACATGACCGAATATTCGCCCACCTCGGCCTTCTGGTTGTTCAACCGGGTCACCAACTTTGCCTACATGCGCTATGACCTGATCAGCCAGGATATTATCAAAGTGATCAACGAAACCGAAGATCGCAATTTCGCCGAAATTCCGGCGGTTGATGCTGCAGCTCAGCTGCTTTATCAACAGAATCCGCAACTGGCGGTCGATTTTCTGAGCAACTACTCGGTCAGCACGGCTCAAAACATGTTCGATCGATGGAAAGAACTGGATGAATATCTGCTGGTCAAATATGTCGATGGCAACGTCAAGAAAGAAAAAGACGGCCAGTTCCTGGACAACGGCAACGGCAAGAATATTCCGGCTTCGCCCAACTATCCGGGCTACAACGAAGCGTGGAAAAAAGCCGTGGCCGGCAGCACGGGTGACCGACTGAAAGTCGTAAAAACCAAAAATTTACCCAAATAAGTCACCGTCTTCCTTTACCAGAAGGCGTGGAAATTCTTCCACGCCTTCTTTTTTGGCGTTTACCAGCCCTTTTGCCTCACCGTCCGGTAGACTCCCCTCTCTTTCTTTCCCACATCAGCCCCTCTGGCTCCACCCAAATTTTCTCCCTATTACGACACTCCTTGAGGACTCTCTCCGCCATCCCTCTTTTTTGCTTTTTTCTCGATCGTTCAAAGCACCTTCCGTCCCGCCAAAAAACGAGGAGGCCCTTTGGAAAAAGGCCTCCTCGTACGCAAAAGTCGGATGCAGCTTATGCAATCTTGTGCGCTCCCTGCGAAATCACCACCTCAATGATCCGCGGTTCGCGTCCGAATTTTTCCTGATATTTGGTTTTGATCTCCTGCAAATAGGCGTCATAGGCTTCGGTTTTGACCAGGTTGATCGTGCAACCCCCAAAGCCACCACCCATCATACGAGCCCCCAAAACACCGGGATTCGCATGGGCGATATCGGCCAGAAAATCCAATTCCGGACAGCTCACTTCATAATCCTGGCTCAATCCCTTGTGTGAGCCGTTGACCTTCTGTCCGAATGTCACATAATCCCCCTGCTCCAAAGCCTGGCAAGCATCCAGCAGGCGTTGGTTCTCTTCGATCACAAATCGGCAACGACGATAAACCACTTCATCCATCTCGTCCTTATACTGATTGAGCATCTCCAGGGTCACGTCCCGCAACGATTCCACGCCCGGCACATGAGACGCCACGACCGACACCCCTTTTTCACACTGTGCGCGACGCACATTATACTCCGACGAAGCCAACGAATGTTTCACCCCGGTGTCGAACAGCACGACCTTACAGCCGGCGGCTTCCGGATCGAACGGTTCGAGTTTATACTCCAACGAGCGGCAGTCCAAGCGGATAATCTTGCCCTTTTCGCCGAACAGCGAGGCAAACTGGTCCATAATCCCGCAACGCACCCCGACATAATTGTGTTCGGTCATCTGGCCGATTTTCGCCAATTGAGCCCGATCGAAGCCCAATCCGAACAGGTCATTCAGCGCAAAACCCACGGCACTTTCCAAAGCCGCCGAAGAGGAGAGTCCAGCCCCCAGCGGCACATCGCCCCCAAAAGCCATATCGAAAGACGGAACCTTCGCTCCGCGTTTTTCCATCTCTTTGACCACCCCGTAGATATAGCAGGCCCATTGTTGAGCCGGTTTTTCGCCGGCCATATCCAAGTCGATCGCCTCATCGTAATCGATCGAGTAGAGATGGCATACCTTGCCGCCATTGGGTTTAACAGCCACATAGATCGCCTTGTCGATGGCTCCAGGCATCACAAAGCCCATGTTATAATCGGTGTGTTCGCCGATCAGATTGACCCGGCCCGGAGACGCATACAGCGAAGCTCCCTCGCCAAAATGCTCTTTGAATTTTTCCTGCAATTTTGTCTTCATGTCGTATCGTTTATGATTTTTATTCGTCTGATTGACAATTATATGTCTATCGTTCGACCATTATTCCGTCTCATAAATGTCGTCGGGATACTCCACCCGGCTCAAAAACAAACCCTGGGGAGGCGCCGACGTTCCGGCCAATCTGCGATCGCCGCCTTCGATCACCCGGCAAAAGTCCTCCCGGGAGAGTTTGCCCCGACCCACATCCAACAGCGTCCCCACAATCGCCCGCACCATGTTCCGTAAAAACCGATCGGCCGCAATCGTGAAGACCCACAAGCCCTCCTGCTGCTCCCACTGCGCCCGCACCACCTGACAACGATTGGTTCGGTTGTTGGAGTGCAGTTTGGCAAAACTGGTAAAATCCTCATATCGAAGCAACTCGGCGGCCGCCTCATTCATGGCCGCTCCATCGAGCGGGTAGGTGAGGGTATAGGCCCGATCCCGGGTAAACGGATTTTTCCGCGGGGAAACATAGTAGCGATACTCCCGCAAACGAGCATCGAAACGAGCATGAGCCCCCTCTCGAACCCTTCTGAGCGCACTGACTGCAATGTCCGGCGGCAACACAGCATTCAGGTGATAACAAAAATCGGCAGCCGAATCGATCGGCCGTTCCACATCGAAATGGGCCACATAAAACGAAGCATGCACCCCCGTATCCGTACGTCCGGCCCCCACCACCTCGGTAGGCGTCCGTAAAATCGTCGAAAGTCCACGCTGCAAAGCCTCCTGTACCGAAGGTGAATACGGCTGGATCTGCCATCCGTTATAGGCCGTTCCGTCGTAGGCAAGTTCGAGAAAATATCGCAACACTCACTATTTTCTAACAAAGATAACGTTTTTCACCAAAATACCCCGACCCACCGTCGAAAGTTCCCCGAAAGAAAGTTTTATTTTCTCGGGAAATTAGCGTACTTTTGTTGAGATAAGTCACGCGGCTTCGATAGTCCGAGCTATCGCTTTGACAGCGTGAATATTCCTTCCGCTTTCATGCGGGATTCAGTAACCTTAACCGTTCATTATGAAAATCGCCTTGGTAGGCTACGGGAAAATGGGAAAGGCCATCGAGCAGATCTTACGCTCGCGTGGCCACGAGATCGCCCTGATCATCGATAAAGACAACGCCCAGGATCTCACGGCCGACAATCTGCGCAACATCGATGTCGCCATCGAATTTTCTACCCCGCAAACCGCTTTCCACAATATTTCGATCTGCCTGGAAGCCGGCACCCCGGTGGTCTGTGGAACCACAGCCTGGCTGGATCGTTTTGCCGAAGCCGAAGCGCTCTGCAAACGTAAAAACGGCGCCTTTTTCTACGCCTCGAATTACAGCATCGGCGTGAATATCTTCTTTGAAGTCAACCGCCGGTTGGCCGAACTGATGAATCGATTCGAAGAGTACGATGTAACTATCGAGGAGACCCATCATACCCAGAAAAAAGATGCCCCCAGCGGTACGGCCATCACCGCCGCCGAAGGCATCCTCGAAAACCTCGACCGCAAAACCCGCTGGATCTGCGGAGCGACGACCGTTCCCGAAGAACTGGGCATCGCCGCTATCCGACGTAGCGTCGTACCGGGAACCCATACCGTGATTTACGAATCGGACGTGGACCAAATCTCGCTGACACATACCGCCAAAAGCCGCCAGGGATTCGCGCTCGGAGCTGTCCTGGCCGCCGAATTCATCCAAGGCAAAAAAGGCGTCTTCTCGATGAAAGATCTGATGCAAACCAATGGCTGATCCCTCCATGAAAACCCTCAAGAAACTCTGGAGCAACAAGTGGGTGAAATTTTCACTGGTCTCCCTCCTCTATATTCTCTGGTTCGTGGTCTGGACCGGGAATCTGTGGATGCTGCTGGGCGAGATCGTGATCTTCGACCTCTATATCTCTAAATATTTCTACCGCTTCTGCTGGTCCAAACACAAAAAACGGAAACAGGAAAACAAAACCTATCGACGAACCGCTGAATGGGTCGAAGCCATTCTATTCGCAACGATCGTGGCCAGCCTGATCCGTATTTTCTTCTTCGAAATGTATGTCATCCCCACCTCCTCGATGGAAAAATCGCTGTTGGTGGGCGACTACCTGTGTGTCAGCAAAGTGGCCTATGGCCCTAAAATCCCCAATACGCCTTTATCCTTCCCACTGGTACACAATACGATGCCGTTCTCCCAAACGAAAAAATCGTTCGTGGAATGGATCTCCTGGCCTTATCATCGCCTTAAAGGTCTCGGCTCGGTGAAACGGTACGACGCTGTGGTCTTCAACTTCCCGGAAGGCGATACGGTCATCCTGGAAAATCAGGCGATCAGCTACTACGAAATGTTGCGCCAATACCAAAAAATGTATGGCCCGAAAGAGGGGAGACGCCACGTGTGGGAAAATGGAACCATCATCGAACGTCCGGTCGATAAGCGCGAAAACTACATCAAACGTGCCATCGGCATGCCCGGAGATACCCTCTGTATCCGTCACAGCCAGGTCTACCTCAACGGCCATCCGCAACAGGAGATTCCCGGCATGCAGTTCGTCTACTTCGTCCGTACCAACGGAACCCCCATCTCAGCCGAAGCCTTTGAAGAGATGGGTATCGCCAAAGACGATATCAGCTATAACAACGCCGATCAAACCTATACCTTACCGCTAACCGCCCAAAATGTGGAACGCATTCGGGGAATGCGCAATATCACGGAAGTGATTAAGTATGAGGCTCAAGGATGGAATCCGTCCATCTTTCCGCACAGCGATCGGGCCGCCTACGCTTGGAATGAAGATAACTTCGGCCCGTTGTGGATCCCCGCCAAAGGAGCCACCGTGCAATTGACCCTGCAAAACCTGCCGCTTTATCGTCGGATCATCGAAACGTATGAAGGGCATACGCTTCAAGTTCGGGACGACGGCCAAATCCTGATCGACGGCAATCCCGCCGATAGCTATACCTTCGGCATGGATTATTACTTTATGATGGGAGACAACCGCCATAACTCGGCCGATTCGCGCTTCTGGGGATTCGTTCCCGAAGACCATATCGTCGGAAAAGCCTCGTTCATCTGGTTATCCCTCGATAAAGACAAACGTTTCCCGGCCAATATCCGCTGGAAACGCCTATTCAAAGGAGTCGATTAACCCATAAAGCAATGGAAGCACCCGCCGACACCTACTATACGCTGTCCGGTGAGGCAGAGGCTCTTTACAAGGACAAGGGGAGCAAATTTCTCGCCTACGCCTACCCGGTGAACGACGAGGAAGAGATCCGCGAACGACTCGACGCCCTGCGGAAACGCTACTACGACGCCACCCATCACTGCTATGCCTGGCGTCTGGGCCCCCAGGGCGAAACCTTCCGGGCCAACGACGACGGGGAACCCTCGTCAACCGCCGGACGACCCATCCTGGGACAACTTCTCTCCCGGGAAGTCACCAACGCCCTCATCGTCGTGGTACGCTATTTCGGCGGCACGAAGCTGGGCGTCTCGGGACTGATCGCAGCCTACAAACAATCGGCTGCCTTGGTGCTGGAGGCCGCACAGATCGTCCAACGAACCGTCGACGATACGGTCCAGATTCGTTTCGGCTACCTGGTCATGAACGACGTTATGCGCATTGTCAAGGAGATGCAACCCCGAATCCTCGATCAGCAGTTCGATAACCTCTGCCAAATGAGACTCTCGATCCGCCGATCAAAATTCCATACCCTGACCGAACGGCTCGCTCAGGTCGAAGGCATGGATATGGAAACTGAACCAACGACAGTTACGTTAAACAAATAACCTTATATCAAACGATTATGGGGAAGAAAAATTTGGTGTCCATCAACGATTTCACGCGTGAGGAAATCATCAAAATCACGGAACTGGCCGCACGTTTCGAAGCCGATCCGCACCAGCAGGTCTTGGCCGGAAAAGTGATCGCGTCACTCTTTTTCGAACCGTCGACCCGCACACGACTCAGTTTCGAAAGCGCCATCAACCACCTGGGAGGCCGCGTCATCGGCTTCTCGGAGGTCAGCAACACCAGCCTCTCGAAAGGCGAAACCTTTCATGACACCATCACCACCATCTCGAACTACTGCGACATGATCGTCATGCGCCACTACATCGAAGGCGCAGCCCGTTATGCCGGAGAGATCTCCCGTGTTCCGGTGGTCAATGCCGGGGACGGCGCCAACCAACACCCCAGCCAAACCCTGCTGGACCTCTATTCGATCAAAAAAACCCAGGGACGGCTCGACCACATCAACATCACCATGATCGGCGACCTGAAGTATGGCCGTACGGTGCACTCGCTCCTGCAGGCTCTCTCTCACTTCAGTCCCACCTTCACGTTCGTCGCTCCCGATGAGCTGAAAATGCCCGAAGAGTATAAACGATTCCTCGATGCCAAAGGTATCCCTTACACCGAAACCCGCGAAATCCTGCCGGCCATCAACGATGCCGACATCGTCTACATGACTCGCGTACAACGGGAACGCTTCTCCGATCCGATGGAATACGAACGCATGAAAAACGTGTATGTCCTCAAAAACGACATGCTCCAGGGGACCAAACCGAATATGCGGATTCTCCATCCGCTGCCTCGTGTCGGAGAGATCGACCCGGATGTGGACACCAACCCGAAAGCCTACTATTTTCAACAGACAGAAAACGGTGTCTATACCCGTATGGCGATTATCAGTTATTTGTTGGGCGTCGTAAAATAAAGCTTATGAATATGGAACAGAAATTTGAGGTCAGAGCCATCGAAAACGGTACGGTCATCGATCACCTGCCTTCCGACTCTCTATTCAAGATCATCTACCTGCTGGGGCTGGAAAAAGATACCCATCGCATGACTTTCGGCAACAACCTCGAAAGCAAACGAATGGGTACCAAAGCAATCATAAAAATCACCGACCGCTTCTGCCAACAGGACGAAATCAACCGCATCGCCCTGTTCGCCCCGATGGCCTCGGTCAATATCATCCGGGACTTCAAGGTGGTGGAAAAACGTCAGGTCGAAGTGCCTCACACCATCGAAGGTTTCGTCAAATGCGCCAATCCGAAGTGCATCACCAATGTGGAGCCGGTCAAAACCTCTTTCACCGTCCAGCAGGAAAACGGCGAAATCTCGCTGATCTGCAAATATTGTGAAAAGGCTACCCACCAGGACAACATGAAACTGGTCAAATAGACCCCGATGCCGTCAACCCTCCATCCGGCGCAGGAATCACACAATTCCGGGCCGGATTTTTCCGTTTCCTAACGGTACGCAACCCATTACCATGAAACCAACCGAAGAAGTCAAAGAAATACACGTCAAAGGAGCCCGGGTCCACAACCTCAAAAATATCGAGGTCCGCATCCCCCACAACCAACTGGTGGTCATTACCGGACTGTCGGGCTCGGGAAAATCCACGCTGGCATTCGACACGATTTTCGCCGAAGGACAGCGACGTTACGTCGAAAGCCTTTCGGCTTACGCCCGCCAGTTCCTGGGCAAAATCAATAAACCCGACGTGGACTTCATTACCGGCATCGCCCCGGCCATCGCTATCGAACAAAAGGTCAATACCCGTAATCCCCGTTCGACGGTCGGAACCTCTACCGAGATTTACGACTACCTCAAACTGCTGTTCGCTCGCATTGGCCACACCTTTTCGCCCATCTCGGGACTTGAGGTCAAAGCCCATTCGGTCAGCGATGTCGTGGACTACATCCTCTCGCTGGAAGCCGGAACCCGCATCCTGGTAACGGCCCCCCTGCAACTGGCGGCCGGACAGGGGCTGATCGAAAAATTGACGTTGCTGGCCAAAGATGGCTTTCAAAGGGTCTATTCCCAGGGCAAAGTGCTCTTTATCGAAGATGCCGTGCAGTCGGCCGATAGCTTCGATCCCCTCACCATGAAGGTCGTGGTCGATCGGGCACGTGTCAGTCAGGATGAAGAGCTGATCAGCCGATTGGGCGATTCGGTCAGCACGGCGTTCAATCTGTCGGAAGGGATTTGCGAAGTGGTGATCCAACATCCGGAGGGAAACGACCATATCGAAGAGTTTTCCTCGCGTTTCGAACGTGACGGCCTCACTTTCGAACGCCCCAGCGAACATATGTTCAGCTTCAACAACCCGATCGGCGCCTGTCCCCGTTGTGAAGGATACGGCAAGGTGACCGGTATCGACGAAGACCTGGTGGTCCCCGACAAGACCAAAAGTATCTACGAAGATGCGATTGCCTGCTGGCGAGGCGAAACCATGCGGACATGGAAAAACGAGCTGGTGATGAACGCGTCGAAATTCGGATTCCCCATCCACCGGCCGTACTACGAACTGTCGAAGGCCGAAAAAAAACTGTTGTGGACCGGGAATGCCTATTTCCATGGACTGAACGACTTCTTCCGCTACCTGGAATCGGAGCGATACAAGATTCAGTTTCGGGTCATGTTGTCGCGCTATACCGGTAAAACCATCTGTCCCGACTGCGGAGGAGGACGTCTGCGTAAAGAGGCCCTCTATGTCCAAGTAGGGGGGCGCAACATCGCGGAACTGGTCGCCATGCCGATCAATGAATTACAACGGTTTTTCCAAACCCTCTCCCTGGACGACCGCGATCGACAAACCGCCACCCGCGTATTGACCGAAATCACCTCGAGACTGGACTATCTCGACGAGGTGGGCCTGGGGTATCTGACCCTCGACCGCCTCTCCTCCACGTTGTCCGGCGGGGAAAGCCAACGCATTAACCTGGCCACCTCGCTGGGAAGCAGCCTGGTCGGCTCGCTCTATATTCTGGACGAACCCAGTATCGGCCTGCATCCCCGCGATACGAACCGACTGATTGGCGTGCTCAAAAAGTTACGGGATCTGGGCAACACCGTCATTGTCGTCGAACACGAGGAAGAGATTATCCGGGCCGCCGACACCATCATCGACATCGGCCCTCGGGCCGGATACGAAGGCGGTGAAGTGGTCTTCGCCGGGCCGATCGACGAACTGGTGCATGCCCGCCGCAGCCTGACCGCCCAATACCTGACGGGGAAGGAAAAAATCGAAACCCCGAAACAATATCGCCCCTGGAACAGCTATATCGAGATCAAAGGGGCCCGCGAAAACAACCTCAAAGGGATCGACGTCAAATTTCCATTGGGGGTCATGACGTGCGTTACGGGCGTGAGCGGCAGCGGCAAATCGTCGCTGGTCCGCGATATTCTCTATCCGGCCGTTCGTCGTGAACTGTATGAAACCGGCCTCAAACCGGGAAGTTTCGCCGGACTGGAAGGCGATCTGCATCGGCTCGGCGGGATCGAAATCATCGATCAAAACCCCATCGGAAAATCGACCCGGTCAAACCCCGTCACCTATATCAAAGCCTATGACGACATCCGCAAACTGTTTGCCGACCAGCCTTATGCCAAACACAACGGAATGGGACCCTCGACCTTTTCGTTCAATATTGCCGGCGGACGTTGCGAAGAGTGTCAGGGCGAAGGGGTCATCAAGGTCGGGATGCAGTTTATGGCCGATGTCGAACTGGTCTGCGAGGCTTGTGGTGGCAAACGCTTCAAAGACGAAGTGTTGGAGGTCAAATATCATGGCTATTCGATCTACGACATTCTGGAGATGACGGTCGACGATGCCATCACGTTGTTCAAATCCCATCAGAAAGAGGACCCGATCAACAAAAAAATCATCGAAAAACTCAAAACCCTTCAAGATGTGGGATTGGGCTATATTCGCTTGGGACAATCCTCGTCGACCCTTTCGGGCGGCGAAAGCCAACGCGTCAAGCTGGCCTCGTTCCTGATTAAAGAAAATGCCACGGAACCCATTCTGTTCATCTTCGACGAACCGACCACCGGACTCCACTTCCACGACATCCGAAAACTGTTACGCTCTTTCGATGCGCTGCTGGCCAAAGGCCACACCATTCTGATCGTCGAACACAACCTGGATGTCATTAAATGTGCCGACTGGGTGATCGACTTGGGTCCTGAAGCGGGCGACGCCGGGGGAGAGATCGTCTTTCAAGGGACTCCGGCCCAGTTAATGACCTGCAAACAGAGCTATACCGGACAGTTCTTGGCCCAACACGAAGCCCATGCCGCCCAGCTGGCCGCTGAGCAAGCCAAAGCCGCCAAACCCTAACCCCCTCCGTGCGGCATACCCCGCACCTGAACGATTGACTATGGAAGAATTTACCCGATATATTTTACCTAACGGCATTCGGTGTCTGCATAAACAGGTCCGGTCGGCCGTGACCCACTGTGCCTTGACCGTCAATACCGGTAGCCGGGATGAGCTGGAGAATCAACACGGACTGGCTCATCTGCTTGAACACGCCTTTTTCAAAGGCACCAAACGACGGCGCGCCTTTCACATCAACTCCCGCCTCGAAAACCTGGGCGGAGAACTGAACGCCTATACGACCAAAGAGGAGACGGTGATCCATGCCACCACCCTCAAAGGCGATCTGGGAAAGGCGGCCGAACTGTTGGCCGATATCGTTTTCCACTCGGTCTTCCCGGCCAAAGAGATTGCCAAGGAGAAGGAGATCATCATCGACGAAATCAACTCCTATAAAGATGCCCCGGCAGAACGGATCTACGACGACTACGAAGACTTGATTTTTGCGGGATGTTCCTTGGGGCACAATATCTTAGGCAGCAAAAAATCGCTGATGAAATACACACGCGACGATCTGCTGGCCTTTATCGGACGAACCTACAACACCGACCAAATGGTCTTCTCGGTGATCGGAAACCATTCGCCCAAACGGTTCCAAGAGATCTGCGATCGCTATTTCGCCGATATTCCGGCCAACCCGCGAGGTTTCGTCCGGGATGTGCCCCCCCGTTACATGCCTTTCACCAAATTCATGAATCGCAATAACCACCAGGCACATTGCATTTTAGGGAATCGGGCCTACAGTCTCCAAGATGACAAGCGCATTACGTTGGGCTTGCTGACCAACCTGTTGGGAGGTCCCTCCGCCAACTCCTTGCTGAATCTGGCCGTGCGCGAACGAAACGGTCTCTCTTATACCATCGAAGCCAATTACAGCCCCCTGAGTAATACGGGCTATGCCTCGATTTACTTCGGAACCGACAAGGATCATGTCGAACAGTGCATCGATCTCATCAACCAAGAAATCGAAAAAATCCTGAAAGGTCGTACCAGCGATCGACTGCTGGCCCTGGCCAAAAAACAGTTCCTCGGCCAGATGACCATTGCCGTCGAAAGCAACGAAAACTACATGTTGGGAGCTGCCCGTAGTTATCTGCATTACAACAATATAGATAGTCTGGAATCGTTCCGGGACAAAATCATGGGGATTACCCGGGAAGAGCTGACCGATGTGGCTCAAGAAATCTACGGTCAACAAATATCGACCCTTATTTACCGCTAACATGGAAGCCCTCGAACAATATATCCTGGACCATATCGACCCCGAAGAGCCCCTGTTGCAAGAACTCGATCGGGAGACTCATCTGCGCATGATCCAACCTCGAATGATCTCGGGGCATCTGCAAGGTCGTTTACTGGAGATGATCGTCCGCATGATCAATGCCCGGCGTGTGCTCGAAATCGGCACATTTACCGGATATTCAGCGATTTGCCTGGCGCGCGGATTAGGGGAGGGTGGGGAAGTACACACCTTCGAGATCGACGATGAACTGGAAGAACTGGCAGCCGGATACTTTCGTCGGGCCGAACAACAGATGCCGGGACGTATCATCCAGCACATCGGCTCCGCCCTGGAAGATGCTCCAAAACTAGGGCTGACCTTCGATCTGATCTTTATCGACGGCGATAAACGGGAATATCCGGCCTATTATCGCATGGCGATGGATCGACTCACACACAGCGGCAGTTATCTGCTGGCCGACAATATTCTCTGGTATGGGAAAGTGGCGCATGAAACGCCGGCAAACGATCGCTTCTCCCAGGCCATCAAAGAGTTCAATAACATGGTCAAAGAGGATCCTCGGGTAGAAAATGTCATTTTACCCATCCGTGACGGGTTGAATCTCATTCGCGTCAAATAGAGACCCCTTACACCAGACAGGCAGCCCCTTTCCCCGGTTTATTTTTTGATCCAAAAACGATCCGGAACTTTCTTGGGTGATGCTGCCTGAAAACCTCTATCCGATCCTCCCTACCGAACAGAGTCCCTTCCTAGAACGCGACCTTCCATTCAGGGTACGGGGATTCTCTTTGCACGCCAACCGTTAACGAGGCAGTCGCTTTTCATACGCCATGCGGGATCCTCGCGGATAAAAGACCTCTCCACAATAGATAAAACCGCCCTTTTCCAACACTCTTCGCATACGGAGGTTTTCGATGTGCGTATCGACCCGAAAACTGAAGACGCCCCGTACAACACTCAGGCGTTCGACCTCTCGCATCACGCGCGTCGCCACACCCTGTCCTTGAGACTCCTCCGCCACGGCCAACCGATGGACCACCACAAACGGCTCATCACTCAACCATCGTCCTCGAATCTGTGTATAAGCCGGTTCTCCATCGAAAACCACCGCCGCATAAGCGACCACCTTACCGCTCTCTTCCAACACATACGCATAGTGGCGCTCCACATCGGCCTCCAAATGAACCGGAAGCGGGTAGGTGGCATCCCATTGTCGCCGACCCTCTCGATCCATCAAGGCCTTCGCCTGCTGCACAATCTCCCATATACGGGGGAGATCGCTCGCTTGAGCGGGTCTAAAGAGATAAGAGTCCATCTTTGGTTGATTTTCAAACTCAGACACTCACAAATACGCGTTCTGTCCCTCTTTTTTGTCTTCTAAGGGAATTTCTTGGCCTCCCTGCGACCACACACTTCTTATGGCCGCTTCGATTCGGTTACTCCTGATATTTCGGGCGAAGAATTTCGCTGTACAGCACAGCCATACGGGGATCAAAACCCGAAGGGAAGGGGGTTCCGGGCTCGGTTGGTGCCCCTTTCGTGGGCGTTCCCGAAACCGCATTGACTTCTTGAAGCGTCAACGTCCGAAACGCAGGCTCCGACGGCAGAGAGGTCAGATCCAACGCTGACGTCACGGATTCGACCCGGCGCGATGATGACGCACCCGAGAGGTCTCCGGATGCAGACCACTCGGGGAGCTGTTCTAAAGAGGCCCAAGGCGACTCTGCCTCTTCCATCGCCACCGTTTCCAAAGAGACCGGTGCGGCCACCACCACCTCTTCGGAGCGAACTTCGGACGGAATCGCAGTCGGTTCGGCCGGAACCGATTGTTCCACCGGCGGTTCCGACGGAGCTGAAGAAGCAGGAGGAGCCGGAGAAGCAGACATCGGGGAAGAGGGGGAGGGAGACTCCTTCTGGGACTGGAGTTCACGCAACAAATCGTCCCAAGGCGACTCTTCCTGGGGGAAAGAAGACTCCTCGGAATGCGCTTTCTTTTTCCGGATACTGAAAATCGCCGAAAGGACCAGCGCAATAATCACCGGTAATAATCCTTCCATCGTGTCTGGGGTTATTCTTTGTTATTTTCGACTCGACTGACCTTTTCGATGCCCTTAATCTTGCCCACCTTCTCCATGATCATTTTCAGGTCACGGGTGTCCTTGACATACAAACTGATTTTCCCCTCGAAAATCCCATCATGACTCTGAATGTGCAGCTCCCGAATATTGGTGCCTAACTCCCCGGTAATCACCTGTGAAAGTTCCATCAAAATACCGATCCGATCGATGCCCCGGATCTCCAGCACCGAGAGATAAGACATGGCCTTGTGGCTGGCCCAAGTGACCGGCGTGAGGTTATTGCCGTGCTGGGTTGCCAACTTAATCAACTCGTTACAACTCCGTTTATGCACATCGATTTTACCCGTCTCCGGATTCATATATCCCACCACCTCATCTCCCGGTATGGGATTACAACAGGGGGCGATCACAAATTCCGGCTCCTGGGCATCCACCGGATTGATTAGCTTCTGACGGGCCCGTTTTTTCTCATCGCCCGTCAAGAACTTAAACGGATTCGGAAGCTGTAAAGTCCAGAACTTCAATATCTTGCTGGCCGAATTTTCCCGCAAGATCTTTTCCACACCATCCAGATTGATGATCCCGGCCCCCAACTGGCTGTAAAACTGATCCTTATTCGTACAGGAATAGGCCGGCAACAACTTGCGGAAAACCCGGGCGCTGGGCGTAATGCCAAACTCTTTCATCTTCTCTTCGAAGAGCGTCATCCCCGTTTTGATGCTATTGAGCTGATCTTTCTTCAGATAACTCTTAATCGACTGTTTGGCCTTGGCCGTCACCACGTGCTCCAACCAGTCGGCTTTCGGTTTGACATTCTGCGAAGTAATGATCTCGATCTGGTCGCCGCTGGCAATCGGAGTGAAAATCGATTCGATCTTGTGATTGATCTTCGCACCGATCGCGCTGTGCCCGATCTTGGAGTGGATGTCGTAGGCAAAATCCAACGCCGTCGCTCCGTTCGGTAGGGTACGCGATTCCCCCTTAGGCGTAAAAACGACAATCTCAGAAGTATAAAGATTCAGTTTGAAGTTATCCAAAAACTCGACGGCATTTTCCGTAGGACTGTTCAACGCATCCCGTACCTGACGCATCCAACGTTCGAACTCGCCGTCATCATGCGCATTTTCGCCAGCCTTGTACTTCCAATGGGCAGCAAATCCCCGTTCAGCAATCTCTTCCATCCGACGGGAACGAATCTGCACTTCGACCCACACCCCGTCAGGCCCCATCACCGTCGAATGTAAGGCCTCATACCCATTGGCCTTGGGAATATTCACCCAGTCCCGAATACGGTCGGGTTTGGGTTTGTAGATGTCGGTAACCAGCGAATAGATGTGCCAACATTGCGACTTTTCCGGAATCTGGGGCGAAGGTTGGAAAATAATGCGGATCGCAAACAGATCATAGACCTCTTCGAACGGAATATTCTTGCGTTGCATCTTGGACCAGATCGAATAGACCGACTTGACCCGCCCCGCAATCTCGAAGTCGATGCCGTCCCCCCGCAATTTTTCGATAATCGGCGCATTGAACCGTTCGATAAATCGGGTACGATCGGCTTCGGTGGCCTGAATTTTCTCTTCGATCTGACGGTACTCTTCCGGAAAACGATACTTCAGCGTCAGATCCTCCAATTCACTCTTAATCAAATACAATCCCAAGCGATAGGCGAGGGGAGCAAACAGATAGATCGTCTCGCTGGTGATCTTCATCTGTTTGTTGACCGGCATGCTGCCCAAGGTCCGCATGTTGTGTAAACGGTCGGCGATCTTAATCAGGATCACCCGCACATCATCCGACAAGGTCAACAACATCTTCCGGAAATTCTCCGCTTGCTCCGAAACCGCGGTTTTGAAAACGCCCGACATTTTGGTCAGACCGTCCACCATATTGGCGATCTTGGGGCCGAACAGATTTTCAAGGTCTTCGACCGTGTAGTCGGTATCCTCCACCACATCGTGCAGCAGGGCCGCTACTACCGATTTGACGCCCAGTCCGATCTCATCCACCACGATCAGAGCCACCGCCAACGGATGCAAAATATAGGGTTCCCCCGAACGACGACGCACCCCCTGATGCGCCTCCCGGGCCACGAAAAAGGCCCGTTTGATCAGGTTTTCGTCCTCCTCGTTCTTACAAATCTTCCGGCAATGCTCCATCAAGACGCCAAAAGCGTCATCGATCATGCGTTCATCCTGCGGACTGTATTCCATGTTCTGTCGCTAAGAAAATTGATTGGACTGCAACCGGATCTTATTTGGCCGCCGCCAGCGCCTCCCGGACCTTTGCTTCGATTTCGGCCATCAACGCCTCATCCGACTTCAGCAACTCTTTAACGGCATCACGCCCTTGTCCCAATTTGCGATCCCCGTACGAAAACCACGAACCGCTCTTCTTAATGATGCCGTTGTCAACACCCAAATCGATGATTTCTCCCACTTTGGAGATCCCTTCACCATACATCAGGTCAAATTCGGCCCGACGGAACGGAGGCGCCAATTTATTCTTGACAATTTTTACCTTGGCCCGAGCCCCGAGCTGTTCTTCTCCATCCTTGATCACCGAGGCCTTGCGAATATCGATACGTACACTGGCATAAAATTTCAAGGCATTTCCCCCAGTCGTCGTTTCCGGATTCCCGTAGACCACGCCAATCTTATCACGCAACTGGTTGATGAAAATACATACCGTTCCCGTTTTGCTGATGCTGGCGGTCAGTTTCCGCAGGGCCTGGGACATCAACCGTGCCTGCAACCCCATTTTCGATTCGCCCATTTCGCCTTCGATTTCCGCCTTGGGGGTCAGCGCGGCCACCGAGTCGATCACCACAATATCAATGGCGCTCGACCGAATCAAATGATCGGCAATTTCCAGCGCTTGTTCGCCATTATCGGGCTGGGAGATCAGCAGTTCGTCGACATCCACCCCCAATTTCTGGGCGTAGGCACTATCGAAAGCGTGTTCGGCATCGATAAATGCAGCGATTCCGCCAGCTTTCTGAGCCTCCGCAATGGCATGGATCGCCAACGTGGTTTTCCCCGAAGATTCCGGCCCGTAAATCTCAATAATACGCCCCTTCGGATACCCTCCGATACCCAGAGCCATATCCAGCGTGATCGATCCCGTCGGAATGACCGGAACCGCCTCTACGGCCTTACTGCTCATCTTCATGATGGCGCCCTTGCCGAAATCCTTCTCAATTTTATCCATCACGGCGCCCAACACCTTGAGCTTCTCCGGATTGATCTGTGCTTTTTCTACCATAAATGTGTATTGTGTTTCCTCTGTTTCAAACATATCCACGATCGTCTGCCGATCGTGCATTTCCTTACATCGTTTTACCTACCGCAACGGTCCCCGAACCCCACATCCGCGAACGTGAGGTCCCTGAGCCTCGATTCACCGGCCGGAAAAACTCAATCTTGCCGATAGGCTTCGACGATCTGATGAAAATGATCTTTGGTCTGCACTTTATCGAAAATCTTTTCGATCACCCCTTGCGGATCGATCACGAACGTCGTCCGCAAAATACCCATATAGGTGCGCCCCATAAACTTTTTCTCGCCCCAAACCCCATAAGCCTGTGCAATCGTCTTATCGGTATCGGCGATCAACGGAAAATTCAAGGCGTGCTTTTCGATAAAGCCCCGATGCGATTTCGGACTGTCCGGACTGACGCCGACCACCTCGAAGCCCATGGCTCGCAACTCTTCCCGTCCATCACGCAAGCTGCAGGCTTCCGCCGTACAACCCGGGGTATTGTCTTTGGGGTAAAAATAGAGTATCAACTTCTTGCCGCTGAAATCATCCAGCGATATCTTCTGGTCCTGTTGATCGACCCCCTCGAACCGGGGAGCCGGATCACCCACTTTCAATTTTGCCATAATCGACACGTTTTGCAGGTAAATATACGAATAAACCCTGAAAGAAGAAAAGTTTTCCCCGGCACTTTGCCCGGAAAAACTTCGCTTTTTCTCCTTCTAAAGGGTAGCCCCATCCTTAACGGGCCAATACTTTCTTCTCGATTTCCTCGATCTGGTAACGGAATACCTTGTCGGTTTCCATCAGATTCGAGATTGCCTTGCAGGCATGCAGAACGGTTGCATGATTTTTGCCCCCGATAGCGGCCCCGATAATCGTTAAGGGCGCTTTGGTGTGTTGCTTGCTCAGATACATGGCAATTTGGCGAGCCTGAGCGATCTCCCGGGTCCGACGCGGCGATTTGAATGTCGCTTCATCCAGGTTAAAATGTTCACACACCACTTTTTGAATGTGATCCAACGTGATCTCCTTCTGATTGAACTGCACGTAGACCTTCAAAATATCTTTCGCCAGCGTGTTGGTAATCTTTTTCCCCAAAAACGACGCATTGGCCACGAGCGAAGAGAGCGCTCCTTCGATCTCCCGAATATTGGCGTTGATATTCTGAGCCAGGTAATCGATCACCTCTTCCGGCACATCGGCACCCAAGCGGGCCGCCTTGTTGCGGATGATCTTCACCTTGGTGTCGTAATCGGGCGGCAGCAACTGAGCCGACAATCCCCATTTGAACCGGGTGATCAAACGCTGCTCAATGTCCTTCAATTCGACCGGCGGTTTATCGGAAGTCATAATTAGCTGTTTACCAGACAGATGCAGATGATTAAAGATATTAAAAAAGGCATTCTGCGTCTTCTCTTTACCCGACAACTCCTGAATATCGTCGATAATCAGCACGTCGAGCATCTGATAAAAATGGATAAAATCGTTGATTTCGCCCGAACGAACGGCATTGGTAAACTGAGCCTGGAACTTATTCATCGACACATAAAGCACCTGCATCGACGGACGCCGCTGTTTGACCTCCATCCCGATGGCCTGGGCAATGTGCGTTTTACCCAACCCCGAATCGCCATAAATATAGAGCGGATTGAAGGGGGTAGATCCCGGCTCGACCGCAACCGAAAAACCGGCCGAACGACACAACCGATTACAATCACCCTCCACGAAGGTATCGAAGGTGTAGTGGGGGTTGAGTTGCGGATCGATTACCAGCTTCCGGATCCCCGGAATGACAAACGGATTTTTTATATTTGCCGTATTGGTTTGAGTCGCGAAGGTATTGATAGCCGTCATATCCGCTTCGGTTACCGCCGTCGTAGAACGTTCGGGTCGGGGTACGGCATAACGCAACTTGGTTTTCAAACCGAATTGTTGGCGAATAATCGGTGTCAGCAGCGGAATAAAGTGTTTCTCAATATGATACACGTAACTCTCGTTGGGAACTTTCAGTTTCAGCGTGGTTCCGTCGAAACCCAGCGGCACGATCGGCTTGAACCATTTGGCGAATTCTTCGTCCGAAGTACGCTCTTTGATTTGGGACAAGCAATGTTGCCATACGTCGCCGTATGTGGGATGAGTGAGTGACATGTAATTGGATTGTTTTGCACCACAAAAATTGTAGATAAATTTGACAAAAAAAACACGCAATCGACTTGTTTGTTCAAGAAATAATGTTATAGAAAAAATAGCCATCCCGCAGCCCCAAATTTTAACGGACTGATATAGAAGTATTCATTTTTTTTACCTACCTTTGTCTATAGAAACTTCTGAACGAAAAAGCATTTACCCATAAGCAAAACTAATAAAGATTATGGCTGACAATTTGGAAAACCTGGTACGCCAGAAAGCCGAACAATGGCTCAATGGCCCCTATGACGAAGAGACGAAAAAACAAGTTAAAAATCTGATAGACAATGACCCCAAAGAGCTGACCGAAAGCTTCTACAAAGACCTGGAGTTCGGGACCGGCGGTCTGCGGGGCATCATGGGCGTGGGTACCAACCGCATGAATATCTATACGGTCGGCATGGCTACCCAGGGTCTGGCCAACTACCTGAAAAAAACCTTCCCCAACGAGAAAATTAAGGTGGTCGTGGCCCACGATAGCCGCCACAACAGCCGCCGATTTTCGGAACGGGTCGCCGATATTTTCGTCGCCAACGGATTCGAGGTTTACCTGTTCGATTCCCTGCGCCCAACACCCGAACTGAGCTTTGCCATCCGCAACCTCGAATGCAAAAGCGGTGTCATGATCACCGCCTCCCATAACCCGAAAGAATACAACGGTTATAAAGCCTATTGGTCCGACGGGGCGCAAGTCACGGCTCCCCACGATACCAACATCATCGCCGAAGTGCAGAAAATCACCTCGCCCGATCAGGTACTTACCTCCGGCGACAAGAGCCAAATCACAATCCTGGACGAAGCTTTCGACCAGATCTACCTGGACGCCGTGCACAGCCTGTCGCTCTCGCCAGAGGCCATCGCCCAACATAGCGATCTGAAAATCGTCTACACGCCTATCCACGGAACGGGGGTGGTACTCGTACCGGCCTCCCTGCGCAAATACGGCTTCCGTAATGTAGCCACCGTCCGCGAACAAAACATTCCGGATGGCGATTTCCCCACCGTTGTCTCTCCGAATCCCGAAGAACGGGCCGCCATGACCATGGCCATCGACCTGGCTCGTCAGGAAAAAGCTGAACTGGTTCTGGCAACCGACCCCGATGCCGACCGAATCGGTGTCGCCGTTCAGGACGGCAAGGGAGACTATGTTTTGTTGAACGGCAATCAGACCTGTTCACTGCTCCTTTATTATATTGTAAGACGATGGAGCGAGCTGGGACGCCTGAACGGACGCCAATACGTCGTCAAAACCATTGTCACCACCGAATTGATCGGTCGTATCGCCGAATCTTTCGACGTTCCCTATTACAACTGTTTGACCGGTTTCAAATACATCGCTTCGATCATCCGTCATAACGAGGGGCAAGCCCAATACATCTGCGGGGGCGAAGAGAGCTATGGCTTCCTGGCCGGCGACTTCGTCCGCGATAAGGATGCCGTCAGCGCCTGCTCGCTGGCCGCCGAAGCGGCCGCTTGGGCCAAATCGCAGGGTATGACCCTATACGATCTGCTGAAACGGATTTACGTCGAATATGGGTTGTTCCGCGAACAGATGGTTTCGGTGGTACGCCAAGGCAAAGAAGGCGCCGAAGAAATTCGTCAAATGATGAGCGACTTCCGCGCCCAGCCGCCTCGTACGATTGGCGGCTCGCCGGTTGTGACAATCCGCGACTATCAAACGTCGACCTGTACCGACTTGAAAACAGGCCTTACTTCGCCGATCGACATCGAAAAATCCAACGTTTTACAGTTCCTGACCGAAGATCAAACCATTGTTTCGGTCCGTCCGTCCGGTACCGAGCCCAAGATCAAGTTTTATTTCGGTGTTCGGAGTGAATTGGACGATGCCGCACACTTCGATGAGGCCCTGCAAAAACTAGACGCTCGCATCGAAGCGATCAAGTCTGAACTAAAGCTGGCGTAACACCCGTTTTTCGGGCGTTATTTTCCAACGACTCTTCCTCATAAGGGAAAACACACATAACGTTTCTAAATAGTCGTAAAAACACGTATTTATCAACCATACAACCGATAACAATGGCAACGATATTCTCCCGCATCATAAACGGCGAAATTCCCAGCTACAAGGTTGCTGAGGATGACCGTTATTACGCATTTCTGGACATCAATCCTTTGACCAAAGGGCATACGTTGGTCGTTCCGAAACAAGAGGTCGACTATCTGTTCGACCTGGACGATCAAACGCTAGGGGATATGATGGTATTTGCCAAAAAGATTGCGCGTAAAATCAAAGAAAAAATCGACTGCAAAAGGGTAGCGGTGGTCGTTTTAGGGATGGAAGTTCCCCATGCACACATCCATTTGATCCCGATCAATAGCGAACAAGACGTCGATTTTCACCGTGAAAAGCTGAAATTGACGCCAGAAGAGTTTCAGAAAATCGCTGAATTAATCCAAATGTAAAGTCTCTTATTCATTCGTTTACAAGGCGTTCCGTAGGGAACGCCTTGTTTATTTAACATAATCAAGAAGAAATTTTCACATTTTTTAAAAGGTCATAAACTGCGGGAGAGTAGGGGAGAAAATTGTTTCAAATAGTGGAATTCTCCATTCTTGCAAATTACATATGTAATCAATATCTATCGAAATAACATCAGATTATTTAATTTTGTGAACTAAATCCATAAAATGCGTTGACTTTACATTTGTATTAACATTTGTAATCATCCAAAGCAATACCAATAATTCAAACTCAAAAAACATAGTTAAATAGTTGTTTGTATATAAAATAACATACTTATAATCAAATATTATAGTTGTATTATATAAATAAATAAATTATCTACAAAAAGAGATAGACTTCCTCTAAATACATATTCATGTAGTTGACTACAACTTCTAATGACAAGCAAAATATTATCAATATTTTATATGGATTACCTCAAGTAAAATAGAATATAATCGATTACAGATGGAAATTAAGTTTTTTCTGAGGCCTATATTTTACAAAAGTAAATATGTAAAATGGAGAGTTTGGGAGTTATTTTTGTAAATAAAGATTTGATGGATTGTTCTATTTTGTTTAACTTTGTAAAAAATCGGAAAAATGAAGGAACGACTGGAAAAATTCATCCGAACCGAAGGTTTGACCCCATCTCGCTTTGCTGAAATCATGGGAGTCCAACCTTCCAGCATTTCTCATATCTTGGGTGGCCGTAATAAACCCAGCTTCGACTTTATTGAGAAAATGCTGCTCCGATTCCCGAAAGTAAATCCCGATTGGCTGTTGCTCGGGAAAGGCTCCATTTATCGGACGCCCGAAGTGTCTTCTCTCGCATCGCCCGTCACCCCGGTAACGAATCCTGCACAACCTTCAGGTTCGACCTCTCCAGCCTATACGTTGCCGTTCGATGCGCCATCTACTGGAGAATCGCATACAACTGAATTATCCGACGACACTTCTTGTTTATCGCATTCTCAGGCGACTTTCTCCAAAGGAGCAGAACCAAACACGGACGCACCCAAAAATAACGCAACGCAACCCTCCACACTCCAAACGGTTTTACCCCAAGTTTCCGATGAGATGATCGATCAAATCGTCATTTTTTTGAAAGATAAAACCTTCCTCGCTTACCGTCCTAAATAAACACCTCGGTTTCGGCCCAAACAGCATCTCTGCAGGAAAACGCTTAAAACTTCAGATCATCTTTTATTAACCAACCTTAGAGAGTTCGTTTTCGGTCGGATCTTTGATTAAATCCCCGTTGAATCATAATTTATATTATGTTAAATTACATAATATAAAGAAAGGACATAGCAGGTATTTCCTCTACTGACACTCAGGTATCAGAGTCACCGAAATGCTATGTGTCAATAAAAAATGATCCTAATAATAAAACCACAGAAGCACAAAGCTCAATTTCACACTAATTGGCGAAATTGAGCTTTGTGCTTCTATACAGGAATACGGCCTCAGTCAATCCCCATATATTTCAGGCTTATTTTTCGGCGCCCAAAATCGTGATCGGTTCTGTCGTGCCCGTCAATACTACTCCGTCTTCGTTCGTATAAGTAACCGTAAAACGATGTGTACCAGTCTGATTCGGCGCCTTATTCGGCATAAATATAAATCCGAAATTGATAAGTGTCCGTTGTAGTTGGTTGAACTCGACTAACGATTCGATCATACAAGGACCTTCAGCCGCAACAACAGCTCCGTCTGATCTTTCCGGATATATAGGTCGAGTCGTCTTGCCCAGATAATCCAAGAAAGACGTGTAGCCACTTTTCAAGTAATCTTCAGCAGACCAAAACATTACGTCCAACACATCGTCCAGTAACGTTCCTGCCGGATGTTCCGCATCATACGCGGCATCGGATACAACGTGCAGACTTTCAGTTTTTTTGTACAGGCAAACCCCAAACCCTTGCCCTTTGCGATTGTATGAAAAATCGTCGTTGGCTTTAGCTAATTCCGTAAACTTGGCGGCTGCCTCGATTTCCTCCTCCGAAAAAGGTCCGGAACCCCATAAATCATGATATACCGTCTGTGTCGTCCCAAGTTTCGTTTTGAGCACGAACTTCACATCCGAATAAACCGTTTCCGTATGCGTACTGACTGTCCGCAACTGCTCCAAATCCGCAGGGTCGGTTTCGTGGGGAATCGGTTCATCCACAAGGGCCGCTTCCACCTGCGCCTGGGTCGGTAATTCTGCATAACTGAAGATGAAAGATTTTGCATACGGCAAGTCTGCATCGTCTTTCGATGAATCGTTTTTGTCACATCCCCACAAAACGCCTCCTGCAAAAACAATCGCTATCCAAAGAAACTTTTTACTTTTCATGACATTCCCTGTTTTTACTTCGGTTTGATATCGATGATTTGTTTAACATTTTTGGTATAAGCGCACTCCGGGTTTCAACACGCCGGCTTCGAAAAATCGGCTATTTCCCCACCCTTCGGTTACACTCCATCCCTCAGTTACAATAGAATGGTTTTCTTGTTTTTACAATAATAAGCAACTATTTGATCAGAAACAACTTTTTGCGGGTGAAAGAGTGCGTAGCATCCTTACTCATAAAACGATTAACTTCTCACCACGCAGAAAGACCCGCCATCAGATGTCTCGACAATGAACAATGCTCCAGCAGGTTGAATCCCGTTTTTTCCAAGACCCGGATACCCCTATTTGCAGATATGCCCCCGATTTCGTACTTTTAAAGCCTAATTTGCACCCTATGAAATATCTTCTGGGACTCCTCAGTCTGACCCTATTGTGCCTCGCCTGTACCTCCAACCGTACAACCTCCCGACCGACCCTGTCCGTCAGCATTGAACCGTTGAAATATCTGACCCAACAAATTACAGATAATGATTTCGAAATCAATGTTTTAGTACCTCAAGGAGCCAGCCCCGAGACCTTTGAACCGACGGCTACACAAATGAGAAAAGTCGCCGAATCAAGCCTCTATGTCGATATCGGACTCCTCGATTTTGAAATCAATCTCGCACACGCTATCCAAGAAAACATGCCCTCCGTCCAGATCGTCCATCTGAAAGAAGGTATCTCGTTGATTACCGGTGAAGATTCCGCTGCGCCTGACACCGACCATTCCTCCCACCATCACGGGGTCGACCCGCACATTTGGACATCACCCAAATGCCTGAAAATCATGGCAAATACACTATACAGCGCTCTATCAAGACGCTATCCCGATTCGACACGCTATACCTCGAATTATCAAATACTGATTCAACGAATTGATTCTCTGGATCGTACCCTCGTTCATCTCTTTGAGGGCCGTCAAACCCATTTCATGATCTACCACCCTGCCCTCTCCTACCTGGCACGCGATTATGGCTTGACGCAGATTGCCTTAGAAGATGAAGGGAAAGAACCTTCGGTCGATCACATCAAACAACTGATCGATAGCGCTCGCCGTTGGCAGATTCCGCATATCCTCTATCAGCAACAATTCAGCCAGAGTACGGTAGAAGCTCTCTCCCGCGAATTGGGCATCAAAGCCGTTTCCGTGGATCCCCTGGGATACGACATAGAAAAGAATATCTTAGAAATCAGCCAATTGATTGCAAATCCATGAAAATTGTCGAAATCCGCAACCTCGGCGTTCAATACGGTGAAACGGTAGCGCTCAGCGACGTGAATCTGGATATTTATGCCCAAGATTTTCTGGGGGTGATTGGACCCAACGGGGGTGGAAAAACCTCGCTCGTCAAGGCTATTTTAGGGTTAGTCCCCTACTCCGGATCCATCCATTTCGCGCCGGAAATGGAACGTTGCGGCTCTCCGGCCATCGGTTATATGCCCCAGATCAGCGAAATAGATAAAGCTTTTCCGATTTCGGTACGGGAAGTGATCCTGTCCGGCCTCCAAGCGCAAAAAAGATGGTTCGGCCGCTATCGGACCACAGACCGTGAAAAGGTCGATACACTGCTCAATCTGTGTGGTATTCCGCATATTGCCGATCGCCCCGTCGGCGAACTCTCCGGCGGTCAATTACAACGCACGCTCCTCTGCCGTGCCCTGATTTCAGACCCGGCGCTACTGATTCTGGACGAACCGGCCAATTTTGTCGACAACCGTTTCGAAAAAGAATTATACGAAATCCTGCGACAACTCAACCAACATATGGCGATCATGATGGTCTCTCACGACGTGGGGACCATTACCTCGTATGTCAAATCGATCGTTTGCGTGAACCAACATGTCCATCGGCATGACTCCCCAATCATTACCCCGGAACAACTCCATAACTACAACTGTCCGATCCAGGTCATGTGCCACGGCGATGTGCCCCATACCGTTTTAGAAAAACACTCTTAAACAGACCATAAACCTATGAAAAAGTTTTTGCTTCCCTTGCTGCTTGGCACGCTACTGCTGTCCAGCTGCGGAAAGAGCGACATGCAGCTCATCCGAGAACGCACCATAGAGCAATATCTCAATGACCTGCAAAGTCCCGCCTATCAGGCCTACAAATTGACCCGCCTGCAAAAAGGCGAACCGGTGGATAGTCTCCAATACCTGCAGGAACAGACGGCTAAACTGGACGAAAAGGTCAAAGAATGTCTGGCCACCATCCAACCGGACGGCTCCTGGAAGGACATCGACTATGCCTGCAAATTACGCAATGATTGGTCTCCTTCGCTGCACCTGAACCGCATCAGTCAAATGACCAAAGCCTATAGCTTGTCCTACTCCACGTATTATCAGAACAAAGAGCTGCTCACCGACATTCTTAAGGCGTTGGACTTCTGGAGCACCAGCAATCCCCGCAGCACCAACTGGTGGCATAACGAAATCGGAGGCCCGATGACGATCGGCCCTGTTTACCTGACCCTGCAGGACAAAATGTCGCCCGAACAACTGGATGCCGCCGTCCGCTACATGGACAATGCGAAAATCAAAATTACCGGTCAAAATAAGGTATGGCTCTGCTCGAACGTCATGATCCGCGCCATGTTAACCAACGATCTGCCGCTGTTCGAAGAGGCAATTCGGGGCATGAAAAGCGTCATCAAGGTCGAAAACGGCGAGGGCGTTCAGTACGACTGGAGTTTCCACCAGCACGGACGTCAACAACAGTTCGGCAACTACGGTTTGTCCTTCCCCTCGTCTCTGATCAGTCGGGGCCGCTTGTTCCTGGGAACACGCTACGCCTTCAATGACCAAGAAATGGAAATTTTGCGCAACTATCTGCTCAAAGGCATGTCATGGGTGATCTGGAAGGACGAGATGGATGTCAACTCCCTGGGCCGTCAACTCTTCTACAACAATGCCATGGTCAGTAAGGCCAATACCTACGGACAACTGCTGATGGGTATGGAAGAGCTAGATCCGGCCAACAAAGCCCTGTACGATCAGATGTTCCGCGAACAGATCCTGGGCGAACCCAATACGCTGGTGGGGATCAACCACTTTTTCATGTCGGATATGACCGTCATGCGTAAAAGCGATTGGATGGCCTCCCTGAAGATGCAATCCGACCGAACCGTCGGCACCGAAACCGTCAACATGGAGAATCTGTTGAATCAGGTGATGGCCAATGGAGCGATCTATCTCTATCAGGATGGGGGCGAATACAACAATATTTTCCCCATTTGGGACTGGACCCGCATTCCGGGGGTTACCTGCAATTTCGCCAGCCAGAACGACTATCCGACCTACAATCGCCGCATCAAGGGGAAAACCCAGATGGTCGGCGGCCTGACCGATGAAAACTATGGAGTTTCGGCCATGCGGGTCGAAGCCGATGGATTGGTTGCCAATAAATCGTGGTATTTCACCGATCAATATATTCTCTGCCTGGGTTCGGACATCGAAAGTCACAACGGCAATCCGGTCGCTACCGGCATCAACCAGGCCTTCAAAAAGGGCGATGCCCAGGTAAAAATGTACGGGAAACCGGGATTTGAAGTCCGTAACGAAGCCCACGGAGCCGTGGAAGCGGTGTTGCACGCCGGAATCGGCTACTACTTCGCACCGGGTCAAAATGCCACCCTACGGGTCGGCGAACAGACCGGGAGCTGGCATAACGTTCATGCCGATTCTCCGGATACCCCTGTGACCGGGGAGGTATTCAACCTGGCCCTCAATCACGGTCGCGATCCCAAAGCCGCTTCCTATGAATATGTGTTGATTCCTCGTTGCGACGAAGCAAAAATGAACGACTTCTGCGCCCAGCAAGACTTCACCATTTTGAAGAACTCCGACGATGTACATGCCGTTCGTTTTGCCGACGGAACGGTACGGTCAATCTTCTTCACGACCCGCGGAACGCTGAAGGTGGACGATAAAATCGAAGTACTGCACATCAGCGAAGAGGCGATTCTGGTGTTCCGTCGCGAAGGCAACCATGTCTTCATCTCCTACGTGGATCCTACGACCGAAAAAGACAGCATCATCATCACCTTCAAGGGAAAATGGGAAGCCGATAACGTCTACTACGATCCCGAAACCGATACCTCGGTCGTGGAACTCGATACCAAGATCTCGTGGGGAAAACGCCTTGAAGCCCAATGCGACATCGTCGGATAGACAGGTCGCCGGGTCATTCAACGATCCCTTCCCCACTCCTCCTATAACACAGAGAGCCCGCATCCATGGATGCGGGCTCTCTCGTTACGTCCAAGCGGGAGCCTCTATTTGCAAACGGCACTCAGTTTTTCAAACAAAGCATCGACGCCGCTCATCATATCGCGACGAATCTGTGCATAATGTTTTTTCACCAAGCTTTTGTTGTGTTTTTCAACCGGATTGTTGGCCCGTTCGTACAACGAATTCCGCAGTTCGACCGCTTCTTCGATCACGGCAATGATATCGGCCCGTTTATCGGCACCGTTGAAATACAAGGCCATGTAACCATCCGAAATCACTTCGCTGGCCAGGTAATCTATGTCTTTTTTAATTCTTCTAATACTTGCCATAACGTCTCGTTTTAAAGTTGAATACGACAAAGATACGATTTTTTCCCAAAAACCCTACATACAGGCGTTTTCTACCTGGATAAACTCTGCCAGATCGCCGCTATTCATGCTCTCCTGGCCATAATACTCTGCCGCCTTGTCGCCGGCAGCACCATGCCAATAAACGCCCAAAATCGCCGCCCGACCGGGATCATAACCCCGCGCGATCAGGCCGGTAATCAAACCCGTCAATACATCTCCGCTACCGCCTTTAGCCATGCCCGGATTGCCGGTCGAATTGAAATAGAACTTCCCCTCCGGGGTACACACCATCGTATGGGCCCCTTTGACCACCACGTACGAGGCCAATCGTTGCGCCAGCGCCGACGCCAACTGATTCCGTTCCTCATCATCTCCCCACGGCCCGACCAAACGACGCAACTCCCCGACATGCGGAGTCAGGACACTCTGCGGAGTGATCAAAGTTTGCAGCGAGGGATTTTCCGCCAGCAGATTCAACGCATCGGCATCCAATACCAACGGTCGTTCGAGCTTTAAAAGGGTCTCTAAGGCCTTCAAGGTCTGTGGGCGCTTTCCTAATCCACACCCGATGCCAATGGCCGTAAATCGCTCCATATGGGCCGGCAAGGCCGAAAAATAGGGCTGATCATCCCCACTCAACATCGCGGATGGGCAGTGAGCATACAAGGACCCGGTCTCCTGACGCGGCATATGTACCGTCACCAACCCGCACCCCGACCGCAAGGCCGCCCCTGCAGCCAGAATGGCTGCGCCGATCATTCCTTCGCTTCCACAGATCAACAAGGCATGTCCATAAGTGCCCTTATGCGCAAATTTCCGGCGTGATTGCACCCGCTGGGAGACCCAAGCCTCATCGACATACCAATAAGGAGACTCGGCCTGTCGGATAAACTCCGCATCCAAACCGATGGGAAGCACCACCACCTCCCCGGCACAATCCCCCGCTTCGGGCAATAACATCGATAATTTGGGAAACTCCAGCGTCAACGTGGTCGAAGCCTGCACCACCCCATGCGGGTCGGTGCCATATTCGGTCTGCAATCCCGACGGCAAATCGATCGACAGAACGCGAACTCCTTGGCGATTGATCCAGTCGATCGCCTCGGCCAGCACTCCTTCGACCCGTCCGTGCACACCACTGCCCAATAGAGCATCGACGATCACCCCCTCCGCAAAACAGACGGACGGAGAGAACGGCCGGACGGATACGGTGGCCGGCAAACGTTCCAGATTGGTCCGACAATCCGGTGAAAGCTGCTCGACCTCAAAGAGCCGATACACCTCGCAGAGATAGCCTGCCCGACTCAAAATCCGAGCGACGGCCAGACCATCCCCTCCATTATTGCCTTTTCCGATCAGAAAACACAAAGGAACATCCGGTTCTACATGTTGGGCAATCCATTGTGCGATCGTTTCCGAAGCCCGTTCCATCAAATCGATGCTTTCGATCGACTCCTGTTGCATCGTATAACGGTCGGCTTCTCGAATCTGCGTTCCAGTCAAAATTTTCATCTCCGACAAACTTTCATTCCTAAAAGTAAAGATACAAAAAAACAGGGACGAGTACGATACCCATCCCTGTTTGTGATCTATCACGGACTCTTTACGAGCCGAAGTTGTCATACATAATATTTTCTTTCGGAACACCCAGGCTATCCAACATGTTCACAACCGACGAGATCATCATCGGAGGTCCACACATCAGGTAGAGGCAGCTTTCGGGTTCTTCGTGGTTCTTCAGGTAGTTTTCATAGAGTACCTGATGAACGAAGCCTACTTTGTAATCCACCCCGGCTGCATCGGCTTCCGGATCCTGACGGTCGAGTGCCAAATGGAACTTGAAGTTGGGGAATTCTTTTTCGATTTCATGGAAATCGTCGAGATAGGGAGCTTCCTTCAGCGCACGGGCACCATACCAGAAGGAAACCGGACGTTTCGTCTTTTCGGTCTTGAACAGATGCATGATGTGACTCCGCATCGGGGCCATCCCGGCACCCCCACCGATGAAGATCAGTTCCTGATCGTCAGGCAGGTTATCCGGCAAGAAGAATTCACCGTAAGGACCCGAAATCGTCACCTTATCGCCTGGTTTACGCGAGAAGATGTACGAAGAGCAGATCCCCGGATTGACCTTCTTAAAGGTTCCCGTCGCCCGATCAAACGGCGGCGTAGCAATACGGATATTCAGCATGATGATGTTTCCTTCGGCCGGGTGGTTCGCCATCGAATAGGCTCGGAAAGTCGGTTCGGGGTTGGTGGCTACCAAATCCCACATCTTCATCTTATCCCAATCGGCCCGATAGCATTCGTCGATATCCATATCCGAGAACTTGATCTCATCATATTTCGGAATATCGATCTGAATATAACCGCCACTGCGGAATTTGAGGTGTTCGCCTTCGGGGAGTTTAACCACAAACTCTTTCAAGAAGGTCGAGATATTGCGGTTCGAAACCACCGTGCATTCCCATTTCTTCACACCCAGTACCGCTTCGGGAACCTTGATTTTCAAATTTTCTTTCACCTTCACCTGGCAGCCCAAACGCCATTTTTCCGCTTGTTCGCGACGGGTGAAGAAATTGACTTCCGTGGGCAGGATATCGCCTCCGCCTTCCACAACCTGGCATCTGCACATCCCGCAGGAACCTCCGCCCCCGCATGCCGAAGGCAGGAAAATGCCGTTATTCGCCAGGGTAGACAGCAACGAGTTCCCCGGTTCAACGGTCAGCACCTTCTCTCCATCGTTAATATCCACCTGCACCTCGCCCGAAGGGGTCAGTTTGGCCTTCGCGTAGAGCAACAGTGCTACCAGAAGCAACGTTACCACCAGAAAGGCGATAATGGCAATGATGATTGTTAATCCCATATTTTGTTTCTTTTAATTTTTAGCGTAATCCCGTTAGAGTTGAATACCCAGGAAGGTCATGAAGGCAATCCCCATCAGACCGGTCAGGATAAACGTGATACCGGCCCCGCGCAACGGAGCGGGGATGTTCGAGTAGGACAAACGTTCGCGGATAGCCGCCATCAGGATGATGGCCAACCACCAACCAATCCCTGAACCCAGGGCAAAGGTTGTGGCTTCGCCCAACGAAGCGTAGTCACGTTCCTGCATGAAGAGCGAGCCTCCCATGATGGCGCAGTTCACAGCGATCAACGGCAGGAAAATCCCCAACTGATTATACAGTACCGGAGCGAATTTTTCCACCACCATTTCCACCAGCTGGACGAACGAGGCGATCACCGCGATGAACACAATGAAACTCAGGAAGCTCAAGTCGATAGGCGTACTGCCCGTCACGCCGTAATCGGGATTAACCCAAGAGAGCGCACCGGGTTTGAGGATATACTCGTTGAGCAGGTAGTTGATCGGAACGGTCATCGTCATTACGAAAATCACGGCAACCCCCAGACCCATGGCTGTTTTCACGCTCTTGCTCACGGCGATGAACGAACACATCCCGAAGAAGAACGCAAAGACCATGTTCTCGATAAAGATCGACTTGACGAATATGCTTAAAATGTTTTCCATAGCTTGTTTTCAGATAACCGTTACTATTTCTTTTCGATCAGGTTCTTGTTGAAGCTGCGGTGTACCCAGATAATCAGGCCCACCCCGATCAGCGCCATCGGAGGCAACAACATCAAGGCGTTGTTTTCATAGAACCCGCCGTTGGCCACATACCAGCTTTCGGGAATGATACGGTAGCCCCACAGGGTACCGGCACCCAGCAGTTCACGGAAGAAGCCCAAGATAATCAGCACGATCCCGTAACCGATCCCGTTACCGATCCCATCCAGGAACGACGGCCAGGGTTTATTCCCCAAGGCGAAGGCTTCGATACGGCCCATGATGATACAGTTCGTAATAATCAAGCCCACAAACACCGAGAGCTGTTTGCTCACGTCATACACATAGGCTTTCAGAATCTGGTCCACCAGAATTACCAGCGCAGCGACCACCACCAACTGGACAATGATACGGATACGCGAAGGTATTCCTTTACGAATCAGCGAGATAATCATACTCGAAAAACCCGTCACCACCATCACCGACAGGGCCATGACAAACGCAGGTTTGAGTTTGGCGGTCACGGCCAGAGCGGAACAAATCCCCAGAATCTGAACCGCAATCGGGTTTTCCTGACTGAACGGATTGGTCAGGAGTTTCAAATTCTTGGCCGAAAACAACGGCTCTTTTTCTTTTACTTCACTCATCGCCCTATTGGTTATTGGTTAATGAATCGGTTGAATCGGCTGCAGCAACCGTTTCGGCCGGCTGCACAGAGTCGGTCGTCAAACCTGCCGCCAGCTGCTTTTCGATGTAAGCGTCATAATCGCTCAGGCAATCTTTCAGCATATTCTGCAAACCGTGACTGGTCAGGGTACCCCCCGACAACGCATCGACCGCATACGGATCGTCATCCGCAGCGCCACCTTTTTGTACGATGATCGCTACGACTTTTCCGTCTTTCAGAATCTTTTTGCCCTTGAACTGAGCCTGGAAATGCGCCGTGGCGATTTCAGCACCCAGCCCCGGGGTTTCGCTCTTGTGGTCGAACACCACCCCATTGATGGTATCCCAGTCGGAAGCCAAGGCTACATAGCCCCAGATCGGTCCCCAAAGACCTTTCCCCCAGACCGGAATGATGTAGCTCACCACACCTTCTGCATTCTTGCTGACAAAAACCGGCAAGAGACGATCGGCCGGCGCCTTGTCGTATTCAGCCTTAAGGTTGGTCAACAGTTTGAAGGCGTCCACACTGTCGATCCGATCGCCGGCCACGTTGATTGCATAACTGTCGGTGATGTACTTATTGTACTCTTCCGTAATGTATTTTGCCTTGTCGGGGGCCTTATCGGCTTCGGTTCCTTCACCGATCGAACGCAAAATATCGCTCATCTTTTCGATGCGCACATTTTCGTTCTGACGACCGGCCAGCGACAACGAGGCATAAGTCAGTACAGCCGCCACCAGGATCACCATGATCGAGGCATAGGCAATAATATAAAGGTTACTATTCTTGTTCATCTTCGCTCCCTGCGGCTTTTCTTGTTCGAACTTGGAGGCCGGGGCACCGCATACCGGACAAGTCGCCGGAGCCGAATCCCCTTCGTGCACGTAACCGCAAACGGTACATTTAAATTTCTTGTTGCTCATGATTCACCTCCTTATTTTGCAGCGCTCAAGCGCTTGTTACGACGACGGATATTTGCCTGAACCACATAGTAGTCGATCAGCGGAGCTACGGCATTCATCAACAGAATCGAGAGCATCATCCCTTCGGGATAGCCCGGGTTGACCACCCGGATGAGGACCGCCATCGCCCCGATCAAGAAGCCATAGATAAATTTCCCGGTATTGGTCTGTGCGCCGGTTACCGGGTCGGTAGCCATGAAGACGGCCCCGAAGGCAAACCCACCGATGATCAGATGATAGTAAGCCGGAATATTCATATAGGCGTTCAGTCCGATCAGGTTGAACAGCAACCCCATCAGATAACCGCCGGCAAATACGCTGAGCATGATACGCCACGAAGCGACACCGGTCCACAACAGAATCACGGCACCGATCAGAATAGCCACCGTCGACGTTTCACCGATCGAACCGGGGATCGTTCCCAGGAACCAGTTGAGCGGGCCGGGATGGGTCCAGGTGATTTCGCTGGCTCCGTTGAGCACGGCACCGGCGGCATCGGTCAGCGGAGTCGCCCCCGAGTAACCGTCCACGCCCTGCCCTTGCAACAGACCGGCCGTCCACACCTTATCCCCCGACATGTAGGGCGTATAGGCGAAGAAAATAAAGGCACGGGCCATCAACGCCGGGTTGAAGACGTTCATCCCCGTTCCACCGAAGACTTCCTTGCCGATAATCACCGCGAAAGCGGTTCCGAGGGCCACCATCCACAGCGGCACATCCACCGGCATCACCAGCGGAATCAACATCCCGCTGACCAAGAACCCTTCGTTGACTTCATGGTGGCGAATCTGGGCCGAGATGAACTCGATACCGAGCCCTACCACATACGATACAATAATAATAGGAAGCACTTTCCAGAACCCGAACCCAAAGCAGGTCCAGAACGAAGCATCGGGCATACCCACGGCGCGGAAGTGCTGCAACCCCGTGTTATACATCCCGAAGAGCAGGGCCGGCAACAACGCCAGGACCACGACCGCCATGACTCGTTTCAGATCCACAGCATCGCGGATATGACTCCCGTTGCGGGTCACCGTATTGGGCACGAACAGAAAGGTCTCGAAAGCATCGAACGTCGAATGGAGCTTTTCGAACTTCCCTCCCTTTTCGAAATTCGGCTTTATCTTGTCAATCCAATTTCTTAATACTTTCATTGCGTGTGATTGTTAATTAAAGCTCCTTAATCATCAGGTTGATCCCGTCACGGATGATTTGCTGCATAGCGGTCTTGGAGGGATCGACAAATTCGCACAACGCAAAATCTTCTTCGATCACTTCGTACAGACCCAGATTTTCCATCTTTTCGATGTCTCCGGCCAAAATAGCCTTGAGCAGGTACATCGGATAGATATCCATCGGCAGGTATTTGTCGTACAAGCCCGTTACGACAAAGGCTCTCACTCCGCCGTTCAGATTGGTGTCCAGATCGTATTTCTTGTTGGGCATCAACCACGAGAAGTAGCTGTGCGATACGGAGAACTTATTCAGACGGGGCATCATCCAGCCCAGCATTTCATATTTGTTGCCTTCGGGAATCACCGTCACCTGGTTGTGATAGTACCCCAGGAAACCGTCCATCGACACTTTCTTACCGGTGAGTACATTCCCGCTGATGATACGGATTTCTGATTCCGGCACTTGATTGGCGATATTGCTTTTCTTGAGGATTCCGTTGATCGGAGCTCCGACAATCGTCCGGAAATAGTGGGCATCGGCCACTTCCGAGCCGTCCAGCACCACCACTTTGGTCATATCCACTTTCCCGGTACGGAACAGACGACCCAAGATCGCCACGTTCTGTACATCGAGGGTCCAAACGATATCGCCCTTATTGATCGGGTCGATATGGTGGATCTGCACCCCGACATTCCCGGCCGGATGCGGACCTTCAAAGGTGTGCATTTCGACCCCTTTCACCTGATTCAACACGCCGTTGGTCCCGGCTTTCAGGCTCAAATGAACTTTTCCGGTCGTCAATTTACCCAACGCTTCGAAGCCGGCGTTCAAATTATCCAGCTCGTCAGCCAGCACATAGTTCATATCCGGCGCCAGCGGAGCCGAATCGAATCCCGAAACGAAAATCGCTTTCGGCGTATTTTCGGGGTTGGCGATGATCCCATAAGGGCGCTGAATCACCATAGGCCACAGACCCGCTTGCAGCATTGCACGGGTCACCTCTTCTTTGGAGGCCGATCCCAGCGCAGGCACCTGGATCGACTCATAGGTCTGTTCCCCATCGGTGGTCACGACCACGCTCAGGATTTTGCGTTTTTCGCCACGGTTGACGGCCGTAACCGTTCCGCTCACCGGCGAGGCAACCAACACCTCGGGACGGTACTTATCGAAAAACAACGGTGTCCCGGCCTTGACCGTATCGCCCACCTTAACCAACAACTTAGGAGTCAGCCCCATAAAATCTTCGGGACATATCGCATAAGTCGGAAGCAAAGGCAGCTGGGTCAACTCTTTGCGAGCTTCTCCCACCAGCTTGATGTCGAGACCTTTTTTCAATTTGATGACTTTCGACATGTTGATATAAGTAAGATTATTAAAAAATTTCAATAAACTTTTTTACGCTTGCAAAAGTACATTTTATTTTCGGGACTCCATAACAATCGAACGCCTTTTTTCGTTTGAAAATGATTCTCTGAGCCCTTTTTTCGGTCTCGGCGTTCAGCGGGCGGAAGTCCTCTGAAAGTCTCTTACAGGCAATCACATACCCACTTTTGAGCTAATTGCTTGAGGTACTGTTATTTTATTAACAAGAATGCCGGTCGTCTTGGCCAACACGAACGCCCGAGAGGCATAAAAACAGCCCTGATACAAACCCCGATCTTCGCCCCAGGAATTTTTGACCTTATAGAACTTATTCCCGTATTGATCCACTGCCGTACCGACGATCAACATCCCGTGGTCGTCCGTCGTCTGATAGTTATCGAAGGCCTGCTGACGAATTTCCTGGGTAACGGTGATTTCCGGCATCGGACCTTGAGGCGATGCCAACATCTTTTCCCGTTCCTGCGGGGTCAGACCGATCCAACGAACCCGATCCGAACCGCTCATTTCATCGGTTTTGCTGGCGGGCAGAATCGCAAAGCCCAGCCGGGGGACAAACCCTTTTTCACTGACATCCGAGGCCCAACCGACGGCATATCCGGCGGCCAACGAGGCGTCGATCAAGGCTTCCAGATCCTCCAAGGGCACATTATAGAACAACGACCAGTTCCAGTTATCGGGAATTTCGAGCGCAAAAGGCTGATAGAAAGGATGGTGTGTAAACGACGTAAACTGCACATAATCGCTGACCTGCAGGCCCAACGCATCCCGATAAGAAGCCGGGGTAAACGTCGTCGACTTGCCCGTATGCGGATCGGGAGCCGTAAACGTATCGAGGCAAGCCCCCAGGTAAGCGTCCAGAATACCGTTGAGACCGGCTTTCCAGGCGGTGGTCAAGGTACGGTTCGGGTTGGAGACGACAGCATCCATGTAGGCTTTGATGACGGCATCCAGTTCGCCGTGTACATGCTGTTCGGTCCCGTAATTCAACCCCGGATAGACCGACTCGGGCACTACGCCATATTGGCCGGCGATGTAGGTCACATCGTCCAGAATACCGCCCGGGCCGAGGTTGGTATTGCCGTGCATCCGGGCATAGCGCACGGCTTTATCATAATAGGCATGACGCACGATCCACATTTCGGACAGGTCGACCGTATCACACCCTTTCCGCAAGGCTTCGCTCTCCAAAAGAGCCGTGCCTGCAAAACTCCAGCAAGTGCCGGAGCGAGATTGGTTTTTGATGGAGGTATACGGAACGGTCGATTGTTCGGTAAATACGAATTTTTCGATCTCCTGTTTTTTCTGCGCCGACGTATCGGCCGGTTGGGCCGCCATCGTACCGACACAGCACAAGGCAGCCACCGAGATCACGATTTTTTTCATCTGAAATAGGGTTAAGTTTTGAGAAGCAGACACAAAGATAAAAAATTTCCCCAACTTTCTGTCGAATTCCCTACCTTTGTCCCTCTGAGCGTCAAAAATGGAGACTCCTTTTGTCGATATACACACCCATCTGCCGGCCCAACCGGGTCAAATAAGCCTCTATGCGTACGACCCAACGGAGGGTATCGATCAGAGGGGCTGCTCGATCGGAAACATGAGCCCTTCTGACCGAGAATCCGAGCAGGAATCCAAGCGGGCATCCGACCGACCGCTCTTCTCCGCCAGCGAACCCTTTACGTGTTCGGGAGGTCTGCATGTCGATCTGAGGCTGCCGGATCGGCCCTACTCGACCGGCATTCATCCCTGGCGGGCCCAGACCCAACCTCCGGAGAGCGATCTATTGGCTCTTTTGCGCAGCTCCATCACCTCAAACACCCGTGCATTGGGCGAAATCGGACTGGATTTTCACACCGCCCAAACCCCTCAGGAGCGTCAACAACAACGCTATTGGTTCCATCTCCAGCTACAAGAGGCTAACGAACGTCGTCTGCCGGTCATCCTGCACACGGTCAAAGCCTGGGAAGAGGTGCTCGCCCTGTTGAAGAATTTTCCTCAAATGCCGGTCATTCTGCATGGATTCATCGGGTCACCCCAACTGGCCAAACGACTCCTATCCGACGGGTACTATCTCTCTTACGGAGCCAAGGCCTTTCGATCGCCCAAAACCCTCGACGCGTTAGCGGTCACCCCCCTCGATCGATTGTTTCTGGAAACCGACACAACCCCGACACCTGACTTACCCGCCCTTTACGAACAGATAGCAACCACTTTACACCTCCCCCTCGCCCAACTCCGGGACCATATTTTCACCAATTATCAACGTCTTTTCAATTCTTCTCTAGACCTATGAAAGCATGGATGGAACGCACCGAACTCCTTTTGGGCGCCGAAAAACTCGCTCGTTTAACCACGGCTCGTGTTCTGGTCGTCGGATTAGGTGGCGTAGGGGCCTACGCCGCCGAAATGTTGGCCCGCAGTGGAATCGGCCATCTAACGCTCGTAGATGCCGATGAAGTGGCGCCCTCGAACATCAATCGGCAATTGATCGCCCTCCACAGCACCATCGGACAGTCGAAAGCGGAAGTACTTTCCACCCGATTGCTCGACATCAATCCGGAGCTGCAACTCTCACCTCGTCACGAATACCTCCAAAACGAAGCGATCGGCGCTTTACTGGACGAAGGCTTCGACTATGTGGTCGATGCCATCGACACCTTAACGCCCAAAGTCGAGCTGATCAAAGGGGCATTGGATCGAGGCATCCCGCTTGTCAGTTCGATGGGGGCCGGCGCCAAAACCGACCCAACCCTCCTGGAAATTAAAGACATCTCCAAATCACACCACTGTCCGCTGGCTCACATGCTACGCAAACGGCTGCACAAATTGGGCATCCGACGAGGATTCCGGGTCGTCTTCTCCCCCGAGCCCGTTCGGGAGGGCAGCATGATCTTGTGCGAAGAGACCCATAAAAAATCGAATGTCGGAACGATTTCCTACATGCCGGCCCTCTTCGGCTGCTATTGCGCTTCGGTCGTCATCCGCGATCTGCTCGGAGAAATGCCCTAAAACGCCTCTCCCCCTCGCACAAAACCACCTCACCGCTTCAGGGTCCACCCCTTAGAGATCATCCCCACCCGACTCGGGAGATCATGTCCGCGGGACGGTTTGCGCCTAGGTCGGCTGACGCCCGGGTGCAACGCGTTTCCACGAGGCATCTGCGCTTCGTCTGCGCTCTCACCGTCCCCTTCCCCACAAAAAAGGAGGCCGGAACCGAGATTAACACGGTTCCGGCCTCCTTACAAATCTCGAGGTCGACTACAAATCCACCAACGGTTTCCCGGTCATTTCAGCCGGCTGACTCAGCCCCATCAATTTTAAAACCGTAGGAGCTACATCGGCCAACACCCCGTTATGAACCGCCTTGGCACGATCCGACACAATAATAATAGGTACCGGATTGAGCGAGTGTGCCGTATTGGGCGATCCGTCCTCATTGACGGCATGATCGGCATTACCGTGATCGGCGATGATCACCACTTCATAGCCATTGGCCTTAGCGGCTTCCACCACCTTGTTCACACAGGCATCGACTGCCTTCACGGCCTTGACAATCGCATCGTAAACGCCCGTATGGCCCACCATATCGCCATTGGCAAAGTTCAGACAGATAAAGTCGAACTTCTTCGTATTCAGCGCTTCAACCAATTTATCGGCTACAGTATAGGCACTCATTTCGGGTTGCAGGTCATACGTAGCGACCTTGGGTGAAGGAACCAGAATCCGTTCTTCCCCTTCGAATTTTTCTTCACGACCGCCATTCAGGAAGAAGGTCACATGGGCATATTTTTCGGTTTCAGCAATACGCAACTGCTTCAAGCCCTGTTTCGACACATATTCTCCGATCGTATTGACCACATTTTCCTTGTTGAACAGAATGTGCAACCCTTTGAACGTCGCATCGTACGGCGTCATCGTGCAATAGTACAGTGGCAAGGTCTTCATACCGAATTCCGGCATATCCTGTTGCGTCAACACGATGGTCAACTCTTTGGCCCGGTCGTTTCGGAAATTGAAGAAAATCACCATATCACCGGCTTGGATCGTGCCCACCGGTTGTCCATACGTATCCACACAAACGATCGGTTTGATGAATTCGTCGGTCACCCCTTCATCATAGGATTTCTGAACAGCGGCAGCCGCATCGGTAGCTTTTTCTCCGATACCATTGACCAACAAGTCATAGGCCTCTTTGATCCGTTCCCACCGTTTGTCGCGGTCCATGGCGTAGTAACGCCCGATGACCGAAGCGATCTTTCCTGTCGACTGATCCAGATGTTTTTGCAGCTCTTCAATAAAACCTTTCCCACTATGCGGGTCGGTATCACGACCATCCATGAAGCAGTGCACAAAGGTCTTTTCAATCCCGTACTCCTTGGCAATATCGCACAATTTAAAAAGGTGTTGTTCGGAGCTGTGCACCCCACCATTGGAAACCAAGCCCATAAAATGAACCTGTTTCCCATTTTCCTTGGCATAGGTGAACGCCTTGACAATTTCCGGATTTTTCAGAATGCTGTTATCCCGGCAGGCGATGTTGATTTTCACCAGATCCTGGTACACCACCCGTCCGGCACCGATATTCAGGTGACCGACTTCCGAGTTCCCCATCTGACCTTCCGGAAGGCCCACGTTTTCGCCATCGGTTCTCAATTCGGCCGTCGGATATTTATGTTCCAACCCCATCACATATTCGGGTTTGGCGGAATAAATTACGTCGCTATGATCGTGACGGCCATTTCCCCAACCGTCCAAAATCATCAATAAAACCTTGTTCGTCATATCTTTCTTCCTATTAATGTTCCACTATTTGTTTTGACGGGCCTGACGGATCAATTCCACCGCTTTGAGGATCGCATTTTCGAGGCCTTCCGGTTTTTTCCCGCCGGCCGTTGCGAAGAACGGTTGTCCGCCACCTCCACCATTGATTTCACGTGCCGCTTCACGAATCACCTGCGAAGCATTGACCCCCTGGTTGACGATATTTTCGCCCAACATTACGGTCAGTGTCGCCTTTCCGCCCAACGACGACCCGATCACCAGCACCAGATCAGGATAATCAGGACGTAACAAGAAGGCGATATCCTTGATCATTTCAGGACGTAAATCGGTCTCACGGGTAATCAACAACATCCCGTCTTCTTCGACCCGAGCGTCCAGGAATTTCTCCTTGAGCATCTGAGCCCGTTCCCGATTCATCTCTTCGACCTGTTTGCTCATTTCGGCATTTTCATCTAGCAAACGTTTCAGCGCCTGAATGACCGAAGGATTGTTCAGTTGCGTCTTCACATCCATCAACAGATCCTCCAGCGAATGAACAAGCTGTTCGGCGCCTTCCCCAGTCACGGCTTCGATACGACGCACCCCGGCCGAGATGGCACTTTCCGAAACAATCTTAAAGAACCCAATATGTCCCGTCGAGGCGACATGCGTACCCCCGCACAACTCGATCGAATCGCCGTAACGAACCACCCGCACCCGTTCGCCATATTTTTCGCCGAAGAGCATCATGGCGCCCAGTTTCCGAGCCTCGTCGATCGGATAATCCCGATGCTCGTCCAGCGGATAATCGGCCCGGATGTCGGCATTGACCAGCGCTTCCACTTCGCGCAGCTGTTCGAGCGTCATCTTCTGGAAGTGCGAGAAGTCGAAACGCAGATACTGCGGGCAAACCAACGATCCTTTCTGTTCGACATGCGTCCCCAGCACTTTTCGTAACGCTTTATGCATCAAGTGCGTGGCCGTATGGTTATTGGCGCTGTTCTGACGAGCCTTTGCATTGACTTTCGCCACGAACGTCGCACTCAAATCCGACGGCAACCGATCGACCAGATGTACCGTCAGGTTGTTTTCCTTCTGTGTATCGGTCACTTCGATCACTTCATCGCCATTCTCGAGGACCCCCGTATCGCCGACCTGCCCCCCGGAATTTCCGTAAAAAGGCGTCTGGTCCAGCACCAACTGGTAGAAAGTCTTGTTCTTGGCCTTCATGCGGCGATAACGCGAAATCCGCACCTCGGTTTCCAGGGTATCATACCCTACGAAGCGACTTTCTTCCACCGGATAAACCTCTACCCAGTCGTCCGTATCGACGGCAGCCGCATGACGGGAACGTTCTTTCTGTTGCTGCAATTCAGCCGCAAAAGCCTCGTTATCCACCTTCATGCCCTGTTCCGAAGCGATCAGCTCCGTCAGGTCGATCGGGAAGCCATAGGTGTCGTACAATAAGAACGCTTCATGACCGCTAATCGTATCTTTGCCCTCTTTTTTTGCTTTCGCAATCACATTTTCCAGCAGATTGATCCCCGTAGCCAACGTCCGCAGGAACGAGGCTTCTTCCTCTTCAATGACCTTTTCGATCAATTCGCGCTGCGAGGCCAGTTCCGGGAACTGTCCGCCCATCTGTTCCACCAAACCGGCCACCAGACGGCAGATAAACGGTTCGTTGAAGCCCAGATAAGTGTATCCGTAACGAACGGCCCGACGCAATATACGACGAATGACATATCCGGCCTTGACATTGGACGGCAGCTGGCCGTCGGCAATCGAAAAGGCAATCGCCCGCAAGTGATCGGCAATCACCCGCATCGCGATATCGGCCTTGGGATCTTCCCCATAAACCTTGCCGGCCATCTGCCCCAGCCGTTGGATCGTCGGCTGGAACACATCCGTATCGTAGTTGCTCTGTTTGTTCTGCAGCACCATACACAACCGTTCGAAGCCCATCCCCGTATCCACGTGATGTGCCGGCAGCGGTTCCAGCTGACCGTTCGCCTTGCGGTTGAACTGCATGAACACCAGGTTCCAGATCTCGATGACCAGGTGATGCCCCGCATTGACCATCTGCCGTCCATCGATCTTGGCCCGTTCGGCGTCGTCCCGCAGGTCGAAATGGATTTCGCTACACGGTCCGCAAGGCCCCGTATCGCCCATTTCCCAGAAGTTATCTTTCTTGTTGCCCGGGATAATATGGTCTTCCGGCAGGAATTTTTTCCAGATCTCGTAGGCCTCTTCGTCTTTGGCGATTCCCTCTTCGGGGCTTCCTTCGAAATAGGTCGCATACAGCCGATCTTTCGGCAATTTATAGACTTCGGTCAACAACTCCCAGGCCCAGGAGATCGCCTCTTTCTTGAAGTAGTCGCCAAACGACCAGTTGCCCAACATTTCGAACATGGTATGATGGTAGGTATCGTGTCCCACCTCTTCCAAGTCGTTATGTTTCCCGGAGACCCGCAGACACTTCTGTGTATCGGCCACCCGATGGTATTTGGCAGGCGCATTGCCCAGGAAAATATCTTTGAACTGGTTCATCCCAGCATTGGTGAACATCAACGTCGGGTCATTCTTAACCACCATGGGCGCCGACGGCACGATTTCGTGCTGTTTGGCCCGGAAAAAGTCCAGAAAAGTCTGGCGAACCTGATTGGAATTCATGGTTTGCATACGATTGTCTCCGTTGGTTACGTTTACAAAAGAGGTTGTAAAATTAATCAAAATAGTCTAATTTTGTTGTGCGCTGTGCGCATAAAATGACCCGATGGCCCAAAAACGCTATAAATTCAATCCGCAAACCCTCACGTACGAGGTGATGGCCATTCCGTTCCGGATCAAATTCTACCGGTTCCTGCGGAAACTCCTCATTGCGTTCATCCTCGCGTCGATCGTCAATCTGCTCTTCTCGTTCTTCTTCTATACGCCCAAGATGTACCGCATCAACCAGGCCGAAGCCGAGATGATCCTCCAATACAACATTCTCAACAACAAGGTGCGTGCCGCGACCAATCGTCTCAACGAAATCCACCATCGCGACTATCAGGTCTATCGTTCGTTGTTCGGCGCCGACACGTTGGACCTGAAAGGCATCTACACCCCCTATCCAGACAGCAAGTATCGCCACATGCAGCACGATCTCTACTCGTCGCTGATGATCGACACCTGGCAAGACATGGATGCCATGGCCCGCAAGCTCTACCTCGAATCCAAATCCATGGACGAACTGGAGGTATTGGCCCGCAACAAAGAGCGCATGGCCGAATCCATCCCGGCCATCTGGCCCATCAATCGGAAAGGTCTGAGAGGCCATATCGGAGCCTTCGGAACACGCGTTCATCCCATTTCGGGTCGCATGATCGGCCATAAAGGGATCGATTTGGGGGGCCGGATCGGCGATCCGGTCTATGCTACCGGTGATGGGCAGGTGGCGTTCGATAACGAGGGGTCGAGCGGATACGGGAAACAGATCCTGCTCAACCACGGTTTCGGGTACAAAACCCGCTATGCCCACCTCAGCAAAATCGACGTCGTCCCGGGCCAACGCGTCAAACGAGGCGAGAAGATCGGGGAACTGGGCAATACCGGCCGATCCACAGGCCCACACCTTCACTACGAGGTGATCTACCGCGGTCATGTGGTGGATCCGCTCAACTACTTCAGCCGCGATATGAGCGAAGAGGAATTCGCCCGCATCATCGAATCGGCACGTACGACCACTTATGAAACCGAATAGCCATGAGCGAAGATCCCCACTCCTATTATAAAAACACCCTGCCTCGCGGTGAAAAGTCTCGGGTTCGATTCCGGGAGAAACTGTTGCGGGCCTTCGTGCACATCCTGGCCTGGATCGGGATTGCAATCGTGTACTATATTGCCTTTTCGTTCTTTTTCGACACACCGGTGGAATATCGCATGAAGCAGCACTCCCGCCTGTTAAAAGAAGAGTACCAAAAGCTGAACGACCGCTACGACACCCTGGAGAAAGTGCTCAACTATGTGATCGAACGCGACAAAAACGTTTTCCGCACCCTGTTCGAGTCGGAACCGTACAATTTCGATGCGGATTTCGAAAAGAAAAAATGGGAGGCGCACGAAGCGTTGCTGTCGCAATCGAACAAGGAGTTGGGCGAGGAGTTTTTCGCCAAACTGAACGCCCTGACCCAATCCGTCAACCGAGAACACGAGATGTTGCTGACCCTTGAAGGAAAAATGGACTCCTTGCAAGACAAGTTGAACTACCTTCCGGCTATCCAACCTGTCGTCAATCCGGAACTCACCCTGCTGACCGCCTCTTACGGGATGCGTATCCACCCCTTTTATAAGAGTCTGACGGCCCATCAGGGGGTCGATTTCACGGTAGGAGAAGGATCGCGCGTCTTTGCCACCGCCGACGGACGCGTTTCGGATGTCGTCACCCGTCGTACCTCGTCCGGAAACACCGTCGTCATTAACCATGGAAACGGTTATACGACCTCTTACAGCCATCTGGGAAAAATCTATGTCCGCAAAGGACAGACCGTGCGTCGAGGCGACATCATCGCCCAGTCGGGCAATACAGGGCTCTCCCTGGCGCCCCATCTCCATTACGAAGTGCGCCATAACGGCATGCGGGTAGACCCCATCCACTACTTCTTCCTGGAGCTGGACTACAACCAATACCAGAAAATGATGAAAATCGCCCAGTCGGGTATGCAATCTTTCGACTAATCAATTCAAAAGCCCTTCTTTTCGGCACACACCTCCTGCTCTGACCGTTACATCTGGAAAATTTTACTTACTTTTGCTTCATCAACCATAAAAATTTTCCATGACTACGCTACGTTTTAAAGCTTTGGAAGAAATTTCCCATCGGGAACTGGCTCCCACCCCACTCTCCGACGAAAAAATATCGAGTTATTTCGGTGCAGACGTCTTCGACCGCGATACCATGCGGCAATACATTGCCAAAGATGCCTACGAAAGTCTCTGCAACGCCATCGACGAAGGCCGGCGCATCGACCGCCGCTTTGCCAACCAAATCGCCGAAGGCATGAAAACCTGGGCCGTGGAACGCGGAGCGACTCACTATTCGCACTGGTTCCAACCCCTCAACGATTCGACCGCCGAAAAACACGACGCCTTCTTCGAACCGATGTGGGGCGGAGGCTCATTCGAAACATTTAAAGGCGAACTGCTGGTACAACAGGAACCCGACGCTTCGAGCTTCCCCAACGGTGGCCTGCGCAACACGTTCGAAGCCCGTGGATATTCGGCGTGGGATCCCTCCTCACCCGCCTTCATTCTGGATAAGACCCTCTGTATTCCCAGTATCTTTATCGCCTATACCGGCGAAGCGCTCGACTTCAAAACCCCGCTGCTGAAATCACTGCAAGCCGTCAGCAAGGCGGCCGAAGAGGTCTGCCAATATTTCGACAAGGAGGTCAACAAGGTCAATGTTACGTTAGGTTGGGAACAGGAATACTTCCTGGTGGACGAGGCGCTCTTTCTGGCCCGCCCCGACCTGGTACAGACCGGACGAACCCTGATGGGACACATCGCCGCCAAAGATCAGCAACTCGATGATCACTATTTCGGATCCATTCCGAGCCGCGTACTGGAGTTCATGAAAGATTTCGAGGAGCAGGCCTATCGGCTGGGCATTCCGCTCAAAACCCGCCACAATGAAGTGGCGCCCAACCAATACGAATGCGCCCCGATGTTCGAGGAAGCCAACATTGCCGTCGACCACAACACCTTGCTGATGACCATTATGAGACGAGTCGCCCTGCGGCATAAATTACGGGTGCTGTTTCACGAAAAGCCTTTTGCAGGGGTCAACGGTTCGGGCAAACACTGCAATTGGTCGATGGTGACCAACACCGGCGTCAACCTGCTGGCTCCGGGCAAAACGCCCAAAAACAACATGCAGTTCCTGACCTTCTTTGTCAGCGCGATCAAAGCGGCCCACGACTACGGAGCGTTGTTTATGGCCTCGATTGCCTCGCAATCCAACTCCCACCGTCTGGGGGCTCACGAAGCGCCTCCGGCCGTCATGTCGGTTTTTGCCGGGTCGACCCTGTCGGACATGCTCGATTCGCTGGAAACCCGCCTGAGCGACAAGAAAATGACCCCGGATGAAAAAACCGAAATCAAACTCGATATCGGTAAAATTCCCGATATTCTGTTGGATAATACCGATCGCAACCGTACATCGCCCTTTGCTTTCACCGGAAACCGGTTCGAATTTCGGGCCACCGGATCGTCGTGTAACTGTGCAGCTCCGCTGACGGTCATCAATACCGCGATCGCCGACGAACTGATCCAATTCAAAAAAGAAGCGGACGCCCTGATCGACAAAGGCGTCAAAAAGGACGAAGCCATTCTGCAAGTCATCCGCAAATTCATTATCGCTTCGAAAAAGGTCCGTTTCGAAGGCAACGGCTACAGCGCAGAATGGTTGGAAGAGGCGCAAAAACGAGGGTTGGAAAACATCAACCACGTTCCTGACGCCTTCAAACTGTTCAACCGCAAAGAGTACGTCGAACTGTTCCAACGCCACGGCGTGTATAGCCCGTCGGAACTGGAGGCCCGTTATGAGATCAACATGGAGATCATGACAAAAAAAATCCAGATCGAATCGCGGGTGCTGGCCGATATGGCCTCGAACCACATTGTTCCGACCGCCGTTCGCTACCAGCGGGTCCTGATCCAGAACGTTCAGGGGCTCAAAGACATCCTGCCCGATGAATACCAGGAGCTGGCTTCGGAAGAGATTCGGGCCATTACGAAAATCGCCAAATATGTGAAATCAATCCGCGAAAACATCCGTCAGATGATCAACGCCCGCAAGACCTACAATCACGTGAGCGATCCCGTCGAACGGGCGATCGGTTACTACGAAGAGGTGGCTCCGTTCTTGGACAAAATTCGCTACGAGATCGACAAACTCGAATTGATCGTCGACGATGAACTATGGCCGCTGCCCAAATATCGGGAGATGATGAATCTCATCTAATACGTTTCTCCCGACCGATTCAAAAAAAGCTTCTGAAAAGATTTTCAGAAGCTTTTTTAATGGTCTATACCGGGGAAACGCCTTCCCGACTCGGGGTCGTTATCGCCGACAGATCTCCCGAAAATCGCAATACCGGCACGTCGTTTCATCTTCGCACTGCTGGAAAGGACGCTCCGGATCGAATAGCTCCCGCAGAAGGTCGGTCAATCGCGTTTCGAAAGCCTCCCGATAGGCGGAATAGCGCCAGACAGGCTCCACCTTCGTCATCAACAAGGGGGAATAGTCCGGGCGATTCATCTCCCGCACATAATACAACGCCGGCTGAATATCTTCTCCGGTCATGCGGCCGATCATCATGGCATACAGCAAGGTCTGAAACGCCGCCGGACGTCGATCGGTCTGGAGCGGCGAAAACAGGGCATCAATGTCCGTAAACGGTTTGGACGGCTTACCGGTTTTATAATCCACCACCCGCAACAGGCCCTCCTGCAGCCGATCGATTCGGTCGGACATTCCCCAGAAACGCACGGCACACGGACCCTGGGCGGTTTCAAACGCAAATACAGCCTCCACCTCTTTTTCCAGCTCTTCGATCCGATATCCCGGATGAGTCGCATCGTACGGCAAAATAAACCGATTGATATAACGACGCACAATATCCCGTGCCAACAAGACATGTCCCGTATAATCGGACTCTTCCACCGATTCTTGATAAAAATAGGTCTCTTGCAAGGCCTGTTCGACCGCTTGATTCACCTGTGAGGATCCTTTGAGCGAAGCGATACGCGTTTCCGGATGTTCCACCCCCCGCAAAGGCTTATAGAGCAACTCCATGGCCTTGTGTAAAAACGTCCCGAATTTCGGCAGATCGATCTCCTCGGTAATCTCTTCCTCGACTTTCAAGCCGGCCACACTGTGAAAATAAAACTTCAACGGACACTCTACATATTTATAGAGAGAGGTGGGCGACAAAGCCTTGGGCCCACCCGGCCGGAAAGCCTCCAATACCCGCCAGACCGACGCCGTTTTGGGAACCGTCATCGGCTGAGGCTGCGCCAGGTTCACATTCAGGGGGATACTCCGCAACTGCACTTCATGCGGAGACTCATAACGCAGCTGATAGATATAGCGGCTGGGCTCTCCGGTCCGCCGCTCGTCGCTCCGTGAGCAATAGACCATATGAACCACCCGGGCCCGTTGCAGCAGCCGATAGAAATAGTAGGCATACACCCCTTCATGGTGCAGCGGGGTCGGCAATCCGTAGGCCAGTCGCAAATTATGGGGAATGAACGAAGAGGTTACCGCCCGGTTGCCCGGGAAGGTATCGTCATTGACCGACAGCAGCAGAACGTTTTCGAAGTCGAGATTACGGGTTTCCAAGATGCCCATGATCTGAATGCCCGCCAACGGTTCGCCCTGATAGGGAATACGTTCCTGTTGAAATATTTTGCGCAGCAGGGAAGAAAACACCGCCTCGGTCATCTCGACCCCACTGTCGATCAACGACGTTTCGACCTGCATCAACCGATCGATCATCACGCTAAAGAATTCGCGTCGACGCACCCGATCCTCCGTTTCCAGGGTCATGGCCCCGACCTGCGAAAGAATGTCCCGCAAATAGACCGCCAACGAACGCCATCCATCCACCGCGGTAAAGATCTGCCGCAAGAGGCCTGAAGGCTGAAACCGATCCATTGCAACATACACCATTTGCCCTTCACGAATGGCAGTCATGATCTCTTCCACCTCCTCGGCATACGATTCCAGCAGATAGGGATGCCCCAATAAGCCGATCACATCGCTATGATAAAACCGAACTTGGTCTCCCTTCTTCCGTTTACGGGCCTGCAGCTCGATCAGCCGCTCCACGAAGGAATAGGCCGTGGTCTGCCGCAAGGGGTAACCCATGGTCACATTCACGGCCTGAATCCCCTCCGGAATGGAGTACAGAACCGGCAATAACAAACTCTCATCGGTCAATACGATCGCGGTCTCCTTGTTGGGAGAGAGCCCCCGGTCGAGCAGCATTTGCAAAAAAGTGTGCACATATTTGCATTGCAGGCTGTCTGACGGAGAGGAGACAACGACCATCTCTTTGGGGTCACGGAAATGGTCCGAACCGACCACACCTTCCGGAGCCGGATAGGTCCGAATATTGGAGCGTAAAAACAGCCCCGCTTCATGATCGGGATTGTCGACATAATAGCGGTCGTAATCCCAGAAAAACTCCGTTCGTCCCGTCTGTTGCAACCAGGTAAACAAGCGCTTTTCACAGGCCGAAAGGGCATTGAAGCCTACGACGACATAGCGCGCATCGGTATCCAGATCGACCGCTTCGGCGGCCCGTAACCGTTCGGCGGCCAACCGATGAACCATCCCCTCATAAGCCAGTCCCTGGGCGGCTAAGCGATCCCGAAATTCATGGTAAATCATCCCCAGCGATTCCCACACACGAAGGAACTGCTGCTGTTCCTGAGAAAAGGCGGTTTGTTGACGGAAATGGGTCCAGAATCGTTCAATCAGGGCGATCTGCTCCTCGGTCAGATAGGAGAAACGATCCGCCATACGATGCAGATCATCAATGTTGGCGAAGAGCATATCGGCATCGATCAAGTATTTGTCGATCTGGTCGAAATCGGCCAGCAACATGTCGCCCCAGAAGTAAAAGGCATCGAACGATTCATCGTGATGCCGGGAATACACCTTATAGAGTTCGGTCAACAGCTTGATATGATCACTCCGGCCTACCCCGGCCACCTGCTCCATCAGTTCGTCCACCGTCACAAACGAAGGTTGCCACAACGGACGTCGGGCAAGCTGCGACAGGGCATCTGAAAAGAATAAACGCGCTCGTTTAGAGGGAAACACCAGCTTCAGCGACGAGATATCGTCACCGTAACGCTCATACAGATAAGCGGCAATCTCGGCGAGAAAACTCTGCATACTCCGACACGAACCTACGCATCCAACCCTCGGACCGTAACAGGTCCGTCACTATTGACCGATGTTATTGACCGTTCCCATCATCTTGGTCGAGGAGCGGAAAATTTCGGGAGCGCCCTTATAATAAACCGCCCCTCCGGATTCAGCCGAAACCTGCAAACGTTCCTGAGACCAGACATACACCTCTGCCGTACTGGCGGCCGAAACCGATGCATCGATAGCTTCCAGACGACGAGCATCCACTTTGGACTTTCCGGAAGCCCCCAGCGTCAGGTATTTGACCACACCGGAGAGGTGAGCTGCCGAATTTCCCGTCACCTTCAGATTCAAATCCTTGACATCCATCGTACCGCTAAAGGTCGCGCCGGCCTGCAGCTGGACGTCCAACATCAACCGATTCAGCGTATCGCACGCCACAACACTGGATTGAGAGATTTTCAGATTGTCAAAATCCTGATAATAGAGTTTCACTTCGCCATTGGCCTCACTCTGACCGCCCGGTTTGAGGTAGATAGAGAGAACACCGTCTTTCACGCCCCACTGCAATCGTTCTATGGTCGTATTATTCAGCAGGATATCCACCCCTATCGTATCCGAGCGGATCAACTCCACGTGCAGATTGCCGGCCAGGTCGATCGTCCGGAAAGCGTCCATTTTACGACTATGTATACTCTGTTGGGCCACTGCACTCAGGTGCATCACCACCAACCCGATTAAAATCACGAACTTTCTCATATGCTTTTCGATTTCGAAACGCCGGCCGACGCCCTCTGTCCGGTGTCGGATCGGAATTTTCATTTTCACAAATATAGCCATTCGGAAGGGATTCGCAATCTTTTGTCGTAACTTTACCATCATTTCAGCGCTATGGGCCACATCACGATTGTCAAAGCCTCCGCCGGTTCGGGAAAGACCTATCGACTGGCGTATGAATACATTCGTCGGGTGATCGACAACCCGGCACTCTACCGCCATATTCTGGCCGTCACCTTCACCAACAAGGCGACCGAAGAGATGAAACGACGGATCGTTGGCGAGCTCAACGCCCTGGCCAGCCACGACGCCAGCGAATACCTGCCGAAACTGGAAGCCGACCTGCAGCTGGCCCCCGAAACCATCCGACAACGCGCCATTATGGCCCGTTCCAAGATTCTGCACGATTACAGCCACTTTACGGTCCTGACCATCGACAAATTTTTTCAACGGATCATCCGGTCGTTTCTCAAAGAGTTGGGGATGGATCTGAATTTCAACCTCGAATTACAGACCGACTCTCTACTGGAAGGAGCGGTGGATCGTCTAATCGACGAAATCGCGCTCAATCACCAACTCCGCGATTGGGTCATGCAGTTTGTCGAGGAGAAGATCGAAGAGGGCAAAACCTGGGATATCCGCAACGAAATCGTCGAGCTGGGAAGGGAGCTTTTCCTCGAACGCTATCAAAAACGCCATATCACGACCCAGAGTCGTGAAGAGTTGGCTCACATTGCCTCCGAGGCGTTCGGTCGCCGGCAGGCGATTATCGCCCAATTGAAAGGCATCGCCCGCTCCGCTCTCCAGCTCGTCCAAGAGGCCGGATTATCCGTCGCGGACTTTATTTATGGAGGGTCCGGACCGATGGGCTATTTCCAAAAGATCGCCGCCGAAAAAATCGAGCCCTATAAACAACGGGTACGGGATGCGTTACAGAGCCCAGAGAAGTGGTACAGCAAAAAATCGCCCCAAGCGGCGACGATCCGAGCCTTCGTTCCCCAACTGCAACCTTTGCTGCAACAACTTTGTGACACGTACGATCGCAACATCCGCTTTTTGAAGACCGCGGCACTTGTGCAGGAAAACTACCGCAGCTATGCTCTGTTAAATGACCTGTCCGAAAAGATCGAAGCCCTGTGTGCCGAAGAGAATATTCTTCCGATCTCCGAGACCAACACCTTACTGGGCAAACTCATCGCCGGAAACGACGCGCCCTTTATCTATGAAAAGGTAGGCAATGCCTTTGCGGAGTTTATGATCGACGAATTTCAGGATACCTCGACCCAACAGTGGGAAAATTTCGTTCCGCTGCTCGACAACGCGCTCGCCCAAAGCGACCAAAGCCCGGTCTTACTGGTCGGAGACGTCAAGCAATCGATCTATCGCTGGCGGGGCGGCGACTGGCGTATCTTAGGCGAGAAAGTCGCCCGTCGGTTTGCCGATATCCGCGAGGAGCGTCTGGAAGATAACTATCGCAGCGAAGGAGTCATCGTTCGGTTCAACAATGCGCTGATCGACCGTTGTGTACAGACGGACAATCGCCGGCTGAACGAAACCCTGCAACAGGCCCACGACAACGGTTTCGTCTCTGCTGAGACCCTCCATACCATGACCGACATGCTCCAACGAGCCTATGAGGGTCAGGCACAACATCCCCAACGTTCTCAAGACGTGGGCTATGTCTGTATTACCCTATTGCCCAAGCGCCCGGCCGAAGAGGAGGAGAAATCGCCGATCATCACCCGGATCGAAGAGCTGCAAGAGCGAGGGTTCGCTCCGGAAGAGATCGCGATTCTGGTGCGTAAAAAAGCAGAAGGGGTCGCCCTGGCCAATACGCTGCTGGATTATAAAGCCGCTCACCCCGAATCACCCTATTGCTACGATCTGGTGACCCAAGAGGCCTTGACCATTGGTCATGCCCCGGTCAGTCGGTTTATTGCCGCGCTATTTGCCTTGTCGATCGACCCTCAGGAGAGCATCAGCCGAGCCCTGTACAATCAATTTCGGGGATTTCCGCTGGAGCAACCGCTCTCCGAAGAGGAAGAACGTTTCGTCCGCTCCTTACGCCTCCGTCCCCTGGAGGAAGCGTTCGACGAAACCTTGCTCCATTACGCCCTGAACGAACGTACCGAAGAGATCGCCTATCTGCAGGCCCTGCAAGATCAGGTGCACGCTTTCAGCACCTCAAAAATTGCCGACATTCCCCTGTTTTTAAAGTGGTGGCAAGAGCTGGGACGGGAGCAGTCGATCAGCCTCCCCGATAAAAGTCACGCCCTGACCATCATCACGATCCATAAAGCGAAAGGGCTCGAATACAAAGCGGTCATCATCCCCCATTGCGATTGGGAGCTGATGCCTCCTGTGCATCGATCCCTGATCTGGGCGGAAGGATCCCAAGCCCCTTTTTCTAAACTGGGCGAGATTCCTCTGCGGTGGAAAAGCGACATCAGCGAATCCTATTTCTCCGAGGCGTACTTTCAAGAAGCGGTTCTCTCCCACATCGACAACCTCAATACGTTCTATGTGGCCGCCACCCGGGCCCGCGAAGAGCTGCATATTTTCCTCCACGGAGAGCCCTCCGGCGCAACCATCAATGGTTTGATCCGCGAAGCCCTCCCCCAGGCCGAAGCGTCCCCACTCCGTCTGGGCGACCTCTCGGGCGAATGTCAGCACACCGAATCCCAATCCGTATATACCTTCGGCACGCCGTTACGAAAACCGCCACATACCGTTCCCCATCCTGTTCAGCCCTCCTTTCCGGTGCGCCGGGATACGTCCAAACTCAAACTCCGTTTCGACTCCGAACGCTACTTCCCGGACGACGAAACCCCGTCGCTCAATCCTCGCCATTACGGGACCCTCATGCACAAACTGTTCGAACAGATCGACGACTACACCCAAATCACCCCATTGCTCGAACATTGGCGGGCGAATGGCTGGTTGTCGGCTGAAGAAGCGACCCCGCTGCAACGCTATATCGACCAGGTGATGGACAATACCCTGATTCGGTCCTGGTTCGAACCCCGGTGGGAGGTGGTACGCAACGAACACGATATCATCGTTCCGGGCTCAGCTTCGGTCCGACGTCCCGACCGCGTCCTCACCAAAGGCACCGAAGCCGTGGTGATCGACTACAAATTCGGGCTTCAGGAGAAAAAACACTATGCTTATCAAGTCCGCGACTACATGTCGTTACTCCGGCAAATGGGCTACCGAACCATTCATGGCTACCTGTGGTACGTTCAGAAAGGAGAAGTTCAGGAGGTTTCGGCGGAATCCTAATCGCCCCAAAACAACAGACGCGAGCTCTCTCGCACCGAGGGGCAGCCATCCTTTCCGGGATGCCCCCGTGCCGATAAACAACGAGAGAATAACGGCTGTAGCCTACCCTCCGACGCTATGAATAACCCATTCCATCGACACCACCCATTCTTCTCCCTCTTCCTCCTTTTCGCATAAAAAAGCCGGATTCTCCGTTTGGAGAATCCGGCCTATTTTTACGGTCTGAACCGTCGGTTAGTCGTTCAACGAGAAACGTTTGTAAGCTACTACCGTGGCGTCCTTATCGGCGCTCTGGATGTAGGCACGAACCGTCAACTTGTTGTTCTTTACCAACGCCTGGTTCAACAACGTATTTTCGTTCAAGAACTTGTTGACTTTACCATCAGCAATCTTATCCAGCATGGCTTCGGGTTTGCCTTCCTGGCGGGCCTGTTCACGACCGATCATCCGTTCGTGTTCAACCACCTTGGGATCGCAATCTCCTTTATCGATGGCAATAGGAGCCATAGCGGCAGCCTGCATGGCTACGTCTTTGGCCACTTCGGCATCGATGTCCTTGTTGAAGCCGATCAACGTACCCAATTTGTTGTTCATGTGGATATAGGTCACACATTTGGGCGCTTCGATCTTGCCATAATAAGCCAATTCCACCTTTTCACCGGTTTGACCCGATTTTTCGGTTACGATTTCAGCGACAGTCTTCCCGCCCGAAACATAAGCCTTCAAGGCATCGATGTCAGCTGCATCGGCTTCGACAGCGATGTCCAGAATTTCTTTGGCCGAGTTGATAAAATCCGCATTTTTAGCGACGAAGTCGGTTTCGCAAGCCAAGCAGATCATATACCCTTTCTGACCTACGATCTTGGAAACAACGACCCCTTCGGTAGCGGTACGGTCGGCCCGTTTAGCGGCCACCAGTTTCCCTTTTTCGCGGATAATATCCTGAGCCCGAGAGAAATCGCCATTGGCTTCCACCAGGGCCTTTTTACAATCCATCATGCCGGCTCCGGTCATCGCACGGAGTTTGGCTACATCAGCTGCTTTGATATCCATAATGAAATCCTCCTTATTCTTGAATTCTGATTATTCGGCAGCGGCCGGTTCGGTTTGAGCAGCAGGTTCAGCTACCGGAGCAGCTTCTGCCACCGGAGCGGTTTCGGCAGCCGGGGTTTCAGCCGTTTCGGCTTCAGCTTTGGCTGAATCGGCTTTCACCGCCTTCTTTACACGAGGTTTAGCGGCTTTTTCTTCCTTAGCGGAAGCTTCGGCAGCTTCTTTTTCTTTTTCGAGTTTACGTTCAGCCAGACCTTCGGCGATAGCGGCGGTCACAGCTTCCAATACAACGGCTACCGATTTGGTCGCATCGTCATTTGCCGGAATCACATAATCGATATCTGTCGGATCACAGCAAGTATCAACCATGGCAAAGACGGGAATATTGAGGCGTTTGGCCTCTTTCACCGCATTGGCTTCTTTCTGAACGTCCACTACGAACAAAGCAGCGGGCAGACGGGTCAGATCGGCGATCGAACCCAAGTTCTTTTCCAGTTTGGCGCGCTGACGACTCAGCTGCAATTTTTCTCTTTTCGAGAAGTTGTCGGCAGTTCCGTCGGTAGTCATTTTGTCGATCATCGACATTTTCTTGACGGCTTTCCGTATAGTGGGGAAGTTGGTAAGCATACCGCCCGGCCAACGTTCGGTCACGTAAGGCATCCCTACGGCGGCAACCATTTCGGCTACCACGTCCTTGGCCTGTTTTTTCGTGGCTACGAACAGAATACGACGACCACTCTTGGCGATCTGTTTGAGGGCTGCGGCGGCTTCATCGATCTTACGTACGGTTTTGTGCAGGTCGATGATGTGGATCCCGTTTTTCTCCATGAAGATATAAGGAGCCATTTTAGGGTTCCACTTTCTTTTCAGGTGACCGAAGTGAACCCCGGCCTCCAACAATTGATTAAAATCAGTTCTAGGCATTGTGTGACTTTGTTAATCTGTTTTCATTCTCTTTACATCAACCCCGGCGGTAGTGTCTTAGACAATCCCCGAGGTTTTCCGCGAAGGGGCAATCCCGAAGTAGCACCCATAGAGCGAGTGGTCTCCAGCGATTTGGTCCCGCTTCGTGCAAGGACGCAAAAAAATCCTAACGTTTACTGAACTGGAACTTGCGACGTGCACCGGGCTGACCGGGTTTCTTACGTTCAACTTCACGCGGGTCGCGCGTCAGGAAACCGTTCTTTTTGAGAATCGGGCGCATTTCGGCGTCGATTTCGCAAAGAGCACGGGCGATGCCCAAACGAGCGGCTTCAGCCTGACCTTTGATCCCGCCGCCATCCAGATTGATGGTGATATCGTAGGATTCTGCAGTCGAGGTAACCAACAACGGTTGTTTTACCACGTACTGGAAGATTTCCAACGGGAAGTAAGTAGCCAGGGGGCGTTGGTTGATTGTAATGTTCCCTTTACCGGCTTTCACGTAAACGCGAGCTACAGCTGCTTTTCTACGTCCAATGGTGTTTACCACTTCCATACTCATTACTTAATCTCGTTTAATTTGATTGTTTTGGGCGATTGGGCAGCATGCGGATGTTCGGCACCGGCATAGACCTTCAGATTTCTGAGGACGGCTGCGCCCAGACGCGTACGCGGCAACATTCCTTTGACCGCTTTTTCGATAATAAATTCGGGCTTCTTGCGCAGATAATCGGCCGGGGTAGCGAAACGCTGGCCACCGGGATAGCCCGTGTGACGGGTGTAAATCTTGTCCGTCAGCTTTTTACCGCTCAGCTTCACCTTATCGGCGTTGATGATGATGACGTTGTCACCGCAATCAACATGAGGGGTGTAGCCCGGCTTGTGCTTACCTCGCAGAATTTTGGCAGTCTGAGAGGCAAGACGTCCCAATGCCGCATTGGTAGCATCGATCACCACCCATTCTTTGGTAACCGTGGCTGCGTTAGCGGAAATTGTCTTGTAGCTTAATGACTCCACTGTTGTAAGTTTAAAAGGTTAATACTTGATAAATTGTGATCCTTTGCCCATATATAATGGGCCTGCAAAGATACGTATTATTCCCGGAAAAGAAAAATTTTCCCTATTTTTTCCGTCATCCGCCTCTTTCGACACGCAAAAGACCCCTTTTTCTCGGTCATTTTCGACAGGTTTCCGCTGGTTTCCGCTGGTTTGGGTCTTCTTCGACGGTATTTCTCTTCGGAGATCTTCCACTCGACGGTGTTCTGCTCAACGGTCTTCCATCCGACGGTTTTCTGCGATGTTCAGCCATCATCTCCCCGGCAGGCGTCTCCCTGCCCCACCTCCGATGCCAGGATTCTATCATCATCCACTCCTGATGTCTCAAAAAATAGACCTCCCTGTTGAGCGATTTTGTCCTATTTTTTTGTTTTTCTCAATCTATTTCAGCCAATGATTAAAAGCTAAAGAAGTTTATATGACTCTAACAATATCTACATAAACGAACACCCAAAATTTGTTGCCATGAAAACACGTTCTCTTATCCAATTGCTCCTTGGGGTCGTTTTTTCCCTATCGGCCTCTTACCTCATGGCCCTTCCCCTTTCTCAAGATCCGGCGGCGACAACGCTGAACTCCTCTGACAATAACACAAGTATTCAGGCTCTTCTCGACGACTTTTACCGCCTGAACATTCGAGAAAAACTCTATCTCCAAACCGACAAACCCTATTACAGTGCCGGAGACACCCTCTGGTTCCGTGGTTTTTTGGTCGATGCGAACAACCTGCTTCCCCTCAACACCAGCCAATATATCTATGTGGAGCTGATCGATCAACGGGATACGGTGGTCTCTCGCGCCAAAATCATCTATGACGAAGATGGCTTTCACAATTGCCTGGCTTTAGCCCCGCAATTGCCTCCCGGCAACTATCTGCTGAAGGCCTACACCCAATGGATGCGAAACACCGGGGAAGATTTCTTCTTCAAAAAATACATCCCCATCGGCAATACGATCGACGATCAGGTCATCACGACCGTTCAGTACGCCCTCGGTGAGGACGGCTACGTCACCGCCTCGATTCTGTTTACCAACATGAACCGGGATCCCATTCCCCAGCAACGACTCAGCTATCAGCTTTGCATCGATGACCAAGTCCGCCGGAACAATGCCCGCACCGATGACGCAGGCCGTCTTCAGTTACGTTTTCAGCCTCCTCGTCGAGACACGATCAGCAATACGATCCAATTGACCATCAACGACAACAATTTACAGTTCCAGAAAACGATCTTCCTGCCCGCCTTCTCGAACGAATTCGACGTACAATTCTTCCCCGAAAGCGGCCATCTCCTGCCACTCGGACGCCAAACGGTGGCCTTCAAAGCGATCGGCAGCCATGGTCTGGGAATCGATGTCCATGGCCGGATCGTCAACGAGCAGCAGGAAGAGATCACCACCTTTGCCTCCGTCCACAAAGGAATGGGTAGCTTCTCCCTCGACCCTCAACTCGGCGTACGCTATTTCGCCGACGTTTTCAACACGCACGGCGACTCGATCCGGGTCGAATTACCGGCTGTAGAGCGCTCTGGGGCCGCCCTCGAAGTCGTCCAACAAAATCAAGCCATCCTATGCGGCATCCGGATCACCGAGAATCTCGATCTGTCCGGTTGGCAATTAGTGGTACTCAATCGGGATCAAATCCTGGCCCAAGATCCAAAAATCAACCATCGGACCGTCAAAACGATCCCGCTTACTCTCTTCAAACCGGGGATTGCCCGCCTGGCGCTGGTCGACACGCTCCATCAGCGTACACTATGCGAACGGCTGGTCTTCATACCGCCGCAAAATACCCTGCAATTTCAACTGAAAACCGATCAACCGAACTATGAAAAACGGCAATGGGTGGAAGTCGAACTCTTCCTCTCGGACAAAGACGACATTCCGTTGGCAGGCAGTTTCGCGCTATCCGTCACCGACAGCCACCTCATTCAGCAAGACTCTCTGGCAGGCAATATTCTGTCCGATCTGTTGTTGACCTCCGACCTGAAAGGCTATATCGAAGACCCCGGATACTATTTCCTGCATTCCGATCCGACCACTCGACACCATCTGGATCTCCTGATGCTGACACAGGGTTGGACCCGTTATTCCGTGATAGACCGGTTACAAAACAACTACATTCCCATTCAATACCCTCTCGAATGGAGTCAAAGCCTCTCCGGCAGCATTACGGGTCTATTCGGGAAAGCCCTGAAAAAACCGATGCTCACCCTGCTGATCCCCGAACAAAACCATGCAGAAGTCTTTGAGCTGGATGCAAAAAAACATTTCACCCTCTCGGGACTCTATTTTCCCGACAGCACCCTGCTCATTCTCCAGGCAACCAATCAGAAAAACTGGGCACGAGGCATTTCATTAACTATTGACGATCATCCATTTCCAAGCGTTCACACCTTTTTTCCGCAACCCCATATCAGCCAAACGCTCGCGCCGATCCCCGACAACTACCTGAATCTGGCCAAGCAAAAATATTACGAAGATGGAGGCATCCGGGTTATCGACATGAAGGCCATCAGCATAACCGCCCAAAGCAAGGAAGACCTGCATATCTTCGATGGCATCGAGACCAATCACATCATGAATGAACGGACCAAAGAACATTTTAAAAATCAACCGCTCTACCAAGCACTTCCGTTTCTGGGGATGGGGCTCACGGTTTCGACCAGTTCGACAGGCTCTTATGACCTTTCAAATTATAACACCTATTTTCCCATTGCCATGCTCAATGGACGTCGGTTCGTTCCGATTGAACAAGTGATGCACTCGCCCGTTAACATTTATGAGTCCATCGGGATTTTACCCGCCAATCAGGCCAAATTCGTCATGATTCCTCAAGGGTTTGAACGAGCGACTTTGTATCAACGAGATGATGACTTTGACAAATCAAGAGGCGGCGACCCCACCAGCGTGCGTCTCTCTTCCACCCGTATTATGGGATTGCAGGATAAAGGGAGAGGATTACTGCTCTTGAAACTCAAAGAAGGCATGTCGCTGGTCAATGCTTTTGAACCGCCTCCCTATACTTCGCGCGTTTTCATCACCCCGCTGGGGTACAAAAAGCCCGAAGCATTCTATCAACCCAAGTACGATGTACCCAAATACCTGAAATCGGAAAAACCGGATCTGAGAACCACCATCTATTGGAATCCGACGTTACAAACCGATGAACAAGGAAAGGTGACCTTCGGGTTCTATACGGCCGACCGAAGCACTCTATACGACGTCACCTTGGAAGGGATCAGCGAAGAGGGCGACATCTGCCGCTACACGACCACGATTCAGCGAACCTCCGAATAACAGGTTCCATGAAAGAATCCCCGAACGGATGGACCGTTCGGGGATTCTTTTTCATGTGTTCGTACGATATCTTTACTCTTCGTATCCGAAACGACGCAATTGGCGCTCATCATTCCGCCAGTTCGGATCCACCTTCACAAACAACTCCAAAAATACTTTCTTATCCAAAAATGCTTCCAGATCTTTCCGCGCTTCGGAACCCACTTTTTTCAGTTTGGCCCCCCGATGGCCGATCACAATCCCTTTCTGACTCTCCCGAGCCACGTAAATAACCGCCGATATACGATCGATGTTCGGCTCTTCCTTATACTTTTTGACCACCACTTCCACACTGTACGGAATCTCCTTCTCGTAATTGAGCAGAATCTTTTCCCGGATGATTTCAGAGGCAAAAAAACGCATCGGTTTATCGGTCAACGTATCTTTGGGATAGAAAGGTTCCCCCTCCGGAAGCAGGGCCACGATGCGGTCGAACAAGCCACCCAAATTAAAGTGATTCAGGGCAGATACCGGCACAATTTCCGCTTGAGGCATCACCTGGTGCCAGGCCTCTGTCAAAGCATCCAACGCCGGGCCATTACTCAGGTCGATCTTATTGATGACCAAAATCGTGGGAATTCCACTCCGGGCAATCTTATCCACCACTTCATTGCGTTGTTCCGGGTTTTCGGTCACATCGGTCACATACAACAAAATATCGGCATCCGTCAAGGCGCCCTGCACAAACTTCATCATCGAACTCTGCAATTTGTAACTGGGCTTGAGAATTCCGGGCGTATCCGAATAGACGATCTGAAAATCGTCTCCGTTCACAATGCCCAAAATACGATGACGCGTGGTCTGCGCCTTGGAGGTAATAATCGACAACCGCTCGCCGACCAGAGCGTTCATCAACGTAGATTTCCCCACATTGGGATTCCCGATAATATTGACAAAGCCGGATTTATGCATAACCTTTCGATCTTTGGAGCAAAGATACGTTTATTCTGCCCTTTTCGCCCCACTTCCCTCAGAAAAAAAGGCCGGGAACTCCGGTTCCCGACCCTTTTCAGATACAAAGTTACAACGAGGTGACTCATTCCCATCCCTCTGAAGCCGGCTCCATGCCCGGGCACGGACCCACCGGTCGTTCCCGATTCGGCGAGGGTTTACGCGACTTCATCCGCTCTCTCATCTCCGCCTGTTTCTTCTCCCATTGCTCACGCTGCTCGGCGGTCAACACCTCATTGATCTGATCTTTCATCTGTTGCATGCGTTGTTGACGCTCTTGTTCAGCCTTTTTCGCCTGTGCAAAATGTTTTTGATAGATCTGTTCGATCTGTTTGGTCTGGTTTTCATCCAACGATAATTCCTGGGTCATACGCTGAGCCATACGTTCAGCCCGTTGCTCATCCGTCAAGGGTGCCGGACGATTTTTCTGGGCCATCACACCCGTAACGGAAATCATCAACACCAGAAGGGCCATTACCCAATTACTTGTTCTTTTCATCGTGTCCATTTTTTTAATTGATTCAATAAAACAGTTCGCGATTGCAGGAACAAACATACCATCTTTTTCCACGATTCGATTTTAGCCTGGAGGCCAAACGGAAAGTTTGACCGGTGAAGCGACTTCCGGCGGGGGTGAATCGTCCCAACCATTAACGCCAAACGAGGGTGTCGACGCGACTTTCGGCCCGATTTTCCTGTTCATCAGGCAATTGATAAAAAAAGTCGGCACCCAGAACCGACTCCAACTGGTCGACCGTCATCCGATACGTTTGAAAATCTTTCGCCACTTTCGGCGTATTGGGGATGAGAAAGGCCACCGCCTCCCACCGACCTTGCCGACACACCAATAAGGCTTTGAAATAGCGGCGGGGAACCCCCACTCCACCCGCTCTTCGCGCCAGGCCCGGCACCAGCTCGGGCCCCGTAACGACATACAGCGAATCATACCGATCGGCCCACTGTCGCACCTGCTCTTCAAGGCTTTTCCACACTCCGCGATTCACCGCCGGGTATTGGGGCGATATGTTCGAAAAATAGAAGGTCTCTCGATTTTCCGAGACGTTTCTCCGACGATCGGCCGAAGGCAACAAATGTCCTCGGTCGAACGGCCCTCCCTTATAATGCTCATCGGAAGCCGAAGGCCATCCGCGTTTCAGAATTTCGGGATCGCGACGGAAGCGATTGCTCCGTTCCACACCGGTCGTACGCACATCCGCCCGTGTCAACACATAGGCCAACCACGCGGCTTGACGATAGGTCGTATCGTAGCACAACGTATAGCGACCGGTCGGATGAACCACCAAAAATTCAGGCTGTGAACAGGACGGATATTCCAGGTGTTCGATCCGAGTCGGGGTGGACGACCCTGCCCTCCGAGACTTTTCAGGACTCTTCGACGATAAACGCTCTCCCGACCCAGAGACGCTCCGTTGGGTCGTACGTTCGATTCTCGATCGCGTGGCCTGCGTTTTCTGAGGTTTCTGTATTGCCTGCACCACTTCCACCTGAGGAGGCAGAGGAGTCGCCGGCTGTTTGCCCCCCCGAGATGACCACACCCCCCTGCGTGACAGCACCCCCAAAACAATCACCACACACAACAGCACAATAATCACTTTCAAGTGATTCTCCTTATTGATGCGTCTTGGGGTGTGATGTTTCTTCATGGGGCACATTATTCCGAAAACAAAGATAACCATTTCCTCTTTTCGGTGGGTCCTTTCCTTGCCGATGGGTTCGTTCCTTTCGGGGGTTCGTTCCTTCCGATGGGTTCTTCCCTTTCGGGGGTTCGTTCCTTCCTGTCGCCTTGTCCTCATCAGCAGGCAGGACATCCTTCTTCTCTTGTAAGATTTCGGACCCATTCTTTTGTAGACCCCGTTTCCCCTCCTCTCCACACCATCTACCAGGGCCCTTTATGAAGAAGTTCGGTACGGCTTTTCCCGTCTGTCGGCCCGTGCCGTAGCAGAGATCGAGAATTTTGGTTACCTTTGCCCTACCATCTGGACGGAACATCGAGACACCTTCGTCGCTTTTTCATCTGTCTGTCCGCTGTGGCCGATGATCCCGCCACGTCACAGACGTTCTGAAAGCGACGACCCAACGAAGAACGTGTCCGATGTACTCCCGGTCCATAAACCCTCTAAACGCAAAAGACGACTATGGCCTCATCCAACTTTGTCGATTACGTCAAGATTTTTGCCCGTTCGGGAAGTGGCGGCGCCGGTTCCCGTCACTTCCGCAAAGAGAAATTCATCGAATTCGGAGGCCCTGACGGAGGAGACGGCGGCAATGGAGGTAGCATCATTCTGCGGGGAAACAGTCAATACTGGACCTTGATTCACCTCAAATACCAACGCCATATTTTTGCCGAAAACGGCGAACCGGGCAGCGGAGCCCGTTGTACGGGGAAAAGTGGAGCCAATGTCATCCTGGACGTTCCGCTGGGGACCGTCGCTCGAGATGCCGAAAGCGGTGAGATCGTCTGCGAAGTGACCGAAGACGGACAACAGGCCGTTCTGTTAGCCGGGGGTCGAGGCGGATGGGGCAACTGGCACTTCAAAAGCGCCACAAATCAGGCCCCGCGCTATGCCCAACCGGGCGAAGAGGGTCGCGAAGGGTGGTATATCCTGGAATTGAAACTATTGGCCGATGTCGGGCTGGTGGGCTTCCCCAACGCCGGAAAATCGACCCTGCTGGCCGCCGTATCCGCCGCCAAACCCAAAATCGCCAACTATGCCTTCACCACCCTGGAACCCAATCTGGGCATCGTTCAATACCGCGACTTCAAATCGTTCGTCATGGCTGACATTCCCGGTATCATCGAAGGGGCTCACGAAGGGAAAGGGCTCGGCACCCGTTTTCTGCGCCACATCGAACGCAATTCGATTCTGCTGTTCATGATTCCGGCCGACACGACCGACATCCGCAACGAATACCGCATTCTGCTCAACGAGCTGGAACAATACAATCCGGAATTGATGGATAAACAACGGCTGTTGGCCATCACCAAAAGCGACCTGTTGGACGAAGAGCTCATGGAGGCATTACGCGCCGATTTACCGGCCGATCTGCCGTCGATCTTTATCTCTTCGGTCACCGGCTATCATCTCGCCCAGCTGAAAGACATGCTGTGGGAGGCGCTGCATCAGGACTCCCATTAAGGAATTAAGGAGCCGCCAGCACCTGAAATCGGGGAGCCTCCATCAAAACGCGATCCGACGTGATCACCCGCAGCTGATACCGGCCATTGAAGTAACCCAGAATACCCTCGATATATCCGCTCCCCTGCGGCAAAATCCGATCGGCAAAATCGGCCTGCCAGTCTGTGCGGACGCTTAACGTATCGCCATGAGCGTTCACCAAATGGCGATACGTATCGACCTGCGGATCACACCAGGCCAGCGCGAGCTCTTCCTCAATAAACTGCAGCCGTTCGAAGGCTACATACGTCCCCACTTTGGCCGGAGTCAGCTCTTCGATTTTCCACGTCGTCGGATAGAGCACCTCGAGCTCTTCATCGCCCTGCAGATACCATTTCCGCTCTTTCTGGGGGATGAACGCATTCTGATAGCCGCTTTCCGACGATTCCGCACCCAAGCTCACCTCCCCGCCATATCCGCCCAGCACCAAACCTCGACAACGTACCGTGAGGCGCTGTCCCACCGGGTAGTCCACAAAAAGATCCTCTCCACCGACCTTCAACGCAAGGCCCCCGGTATCATCCTCCAGCCAAATCGTATAAGGAAACGACCCATAGCGATCATTGGCCGTCACCCAACCCTGAATCATCCAAGGTTGGGTCACCGGTGTTGCATAGCCCGTATAGATCGTTTTCAGGTAGCGAATCGACACGCGGGTCTCCCCCGTCACCGCACCGTCATCCTCCTCCGGATACATCTCCGAATGGGCAATACAACTGCTGCAAAACAACAGCAGACCGCTAATCAGCCATTTCCTGCACATCGTTCAAATCCCGCATTTTCAATTGATACACTTCCCGTCCTTGAACCTCTCCACGCATTAAAATCCCGGTCAACGATAACCGACCCCGAGGTACGCGTTCGTCGGCAAAATCGGCATACCCACTGGTGAACACATAGATGGAGTCCTGAGCTCCGTTTTTGAACTTCAAATAAACGCTTTTCGGCACTCCGGTAACCGTTTGCTCCGCAGGTAAGGCCCACGTCGTATCGGCCGCCTCCGCCAGACGCAGATCGTCGATCCGGACCAAACGTCCACACCACTCGTCCGACAAATTCCCCGGATCCAGCCACTGAGGGTGTACCCGTTCCAACGCTTCTCCCCGAAAGACATACTGTTCAACCACGACCCGATGCTCCATATAACCCGTCGGATAACGATCACTGGCCAGCCCCAACTGCAATACCCCACTCTCCATCCCCAAAGTCAATCCTTCAGCCTTCACCACCACCTGCCGGCCCAGGGGATACGTATGGTATAAGTCATACAATCCGGCTCGGATTTCCACCGCACCGCTCTCGTCCTCGAGGATGAAACTGCGATAAAAATTCGACGCCTGATCCGAGGTGGTGACAGAACCCGACACCACTATCTCCGTATCGATTTCGACCGGATAACCGGGATACATCGACCGTAATGTCCCCAGCGACACGTTCGGCACGGGCAACACAACGGGGTCCGGCTCCGGCGCCTCAAAATGGTTGTAGGAACACGATACCCCTACGAACAACACCACCCCTAAAAAAGCTCTTTTCATGGCTCAAAATCGATAATTCACCGTTCCATAAAACGTCCGTCCATACGCATGTAAGTAGCGAGAATCGAAAGGCGTAAACGTTCGATCGATTCCGCTGCCGCTTCGTGCGATGCGCCACGGTTCATATCCGCTGTAAATGATAGTCCGGCGGTTTGCCAGATTCTGCACCGAGACACTCAGGCTCAGATAGCCGCGCTGTCCGATCCGAAACGATTTACTGACAAACAGATCCAAGGTCGTGGCATTGCCCAAGCGCTCCTGCTCCAGAAAAGCCGCCCGAATCTCAGGAGCCCACACCTTATCGCACACCCAATGCGTCCGTCTCACCGGATTGAGCATCACATAATGGTCGCCCGTCCAGTTCACCGACAGGGAGGCCATCCACATCCGACCCCCATAACGCAACTCCCCGGATGCCACCTGCTGGGGCGAGCCTCCTATATAATATCCCTTCAGATAGGTGCGTTCCGCCTCCACGATCGCCTCCCCGCTTTTATCGTCATAAATATCCAACCAGGCATCTTGTGCGTATTGACTGCGGGTCCAGGCTCCGACCAGCCGCAAAGACCACCGTGGCGTCAACGTAAACAGCACACCCAACTCCGCACCCACGTGCAAACGGTCCAGCCCCCGTAACACCGCATTGGCATACGCCCCCTCAATATCGTCATAGTAACTGCGCACCTCCACCCCACCCTGACGACGGGTCACGTAGCCCGTTAACGACACATCCCACCAACGGCCCCGCCAACGATAGCGCAACTCGCCACCCAACCAATTCTCGGGATGCGGGTCTTCCAGAAGGCGATTCTGATCCTCAACCGATAAAAACAGATCCTGAGCCACCGGAGCCTGATCGCCATAAGCCACCTCCAACCCCAGGTGATGAGCCGCCGAAAAAGCATAACTCAACGAGCCCTGCAACCGATACTCGGTAAACGTAGCTTGGGGAGAGGGGCCGAATGACGCCGAGCCTGGGAAGAGTTCCTTCTCGTAAAAGCCCAAACGATCATAGCTCCGCCAAGCCGTCTGCAAGGTAAAGGCTCCTTTCAAACGGCTATTTCCAAAACCGCCCGATGGTCCGTCCGTTTCCAGACGCACCCATCCGCCATAATAGCGATGATACAGGTCATAATTATAGGCATACGCTTCGCCCGGCTCCACCGAGCGATTGGGGTGATTCAAATCATTCTGCAGCTGATCGCCGAAATACTCGTCGTCGATCAGAAACTGGTCGATATCCCGCACATAGGCCGCACCCAACAAATCCTCCAAGCGTCGATAATTGCCTTGTCGTTCGACCCTCACCCGCACACCTCCTTGCCATTTGACCCCGAAGCGCGAACGAGCCTCGAAGCGGGCAGCCAACTGAAACGACAACTGATCCGTCCTATCACTACCCAAGGCATAGACCGCCGCCCCATCCGCAGCCGTCCGATTGATCTCATACAGACGGTCCCAGTCGATCTGGGTAATTTGGCGGTTTCCCGCTTCCCAAGCCTCCTGTACCGACGTTGCCACCGTCGGATTCGCCAAATAGGAAGGCATATAACGATAGTAATCGGGATAAGGATTCGACGCGCCATAACGATCGAGCCCCGAATAACCGCTCAACTCATGCAACAAAGCGGCCGACACCTGAAGGTTCCATTGATCCGAAGGGACGAACCGCCACGTGGCCAACCCCATCATATAACGGTTGTTCCGCACCCGGGCATTACGTATGGCGCCCGCTTGTTCGCCCCAATAAGGGTTATACAAAGGATCTTCCGTCAGGGCAAAGGCTTCGGCGGTTGTCGCGCCCCGCACGCCTTGCTGAGTCGAAGAAAAAAGGGCGTGCACAGAGAGCGTATGACGCTCGCCCCACCGTTTGTCCAGCGAGAGCGAACCGGCCACATCATCGGCAAACACCCCTTTCACATAGGCATCCCGACCCCATCGACGCGAAGCCGACAGGGCACCGGCCCATCCGTGTCGACTCCATCCACTATTCGCGTTGACCCGGACCCCCTGCCGAAAGCGATGATCGGAAAAGATCCACCCCACACGACCGCCCAAAGGCAGAGACCCCGCTTCCAAAAGATAGGCTCGACTGCCGCCCCAGATGCCCGGCATGGCCGGATCTCCGACCAGGCCTTCCCCATGCAGGGCCTCATAAGGCGTATCGTAGATCAGCCGTAATAATCCCCACGGCTTCCCGCCCGAGAATTCATTGCTCAAATCAATGTCATTGAGGGAAATGCCCTGCTGCCGAAAATCATATCCCCGCGGGCGATAACGCAAAAACGAAAAACTGAACTCACTCAAAGAGGCAAAAGGATCGGCATAGGCCTGCAACGGGTCCAAACGATATCGCGACGGGGCGGGATCCATCAATACCGGAGACAACCGCTCCTCCTCCGAGAAAGGATCGGTCGCTTCCGGCAAAGAAGAACCTCCCTGTCCCCAGCCGATGACCGGAAACAGGCTTCCTCCTACTAACCATAACCAGCGTGCCCAAATGTGCATAAAAATACGACGAACTGTCTCCGATCATCCTTCTTTTAGTCGGAAACATCCGCCAAACAAAGATAAAAAACTTTCCGAAATACCCTTCGTTTTCACGCTGTTTCATACGATGAGCCGGCACTCTGGCCTCTCAACGAGCAGAGTTCTCTTGCTGAACGGCCCATCTTCCCGGTTCATGGGATGGAAACAATCTTAGTGGGATCTACCGTCTCTGCACAAAAAGAGACCCCGAATCGAATGATTCGGGGTCGTTCCATGATCTAAATAAAGACTTTACGATCGATCTCTCTTGCGGCAGGCTATTCAGCCGGAGCTTCAGCCGGTTCCGTAGCCGGGGCCGGTTCTGCAGCCGGCGTTTCAGCCGGGGCAACAGGTTGGGCAGAGGGCAATAAGTTTTGGTTGCCTTCCAGCGACTGTTCCAACGCTTCTTCTACGGCACTTTTACTGGACGCGATATTATTGGTCGGCATCGTCATCGTTGCCGCCAGGCTCAATACGACAATGGCGATGGAGAGCGTCCACGTAAATTTTTCCAAAAAGTCGGCGGTCTGACGTACGCCCATCACCTGGTTCGACGCCCCGAAGTTAGCGGCCATACCGCTTTTGGGGTTCTGTGCTAAAACGGCCAAAATCAGCAGAATGCTTGCAATCAGAATCAATACAATAAAGAAGATATACATCGGTATAGGGTTTAAATATTTACACTTTCTGTTTTCGGCTCCGAGCCGATACGGTCTATAATTTCGGCAAAATAAACACTTTTTTCCGGATATACCAAACTTAATTTCGCATAGATCTCCCGAGCCTTCTCCGTCAAGCCCTGATCGAGGTAGATTTGTGCCAGCTCCTCTGAAATCAGATCCGGATCTTCCTGAACCGAATCGGCCGACCAATCCGCTGTCACTTCCCCCTCCGTCAAAGTTTTAGGCTCCGCCGGGCGACTCATAAACCGAGCGATCACCGACAAGGTCTTGCCGCCCGTAAAATGGGCTTCGGACGGTTTCTCCAACAAAATATCCGGTAACGGATGCCCCACATAATGTAAACGAACCAACGGATCGCGCTGCCGGGTCGCCCGGTCGAGCAATAATCGGACCGTCGAACACCAAGGATAACGTTTCAGCATCCGCCTCAAACGGGCCTGAGCCACCTCATCCAGCGCCTCCGGATCGGACATATAGGTCACCAGCTCATTCATTACCAGTTCGATACAGCCGCATTAAAGATATCTTCCACCAACTGATCCACGATCTCGGGAATCAACGAACTTTCGACCGATTGCAACAACTGCTCGCTGGGATAGTCTTGATACGCCGTAAAGCTCTTATCGAAATTATATTCGGGTTGGAATGCGTTGGTGAAACGGACCCGCACCGTTACCGATAGACGGTTCTGGATAGCATATTCTTCCCCGGAGATCGAAGAGGGAGTGGAGGTACAATTGGTGATCTCCCCTTCAAAATTCATATCTCCGTTCTCGCGCACCACCGTCAAGCGGGTCTGACTCACAAAACGATCCTGCAACGATTCGGTCAATGTCGTACTCAGACTCGGCAACACCAAGGTCGCATTGTTTTGGAAATAGTTGATCGTCACGGTTTGCACCTCCGGAGCAATCGACGCCCCTGAAAGCGAATAAGTCACCTTACACCCCGACAATCCCATTGCCAGCACCATTCCGACCAGCGCTATTTTTCCTCTAATATTCATCGATTCCCAGCTCTTTGATTTTACGATAAAGCGTTCGTTCTGAGATAAATAAATCTTTTGCTGCCTCTTTCCGCTTGCCGTTATGGCGCCGCAACGCCCGAATAATATTCTCCCGCAACATTTTTTCTTTGGTCATCGGTTCCTCTTCCACCTCTTCCGTGTCGGCGAATTCGTCCTCGTAAGGCGACGAAACCACCGTCGAAACCGGTGACGCCATATTACTCGGCGTCTGTACTGCCGGCAGATTGCGGGGCAACAGGGCTGTCACCTCCTTTTTCACCGGCTCGGCCGGCATCCGTTCTGCACGTAATTCGGCCACCATCCGCTTCAATTCACTCACATCATTGCGCAGATCGAACAGCACTTTATATAATAATTCTCTTTCGTCACTCATATCGTCAAAATTCCGGTCTCCGACCACAACCGGTACGGATACCGGCGCATAATCCGGTAAATATCGTTGCAAAATAGACGCCGTAATCGTCCGGGTCTCTTCGATCGCCGAAATCTGTTCGGCCACATTTTTCAATTGACGAATATTCCCCGGCCAGGGATAGGCTTCCAACGCCCGACGAGCCCCTTCGTCCAGGGTAATCGCCGGCATACGGTACTGCACCGCAATGTCCGAGGCAAATTTCCGAAACAAAACAAAAATATCCCCTTTACGTTCCCGCAGCGGAGGAACCTCGATCGGCACCGTATTCAACCGATAGTACAAGTCTTCCCGGAAGCGTCCTGCGGCAATGGCTTCGCGCAAATTCACATTGGTCGCCGCCACCACACGCACATCGGTTTTTTGGCTTTTAGAGGACCCTACACGAATGAATTCACCGGTCTGCAACACACGCAACAAACGAACCTGAGTCGTTTGCGGCAACTCCGCCACTTCATCCAAAAAAATCGTCCCTCCGTTCGCCTCTTCAAAGTACCCTTTACGCGACTCGGTAGCCCCCGTAAAGGCCCCTTTTTCATGTCCAAACAACTCCGAATCAATCGTTCCTTCAGGGATAGCCCCACAATTGACCGCGATATAGGTACCGTGTTTACGGGCACTATACGCATGGATCACTTGAGGGAAAAACTCCTTTCCCACCCCGCTCTCGCCGGTAATCAACACCGACAAATCGGTCGGAGCGACCCGCAAGGCAACCTCCAAGGCCCGATTGAGACTCGGATCATTGCCGATGATTCCAAAACGTTGTTTAACGGATGATAAATCCACAGATGCCATTTATTCAATCTCCTTACCTACCTAACGATTACTTTGTTGCAGGGGTTTGAGCGGCAGGCGTTACGACACTTCCCGTCGAATCGCTTCCCGTGGACAAAGAGTCCTGCGCCGGATTATGATGTACCGGCATTTCCATCGGATCGATCATCGGGCCGTCGGAAGAAGACAACACGCCATAGACAATCGAAGCCAAAGCCACCACGGCCGCTAAAATAGCGATGATCATAAACTTATCCGATTTGCCCGCCTGACTGCGTACCGGACGAGGCGGCATGGCGCCACCCGGGCGATTGCCCATCGGAGGTCGATTCCCGGCCCCATTTCGACGCTCTGCGCCCAGAGGCGGCTGTCCGGCACCCCCTCTTCCGAGAGCCCCGCCGTAAGCCTCGGATCTCGGCTGTCCATAGGCTGCCGGACGCTGAGGCATCGAAGCATAACCGGATGTTTCCCGAGCCGCAGACGAAGCCGCCTCCGACTGAGACATCCCGGCACCCGCAGCAACCGTACCCGGACGTTGCGGATACCCCGAACGTCCCGGTTGTGCAGACGGCGCGACCGGACGAGTGCCCCCCGCAGGAGCCGTTCCTGACGTAGGAGGAGTCAAACGTCCGCCCATCGGCGCGGCACTTCCCGAAGAAACCGGACGCGCTCCAACCGGCGTACCCATCGTTGCCGACGAAGCAGGACGTGTTGTCCCTGCATTCCCGGCCGGATTCGACGGAGCGCTTGAACGAGGGACCCCTTGCGCGGCGGGCGTCGAAGGAGCTACGGGACGTTGCGGAGCGGCAGGACGTGGAGGAACCACAGGACGTGCACCACCCTGAACCGGTGAACCATTTTGCGGGGAGGTATAACGAGCCTCGCCCGTCAACGGAGTCCCCGCCGGTTTTCCATAATAGGCCTCACGAATCATATTTCGACCCGAAGCCGACCCGGACGCAGGCATCGACGTATCGGAGATTCGTTCTTGCGCAGAGGCCTTCTCCGAGGGGAACGCCCCGGACGCGGTGTCTCCAACCGGTGTAGCAACAGCCGGTGCAGCGACGGCCGGACGCGTTTCAGATGCCGGCACAGAAGCGGTTCCCGAGGTCGTGACCCGGCCCAATGACGATGAAGCTGTCGATGCGGTCTGGGCGGTTGTTCCGCTTTCCGCACCGGGATGATATTCCAGAAAATAGATTCCGTTGGCATCGAGCTTCAGATTTCCCACGCCTTCGATCAGGAAACTGCCCCTTTCAGCGACACCGGCGCCAATTTGGGCGATATATTCGGTAATGATTCCGCGGGCGTCAGCCTCATCGAGACCATACTCCTTGCGTAGCAGATCGACCAATACGCCATCGTCTTTCTTCAAAAAAGGCACGAAGACGACCGTTCCATCCCCCTCTTTGTGGATGAAAGCCCCGAACTGCGGAATAACAAGGCGCTTACCGCCAGCGAGATAATTCGCAATAATCTTATTGATCATAAACCTTCGGATAAATTGAATGCTGTTTCAAAAATAACGTTTTTTGCGTAGAGTTACAAAAAGCGTGAAAAAATCCCCTGTTTCGCGGCCATTTCGGCCACTTTTCCCTTAAAAATCAGAAAAGAACGGAATTTACCCTCTCTTTTATTGTTTCTCTGCCAAAAAATTAAGTAATTTGCAATCGCTATTGAAAAAGCATGTAATCGAGTTACATTGTTCTTTTTTCACCCATGTAGCGAAGACGGATTTTCTTATTTTACCCGAACCGACCATGAAGAATAAGTACATCGACCTGATTGAACAGACCTTCGAATTCCCACAAGACGAATTCTCCGTCACGGACAATGAACTGAATTTCCATGATATTCCTCTGATGGATATCATCAAACAGTACGGCACACCGCTCAAAATAACCTATCTACCCAAAATCTCCTCGCAAATCCAACGGGCCAAACGTCTTTTCAATGTAGCCATGGCCAAGGTGGATTACAAAGGCAGCTACAACTACTGCTATTGCACCAAAAGTTCGCATTTCTCGTTCGTGCTGGAAGAAGCGCTCAAAAACGACATCAACCTCGAAACCTCGTCGGCTTACGACATCCATATCATCAACGCCCTCTATGAAAACGGCGCCATCGATAAAAATGCCTTTATCATCTGCAACGGCTTCAAACGCCCTCAATACATCGAAAACATCGCCGGCTTAATCAACAACGGGTTTGAAAACACAATTCCGATTCTGGACAACAAACCCGAGCTAAAACTGTTGGACAGCGCCATCACCAAACCGTGTAAAGTCGGCATTCGAATCGCCACCGAAGAAGAGCCCAAATTCGACTTCTATACCTCCCGGCTGGGCATCCGCTATAACGACATCGAAGAGTTCTATCGCACCCGCATCAAACCTAACTCGAAGTTCCAACTGAAGATGCTGCACTTTTTCATCAATACCGGCATCAAGGACACCTCCTACTATTGGAACGAATTGAACAAGTGTCTGACCATGTATTGCGAATTGAAGAAGATGTGTCCTGAACTCGATTCGCTGAACATCGGAGGGGGCTTCCCCATCAAGAACTCACTGGCTTTTGATTACGACTATGAGTACATGGCTGAAGAGATCGTTTCCCAAATCAAGAATTTCTGTAACCAAGCCGGAGTCGACGAACCGAACATCTTCACGGAGTTCGGATCGTTTACTGTAGGCGAAAGCGGCGCCACGCTCTTCTCGATTATCAATCAAAAACAACAGAACGATCGCGAACGTTGGTACATGATCGACAGCTCGTTCATGACCACCCTGCCGGACACCTGGGGTATCAATCAGCGCTACATTCTGCTGGCGATCAACCACTGGGATCACGAATACCATCGGGTATTTTTGGGCGGGTTGACCTGCGACAGCGAAGACTATTACAGCGGCGAATCGCACACCAATGCCATCTTCCTGCCCAAACTCACCGAAGAGACCCAATACATCGGTTTCTTTCATACCGGAGCTTATCAGGAATCGTTAGGCGGATTCGGCGGCATTCAGCACTGTCTGATTCCGGCCCCCAAACACATCATCATCGACCGGGATAAGGATGACAACGAATACTATACCCGGCTGTTTGCCAAAGAACAGAGTTATCGTTCGATGATGCGCGTTCTGGGTTACTAAAACCGTTCTAGGCTCCTCGGGGGTTACTCGATCGCAGGAAAGGGGATTCAACCGCACCTAGGATTATTCAACCGTCCATAGGTTTCCAAGAGAACGGATCGGACACTCCGGACATTCGCCGGTCAGCCTCGGTCAGCCTCTGTTCGTGCTTGGCAGCCTTTACATGCCCCGACGGCCTGGGTGCGGTAGGGATCTGAGCCTCGGTGAGGATTTCCGTGATTTCAGAGGGTCAGGTCTTTGAGTACCTTCGCGACTTCAAACCAAGAGATAAGATATGCTTAGGAGCGCCGCACAAACCGACTTAGCAATGGCGTGGCACACAGAGAAAAGCCCAGTCACGCCACGAACCAAGCCAGACCACCCTACTCGAGGGGGTTTCTGCAACCGATGAAATAACGTCCCCTTCTTTTCCCTAAGCAACCATCGTTCCCCCTTATAGCTGTAAAAAGGCGCCTCATATAGAGGCGCCTTTTTACATATTCGGGTTCAACGACGAGTTCTTATATCTTTCCTTCGTCCATCAGTTTCTTGTAGCGCATCAACGCTTCGACATAATAATAGTCGGCATAGATGATCGGCACATCGACTTCCGAAGCGTGCGGCAACGATCCGACACTATGTTTGAGCAATAAACCGCTGTAATGCCCCGGTGCAATGCGATAGAAAGGCGAGGTCAAGGAGCGCAACTGCTTTTCGGCCACCTGCAAATAGGCCTTCGACTGAGCTTCCGGCACATACTGGCTCAACTCGATCAATGCCGAACAGATCACCGTTCCGGCCGACACATCCCGATAGGCATCCGGAATATTCGGCGCATTGAAATCCCAATACGGAATCTTATCTTCCGGCAAATTCGGATGATTCACAATATATTCCGCCACCTTTTCGGCCTGTTTCAGATAGGTCGAATCGCCCGTTTCACGGAACATCATCGTATATCCATACAGAGCCCACGCCTGTCCTCGTGCCCAGGCACTTTCGGCCGAATATCCCTGCCAGGTGTCATGATGCAGCGCTTGGCCCGTCTGAGGATCGTAATTGACGACATGATAGCAACTGCCATCCGGCCGGAAATGATTGGCCAGGGTCGTATTTGCATGGGTACGGGCGATGTCCGCATATTTCGGATTGCCGGACAGTTTGCTCGCTTGTTCCAACAGCTCCAGATTCATCATATTATCGATAATCACCGGACATTCCCAGCCTTTGGCCCGCAACGCATCCCACACATCCCACGACTGAATGATATGGGCATTCGGACGATAACGCGTACACAACGACTCGGCCGCCGTTACGATAATCTCTTTCAGCCGCTCGTCCTGACTCCCCGTCAGACGATACTGATTCCCCACGCTGCAGAAAATAATGAACCCTACATCGTGGTTATTGGTGGTATACTGCTCCTTTTCGACCCGTTTCGTAAAGAGTTCGGCCATGCTTTTCAAGGAATCATCCCCGCTGTATTCGTACAAATACCACAGCTCGCCCGGATAGAACCCGCTGGTCCACCAGGTCGAATTGCCCGAGATCAATTTCCCGTTCCAGTCCGCACCGACCGGAACCGTATCGGGATGGGGGGCCAAGGTCTGCGCCAGCAATTTGGCCTGATCCACACAATAATCGAGCGATGTCTGGACGACCTGCTCCATCGAGGGTTCTGCGGTTTTCGGTTTCTGACAGCAGGAAACCCCCAAGATCGCTCCTAAAAACAAAGACAAAAAGGTATACGCCTTTTTCATAGGTTACAGTTGAAGTTTAAGTTGACGGGCTAAATTACGACTTTTCCCCCAGAATACGAAATCTCTTCGCCGGATTTACAATCCGTTTTCAATGCGATTCAACATTTTGAGGGTCGCTTTGATCGCCGCTTCACTCTGGTCGGCATCCAGTCCTCGGGTTTTGAACGTCTCGCCCCGATACTCCCAGGTAATGAAGGTTTGCACGAAAGCGTCGGTCCGCCCGCCCGGAGGAATCGTCACCGAATAGTTGGTCAGCATGGGGAAATCCCGTCCCAACTGATCCCGATACACCTGACGCAATGCACGCATAAAAGCATCGTACTGTCCGTCCCCCGACGAAGTAGCTTCGTAATCCTCGCCATTGATCCGGATCTTCAACGAGGCCACAGGATGGAGCCCTTGTGCCAACGACAGGCTATAATTCAAAATATGGACGCGTGGCTCCTGTTGATCCTGCCGCAGGACATCGGCAATGATGTAGGGCAGATCCTCCGAGGTAACCACCTGTTTCTTATCCCCCAACTCGATGACACGTTCGGTCACTTTCCGCATCGACTCTTCATCCAGATCGATCCCCAACGCCTCGAGATTTTTCCGAATATTGGCTTTTCCGGAGGTCTTTCCCAAGGCATACTCGCGCACCCGGCCAAAACGTTCCGGTAACAAATCGTTATAATAGAGATTATTCTTATTATCGCCGTCCGCATGGATCCCGGCACACTGCGTAAAGACATGCTCGCCAATCACCGGCTTATTGGGCGGAATATGGACCCCGGTATAGGTCTCCACCGCCCGACTGACCCGGTTGATCTGCCGTTCCACCACCGAGGTCTCCACCCCCAGATGATCGTTCAAGACCGCAATCACGCTCGATAAAGGCGCATTACCGGCCCGTTCGCCCAGGCCGTTAATGGTCGTATGTACGCCCCGTACCCCCGCACTGACCGCAGCAGCCACATTCGCCACCGCCAGGTCGTAATCATTATGCGCATGGAAATCGAAATGGAGATCGGGATAACGGGTCACCATCTCCGTACAATATTGAAACGTACGATCCGGCGTCAAAATCCCCAACGTATCGGGAATCATAAATCGCCGAATCGGCAGATGCCGCAACGACTCGATCATGCGGTAAACATACTCCGGGGAGTGAATCATCCCATTGGACCAATCCTCCAGATAGAGATTCACGGTAATGCCCCTCTCCGCGGCCCGTTCGATCTCCGTACAGATATCGGCAATATGGGCTTCGGGGGTTTTATGCAGCTGTTGCGTGCAATGCTTCAGCGAACCTTTGGTGAGCAGGTTAATCACCCGACAACCGGCCCGTTCGATCCACCCCAGCGACACTCCGCCATCCACAAAACCCAACACCTCAACCCGATCCAACCAGCCTCGGCCCGTAGCCCAACGGGCAATGGCCCGCGTTCCTTCCGCCTCGCCTTCCGACACCCGGGCCGAAGCCACTTCGATGCGGTCGACTTTCAGCTCGTCCAACAATAAACGGGCAATACTCAGTTTCTCGCGTGCCGTAAAAGAGACGCCCGAGGTCTGTTCCCCATCTCGCAGGGTGGTATCCATGATCTCGACTCGCATCGCACCGTTGATTTTAGGCCCGGTGGGCCGATTCGTACGCTTCGATTTCCGGGCGAATGCTCATCAGGTAGTCCACATCGTCATACCCATTGAGCAGACACTCCTTCTTATAACCGTCGATCTCGAACGAAGTCTGTTCGCCCGTCGACACGATCGTCAATGTCTGATTCTGCAGGTCGACCTCGAACTGGGCCGCCGGATCCGCCTCAATGGCGGCAAACACCCGCTGCAAAAAGTCCTCGCTCACCTGAATCGGCAACAACCCGTTATTGAGCGCATTGTTCTTAAAAATATCGGCAAAGAAACTCGACACCACCACCCGGAAGCCATAATCGAAAATGGCCCAGGCCGCATGTTCGCGCGAAGAACCGCAACCGAAGTTCTTAGCCGCCACCAATATATCGCCCGAAAAACGCGGATCGTTCAACGGGAAGGTCGCCACCGGCACATTCTGTTCGTCATAGCGCCAATCCCGAAACAAATTATCTCCGAATCCCTTCCGTTCGACCGCTTTCAGGAAACGGGCCGGAATGATCTGATCGGTATCTACGTTTTCGATCGGCAACGGCACCGCCGTTGTCGTCAGTTTTATGAATTTAGGAATCGACATACTGGATCATTTTAAAGATTAAACACTTCTCGAGGATCGGCAATCATCCCCGTGATAGCTGCCGCAGCCGCTACCAACGGACCGGCCAATAAGGTACGGGCGCCCGGTCCCTGACGTCCTTCGAAATTACGGTTAGAGGTCGACACGCTGTATTTACCGGCCGGGATCTTATCGGCATTCATCGCCAGACAGGCCGAACAGCCCGGTTGACGCAACTCGAACCCCGCTTCCGCCAGGATCTTATCCAGTCCTTCGGCCCGCGCCTGGGCTTCCACAGCCTTCGATCCGGGTACCAACCAGGCCGTCACATGATCAGCCTTCTTATGGCCCCGAACCGCCCACGCAAACTGGCGAAAATCTTCGATCCGTCCATTCGTACAACTGCCCAAAAAGACATAATCGATCTTCTTGCCGATCATCGGTTCCCCGCTCTTGAAGTCCATATACTCAAGCGCTTTACGGAAACTGATCCGGTCGCTGCCACTGAGGCCCTCTTCCGACGGCACCCGTCCCGTAATGCCGATCCCCATACCGGGATTGGTTCCATAGGTAATCATCGGCTCGATATCCGCGGCATCGAACGTATACTCTTTGTCAAACTGGGCATCCGGATCGGAATAGAGCTCTTTCCAGCGTTCCACCGCCCGATCGAAGTCATCCCCCTGCGGAGCCCGGTTCCGGCCGCAGACATACCTGAAGGTCGTTTCATCGGGAGCGATCATACCGCCCCGTGCCCCGCATTCAATACTCATGTTGCAGACCGTCATGCGTTCCTCCATCGACAGATCACGAATGGTCTCCCCGGCAAACTCGATAAAATGGCCCGTTCCGCCCGAAGCCGAGATCTGGGAAATAATATAGAGAATAATATCCTTGGCTGTCACCCCTTTGCCACGCTTTCCGTTCACGGTGATGCGCATTGTCTTCGGCTTGGGTTGCAGGATACACTGCGAAGCGAAAACCATTTCGACCTCCGACGTCCCGATACCGAAGGCCACCGCCCCAAAAGCCCCATGTGTCGAGGTGTGACTGTCGCCACAGACGATCGTCATGCCCGGCTGGGTGATACCCTGTTCCGGACCGACGATATGGACCACCCCATGACGCGGAGAGCCCAACGTAAAACATTCGATGCCGTGTTCCCGGCAGTTCTGTTCAAAGGATTCGAGCTGACGGCGGCTCTGTTCTTCGGCCACCGGCAAGTGCTGATTGATCGTCGGCACGTTGTGATCGGGTGTTCCGGTCGTATTTTGCGGACGGGCCACTTTCACACCCCGTCTTTTCAACCCCCCGAAAGCCACCGGCGAGGTCACTTCATGAATATAGTGACGATCGATATAGAGTACGCTGCGGCCGCCATCCAACGACTTGACCACATGAGCGTCCCATACTTTGTCAAATAATGTCTTTCCCATGTTTTGTCTCGGTTTTACTATTTTTTAAGTTCCGGCTCCAACGAAGCTTTCTCCTGTACATTCAGATGATTCAACCCATCCACAAAGGCTTCGATCGAAGCGCGAACCGTATCGGTATGTGCCGCAAAGCCATGCACATGGCGATCGCCACTGCGCATCTGAATATGAACCCGGGCAATGTCGTTACTTCCCTTGTTCATCGCCTGGATCAAAAATTCAGTAATCTGTACCGTATCTTGAATCAACGATTTGATCGCCCGAACCGCCGCATCGACCGGCCCGTTTCCGGTACTGGTCGCCGTATATTCCCGATCGCCGAAACGCATAATCACCGTCGCGGTCGGAATCAACGTCCCGGTCAGGATCTGCAAATACTGCAATTTAATCCGGCGAGCCTCTTTCGCCTGATCGGTATAGTTCATCATGACCAGCAAATCGTCATCCCGCACATCTTTCTTCTTATCGGCCACCTGAAGAAACTTGGTATACGCCTCATCCAGCTCTTCATGGCTGAGGTTGAAACCCAGCAAACGCAACCGATGTGCCAAAGCCGCGCGACCACTTCGGGCCGTCAGAGCAATGACCGATTCGTCCACCCCCACATCCCGGGGATCGATAATCTCATAACTTTCCCGGCTTTTCAGCACCCCGTCCTGATGAATCCCCGACGAGTGGGCAAACGCATTGCGACCCACGATAGCCTTGTTGGGCTGGACCGGCATATTCATCAAGTTAGAGACCATCCGGCTGGTACTCATAATCAAATGGCTGGCCACTCCGGTGTCGACATTCAAGGCCTTATGGCAGCGTAATGCCATCACCACCTCTTCCAACGAGGTGTTGCCGGCCCGTTCGCCGATTCCGTTGATCGTAACCTCCACCTGACGGGCTCCGTTCATCACGCCGGCCAAGGTATTTGCCGTCGCCATGCCCAGATCGTTATGACAATGGGTCGATAACACGATGCGATCTACCCCTTTGACATGTTCCATCAGGTATTTGATCTTGGCACCATACTGTTCGGGCAGGCAATAGCCCGTGGTATCGGGAATATTCACCACCGTAGCACCCGCCGCAATCACCGCTTCCACCACCCGGGCCAGGTATTCGTTATCGGCTCGACCGGCATCTTCGGCATAAAATTCCACATCTTCCACATACTTTTTCGCATATTTGACGGCGGCCACTGCCCGTTCCAGAATCTTTTCCGGGGTCGACCGCAATTTATCATAAATATGCGAATGCGAAACACCGATTCCCGTATGAATGCGTTTATGTTTGGCCAACGACAACGCTTCTGCCGCCACATCGATATCTTTTTCCACGGCACGCGTCAACGCACAAATGGTCGGTCGTGAAACCGCTTTGGAGATTTCCCGCACCGAATTGAAATCGCCCGGACTGGAGATCGGGAAGCCGGCTTCCAAGATATCCACGCCCAACGCTTCCAAAGCGCGTGCCACCTCAATCTTTTCCACCGTATTCAACTGACAACCAGGAACCTGTTCTCCATCGCGCAAGGTCGTATCAAAAACATATAATCTATCGCTCATCTGTTTGATAACTTTAAATTTCTATTTCCCGCTATTTTGCTTCAATGTTCAAAAATATTTTATTCGTTAAAAAAACCTTATGAGCATCCACATGCAATTACGATATCAAAGTCGCCCCATATCGTAACAACAGTTTAGGAATCAAAAATTTAAAGAATAGAAAACAAACGAAAAGTCCGATAGCTAAGCGACGAAAAGAATCCGATCCGGGGCTCCGTTATAGCCCCAAAAGTAGTCGTGCCTGCTCCCGGGCCGCGGGCGTAATATTCGATCCGCTAATCATCTGAGCGATCTGATCGATGCGTTCTTCGGGAGTCAGTTCCCGAATGTGGGTCACAGTACCTGCCGCCTCCTCTTTTTTATAGACCCAGAAGTGATGATCGCCCTTGGAGGCTACTTGAGGCAGGTGGGTAATGTTGATAATCTGCAGTTTTTGGGCCAGTGAGGCCGTAATTTCGCCCATCCGATCGGCGATCGATCCCGACACCCCGGTATCGATTTCGTCGAAAATCAGCGTCGGCATCTGCACATGGGCCGCAATCAGCGCTTTGAGCGAGAGCATCAATCGGGACATTTCCCCACCCGAAGCGACTTTTTCGATCGACTGCAGCTTCATGTTCCGATTGGCCGTGAACAAAAAACGAATCTCATCCGCCCCATCTTTGCGTAAGGCCGGGGAGGGCGTGATCTCGATCTGCAAACAGGCCGACGGCATGCCCAACTGAACGAGCATCTCCACAACCCGCTTTTCAACCGCTTGGGCCGCTTTCCGACGCCCCTGGCTGATCTGATCCGCCAAGGCTTGCGTCTGTTCGGTCAAGGATTCGATCCGAGTCTGTAACTGGGCAATCTGTTCGCCATAGCCCTCGATCGAGGCTAACCGTGCTTCATACTCGGCCTGCAAAGCCAACAGAGCCGCTACCGAATCGACCTTATGTTTTTGCTGCAGGGTATAGATCAGGTCCAACCGTTGCTGGGTCCGTTCCAAACGATCGGGATCGTCTTCGAGCCGATCGGCCTCTGAAGCGATCTCGCCCGCCAGATCTTTCAAATCGAGCAGCGCACTATGCAAGCGCGTATAATAGGCCTCCCCCGCCGGATACACCTCCTGCAACCGGCCGAAGGTCGTCTCCAGCGATTTCAGGCGTGTCAACACCCCCTCTTCATCCGCATCCAAGGATTGAGTGGCATACAGCAGCGCCTCTTTGATCTCCGAAGCATGGGTCAATTCGCTCAATAAGGCCTCCAACTCTTCCTGTTCACCGGCTACGAGTTTCGCTTCCTGGAGCTGTTGACACTGAAACGTCACATACTCCTGGTCACGACGACTCTCCTCCGCCTGATGACGCAGCGTCTGCAACTCCGCCTCCGCCGACCGCAAAGCTTCGTAAGACGCCCCATAGCGATTCAGCAGGTCGCTGTGACTTGCCACCGCATCCAGCACCTCCGTTTGAAACGAACGGTCGGAGAGCAACAACGTTTGATGTTGGGAATGAATATCGATCAAACGGCCGCCGATTTCCCGCAACGTGGTCAACGGGACCGGCAGGTCATTGACATACGAACGGCTTTTACCGGCGGGCGTAATCACCCGACGGATCACACTTTGGGGATCATAGTCGACATCCAGCTGTTCAAACAACGGTTCCAGGCCATAGCCCGTCAGATCGAATTCCCCCTCTATCACACAGTTGCGATCGTTATGCCTCAACACGGACACGTCGGCCCGGTTCCCCAGAATCAGTCCCAGAGCCCCCAGCAAAATCGACTTCCCAGCGCCGGTCTCCCCCGTGATGATGTTCAGTCCCGGGGCAAACGCGATGTCGAGCTGATCGATCAGCGCATAATTTTCTACCGACAAACGTTTCAGCATAACGGCTTCTCTCAGGAAACGAAATAGGTTTCCAAATAATCCACAATATCGCGAGCCACCTCTTTCTTACTCTTCAAGGCGTAATCTCTCAGACGGCCTTCCCGATCGAGAATCGTAATCCGATTGGTATCGCCGCCGAAACCCGCTCCCGGATTGGCCAGCGAATTGAGCACAATGAAATCCAGGTTTTTCTTTTTCAGTTTTTCCAGAGCATGTTCCTGTTCTTGTTCGGTCTCCAAGGCAAAACCCACCAACAAGCGGTCCCCTTTCCGTTGACCCAACTCCCGAGCAATATCCCGCGTGGGTTCCAAAGCCAAGGTCCAGTTCGTCTCGCCCTTTTTGATCTTCTGATCCGCCACCTGTGCCGGCCGATAATCGGCAACCGCCGCACACATCACCGCGCCATCACACTGATCGAAGGCCTGCACCGCGGCCTCATACATCTGTTCGGCCGTCGTGACATCCACCCGATCGACGCCCGGCGGGGTTTCCAGCCGGGTAGGACCGCTCACCAGCGTAACCGCAGCGCCTCGACGTTGCAACTCCGCCGCCAAGGCATATCCCATCTTGCCGGTCGAGTAATTCGAGATATAACGCACCGGATCGATCGCCTCCACGGTCGGTCCCGCCGTCACCAAAAAACGACGACCCGACAAAGGCCCCTGTATCCGGGCATAATAGGTTTCCAGCGCCTCGAGAATCCGTTCGGGTTCTTCCATGCGGCCCTTTCCTTCCAGTCCACTGGCCAATTCCCCGCTGGTGGGTTCGATGACTTCACACCCCCGCTGACGCAGGGTGTCGAGATTGGCCTGGGTCGCCGCATGGGCATACATATCCAGATCCATGGCCGGAGCCACAAACACCGGACACCGGGCCGACAAATAGGTGGTCAACAAGAGATTATCGGCCACACCGTTCGCCATTTTAGCGATCGTATTGGCCGTCGCCGGGGCGATGATATAGCCATCGGCCCATTCTCCCAAACTCACATGGGAGTTCCACGCACCGTTTTCCGGGTCGAAAAACTCGACCAGAATCGGATGTTTACTGAGCGTGGCCATCGTCAACGGGGTAATAAAGGATTTGGCCAGCGGGGTCATCACCACACGTACCTCTGCCCCCGATTTGACCAATAACCGGACAAGTATCGCAGCCTTATAAGCTGCGATACTACCTGTCACGCCGACAATCAATCGTTTTCCTGTCAACATATTTTTCTATGTACAGCGCTCCTGCGCCTCTATGGGTTCCCTAACCTACTCTTTTGTCTCGGGTTTGGCTTCCCGGAAATAGACCTTCCCGGCCAAAAACTCTTCCGTAGCGACAATCGTCGGTTTGGGGAGTTTTTCGTAATATTTCGAAATTTCGATCTGCTCCCGATTTTCGAACGTCTCTTCCAACGTGTCGTTTACACTCGAAAAATCGGCCAATTTACGAGTCAGTTCCTGTTTCACTTCGCTGGCGATCTGATCGGCCCGTTTGCTGATAATCACCACCGACTCATAAATATTTCCCGTCTGGCGGTCCAAATCGACCAGTTTACGCGTGATCGTGTTGTTGGGAATGTTGGCTTTTTTAATTTCCATGTTCGGCTTTTGTATTTTCGGTTCTTCTTGTTTCTTTATCGGCTTTGGGTTTTCGGACGATGGAGGAAGAATTGTTATCGATTTCTTTATCCATCGCACTCAATTCCTTATCCTCTTCCCGCAATTCCCGATTTTCGACTCGTGTTTTTCGCCGTTCGATCCGTTCGAGACGACGGCGTTCCCGATCCGAAACCACCGTATCGGATGGTGCCTTGGTCTCCATTTCGGAGAATCGGGCCAGGTATTTCTTCGCTTCGGCCTGCATCTTTTCCACATCCTTCGAATACTGGCTCTGCGGATATTCCGACACAAAATTATAATAGGCGTCCTGCATGGCCAGATAGCGTTCCCGCTGTTTGGATTCCACGCTATTACGGGCATACATGTAGTGCGAACGAACGATCAGATACAGAATCAACTCCCGATGGTTGGTTTCGGGATAGAGCTCCAGCGCGTTTTGCAGAGCCGTCACCGCCGAATTGTAATACCCGATATCGTAATACAAACGCGAAGACATCAACGATTTATCGTAAAGCTTCTGTTGCAACTCTTTCAGATTGTCCTCCAGCGCCTCTTTCTTGGTCGATTCCGGATAACGGTTCAGATACTCCGTAATGGCACTGATAGCCCGCATCGTATTGGTCTGATCGCGTTCCGGACGGGGTGACGTATAATAAATCCCTTTGGCATACATATATTCCGCATCTTCCAGGAACGGACTCCGCGGATAGTAACGACGGAAATTATCGAACACCGATCCGCTTCCTTCGAAGTCGCCATCCCGATACAATGCCGCTCCGTAATAGTAGGCAATCGTATCCCCCTTACTGCTCCCGCCGTAAATACTGGAAATATCATAGAGGAGCATGGCCGTCCGGTTATATTTTCCTTGATTGAAATACTCCAATGCCTTTTGGTATTTCAATTCCGGGTTATTGCTCTTGCGCAATTTGTTGAATCCGCTGCACGAAACCACCGACAACGCCACAACCACAACACCTATCTTACAGAAATTCAACTTCATTTTGATCTGCCATTTAGAAGCTTCCCCGCCCAGGAGCACCCCCACGCAGGGCTATACGCCTGGGATTGGGCAAAGTTATGAAAATTTAACGAGTCAGAAAAAATTATATTGTTTTTTTAGGCCAAAAAGAATAAAGTATATAACTTTGTGAAGATTTTCTGAAAAGATCAAATCCCAACTCTTAAAGATAATCAATCTAACTAAAACACAATCGCTGTGGATATATTTGAACGCATACACAAAAACTCAGGCGGTCCGATCGGACAATATCAGAAAAAAAGCCATGGATATTTCTCCTTCCCGAAACTCGAAGGCGAAATCGGTCCGCACATGAATTTCCGCGGTCGCGAAGTCCTCAACTGGAGTTTGAACAACTACCTGGGCTTGGCCAACCACCCGGAAGTGCGCAAAGCCGATGCCGAAGCGGCTGCCCAATTCGGTATGGCTGCCCCGATGGGAGCCCGCATGATGAGCGGACAAACCAAATGGCACGAACAACTCGAACGCGAATTGGCCGCTTTCGTCGGAAAACCGGACGCCTTCCTGTTGAACTTCGGATACCAGGGGATGCTTTCGATCATCGACTCGCTATTGACCCGTCACGATGTAGTCGTTTATGACTCTGAAGCACATGCCTGCATTATCGATGGCTTGCGCCTGCACACTGGGAAACGGTTCGTGTATCCGCACAACGATATGGCCGCCTGCCGCAAACAACTGGAACATGCCACGAAAATGGCCCAAGAAACCGGTGGCGGGATTCTGGTCATCACCGAAGGGGTGTTCGGTATGAAAGGCGACCTGGGTAAACTGGACGAAATCGTCGCCATGAAAAAAGACTTCAACTTCCGTCTGCTGGTGGACGATGCGCACGGCTTCGGGACCATGGGGAAAGGCGGTCGCGGTACGGCCAGTCACTTCGGGGTCACCGATGGCGTCGACGTGCTGTTCAACACCTTTGCCAAATCGATGGCCGGTATCGGTGCTTTCGTCGCTTCGGAACCCTTCATCGTCGACTATCTGCGCTATAACATGCGTTCGCAGACCTATGCCAAATCTCTGCCGATGCCGATGGTTATGGGCGCCCTCAAACGGTTGGACCTGATCCGCAACCACCCCGAATTCCAAGAAAAACTGTGGACGATCGTCAAAGCCCTGCAAAGCGGTCTGCGCGAACGCGGATTCGACATTGGGGGTACGCTCTCGCCCGTTACCCCGGTCTATATGAAGGGGGGCGTTAACGAAGCCTGCAACATTGTCGTCGACTTGCGTGAAAACTATAACCTGTTCTGCTCGGTCGTTGTCTATCCGGTGATCCCGAAAGGCGAAATCATCCTGCGCCTGATTCCGACGGCCGCTCATACGCTGGACGACGTGAAATATACGCTCGATTGCTTCGAAGCTTGCCACAAGCGTCTGCTCAACGGAGAATACGACAAACCGATGCCTGATATGGCTGAAAAATAAACCGCTCATGACGAGCATGCGAAAGGCCGTTCCGATGGAACGGCCTTTTTTGTTCGATTCGGGCGATTTTTATATTTTTACCCCCGAATTGCGCCTGTGATCCGGCCTCAAACCTCTTGCTTATGAATCTCCAGCGATTGACCGCACGCATCAAAACGCCCGAACAACTGCTGTGGCTCGGCTTAGCGCTCTGGTGGGTACTCAACCTACTGCAAGCCGGCCTCTGTGAATTGGCCAACGACGAAGCCTACTACCACATGTTTGCGCAAGATCTGGCCTGGGGCTATTTCGATCACCCGCCCATGACCCCGCTCTTGGTCTGGTCAGGAAGTTTTCTGGGGGGCGAACTGGGGGTTCGGTTTTTCTTCACCCTGCTGCAACCCATCTATATCTATGTGCTGTGGCGCATCATTCGTCCCAAGGAGGCCACACGACGTGACGCCGGACTGTTCCTGCTGATCACGGCCGCCATGCCCATTCTGCAGCTTTACGGATTTATCGCAGTACCGGACGGCCCCCTGATGTTCTTCACCGCCCTGCTCTTGGGCTGCTACAAACGATTCACCGAACGAAACGATTGGCTTTCGGCACTGGGCATGGGCCTCTGCATGGCGGCATTGGCCTACAGCAAATACCATGGGGCCCTGGTCGTTCTGCTGCTCGTCCTCTCTAACCTCCGCCTGCTCAAAAATCCCAAATTCTATGCAGCCGGAGTGCTGACACTGCTGCTGATCCTCCCCCACTTATATTGGCAATACCAGCACGATTGGGTCTCGTTCCGCTACCACCTGATCGGTCGGAATCGGGATTTCGAATGGGGCTTTGTCAGCGAATATATTCTCAATCTGTTCGCCATCTTCAACCCCTTTCTCTTTCCGGTTTTCGGGGTGGCTTGGTGGAAAAACAGAGCCGCCTCCCCCGTTCTACGGGCCATGAGCTGCATCGCGGCCGGATTTATTCTCTTCTTCCTGGCCTCTACCCTGCGGGGCTATGTCCAGCCGCAATGGGAAATTCCGGCTACCTTCGGCATCATCGCCCTGCTGTTCGGATACACCCGGGAACGTCCCCGATGGCGCCGTTACACCGTACGGATCGGATGGATCACCCTGATTTTAATGGTGCTGGTGCGCATCGAGATGATCTTCAATCCGCTGGGGCTGCATTTTGAAGTATTCGACAACCGCACCTCCTACCAACAGATCTCTCAAATCGCGCAGGGACGTCCCGTCATCTTCGATGGGGGCTATACCCAAGCCGCCAAATACGAATTTTATACCGACGGGAAAGCCTATGCCCGTCCGACGATCTACTACCGAACCAGCCAGTACGAATTGAAAAACGAGGATCGGGCCATGGCCGGACAGCCGGTCATCGTCGAGGTCGCCGATTCGGTCCCCAGAGCCCAAACCTTATCTCTGGCCAACGGACGTACCTTTACGTACCTGATCGATCCATCGTACCGTCCCGTGCGCGAGATGCGCATTCAGATGGCTCCGCTACCGACAGACGTTCATCCGGGAGACACCCTTTCCCTGGCGTTCGATGTGATCAACCCGTATGCCTTCGACTACACCTTCGGCCCGCACGAAGCCCGTATTGGATTCGTCTTCAGACGTTTGGGCGAACCGACGCAAGTATTCCCGCTATCCGGCATCGAAGCCCAACTGCCCGCCCAAGGGAAGCTGCACCTAGAAACCGCGTTCGTCATCCCGGCCATCAAGCCCACGGAATATCAAGCCGGCCTCACGATCTACAACTCTCCGGCCAGTACCTGGTTTAATTCCGCCATCTTCCCTCTACGGATCGAATAGGTGTTTCTGCCTGCACGCCGTCCACTTCATGCCCCGGCTCAAAATCACCGAAAACGACCGCAGAGACTGCAGTCCCATAGCAGAAGGTTCTCTGTGTCGGCAGGAATCGTTCTTGCAACGTGGCTCGTTGGATGGCTAAGGGGCGGGAACCCTTTTCTGTCCCTGTGGAAATATTTTCAGGGAGTGTTTTGGTCCTCTCGAAAGCACTTCGTTTCAAAGCGCCCGTAGAACGGACCACAGCCGCTTCGCCCAGCCTACCTTACGTCGCTCTCTTCACGAAAGGACTCGGTCGTATCTCGACCGCCACAAGAGCATATGCCCCGCCTCACACCATAACCGACTCAGGTTGAGCTATAACGGCACCCTGATCTTCCGCATGTACCTCTCTCCGGTCCCCAGAGACTCTATCTATTAACCGGCCATCACAGCTACTCTCTTCCAAAACTCTTCACAAAAAGGTCGTTAGGGTTTTCCCGGCCTCCCGATCCAAAGTCTTGCCTCCTCCACAGGTTGTCTGACGAGCCCAACGACATTTGGACAAATAGCGGAATTTTTCTACTTTTGAAGAACCAATTCGCCCGTTATGATCGCTCAATTTCTGAAATTCTGCGTCGTCGGTGGTAGCGGGGTCGTGGTAGACTTTTCGATCACCTTTCTGCTGAAAGAAAAGTTGCATCTGAATAAATACATCGCCAATTCGACGGGTTTTATTTGTGCCGCCACCACCAACTGGTTGCTCAATCGGATCTGGACCTTCCAAAGCCACGATCCCCAAATCACTCGTCAATACCTGCTATTCTTAGCCATCTCCCTGATCGGGCTGGGGATCAACAACGGAATCATCTACCTGCTCGCCGATCGAGGAAAACTCAACTTCTACCTCTCGAAACTATTGGCCATCGGCGTGGTCACCATTTGGAACTTTTTGATGAACTTTTTCTTCACTTTCGACGCATAGCCGCCCCCTTTACCCAGCCCCGGCTTCACGAGCTTCTTATCCCTCACGGGCTCTTTGCCATCGTAACTTCTCTGCAACACCCACCAATAAAATCAGTCGTTTCCCCTATACGAGAAAACGACTGAATATACCTGCACGTCCACGTCATCATCGCGCCAATCGCCTCAACACCAAAGCCGACCGACAGACATTATAGACCTTCAATCGATGACGCAACTGTCCGTCCCCATCCCGTTGGGTATAGGTAAACGCCGGGGTATGCAAATCCACCCGGCCATACCCGCCAAAACGTTTCTCATCCGTAGAGAGTACAATACGGTAACGGCCCGGATGCAAGACCGGCAAGATATAGTCCGGAATGCTACGATTGGGGTGCCAGTTGAAGATAAAAACCAGATCGCCATGACAGAACACCACGGTCTGATTGTCGGTATCCATATTGAGGTTGTACGCAAAGCCGCTGCTCAACACCCCATACCGTCGAACCAGCGCCAGCATGGCCCGGTCAAAAGCCCCCAAATAACTATATCGTAAAAAACCATTCGAGGCCAGACTCCATTGACGACGCGCATGGGCATAACTCCACCCATTCCCCTCGCGCGGGAAATCGATCCATTCGGGATGCCCGAACTCATTCCCCATGAAATTGAGGTAAGCCTCCCCGGCCAACGAAATCGTAAACAAGCGGATCATTTTGTGAAGAGCCATCCCCCGGTCGATAATCAGATTCTCTGCGGCTCGGTTCATATCGGTATACATCTGCTTATCCATCAGGCGAAAAGCAATCGTCTTGTCGCCCACCAACGCCTGATCGTGCGACTCGCAATACGCCACCGTCTTCACCGACCCCAGACGATTGGTCATCACATGCCACATTTCCCAGATGTTCCACTGTTCATCCGGCACTTCCTTCAGCAGCTTGATCCAAAAATCGGGTACCGCCATCCCCAAACGATAGTCGAACCCTACCCCGCCCTCTTCATTCGGAATACACATCCCGGGCATCCCGCTGACATCCTCGGCAATGGTCACCGCATGCGGGCGGAAATCATGAACCAAACGGTTGGCCAAGGTCAGATAGGTCAATGCATCGTCATTGACATCCGTAAAATATTTGCTGCGATCATCGAACTCGGTGTAACCGTGATGGCGATAGATCATCGACGTCACCCCATCGAAACGGAACCCGTCGAAATGAAATTCATCCAACCAATATTTGACATTCGACAACAGGAAATGTTGGACACCGGCCTTCCCGTAATCGAACAGCTTAGAGTCCCAATACGGTTGATAACCCGCCTCGCCGGGCGGTGAATAGAGATCGGTCCCATCCAATTCGTTGAGTCCCTCGTTGATATTCTTCACATAGTGGGCATGCACCAGATCCATCACCACCGCCAACCCCATCGAATGGGCCTTTTTAATCAGGGCTTTCAGCTCTTCAGGCGTTCCAAAACGCGAAGAGGGCGCAAAAAAATTGCTGACATGATACCCGAAACTCCCGTAATACGGATGTTCGGCCACCGCCATCAATTGCACCGTGTTGTAGCCGTCCCGTTTGATGCGCGGCAGAATATGACGGGTAAACTCCCGATAGGTTCCCACCCCTTCTTTCTCCTGGGCCATTCCCACATGACACTCGTAGATCAACAAACTGCCCACCGAAGCGATATCGAAGTCATCGCCTTCCCAGTCGAAAGGCTGCGGCGGAGCCCACAACTGGCCACAAAAATCCTTGCTCTGTTCATCCTGCACAACCCGCCGAATATAGGCAGGGATGCGTTCCAGAAAGCCGTTTCGTCCATGCACCAACATCTTGACCCGCGAGGCATGCACCAAGCGGGGAAAGCGTTCCTCCGGCAAGAAAATCGACCAGACCCCATCCGTACCTTTGGTCAACGGCAACGAAGTCCGTTGCCAGTCGTTGAAGTCTCCGAACAGATAGACATCTTGAGCCGCCGGCAACCATTCGCGAAACCACCACCCCTTGCGGATCGGATCGTGCTGGAACCCAAAATAGAGATACCCGTTGGCATAATCCACTATACTCCCCGACGCACGTTCGATCGCCGCCAAACGGTCCCGGTAACGATCATACCGCTGTTGCATCTGATCGGCGACCGGAAGCAACCACGAATCCTGTTCCACAATCGGAAGTAACTTTCTCTGCTCGCTCATAATTACGCGATTCTTTCTCCGCAAAACGGCATTTTTTCATTATAAATGTACGGTTTATTTCTTTCCCTTCCAAAAATGGTTATCTTTGTCATGCAAAAATTTTCGAGGGCGAGACGCGCTGGACCATCCGGATTTTTCCATCCTTCCCCGGTCAGTAAACCACGAATCCCCCGGCATTGAATCCAATAACCCTAAACTAAAACACCTCTCATGTTCAAAGGACAACCCAAAGGACTTTTCGTTCTATCGTTGGCTAATATGGGTGAACGCTTCGGCTATTATACCATGTTAGCCATTTTTGTATTGTACATGCAGGCCAAGTTCGGCTTCGGGGCCGAAACAGCCAGCACGATCTTCGGCTCTTTTCTGGCAGCCGTCTATTTTCTGCCGCTGTTCGGCGGCCTGCTCGCCGACAAGGTGCTGGGATATGGCAAAACCATCGCCCTGGGGATCGTCATCATGTTCTTCGGTTACTTGCTGCTGGCCATTCCCAGTGGAACCGGAACAACCGCCATTGTCACCATGTGCGCCTCTCTGCTGTTGATCGCCATGGGGACCGGATGCTTCAAAGGAAACCTGCAAGCCCTGGTCGGCAACCTGTACGATGACCCGAAATACAGCGCCAAACGAGATCTGGCTTTCAGCATTTTCTATATGTGCATCAACATCGGAGCCTTCTTCGCTCCCTCGGCCGCTGAAGGCGTATCCAACTACTTCCTGGCCAAAGACGGCTTCACCTACAACGCCGAAATTCCCGCACTGACCCACCGTCTGGCCGATGGCACCATCAGTCAGGAGGGGCTGAAAACCTTCGCGGATTTGGCCGTCCAACAAGGTCATCCGGGGGCCGATCTGGCCACCTTCGGACAGCAATACATCGATTCGTTGAGCACGTCGTACAACTACGGCTTCGGGGTCGCCTGCCTCTCGCTGATCGTCTCGATGATTATTTTCCTGGCCTTCCGCCGCCTGTACAAATCCGCCGATAAAACCGAAAAACAAAAAGCCAGCGAACAAGGACAAGCCGCTATCACGGAACTGACTCCGCAACAGACCAACGATCGTCTGGTGGCCCTGGGTCTGGTCTTCGCCGTGGTGATCTTCTTCTGGATGGCCTTCCATCAGAACGGTTTGACCATGACCTGGTTCGCCCGCGACTATACCGTCAAATCGGTCAGCGGATTCGATCGGTTCGGCTTCTCGCTGTTGACCTTGCTGCCGTTCGCCGTGGCCTTCTACGGCATTCTGAACCTTTTCCAGGCTTCGACCTCTCGGGGCAAATGGAGCGCTGCCATCGTAGCCGTAATCGGTCTGATTCTCTCCTATGTGGCCTATGCCTCTTTCGAACCCGAAATGTCGATCACTCCGCAGATCTTCCAGCAGTTCAACGCCTATTTCATCGTACTGCTGACCCCGGTGACCGTCGCCTTCTTTGGCTGGCTGGCCAAACGGGGCAAAGAACCGCTGGCCCCGCGCAAAATCGGGATCGGGATGATTGTCGCCGCGTTAGGGTTTATCGTTCTGACCCTCGGATCGCTGGGACTACCCGCCCCCTCGACGCTGGCTTCGACCGGTGGGGTGAGCCCCACCTTGGTATCGCCTAATTGGCTGGTAGGCACCTATTTCGTACTGACGATTGCCGAACTGTTCCTCTCGCCGATGGGGATCTCGTTCGTATCGAAAGTCGCCCCGCCCAAATACAAAGGCTTGGCCCAAGGGGGTTGGTTAGCCGCCACGGCTATCGGAAACTACCTGGTCGCCGTGATCGGATACCTGTGGTTGAAAGTCGATTTGTGGATTTTGTGGGGAATCTTGGTGGCTTGCTGCCTGGTATCGGCCGCCTTCCTCTTCTCGATGATGAAACGCCTCGAAAAAACCACCTCGGAAGCCTAATCCCGGCTTGCGAGATAGATCCAAGGTTGCGGTCCCTGAGGGGGTCGCAACCTTTTTCGTAAAAAATACCTATCTTTGGAGAGATTAAATCAAGGCTTCATGACCAAACTTACGTTTCTGGGCACCGGTACCTCGCAAGGCGTTCCGGTTATCTCTTGCGGGTGCTGGGTCTGCACCTCTCCCGACAGCCGCGACAAACGGCTGCGCACTTCCGCCCTGATCGAAACCGAAGGGATTACGCTGGTGATCGATGCCGGTCCCGATTTCCGGCAACAAATGTTGCGCGAAAACGTCCAACACATCGACGCGATCCTACTCACCCACGAACACAAAGACCATACCGGAGGACTGGACGATGTCCGGGCCTTCAACTATACCTCCGGAAAACCGGTCGATATCTATGCCGAAGAGCGCGTGCAAAAGGTGATCAAGAAGGATTTCGACTACGCTTTCGCCCCCAATCCCTACCCGGGTGTACCGGAGATCAACCTGCATACCATCGATGAACGTCCGTTCCAGATCAAGGGGGTGGAGATCATCCCCATTCGAGGCCTTCACTTCAAGCTGCCGATTCTGGGATTTCGGATCGGGAACCTGGCCTACCTGACCGACTTCAATCACATCACCCCCGAAGAGATCGAAAAGATCAAAGGGGTCGATATTCTGGTCGTCAACGCCCTCCGCAAAGAGCAACACCTCTCGCATTTCACCCTCAGCGAAGCGCTGCATCTGAGTTATCTGGTGGGGTCCCGCTTAACCTACCTTACGCACATTTCCCACCAGATGGGACGTCAGGCCCAGGAAGAACCCGCCTTGCCCAACCATTGCTACATGGCTTACGACGGACTGAAAATCGAAACCCGAGACTAATCCCACCGTCCCGATGGAAAAACTGCTGCTGATTACGCCGCCTTTCGTTCAGCCCAACACGCCCTATCCGGCGACCGCTTACCTGAAGGGATACCTGGCCCGCCAAGGGGCGGAGGTCGAACAAGTCGATCTGTCGATCGAGTTGCTCGATCGACTATTCCGCCGCGATTTTCTGCGCCGGGTGTTCGAGGCCTATCCAGCCTACCGCGCCGGCCTATCCCACCCCGACGACAATCTGGACCATATCCACGCCCTGGCACCCCACTACCTCGATACGATTGACTGTGTCATGGAGTTTCTCCGAGGCGGAGACACTACCCTCGCCTCGCTGATCGTCAGCGGCGATTTTCTGCCGCAAGGCAAACGCTTCGAAACGGCCGATGATCTGGGCTACTTTTTCGGCGCCTTAGGCACGACCGACTGTGCGCGATTCCTCTGTACACTGTATCTGCAAGATCTCAGCGACCTGATCCGGGCCGTCATCACGCCCCATTTCGAAATCGTGCGCTACGGGGAGCGGCTTTCCTTGTCGATTCCGACCTTCGATCGCCTGGAGCAGGAGCTCAACCACCCCCGCAACCTGATCGAAGAGGAGATGGTCCAACTATTGGAAAGTCATCTCTCCGCTTATCGCCCCTCGTTGGTCGGCTTTGCGATTCCCTTTCCGGGCAATTTGCTGTCGGCCCTCCGCTGTACTCAATATATTCGGGAACACCACCCGAACCTCCGCACGATTTTCGGGGGCGGATACCCCTCTACCGAACTGCGAAACATGACCGATTCGGGTCTCTTCCGCTATGTGGATTACCTCGTGCTGGATGACGGAGAAGTACCTCTGGAACGGATTCTCAAAGGCGAACCGCTCATCCATACCTATACCGCCGAAGGTTATCAGGCAGGAAACGCTACGATCACCCACGAACAACGGGGATGCCCCGATTTCAGCGGGCTGCCCCATACGCGCTATTTTTCGCTGAGCGAAGTTCCCAATCCCATGCACCGTCTCTGGAGCGACGGCCGTTGGAACAAGATGATGATCGCTCACGGATGCTATTGGGCCCGCTGTGCCTTCTGCGACACCTCGCTCGACTACATCGGCCGTTATGAAAGCGTTCCGGCCTCCCGATTCGTCGACTGGATGGAAGAGGTCATGGCCCAAACCGGCAGTCGCGGTTTCCACTTCGTCGACGAGGCGGCTCCGCCTAAATTGCTGAAAGAGATCTCGCTGGAGATTTTGCGCCGGAAACTGAAAGTCAGCTGGTGGACCAATATCCGATTCGAAAGCCACTTTACGGGCGATCTGACCCAACTGATGGCGGCGGCCGGCTGCATTGCCGTCTCCGGTGGGCTGGAGACAGCCTCCGACCGACTGCTGAAGCTCATGAACAAAGGGGTTACGATCGAACAAGCCGCACTGGCCATGCGCAATTTCCGTGACGCAGGCATCATGGTCCACACCTACCTGATGTACGGTTTCCCGACGGAAACGCTCCAGGAAAGTATCGACTCGTTGGAGGTCGTTCGCCAGATGTTCCAAGCCGAACTGATCGATTCGGCCTTCTGGCACCGTTATGCGATGACCGTTCACAGCCCCAGCGGACAGCATCCGGAGCGGTTCGGTGTGACCCTTAAACATGCGGGTCCACACCCCTTTGCCAATAACGAAATCGCCTTCTCCGAAAAATGGGGATACGACATCGACCGGGTCGGCGAAGCCCTCCGCGAAGCGTTGGCAAACTATCTGGTCGGCAACGGGCTGAATCGACCGGTCCATAAATGGTTCTCCGGGAAAGAGGCCAAACCGACCACCGTAGAAGACACTCTGATCGCCGATCAACTCATCAAACCCGACGCCGCACGGCTCTTCCACGAAAAAGCCCGACTGGTCTGGATCGGGCTGCCCCCTCAACGCACCGACGAGGGATTGCTTTTGCACAGCCATGCCAGACGTAAGGTCCTCGCCTTTTCGCCGGCCGAAACCGATTTCCTGATGGAAACCCTCTCACGCACAGCCGATCTGAACCGTATCGTCACCTTGGAAGAGATCAAAGACCTATATAGCCACTACAGCGATGAACCTTTTCTGGTGTTCTATCACGCCAAAAAATGGGACATCCTGCGAAGCTACGGTTTGCTGCAAATCTAATCATCCGTTCGAGGCGTCTGTTGCATAGCGTTTCGGAACACTCAAAAAGGAAAAACATGAATTTCAAAGACAAAGTCGTCGTCATTACGGGTGCCTCTTCCGGTATCGGAGAGGCGCTGGCCTACGAATTCGGCGCACAGGGAGCTCGCGTCGTCATGGGCGCCCGCCGAGAAGAGAAATTGGCCCAAATCGCCGAAAAACTGCAGAAACAGGGCATCCAGTGCGCCTTTCGGGCTACGGATGTCACCCAAGAAGCGGACTGTCAGGCCTTGATTGCGCTGGCGGTCGAACGTTTCGGTGGGGTCGATATTCTGATCTGCAACGCCGGTCTCTCCATGCGTGCGCTCTTCGACGATGTGGATTTGCAGGTGCTCAAACGATTGATGGATGTCAATTTCTGGGGCGCCGTATACTGCACCAAATATGCCCTGCCCTACATCCAGGCCTCCCACGGAACCATCGTCGGCGTCAGCTCCGTCGCCGGTCTGCACGGTTTACCGGGCCGTACCGGATATTCGGCCTCAAAATATGCCCTGGAAGGATTTTTGGAAACCGTCCGCATCGAAAATCTCAAGAAAAAAGTCCATGTCATGATCGCGGCTCCGGGCTTTACGGCCACCAATGTCCGCTTTTCCGCCCTGACGGCCGACGGATCTTCGCAAGGCAGCTCCCCGCGGGAAGAGGGCAAAATGATGACGGCCCAGGAAGTAGCACATCGGATCGCCAAGGGAATCGCCCGCCACAAACGGCTCTTGCTGATGGAGTTCAACGGTCGGGCCACCGCTTTCATCAAGAAATTCGCTCCGGCGCTGCTGGACCGTCTGTTCTACAGCCACATGGCCAAAGAGCCCAATTCGCCCTTCAAATAAAACCATCCAATCCCCCAGCCGGCTGCCCCCATTCGACAGTCAGCTCCGTTCATACAGGTCGTTTTCTGAACAGAGAACGACCTTTTTTGGCTTCGTCTCTCTGCCACGGTCTAAGTTATCCACCGCTTTTTGACGAGTTATGCACAGCTATCGATAGTTTATGAAAAACTTTCAACAGACTATGCACATCTTATCCACACCGAGTTTCTCGCACCATAACCAGGGATCAAACAGAGCGCTCCGCGAATATGGTTCGCGGAGCGCTCTGTTTGCTAAATCTGTCTTCTAAAGAGGGCTGTTCGTGGCGACAAAGATCACTTTTTCGCCAACAACGGACGCAAGAACTGCCCCGTATAACTCTGTTCGACCATCGCCACCTCTTCGGGTGTACCCGTCGCCAATACCCGCCCCCCGGCCTGACCGCCTTCGGGCCCGATATCGATCAGGTAATCGGCCACCTTGATGACATCCAGGTTATGTTCGATGACAATCACCGTATTTCCCTTCTCCACCAGCTTATCCAAGACGCCCAACAAAACCCGAACATCCTCGAAATGCAAACCGGTCGTCGGTTCATCCAAAATATAGAGCGTGCTGCCGGTATCGCGCTTAGCCAGTTCGGCCGACAGCTTGATGCGCTGGCTTTCGCCTCCGGACAAGGTCGTACAGGGCTGTCCCAGCGTCAGATAGCCCAACCCCACATCCTGAATTGTTTTCAGTTTCATATGGATCGACGGCACGGCTTCAAAAAATTCTACCGCCTGATTGACCGTCATGGACAACACTTCACTGATGTTCTTGCCTTTATAACGCACCTCCAGGGTCTCCCGGTTATACCGTTTGCCATTGCAGGCATTGCACTTCACATAGACGTCCGGCAGGAAATTCATCTCGATCGTCTGAACTCCCGCCCCTCGACACGTTTCACAACGTCCTCCCTTCACATTAAAGGAGAAACGTCCGGCTTTGAACCCCCGGATCTGGGCATCGGGCGTCGCCTCGAACAGCTTGCGGATATCGGCAAAGACATTGGAATAGGTGGCCGGATTACTCCGAGGGGTACGTCCGATGGGCGACTGATCCACCACTACCAATTTATCGATATACTCGATGCCTTCGATCCGATCGTAAGGCAAGGGCTGCTCATAAGAGCGATACAAGGTCCGGTTCAGCGCCGCCTTGAGCGTCGCATTCACCAAGGTCGATTTACCGCTACCGCTCACCCCCGTCACACAAATCATCTTCCCGAGCGGAAACTCGACCGTAATATTTTTCAGGTTATTGCCTCGCGCCCCATAGACAATCAGACTCTTTCCGTTTCCCGGACGGCGCGTGGCAGGGATTTCGATCCGCCGACGTCCACTCAGATAATCGGCCGTAATGCCCCCCGAGGCGATAATATCTTCCACCGTTCCCGCGGCGACAATTTCACCCCCGCGTACCCCGGCCAAAGGCCCCACGTCGACCACATAATCGGCATTGCGGATCATATCCTCGTCATGTTCCACCACGATCACCGAGTTACCGGCATCCCGCAAGGCTTGCAGGCTATGAATCAGCTTAATGTTATCGCGTTGATGCAACCCAATGCTCGGTTCATCCAGGATATAGAGCACATTGACCAGTTTGGAACCGATCTGGGTTGCCAAACGGATCCGTTGGCTTTCGCCCCCCGACAACGAACTCGAAGCCCGGCTCAGCGAAAGATATCCCAACCCCACATCCAGCAAAAACCGCAGACGCTCCCGGATCTCTTTCAGAATTTCCCGGGCGATCTGCTCCTGTTTTTTCGAAATGCGATTTTCCAATCCCTCCATCCAGGCCGCAAACTCTTCGATGCTGAGTGCCGACAATTCGGCGATGTTCTTTCCGTCGATCCGGAAGTAAAGCGCCTCCTTCTTCAGCCGCGATCCCCCGCACACCGAGCACACCTTCCGCACTACGAACTGCTCTTTCCACTTATCGCCCCGGCCGGCCGAGGCATCGTCCCGCTGTTTTTCGATGTAATCGGCAATGCCCTCCCACGAGATCATGTAATTGCCCGTACCGCCCAACTCGCGGGCGTCGATATGCAACGGCTCGGGATCGCCGTACAAAATCGGATTGAGCGCCTCTTCACCCAAACTGCCTACGGGATCGTCCAGCGAAAAATCATACTTCCGCCCCAAGGCCTCCAACTGTGCGAACAACAGATTGTTGCGGTATTTACCGAAGGGGGCGATCCCGCCTTCCCGAATCGACTTACGCTCATCGGGCATGATCCGTTCCCGGTCGAAAACCGCCTCTTCACCCAATCCGTTACAGTGCGGACAAGCCCCTTGAGGCGAGTTGAACGAGAAGGTATGCGGAGCCGGTTCATTGAAAGCGATACCGCTGGTCGGACACATCAGATGACGACTGTAAAACCGAACGTTATTGGTACCGTAATCGTACACCATCATCGTCCCTTTCCCCTGGCGCATCGCCTCCTGCAGACTTTTGAGCAGGCGTTCCCGGTTATCGGCCCGGGCATGGAGCCGATCGATCACCAATTCGACATGATGGATTTTATAACGATCGAGTTTCATCCCCGGCTGGACCTCGATAATCTCTCCATCCACCCGGGCATATAAAAACCCCTTCTTCAGAAAGCTTTCGAACAGCTCCCGATAATGTCCTTTCCGGCCCTTGACCAACGGAGCCAAAAGCGCAATCTTGCGGTCGGCAAAATTTTTCAGAATCAGGTCCAGGATCTGTTCGTCGGTGTGACGCACCATGATCTCACCCGTCACCGGCGAATAGGCATCCGACGCCCGGGCAAACAACAACCGCAAAAAATCGTTGATTTCGGTCACCGTTCCCACCGTCGAGCGAGGATTCTTATTGGTCGTCTTCTGCTCGATGGCAATGACCGGGCTGAGACCCGTAATTTTATCGACATCGGGACGCTCCATCGTACCCACGAACTGACGTGCATAGGTCGACAGCGTCTCCAGATAACGACGCTGACCCTCGGCATAGATCGTATCGAAAGCCAACGACGACTTGCCCGAACCCGACAGCCCCGTAATAACCGTCAATTTATGACGTGGAATCTCAACATCCACATTCTTCAGGTTGTGGACACGAGCTCCCCATATTTTGATTTTCTGATCTTCCACTTATTGCCTCGTTCCTGGTTTCGGCACCTTCAAAACGAAACGGTGTGCCGTTTTATTACGATAATCGTAGTCGCGTATCCAGTGGTTCAGTTCACGCAACCGTTTATAGTTCGTTCCATACTTGCGGGCCTCTTCCGCCCAGTCGATCTGTGTCCCGCTGACAACCACCTCGGTATAGGCCGGCAAAGGCCGATAATAATCCTCCGGGTTGATCCGATATCCATAGGCCGCCGGATTGGGGGTGATCAGCTTGAAAGCCAACACCCGAAAGACATAGCGCATCGTTTCCGTCGGCAGATAGAGATCGTAATAGGAATCGACACCTTGCTTTTCCAGCCGTCTGGCCGTACCGGCCACACCGACATTATACGAGGCCGCAGCCAAGGTCCAGCTACCGAACTTTTCTTTGGCGTCCAACAGGTATTGGCAAGCCGCTTCCGTCGACTTCTCGATATCGTACCGTTCGTCCACCCCGCCCCCGATATACAGTCCGGCCGAACGGGCATAGGCCGGCATTAACTGCCACAATCCCGCCGCCCCAGCCGATGAACCCGCATTGGGATCCAAACCGCTTTCGGCCATACACAGATATTTGAAATCGTCGGGAACCCCGTATTTTTTCAGGATCGGTTCGATGATCGGGAAATAGCGCTGGGTCGCCAACAAGGTCAACATGGTCCGCGAATGCAGATAGATCGTGCTCAACATCTCGCGCATCAGGCTCTCACGGGTATCGTAATTATCTAACGGTACCGGTTCGCCCGCCAGATCGAGTCGTTCCGGCAACTGCGGAATCTGGACCGGAGCGTAAACCTCCTCCGCAGAGGCCGGGCCCCCTTCCCAGGCCGGTGCGCTGCGCTGCGCACAAGCAAAAGCCGAGAAAACTACGGCCAAACAAAAAGCGACATATTTCATGACATCAGACGCTAAAACAGCGGATAAAGTTACGAATTTTTCCACGGAAAATCCGGTTTTTCACAAAACTTCCACGCCAATTTGCCCTCCATGTTTTCTCCGTTCAGGAAGATGTCCCGCGTGGATTTTCTCCCTATCCCGACGGAATTTCCCGATCGCAGGCGGTTTAATCGTCAGAAAAACGTAGCTTTGTAAAAAATTCACCTATGCTGATTGCCGGTCATTATTACACGTTACGCGTAGAGCGTCTCTCCGATCATGGGCTCTACCTTGGCGACGAGGAGGGGGAGCAGGTCCTGTTACCCAACCGTTACGTATCCAAGGAGAATCGTATCGGCGATTCGATCAACGTGTTCGTCTACCACGATTCGGAAGACCGCCTGGTGGCCACCACCGACCATCCTTTGGCCTGTGTCGGCGAAGTGGCCTATCTGAAGGTCGTCGACAAAACCATTCATGGCGCTTTTCTGGACTGGGGGCTGACGGCCAAAGATCTGTTCCTGCCCAACCGTAATCAACAGGGACGGTTGGAGATCGGACGATCGATCGTCGTGTACCTCTATACAGATAACGTGACGGGCCGGGTGGTCGCCACGCAATTCCTCAACGGCTTCATCCACAACACCGACCTCTCCCTGAAACCGAAACAACGGGTCGACATTCTGGTTGCCTCCGAAACCCCCATCGGCTATCGGGCCGTCATCGAAAACCGATACTGGGGCATGCTCTACCGCAATCAGTTGTTCCAGCCCATAGCGATCGGCGATCGGTTGTCGGCTTATGTCCGTCGGATCACCGAAGATCGACGGGTCGATCTGATTCTGCAGCCCTCCGGTTATGAAGAGCTCCAACAGGCCGCCGAACGCCTCTTGGAGATGATGCGACAAGGCGGCGGTCGCCTACCGCTGTGCGACCACAGCGCCCCGGAAGAGATCTATGCCTTGACCCACATGAGCAAAAAAGTGTTCAAACGCAGCATGGGCTATCTGATGAAACGAGGCCTGGTCCGCATGAATGAACACGAAACACTCTTAACCCAATAAGTCGTCCGGGCGATTCGTTGAGCGATTGAGCAAGGGGAAGATCGAGCCATGGATCGGGAGAGTAGACAAGGTGACGATTTTTGGAGGGATGGGGCCGTTTGTCAGGCCATTGCCTGACCCGTTTACGACTTTCAAAATCACCTTCCGTCACAACGTTTCCGACGAATATTCAGATCAAACCGTTCGTCCAGATTGTTTCGTCAAGACGTACCAAACGGTTTTACCCTCCCGGCATCTTTCGAACCTGATCGCTTTCCAACGCTCACAAAACCTTCGTATCCACGCAGACGACTTTTTACGTAAAAATGAATTTCACCTTCTCCCCGTGCGTCATCGATAGCTGCCCCGAACGCGCTTTTGCCATAGCAACCCTTCGTCCTTTTAAAAACGTTCCATGACTACTTCTATCCGTCCCAATTCGCTGCAGGCGTGGCTGCTGGCCGCACGCCCCAAAACCCTGTCCGGAGCCGCTGTACCAGTTCTGATCGGCTGCGCCTTGGCCCAAGCGACCGGCCATTTTGCTTGGACACCGGCCCTATTATGCTTGGGATTTGCCTTCGGCATGCAAATCGATGCCAATTTCATCAACGACCTGTTCGACTATCTCAAAGGCAGCGACGGAGAGGATCGTCTGGGGCCCGAACGGGCCTGTGCTCAAGGTTGGATCACCCCTCGGGCCATGAAACGAGGCATTTTCCTGACGACCGCTCTCTCCTGTCTGTGCGGGCTAGGTCTGTTGGCCTATGGAGGGGCCGGATTGATCCTGCTCGGCGCCCTATGCGTACTCTTTGCCTTTCTCTATACGGCCGGGCCCTACCCCTTGGCCTATCACGGATGGGGCGACATGCTGGTGCTGATTTTCTTTGGATTCGTCCCGGTCGGAGGCACTTATTACGTCATGGCCCACGACTGGAACCCTGCGGTAGTCATCGCGGCATTAGCTTGTGGACTGGTCGTCGACACCCTCCTGATGATCAACAACTACCGCGATCGTGAACAAGATGCCCGTAACGGAAAACGCACCCTCATCGTGCGTTGCGGCGATCGTATCGGCGGAGTGCTGTATCTGCTTCCCGGACTGTTGGCCCTGCTGTTGTGCCTGTTTTTGGGCCGATACGGATACCTATGGGCAGCCCTGCTCCCTTGGATCTACCTGCCCTTTCACCTGTTCAGCTGGCGCAAAATGCTCCGAATCGGGCACGGGAAAGCCCTCAATCGCATCTTAGGGGAGACCTCCCGCAATATGTTACTATTCGCCGTACTGCTTTCATTAGGCTTTCTGCTGTCATAAACCTCTGTTCGATGTTTCTCTGTCCCTCGTCCAGGGTGCCCTTTCAATACCGGCAAACCCACCTTCGAATCGTTCAGGCTTGACATCCGATCCGATGCAGGCACCCCCTGTCACCCTCTGTCACCCCGGCGATCGACGGCCCCAGCAAGCCACCCGGACGTCCGAGCATCACGACCGATCCGAAGGTCCGCTCTTTCCCCGCAACATTTTTCGGAGCCCCCCCCAGTTCACTCGTCGGTAGCCCCTCTTTTCTGCCTCAGTTCCACAAAAAAGCCGCCTCTCTACCGAGAAGCGGCTCTCTATGCAGAGGATCTCCCTCCAGTCAATCTTTTTACAGCAAGTTTTCGATCTTCGCTTTGAGAACTTCCTTCGAAACTGCACCCACCTGTTTATCCATAACCTGACCGTTTTTGATAAACAAAATGGTCGGAATATTCCGCACGCTGTACTTGATCGCGATGGCGTCATTGTCATCCACATCGCATTTCCCGACAACGACACGACCTTCATACTCCTGGGCCAACTCTTCGATCACCGGACCGATCATGCGGCAAGGACCGCACCATTCCGCCCAAAAATCGATTACCACGGGCAGTGACCCGTCAAGCAATATCTGCAAATTATCCGAATTGATTGTAAGTGCCATATTTCAAGAATTTTACAAATTAATAGGATGCGTGTTTAAATGGTACACAAAATTGGGAATAATAATCAAAACTCCGACTAACGAACTTCAGAAAAATGCTAACAGGATTGTGAACATTTCCACGTTTTCGCCACCCTTGTCCGTTATTCGGTCCGTTTTTCGTTGCAAAAATCGCCTACATCAACGTATAGCGTAACGCATTATCATCCAAAAATCGCACCATATCGGGCGTCATGCCCACCTTCAGCGACTTGGAATAGAGGCCCACCGAAACATCGGATGCCGGATCGACCACCTTGATACGCAAGGTTACCCCACCCCGATTTTCCTGCAACGTTTGTGTCAGGCGAGTCACCATGTCTTCGGTCACATCTTCCAACGGCAGGGCGATCGTCAACTCTTTAATCAATGTCTCCTGCGCTTCCGCCAACATCATCATCGAAGAGATCCGCACCTCCAACTCGGCCGGATTGTAGGGACGGGGCTGTACCTTTCCGCGAATCATCAGATAGTAACCCTCGTACAAATATCGACGGAAATTTTCGTAATCCCGACTGAACAGCACAAATTCATGCGAACCGTTATAGTCTTCCAAGACAAAGCGACCATACGGTTTTCCGGTTTTGGTGGTCAGATGCATCACCGAGGTCACCATGCCCCCTAACGAAAATTCGCGCCCCTCCATGGCATGCAGATTTTCCAGATCACTCAACGTGGCGTTGCAATAGTGTTTGAGGATGATCGAGAAATCGTCGAGCGGATGCGACGACAGGAAAATACCGATCACCTCCCGCTCCTTCGTCAAGGTTTCCAGTTTGTTCCAGGGCGTATGCGGGGCCGGTTCCGGCTTCTGCACTTCAACCTGTGCACTTCCATCGCCGAACAGGCTCTGTTGAGCGTTGTTGCGTTCGCTCTGCACCCGGTTGCCGTAGCGGATCAAAGCCTCCAGGAAGGTCCCTTCTCGGGTGTCGGCCGCAAAATAGGCACTGCGAGGCAGATCGCAAATCGAATCGAATGCCCCGCCCAAGATCAGATTTTCCAACGTTTTCTTATTGACCGCCTGCAGATTCACCCGTTCCACAAAATCGTAAATCGAGGTAAATTTTCCACCTTCGGCGCGAGTCTCCATGATATTTTGCACAGCGCCCTCGCCCACCCCTTTGATGGCGGCCAAGCCGAAACGGACATTGCCCTGGTCGTCGACCGAGAATCTCAGCCTACTCTGGTTGACATCGGGACCCAACACCGAGATGCCCATCCGTTTGCACTCATCCATAAAGAAGCTGATCTTCTTGATATCGCTCAGGTTACGACTCAACAACGCCGCCATAAATTCAGCCGGGTAGTGAGCCTTCAGGTAGCCCGTCTGATAGGAAACATAGGCATAACAGGTCGAGTGCGACTTATTGAACGCATACGACGCAAAGGCCTCCCAGTCACTCCAGATCTTTTCGCAGATTTTGCGATCATGGCCTTTAGCCGTCGCCCCTTCCAGGAACTTGGGTTTCAGCTTGTCCAGCACCGCTTTCTGCTTCTTCCCCATCGCCTTACGCAGGGTATCAGCCTCCCCGCCCGTAAACCCGGCCAGCTTCTGGGAGAGCAGCATGACCTGTTCCTGATACACGGTAATCCCATAGGTATCCTTCAGATACTCTTCCATGTCCGGTATGTCGTAGGTCACCTTCTCCTGACCGTGTTTACGCGCAATAAAACTCGGGATATACTCCATCGGGCCCGGACGATAGAGGGCATTCATCGCAATAAGATCTTCGAACCGGTTGGGTTTCAAGTTCCGCAAGTGCTTTTTCATCCCTGGGGATTCGAACTGGAACAACCCCGTCGTTTCCCCCCGGCTATATAACTCATACGTCTTCGCATCGTCCAAAGGAATATTGTCGATGTCGACCTTGATTCCCCGTGATTCCTCGATGTTTTCCAACGCATCTTTGATGATCGAAAGATTTTTCAACCCCAAAAAGTCCATCTTGATCAATCCCACGCTTTCGACCAACTTTCCTTCGAACTGCACGACGTTCAGTTCGGCATCCTTGGCAATGGCCATCGGCGCGAAGTTTTCCAGATCGTCCGGACCGATAATCACCCCGCAGGCATGCACCCCGGTCTGACGAACCGACCCTTCCAACTTCTCGGCATACTTCATCGTATCGCGAATCAGCGGGTTATCGGACTCTTTCTCCGCCAACAGCTCCGGCACCTCCTTATAGGCCTTAGCAAAGGTCATCCCCGGTTTTTCAGGGATCATCTTGCTGATCCGGTTACTCTCCGAGAGAGGCAATTTCTGGACCCGTGCCACATCCTTGATCGCTGCTTTGGGCGCCATGGTGCCGAAGGTCACGATCTGCGCCACCCGTTTCTGCCCATACTTCCCGATCACATACCGCAACACATCGGCCCGACCGTCTTCATCGAAGTCGACATCCACATCCGGCAGCGAGATACGATCCGGATTCAGGAAACGTTCGAACAGCAGGTCGTACCGCACCGGGTCGATATTGGTGATCCCCAACGAATAGGCCACCACCGACCCGGCCGCCGAACCTCGTCCGGGGCCTACCGAAACCCCCATCTCGCGCGCCGCCCGAATAAAGTCCCAGACAATGAGAAAGTAACCCGGAAAGCCCATCCATTCGATGGTCGAGAGTTCGTACCTCAACCGTTTCTCCAACTCAGGGGTCAACTCGCCGTAACGTCTCCGAGCCCCGGCAAAAGCCAGTGACTCCAAATAGAGGTACTGTTTGGCCACCGTCAGCGAATAGGCCATGTCAGGATGGGCCGCCACCACCTCCTCGACACTCGACGCTGCCTGAATCTCGGCCAACAACGCTTCGTCCTTAATCTTTTTGGCAAACGTCTCTTTCAGTTTCGCCGGATCGATGGCAAAGTCGTCCGGAATCGGGAAGTTCGGCATCAACGGCTTATGGTCCAAGGTATATTCCTCTACCTTGCTGTCGATCTCCAAGGTCGTGGCCAGCGCTTCGGGATGATCGGGAAACAACGCCGCCATCTCCTCCTCGGACTTCAGAAACTCCTGCGTCGTATAACGCATACGGTTGGGGTCGTCCAGATCTTTCCCCGTATTGAGGCAGATCAGCCGGTCATGTGCCGGCGCATCCTCCGCCATAATAAAATGCACATCGTTCGAAGCGATATACTTCACGCCGAACCGATCCGCCAGACGCAACAGCTCGGCATTGACTTTTTTCTGATTTTCATACACCTGTGCATCGATCCGGGGATTGCCGCTGGGGTGCAGTTGCAGTTCGAGGTAATAGTCCTCCCCGAAAATCTCCTTGAACTCGGCAACCACCCGGGCTGCCCCCTCCAAATCGCCCCGCATAATGGTCTGCGGCAACTCGCCCCCCAAACAAGCCGAACAGCAGATCAACCCTTCATGATAGGTCCGCAACAACTCTTTGTCCACCCGGGGATGGTAATAATACCCTTCGGTAAAAGCATAGGAGACGATGCGGGCCAGGTTGTGATATCCTTCGGAATTTTTGGCCAACAGGATCAGGTGGTGACCCCGGTCTTCGGCGCCTCGGGTCTTGTCGAAACGGCTTCCTTTGGCCACATAGACCTCACAACCCAAAATCGGTTTCACGCCCTCCTTGACAGCCGTGTCGTGGAACTCTTTCACCCCGTACATATTGCCGTGATCGGTAATGGCCAGCGAGTTCATTCCCAACTCCTTGGCCCGCTGGATCAACGGTTTGATCGCGGCGGCCCCATCCAAAATCGAATATTGCGTATGTACATGAAGATGAACAAATTGACCCATTGTAGACAAAATTTTACGACTTTACAAATATACGAAAACCGCTCCGTTCCTCGAAGCGGTTTTCCGATATTTCCCTTCTATTTTTCCTATGGCTTTGAGGACGAGGACGCTGGAGGAAAAACTTCCCGAATCGCCTCCAGATAGGCCATACCGTTCACCGTATCCGGTTCCAGGTAACTGCTCTCGGTCCATTCGTTCCACGCATTGATGATCACCACCGGCGCCACCTCAGGATGTGCCAGGATCGTATCGCGTGTCATTTGCAGGGCCGTTTTGAAGTTCTCCGGGGTATTGTTGCGCAGAATGTTCCAATAGGGGAAATTATAATCGGACGACCACTCCTGGGTCTGATCCGTCCGCGGCGAGGAATCCCATCCCATCGTCACATTATAGATATAAGGCATCGAATAATCGTGACGATGTTGCGCCCAATAGTGCAGATATTCATCCCGCGTCTGGTTGTAATCGGTTTGCAACAGAGGCGGTTGGGCCTGATGAATAATGATATAGGTCGTGGCGGAATTCACCCCCAGCTGTTCGAACACATCGGCATAATCGCATGGCGTTCCATCCGGCAACCGGGGATTTTCGATGACGATCATATTCCAATGAACCCCTTTTAACCCCGCCGCCCGGGCTTTCGCATCCAGCGCCTGCATCGCCTCACGAGTCGCTTCGATGGAGCCGAAACTGGCCAGAAAACTGGAAACATCATAAATCGAGAAATAGGCTTTCCCGTCGATTTTCCAATAATTGGGTTGCGTAAAGTATTTCGAGACGAGTTCGTTCCCGATCGTATCATACAAGGCCGGGGTTACTTTCCCGTCATACATCGGCACATACGGCGTTCCTCCCGTATAGGGGAAACGATCCGTCCAACCATGATTGGCCCACATCAACGCAAAACGAAGCCGATCCTTGTTAGGCGCCCCCAAAAAACCTTCATCCAAGGCCCGGTTCAGAAACGGCCGGCCATTGTAATAATACCAGTCGAAAACAAAGACATCGATGCCATGATCGGCCGCGGCATCGATCTTTCGGGCCATGACCGCCGGATCGCGTTCATCTTCATATCCCCAGGCCGGGATATGCGGTTGGGCATGACCGGGGAAACGAGGCCGGGCTTCCTTCACCAACTCCCATTCGGTCCAGTCGTGAGGATGCATCAGGCTATAAGGCAATTCGGAGGTGTCCCGTGTATGATACCCGGGAAAATAGTAGACCGCAACGGTGATGCTGTCGACATCTCGATCGGCCGGGCGTCCCGCATCGGCACAGGCAAAGAGCCAGGGCAGTAAGCCCCATAACCAGCATTTTTTCATACAAGATTGGTTTTGCAAGGGTTTTCTAAAATACAAAATTTCCGTCAACCTTCCTACTTTTTCGGATCGTGGCAGAGCATATCTTTTCGCACATACCGTTTTTGCCCGATCGGACCCCTCGCCAAGCGACTATCCTCTCCGGTCGATATGATGGCAAAAGAAAGAGATAGAGGCTTTGTACGTCCTGTTTTTCCGGAAAAATAGGCATTGTCTTTGCATTTATCCGATTATAATCGTATTTTTCCTAAAGAAAACTTTTAAAACGAGATTGCCATGGATACCCAGAACGTAACCGTCCTTCGGACTTTCCCCACGACCGGAGAAGCCCTGATCTATAAAACGCTCCTGGAAAGCAACGGCATCGATGCCGAATTGCTGAACGAAACCAGTTCGGATGTACTCCCTCTGCAAAACGAGATGATGGAGATCAAACTCATCGTGCGGGAAGCCGACGCCGCCAAAGCCAAAGAGATTCTCGACGCCAAATTCGATGAAGAAGAGTTCGAAACAGAGAGCAAAAAACGGCGTAAAAAACCGTAGGACAACACACCTTATTACCCTTTGCCTTCGACAACCAAGTGCCCATTAAAAAAAGCGTCTCTCTTGAAGGAGAGACGCTTTTTTGTCGTATACAATTCCGTCGACTACCAGCCCAGCAAATAGGCGAAGATCAACGGAGCCACGATGGTCGCATCGGATTCGATGATAAATTTCGGGGTATCCACATCCAGTTTGCCCCACGTAATTTTTTCGTTGGGGACCGCCCCCGAGTACGAACCGTACGAGGTGGTCGAATCGGAGATCTGGCAGAAATAGGCCCAGAACGGCACATCTTCCCATTCGAGGTCCTGATACATCATCGGCACCACGCAAATCGGGAAGTCACCCGAGATACCCCCACCGATCTGGAAAAAGCCGACGCCTTTGCCGCCGCTATTGGCCCGATACCATTCCGTCAGGAAGATCATGGTTTCGATCCCACCTTTGACGGTCGACGCCTTGAGTTCTCCCTTGATTACATACGAGGTAAAGATATTTCCCAAGGTACTGTCTTCCCATCCCGGAACGATGATCGGAATATTCTTTTCGGCTGCCGCCAACATCCAGCTGTTTTTGGGATCGATTTCATAATACGGTTCCAGCACCCCGCTCCGCAACAACTGATACATGAATTCATAGGGCAGATAGCGTTCTCCTTTGTCGTCAGCCGCTTTCCAGATCTTGAAAATATGTTGCTGAATCCGACGGAACGCTTCTTCTTCGGGAATGCAGGTATCCGTCACCCGGTTCATCTGGTTGTTCAACAACTCGCGTTCCTGTTCGGGCGTCAGATCACGATAGTAGGGCACCCGTTTATAGTGATTGTGTGCTACCAGATTCATCACATCCTCTTCGAGGTTGGCCCCGGTGCAAGTGATGATCTGCACTTTATCCTGACGGATCATTTCGGCCAGCGAAAGACCCAGTTCGGCCGTACTCATCGCCCCGCCCAAGGTAATCATCATTTTCCCTCCGGCATCCAGGTGAGCTTCATAGGCTTTGGCCGCATCGATCAAAGCTGCCGCGTTAAAGTGGCGATAATGGTGTGTGATAAACTGAGAAACAGGTCCTTTTGTCATGACAAATACGAAATTTGGTTAGATGTCGCAAAGGTACAAAATTTCAGCACGGTGTCAACCTTTCTTTTTCCCTTTTTTCCGTTTCTCTCCGCCCGGTCGATTTCGCGATTCGCCGCTTTCTGTGGGAATTTTCCTCACCTTCACCGCCCTCCGGCACCGATTCCGACCGAAACACCTCGACACACCTCGACACAAAAAAAGGAGGTCTCGCCTCCTTCTTTTTTGGGCTGCCCGTTTCGCATCACCGCAGCGTCTCTTCGAAGTAGCGCCACAGGTTATCATCCTGCGGCACGGGAGCCGTCACCACGATCGGCTGGCGAGCGGTTCCCGCGGTAGCCACCGGGTGCAGAAACTCCACCCGACGGGCATGAAGAGAGATACTGCCATCCCGATTCGAACGGGCTGCACCGTATTTCAAATCGCCCCGAATCGGACAGCCGATCTTCGACAGCTGCGCCCGAATCTGGTGATGGCGTCCGGTCAACAACTCCACCTCCAACAAATAGTAGCGATCACTCGCCGCCAAGAGCCGATAATTCAACCGCGCCTCTTTACTGCCGGCCACCTCCTTGTCATACACCTTCGACTTATTCGTCTTGCCGTCCCGGACCAGATAGTGTCGCAACGAACCTTCGGTCGCCTGCGGACGCGCCTCGGTGATCGCCCAATAATATTTCGCGATCTCCCGGTTTTTAATCATTTCATTAAGACGGGCCAGAGCCTTGCTTGTTTTCGCAAAGATCACGACGCCACTCACCGGGCGGTCGATCCGATGGACCACCCCCAGAAAAACCCGACCAGGTTTGGCATCCCGCTGACGAATAAACGCCTTGAGCTGATCCTCCAGGGCCGGATCGCCCGACGGATCGGGCTGTACCAACTCCCCGGCTCGCTTATTGACAATCAACAGATGATTGTCCTCATACAAAATTCGGTCTGGTTCAAACATCATTTCTTCAACATAAAAGCAAAAGGCAACAGGTCTCGGGCCTGAGCCACCACCGTCGCGCAGGCCGCACCGGTCATGATTACCCGGATCGGGGAGCCCTGACGTTTCTCCGTGTCAAGCAGCACCTGACGACACGCCCCGCACGGATAACACACCGCTTTATCCGGATCCGACACCAACGCCAACGTCTCGATCGACACCTCGGCCAGCAAAGGCTGAATCTGATACAGCAGTACCCGTTCGGCACACATGCCCGACGGGAAGACTTCGCTCTCCTGATTGCTGGCCGTCTGTATCCGTCCGTCCGACAAGCGCACCGCCGCCCCTACCCGAAATCCCGAATAGGGCGCATAAGCCGACTTGCAGACGGCGCGAGCCCGTTCAACCAGACGACGATCCTCCGCAGGCAGTTCATCCAGGGAGGCATAATGCCAAAAATCGAATGTATAGTGTTTTTGTTCCATCATTTCTCTCCGTCGCAGGCAGCAACCGTCAAGGGGTTCACAGGATTCGTCGAGTTCACCGGGTTCACTAGGTTCTCCGAGTCCACCTGATTCGCCGGCTTCTCCGCCCGCACCATGTGGCGTTTCCCCAAAGCGCCGGGCAACCGTTTCACGACAAATCCCGCTTGCCGCAAATGCTCTTTCACCACCCCTTTGGCCGAATAGGTCACCAAGATGCCCCCATCGTTCAAATGGTCGTACAAACGGGAAAACACCTCAAAGCTCCACAGTTCGGGTTGGGTATCCGGGGCAAAGGCATCGAAATAGACCAAATCAAAGGTAGTCTCAAATGTACAATCCTCCAAAGAACAGTGCCGTTTTTTCAGGGTAAAATGGGCATCCAGAGGCACCTCGACATCCCAAGGCGCTCGATGTAAGGCCATAAACCGGGGATCCGCCGCATAGGCTAACTGTGCAGCCACCGTTTCCGCCACCGGATAGCGTTCCAAAGTTTCATAATAGAGATGCCAGCCCTCCTTCCGTGCCTCTTGCCAGGTCAGCCAGGCATTCAGCCCACTTCCGAAACCCATCTCCAAGATACGGATCACCGGTGAAGTCTGTACCCCGATCTCCGCGTTCCCTCTCTCTTCGAGCGCCCTTCTCTTTCGGTTCACCCACTCGTGCAATCCCTGTTCAATAAAAATATAGCGGGATTCGCCTTCGGCTCCGCGCAACGAGTGATAGGTGTCATGCAACAGAGGATGGCGCAGCGTAGGCGAGCCATCCTCCGTCGTTTCTATTTGCGGTTCGATCGTTTCCATCTCGCTATTCCAAGGCAAAACGAACCATCACCGAGTGTTCGATCTTGATCTTTTCAAATTCCAACTCCGGCATACTTTCCGCTCCGGCCGCATCCATGGCCATCGTACTTTTCGCCAGCATCACGTTCGAATACGGACGGGCATTATAACTATAATCCTGGATATACAGCGCTTTCCCGGTCTGACGACCGACCGCCTGTGCCAACACTTCGGCATTCTGGCGGGCCGCCACAGCCGCCGCTGCCCGTACCTTCTGTCGCAATTCATCCATATTGGAGACATCCGTCCGTTCGATGTTCACATCCGAAACGCCCATCTCGGCCAAGGTCTGAAACACCTGGCCCACCTGTGTCGCCGTCGAAACTTTCAACAAATAGGTTTTCGTCCCCAGCACGGCATCCTTACGCAAAAAGAAGGTCCGCAAATCGGCCGACTGATCCTGTACCACCAGATTCTTTTCCAGATCGAGGTGCAGCGCCTCCAACCGACGGAACATCTCCCGTTGCTGCTGGTCAAGCGAAATTTTCCCCTTGCTCTCGTTCTCGCTGAGGTTGATCCGGATATAAATTTCATCGGGCACGACCTCTAACTCGGCCTTCCCGGTCACCTCCATATAGTTCTGATCGATAAAGTTATTTTCCTGTGAAAAAACCACCGTACACAAGGCGACCGCAGCCACCGTCATCAATAATCTTTTCATGGCACATCCAATTTTAATGAAGTTGTATCTATAAGATGTTTTTCCCGGCCGAAATGTTACACGCACCACCCCAAAAGCCGCTCATTTTGTTCCGGTTCCCAATCCGCGGGGACCTCGTTCCGAAGAGTCTGACCAAGCAGAGAAAAGACACGTCACCCGATTTTTACACGAAAGACGATGCTCCTTTTTGAAAGACCCGTTCCCTCCTCTACGCGACCGGCAGAGAGATACCAACCCGATAACCGCGCCTCAACCAGACTCACATATCCACCCCCGGTCCCGACGTCAACGACGTACGAGCTGTACCACATTCTCCACATGATGGGTATGGGGAAACATATCCACGGGTTGGATCCGGGTCACCCGGTAAGCGACATCGAAAATGGCCAGATCGCGGGCCTGTGTAGCCGGGTTGCAACTCACATACACGATCCGACGGGGAGCGGCAGCCAGCACCGTATGGGCCACATCTTCATGAATCCCGGCCCGGGGCGGATCCAGAATCACGACATCCGGACGGCCATTCGCCTCAATAAAGGCCTCATTGAGCACATCTTTCATGTCCCCGGCATAAAATACCGTATTGTCCAGACCGTTGAGCGATGCATTGACTTTGGCATCCTCGATCGCCTCGGGCACATATTCCACCCCGACCACCTTCCGACACCCTCGCGCCACGAAATTGGCAATCGTACCGGTTCCGGTATACAGATCGTAGACGATCTCGTCCCCTTCCAGCGCGGCAAACTCCCGTGCCACTTTATACAACTCGTAGGCTTGCGCCGAATTGGTCTGGTAAAACGACTTGGGCCCGATCTTGAACCGCAGTCCCTCCATCTGTTCGAAAATATGATCGCGTCCCCGAAACAGCACGACCTGCTGATCGCCGATCGTATCGTTCAACTTGGTGTTGACCACATACATCAACGAGGTAATCTGCGGGAAACGTTCACTCACGTAGGTCATCAGCGCTTCGATGCGTTCGCGATCGTCGAGGGCGAACACCACGATCACCATCACCTCGCCGGTCGAGGCCGTCCGGATAATCAGGTTACGCATCAGCCCAGTGTGTTCGCGCACGTTGTAAAACGGATAATCGTGCTGGATACAAAATGCCCGCACCGCCATCCGGATTTCGTTGGACGGATCAGGCTGCAGCCAGCACTTGCGGATGTCCAGCACCTTATCGAACAGACCCGGGATATGAAAGCCCAACGCCCTCAGATCGCCGAGATCGGCTCCGGAGGCCACCTCTTCGGTCGTCAGCCACCGTTTATCGCTGAAGGTAAACTCCAGCTTGTTGCGATAGAAAAAGATCTGCTTCGATCCCAAAATGGGTGTCGTCTCGGGCAGTTCGATCCGACCGATCCGCCGCAGCTGTTCGCTGACCTGCTCCTGTTTGAACCGCAGCTGCTCTTCGTACGGCAGATGCTGCCACTTGCACCCACCACACACCCCGTAATGTTCGCACCGGGGTTCGACCCGTAGCGGCGAACGCTTCCGGTAGTTCACCACCGTTCCCTCCATGAAACGCCGGCGTTTGCTGCGGATCTGCACGTCCACCACATCGCCCGGAACCGCCATCGGCACAAACACCACCATATCATTATAATGGCCCAAGGCTTTGCCTTCGGCCGCGATCGTTTCGATCTCCAACGCTTCGATCAGGGGATAATTCGCTTTTTTCTTACGGGCCACGATACTATACAATTTTTCGGATGGACAACTGGACAACCTGAAAAGCCGGCCCGGATCTGCTTTTCCCGCTCAAGAAAAGCGTTCCGCAGAAAAAAGTGCCGGCCGATTTCGATGCAAAGATAGTAATCCGTATCTTTGTAGGAAATCAGCCTTCGAAATTATGATAAAAATAGCCGTTCTGCCCATGAACCCCTTCGGGGAAAACACCCTGATCGTGTCGGATCAAACCGGCCAATGCCTCATCGTAGACGCCGGCAACTACACCCCCCGTGAAGATGCGGTTCTGACCCAATACATCGAAAGCCACGGTCTGAAACCGGTCATGGCGGTCAACACCCACGGTCACGTCGACCATATGTTGGGCGTGAATTATGTCAAAAACACCTTCGGAATTCCATTCGCCATCCATGGCAAAGACCGCTTTCTGATCGAATCGGCCCCTACCCATGGCGCGATTTACGGTTTCAAGGTAACCGATACGCCCTCCATCGACATCGATCTGGAAGGACAGAAAGAGGTCCGTTTCGGCGACAACCGTTTCCAGATCATCGAAACCCCGGGCCATACCCCCGGTCATATCGCCCTGTATAACCCAGAAAACAAACTGCTCATCACGGGCGATACCCTCTTCCGCGAAAGCATCGGACGCACCGACCTGCCGGGCGGCGATTACAGCTGGATCATGCGCAGCATCCTCGACAAACTGATGCCGCTGGGCGACGAGGTCCGCTTCTATCCGGGTCATGGTCCCGAAAGTACCCTGGGGCACGAAGCCCTCTACAATCCGTTCATCACCGAAGTGTTGGGCGGCGAAGTCGATCCCCAAGAACCGAAATAAACCCGAACGATGCGCATCGATATTCTGACCGTCGTCCCCGAACTGCTGACCTCTCCGCTGGGCGAATCGATTCTCAAACGAGCCCAGGACAAAGGTTTGGTCGAGATCGTCATTCACAATATTCGAGACTACACGTTCGACCGTCATCACCAGGTGGACGACTATCCGTTCGGCGGCGAAGCGGGCATGGTCATGAAACCCGAACCCATTTTCCGTTGTGTGGAGGATCTGCAAAGCCAACGCCATTACGACGAGATCATCTACACGTCGCCCGACGGCCTCACCTACAACCAACACGAAGCCAACCGGCTCTCGACCCTGGAAAACATCATCATCCTCTGCGGGCACTATAAGGGCATCGACCATCGGGTCCGGGAACACCTCATCACCCGCGAGATCTCCATCGGCGATTATGTGCTCACGGGCGGTGAACTGGCAGCCGCCATCATCGCCGACAGCGTGATCCGCGTCATTCCCGGGGCCATCGGGGACGAAGCCTCGGCCCTGACCGACTGCTTCCAGGACAATCTGCTGGCGCCTCCCGTCTACACCCGACCGGCCGATTTCCGGGGATGGAAGGTGCCCGACGTCTTACTGTCGGGCAACCCCAAAGAGATCGCTCGCTGGCAGGAAGAGCAGGCGCTGGAACGAACGGCCCGATTACGCCCCGACCTCTTACGGGACGATTAATCCGCCGAACGTTTCTGTTCCGCCCTCTTGTAAAGTTCAATATTCACTTCACGAAAAGCACCGAACTATGCGATACTACCTCATTGCCGGCGAAGCCTCCGGCGACCTGCACGGAGCCAACCTGATGCGCGGCATACTGAAAGCCGATCCCGAAGCCCAGTTCCGTTTCTGGGGCGGCGACAAAATGGCCGAAGCCGGCGGGCGCAACAATCTGGTCAAACACTATAAGGAAACCTCGTTCATGGGGTTCACCGAAGTGCTCAAAAACCTGCGGACCATTCTGGGACAGATCGCCTTTTGCCGCCAGGACATCGAACACCATCGCCCCGACCTGTTGATTCTGATCGACTACGCCGGATTCAACCTCCGCATCGCCCGTTTCGCCCACGCGGCCGGCATCCCGGTCTACTACTACATCGCCCCCAAAGTATGGGCCTGGAAAGAGTCCAGGGTCAAACTGCTACAACGCTATGTCGACCGGCTGTTCGTGATCTTTCCCTTTGAGGTACCCTATTTTCAACGCTGGGGCATCGATGCCATCTATGAAGGCAACCCGCTGATGGACGCCATCGCCGCCCGCCGCGACAACCTCCCTTCACGCGAAACGTTCCTTCGAGACAATGCCCTGGACGATCGGCCGATCATCGCGCTGTTGGCCGGCAGTCGCCGTTCGGAAATCGGCTACAATCTGCCGTTCATGGTGAAGCTGTCCCGCCAGTTTCCGCAATACCAATTTGTCGTGGCCGGCGTGTCGTGGCTCGATCGCAGCGTCTATGCGCCCCATCTGGAGGGTAGCGACGTACGCTGGGTCCAGGACCTCACCTACGAACTGCTGTCGGTCAGCCAAGCCGCTGTCGTAACCTCCGGCACCGCCACCCTCGAAACCGCCCTGATCGGCACCCCCGAAATGGTCTGCTATCGCCGGGATCTGCCCTCGATGCTGATTGGCAAGATGTTTCTGAAAATCCCCTATGTTTCGCTGGTCAATCTGGTGCTGGGACGGGAAGCCGTTCGCGAACTTCTGCAGTTTCAGATGAACATGAAAAATGCTACCGAAGAGCTAAACGCCATCTTGCCCGGCGGCACGAAACACAACCGCATGCTGGCCGACTACGCCGAACTGAGGGAAAAGATGGGGGCTGCTGGCGCTTCCGAACGCGTCGGAGCCCGCATGGTGGAAGAACTGCGCAAAACCAAATAAATCATGAAAATTCTCTGTATCGGACGCAATTACGTCGAACACATCCAGGAGTTAGACCACAATCGTCATATTCCCGAAGCGCCCGTCTTCTTTCTGAAACCCGATACGGCCCTGCTGCGTAACAACGAGGCGTTTTACGTTCCCTCGTTCAGCGAAGATCTGCACTACGAAACGGAGTTGGTCATCCGCATCAACCGCATGGCCAAATTCCTCGACGAAAAGTTCGCCCCCCGCTGTTACAGTGAAGTGGGACTCGGAATCGATTTCACGGCCCGCGACCTCCAACGCCGGTGCATCGCCGAAGGATTGCCATGGGAGATCTGCAAGGCCTTCGACCACTCGGCCGCCCTCTCCCCCCAATTCATTCCGTTGGCAGAGCTGGGCGGAGACGTACAAAACCTCCACTTCGAAATGTCGCTCAATGACCAAATCCGACAACGCGGCGATACGTCTCAAATGATCTTCTCCGTGAACCGGATCATCGCCTACCTTTCGCAGTTTTTCACCCTGCGCATCGGAGACCTGATCTTTACGGGGACCCCTGTCGGCGTCGGACCGGTCAAACCGGGCGATCATATCCGTGCCTCACTGGAAGGTCGTACCCTCCTGGATTTCGACATCAAATGATCCCTCACGGACGCCCGCTCACCGATCAATGCTCGGAAACAAGGCATTTCCAAATCATGGAAACCTTGCCGGGACCCATCGACCGTCTTTTCCAACGCACTCGCCAAGAAACGGCACCGGTATCCTAACCCCTCGAAACTTTTCTTCCGACCATGCAACTCCCAACTTCTGCGAATAAAAAGGCTCTTGTCATAGGCGCCAGTTCAGGCATCGGTCTCGAAACCGCCCGGCTGTTGGTGCAGCGCGGTTATCGGGTCGCCATCACCGGCCGCCGGGCCGACCGACTGGAAGCCCTGCAAACCGAAGATCCAGAACACTATATCGTTTGCCCGTTCGACCTGACGGACCCGGAGGCAGAAGCTCATCTGGAAGCTGCCGTTCAGCGACTGGGTTCGGTCCAGGTGATTGTACTGTGCTCGGGAACCGGCGATTTCAATCCAGACCTCGATTACCGGATCGAAGCCCAAACCAATCGGCTCAATATCGATGCCTTTACCCGGACCGCCGACTGGAGTTATCGTACGCTCAAGGCGCAGGGAGGTGGACATTTCGTCGCCATCACCTCGGTCATGGGATTGCGGGGCAGTGGGGCGGCTCCGGCTTACGCCGCCTCGAAAGCCTATCAAATCAACTATCTGCAAGGTCTCCAACAACGGGCCGCCCATGAAACGGTCCCCCTCTATATCACCGACATACGCCCCGGTTCGGTCCAAACCGACATGATGAAGGGCAAAGGCCACTTCTGGATCACCTCTCCGCAAGAGGCCGCCCGCTATATTCTGCACGCCATCGAGCGTCGCAAGACCGTTCAATACGTCTCTCCCCGGTGGCGTGTAATCGGCCTGCTGTTGCAACATCTGCCCGGCTGGTTGCACCGAAAAATGTAAACGTTCACGCCTTCTACGCCGGCCCCAAATACACGACTATGTTATTGCACGACAAACTTAAAAATTACCGATTGATCCTGGCCAGCCACTCTCCGCGCCGTCAGCAACTGATCAAAGATTGCGGTCTGACGTACACCCTGGCCGATCAGTATGAGGTCGAAGAGCGCTATCCCGACTCGTTGCCTTGTGACGAAGTGCCGGTCTATCTCTCCCGACTCAAGTCCGAAGCCTACCCGGCTCCGCTGAACAAACACGATATTCTGATTACGGCCGACACCGTGGTGATTCTGGACCAGCAGATCTTAGGAAAACCGCGCAACCGGGCCGATGCCATCGCGATGTTGGAGCGACTCAGCGGCCGAAGTCATCGGGTCGTCACAGGCGTCACGCTTCGGACACCGGACCGTACGCTCTCGTTCGACGCCCACAGCGAGGTATTTTTCGGCCCTCTGACCCACGAGGCGATCGTCTACTACATCGACCACTATCAGCCCTTCGATAAAGCCGGCTCGTACGGCATCCAGGAATGGATCGGTTACGTGGGCATCGAAGGCATTCAGGGCTCATTCTACAACGTCATGGGCCTTCCCATTCAGAAATTATACGATCAATTAAACCGTTTTATAGAAGCATGAAAAAATTCGTCACCCTGCTTTGCGCGGCCCTGTTGCTCGCGGGAGGCACCCTGCGGGCCGATGAGGGCATGTGGATTCCATCCCTGATCGGTTCGCGGATCAAAGCCATGAAATCCAAAGGATTCAAACTCAAGGCCGAAGACCTGTACAGCATCAACCAGGCCTCGTTGAAAGACGCCGTCGTGCTGTTCGGCGGAGGCTGTACCGGAGAGGTGATCTCCAACGACGGGCTGATGCTCACCAACTACCACTGCGGCTACTACTTCATCGGCGCCCACAGCTCCGTCGAAAAAGACTACCTGACGAACGGGTTCTGGGCCATGAACCGCTCCGAAGAGTTGCCCAATCCGGGTCTCAACGTCAAGTTTCTAATCCGTATGGATGAAGTTACCGATCAGGTTCTCGCCGGCATCACCGACCAGACCCCTCAAGCCGAACGCGACAGCCTGATCCGCCTGCACAGCCAACAACTCACCCAGGAGGCAACGGCCGGCACTCACTACGAAGCTTCGGTCGAACCGTTCTATTACGGCAACCAGTACTTTCTGTTCCTGTACGAAAAGTTCACCGACATTCGACTGGTCGCTGCCCCGCCCTCCTCGATCGGCAAATTCGGCGGCGACACCGACAACTGGATCTGGCCTCGTCACACGGGGGATTTCGCCGTTTTCCGCATCTATGCCAACGCCCAAAATCAACCGGCCGACTACTCACCCGATAACGTGCCTTATCACCCTCGCAAATCGTTAGCCATCTCGACGCAAGGGCTCAAAGAGGGCGATTTCACGCTGGTGTACGGCAATCCGGGGCGCACCCAACAGTATGTCATTTCGGATGCCGTGGACTACACCCTCAACCACGGCAATCCCGATAAGATCCGCCTGCGCACCAAACGTCTGGAGATCATGAATGCCGAACAGGCCAAAAGCCCGGCCGTCCGCATCGCCTACGCGGCCAAGAACGCCCGCATCTCCAATCCCTGGAAAAAATGGCAAGGCGAAAGCAAAGGGTTGGCCCGTTTAGGGACGCTGGAAAAGAAAAAAGCGCTCGAAGCCCAATTCACCCAATGGGCGGCCGACAAACCGGCCTATCGGGATCTGCTGCCCGAACTGCATAAGCTGTATGCCGAACTGGCCCCCTATGCCTATGCCCGGGATTACTATCAGGAAGTATATGAAGCCATCGAACTGACGTCGTTTGCGGCCGGGGCCTCCAAAAACGTCTTCAAAGAAAATGCCGCCCGGGCTGCTGACGGTTACTTTAAAAATTACAGCCGGACGATCGACCTGCTGACCGCCAAAGCCTTGCTGGAAGAGTATGAAGCCAACGTGCCGCAGGAGTGGATGCCGGACTATTTCCGCGAAGCGGTCGCCAAAGCCGGCAGCGTAGAGGCCTTCGTGGACACGCTGTTCAATCAGAGCTACTTCTCCTCTCCGGAAAATTATGCCAAACTGATGGCCCTCGACTCTGCCGGTCGAGCCGAAGCACTCAAAACCGACCCGGCGCTGCAGATGGCCGAAGCCTTTACCACCTATTTCAAAACGCGGATCGATCCGACATACCGGCAACTCAACGCCCAGATCAACCGTCTTTATCGCCCCTATATGCGGGCCCTCATGGAGATGCAACCCGACAAGACCTTCTTCCCGGATGCCAACCTGACCCTGCGGATCTCATATGGACAGATCGAAGGCTATAAACCCGTGGATGCCGTCTATTACGAACCGTTCTCCACACTGGAAGGCATTATCGAAAAGGACAATCCGGAGATCTACGACTACAACGTTCCGCAAGCCTTACGCGAGATGTATGCTACGAAGGATTATGGCCGCTGGGCCGTCAACGGGACGGTTCCGGTGGGTTTCATCGCCACCAACCACACCACGGGCGGCAACTCGGGAAGCCCGGTGCTCAACGCCCGGGGTGAACTGATCGGGATCAACTTCGACCGCACCTGGGAAACCACGATGAGCGATTACGAATTCGATCCGGTCAAATGCCGGAACATCATCGTCGACATTCGCTATGTGCTGTTCGTGATCGATCGCATCGGCCACGCCGGCTATCTGCTCGACGAAATGAACATCGTAGACTGATCCTCCTCGCTCTGTGTCAAGGGCGTGCGATCGCTCTTCCAAAGGGGAATGTCTCTTGCGAGACATTCCCCTCTTTTTTAGCCTTCACTGCCGTACCCCTTTCTCTCTCGAAAAGTTTTTATTGAGTGAGCAACCTATTACTTCCCCGATCGTTCATGCCCTTCTGCAACGCACCCAACCGTCCCGAGGAAACCCGAAACAAGCCTCTCCGCCCGTCTACATACCGAAGATTCGCCCCGTAAACCCCCTGGCCCGACCGAACAAAAAAACGGCGAAGAACTTTTACGTTCTTCGCCGTTTCGGGAACAGAGTCCAAAGACTCCTTACTTACAGGCATTCACAAACTTTTATTTACATTTATTGGTACCGATCAGATCCACACTGCGGTGGATAAACCGGGTCAACTCTTCGCCTTTCAACATGCCGTTGGCCAACAAAGCCAGGTCGATGAGCTGTTTGACCAGCTTGTTTTCCTTACCCAACTCACCCAGACGATCCGTCCGTTGATGACGCAGATCGTCGACTTTCTTGTTCAGGTCGTCGCGTTTTTCTTTTTCTTCCGAGGTCAGATCGGCTTCTTTCTTATCCTTGATCAATTCATGCAGGCTGTTCTGTTCCGAAACCGCTGCATCGATCTTCTTATTGATCTTGTCCAGATCTTCCCCGTAGCCTTTTTCCACTTCATCGAGGATTTCAGCCACCATCGGGTGATTGCCATTGACCACCACATTATAGCTGTCCGGCATCTGTCCGTAGAAGGCCATGCCACCACCGCCCATGGCTGCCATATCTTTCATACGACGCATGAACTCGTTTTGGGTGATGATGACCGGCGACTGTTTTTCATCCATCGCTTCGAACAGCACGTTGTAATGGGCCTTTTCCTGAACCGGCAACTGGGCTTCGAAAACCGGACGCAGGATATCCTGCTGCTGAGAACTGAGCGCCATATGGATCGGTTCGGCTTTCTGAATCAAACGGTCGATCACATCGGCATCCACCCGCGTGAAACGCAATTGCTGATGTTTGTTTTCGGCCCAACCCATGAAGTGGTTGTCCAGCGGACCGTTCATTTCCAACACATCGTATCCTTTCCCGCGTGCGGCTTCGATGAAGCTGTATTGGCCTTCCTTGTCGGACGTGTACAGATAGATCGTATTGCCATCTTTGTCGGTTTGGTTTTCTTTGACCAGCTTGCTGTATTCGTCCAGCGTGAAATACTTGCCTTCGATGTTCTTCAGCAAGACGAAATCGGCAGCCTTTTCGGCAAATTTTTCGTCGGTAATGATCCCGTATTCGATAAAGATCTTCAGGTCATCCCACTTGCTTTCATATTCCGAACGTTGCTGTTTGAAGATTTCGCTCAGACGTTCAGCCACTTTTCGGGTAATGTAGCTGGAGATCTTCTTGACGTTCGAGTCGCTCTGCAAGTAACTACGCGACACGTTCAACGGAATATCCGGCGAGTCGATCACCCCGTGCAACAGGGTCAGGAATTCGGGCACGATCCCTTCCACCGAATCGGTCACGAACACCTGGTTCGAATAGAGCTGAATCTTGTTCTTCTGGATCTCGAAGTTGTTGTGAATCTTCGGGAAGTAGAGAATTCCCGTCAAGTTGAACGGATAGTCGATATTCAGATGGATATAGAACAGCGGATCTTCGCCCAGCGGATAGAGCTTGTGGTAAAATTCGACATACTGTTCGGGGGTAATGTCCGACGGTTTGCGCGTCCACAGCGGTTCGGTATCGTTGATGATATCGTCCTGATCGGTATCCACATATTTGCCGTCTTTCCATTCCTGCTTTTTCCCGAAGGCAATGGGCACCGGCAAGAAACGACAGTACTTATTCAAAATACCACGGATCCGGTCTTTTTCCGCAAATTCCTTGCAGTCTTCGCTCAGGTGCAGGATAATATCCGTACCCCGCTGCCGGGTTTCGGCGGCTTCTTCCATCGCATATTCCGGCGTACCGTCACAGCTCCATTTCATGGTCTTGGAACCTTCGCGGTACGAACGGGTGATGATTTCCACCTTGTCGGAGACCATAAAAGCCGAATAGAACCCCAATCCAAAATGGCCGATGATCGACTGGTTTTGATATTTGGCCAGGAACTCTTCGGCGCCGGAGAAGGCGATTTGGTTGATATATTTGTCGATCTCTTCGGCCGTCATCCCGATCCCCGCATCGGAGATGGTCAAGGTACGGGTTTCCGGATCGAGTTTCACCCGAATGGTCAGATCGCCCAATTCGCCGTTAAACTCGTTTTTCGCAGCCAGGGTCGAGATCTTGCGGGTTGCATCCACGGCATTGGCCACCAACTCACGCAAAAAAATTTCATGATCCGAATAAAGAAACTTCTTGATAATCGGGAAGATGTTCTCGGTAGTTACCCCTATTTTTCCGTTTTGCATGGCTTTGTATTTTATTTTGTTTTAGATTCGTTGTGTAGCCCCTTTTCGGGACACAGTCCCTTCAACAAAACGTATGCCACCCGAGAAATCCTGCCAATTTGACAGAAAGAAGGCTCGGGACGAGCTGTCATTGACAGCCCCCCGAGCCTCATACTGCAGCATATCTTCACCGAGCCTATCCCAGCGCCATTACCGCCTCGGGAGTCAACTGGGTAAAATCGTCCACAATCAGGTCGTAATCCGGGATTCTCTCCCGCGGGAAAGTCGTCGCCAGCGCAACCACCCGCATTCCGGCCGCCCGTGCCGCCCGAATGCCCACCGGGGCATCTTCACACACGACACACTCCTGGGGTTTGAGACCCAGAAGCTGAGCCGCCAGCAAATAGACTTCCGGATCGGGTTTGCCCCGTGTGATCATATCGCCGTTGGCAATTGCGTCGAAGTATTCGCTGATGGCACAACGGGTCAAGACAAAGTTCACGTTGTCCGAGCCTCCCGACGAGCCGACCGATACCTTCAACCCCTGTCGTTTAATCCCGGCCAAAAAATCGACTAACCCGGCTGTCGGCGCGATCGACTTTTCGAACAGTTGCCGATACAACGCCTCTTTTTCCTGCGACAACCGGTCCAGATCGAACCGTTCCAGCAGTTCGGGCGCCTGTCCCTGAAAAATCAAATCGTTGGTCATCCCGAAACTGGGCATAAACTTCTCGCGGTCAAAAGCCAGTCCATATTTGGTAAACAAGCGTCTGAACGCTTCGATATGGACGTCACGGTTGTCCACCAACACCCCGTCCATATCAAAAATCACTCCTTTAATCATCTTTTTATCGTCTATCCAATTTGGCGCAAAGATACGATTTCCCGACAAACCGGGAAAGGTTCCGGGCGATTCACTCTCCGTTCCGTTTCCTTTTTCGCCACACCGGGGATTCGAAGGGACCGCTCGTGAGGTGAGAAACCCGTCCGGAACGCTGGCCGATCCGTCCGAAAATGTTATCTTTGTCCCCAGAAAGTCATCCTGTCATGAGCATTCCCGAAAAAACCATCGAGCGCCTGAGCGAATATCGCCGTACCCTGCTGGCCTCCCATGCCCAGGGCATCACCCATATTTTCTCCCATGTGCTGGCCGGCATTCATGGCATCACAGCCGTGCAGGTGCGACGCGATCTGATGTTGATCGGCTTCTCGAGCGATACCAAAAAGGGATATGACGTGGAGGTCCTCATCGACTTCATCAGCCAGATTCTCGATGCCCGTAACGTCGTCAATATCGGCGTAATCGGCATGGGAAACCTGGGACAGGCCCTGACCAAATATTTCAATGGCCAACGTTCCAAACTACGGATTGTGGCCTCTTTCGACATCGATCCGGCCAAAGTTGGCCATCGCATCGACGACATTCCCTGCTACGACATGGCTCGTTTCGAAGAGCAGGTCAACGAGTTGGATATCAAAATCGTCATTCTTTCCAGCCCGGCCTCCATTGCCTCGGAGCTGGTCGTCCCGATTATCAACGCCGGCATCAAAGGAGTGCTCAATTTCACCTCCATGCCGCTGAATTTTCCCAAAGGGATCGTCGTCGAGAATTACGACATCACGACCGTTCTGGAAAAAGTCGCCTATTTCGTCAAGGAAGCCGAAGAGAACAACTGATATGAGGATATTCGAAGGATTCGATCACAGCGGAGAGATCGTCCGACCGGTGGCGACCATCGGTTCTTACGACGGGGTCCATATCGGGCATCGGCACATTCTGGCGCTCTTGCAGCAAACCGCAGCCCAGCGCGACGGAGAGACCACGCTGATCACCTTTCATCCCCACCCCCGCCAGGTGTTACATCCCGACGAACCGCTCTTTTTACTCAACACCCTCTCTGAGAAGCTGGAGCTATTGGAATCACTCGGTATCGACAACGTGATTCTGGTTCCCTTTACGTTGGCCTTCAGTCGCATCTCCGCCACCGATTTCGTCCACCACTACCTGGTCGATCAACTGCATGTCGACACCCTGATCGTGGGCTATAACCACCACCTGGGACATGACCAGACCGGTAACAGCACGACCTTGCGCCAATGGGGCGCCCAGGCGGGCTTCCATGTCGAAGAGATGCCGCGCCAACTGGTCGGCGCCGAAAAAGTCAGCTCAACGGTCGTCCGAGGCCAGATCGCCCAAGGAGCCATGCAACAGGCCGCCCGGTATTTGGGAGCACCTTACCCATTGCATGGCGTACTGCGTGGCGACCGACTCACGGAAGTCGATCCGATCAAATTATTACCGCCTCCGGGTCGTTACCCCATCCAATGGACCTCGACCTTCCACCCGACCCCTCTGCACGACACGCTGATCGTCGAAGAGGCGCGACAATTGCGTCTACAAGGGCCGCTGTCCGATTTTCCGGACGCTCCCATCGCGGTAAAATTTCAGTAAAAACAGCTCCTTTCTATAAAATTTGGGAAATTTATTGTAATTTTGCCCAAATTTATACATTACCCCACCTTAAAAACTTTCTACCATGTCGCTGTTAAAAGATAAAGTTCAGAGTGAGGGTCTCACCTTCGATGACGTTTTGTTAATTCCTGCTTATTCGGAGGTTCTGCCCCGCGAAGTGTGCATTCATTCGCGTTTTTCACGCAATGTACCCATTAATACGCCTATCGTATCGGCGGCTATGGATACGGTCACCGAAGCCGACCTGGCTATTGCCATCGCTCGGGAAGGAGGGATCGGGGTCATTCACAAAAACATGACCATTGCGGAACAAGCCGCTCAAGTACGTAAAGTGAAACGGGCCGAAAACGGTATGATCTATGACCCGATCACCATCGGCGCCCAGAACACCGTAGGCGATGCCCTGCAACTGATGCGGGACAACCACATCGGAGGGATTCCGGTTGTGACGGACGACAAGAAACTGATCGGGATCGTCACCAACCGCGACCTGCGTTTCCAAAGCGATATGTCCCGTCCGATCTCCGAAGTGATGACCAAGGATCGGCTTATCACCACCCACAACCCCGATCTGCAGACCGCTTCGGATATCCTGCGGCAAAACAAAATCGAAAAATTGCCGGTCGTCGACGAACAGGGTTATCTGATTGGCTTGCTGACCTATAAAGACATTACCAAAGTACAGGCCAACCCCAATGCCAGCAAAGATGCCAAAGGTCGTCTGCGTGTAGCGGCCGGGGTCGGCGTCACGTTCAATACCATGGAACGGGTGGCCGCCCTGTACGAAGCCCAAGTCGATGCCATCGTCATCGATACGGCTCACGGGCACTCGGCCGGTGTCATCAAGATGCTGAAAGAGGTCAAAAAACAATATCCTACGCTGGATGTCGTCGTAGGGAACGTCGCTACCGGGGCTGCAGCCCTGATGTTGGTGGATGCCGGTGCCGACGGCATCAAGGTGGGCATCGGGCCGGGTTCGATCTGCACGACCCGTATTATTGCCGGGGTCGGTGTACCTCAACTGTCGGCGATCTACGACGTGGCTCAAGCCCTCAAGGGAACCGACATCCCGGTCATTGCCGATGGCGGTTTGCGCTACTCCGGCGATATCGTCAAGGCGTTGGCGGCCGGAGCCGACTCCGTGATGGCCGGATCGCTGTTCGCCGGCGTGGAAGAATCCCCCGGAGAAACGATCATCTATAACGGCCGTAAATTCAAATCCTATCGGGGTATGGGTTCGCTGGAAGCCATGCAACACGGTTCCAAGGATCGTTATTTCCAGGATATGGAAGACGACGTCAAAAAACTGGTTCCGGAAGGCATTGCCGCCCGTGTTCCCTATAAAGGCACCTTGTCCGAAGTGATTTACCAACTGGTCGGTGGTCTGCGGGCCGGCATGGGTTACTGCGGGGCCAAAGACATCGCTACGCTGAAAAACGCCCGGTTCATTCGCATCACCAACTCCGGGATGTTGGAAAGCCATCCGCACGACGTATCCATCACGCGGGAAGCTCCCAATTACAGCCGCGGCGAATAATTTTCGAAGAACTGCCCAATAAAACGAGGCGAACAGACAATCTGTTCGCCTCGTTTTGTATGCCAGGGGAGGCAATCCAGTTCCACGATCCGCCGCTTCCCTCACTCAACGGCACATTCCAACGCCACCATGCCCTTCCACTGCCACAGCCCGATGACACGATGTTCGGCTTCCGGGCTCCTTCCCCGTAAGGTTTACCCGTACAACTTCCCTTACAACTGTCCCGTGCGACTCCTTGATGCGGCGCCGAAAACCGGGCACACCATCCGGGAGGCGTTGCACAATTCCTATTTTTTCGTATCTTAGATGCGATTTAAACCGATTTCACCCATGATTACACGCGATATCCCGATCCGGGTCCGGTACTACGAAACCGACCAAATGGGCATTGTCCACCACTCCAACTATATCCGCTATTACGAAACGGTCCGCACCGAAATGCTGCGTGAATTCGGGACCACCTATCGTGAACTGGAAGCCCACGGGGTGATGCTTCCGGTCCTCGATGTCCAGAGCCACTACATTTCGCCCGCCTACGATGACGATTTGTTGACCGTCCGGGTAACGCTTCGAGAGATGCCCAAAGCCCGCATGCGTTTCGACTACGAGATCTACCGTGAAGGCCAGCAATTAATCAATACCGGGAGCGTCACCCTCGGCTTCATGAATAGCCAGACCCGCCGGGCCTGCCGGGTTCCCACCTATTTTGTGCAATTGTTGGAACCCTACTTTTCCTAATTTTCTTTCAACATTCACAAGCAGCAGGTAAGATCCGAATCATCCTGTCCTTTGTGAGGAAAAATCGTTCGCGTAAAGGGGACGGCTGCTCGTCTCAACGACACTACGGAATAACTCACCCTTTCGGACACCATAGGGCCCGCCGAAGCGGGCCCTATGGTTCATGGCTCAGACGGCTAACATCCCGTCTATACCTTTATCGAGAGGGGCTTTCCTCCTGATAGATCAGAACTACCGCATGGGCTTCGACTCCTTCCTGACGTCCGACAAAGCCCAATTTTTCCGTGGTAGTTGCCTTTACTGATACTTGTGAAACAGGCACTTCCATCACTTTCGCCAAGGTGGTCCGCATGCGATCGATATACGGTCTGACCTTGGGTCGCTGCAAACAAAGCGTACAATCCACATTCCCGATTCGATACCCTTCCCGGACCAATAAATCTACGGTACGTCGCAACAGTTTTTTACTGTCGATGCCCTTGTATTCCTCCGACGTATCGGGGAAGTGCAACCCGATATCGCCCAAGGCTGCCGCCCCCAACAAAGCATCGCACAGCGCGTGAATCACCACATCGCCATCCGAATGGGCAACACAACCTTGTTCATGTTCGATCCGTATTCCCCCCAACCATAACGGGAGCCCGGGCGCCAAAGCATGGACATCATATCCATGTCCTATTCTGAAAGTTTCCATACGAGTTATTTCTCCATTCCTATGGATAAAGATAGCGAGTTTCTCCGGGATCTCCATAGGCGGCATCGATTTTAGTCCCACCCGCTCAATTTCTCGACCGCCCCGATGGCAGACCCCTCAAAAAAACGTATCTTTCGGGGATTAAAACCGACTGTTATGAAATCGTCTCTTACCGATTTGACACCTACCGCCATTTGGCACTTTTTCGACGAAATAACCCGCATTCCCCGCCCCTCCAAGAAAGAGGAAAAAATGATCGCCTACCTGATCGACTTTGCCCAACAGCGCGGTCTCTCCTATCGCCAAGACTCGACCGGCAATGTCGTCATCCTGAAAGCGGCTACCCCCGGTCTGGAAAACCGTCCCAAAGTAGTGCTTCAGAGCCATATGGACATGGTCACCGAAAAAAATAACGACGTTCTGTTCGACTTCGAACAGGACGCCATCCGTACCCGCGTCAAAGAGGGCTGGGTCAAAGCCGAAGGAACCACTCTGGGAGCCGATTGCGGCATCGGTATGGCTGCCGCATTAGCCGTTCTGGACGCCACCGATCTGGCCCATGGTCCTTTGGAATGTCTCTTCACGGTCGACGAAGAGTCTGGCCTCACGGGAGCTTTCGGCTTGGGAGACGACATGCTGACCGGTCACTACCTGATCAACCTCGACTCCGAAGACGAAGGCGAACTGTTCATCGGTTGTGCCGGCGGAGTCGATACCCTGGGAACCTTTACCTATCAACCGGAACCGGTTCCTGCCCATTATGCCTTTTTCCGGATCGACCTGCAAGGGCTCTTAGGCGGACACTCCGGAGACGATATCAACAAAGGCCGCGGCAACTCCAATAAGCTGCTCACGCGTTTTCTCCGACACGCCACCCAAGCCTTTTTGCTGCGTCTGAGCCATTTCGACGGGGGCAATCTACGGAATGCCATTCCGCGGGAAGCCTCTGCCATTTTCGGCGTGCCGGCCTCATCGGTCGCCGACATGAAGGCCTACTTCGACCGCTATGTGGCCGAAATCCGTGCCGAATTCCACCTGACCGAACCAGGATTAACCGCTTCGTTGCGTGAAATGCCGACCCCGACAGCGGTCATCGACCTCCCGACGCAAACCGCTGTACTCAACGCCTTGTGCGCCCTGCCCAACGGTGTATTGGCCATGAGTCAGGCCATCGAACATCTGGTCGAAACGTCGACCAATCTCGCATCGGTTAAATTTACCGATCCCCACCACATCACCGTCACCACGTCGCAACGCTCTTCCGTAGAAAGCGCCAAAGTGGAAGCCGCTTCCAGCATCGAAGCGGTATTCGAACTGGCGGGGGCCCAGGTTCTGCACTCAGACGGATATCCGGGTTGGGCACCCAATCCCGACTCGCCTTTGTTGGCCGTGACCTGTGCCTCGTATGAACGGCTTTTCGGGGTTGCGCCCCAAGTAAAAGCCATTCATGCCGGATTGGAATGCGGTTTATTCCTCGAAAAATTTCCCGATCTGGATATGGTCTCGTTCGGGCCTACCTTACGGGGCGTACACTCTCCGGATGAAAAACTAGAGATCGCCTCGGTGGACAAATTCTGGAAACTGTTGGTAGACGTTCTAGCTCACTTACAGTAATTTCGAACCTCTGATTTCCCTTAACCCCGAAGAGTACCTGCTACGCTTCGGGGTTCTCTATGCCGGCTCACCCCTCACTCCGGGAGTGTATAGGCTATCCATTCTATCCGACCGTCCGCCTCAGTGTGTATGGTCAACGCCCTTTGTAGGCAATCCACATCCTTCCACGGATCAAACGGAGATCACAGCCGGAGTTCGCATATAGAATCTCTAACGGGCTATTCCCTTGGAGCGGTTCGAAACAAATAGAGGGTGGTTAGGTCGATGACCTAACCACCCTCATTATTGATCAAAAAGGGGGTCGCTAAACAGCCCTTTATCCCAGCCCCCTGCCGAAAATTCTTGTTCGTGCACTCGCAGCTTTCTCTGCAGCCCTCACATCTGACACTCGCATTATGGACCTCCGACCTTTCTTGCCTCCGTCCCTCTTGCGCCCGTATCTTTCTTGTCTCCCCATTGTCGGGCACCCTCGCCCACATACCATCTCTCGAAGCAATGATGCCCGTGACAGAAAACTATTTCACATCGATCGTATAGTTGTCGTTATAACAAACTTTCGCCCACTCTTGATTGACAAATTTTCCGGAGGCAGAAAGCTGCCCGAAACGATACGGCACCTGCAACAAAGGCAGTTCATCATCGTTCAGATAGGATACGAACTGTGCCCCATGCAATTTAATCGATCCGAGGAACAATTTGCCCACATCATAGCCTCGGTAGGCATACTGTGAAGGCAGCGAGCCAAATTCCGACACATAACGTCGGTCGAAATCCTGTACCCGGGCATTCCCCCGATCGGCATGATAAGAGGTGATGTAACGCACATTCAGTTTAAAATAGAGACTCCGGTCGACATTCTGATAGCGGGCCCATTTCGAGCTACCGATCACCTTGATCACCGGACTTTTGATGCTGCGGGCCATCAGGTTGTTCTGGACCGAGCTGATACGCGCCAAGATTTCATCGGTGGCAATTTCACTGCTGGACAAGACGACCAAAATATTCTCCTTATCGCCACTCAGCAACTTTTCGATCTCTGCGGCTAAGCGTGCACTATGATTGAGTCGCTGCGTCGACGACGGCAATAACGGCTCGATCTCCTGTTTCAGCTCCTGATCGACCGACGAGGCTGAGATCACAATGACATTCTTATCGCCGGAGAGCTCTTCCCGCAGTTTTTCGTTTTTGGCCGAAGCGACCGGAAAAACCTGAAAAGCTGCCGGGGATTCAATATTTTCGATCGACCCCAACGGAGAGACAATCGGAATACCGTTCGATTCGGCAAACCGAGCTGCCGGGGCAAAGCATTCGTCATACACCGGTCCGACGATCAGATCGGCCTGACGCAGGGCAGGATCCCGCAAAACAGCCTCGACTTCGGCTTCGGAACGGCCCGTATTGAAGACATCCACCTGGGCCGACACGCCGATTCCTTTGAGTTCCCCCAAAGCCAGCAAAAAGCCCTGGTAAAATTCCAAAAATTGCGGATTGTTGGAAGATTCCACCTGCAACGGCAGCAAAACCGATACATGCAACGGAGCCGTCTGATCGATCTGTTTGAAGCGGAACGACCCGGTCGAGCTTCCCATCGGTTCCATCGCATTCACATCCTGCGTTCCATCGACCGTGAGCTGATTCCACGGACCCGGAGCCTCGGTTTCCGGCGGCAGCGTCTCTCCAACGGCCTGTGTCGTCACGACCGTATCCTTCACCGGAATACGCAGGATCGACCCCATCTTCAGCCCGTCTTTCAACTCCTCGGCGTTGTATTTCACCAACGTATCGACCGGAATGTTCAAACTGTGGCTCAACGAATAGAGCGTTTCTCCCTGTTTGACCGCATGATGCGTAAAATGCGTCGAGACGCTGTTCAGCTTCTCGGTATACTGAGCGATCTCCTCTTTGATCTGTTCGGGGTGCGTCTGTCCCTGGCTTTTAATCCGGATATTGATCTTCTGGCCGATCGACAGATGGGCCGGATCGAAGCCCGGATTATCCTCGATCAGCGTCTGTAACGAAATCCCGTAACGTCTCGAGATCGAATAGGCCGTTTCGCCCTGATTGACGACATGCGTATCGAACAGTCGGCTCATTTTGCGTTCCGACAACGGACGGCTTTCCGCCCGTACCACCGGAATCTTAATGACCAGCCCCGTTTTCAGGCCCTCCGCCAAATGGGGATTATTGGCCCGGATGGTCGCTTCATCCACGCCGTAACGTTTGCTCAGCGAGTAAAACGTATCGCCCTGCACCACGTTATGCACATAGTAATTCGCCCCTCCGATCGTAATGATATTCCCCGGAGAGGGTGCGACCCCTTGAGCGGCCACGAAATCGAACGCCGCACAGGCCAAACAACACAACAAAACGATTTTCTTCATACCTATTTGGTTCTCGGGAAAGGGTTCCGACAGCCCCCGACTCGGAGGAAAACGCTTTCCTATTTCTGGTTCATGTCCCGCAAACGCAGGGCGGTGATCACTTTCTTGGTATAGAGCGGGAAATCGCCATTCATCATCCACGAATAGTAGCTGGGTTCGGTTCGGAAGACCTCCCGAACGGTTTTCCCTTTATGCTTCCCGAAGTTGAAAATCTCTTCGCCCTTGTCGTTATACACGATGCGTCCGGCAAAATCCACGGCATGTTCGCGGCTCGAAAAATCGGCCAGGAAATCCACATCGTTCTGTAAGGTCTCGGGGTAACGATCCAACTGAGCCTTCAGCACCTCATACGTAGCCAAGGTATCGGCTTCGGCCGAGTGCGCTTCGGTCAGGTCCCGGCCACAATAGAACTTATAGGCAGCCACCAGGGTTCGTTGTTCCATTTTGTGGAAGATGTTCTGCACATCGACAAAACGGACTTTCTGCATATCGACATCCACGCCGGCCCGCAAAAATTCCTCTACCAGCACCGGAATATCGAACTTATTGGAATTGAACCCGGCCAGATCACACCCTTCCAAATAACTCCATAACGATTTGGCGATCTCCCGAAAGGTGGGACACCCCGCCACATCCTCGTCATAAATATGATGGATGGCCGAGGCGCTCTCCGGAATGTGCATTTCGGGATTGAGGCGACGCGTTTTCACCTCCTGGGAGCCGTCGGGCATCACCTTCACCAACGAAATTTCGACGATCCGATCCCGCGACGTATCTACCCCCGTCGTTTCCAGGTCGAGAAAAACGAGCGGTTTTTTCAGATTCAGTTTCATAATCTCCTAAGCGTTGATCATCATCGGCATCAACAGCATGAGCGTATCGGTTTCGGGCGTTTCGTCATATACCGGACGGAAGACCCCGGCACGTGTCGAATCCGCCAGGTCGATCTGCACATTCGTCGTTTCGAGATTGGAGAGAATTTCCACCAAGAAGGTCGACTTGAACCCGATGGTGATCGGATCGCCCTCATAATCGCAGGTCAGCGACTCCTGGGCGGCCACCGAAAAGTCGAGGTCCTGAGCCGTCAGGTCGATTTTTCCGGCGGCGATATCCATCTTGATCAAGTTCGTCGACTGGTTGGCACAAACAGCCACACGTTTGATCCCATTGAGCAATTCCAAGCGATCTACCAACACCTTATTGGGGTTATTGGTCGGAATCACCGCATTATAATTCGGGTAAACGCCTTCGATCAAACGACAAATCAACGTGTAATTTTTCAGCGTCACCAGCACGTTCTTGTTATCGAACTCCATCTGAATGTCGCTCACTTCACGCGGCAAAACCCCGCGCAACAGATTGGCCGGTTTCTTCGGCAAGATAAACGAGGCTGTCAAATCGGTATCCACGGGCGTAGTATATTTCACCAGTTTGTGGGCGTCGGTGGCCACATAGGTGATACCGCCCGGCGCAATGCTGACGAATACCCCGTTCATCACCGGACGCATTTCATCGTCTGCCGTCGCGAAGATCGTCTTATTGATCCCGTTCAGCAACGAGTCCACCGGCACCTTTACCAACTGTTTTTCTTCGCCCAACCCCGGCAGATTCGGGTAGCTCAACCCGGACGTTCCGGGAATCGTGAACTTCCCGGTTTTCCAGCTGACCACAATTTCCCAGGTCGACTCATCGGCCTCGATCGTCAGGGGTTGTTCCGAAAACTCTTTCAGCGAATCCTGCATCAGCTTGGCCGGTACGGCGATCAGCCCCTCCTTTTCCACATTTTCGACCGGCAGCGTAGCTACCAGTGTGGTTTCCAGATCGGATGCCGTGATTTTCAGCGCGCCGTCTTTCAGATCGAACAGAAAATAATCCAGAATGGGGAGTGTATTTTTGCTATTGATGACTTTACCCGTGGTCTGCAACAGACCCAATAAAGCTGAAGAGGATACAACGAATTTCATAAAGCTATGGTTTAATGAATTATTTACTCGATTATTTGTTCAAAGATACATCATTTTTCGATACCCCCGACAGTTTTTCCAAAGACATCACGATCATTTTATCAACAAACGGTTGGTAATCGGGGCACGCATCCAAGGCCACTCGCTGGGCGATCACCGTACAGATCGTCGCCGCTTCGTGACCCATCAGACGAGCCAATCCGGCCAAAGCCGAACTTTCCATTTCGATGTTGGTAAACCGGCGACCGTCGAACGTAAAGCGCTCCAAGCGGGCATTCAACTGAGGATCGGCCGGTTCCAACCGCACCCAACGTCCCTGCGGGGCATAAAAACCCGGAGCCGAGACCGTCATGCCCCGCACCGTGGTATCGGCAAACAGGGTGGCCAGTTTCCGCGAACAGGCCACGAAATAGGGCCGGGTCCAGCGATCGCTCCACCCGACCTCGTTGACAAACGCCTGTTCGATGGCCAAATCGCACACCGCATCACGTCCTTTATAAAAATTGAGCAGCCCGTCGAACCCCACCGACATATCGGACAGAATCAGATCTCCGATCTTCAGATCGGGCTGAATAGCCCCACAGGTTCCCAAACGCAACAGGGTCAAGACCGTCGGCTGCGGTTTTTCCGTCCGGGTGTCGAAATCGACATTGACCAACGCATCCAACTCATTGATCACAATATCGATATTATCGGTTCCGATCCCAGTCGAAACGACACTCATCCGCTTTCCACGATAGGTCCCGGTCACGGTCACGAACTCGCGATTGGCCGCCCGACACTCCGTCGTATCGAAATATCCGGCCACCTTCGCCACCCGGCCCGGATCTCCGACCAGAATGACCGTATCGGCCAGTTGTTCGGGCCGCAGATGCAGATGAAATACCGAACCATCATCATTGATAATCAACTCTGAAGAAGCTATTTTTCTCATCATAATCTCTCCTTTGGATAAAACGACAGGGAACCGCTCGCCGATGCCCCTCAACAAATGTAACCGATTTCCTCCGTTTTTCCACCCTCTGGACGGAAAAATCCCCGTTCCCGAGGCCCGTTCCCGTCGTAAAAAGGGTCGAGCAAAGCGCACGAATCCGCCTCCGCCGTCCAATTAATTCGCCCTGCAACGTATCGATACATCGATTTATGATTACCTTTGTCTCTGAAGGGCTCATCCGCTCTTCCTGTCGGCTCCAGAAGGAGCTGGCGTTTGATTGTTTCGCACCAAAATTCAATTCTATGACCCTCATCAAATCCATCTCCGGCATCCGTGGCACCATCGGTGGCACCCCCGGAGACAATCTGACCCCCATAGACCTAGTCAAATTCACTTCGGCTTACGCCCGCTGGGTACGCACCCAAGCGCCCGCCGGCCAATCCCTGCGCATCGTTCTGGGACGCGATGCCCGCCTTTCGGGCGAGATGGCCGCGTCGATTGTCAGCGGCACGTTGTGTGCCTGTGGGATCGACGTCATTGACATCGGTCTGGCGACGACCCCCACGGTCGAAATGGCCGTAACCGGCAAACGGGCCAACGGCGGAATCATCCTGACCGCCAGCCATAATCCCAAACAGTGGAATGCCCTGAAACTGCTCAACGAACGCGGTGAATTCCTCAACGACGCCGAAGGCAAGCAGGTGTTGGCCTATGCCGCAGCCGGCGACGAAACCTATCCGGAGGTCGAAGCCCTGGGCCATATCATCGAACGCAGCAGCTACGACCAGGAACACATCCAAGCCGTTTTACAACTGCCTCTGGTCGATGTCCCGGCCATTCGGCAAGCGGGCTTACGTGTCGTGGTCGACGCCGTCAACTCCGTCGGCGGGGTGGTCATCCCGGCCCTGTTACGGGCTTTGGGGGTCGACGTCATCGAACTGAACTGCACGCCCAACGGACACTTCGCCCACAATCCCGAACCGCTGCCCGAACACCTGACCGAAATTTCGGCCCGTGTGGCAGCCGAAAAAGCCAATCTGGGGGTCGTGGTCGACCCCGATGTCGACCGTCTGGCCCTGGTGTGTGAAGACGGCAGCATGTTCGGTGAAGAATATACCCTGGTGGCCGTAGCCGACTATGTTTTGTCGCATACCCCGGGCAACACCGTCTCCAATCTGAGTTCGTCCAGAGCTTTGCGTGACGTAACCGAACGACACGGTTGCCAATACTATGCCGCCGCCGTCGGAGAAGTGAACGTCGTCGCCAAAATGAAAGAGGTCAACGCTGTAATCGGAGGCGAAGGCAACGGAGGGGTGATCTATCCGGCCCTCCATTACGGACGAGATGCGTTGGTTGGGGTGGCCTTGTTCCTGACCCACCTGGTCCACAGCGGACTGAGCGCCTCTCAACTGAGAGCCACCTATCCGGCCTATTACATCTCCAAAAACAAGATTCAACTGACCCCGGACATCGATGTCGACGCCGTTTTGGCCCGCATGAAAGAGCGTTATGCTCACGAACAGGTCAATGACATCGACGGGGTGAAGATCGATTTCCCGACGCAATGGGTACACCTGCGCAAATCGAACACCGAACCGATCATCCGCATCTACAGCGAAAGTCGTGACCGCGCTTCGGCCGATGCCCTGGCCGAAAAAATCATGGACGAGATCCGCTCGATGGTCAATCATTAATCGGGTCGCCTCCGTTGGGGATCCCGTTCCTCCTGCGGGCACCATTCCTCCGACGGTCACCGTCGCGCCCACCTTCCAAGCAAACTTCAAGCCTAAAGTTTGCTTTTTTTGATACCCCCAGGATCGGCTATCCAGAGCAGAAACCGGACTGCCGGCATCCGATTGCTCGACTCAGACGTTCTGGAATTTCAGAACCCTCCAGGCTTCCGCCCTCCGCTCGAACGCCCGTCGACGATGCACCAAAACATCCCGGAAAAGAGGCTTCATCGACGTCTCGTCGAGGTTTGGCAGAGCCGTAAAAAAGCACTACCTTAGAGTCAAATTTAGACAAAGATGAAAGCGGCTCTCTCCTATATCGAACAACATCGCGAACCGTTTCTGCAAGAGCTTTTCGAATGGTTGCGCATACCCTCCATCAGTGCAGAACCCACCCACGCCACGGACATGAAACGATGTGCCGAATGGGTACAACAAGCCCTGTTGAAAGCCGGCCTCGACCGGGCAGAGGTGATGCCCACCAACGGAAACCCGATTGTCTACGGCGAAAAAATCATCGATCCGCAACGCCCTACGGTATTGATCTATGGCCATTACGACGTCATGCCGGTCGACCCTCGGGAAGCCTGGCTCAGCGACCCGTTCGAACCGGAAATCCGCCACGGGAGGATCTGGGCGCGCGGTGCCAATGACGACAAAGGACAATCGTTCATGCACCTCAAAGCCGCCGAAGCGATGATTCGCACCGGCCAGCTGCCTTGTAACCTGAAATTCATGATCGAAGGCGAAGAGGAGATCGGTTCGGCCAGTCTGGAACGCTGGTGTCAGGAACAGACCGAACGACTGGCCGCCGACCTGATTCTGGTCTCCGACACCAGTTTGTTGGGCTGGGAAACCCCCTCGATCACCTGCGGTCTGCGCGGACTCTGCTATATGGAAGTGGAGGTGACGGGGCCCGACAAAGATCTCCACTCGGGCCTTTATGGGGGTGCCGTCGCCAATCCGGCCAATGTGCTCTCCCACTTGATCGCCTCCCTGACCGACGAACAAGGTCGCATCACGATCCCCGGATTTTATGATGGGGTGCGGGATTTGACCCCTCAGGAAAGAGCCCTCTTTGCCCAGGCGCCTTTCGACGAATCTGCCTATCGAGCCTCCATCGGCATTCCGACCACAAGCGGTGAAACCGGATACAGCACCCTGGAACGTACCGGCATCCGCCCTTCGTTGGACGTCAACGGCCTCTGGAGCGGCTATACCGGAGAGGGCAGTAAAACGGTCATTCCCTCGAAAGCCTTCGCCAAAATCTCCATGCGACTGGTGCCGAATCAGGACTTTCAGTACATCGCCACCCTGTTCGAACACCATTTTCGGGCACTGGCTCCCGACAGCGTCACGGTGCAGGTACGTTTTCTGCATGGAGGCATGCCCTACGTCTGCCCCACCGATCTGCCTGGCTATCGGGCGGCAGCCGAAGCCATGCGGCAAACGTTCGGACGAGATCCCCTGCCGTTCTATTCCGGAGGCAGTATTCCCATTATCAGTACCTTTGAGAAAGTTCTGGGACTCAGGTCCATCTTAATGGGGTTCGGATTGGGCGAAGACGCCATCCACTCTCCCAACGAAAGTTTTGCTTTACAGAATTTCTACCGTGGGATCGAAACCATCGTCCGATTCCACAGCCTATACGCCCAGACGATGCAATCCCTACAAGCATGATCCGCACTTTATGGATAGCGGGAGTGTTGGCCGCACTCAGCCTCCCGCTGAACGCTCAAAACTCCCAGCCACTGGCTGATTACGGTTATCGCCCGCCCCTAAATATTCCCACCTTACTCTCGGCCAATTATGGCGAACTACGCCTCAACCATTTCCATTCCGGCATCGACCTCAAGACCCAGGGCGTAACCGGCAAACCGATTTATGCCGTGGCTTCGGGCTATGTGTCCCGTGTCGCGGTTTCACCGTCGGGATATGGCAAAGCGCTATACATCCAACACCCCAATGGAACCACTTCCGTTTATGGCCATGTAGAACAGTTTTTCGACTCGCTCGAACACTATGTGTATCGCCAACAGTATGCCCGAAAACGTTTTGCCCTCGATCTGAGCTTCCAACCCGACCAATTCCCGATTCGCCAGGGACAACTCATCGCCCTCTCCGGTAATCGAGGATCTTCCGGGGGACCGCATCTCCATTTCGAGATTCGGGACGCGGCACAACGCCCCTATAACCTGATAGCTCACCATATCCTGCCGGTCCGGGATACGATTCCGCCCCGTGCGCTCACGCTATATTATGTCCGCATCGACACCATTCAGGGTATTCCGCAGCACCGGATCGTTCAACGCATTCCCCTTCGGCGGGAGGCTTCGAATCGATATGTTCCCACCACCGGATCGACGCTTTCGGTCTGCCGGCAAGGCTATTTCGCGATAGAGGCCAAAGAGTACAAAAACGGCACCCATAACGTCATGGGTCTATACCGTCTTCAGGAACGGCTCGACGGGCAACCGATCTTTGCCCTGGAAGTCGATCGGGTTCCGTTCAATGTGACCCGTTATGCCAATGCCGTTACCCTATACAGCGAACAAGGCAAACGCAATAACATCTACCGACTGTTCGTGCTGCCCAATAATCCCTTAGACATTTACCGCAACGTCCGACGACAAGGGCTCATCGCCCTGGACGACAACCAGCTCCACCCGATTGAAATCGATCTGGAAGATGAAGCGGGCAACCGCAGTCAGATCAGCTTCTCCATCACGCTGAAGCACAAACTGGACACCCTGCCCACTCCGGAGGGCATTCCTGTCCTGTGGTGGAAAGATTTTCAGTACGACTCCGACGGGCTGTCGGTTTCGATTCCCGCCCGTGCCTTGTACGAATCGGTGCTCTTCCATGCACCGGCACGAGACATCCCGCTCCCCTCCTATGCCTATTCACCGCTATACAACATCCTCTCGGCCGACGAACCGCTGCAAAAACCGATCACCGTCTCGCTGGCTGCCGACGGCCTACCCACCCGATTACGCGACAAAGCCCTGCTGGGTGTGGTCTCTGCATCCGGCAAGCGATCGGCCGCCGGTGGCCGCTGGATCAACGATGGGCCGGGCGGACGGGTCGAAGCCCGGGTGCGCAACTTCGGCACCTATTACATTGCCGTCGATACGCTGCCGCCCCGCATTACGCCCGAATTCAAATCGGGGGCTGATCTCTCGGCGCAAAAAAGTCTTTCGCTGAAAATTACCGATAACTTTTCCGGCATCGCCTCCTACTCTGCCACCATCGACGGGCAATGGGCCCTGCTGGAATATGACCCCAAAAATAACCGGATCACCCACGTCTTCGACGATACGCGCTGGCCGACCGGCTTGAACCACAAGCTTTCGGTCGTCGTGTCCGATGCCAAAGGCAATAGCCGAACGCTCCACACGCAGTATCGCCGCTAAAACCTATTCTCTCACAACAGAGGAGGCGGTTCCCAAATGGGGAACCGCCTCCTCTGTTATTTCTATACATCAAAATGCGGTCGCCACCGCTCTCTGGGCAAATTTCAAAACCCCCTTTGTAAAGTCTTCCGCGATCTTCGAAGCCCCGTTTTCACTCCGTTCCTGAGCGTCGGATTTGGTTCCCCGTTCCCCCGGATGGAGCCCCTACATCATATGCGCAAACGTACGACGCCCCAACGCATATCGTAAAATAATGCTGCCCTGATAGATGCCATACGGATGATTGACACGTCGTATCTGGTTGATCCAAGCTCTTTTACGACGCAACGCCCGATGCGAACGATGGAAATCGACATGCGCCAACACCACCACTTTAAAAAAGTCGCCCCGCCCCTGCAGCAGAAAAATCAAGGCCGACAGGGTATCCAGAAAGCCCCGTATCAACAGCACGGTACACAAGCCGGTCCACGAGAGATTCTTATACAACATCGCCAGGTTGTTGCGATAGTTGAGATACAACTTCCGGGGGCTATTGTTCGGCAAAGTACCTCCCCCCAGGTGAAAGACTTCGCTCTCGGCTTCGGCCACGATTTTGTACCCGGCCAGACGAGCCCGCCAACAGAAGTCGATCTCCTCCATATGCGCAAAGAAATCGGCATCGAAGCCACCCAACTCCCGAAAGAGAGCCGCTCGTACCACCATACACGCCCCCGAAGCCCAAAACACCTCGCGGGTATCATCATATTGCCCTTGATCGACCTCGATCGTACTCAAGATACGGCCTCGACAGAACGGATACCCGAACCAATCGATAAACCCACCGGCCGCCCCGGCATACTCAAAATGGGCCGGACGATCGAACGAGCGGATTTTAGGGGACAACGCCGCGATCTGCGGATCTTCCTCCATGCGACGGACCAACGGATCCAACCAATGAGGCGGCACTTCGACATCCGAATTCAACAAGACAAACAGATCGGCATCCACCCGTTCCAGCGCCATGTTATAGCCTCCGGCATATCCGTAATTCTCCGAGAACTGAATCAGCTCTACATCCGGGTGATGGCTCCGTAACCAGGCCACCGAATCATCCTGCGAACCATTGTCGGCCACCACAACCGATCCCTGTGGGCTATGAGCCAACACCGAAGGCAAAAAACGCGCTAAATGCTCCCGCCCGTTCCAGTTGAGTATGACGATTTTAACCTTCATAAGCATCTCTATTTCCTGGCTGGGTTTCCTCGGGTTTGGCCGAGGCCCCTTCCGATTTTCGTACCCGTTCCTGCTCCGCTTTCCAGAAAGCCGCCACACTCTGCCGAGAATGTTTCCAGCGCCGATGAGACCACATCCACAAATGGGGATTTTCGCGAATCATCGCTTCGAGGTGTTCGACATAGCGTTGGGTGATTTCATATTCGGAGACCTCCTCCTCGCCATCGTAAATCGGAATCAATTCTGCCTCATAATAGCGAGGACGCGTCTGACGTACATGCATAAAAACAATGGGCATATGGAACCGTCGGGCAATTTTTTCGATCCCCGAGAAAAATGGCGTATCCTGACTCAAAAAGTGGTACCAATGCTTGATCTCGTGAATCGGCGGGGTTTGGTCGGCAATCAAGGCCACACCGACCCGTTGATGATCAGGACGTTGAGCTCGAATAACCTCCCGATAGATCTCGTGCATCGGGATGGGTTGGGTCCCGAAACGGGAACGAACCATATAATAGTAAAAATCGAACACCTTGTTGTGCAGGGGACGATACACGGCCAACAGCCGATGGTCCGACAGACAGACATAATTGATCGTCAGCTCCCACGACCCATAATGAGACATCGCGGCAATCCAGTTTTTTCCCTTCATGCGCCGTTCATTCTCTTCGAGGTTGGTATACACCATCCGCTGCAGGATCTCTTCCCGAGAGATGGAGGCCAAACGGATCGTATCCACAAACACCTCCGAGAGATGCCGATAGAAACGATACTCGATATCGAGGCGTTCATGTTCGGTTTTTTCCGGGAAGGAGTGGGCCAGATTCTGGCGCACCACCGGCAAACGGTAACGCACCACCCGATACAGCAGAAAAAAAATCAAGTTTGCCAACCCGCCGTACAACCACTTCTCCGGCAAGCGCCCCACCAGACGACAAGCCTTATAGAAGATTCGATATTGGATGCGGGTCGAGCGTTTCATCGGGCGTGCGGTTTGATAGCGTCATAGATGGCCGGGGTGCAGGCGATAATTTCCCGTCCAAAGATATAATTTTCTCCACCCGAAAAATCGGTGACCCGAGCGCCGGCCTGCTGAGCGATCAAGGCTCCGGCCGCCACATCCCATGCGGCCAGGCGCACCTGGAAAAAGGCATCGAAACGGCCACATGCTACATAAGCCAAATCGGCCGCTGCCGATCCCAAACGTCGGATGCCATGAGTGTTTTGTTGAAAATAGGTAGCCGACTCCATAAAGTCATCCATTTCGAGATGAGAAGAGTAGGAGAATCCGATCGCCACCAACGAATTTTCCAATTTCTGGGTCGCGGAGACGTGAATCTCTTTACCGTTCAGGTAGGCCGGCGATCCTTTCCAGGCGTAAAACATCTCCTGGGAATTCACCTCATACACAACCCCCACCACCACTTCATTCTCCTCCATCAGGGCCAGGCTCACACAGTAGGGCGGCAAGCCGTGAATAAAGTTGGTCGTCCCGTCCAACGGGTCGATGATCCATTTCAAACGGGCATTGACCGTAGCACGTACCGTTCCCTCTTCGGTCACGAACCCTGCCTCGGGCAACAAGGCGCCCAGACGTTCCACCACCAGCCGTTCCGACCCCCGATCGACATAGGAGACCATGTTCTGGACCCCTTTGTATTCGACGTCGTCGAACGAAAAGGTCGCACGCTGCGCTGCAATATAGGTCCCCGCTTCGCGAGCGATCTCGCACACACGTGCACAAATTTCCTGATAATTCATACCTTCGTTATTCCACGTAAAGTTTCACGTTATCGTTTTTCGTACGGGCCTGGAGCCAACCCACAATCCGTTGTTGTTCGCTCTCGGGAATCCGCACCTGCTCCTTCATACGCAGCAGGCAGATCACGGTCGTATCGACCGGATTACCCTGGGCATCGTAACTCTTGGTTTTGGTCAGGGTCACCTGGGCAATCTCGGGCGCCAGAGCCGTCATCTCCCGCGTGATATCTCCCGACGGCAACGTATCCGCCGACAAGGTACCCACCTTCTTTTCCAGCTCCTGAATATACGCATTTTTCTCTTGTAACAGATCCTGATAACCCGTTTGCAAGGTATTGATATCGACCTGCTCACCCTGGCCCGATTGACGCACGGTCAGTTTCGTGCCTTCCAGATTATAGGCTGCCAACTGCATCCGAGCGTTTTCGATAGCATCCGACGAGACCGGGTCCCCGATCAAGATCACATCGATTTCCCGGCTGCCATCGGCGTGAATGGTCCGTTGATAGTCAATCACCTGTGCTTTCGGGAAATGCATCACCGCCGCCACATATCGGTCTGCAGCCGACTCGAACAGACTCTGCCGAACAATGCGCACCGCCAGGATCACGCTGGGAATCAACGTCACAAAGACGATGATCAAAATATACCGTTTCACCTGACGCTCCCGAATGGGATCCAAAAAGACTTTGGGGCTATAGCGCAGGAAACGCACGACGATAAACGTCGCAATGGCAATAAATACCGTATTGATGAAGAACAAATAAAAGGCCCCGATAAAATAGTTCAGCTGCCAGGTCGCCAACCCGTACCCGGCCGTACACAACGGCGGCATCAAGGCCGTGGCGATCGCCACCCCGGGAATGACCGTCGAGGTACGGTCCTTGCGCGACTGCGCCACAATCCCGGCCAATCCCCCGAAAAAGGCGATCAGCACATCATAGATCGTCGGCATGGTACGCGCCAACAGTTCGCTTTTCGCCTCACTCAGCGGCGACAACAAGAAATAGAGCGTCGAGGTGAGGATACTGACCAACACCATCAGGCCGAAGTTGCGCAGCGAGCGTTTCATCAGTTCGAAATCGTTGATTCCCACCGATAATCCGATCCCCATGATCGGGCCCATCAGCGGAGAGATCAACATCGCCCCGATAATGACGGCGGCCGAGTTCATGTTCAGCCCCAACGAAGCGACAAACGTCGCGAAAATCAAAACCCACAGATTCGTCCCCCGAAATTCGACTCCCTTTTTAATATTCTCTTTGACATCCTCTTCCGAGGCTTTATCATCATCCAGATCGAAACGGCTGCGGATATACCCCCACAAACCTTCAAACGAAAAACCCTTTGTCTTCGATGATTGTTCTTCCATAACGTCTATTCTTCCGTTTCAGTTTGATGTTCTTTTTCCTTGCGGCCCTTTCCCGCCACAATCAACACGATTTCGCCTTTAGGCTCCCGGCGGGTAAAATGGTCGATCAACATGCCGAGGGTTCCGCGGACGTTTTCTTCAAACTTTTTGGTCAACTCCCGCGACACGGCCGCTTCCCGATCCGCTCCCCACAGTTCGGCAAACTCCTTCAGCGTTTTCAGCAATCGATAGGGAGACTCATAAAAAATCATCGTCCGACTCTCCTCGAGCAACGCTTGCAGACGTTTCGAACGGCCTTTTTTGGGGGGCAAAAAGCCTTCGAAGCAGAACCGGTCGGCCGGGAAACCGCTATTGATCAACGCCGGCACAAAAGCCGTCGGACCCGGCAGAGTCTCCACCTCGATGCCCCGTTCCAAACAGGTCCGGACCAGCAAAAATCCGGGATCGGAAATCCCCGGCGTCCCGGCATCAGAGACCAACGCCATCGTTTCGCCCCCCAAAATGGCCGACGCCACCGCCTCCACCGCGGCATGTTCATTGAATTTGTGATGACTCCACAGCTTTTTATCCAAGCCGAGGTGCTTGAGCAAAAAACCGCTCGTACGCGTATCTTCGGCCAGGACCACATCCACTTCGGAGAGGACCTTCACCGCGCGCAACGTAATATCGTCGAGATTGCCGATCGGTGTGGGAACAATATAGAGTTTAGCCATGACCGACGCTTAGTTTTCCAACTTGCGCTCCAGGAGTTCCACCAGGAAGGTCGTTCCTGCCGCATCGGGATTCCAATCGAAATGTTCCTGAATATAGATCATCGCATCATCCAGCGACGTAAATTCATTCAAACGGGCCAGGGTCTGTTCATACAAGGCCGCATCCCCCCCGAAAAGCTCATTGATCAACAGAAAACGATCATTGATCCCGATGCTGTGCTGCAGGTCCGTGATCGTTTGGGCCCGCAAGCGAGAGGCCACATCGGTATGCGGATGCTGTTTCCCCAACCGATCCCCCAACGACTCCGTAGGGGTCACAATGATCTCTCCCAGCACCTTCGTGGTATGAGGCGTCGAGGCCAGCGTAGCCTCCGAATGGTCCGCGTACCCCGAAGTTTTCGGACTTTCCGAGGAGATTCCACTCACCGGGGTAGTCGTCGTTTCCGGATAGAGCGGCTGATCCACGGGGGCCGACGGTTCCAGTTGGGCCGAAGACTCCGACGAAGACAACACTTCCGGTTCTACCGGCTGGGCGGTTTGGATCGGCTCCCTCATCGGTTCGGCCTCCGACGGCGTTTCCGACACCGTTACCGATTCGTATACCGCCACTTCAGGCTGGGCAGGAGGCTGATGTGCCCCCACAAACGGACGAGCCATACTCGGCGAGTCGTCCCCATAGAGCGACAGGATCACCTGCTTATCGACCCGGGTCCGAACATGGGCCTCATCACTGAACAGTTTTGGTTCGGCCATCGAATCCTTCGTCGTCGAGGCGTGTGAGCGGGTCCACGCCATCGGCTGCGAGGCCTCTTCGACCACGGTTTCCGACCCTGCAGGCATCGATGCTTCCGCCGTGGCCTCAGATCCGCTCTGCGGAGCGGGCTCGTTGGCCGGGGAGGCCACAACCTCCGCCGATTCGAGGGATGAGGCGACCGCACCGGCCGGATCCTCCTTCATTGAAGCAAGCGATTTTCCTTCGTTCTCTTTGACGGGCGGTTCAACACTCTCCTCGGGCGTCAATCGTTCACCCTCCCAGAATAGAATCTCCTCATAGAGCATTCTCAACTTATCGAGCATCAGGTCCCGTTCCATGGCCGAAACCGTTTCCGTCGCCAACCAACGGGAAGCTATACTCCGCATACGATCGATCTGCGAGAGCACCTGTTCCATATCTTTCATCGTCGCCATATATAACGCCTAAAATTTTTTCAAAGTTAATCTTTCTGCGCATTAATTCAAACTGACTTTTCCATTTCCCGCTTCACATCCAACCCCCTCGACCGAAGCCCTACAAGGCATTTTTCCCTGAAAAATCGCACAGAAAAACTTTTTTATGCTGGAAATCTCCGATTATTCCACTACTTTTGAAACCCATGATCGGGAATCCTTCTCGCAGAGATCCCTGTTATTCCCTCGCATTTACATCTAATAATTATATTCCGTAATTCATATAAGTATGATGGACAGACCGTATAATTTTTGCCGGATCGGAGTCTTTTACGACGGCAACTTTCTATTACATGCCTCCAATTACTACAACTACATCCACTCGGAAAAACGTCGGTTAAGCCTAAGTGGCCTTCACCAATTCATCCGGCACCAAGTCGCCGAAGAAGAAGGCCTCGACCCCGTGCGATGCCAAATTGCCGAAGCTCACTATTTCCGGGGACGACTCAACGCCTCCGAAGCCTCCATGCGGGGCAATCAGCTCTATAACGACCGAGTGTTCGACGACATTCTGATGTCCGAAGGGATTCACACCCATTATCTGCCTCTGCGTAACCTGATGGGCCGCAAAGAAGAGCGCGGAATCGACGTTTGGCTCTCGTTGGAAGCCTATGAACTCTCCATGCTGCACCTGGTCGATTTTGTCGTTCTGGTCGTGTCAGATACGGATTATGCCCCGTTGATCCGCAAGATCAACGCATTAGGCATTCCGGTCATGTTGTTGAGCTGGGAATTCGAATACCTCAACGACGACGGAATCCGCATGGTGACCAAAACATCGCACGAACTGCTCTCCCTGGCCACCTACCCCATTCCGATGCATGAAGTCATCGACCGGGGTATTGCGCAACAGGATCCTTTGATCCTGGAGATGTTCGTGCCGGACACTTCCTCCAACAACAGCAACAGCGGCGTTCACACCGACGTCAGTGAAATTCTGAGCTTAAAAAATGGCTTCGGGTTTATCAAATACCCCAACAACAACCTCTATTTCCACAGTCAAGACGTCATCGGAGACTTCAACGACCTGCATGTCGGGGACCGCGTGGAATTCGTCATCGAAAAGAATCAGCTGAAACAAGACGTCGCCAAACGCGTGCATCGTATCGCACAGGAGGAGGAAGAGGAGGACCTGCTCTTTCATCCTGACGAGACGACCGTATAGGTCCGTTTTAAAAGCAGGGAAAACCCAGCGGGGAGATACAAATTGTGTATCTCCCCGCTGGGTTTTATGAATTCAAAAAAGGGGGTTCTGTTTCGGGTTATTCGTGGTGGTAGGGCTCGTTGTGCAGAATCGTAAAGGCCCGATAGAGTTGTTCAGCAAACAATACACGGACAATCTGGTGGGAAAAGGTCATCCGAGACAGGGACAATAGCTCATTGGCCCGTTGATAAACCGCTTTAGAAAATCCATAGGGCCCCCCGATCACAAAGCACAATCGTTTCACCCCGGAATTCATCCGTTTTTGCATCCAATCCGCAAACTCCATCGACCGCATCTCCTTCCCCTTTTCGTCCAACAACACCAACCAATCGCCCTCCGACAGCTGTTTGAGAATCAAGGCTCCCTCCTGCCGTTTTTGGGTATCCGCCGAAAGGGTCCGGCGATTTTTGGGGTCGGGCAACACCGTCCACGTCACCTTTGTATAAAAATTCAGACGACGCAGATACTCCCCCACTAACGTCTCCACCTGAGACGAATCGGTCTTTCCTATGGCCAGTATATCGATATTCATTAGCGACGACGCGTGCTGTTACGATGAGCCGTACTCTTTTTCGGCGGATCGGACACCAGAAACGATCGGGCATCCCGAGCATCCGGGAAGAGAAGATCGCTATTCCATTCGCCTTGTGCATCCCGGTAGGTCACCGGATGGATGCTGTCATGTGCCTTAAGCCACTGATACGTCTTATAGAAATTGTATCCGTTGCCACTCTCGCCCCCCATCGAAATCGCCAACAACGACGTATATCCCTTGCTCCGACCCTGCATCTGAGCCGCCCGGTCGATAAAGGCCGGCAAAAACGCCCGATCGTTGGCCAACGAGCCTCCCACATTACGATCATCCTTGCGGTATCCCGGGTTATTATTCGCCTGGTCAATGACATAGAAACCGATCCGATCGCACAGCTCATAAAAGTAGCGGGGCTGCGGATAGCTGACACAAATCGTGTTGATTCCATGCGCCTTCAGGCGTTTCAACTGCTGCTGGGTGGTCTCTTCGTCCCGGGCCGCGTCGTAATTGACCGCCGAAAGCTGAACCGGTTTCCCGTTCGCATACAACTTCCCGTCTTTGACTTCCGTCCGATTAAAGCCCACTTTGAAAGGAATGTACTCGGTAATCCGACCGTCCCGACGCGTGTAGAGCATCACCAAATAGAGATCGGGGGTTTCGGGCGACCACATCTTGCGAGAACTGGGATAGATATACTCCTTGCAGATGATCGTATCGTACCCCAAACCCGGAACATCGACCTCCTGCAAATTATACGTCAACAACTTACCGCCGTTGGGGGCGTAGATATCGTAACCCAGGGTAATCTTCTCTTCGTTGCGGTAGCTGTTGGACATCACGGCCGTAATCCACATGATTCCGTTCCGCCCGGCCGAATCGAGTTGCGTGGTGATCACAAAATCGTGAATACACAATTTGGGCTGCGAGTAGACATAAATACGTCCCAGCGATCCCGGTTCGAGCGACGGAATCAGCGTTTCCATCCAGTTGCCGACCGAATAGCCATACACCTCGATGCCGATCGCATTCAATCCGTCGGTCAGTGCCGGCGAGATATTGTATTCGGCCGGCGTGCGGGTATCGTTGCTATATCCCACGCGCACCCCATTGACATACAGCGAATAGGCACTGCTCATCCCCTCAATATGCAGGTAAACGTCCCGATCGAGCCACAAATAAGGCACCTCGATTTCGGCCCGATATTGCACCAAAGGGATCAACGAAGGCAAGGCCGGCGGCGTCAGCGAAGCCAACGGCGAAACGCCCTGAGCAGGAACCACATTCGGGACCGTTGTCTCGTCCCAGGCCGCCACCGAGAATCGGGGCCGGTAGAAACCCGCCTCCCCGCCTTCGGCTACGGTCGAACGCAACACTCGCCACTTGCCTTCCAACGGCAAATAGTGATCGTTTTCGACCAGGTTACGTTGTTCGGCATGTTCCCGATTCACATAACTGATAAACTCCTGACGGGGTTGAGCCTTTCCGAACGATGCATACGACGGATCGGCCCATATTTCGGGGGCGTCCTGCGCGGTCAGAGTAGTGAGCGCCAAGGTGAAGATCGACAGCAAAAAGAGGGGCTTACGCATACCAGATGTATCTTTAATTCCAGACGATTCCGGCAACTTCGTCGATGCCGCCGGGAAACCGTCTTCAATAAACACACAAAAATCCTTTTTTTTTATCAATTTCCCAAATTCCCCTCCCCCCAATCTTACGTTTCCATGCTGCTGTCTTTCCGATAGATCTTCTTGTGGAGGATCCATATAAATTCCGAAGATTTTTTTATACCTTGTCAGAAAAATTAAGTATCTTTCTTTCCCAAGAGCTCATGTTTATGATAAAGACATCGCATTTAGTACTGACAGCCATGCTGATATGCAGCACGGCCGTATACGCCCAGGAGCAAGATACCACCAAACCCGGATGGCTACTGCGACGCGAAGCGCGGGAAGAAGCTCAATGGCAAAAACAACAAGAAAAAATGTATGAACATGCCGTAAAAGACGCGCAGGACATTACGGCACACGAAATGGTCAACGACCTCTGGGGGGTCAACGATCCTCAGGTGACCCGCTCGACCGATTCGATGATTCTGGCGATGATTCCCCTCTCCGAAAAAGAGATCGCGCAGTGGACCGGATCGCCCGACAAAATCGCGCCCTCGAGCCTGAATCCCCAAGAAATGTGGTGGGTCAGTCTCGACCCTCAACTGAGCGCCTTTCTGAAAAACGAACCGATCATGGATTCGGCCTCGCTGGTGGTCAGCGTGAAGCAATTGCTCGGGCTACCCCCTGAAAGCGATTATTCGTACATCGCCGCCTTCTGGGTCTCGCCCCAGAACCTGTTCCGTCCCACCCCCGACCCGGATCCTACGATCCATTACTCCAGCGTGACCTTCCCCGAGCAGGTAGACCCCAACCATAAAGCCTGGATCGAACGATTCCGGAAAGAGGCCTACACCGCTACCCCTCCGCTCGCCTGGACTCAATTGGGCTATGCATACGATTGGGGCAACCCGGTTCGACCGGTCGGTGTCAGTCAATTCGTCGTCAAAAGCAATGCGCCGATTCGCGTAGTTTTCGTCTCGTCGTTCTGGTACTGGTACAACCAGCAGGTGACCTTCCCTATGGAGATCATTGAATAAGTGCGGGATACTGTCCCCGCCACGGACATATAGACTCGGCCCGGAAGACATACCTTCCGGGCCGAATTTTTATTGCTATCTTCCGATACACAGAGAAGCAACGTGCTGAACGTACCTTTCCTTCCGGGGTGATCTACCTCTCGCGGCAGGGAAATCAATCGGTTCGAACCGAACGCATAAGGCTTGACAACGGATCTAACCCACCGACGATCGCACCTGCAACGAGCATCCCCCCTCGCGTGAGGTGAGAAAGAGCCTTCGATTACTTCGATCCCAGGTACAGGAACACCATCCCGATCAAGACCAGCAACAGATCCACAGCCTTGCTCCGCAAGTTTTTCTCCCGAAAGAGCAGCGCTCCGAACGTAAACGAAACGACCACACTGCCTCGCCGAATCATCGAGACGATGGAGATCATCGAATCGGGTTCGCTCAGAGCATAGAAATAGACGAAATCGGCCGCACCCAGAAAGATCGAAATCAAGGGAATACTCCATTTCCAGTGGAACGGCGAGGTACGCCGTCTCGGCCACCACAATACGGTCAAGATAATGCCCATCAGCCCCAATTGATAAAGGTTATACCACGACTGAACCAACATGGGGTTCAGACTCTTCATCAGGTATTTATCGTACAATCCGCTGATCGCCCCCAACACCGCCGCCAAAACCACGCAAAATATCCATCGATTGTGGCGGAAGTCGATTCCTTCTTTTTTGCCGGACCGACTCAACATCAAAAACGATACGGCGGCCAAGACCACCCCGATCCATTGATACAGATTGAGACGTTCCCCAAAAATCAACAACGCCCCCAATAAAACCATCACCGGTCGTGTCGCATTGATGGGACCGACAATGGTGATCGGCAAGTTTTTCATACCGAAATAGCCGAAGATCCAGGAACTAAGGACAATAACCGATTTCAGCAGAATAAAGCGATGAACCTCCCAGCCGACGGTAGGCACATACAGCGCCGGATGTTCGGCCATACGTTCCGGCATCCAGGCCGACAAAAGAATGAAAGGGAGAAAAATGAGCGAACTGAACAGGGTGTTGAGCAACAACACCGGCAATACGGCATTGTCCCGCAAAGCCTCCTTTTTAAATACATCGTAAAACCCCAGCAGGGCAGCCGAAGTAAAAGCAAGCGTTAACCACATAAGCAAATTTTTACGGCGTCGGGAAGCGCGCCTCGACAACAACCTCCCCTCTTTCCATCGCCTTCTCGTAGTGAGGTACGGGCGGGTGGTCACCCCTGCATCCTTGACAGGGCCTGCGCGACAGGGACGCATCGTATCCTTCCCGGCCGCAAAAATACGCAGAAAATCGGAATCGCATCACCCGATAGCTCCATTCAACGATTACGTACCCCAGAAGCGTTCCGGGAAACGCCCCGGAAAGTGCCCCGGTAGCACCCCGAAAGCATCCCGAAAAAACGTCGGGAAACGTCGAAGAAAAACAGCATGAAAAAACACGGCGACCTCTCAGAAAGACGCCCTGGCGGGGTATCCACCGCCCCTTTCTTCCGCCCCACAGCCTTTCCCCGTCGCTCGTTCAATTCCGACACTCACCCTACCATTTCCCACCCTTCCCGGTAAAAACGCCCTAAAGTTGTCTTTTCGCACAAAAATCCGTACTTTTGGAGGATTTCGACTCCCGGTCGAATCTGTGCGAATTTTTAACTTCATCTCATGCAAACAGACGATACCCAACCGACATCTCTGCCAGAAAACGCCTACCGCGAACTGGCTCCGGGCGAAGAATACAAGCCCGTCATGTCCCCCCAAAGCAAACCGCGCGAAGTAACCCCCTACTCGGTGAGCTTCGGCATTTTGATGGCGATCATCTTCTCGGCCGCAGCCGCCTACCTCGGTCTGCGCGTGGGCCAGGTCTTCGAAGCCGCGATCCCCATCGCAATCATTGCCGTCGGGGTAGGAAACCTCACCGGCCGCAAAAACATGCTCGGCCAAAACGTGATTATCCAATCCATCGGCGCCTCCTCGGGCGTCATTGTGGCCGGAGCCATCTTTACCCTGCCGGCCCTCTATATCCTGGGACTCGAAGCCCAGTTTTACCAAATTTTTCTTTCCTCGCTGCTGGGAGGCTTTCTCGGCATTCTGCTATTGATCCCCTTCCGCAAATATTTCGTGAAGGACATGCAGGGCAAATACCCCTTTCCCGAAGCGACCGCTACCACCGAAGTCCTGGTCTCCGGCGAGAAAAAAGGAGATCAAGCCAAACTACTGGCCATCAGCGGACTGGTCGGCGGTTTGTATGATTTCGTCATCAGCACCTTCGGCTGGTGGACCGAAGTCATCTCGACCCGTATCGCCGCTTGGGGCACCCTGCTGGCCGACAAAGCCAAACTGGTCTTCAAAGTCAATACGGGAGCTGCCGTCCTGGGATTGGGATACATCATCGGACTGAAATATGCCGCCATTATCTGCGCCGGCTCCTTTACCGTTTGGTTCGTGCTGATCCCCTTCATCAGCCATTTCGCCCCCGGACAAACCATCGCCGTCGGCGAAGGCGTCCAAACCCTCCTGGGCAATATGACCCCCGAAGAGATCTTCACCCACTACGCTCGCCATATCGGTATCGGCGGCATCGCCATGGCCGGTGTGATCGGCATCATCCGCTCGTCAAAAATCATCCGCCAGGCCCTGGGACTGGCGATCAGCGAGCTGGGCGGAAAGAAAAAAGTGGAGGAAACCCCACTGAGAACCCAACGCGACCTCTCCATGAAACTGATCCTCACGCTGCTGATCGCCGTTCTGGCAACGGTGCTCGTTTTCTTCCAGTTCGGCGTGCTGGGAAACTGGTTCCACACGATTGTCGCGCTGCTGATCGTCTTCGTCATCTCGTTCCTGTTCACCACCGTGGCCGCTAACGCCATCGCCATCGTGGGGACCAACCCGGTTTCGGGTATGACCCTGATGACCCTGATCCTCAGCTCGCTGGTACTGGTCAGCGTCGGTCTGAGCGGCACCAGCGGCATGACGGCCGCCATGATCATCGGAGGCGTGGTCTGCACGGCGCTGGCCATGGCCGGTGGTTTTATCACCGACCTGAAGATCGGGTTCTGGCTCGGGAGCACCCCGGCCAAACAGGAAGGCTGGAAATTTCTCGGAACCGCCGTTTCGGCCGCTACCGTCGCCGGCGTCATGATGATCCTCAACCGCACGTACGGTTTCGTGGGTGAAGGGGCTCTGGTCGCTCCCCAAGCCAACGCCATGGCCGCCGTCATCAAACCCCTGATGGAAGGCGGTTCGACCCCCTGGATGCTCTACTTCGCCGGAGCCGCCCTGGCGCTAATCCTCACCATGATCGGCGTTCCGGCCCTGGCCTTCGCCCTGGGTATGTTCATTCCGTTGGAACTCAACACCCCGTTGTTGGTCGGCGGGTTGATCAGCTGGTTCGTCGCCGGACGCCCCGGCAGCGAAGCCCAAAAGAAAGCACGTCGCGAACGCGGCACCCTGATCGCTTCGGGCTTTATCGCCGGCGGAGCCCTGATGGGCGTCGTAAGTGCCCTGTTGAAATATTTCGGCGCCGATTGGTTCGCCTCGGGATGGAACGCCTCTCGGGGTGCTGAAGTGATGGGCGTCGTGATGTATATCGCAATTATCGTTTACTTTATCTGGGATAGCCTGCGGGCGAAACCCGAAAAAGAATAAAGACTATGGAATTCAGAGAACAACTCTTGGAACGTTTCCTGCGCTATGTGGCCATCGACACCCAGAGCGATCCCGACAGTGAAACCTTCCCCTCTTCGGCCAAACAACTCAACCTGTTGAACCTACTGCTCGAAGAGATGATCGGCATGGGCCTGACCGAAACCGAAATAGACCCCAATGGGTATGTAATGGGCACCATCCCCGCCACCCCGGGCCTGGAAGAGAAACCGGTCATCGGTTTTATCTCCCATGTGGACACCAGTCCCGAAATGAGCGGAGCCGACATCCAGCCTCGGCTGATCGAAAACTACGACGGCAAAGATATTCGCCTGAACCGCGACCTGGTCATGAAAGTGTCCGAATTTCCCGAACTGGCCTTTTTCAAAGGACATACGCTCATCACCACGGACGGAACCACCCTGCTGGGAGCGGACGACAAAGCCGGAGTAGCCGAAATCATGACCATGGCCTGCTGGCTCATGGATCACCCCGAAATTGCCCACGGCAAGATCCGCATCGCCTTCACGCCGGATGAAGAGATCGGTCGGGGCGTGGATTATTTCAATGTCGAAGGTTTCGGAGCCCGGTTTGCCTACACGGTGGACGGCGGGTTCGAAGGCGAACTCGAATACGAAAACTTCAATGCCGCCAGCGCAAAAGTCGCCATTCAAGGCCGGAACATCCATCCGGGCTATGCCAAAGACAAGATGGTCAATGCCCTGCACGTAGCCTGCGAACTGGATACGATGCTGCCCCCCGCCGAACGTCCCGAACATACCGAAGGCTATGAAGGGTTCTATCATTTAGCCGCCATGAGCGGTTCGGTGGAAGAGGCCTCGATAGAATACATCATCCGCGATCACGATCGGGCCCGGTTCGAAGCCCGGAAACATTTTATGGAAAGCGCCGTCGCGTTACTCAATGAACGGCATGGCGAAGGGGTTGTCGAACTGACGTTGAAAGATCAGTACTACAACATGAAGGAGATGGTGGAACCCTATCCGGAACTGATCGAAAAAGCTCAGCAGGCCATGAAACTGGCCGGAGTAACACCGATCGTACGACCCATTCGGGGTGGGACGGACGGGTCTCGACTCTCCTATATGGGACTGCCCTGTCCCAACCTGTTCACCGGCGGGATGAATTTCCACGGCAAATTCGAATACTGCTCGCTGGACACGATGTGTAAAGCGGTACACACCCTGCTGGAACTGGCCAAGCTCTGGGGTCGTTAACTCCGGGGGACTGACCGCCACCAGATGCTGCCCGATCCGACGGCTCGAAACCGTTGCACAAGATCCGGACGCAATTTCTCGAAGACAAAACCGTTTCCGAAATCTTCCATAAAAAAAGACAGGCATTTAAGGTGCCTGTCTTTTTTATAGGGTTCCACGAGCGATCAACCGACAACGTCACGAACGGTGCATTTTGCGGTGTCTTCGAGCGGTCGGCTTCAGCAAACGGGTCATCATAAAGGACTGTTTATGAAACAAAAACAAAGGTAAGGAGGCCCCGATGACCAACGCAAACATCACAAACAAGGCGGTCAATCCGTTTTGGAAAATATCGACCACCAACTGCTGCTGAACCTGAGGAGTTTTCGCCTCCATAAAGCGCAACAAAGAGAGGATGGTCTTATAGGCATACATCCCGGGAATCATCGGCAACAGCGACGGGAAGGAGAAAATTTCGGCCGGACAATGGATCAATTTCGCGGCCAGCATACTGAACATTCCAATGATAAAGGCCGCAAAAAACGAGGCTGTCGGCAAGCCCAGGGAGGTATGGGTCAGCAAATAGAGACGCAGGGCATGTCCCACCGCCGCCAAGATCGCCGAAATTGCGATGGCCCGTTTCGGTGGGTTGGAGATGACGGCAAAGCCCAGCGCCGCGACCGCCGCAAAAAAGGCATCTCCCAATAGCGTCCATATCAAATCCCCGTTCATAGCGCGTAAGATCCTAAAATAAGCAAGGTAGCCGACAGCCCGAGGGCTATACAAATAATCAACGTCAAGGCGTTCACCGCCCGAGAGATCCCGATCAGCACATAGCCTTCCAGGAGATCGATAATCGAATTAATCAACGGCACCCCCGGAATCAAAAACAGCACACTGGCCCCCAGGGCGATCTGTGGCGTCTCACCCAACGAGGCCCATACGCCGAGAGAGGCCACCATCGAAGCGACGAAAGACGAGAGGGTAAAGACCGCCAGATGGTTAATGTGTCGAAAGCTCATCTCCTGCCGGAGCAAGAACCCCACGAACGTGGCCACAAAAACCAGCCCCATGGCCCACGCATCGCCGCCGAACAAGCGGCAGAAGGCCGCATTGGCGAACGAAACCAACCACAACACCCACCAACGTGAAATGCGCGGTTTCGTTACAATGGCATTGAATTTTTCGCGCAGTTCATACATGGTCAGATGATTATCGTGAACCTGCCAACTCAGGGTACTGAGGTTGGAGATGATTTCGAAGTTAAAACCGGCCGGTCGTATGGTTCGCAGCGACGTCCGACGTACACTGTCGTCCTGCCGTTGCAGAATGTGCAAGGTGACATGTCGCTGAAAAATGGTCATCTCGGTCTCATAGCCGAACGATCCGGCGATGCGGTTAACATTGCGCACAACCCGCGAGGTATGTACGCCCGCTCCCATCAGCGTGGTCGCATAATCCAACAAAAAATTCGACAACTCGCGCACAGCGACCGGTTTAATCTTGGTTTGGATCTCTTGTAGACAGGGCTCACACAACACGCCCCCGTCATAGACCCGCTTGACATACTCCTGCTGTTCCCGATTCAGCACGACAGGCTCCGTCGAAGCCTGAGACGCAGACTCCGTCGAGGTAACAATCGGTCGATGACAACGCGAACAAGTATCCATTCCTATCCATTTTGCAACCTTGGCTCCTCCGTCAGTCCTCACGACATAGCGCGATTCCGCCGGGGGCTTTCTTCAAGAGAGAGCAGGCTTGTGGACAAAGTTAAAAAAAATCGGCAAAACCTCCGGTTCGAGCCGATGCTTTCGAAAGCGCTTTCGGGAGAATTGTCGTATCTTTGCCTACAAATTCATTCGATCCTTATGAAAATCGTTATTTTGGACGGATACTGCGTCAATCCGGGAGACCTCTCCTGGGAAGGCCTCGAAGCGTTGGGTTCGGTCATCGTGTACGACTACACCGCTCCGCAGGAGACCCTCGAACGGTGTCGTGACGCCGAAGCCGTCTTGACCAACAAAACCTGTCTTCCGGCAGAGATACTGACCGCACTCCCGGACTTGAAATACATCGGTGTATTGGCCACCGGATACAACGTCGTCGATGTGGAAACCGCCCGTCGTCAGGGCATTATCGTTACGAACATTCCGGCATACAGCACCCATTCGGTGGCTCAAATGGTCTTTGCTCACCTGTTGAACATCACCCAACAGGTCGGACATCATGCTGCCCGGGTACGGGAAGGAGCCTGGACCCACAACCGTGATTTCTGTTTCTGGGATACCCCGCAAATCGAACTCTATGGCAAGACGCTGGGCGTCATTGGCTTCGGACATACGGGATCGGCCGTAGCGGCCTTGGCGCTGGCTTTCGGCATGCACGTTCTGGCCTATACCTCCAAAAAGGCAACGCAACTACCGGCAGGTGTCACCAAAGCGACCCTCGACGACCTCTTTGCCCATAGCGACATCGTCAGCGTTCATGCGCCGCTCACGCCGCAAACCCGCGGGCTGGTCAATGCCGCGCGGTTGTCCCTGATGAAACCGACGGCCATTCTGATCAACACCAGTCGGGGTCCACTGGTCGATGAAGAGGCCCTCGCCGCAGCACTCAACCAAGGTAAAATTCGAGCCGCCGGACTGGATGTCCTCTCCAGTGAACCCCCTCACGCCGACAATCCGCTCTTAACGGCCAAACATTGCTATATTACGCCCCATATCGCTTGGGCCACGATCGAAGCCCGTCGCCGATTGATAAACATTGCTGTCGACAACCTGCAGGCCTTCCTCGCCGGAAAGCCGATTCATTGTGTCGACTAACCCCTCTCCCGCCTATTCAAAAGGGGGCATCCGTTTTGCGGATGCCCCCTTTTGACGTTTCGTTTTCCTCCGAACGGGTTCGTCTGTTGACCGATCTCTATGGGAAAGCAATCTCCAACATACAGGGACAATGGTCCGAATGGCGCGCCTCCGGCCAGATCTCGGCCCGACGCAACAACGGCTTCATCTCCTGGGTGGCCATACAATAGTCGATACGCCAACCCTTGTTATTGGCCCGGGCATTCGCCCGGAAGCTCCACCAGGTATATTGATGCGGCTCGGGATGGAAATAACGGAACGTATCGATAAATCCGCTCTCCAGAAAACGGCTCATCCAGGCCCGTTCTTCCGGTAGGAAACCACTGCTGTTCGCATTGCGCACCGGATCGTGAATGTCGATCTCCCGATGGCAGATATTATAATCCCCGCAAAGCAGCAACCAGGGTCGTTCCCGTCTCAGTTCGTTCACATAGCGATAAAAATCCTCGAGCCACTCCATTTTAAAGGCTTGTCGCTCTTCGCCCGAAGTCCCCGACGGGTGATAGACGCTGACGATGGAGAGATCGCCGTAATCGGCCCGTAAAAACCTCCCCTCATTATCATACGCCTCGATTCCCATGCCGGCCACCACCCGATCCGGTGTCTGCCGGCTCAGAATCGCCACCCCACTATATCCCTTTTTCCGGGCCGAGTGATAGTAGGCCTGATAACCCAACGACTCAAACGTATCGGCGGGGATCTGTTCAGGTTGCGCTTTTGTCTCCTGCAAACAGACCACATCGGGACGTTGTTCAGCGAGCCACTCGAGCAGACCTTTATTCAGCGCACTGCGCAATCCGTTGACATTATAGGTAACGATCTTCATAAGCAACACTCATCAAATGACTGGAATCTATCTCTTGCAAGGCCTTTTCCCAGGCCAATAACTCTCTTTTTCGGGCCACGCCCCAACGATACCCTCCGAGACGACCGGACCCTTGCAGCACCCGATGACAAGGAATCACACCCGACACCGGGTTAGCCCCCACCGCCGAACCCACCGCGCGACAGGCTGTCGGTCGACCGATCCGGCGAGCCAGTTCGCCATACGAGAGACTGGTTCCTGCAGGAATCTTCGTCAGGGCCCGCCACACCTGTCGCTGAAACTCCGTTCCCCACAAATGAAGCCTGACCGAAATCGGTTCTTCGCCAAACCGCAACAACGACAGTATCTGCAACGGCTCTTCCTCTTCCGTCACGGTGAACCGAAATACCGTTCCCCGAAATTGTGCGCGCAGTTCGGTCAATGCCTGCTGAGGGGTTTCGGCCCATCCCAGAAAACAGACTCCCCGTTCGGTAAAGGCCACAAAGGCAGGGCCCCATAAAGTCGGTCCGAACGTATAATGAATCTCGACTCGTCCGCTCCGTTGCGTCGCGAAAGGTTCAAAATATAGCCTCACTCGATGCCTCCCGGACCGATCCGGGAAAGCGGCCTCGACCGGCTGCGTGACGGCCAGCGAATCTTCCACGACAGACCGCATGGACGGCTGAGGGTCCGTAAACGGTTGTAACAGGGCTGGCTGTATCTTGGCTACGGATGGAGGCACGGGGGCAGATGAGGATACGGGAGCGGACGACCGTATCTCTTTTTTCTCCGGCCCGCGAGGATGGCCCATCGCCTGCCAATGAACGAAAAATCGCTCCGGCATCACGCCAGTTGCCTGCACAAAGAACGCCCGAAAGGTTTCTCGCGAAAGCCCGCTCGCCGCCATCCACCTTTCCAGCGTCCAGGTCGGTGATTCCGCCCGACGCAACCAAGCCAGGGCTCGCGCCACGGATTCGAATGCCGGATCCCAAACATGTGCCATATCTCTCCTTAACCCAAGATTATCCACAAAGATACACCTCTTCCCGAAAGAGACAAGTCTTCGCTTGAATAGGCCATCTCCTGAAACCAAAAAACGCAGCATTCAGCTGCGTTTTTCGATCATCAGTCCGGAATCGGAACGTCACTTACGCTTCCGAAGTATCCATCCCTCCAGTCGATTTGGGAGACTTGGCGGCCGTACCCCGACGGGCAGACCCCCGACGATTTCTCGAACTTTTCGGCGTCGAAGGCCGTACCGGCATCTCCGAGCCGGTAATCGCCATTTCGGTCACATTGGTCGTGGCCAACGTATTGGGATCGGTATACGTCGCTCTATGACGCGACGAACGCAACGGGCGGACACGCTGTGCAGTCGATTTTTCCGATTTGAGCGGCGTTTTCATGCCATCGAGATAAACATCGAGCGCCTGAACCGAAATCACCACCTCCCGAATGGAGATAAACAACGAAATCACCAACAACACCAACGCAATGCCGAACGTATAGACCGCCGCCATCTGCATACCGATATAGATCAAAAACGTACACAACACACACAACAACAAACTGCTCACCCCGAAAATCTGCATCGACCGAGACATATAGAGTCGTTTACGCAGATTGTCCATCTGACGTTGCGTGATCGACGAGGGATTTTTGTCGTGTTCGGCTTTCAGGTTGCGAATCACCTGGGCGTACGAGAGGAAACGATTCGTATAGGCCAGCAGAATCAAAGATACCGCCGAAAAGAGAATCGAAGGAGTGGTAAGCGTTAATTCTTCCATAAACATAACGTTAAATTTTTTTGCTTTGCCAAGAGGCTTTTTTCAGATAGACATAAGAGAAAACCAAGACACAGGTCGCATACACGTGTTCCGAGAACCAACAGATCGCGACATCGGCCCGCTGAACAACCGCCACATACCCCACAAAAACGACATAGATGATCAGCGCCGCAAATTCCATCCACATGGCCGAACGCGTATTGCCGGTTCCGGAGACCGTATTGAACATGATCAGGGCCGGGGTGGCGATCAAATAGGACGAGGCCATGATCCGCATCGAAGCCACCGATGCTGCCATCAAATCGGGGGCATCGGTGTAAATCCGCAACAACACCGACGGGAACAGCAACATAAACGCCATCAAGGGCAGAATCAGTCCGTAACACAGATGGATGATGCGCCGACAGGTGTACCACACCTGATCGCTCCGTCCGGCGCCCATCAGGTTGCTGACCAGCGAGCTGGCGGTCGAGGCGAACGACTGGAGCACCAGAAAGGCCAAGGCCGACACATTTCGGACGATGTTGCTGACCGCCAGCGAGCGTTCGCCCAAGTGTTCGATCACCACAAAAAAGACGAACCACACGGCCACTGACGTAAACGACTGCAACATGGTCCAAATCGACACCCCGAGCATATGTCCCAGCAGCGGACACGAGAAACCGATGAAATGGAACAGGCGATAACGTTTCCAATCCACCTTAAAGTAGGTATACAGCCCGAAAAAGAGTGCCGAGATGGCTTCGGCGATCGACGATCCCATGGCTGCTCCCGCGATGCCCAGGGCCGGAAATCCCAACTTCCCGAACACCAGCACATAGTTGAGCCCCACGTTCGAGAGCACCATCACCAACGAATTGAGGGTCAAAATTTTCGTCTTCGTAATGCCCACATAGAAGGCCCGGAACATCAACGACACGAAGGCAAAAAAGAAGCCGTACACGCGCCAATGGATGTACTGTTCGGTGGCCCGGCACACCTCCGGAGAATCGATCACCCGCTGCAAAATCCGCCCCGAAAAGAGGGTTGCAAACAGAAACATCACCGCCGCGACGCCCAACAAAAAGAAGACTCCCTGTTGGAAAAGCACCCCGATGTCTCGGAATTTGCCCTCGCCGTTCCGTCGTCCGATCAGGATCTGAGCCCCGAGGCTGAACCCAAAGGCCACCATGAAAAAGACCAGATAAAACACCCCGCCCAAGGCAGCCGCCCCCAATTCCACCTCTCCGACCCGACCCATAAAAGCCGTATCGGTCATGCCGATGAGATTCTCCATCAACAGACTGATTAGCACAGGGTAAACCACCTGCCAAATAGATCGATTGGAAAGTGTCGAACGAGTCATCCGTGTTTGGTTTTGAGGTGCAAAGGTACCATTTTATTCCCAATTCATTAATTTTGGGGAGAATTTATCCCATTCTTTACGTCTAACGATTACGGTTTCAGCTATGTCCCAAAAGATAATCAATCAACAATTTCCGGTCTTGGAGATGAGTTGCGCCGTCTGTGCTTCCAATGTCGAACATGCCGCGGCGGGGCTTCCCGGCGTCAAACATGCCGCGGTCAATTTCGCCTCCAACCTTCTGGATATCTCCTATGACCCGACAATCCTGACCCCCGAAGACCTCCGATCGGCCATTCGAAGTGCCGGCTACGACCTGATCATCGAACAAGATCACTCACGACAACGTCAGGAAGAGGCTCAACGCGCACACTATCGCCAACTCAAACGCAATGTCATCGGGGCCTGGTGCCTCTCGCTGCCCGTTGCCCTGTTGGGGATGTTCGCCCCCTCGACGATGGGCATCCAACTGATCATGCTGGTGCTGACCCTCTCGGTCATGTTGCTCTTCGGACGATCGTTCTACCTCCACGCCCTCCAACAAATTCGTCACAAAAGCCTGGGAATGGACACGTTGGTCGCCCTGAGCACCTCCATTGCCTTTTTATTCAGCCTGTTCAACACCTTTTTCCCGCACTTTTGGTATGAACGGGGCCTGACCCCCCATGTCTATTACGAGGCGGCTTGCGTCATCATCGCCTTCGTCCTGCTGGGAAAATGGCTCGAAGAGCGCGCCAAAGGCAACACCTCCTCGGCCATCAAAAAATTGATGGGCCTGCAACCCCAAACGGCCCGCGTATGGCGCAATGACTCCGAAGAAGATGTTCCGATCGCTTCGTTACGTGTCGACGAAACCGTGATCGTACGTCCTGGCGAACGCATCCCGGTAGACGGCAAACTGATCGAAGGCGACTCTTTCGTCGATGAGAGCATGATCACCGGCGAACCCATGCCGGTCGAAAAAAAGGTCGGCGACACCGTCGTATCCGGTACAATCAACCAACGGGGCTCTTTCCGCATGCAGGCATCGCGGGTCGGCGACGACACCCTCCTGGCCCAGATCATCCGGACCGTACAACAAGCCCAGGGCAGTAAAGCCCCCGTCCAACGAATCGCTGACCGAATCGCCTCCATCTTTGTACCTACGGTAATGGCTATCTCCCTCGTAACGTTTATCGTATGGATGTTGCTGGGTGGTAGCGATGCCTTCTCCTACGCTCTGCTCTCCATGGTGTCCGTGCTGGTGATCGCCTGTCCCTGTGCCCTGGGGCTGGCTACGCCCACCGCCCTGATGGTCGGCATCGGACGAGGGGCCCAACAACAGATTCTCATCCGGGATGCCACCGCCTTGGAAAATATGTGCCGTGTGGATACCATCGTACTCGACAAAACCGGCACCCTCACCCAAGGCCGTCCGACCGTCACCGAATGGTTGTGGATCGCCCCGGAAGAGGCCCAATACAAAAGCCTACTCTATTCGGCCGAGGCTCGCTCCGAACATCCGCTGGGCGCTTCCATCGTCCATTTTCTGCAGGAAGAGGGGTTCGGCGGCACCGAAATCGGTCATTTCGAAAGTCTGACCGGACAAGGCGTTTCATTTACCGCCGAGGGTCGTTCGTACTGGGCCGGGAACCGGCACCTGATGCAGGAACGGGGCGGATCGCTCAGTCCGGATATCACCTCCCTGACCGAAGCCTGGCAGGCTGAAGGGAAAAGCACCATTTTCTTCGGTCGTGAAACACAAGTCATTGCAGTCATCGTCATCAGCGATCCCCTCAAGCCCTCCACCCCCGAGGTACTCGAACGCCTCCGCAAACTGGGCCTCGACGTCTGCATGTTGACCGGAGACAGTCAACAGACCGCCTCCTCCCTCGCGCACACGCTGGGCATCACCCGGTATGCCGCCGAAGTGCTGCCGGCCGGGAAGGAAGAGTTCATCGCCCGTCTGCAAGCCGAAGGACGCAAAGTCGCCATGGTCGGCGATGGCATCAACGACTCGCAGGCCCTCGCCCGTGCCGATGTCGGCATCGCGATGGGCGGCGGTACCGATATCGCCATGGAGGTAGCGGCCATCACTTTGATGAACTCCGACCTGAGAGCTCTGCCCCGCGCCTACACCCTCTCCCGGGACACGGTACGAGCTATTCGGCAAAACCTCTTTTGGGCCTTCATCTACAACCTGATCGGGATTCCGATCGCTGCCGGGGTACTCTACCCGCTGTGGGGTATCCTGCTGAACCCCATGGTCGCCAGTGCAGCCATGGCCTTCAGCTCTGTATCAGTAGTTCTGAACAGTCTACGCCTGAAATGGAAGTAAGGCGATCTTGAAATAACCATTTGTAACCATTTGTAACCATTCTTAACCTCATCCCCTATGGAAGAAACACGAAAATTTAAGACGAATGCCAAATGCGGCGGCTGTGTCGCTGCCATCGGCGCCGAACTCAACAAGCTCATGCCGGCCGAAAACTGGAGCATCGATCTGTCGTCGCCGGATAAAACGCTGTCGGTAAAAAGCGATCTCTCCGACGACGCCATCCTGGACGCCGTTTCGCGGGCCGGTTTCGTGGCTCGGAAATTATAGTCCCCGATCCGGTCGACACACAAAAGCGATGCTTCTCTATGCAGAAGCATCGCTTTTTGATCCCGAACGAAGAGGAAACGATCCGACGTCGAATCCGTATCCCAATCCAGCGGATTCATTCGCCCCAACGGGGTCACTCTCAACCCGTAACCGATCGTATCGGTCTGATTACGCCGACCGTTTCGCTCTCCGTTTACCCTTATCTGACAGCAAACAAAGATAGAGCTCTTCGAGCGGTCACATTCTCTCTTTTTCCCCTCAAAAATGTTCGATAAGTAGGAAAAGCGTACCGGTTCGGCGTTCCCTCGACGGAAACCCGAGGGATATTTAGTATCCTTGTCTTAAAATTCAAGGCTATGAACCACACTCCTCCTCTCGAATTACCTCACATCCCCTGGGACGCCGAACAGGAAGATTTGGTCTTCCGGATCTTCACCCTGTCCGGAAAAGAACACCCGCTGCCCCCCGAAGCCATGATCTATCCGCGCAGAATGCAGGGCAGCTCCGTCTGCATCTGTCTGCAAGGCGAAGGCGAGGTCGTGATCGACCATAAAGCCTATTCCTTCCACAAAAACGACATGTTCGTGCTCTTTCCGCAAGCGGTCTATCAACCCGTCACCCGCAGCGAAGATTTCATCGGCTACATCCTGAACGGAAATGCCGACAGCGCTCCCTCCGAAGAGATCGACTATGCCGCCGCCTTACCGCTCTATTTTCATATCCGGGAAAATCCCTGTATTACGCTGGCGGACGACGACGTCCACATGCTGGTAAAATTGGGCGATATGATTAAAGAAAAGGTTCGTCGTCTGGACCACCCCTATCGAAAAGAGATCGCCAGCCATTTGATGATTGCCCTGCTCTATGAAATCAGCGCCATCTATCAACGCGGCCAACCGCTCATCCAACGCAGCCGAAAACGCAATCAAGAACTGTTCGAACGATTCCTGTTCCTGGTGACCCAACACTGCAAAAACGAACGCCGCCTGGAATTTTACGCTCAACAGATGTTTCTGACGCCGAAATATCTCTCGTCGGTCATCAAACAGGTTTCCGGACGCAGCGCCTCGGAATGGATCGCCCATACCGTGATCCTCAACGCCAAAACCATGCTCCACAACGCTTCGATGACCGTTCAACAAATTGCCCAGGAGTTGAACTTCCCGAATCCCTCCTTTTTCGGGCAATACTTCAAGAAACACACCGGCATCACCCCCAAAGAGTACCAACTGCAAGGCTAACCCCACGTCTCTTCACACACAAGCCGCTGCCCGTTAGGGGACAGCGGCTTGTACGTTTTTAGCAAGGGGAAGTCTACCCTGAAATTTCTATCCCAGGTCTACTCCTTTTTCCAGGCATCGGTAATCTCAACGATATACATCTTGTGAAAATCTTTCGTCGGATACCATTTCTCCGCAATCGACGGATCGAGGAAATGAGCCGGATCGATCCATTCGGCATAGAGCTTCCGCCCTTCAAACACCAACGAGGCCTCTTCGAAGGAGACATTCCCGGAGGGCGTATACCAGGGCGTCAGTCCAGCTTGGGCCACTTTATCCATGTCTCGTCCCGAATGCGACCCGCAAAATTTCAGCGCCGGACGATACGTTTCCTCAAAAAACGACAGGGTCATCGTATCGCAACGTTCGGTGAACTCAAAGGTGTAACGCTGCGGCCGTATGAAAACAAAAGCCACCGGTTTGCCCCACAAAACGCCCATGCCGCCCCAACTGGCCGTCATGGTATTGAACTTTTCAGCGGTGCCGGCACTTACCAACATCCATTCGTCGCCGATCAGGCGAATCACACTCCGTTCGATCTCGCGCGAATCCACTTTTTTCATCATCGTTGTATCTTTTAAACTTAAAACTTACTTTTAAGAACTATTCCCGACCGGTTATCGGGTTTCGACACCTTCCGTTGGCGGGCGTTTTAGTGTCCTCCGGGACCCTCCGGAAAGGGTAATCGGGGCGTTTGGTCCCGTTGCAAATAGGCATCGATCAAACGACTGACTGCATAATCGCCCAACGAGGCCTCCCCGATCTGCAAATAAGAGGCCATGGCTGCCGTAAACCCCGGAACCTCCACCTCATAAAAACGGGCATGAATGACCTGATGCGACAACACATGCGGCGGCATATCGGTGATCCGCAACACCCGTTCCTCACTTCCGGCAAACAACGCTCCATAGGCCTCTCCCTCCCGCAACTGTTCATAGGTCACCGGGGCTTCGGTTTCGATCAACGGAAACTCATACAGGTTTTGCCAGATATCTTTCTTTTCTCGTCGCGCCAACAGCGTCTGTCCGGCGCAATGCACCCGAAAATAGTGAAAATAGCGAGGTCTGACCGCCTTTTTAGGGGCTTTGACCGGTAATTTTTCCACCCGATCGCTCCCGGCCGCCCAAGCCAAACACCGTTCGGCCAACGGACACTGCCGACAATCCGGATGACGGGGCAGACATTGCAACGCCCCCAACTCCATGATCGCCTGATTATAGCGTCCCGGCTCCGTCCGATCGAGCAATTCGTTTGCCAGTGCAGCAAACTGTTTGCGTCCTTCGGTGGTGTCGATCGGCAGATCGAGATCGAACACCCGGGATAACACCCGATAAACATTGCCATCCACCGTTGCATAGGGCTGGCCATACGCGATCGAACAAACCGCTGCCGCCGTATAATCGCCTACCCCCTTCAGGGAACGGACCTCCTCATAACGTTCAGGAAACCGTCCGCCGAAACGGTCCATAATCTCCCGAGCCGCGGTATGCAGACTACGCGCCCGGCTGTAATATCCCAACCCCTGCCAATACTTCAGCACCTCATCGATATCGGCTTCCGCCAGCGCTTTCACATCGGGGAAACGCTCCGTAAAGCGCAGATAATAGGCCAGGCCCTGTGCGACTCTCGTTTGCTGGAGAATCACCTCTGAGATCCAGATCCGATAGGGATCCCGGGTCTGTCGCCAGGGTAAATCCCGTCGATGCGTTTCGTACCAGGCCAACAACAGCTCGCTGATCGAATCCCGACTCATATCAGATCGGTTACGTCCGCTCCGGTAAAACGGACCAGATCCGCTGGAGCGATCCGAATCTGCAAACCCCGAACCCCGGCACTCACATAAATTGCATCGAAATCGAGACAACTCCGGTGAATATAGGTCGGATAACTCTTTTTCATGCCGATGGGCGAACAGCCGCCCCGAATATAGCCGGTAGCCGGCAACAACTCCTTGAGATGAATCATCGCCACGTTTTTGTTTCCCGAGGCCCGGGCGGCTTTTTTCAGATCGACCTCGCCGTTACCGGGTACGACACATACCAACAAGCCGGTTTTGTCGCCTCGCAGCACCAGCGTCTTAAACACCTGGTCGATCTTTTCACCCAACTGCTCCGCCACATGGGAGGCGGCCAGATTCTGTTCATCCACCTCGTAAGGTATCAACTCATACGCAATTCCCGCCCGATCGAGCAGACGGGCCGCATTGGTTTTATTGATCTTCATCATACTGTCAACTCCGTCGAGCGAAGATAACGGATTCGTTCGAAAATAAAAAGCCGAAAATTCCGTTTTCTTCAAAAGAGCGATTTGGTATTAAACTTGTACCGGATCGAAGTGCCAATTTTATATCTCGATAACTATGGACAATTATCCTATCACGTTCGGAGGTCAGCCCGTCACCTTGATCGGCACCCACCTCCAGGTCGGCGACAAAGCCCCCCGATTTTCCGTTCTGGACAGCAATCTGCAAAGTGTCAGCTCCGATCTCTGGAAAGACAAAATATTGATCTTAAGCGTATTTCCATCGGTCGACACCTCCGTCTGCGCCCTCCAGAACAAACGATTCAACCAGGAAGCCACCCGTCTGAACGACCGGGTGGAAGTGGGGTCGATCTCCGTCGACCTGCCCTTCGCCCAACAACGCTTCTGTGCGGCAGAAGGCATCGACCGGGTACATGTCTATTCGGACTACCGCGACCTGGATTTTGGGATGAAATACGGATTCGTCATCCGCGAATTGCGTCTATTGGGTCGCGGGGTTGTCGTCATCGATCCCAAAGGGATGATCCGCCACATCGAATATGTCCCGGAAATCACCCATGAACCCGATTACGAAGCCGCCCTCAAAGTGGTCAAATCGTTGCTGTAACCCAGCCGACTCTCCTACCATCGAAGGGATACCCCTGTGGAGGTATCCCTTTTTTCGTGCGCTCCCTCCCCCCTCACAAAAAAGAGGGAGGCTCTTGCATTTCTCGAAAAATAATTCCATCTTTGTCCTGCAATGGTTTCCCGACCCGGCATCGCTCCGGGAACGGAATGTAAAAGGGAATGCCGTGCAAATCGGCAACAGTTCCCGCTGCTGTAAGTTCCGATCTTCCCTCCGGTGAAGATCCTCGCTTTTGAACCATCCGACCTCCCCGGTCCCTACACGTCACTGTCCGCCCTGCGGACGGGAAGACTTCAAAAGTGGAACAAGTCAGAAGACCTGCCATCTGCGTGTGAATTCTACGACCTACGGTGATATGGGTTAGTAAGAAACTGTCCGGCCAAGGCCGATCTTTTTCTCCCTGCGACAGCTTCTGCCAAACAGCCAACCGTTCAAATGCGGAAGGAATGTCTGTCGGGGTCTGCGAATTCTCAAAACCAGCAAAATCGACGAGCGTTCCGAACGATCAACATCGTTCCCTACGCCCACCCCTACCGAACCGTACGGAGTTCCCCTCCCGCGGTCCGACAAAAAAAGAGGAGAAGCCCCGCAGACGCCGTGAGGCATCGGGTTTTCGGAATCGTTCCGGCAGATAAAAAGAGTTTAGGTTTGTATTTGGTGACTGTCAGGATCGTCATAAGCAAGGAACGGAGGCTAGGGCCTCCTCTTTTTTTTCTGAGAATCTTTCAGTTTCGTATTTCAAACGGAATGATTATCTTTGTTGGGCCTCAATAATACGTTTTATGAAAAGACATCTTTTTTGGATCGGGCTCTGCGCCCTGACTGTGACTCAAACAGCCTGCAACTCTTCCCAACAAACCGAACGCGATGCCATTACCTCCATCGACCCGGCTTACTCCCGTACGCAAGTCGTGCCGCAAACCACCGAAGTGGACGGGGCACCTTGGCTGTATGCCGATACCGAGTTGGAAGCCTATCGCCACGCCTTACTCTTCAAACGGATGAAAGAGGCGAAACTCCGGGTCTCCTATCCCGGCAAATACTACGCCTACAAAGATACCGCCTGGTTCCAATGGACCCCCGAACAGGAAAGCAATCAACCGGCCGACCCCTCGGCCATCGTCGATATCTACGCCTTCGGGGACATCTCCATTACCCAGGACTGGAAAGAGATCTATAAGGGTCAAAATCAGCGGACCCCCCACCGGGTGACGCTCGACCCTCACAAAACCCTGCTCATCAAACTGCAGGCCCCAAACGAACCCCCTGCACTGCGGATCGAAAACGGCTTCTGCTCGACCCGGGATGCCGGTTGGCGAGCCTGCTCCGACGGCACCGATTGGAACTACCCCTGCGCCTACGCTCCGTTGCAGGGCGATAGCCTGCCTCACCGTATGGAAACCCCGACCCTCACGTTGCAGCCGGAGCAGATCGACGGCAACATCTACGATTTCGGTCGGGAACTGTTCGGCTTCGTGTCGCTGACCGCCGCCGAAAAACCCGAACTCTATGCCGGCGAATCCGTGGCCGAAGCCCAAGACACCGTGCTCAAACATCGGGAACAGAGTTTCGACCTGGTACAAGTCGGTCCCAATCGTTGGCGTACCGCTCACGCCCTGGGTTTCCGTTACCTGACGCTCCAGGGCAAAGGCATCAAAGACGTCATCTGCGACGCCTACACCTATCCGGCCCAATATCGGGGCGAGTTCACCTCGAGCGATCCGCTGCTGGACCAGATCTGGATGAACAGCGCCTACACCTTGCGTCTGTGCATGCATGAATTCCACCTGGACGGCGTCAAACGCGACCGTTTGCCCTGGGCCGGCGATATCGCAACGAGTCTGATGGTGAACGCCTATACCTTTGCCGATCCGGAAATCGTCCGTCGTTCGATCGCCGTGCTGGGCCGCGAAGGCATCGCCGAAACCAACATCAATAACATCGTCGACTATTCGCTCTGGTGGCTGATCTCCCAAGATAACTACCAACTCTATTTCGGCGACACGTTACACCTGAAACGCGAATGGAAACGCATCAAAGAGATGATGACGGTGCTGGAACAACGCAGTGACAAAGACGGGTTGTTGCTGCCGGGGAATGCCTGGCTCTTCCTCGACTGGGTCGACGTAGAAAAAGAGGGCGCCCTGCAAGTTCTGTGGTGGTGGGCCCAACAAAGCGTCGCCAACCTGGCCGACCGCATGAAAGAACCGGAAATGGCAGCCTACTGGCGCGATAAATCGGACAAACTGAAAGCCGTTTTGCTCGAAAGAGGCTATGACGCCCAACGTGGGGCCTGGCGCGGTAAGCTGACCGAAGAATCCGGTCCCAACCGTCATGCCAACTTCCTGGCCGTGATCTCAGGTCTGGCCCCCGAAAGTCAATACGAGTCCATCATCCGCACGTTAAGTGACACCACGGTGCAACAGGTCGGAACGCCCTATATGATGGCATTCGAATACATGGCCCTGGCTCGGCTGGGTCAAGGCGAAGAGATGCTGCGCCAAATGAAAGATTATTGGGGCGGAATGATCGAGAAAGGAGCAACCAGCTTCTGGGAAGGCTACGATCCCAAAGAAGGTCCGGACAAGATGTACACGTTCTACAAACGTCCCTACGGCAAAAGCCTGTGCCACGGATGGAGCAGCGGTCCGGCCGCTCTGATTCCGGGCGAATTGCTGGGCATTCGTCCGTTGGCCGATGGGTGGAAGGTCTTCTCCGTCGATCCGAAGATCACCTCCGTGAAAAACATGCATGCCATCATTCCCACGCCGCAGGGCGACATCGAAGCAACCCTGACCGAAGGACAGCTTTCGGTGAAAATTCCGGCCGGCGCCCAAGCCATCTACCAAGGGAAAACCTACACCGAAAGCATTCCCTAACCCCCTTCTCAGCCTTTGAGGCTCACAACCCTGTAACGAAATCTAACACATGAACGAATATTCCCTGGAAGAGGTAACTTCCGCTCGTCTGGAGCGGGAGTTCCTCGACCTTCCTAAACGCATTTATAAAAACAATCCTTATTGGGTATGCCCCCTCGATAACGACATTCGGGGCCGTTTCGATCCGCAGGTCAACGAATTGCTGCAGGACGGCGAGGCCATCCGCTGGATCGCCCGCAACGCCCAGGGTGAAGTCGTCGGTCGCATTGCCGCGTTCTATAACCGGGAACTGGTCGCCGCCTCGGAAGGCCAACCCACCGGAGGATGTGGCTTTTTCGAATGCATCGACAACCAGACCGTGGCCAACCTCTTATTCGATGCCTGCCAACAATGGCTGAAGGCCCGAGGCATCGAAGCCATGGACGGACCGATCAACTTCGGCGATCGGGATTCGTGGTGGGGTCTGCTGGTCAAAGGATTCGACGACAAGCCGATGTACGGCTGTCCGTACAATCCGGAATATTACCGCCCGCTGTTCGAAAACTACGGCTTTCAAAACTATTTCAATCAGCACACCTACTCCCGTGAACTGAAAGCCGGGCTCTTCCCGCCGAACGTCTACGAGCGCGTCAAACGCCTCAAAGAAGAACCGGCTTACCACTTCGATCACCTCCATAAAAAACATCTGCTTCGTTATGTCGATGATTTCATGGCCATTTACAATGGTGCTTGGGCCAAGTTCGACGGTGTAAAACCCATCGACCGGGAACATACGATGGCACTGCTGAAAACCATGAAGCCCATCATCGATGAGAAACTGATGTACTTCGCCTATTATAACGAGCAACCGATCGGCTTTTTCCTGATGGTGCCCGACCTGAACGGCATTATTGCACCGTTTCACGGCAAGTTCGGATGGATCAACAAATTGCGTTTCTTATGGAGGCTCAAGGTCACCCATAAGTCCGATCGGATCATGGGTCTGATTTTCGGCGTAATTCCCGAATTTCAGGGAAAAGGAATCGAATCCGGCATGATCGAACGCTTCGAACAGGAAGTGGCCCTCGGCACCCTGAAACGCTATTCCAGAGGGTTGGAACTGGTATGGATCGGCGATTTCAATCCGGTGATGATGCGTATGGTCGAAACGATGGTCATCGCAAAACCGTATCGCATGTTCACGACCTACCGCTATCTGTTCGATCGCACCAAAGAGTTCCATCGGGCTCCCCGGATGCGCGTCAAAAAACCGACATCCACCGCATCTGCCCGACCGGCGGCCTCAACGCCAGCTTCGACTCCAGCCTCAACGCCAGCCTCAACCTCAGACTCATCGACGCAGACCTCGACCTCTGCATCAGCCCCCACATCAACGACCGTACAAGCCTAACGTACGATCTTCGCTTGCGGGCAAATGGGCGGGCCAAGGCCAGAATGAGGGACTCTTTCAGAGGGTTCTGCCCCGAAAATACTACGGGGTGTCCGATTAACGGACACCCCGTACTTTTATTCTATCGGAAAAAGGAAAGCTATCGACGACGACGCGAGGATCCTCGATACCTCCACCAAATCACATACAACACCACCAAAATCCCGCCAATCACGCCCAACAACCACGATTGACGCGCTTTGACCGGAGCCTCCGCCAAGAGCGACAATACCCCACGACCGGCATATTGTTCGCTAAAATGAGGAATATCCCGGCAATTCCATTTGGCCAACAACGTGCCGTCCTGGAACAACACCAAGCCCCGATGAGCCCGGATTAAGGTTTTCAACATCGTTCCATCGATATTGAACAGAGGAACCTGCTCCTGTCCCACCCGCCACACTTTATCTTCCGGCAAGGCCACGGCAGTGGCAGCATAGACCGGGATAGACTGAGCATGGGCATAGGCCAACAGATCGGCATAACGTTGTTGACATTTCCCCTCAACCGGCGAGAGATCGCTTAACGTGATCAAAAACCAAGGATCCTTCGAGGCCAGCCATCCAGCGGCCACATCGCCCTGGTCATCGAAGACCGAAAAATCGACCGTTTCCGTCTGAGGGGTTTCCACCGCCAGCGGAGCCTCGACGAAACGGGTATCCACAAACTCCCAACGGGTCGAATCCTGCCATGTCGTATCTTGCAATGAAAATTCCTGCAACTGTCCATTCGTACGATCCCGGTAGATCAGGATGGCTTCGCGCGGAGCCATCGCTGCGGGAGCCTCGGCCGACAGTTTCACTCCGACTTTATAGGGCAAAAAGTCGATAATCGGCAAATGGCGCAGGCTATAGAGCCCCACCCCTAACGAGAACAATAAAAAACAGAACCCTAAAGCAAAGCTCAGGATTTGATTGTTCTCCGGTTGGGCTGGTGCGCACCAAGCATCCTGGGACGGGCGATCGGCACGCACCGTCACGACAGCAAAGAGCAACAGGACCAGATTTTTATAGAAGGTTTGCCAATTGGTCAATTTCACCGCGTCGCCAAAGCAGCCGCAATCCGAGACCGGATTCCATATCGCCAGCAGCAAGGTCAAGGCCGTAAAGAAGATCATCACCCACAGAATCAGCCGGGAGGTCCACCGTCCGCCCAAGCGAAACAGCAGACAAAAGCCCAACATCATCTCGGCCGTCGAAAGCAGAATCGAGAAGATATAGCTACCTTCTGACAAAAACGTCAAGCCAAACGCCTGAAAATATTCCCCCAATTTGATGGCAGTTCCCCACGGATCGACCCCTTTGACAAAGCCAGAGAAGATAAAAACCAGGGCCAACAACAGGCGGATGACACCGCGCAAAGTCGAGTAACGTTTCATCATCATACAAGATCAAATCCGGATGGAAACAAATATACAATTTTTTCGCGACGATAGCATCCTCTCCCCGGACACTTTTCGGGGGAAAGAGTTTACATCCAGGCGGAAAGCCGTTCCAGAATCCGCGCAAAGATCGCTTCGGGGGGTAGCATATTTCCCTGATCGTCGGCGCAGGAGATCACCCCAAACGTCGGATCCAGGGCTTCCTGAGCCAGATAGACCTGGCGTACACGCTCCTGCAGGGAGAGCGATGCCTCGTGAATATCGGTTTTTCCCTGCAAATACTGACGATCTTCGCCCTGGCGATTCTCTTCCAGTTTACGGCGGGTAAACGAAAACGGCACATCCAAAAAGAGCGAAATATCGGGCCGGGGAATGGCATGATGTCCATATTCGAGGTCGACGATCCAGTTTCGCAGGCGGGTTCGTTCGGCTTCGTCGTCAACTTTCGCGCATTGATACCCGACATTGGAATAGACGTAACGGTCGACCAGCACAACCTTTCCTTCCTGCAACCACCCCCGAATCAGGGGGGCTGCCTCTGCCCGATCACCGGCATAGATCAAGGCCACCAGATAGGGGTTCACACTCTCGACACTGCCCAGTTCCCCGCGCAGAAAACGGGCTACCAGATCGCCATAAACCGGCGCATCGAAACGAGGAAAATGGAGATATTCATACGATTTACCCGCTTCGGCGAGTCGTTGTTGCAGCAATTTGACCTGGGTCGATTTTCCGGCCCCATCCAGTCCTTCCAATACGATAAACGGCATAACACTGAAGTATACTTCGGCCTCGAGCCGAACCTGCAAATAAAATCATTCCCAAACCGGGACCTCTCTACGCATCAAAAAGGTTTCGCTCAGCGCAACATGCGGACGGCCCGACGCACCGCAGCCTCCAGCACATCAATCTCTTCGAGGGTATTATACAGGGCCAGCGACACCCGAACCATCGACGTCAACCCATAATGGGTCATCACCGGTTCGGCACAATGGGTGCCGGTTCTGACCGCCACCCCCATCTTATCGAGAATCATTCCGACGTCATAGGGATGGGTCCCATCGACCGTAAACGAAACGATACCGCATTTATCGGGTTGGGATCCATAGATCCGAAGTCCGTCAACCGCCGACAAACGGTCGGTAGTTCGTTTCAACAAGGTCGCTTCATGCTGGGCTGCCCCCTCCAAATCCAACGAACGCAGATACCGAATCGCCTCACCCAAACCGATCGCCCCAATATAGTTGGCGGTTCCGGCTTCGAATTTGAGCGGCAGTTCCGCATAGGTGGTTCCGGCAAACGATACGGTGGCTACCATATCCCCTCCTCCCATAAAAGGAGGCATGTCGGCCAGCCATTTTTCTTTACCGTACAAGACACCTATGCCGGTCGGTCCATACAACTTATGCCCTGAAAAAGCGTAAAAATCGCAATCCAACGTCGTAACATCCACGCCGCCGTGTACAATGCCCTGACACCCATCGACCAAAACCGGAACCCCGGCGGCATGGGCCATACGGATGATTTCCGGCAGCGGAGGACAAGTTCCCAAGACATTGGAGGCCTGAGTGACAGCAACAATACGGGTCCGTTCGTCCAACAAATCCGGCAATTTTTCGATCATCAATCGGCCCGCATCGTCGAAAGGCAACACCCGCAGGGTCGCCCCCTTTCGTTCGCAAACCAACTGCCAGGGCACGATGTTGGAGTGGTGTTCCATCTCGGTCACGATGACGTTATCCCCTTGATACAGATAACGTTCGGCAAAACTGTAAGCCACCGTATTGATCGAAGCAGTCGCTCCCGCCGTAAAGACGATCTCCCGCGTCGAGGCAGCCCCGATAAATCGGCGCACCTCTTCCCGGGCCTCTTCATACGCTTCGGTCGTCTCTTCGCTCAGCCGATGCAAACCTCGATGGATATTCGCATTGCAGGAACGATGCAACTCGTCGATCTTATCGATAACGACCTGCGGTTTCTGCGCCGTGGCCCCACTATCGAGATAAACCAACGGCTTACCGTTCACCTCCCGCGAGAGAATCGGGAAATCTTCCCGTATTTTTTGTACGTCAAACATTTTCTTCCTTTTACCTTTTGCTCGGCCAATCGGGCCGGCTCGGTCATCCTTCGGAACGCGGTCGCTTGCAGGCCCCCTTTCCGAACCCGTCCGTCGGTGCGAAAGCTTTAGAGACGGTCGATCTTGTCTTCAGCCAGCCGATCCAACGTTTCGGCCAACCCTTCGATACGCGTTTTATCCAACACCTCGCGGACAAAACCGTACATCTGCAAACGACGGGCCTCATCCAACGAAAGCCCTCTCTGACGCATATAGTAGATCGCTTCGGGATCCAACTGACCCACCGTCGCGCCATGGCTACATTTCACATCGTCGGCATAGATTTCCAACTGCGGTTTCGTATCCACATGAGCCCCCGGAGTGAGCAGCAAAGCGTTATTTTGCTGGTATGCATTCGTGCGTTGGGCATCGGGCGCCACGTAGATTCGCCCACTAAAGACCGCGGTCCCATCGCCAGCCGCAATGCTCTTGAACTGTTCATGCGAGCTGCCGTCCGGAACCCGATGACGAATATCGGTCGCGTAATCGAATGTCTCCGTTCCTCCGGCCAACATTACCCCATTCATATGGTTTTCAACCCCTCGTCCATCGAGCGACGCAACCAGGTTATGACGCAACAGCGAGCCACTCAACGAAACGGACAACGACTCAAAGCGGCTGTTTCCCGCCTGCCGGACATAACTACCCGAAACGCTCACCGCTTGCGGGCCCAGTTGATACACTTCGACCATTTCGGCATGGGCCTCTTCATCGACCACCACCTCCCGGGTCTGGCAACTCAACGACGAGGCGTCTCCGTCACTCCGATGATGTAACACCACCTGCGCCGCACTTCCCCGTTCAAAAATGTATAAATGGCGGGCATAGACACTGAGAAGATCTCTGCCATCGCCCAGCTCGCTTTCGATCACAAACGGCAACGGCTCCTTCACCCCTGCCGGCACATAGATAAACACACCGTCCAAGGCCCACATTGCCGCCAACGCGGAAAATGCATCCTCTTCCGACTGCGTCAACTCTCCGTAATAACGTGCCACCAACTGCGGTTCTTCCTGGGCGGCTGCCGCCAACGAGCCATACATCACCCCATTATCGAGACGATACAGACGAGCCTCCCGGCAGAAACCGTTCGACAACTCGATCCGATGACCCGGACAATCCAGCCCCGTTGAAGAGCCTTTCGGGGCGGCGGCTTCCGTTGCCCGGCGATATTCGCCGGCAAAGGCGGCTCGTAAATCGGTATAGTGGTAACGATCGCCGTTGCCCGACCCTTTAGCCGGGATGCCCAACCGCTCGAAGGCTTCCAGAGCCGCCTTTCGAGGCGCGTTCAGCGCCGGAGCGGAAGCCGCCGCCAGCGCGTCATGATCCGCCCGATACCGATCGATCCATTGTTGTTCAAGAGAACGTTCCATAGCCCTATTCATATTGGTTGATGAGCCAGTCATAGCCCTCTTTTTCCAGCTTCAGGGCAAGGTCTTTATCCCCGGAGTAGATAATGCGCCCCTTATACAGGACATGTACATAATCGGGCACGATATAATCCAACAACCGTTGATAGTGGGTAATGACGATCGTAGCGTTATCCGGACGTTTCAGTTTGGTTACGCCCGTTCCCACGATCCGCAGAGCATCGATATCCAGACCGCTATCGGTTTCGTCCAGAATGGCCAGTTTCGGTTCGAGCATCGCCATCTGGAAAATCTCGTTTTTCTTCTTTTCCCCGCCGGAGAATCCTTCGTTCACCGCCCGCGAGGTCAGTTTGCTATCGAGTTCGACCACCGAGGCCCGATCCCGCATCATACGCAGAAATTCCGATGCCGACAACGGTTCCAGCCCCTGATATTTGCGTTTCTCCTGCAACGCCACCTTCAGAAAGTTGGCCATGCTCACTCCCGGAATCTCTACCGGATACTGAAAACCCAGGAAAATACCGGCGCGTGCCCGATCCTCGATACTCATCGACAACAGGTCATGCCCTTCATACAGGACTTCACCCTCGGTCACCGTAAAGCGTTCATTCCCGGCCAATACCGACGCGAACGTACTTTTCCCCGACCCGTTCGGGCCCATAATGGCATGCACTTCGCCGGCCTTGACCGAGAAATTAATACCCCGCAGGATCTCTTTCCCATCGACCGTGGCATGCAAATTCTTAACCTCTAACATATATTTACTTTTTTAACATTTTTCGATTTCAGGGTTCCGATCTAATTCCACTTCGGGTCGCTCTCCTGCAAAAGCAGTTTGATCTTCTCCGCCTCGGACCGACCCCGATCTTTCAACCGAGCCACAATCTCCAAACCACTTTTCGAGGAACTCGGTGAACCACCTCACCCGGCTACCCGACACTCCCCTCCAAGGAAATGGAGAGCAGTTTTTGGGCTTCGACCGCAAACTCCATCGGCAGTTTATTGAGCACCTCTTTGGCATATCCGTTGACGATCAACCCCACCGCATCTTCCGTCGACAGCCCCCGCTGGTTGCAGTAGAAAAGCTGATCTTCTCCGATCTTTGAGGTGGTTGCTTCGTGTTCGACAATGGCCGAGGGATTATCCACTTCAATATACGGGAAGGTATGCGCCCCGCAACGATCGCCGATCAACAGCGAATCACACTGCGAGTAGTTCCGGGCACCTTCCGCTTTACGGGAAACCCGCACCAAACCGCGATAGCTGTTCTGGCTCTGACCGGCTGAAATCCCTTTCGAGACGATCCGACTACGCGTCCCTCGCCCCAGGTGAATCATCCGCGTTCCGGTATCGGCCTGTTGGTAATTGTTGGTGACCGCCACCGAATAGAACTCGCCGACCGAATTGTCTCCGGCCAAGATACAACTGGGGTATTTCCACGTAATGGCTGATCCCGTTTCCACCTGAGTCCACGACAAGCGGGCATTTTCACGGCACATGCCGCGCTTGGTCACGAAGTTATAGACCCCGCCACGACCTTGCTTATCCCCCGGATACCAGTTCTGCACCGTCGAATATTTCACTTCGGCGTCCTTGAGCACGACGATCTCAACCACCGCAGCGTGCAATTGGTTTTCATCCCGCATGGGGGCGGTACAACCCTCCATATAGCTGACATAGGCCCCTTCGTCGGCCACGATCAACGTACGTTCGAACTGACCGGTTCCCGCCGCATTGATGCGGAAATAGGTCGACAGCTCCATCGGGCAACGTACCCCTTTGGGGATGTAACAAAACGATCCATCTGAAAAGACCGCCGCATTGAGGGCCGCGAAAAAATTATCGGTATAAGGCACCACACTGCCCAGGTATTTCCGCACCAGATCGGGATAATCCCGCAGCGCCTCGGACATCGAACAAAAGATGATACCCTTTTCCGCCAAGGTCTGTTTGAAGGTCGTTTTGACCGACACCGAATCCATCACGGCATCCACAGCCACCCCGGCCAACATCATCCGCTCTTCGATGGGCACGCCCAATTTTTCGAAGGTGGACAACAGTTCCGGATCCACTTCGTCCAAGCTCTCATACTTGGGCTTGGGACGCGGGGCCGCATAGTAACTAATCGCCTGAAAATCGATTTCGGGAATATCGAGATGGGCCCAACGGGGCATCTTCATCGTCTGCCAATGGCGATAGGCTTTCAATCGGAATTCGGTCATCCATGCCGGTTCGCCCTTTTTCTGCGAGATCAGCCGGACGATCTCTTCATTGAGACCTTTGGGAATGACCTCGGTATCGATATCGGTGACAAAACCGTATTTATACTCCGAACCGGTCAAGTCATCCAGTATTTTATCTTTTTCTTCCATCGGAATCTCCTTCCGTATCTAATAAGCAATTCAAACGACAAAGTTAATCTTTCGGGAGGGACCTGCAAAATTTTCGACCACTATTCAACGTCTCCCTACCGGCCGAACTACCGTGCAAATCCTTCCGAGAACGTTTTCACCACGTGCTGGAACGGTCGACGTTCTCGGGGCGTTGGTTTGCTCCCGTCCTTACAACGAAACAACTCGCCGTTTCATTGTCCCGCAACCCGCGACTAACCGTTCGGCGTGTAGAGCGCGAGGACAAGAGCTGGCCTACAGAGGTCAGGATGCGGGGTCCAGAAGGCCGGGCTCGGAAGTCGAGGCCGGAGGTCGGGACTCGGAGGTCGGGGCTCGGAGGTCGGGGCTCGGAGGTCGGGGCTCGGGGCTCGGAAATCGTAGCTTGGAGGTCAGGGCTTGGAGGTCAGGGCTTGGAGGTCGGGACTTGGAAGTCGAGCCAGAAACGCCGAAGACTGAGATTTCAACAAGAGAGTGAGAAATGACGGCACGGAAGAGTCTCTTTTCCTGGCTCAGGAGGTATGGTCATCCGGGGCTGCGAATGCGAAAACGCGACGTTCGAAGATTCTGGGTAGAAAACGGGTTCGGGCGGGGTAATCCTCCCAGCTTACCCCTGGCGCCAATCCGGAATCAAAGCCTATCGTCCTCCCCTCCCTCCCCCAAAAAAAGAGGGCCCTTCATTAGGGCCCTCTTTTTTATTCTGGTTCGCGATCCAGCCTATTCCTGCATCGACTGGAACAGTTCGTTATATTTATTGTAATTATCCATCATGCTGGGCGCTTCGTCACGCAGACGGAAGAAGACGTTCTTCAGCAATTCCACGCTGGCCACATCTTTCGGATCGATCGAGTGGGCCTTTTCCAGCGGAACGATGGATTTTTCGTAAGCGGCATACACCTTAGCCAATTCAGCATTATAGGCTTCCTGGCTGGTGAAACGCTGTTCATTGAGAATCTTGGCCAGTTCGTCCGCATATTTAATCACGGTCAGACCCAGGTTGAAGTTGGTGCTGAAATCATCGGGCAACAATTCAACGGCTTTCTGGAAGGCGGCAATCGCTTCCGGCAATTTGCCCAATTTTTCATTGACACGACCCAGACCGGCATACAGTTCCGCATTGGTCGGATCTTCGGCAATGGCCGTTTCTACCAACGGAATAATCGCCGTCGGATCTTCGCCCGTATTGGCATATACATTCAGCAACCCTTCGATGATCTTGGTATTTTTCGGATATTTGGCCAAAGCGTCCTGCAATACCTTTTTAGCTTCTTCGGTTTTGTTTTCCCCGTTATAGCAGATCGACAGGTAATAATATACATCGCCGTCCATGGTGTAATCATGCGAAGCGGCTTCATTCAGATATTTTTCCCCCATCGGATAGTCCATCACCACCGTAGCCAACAGTCCGGCATTGTATCCAGCCAGCGTATCGATTTTGTTCAAGACCGAACCGCTCGCCAAATCATAGGCCTTGGCAAAATAGGCAGCCGCCGTTTTAAACTGACGCTGAGCGTATTCATTGTCGGCGATCTGCTTGTAGGTGTTTACGACAGCCTGCAAACCTTCCGAAGCTTTGGTGATCGTTCCCCTGGATTTATCCAGTTCTGCCGCTTTTTGATAAGCTTCAGCCGATTTGTCCAGGTCGCCTTCAAAAACCGGTTTGGTAATATCCCAGAAGGCCAGCAGTCCATTATCGAAATAGAGATCGACATACGGGAAGCTCGATACTTTATATTCTTTGCCTTCCACCGTCTTTACCGTATCGACAGATGCTGCACCGAACGTCAACATGGTGTACACTTCATCCATCCCGCGGTATACCTGAGAGGTAATAGCAGCGCCAGCGTCATAATAGGCTTTCCCCATATTCAACCACAGACTGGCTTTGCCATTTTTCTTGGCATCCTTACTGTCGGCTTCCAACTTTTCGATTTTTTTGGACAGCGCGACTTCGTTGACTTTTTGCGCCTGAGCGAGACCCATGCTCCCCAGCAAAGCAACCGTTATCAACACAACTACACGTTTCATACTCGAGTTCTTTTTAAATTAACATTCGATTTATGGTTGTTCTTCCGTTGTGGTAGAACTTTCTAGGGTTTGTGAGAGGGCCGATTCTCCGGTCTCTTCTCCCGTTCCTTCTCCGGCAGTTACGGCTTCATCTTCTTCACTTTTAGGAACCGGAATCACCGAAGCGATCGAATCGCCCGACCGCAGATTAATCACCTTAACACCCTGTGTGGCACGTCCCGACAGACGAACATCGCTCACCGGAATACGAATAGTCAACCCCGACCGATTGATAATCATCAGGTCGTTGTCGTCACACACAGCTTTTATGGCGATCAATTTACCGGTTTTTTCTGTAATCTGCAAAGTTTTGACCCCTTTTCCACCGCGATTGGTAATCCGGTAGTCTTCCAGGTTGGTCCGTTTCCCATATCCATTTTCCGAAACCACCAAAATATCTTCCTGGCTATCCGGTTCGATACAAACCATGCCGACCACTTCGTCGCCTTCGTCGATGGTGATTCCTTTGACACCGGCGCCCGTACGACCAATCGGACGAACCTGCGATTCATTGAAGCGAATCGCCTTTCCTTCGCGGGCCGCAATGATCACTTCACAGTTTCCGCTGGTCAGCTTGGCTTCCAACAACTGGTCACCCTCTTTGATGGTAATGGCATTCACGCCATTCTGACGAGGACGAGAATAGGCTTCCAAGCAGGTTTTCTTCACGATCCCCTCCTTGGTACACATAATGATATAGTTGCTGTTCACGTAGTCTTTGTCATCCAGCCGACGGACATTGATGTATGCCCGAACCTTGTCGTCGGGTTCGATCTGGATCACATTCTGGATGGCCCGACCTTTGGAGGCCCGGGCACCTTCCGGAATATCGTACACTTTCAACCAGTAGCAACGCCCTTTTTCCGTGAAGAAGAGCATGGTGTTGTGCATGGTCGTCACGTAGATATGTTCGATGAAATCTTCGTCACGCGTCGCACTGCCCTTCATCCCGACACCTCCACGGTTTTGGGTCCGGTATTCGGTCAGCGGGGTCCGTTTGATATAGCCCATATGGGAGATGGTGATCACCATCTCGTCGTCAGCATAGAAATCTTCGGGGTTGAACTCTTCCGCGCTCAGCACCACTTCGGTCCGACGGGCATCCCCATATTTTTCCTTGATTTCGACCAGTTCGTCACGCACGACTTTCATCTGCAGGGCTTCGCTTCCCAACACTTCCCGCAAATAAGCGATCAGTTTGGATACTTCTTCGTATTCGGCTTTCAGTTTGTCCCGTTCCAGACCGGTCAGCGCCCGCAATCGCATATCGATGATGGCGGCCGCCTGCGCTTCGCTCAACGAGAAACGTTCCATCAAAGAGGCTTTCGCCGCATCGGGATTTTCCGCTGCCCGGATGATCCGGATCACCTCGTCGATATTGTCCACCGCGATGAGCAACCCTTCCAGGACATGGGCCCGTTTTTCGGCCTGGTTCAGATCATAACGCGTACGACGCACGACCACATCATGACGGTGACGTACGAAGTATTTGATCAGATCCTTCAGGTTCAACAACATGGGGCGTCCGTCCACCAAGGCGATGTTGTTCACCGGGAACGAACTCTGCAACTGGGTATGTTTGTACAGATTGTTCAGCACCACGCTGGCCACGGCATCGTGCTTGAGGATCATCACGATACGCATCCCCTGACGATCGCTTTCATCGTTGATGTAGGCAATCCCGTCGATCTTCTTTTCGTTGATCATATCGGCGATGCGACGGATCATTTCGGCCTTGTTGACCATATAGGGAATTTCGGTCACCACGATGCATTCGCGCCCTGTCGAGGTATGTTCGATCTCGGTCTTGGAGCGGATCACAATCCGTCCCCGACCCGTTTCATACGCCTCGCGAACCCCTTCATATCCATAGACGATCCCGCCGGTCGGGAAATCGGGGGCTTTCACATAGTGCAACAGCTCCGAAATTTCGATATCCGGATTGTCGATATAGGCGCAGGTGGCGTCCAACACTTCGGAAAGGTTGTGAGGCGGCATATTGGTAGCCATCCCCACGGCGATCCCGGAGGCTCCATTGACCAGCAACAAGGGGATTTTGGTCGGCAACACTTCCGGTTCCCGCAACGTTTCGTCGAAGTTGGGACGGAAGTCGACCGTATCCTTATCGATATCGGCCATCACCTCGTCGGCAATCTTCTGCATACGGGCTTCGGTGTAACGCATGGCAGCGGCGCCATCACCGTCCACCGACCCGAAGTTACCCTGACCGTCCACCAGCATATAACGCATATTCCACTCCTGCGCCATACGCACCATGGCTTCATAGACGGAAGAGTCGCCGTGCGGGTGGAATTTCCCGAGCACATCCCCGACGATACGAGCCGATTTACGATGAGGTCTGTCGGAATAGAGATTCAGTTCGTTGCTCATATCGTACAAAATACGGCGATGCACCGGTTTGAGGCCATCCCGCACATCGGGCAGAGCACGCGACACAATCACCGACATCGAATAGTCGATGTAGGCGGTCTTCATCTCCTCCTCTATATTGATTTTAATAATTCTTTCTCCTTTTTCTTCTTCAGCCATATATACAGGTCTTCAAAATCATCCCGCTAAAGTACTCATTTTTTAGATAACCACAAAACGGCGAGGGCACTTTTTCCCGTCGGACACCGCGGTTCAACCTTCCCGCCAGGCGATCCGCCGAGGCCCGAGGGTAATCCACACCATCCGCAGCCAGGTCACCAGGAAAAGCCACTGATTCAGATCCAGGGTATCGAAGAAAAAATGCATCCATCTTACCGGGAAGAGCAGATCCACCGGCATCCATACCAACACCACGAAGTTGGCCCAATAGAGCCATTTATCCCAGAAACGGGGGGTTCGGCTGCCGTACCAAATCAGATACCCCAACAGGGCGATGACATAGGTATGTTTTTCCACGGAATTACTGAACAGGATGACATACCCCATCAGGATCCCGAGGGCTTGAGCCCGGAAGGCCGGATCGCTCCATCGGCGCCGACACGCGCCCAACAATCCGGCCAGAACGATCAGAATACCACCCTGCACATAATGCATATAGGAGGGCAAGGTCGGGAAGAGAACCCGTATATTGAAAAAGGTTTCGAAGACACGGGTTCCATAATGCACATTCAGTCCGTCGATCCAGGCGCGATAGTAATCCAACAGCGACTCGGCGGGGATCTTCACCATCGGCAGCAGGAAATAGAGCAGGGCGATTCCCAACACATACCCCATATTGCGCCAAAAACGAGGATAACACAGCAACAATCCCAACTGAAAGACCCCATATACTTTGGTAAATCCGGAAATCAGAATCAAGGCAATGGCCCATCCGGCCCGTCCACGTTCCAGCAGACTGAACGCAAAGACAAACAGATACGCCACCGCCACATTATACTGGAACGAGAGTTGGGTCGTTGCCAGAATCAGCATGGTATAGAGGTACATATTCCGTTTCTGGCGCACCGTATAGCGTTCCGGCAGGGTAAAGATCGCCAGAAAATAGAGCGTATAGTTGAAGAGATTCCAAACGAACGGGCCCAACCAGGCCGGCAAAAGCGCGAACGGCGTAAAAAGCAGGTTAAACAGCGGACCGTACAGATAGTAGTCGTGATGAGCTGCGGCCCAATCGCTTCCGTACGGGACGATTCCCCGCCAGAAATCGAGCGTCGCATCGGAGAAAATCATAAAATTGAACTGCTTGCCGCGCATGACCTCCGAGAAGCTGAGGCCGAATGTCAACAAAAACCCCAACAGATAGAGGTTCCGTCGATTCATGAAAAAACGGTCGAGGGCGGTGAAAAAAGAGCGCATAGCGTAGTCGATTGGCATTATATCTGCGGGAAGTTCGGTATTTTCCGTCCCATTTTTCGCTTCAAAGGTAGTGAAATCCGGGATTTTCCGCTATATTCAAACGCATGAAACACCGGGTTGATCCGATAAATTCCCTCCAATATCCGTATCGCAGGCTCCGAAGGCTTGTCATCCTTCTGCTCTGTCTAATAGGGAGCTTCCCGGCCCTGGCAACCGCCCATCCCGATACGGAACCCCTGACCCATTCTCCAAAACCCGCCCCTCAACGCATCGTCCTGGCCTTTTATAACACCGAAAATTTCTTTGACACCCTCCCTTCGACCGCCCGTTCTCACGACCTTTATACCCCCACCGGCCCCTATCGATGGAACTCGGAACGTTACCATCAAAAGGTTCGCCATATCGCTCAGGTGCTCGACAGCCTGAAAGCCGACCTGGTCGGTCTGGCCGAGATCGAAAACGAGACCGTCTTACGCGATCTGGTGGCACGGATGAACACCAGTTACAACTACCTGATCCGTCCGGGCAATGACCCACGCGGCATCAACGTCGCCTTATTGTATCGGGGGTCGCAATTCTTTCCGTTACGCACGTTCCATATCTCCGGGCCGGGGCTGAGCCGTCCGATCCTCGGCGTACAGGGGTGTCTTCAAGACGACACCCTCACCCTGTTGATCGCCCATCTGCCTTCGTTGATGAATCGCTCTTCGTGGCGTCAGGCGGCCGCCCAAACCCTGAGGCACCAGCTTCAACAACTCACTGCCCGGTATCCCCGCTCCAAAATCATCCTGATGGGCGACCTGAATATGACACCCAGCTCCGCTTTGGCTCGTAAAACCTTAGGCATTCAACCCTGGCCCGAAACCCTTCCCGATCCCGATACCGCAACCAACTCCGAAACCACAACCGATCCCCCCTCTTCACCCTCTTCCTCCGCATCCGACGCGCTGTTCACCCCGTTCATCGCCCTGGAACGCCACGGCGAAGGGAGTTATATCTACCGTGACCGACGTTATGTGTACGACTATTTTCTCTTCAACCGCGCCTGGTTCAACCCCCAGGGCTGGCGGTTTCAAGGCGATTACGGCCTCTTCACCCCCGATTTTCTGTTCTACCCGACCGGGCCCCGACGAGGATACCCCCGACGAACCTTCGACCGGGGACGCTACATCGGCGGCTTCAGCGATCATTTTCCGGTGTGGGTCATCCTCGAAAAATAACAGAGCGGCAACCATTTACCTGCTTTTAGTTTTGGGGAAACCCGATTAATTTGCTATCTTTGTGACTCTATAAACCGAAATTGTTAAAAAATCGACGTTAACAAACCTTTCCTTTTTGCCAACCATTCTTAAACGCAAACCGATATGCCGAACAAAAAACGAGTTTACACCTTCGGAAACAAACAAGCCGAAGGAAATGGAAAAATGAGAGAACTGCTGGGCGGTAAAGGCGCCAATCTGGCCGAAATGAACCTGATTGGCATTCCGGTACCCCCGGGCTTTACCATCACCACCGAAGTGTGCGCCGAATACTTCAGTCATGGCCGCGAAGAGGTGATCCGCCTGATCAAACCGCACGTAGAAGCCGCCATGAAACAGGTGGAAGCGATTATGGGTATGGAATTCGGCAGCAACACCAATCCGTTGTTGATGTCGGTTCGTTCGGGCGCACGCGCCTCGATGCCGGGGATGATGGATACCATCCTCAACCTGGGCCTCAACGACCAGGCCGTCGAAGGTCTGGCTCAAAAAACCGGCAATCCTCGTTTCGCTTGGGATTCATACCGCCGTTTTGTACAGATGTACGGAGATGTGGTGTTGAACATGAAACCCCAAAGCAAAGAAGATGAAGACCCCTTCGAAGAGATCATCGATGAAGTCAAAAAAGCCAAAGGCGTCAAAAACGACACCGAACTGACGACCGACGATCTGAAAGAGCTGGTCGTTCGCTTCAAAGCCGCCGTGAAAAAAGTAACCGGCCAGGACTTCCCGACCGATCCGTGGGAACAGCTTTGGGGGGCCATCTGCGCCGTATTCAGCAGCTGGATGAACGAACGCGCCATCCTCTACCGCAAACTCAACAATATCCCCGCTGACTGGGGTACCGCCGTCAACGTACAGGCCATGGTCTTCGGGAACATGGGCGAAACCTCGGCAACAGGGGTAGCCTTCACCCGGGATGCCGCAACGGGCGAAAACCTCTTCAACGGCGAATATCTGGTGAACGCCCAGGGCGAAGACGTCGTGGCCGGGATCCGCACACCGCAGGAGATCACCATCGAAGGTTCGCGCCGTTGGGCCGAACTGCAGGGCATCTCCGAAAGCGAACGTTCGGCCAAATATCCTTCGCTCGAAGAAGTCATGCCGGCTGCGTTCGCCGAACTGAACGAAATCCAGCAACACCTGGAAGACTATTTCACCGATATGCAGGATATCGAGTTTACCATCCAGAACGGTAAACTGTGGATGTTGCAGACCCGTACCGGGAAACGGACCGGTGCCGCCATGGTCAAAATCGCCATGGATATGCTCTCGGAAGGATTGATCGATGCCAAAACGGCCGTACTGCGTGTCGAACCGGGCAAACTGGACGAACTGCTGCACCCGATCTTCGATGCCGCCTCCCTGAAGAAAGCCCACATCATCACCAAAGGGTTGCCCGCCTCTCCGGGGGCTGCCACCGGACAGATCGTCTTCTTCGCCGAAGAAGCCGAAAAATGGGCCGCTCAAGGCAAGGAAACCATCTTAGTACGTATCGAAACCTCTCCGGAAGACCTCAAGGGGATGAATGTATCGAACGGGATCCTCACCGCTCGGGGCGGGATGACCTCTCACGCAGCCGTTGTGGCCCGCGGGATGGGGAAATGCTGCGTGTCGGGGGCCGGCGATCTGATCATCGACTACAAAAACCGCACCGTCACTGTCGGCAACAAAACCTATAAAGAAGGCGACTGGATCTCGATGAACGGTTCGACCGGGATCATCTACGAAGGAAAAGTAGACACCAAAGACGCCGAACTGAGCGGCGACTTCGCCAAACTGATGGAACTGGCCGATGAATTCGCCCACCTGAAAGTCCGCGCCAACGCCGATACGCCCCGCGATGCCCGTCAGGCCTTCAGCTTCGGAGCCCAGGGGATCGGCCTCTGCCGTACGGAACACATGTTCTTCGAAGGAGACCGCATCAAGGCTGTCCGCGAAATGATTCTGGCCGATGACGAAGCCGGACGTCGCGCCGCCCTGGCCAAACTGCTGCCCATGCAGCGCGGAGACTTCGAAGGCCTGTTCGAAACCATGCAGGGCCTGCCCGTAACGGTACGTCTGCTCGATCCTCCTTTGCACGAATTCGTGCCGCATCAGGATCACGAAATCCAAGAACTGGCCGATGAAATGGGCGTTTCGTTCGACGTCATCAAACAAAAGGTGGAAGCCCTCAGCGAAGTCAACCCGATGTTGGGTCACCGTGGGTGCCGTTTGGGAAATACCTATCCCGAAATCACCGAAATGCAGGCTCGCGCCATCTTGGAAGCAGCGCTCAACACCAAAGCCAAAGGTATCGACGTCCATGTCGAAATTATGGTTCCGCTGGTGGGCAACCACAAAGAATTGCGCTACCAGAAGAAGGTAATCGACGCCGTGGCTGCCGAAGTATTTGCAGAACGCAATCAGGTGATCGAATACATGATCGGTACGATGATCGAAATTCCGCGTGCCGCCGTGACCGCCAACCAGATCGCCGAAGTGGCCGACTTCTTCTCGTTCGGAACGAACGACCTGACGCAGATGACGCTCGGCTTCTCGCGTGATGACGTGGCCAAGTTTCTGCCGACCTACCTCGAAAAAGGGATTCTCAAAAACGACCCGTTCCAGATTCTGGATGTCAACGGAGTGGGACAACTCGTTCGCGAAGCCGTCTTCAAAGGTCGCAGCGTGAAACCTACCCTCAAATGCGGGATCTGCGGAGAACACGGGGGCGAACCCAGCTCGGTAGAGTTCTGCCACTATGCGGGCCTCAACTACGTCTCCTGCTCGCCGTTCCGGGTGCCCATCGCCCGTCTGGCCGCCGCTCACGCCGCCCTGAAACAGCAATAACCGGAAACGCTTCCGGAGGTAGAGCCCAAACCTCTACTCCCTCGCACTAAACGGACAGACCCGATAATCGGGTCTGTCTTTTTTTATCCAATTCTATCGGCAACACGCCCCACACGCTCTTTGAAACCCACTCCCGTCAATCCCGAGCGCTGTTCGAAGTGTCGAACCAAAACCTACAATCTTTCTCTCTCCATTCTCAAAGACGGCTTCACACATGAGGCCCCCGACACACAGCCACCCTTTTCTTCTCGATTCTTGCCAACGTTCACTTTATACCAGGAACGTTTCCTTTTCGCGTTGCTTCACCCACAAAAAAAAGAGGGTGCCTTACCAAGAAGACACCCTCTGAATATGGAATCGTATCCGGTTATCGTTCGATATGGTGGCAATAGACGTGGTAACGAGACCACACCTGATCGACAAACGCCAAGGTCTGCCGACTGTTGAAGGGGCCGCATTTCACCACTTCATCCTGGGCTACGGTCGGATCGGACTTGGCTTTCAGACAGGCCGAGACATCTTTCCAACTGTCGGGATTGCCGCCTCGCTTGCGCGCCAGATTCCGGGCATCGAGTACATGGCCCAATCCGGCATTATAACAGGCCAACACGATCTGCATGCGATCGGTCCACGAAGTCTCCGGAGCAAAATTCAACGATTTTTCAATTTTTCCCAACACCTTGAGGGCCAGCAAAACATTCTGTTCCGGATCTTTCAGATCGCCCTGCACCCCGAACTGACGGGCCACACGAGGCATCACCTGCATCAAGCCCTGAGCCCCTTTATGAGAAACCACATCCGGATTGAATCGCGATTCGTTGTAGGCAATGGCCGAGATGAACCGCCAATCGTACCCTTCGCGTTCACACACCCGCTTAAAGACTTCGTCATAGGCAGAGATGCGCCCCGGGAGATACCCATTCACCCCCTTGTTCACCAAGGCGCCGACAATGCCCTTTGCAAAATAGAGATCGTTGAGCACGGCGTATTCCGAACTACCCCGGTAGGCTTCCAGCCAACTTTCGAAATCGGCCTTGAGCGCCGGATCGAGGGGGGTCACCACCGCACTGAGCGCAATGGGTTCGGCAAATCGATACACCTCTTCGACCTGACGGATCATCGCACAGCCCAACTGGGCTTCGCTCATTTCGCAAATCACATAATCGTATGTCCCATTGGCCACGCTTTCGATCAAATCGAAGCTGTTGCAGGACGAGACATAGACATTGGCCGGCAGCGAATCCAGCAACGTACTGTAAGCCTTCGTCCCCTTGAAGCCCGAGGAGACCAATACTTTCCCCTGTTTCAAAAAGGGAATCAACGCAAAGGCGGGATCGCGGCGCACCTGAGCCGCCTGGCGAGATCCGCACAACAACACATACGAAGTTTGATAAATCGGCACTTCGAACGGCCGATCCGCCTTTTCGACATGGTCGGTCAGGGTGGTCAGGACATCCACCTCGCCTTTGTCCAACATCCGAGCGTAGACAGACGGTTTCTGACCGTCCACCACCCGCAACTGTTTCCCGCGGGCATCGGCATACGCCTTGAAAAGATCGTACTGATAGCCGTATCGTTCGCCGTTCAGCACGAAATAGCCCGGCATCTGTTCATCCATGACCACCACCAATTCGTTGCGGTTGCCGGGAGCGGATTTTCGAACATTACAACTGATTAAAGAACTGATTGCTAAAGCTAGAAAAGCTACTTGACATACTCGTTTTAGCATACATTTTGGGTTGGTCGGGCTGCTTTCCTGCCCTCAGTCTAGTCATAGAACGTCCAGGAGATGCCCAATCTGAACATCCGCTTGTTGAGCGGATAGTGCTGTACCGAGAAATAATTGCGTTCTCCGAACAGATCCTCGTTCAGGTGCTGCAGTTTGGCTAGAATCCGCATGCGTTTCCATTTCGCAGTCACGAAAAAGTCCAACATCGGATAGCCCCCGATTTGTCTGTCATCGCCCTCGAGCCGATAGGTGTAAAACTGCATGATGGCCGGATTGTACCCATAACCATCGTATTTCGTGTTGTAGCGTCCATCGATACCGATCTGTACACGCAACACATTTTTCACCACATTGAACTCGTAAAAATAGCTCAGATAGACCCCGGCCAGCGGCACAGAGACAACCTCCTTGGCATTACTAAACTGGAGCAATACCCGGTGGTTCAGGTGAAGTCCGCCGAGGCGGAAATCCTTTTGGCCGTACAGACCCAGCACATTCACGGTCCCGTTGTATTGGGCGGGCACCATATCCGACCCAAAATAGATCTTATCCTGGGTCATGCTGTTGGTTGCGCCGAGCTCCAGCCCGATGATCGGGGCCGAAAGCTTGACCATGAAGCGGGTCTCAGTCTCTTTCAAAAAAGAGTTTGACCACACAAAGTGGTTAGAGAAATAACGCTGCATCCAGTAGTTCGGCGTACGACGATCGTACGTGATACTCCCGCTGAGCGTCACAGGTTGTTGTCGAATAAATAGTCTCATGGCGATATCTCCTCCCAGGGTCATATCCTGGCTGAAATCGCCGAAGGGATGGTATTTCATGTGGGCATCCCAATCCACATAACGGCTGATCTTTCCCCGTAGGGAACCGTATATATACGTATCGTTTCGTTTCGCGGTGGAAAAGCGCATCAGGTAGTCATCGGGCGTGAACTGCGAATAGAGATGCATGTCGTGCCCGATCCCCGCATTAATCACCCCCACGGCGCCTTCGCGATCCCAGGGCTGGATCTGGACGAACACCTTGTTCGAAAAGAGGCGTTCATAGGTAGAATCACGGCTCTGTGTCGGGTCGATATACCATGAGGCAAAATAGTCGCCCGAGGAGGCTTTGCTATCGGTGTAGTTGCGGGAAAAGCGGCTGTACTCCATCGAATGACCGATGAAAAACGAAGAGCGGTCGGCAATCGAAAAATCCTCTTCGGAGAGTTTGCGCAAAGGGATCCCGTACGATTGAAACAGATACCACGTATTGTTTTTCAACAGATTGCGCGCATTCTGCAAATGAACCGGAATCACTTCCGGCATCTCGAACACCGTATCACGAATGCTGCGATCCTCGGTAATCCCCCCGTTTTCGTTCAAACGGACCATATTATAGATGTATCCCGCCTGCAGGGTATATTTCTTCCCGGTATGGGAGAAGGCCATCGAAAGGTTTTTATCCCGGGTCTTATGGTTGGTATAGATCCCGCGCATCCCCCACGTCCGGTAGTCGATATTGAAGCCGCTGGAGGGGGAGATATTTTGGGCATGGGTGATCCGGAAACCCTCTTCGAAACGCTTCACCTGCCCCGACATGGAGTAGGAAAAGTGGGTAAAGGCCTTCTTAACATTGAAAAAACGAACCCGATCGGGCCTAAACAGATAATCGTCCACCACCTGCGCAAACGCAAAGTTCCGATAATCGGGCCGATCGTAGTAGTCCAACGGCATGGAGGGGCCGCCGACATTCCCGGTGTAGATGGATCCCACGCCATGTTGCAAAAAGGGATAATCGTTTTGAAAGCCGTTCAGTGCCGTGTCGATATCGATAAACTTGACTTCGTTGACCTCCAGATTGGGCGTCCAGGCAAAGTTCAAGCGGGCCCGCAACGAATCACCGAAAAAATACGATTCCAGCGGTTTACGAATTTTCGCCTCTTTTTTGGTCGTATCGGCTTTGGTCTGTTCGGCATTATGGTCGACCACCCCGGCCTGGGGACCATACTGCATCTGGGTCTGCGGATCCTGGATCGTTCCGAACGGTGAACGGATACCAGTCGTCTGAGCAGACGAGGAGCCTGTCCCGAAGCAAATCATCGCTCCGAACAGCCAGGCCATGGCCTTGTATCTACCCCGACGAAAATTCACGCTGATGCCTTTATCTGGGCTTTCGGCGACGGATTCCGTCCCCTCTGAAAGCCTGAACTATAACGTTTAATGCCTCAAAAAAGTACGGCAAAGGTAGTAAAAAATTCAAAGATGCCTATCCGCGAGCGATCTCACCCCTTCTGCACGGGCTTTCCGACCGCCCACGAAACGATCGAAATCAGGATATAGAGCAAAATAATGCCGCTCACCGCCCCGAATCCTCCGATCAACAGAGCCACCAGCGAAACGGCCAGAAACAGATAGCGGATTTCGTTTCCTTTAAATCCGTATTGTTTGAATTTCAGGGCGAACATCGGGATTTCGCTAATCAGCAAGAGGGCCAGGACCAGTGCGATCGCCAAAACGATCGCCGGATGAATCGTAAAGAGCCGGGCCTCGAACATATACCCCAGCGAGGCCACAAACAGCGCGGCCGCCGGTGTCGGCAGTCCGATGAAGTGGTCGTGTTGCCGATCGTCGATATTGAATTTGGCCAACCGCAAAGCCGAAAAAGCGGCCAACAGAAAGACCCCGTAACCGATTTCACCCACCCCACCTGAGGCTTCGAACATACTCAGCAAGATGGCCGAAGGAGCCACCCCGAAGCTCACCACATCGGACAGGGAGTCCAGCTGCACTCCCAGCTGCGAATTGCTGTGAAACAGCCGTGCGGAAAAGCCATCCAGAAAATCGAATACCGCCGCCGCCACAATCATGAAAAACGCCATCTGCAGTCCATCGTACCGCAGCGTAAACACCACGGCCAATGACCCGGAAATTAAATTACACAGTGTCAGTACATTCGGAATCGTAAACAAGGTTATTTTCTGCGATTCCTGTGAGGTCTTTTTTTTCATCGTCTCCTCCTTAATCATACCTGATTCCTTCCTCTCTTCCTCTCTTCCTCTCTTCCTCTCTTCCCTGCTCTCCCTCTTTGCTGCCCTTCAGCCCCGAGGTCTCGTCCCCCTCTTCTCACCCTCTTTGCCTGCGCTCCGACCCTTCCGGACGCCCAGTAAGGAACCCTTCAACTGGCCAAAGGTACGAAAATTCCGGCAGTTCCTTCTCTTGCCTCCGGGAAAAGTGGCAGGATGCCCTCGGAAGTTTGTTTATCTGCCCGAAAAAAGGTAATATTGTCTCAGCAAACGAATCTCAAAAACCCCTAATATTTATGAACCGTCAGCGTTATTGCGTCATCATGGCCGGTGGAGTCGGCAGTCGTTTCTGGCCGATCAGTCGCCGTACAATGCCCAAACAGTTTTTGGACATCCTGGGTACCGGCAAAAGTTTCATCCGCCATACCTATGAACGATTCGCCCGCATCATCCCCCCCGAAAATTTTCTGGTCATCACCAACAGTCTCTACAAAGACCAAGTGTTGGAACACCTCCCCGAATTACAGGAAAATCAGATCCTGTGCGAACCCATTGGCCGCAATACGGCTCCGGCCGTTGCCTATTCGGCCTGGAGATTGCAAGCCATGGATCCCCAGGCAACCATGATCGTCACCCCGGCCGACCACCTGATCCTCAATGAAGCCGAATTCTGTGAAGTGATAACCGAAGGGGCCGAATTCGTGGAACAACGCCCGGCCTTGATGACCATCGGCATCCGCCCCAGTCGCCCGGATACCGGTTATGGATACATCCAGATCGAACCTGAAGTCGATCCCGCACACCCGGCCGTCAGCCGCGTCAAAACCTTTACCGAAAAACCCAACCTGGAATTGGCCAAGGTATTTGTCGACAGCGGAGAGTTTTTCTGGAATGCCGGCATCTTTATCTGGAAAGTCAGCACCATCATGGCCAACCTGAACGAGTTTCTGCCCGAAACCCAACAACTGTTCGCCTCGATCGCTCCTTTATATAATACCCCCGAAGAACAACAAGCCATCAATACCGTCTATGCCGAATGCCGCAGCATCTCGATCGACTACGGCGTGATGGAAAAAACACGGGATGCCTATGTGCGTCGCAGTGACTTCGGCTGGTCGGATATCGGCACGTGGGGCTCCCTCTATCAAAATGCCCCCAAAGACGAACACGGAAATGTCTGCTATGGCAAAACCCTGACGTACGACACCCAGCATTGCATTATCAACAGCGCTCCCGGCAAATTGACCGTTATCGACTCTCTCGACGATTATATCGTCGTGGACACCCCCGACGTACTGATGATCTGCCCGAAAGCCAACGAACAAAACATCAAGGTCTTCGTAGACGACGTCAAGTTCAAACTCGGGGACGAATACATCTAATCGACCCTTCTGACACACTGCACGGTATGGATACCCTACACCGCTTATACGAGCTGTTCTCCCAACAGCCTCGCCTCTCAACGGACAGCCGGAAAATCGATCCCGGCTGTTTGTTCTTCGCCCTGCGAGGCGAAAATTTCAACGGGAACCGCTATGCCGCGGCGGCCTTGCAAGCCGGCGCCGCATGGGCCGTCGTGGATGATCCGACGATTCTCCCCCCCGCTTCCGACGCCACCTATGAACGTTATATCGCGGTCGACAATGTGCTGGAGACCCTGCAAGCCCTGGCCACCCTGCATCGACAAACCTTGGGCATTCCTATCCTGGCCATCACCGGCAGCAATGGGAAAACAACCACCAAAGAGCTCATCGGACGGGTTCTGTCCCGTCGTTGGCACACCTCGATTACCCAAGGAAACCTCAACAACCACATCGGCGTACCGTTGACGCTCCTGTCCATGAACCGCCAAACCGAATTCGGTATCGTAGAGATGGGCGCCAGTCACCGCGGAGAAATTGCCCGGTTGTGTGAGATCGCCCAACCGGATTTCGGGTTGATCACCAACATCGGCCTGGCCCATCTCGAAGGATTCGGGGGACCCGACGGGGTCAAACAAGGGAAAGGCGAGCTGTTCGACTACTTGGCCTCGGTGGGCAAAACGGCCTTCTATCGCCAGGACGACGACACGTTACAAGCGATGATCACAGAGCGTCCGACCCTGAAAGCCATCCCCTATCGGGCCTCCATCCTGCACGGCACCCACACCGATACCGGCCTCGAAGTCCATGAAGCCGGGCTCACCATTCGAACCCATCTGACTGGCGATTATAACCGCAACAACATCGCAGCCGCCCTGGCGATCGGCCACTATTTCCAGATTCCGACCACCGAAATTGTTGCCGCCATCGAAAGCTATATCCCGGACAACAACCGCTCGCAACGGGCGGTTACCTCCCGCAACGTGCTGATCCTGGACGCCTACAATGCCAACCCATCGAGCATGAACGCCGCATTGGATAATTTCCTGCGCGAAGAGTCGGCCATCGATCCGGCCTCCGGCCAGACCTTGCCGCGTTCGGTCATCCTGGGCGATATGCGGGAACTGGGCGCATGGGCTCCTCAAGCCCACCGGGCCATTGTCGAACGACTGCGCACGGCCGATCTTCAACACGTCTTCCTGGTCGGCCCGGTCTTTTGTCAGGTGGCGCAGGATACCGCCTTCCCGACCTTTGCCAATACTGCCGATTTGTGCCTCTACCTGCAGACTCATCCCCTCACCGGACAATTGATTCTGATCAAGGGATCACGAGGCATTCAACTCGAACAGGCAGTCGATCTTCTCTAACGACCTAACGACTCCTTTTCTCCGACTTTCCCCCGGTCTCCTCAGAGACCGGGGATTTTTAATCATTCGCCGTTTCCAAACCACTGTTTGTCTGTTCAACGCTTTCCGGTCTTTTCCAATTTTCCGGATCCTCCGAGTTTTTCTGTCCTTTTTCTCTCCTATTCCACAATTTACAGAAACATTACCTTTTCTTAAAACTCAGATCCAATGATCCGACTTATTTTGTCGCCGAATTTATATCTCATTTCCCATTTATGAAAAACATAAGATTACCATTGCTGGTTCTCATGCTGAGTTGCGGAACACTATCAGCCCAAATCCGCCAGGAGATCGCTATTCCCGACCTCAAAGATTATCAAACGCTAAAATGTGACTTTCACCTCCACACCGTTTTCTCCGACGGGACCGTCTGGCCCACCGTTCGTGTGGATGAAGCCTATCGGGAAGGTCTCGATGCGATCGCCCTCACCGAGCATATCGAATACCGGCCGCACCGACAAGATATTCAAGCCTCCCACAACCGTTCCTTCGAAATCGCAAAAAAAGCGGCTCAAAACCGAAATATTATTCTGATTCCCGGTAGCGAAATCACCCGATCGATGCCTCCCGGACACTCAAACGCCCTGTTTATCTCCGATGCCGATTCACTGGATCGTCCCGAATACCGCGATGCCTTCGCCGCCGCCAAACGACAAAACGCTTTCATTTTCTGGAATCACCCCGGATGGGAAGCCCAACAACCCGACACCACCCTCTGGTGGGACGAACACACCGAACTGTGGAAAAACGGCTGTCTACAAGGGATCGAAGTGGTGAACGCCAATACCTACTCTCCGGAAGCCCATCAATGGTGTCTGGATAAAAAACTCACCCTGCTCGGCAACTCCGACAGTCATCAACCCATGCAATCCGACATCGACTTTTCCCACGGAGAACATCGTCCCATGACCCTGGTATTCGTTAAAGAACGTTCCGCCGAAGGTATCCGCGAAGCACTGCTTCATCGCCGAACTGCCGTTTATTTCGGTGAGAACCTGATCGGAGAAGAAGCCTATTTGAAAGAGCTGTTCGAAAACGCCCTGCAAATCCGAACCGTCCATCAAACCGACCAATCCGTCACCCTCACGATCTTCAACCGTTCCGACTTAGTCTTTCATCTGGAAAAGACCGAACACGATCCGCATCTCATCTATTTCCGCACCTGCACACTCAAACCTCACAGTCAACAAACCCTCACCATCCATCTCGAATCAGGCGTCCGCTCGAACGAGGTCAATTTCGAAGTGACCAACTTATGGATCGCTCCCCATCGGGGCTTACCATACACCCTTAAAATTTAAAGCGAGATATCTCTCTTTCGTAAGCGATAGGCTGTTCTGGACTCAGAACAGCCTATTTTTTGGAAAAAATCTTTCCGATACGTCTTTCTTACTTACCCGGAGAATCACCCCTTTCGGAAAGTAGGTCTGATCATTTTCTCTTTCATGATCGCCATTTTTCCGGGAATCCCCCTTTCTTTTCCCCTTCCCGTTTACTGAAAGCAGCTAAAGTTCATATCTCCTCATTAAACAAGTTATGGTTCAAGTTTTTTACCCCCCTCAACAAAACTCGATCTTCATCAATTTTTCATGATTAAACGTTCGTTTTTTACGGATATCACACCTTACTCATACCAATCCGACAAATAAAAACGAAAAAAGACACTCTTCTTTCCTCTTCTCCCCATCAAAGAGTCCTCAAACCCCTTCATCCCATCCAATCATCAAGCAGAAATTCCCCTCCACTTACAAATTAAAAGAAAATATAGCAATCTAAATGCAATCTGTTATTATTCTGAATTTCAAGTATATTTTATGCTGGAATTTAAGCTAATTATTGTATGTTTGCCACATATTATGTTGAGATACTCTTTTTTATTCGAACAATTAAACTATTGTCTATGAGAAAATTTTTACTCTTATCTTGTGCCCTTTTAGTGGCCGGACTGCAAACCGTCCTTGCACAAAACAGGCAAGTCGCCGGTACGGTTACCTCCCCCGAAGGCGATCCGCTGATCGGCGTGACCGTCCTCGTCAAAGGAGGAACGACCGGAACCAGCACCGACGTGAATGGACACTATACGATCGACGCTCCGACTCAAGGAACCCTGACTTTCTCATATATCGGGATGAAGTCCCTCGAAGTACCGGTCCAAAACCGTACCTCGATCAATGTCACCCTCGAACCCGATGCCATCTCCGTGGATGAAATCGTGGTAACCGGCTATGGCGTCACCCGTAAAGCCGCCTTCACCGGAGCCGCTCAGGTGATCGACAGCGATATCGTGACCAGCCAAACCGACGCCAACTTCATGAAAACCTTACAAGGTAGCGTAGCCGGGTTGCAGATGTTCAACGTCAACGGTCAACCCGGGGGATTCGCCAGCGTCAACATCCGTGGGGTCGGTTCGATCAACTCCGGCGTGGAACCCCTCTACGTGGTGGACGGGATGCCGATCTATTCCGATAAACTGACCGCCCTGAGTGACGATGACAACGGCGATATGGCAGTCAGCCCGCTGGCCAATATCAACCCCTCCGATATCGAAAGCGTGACCGTCTTGAAAGACGCTACGGCAACGGCCATCTACGGGGCCCGCGCAGCCAACGGGGTGATCGTCATCACCACCAAACGCGGTCACCAAGGAAAACCGAAAGTGAACTTCCTGGCCAAGAAAGGGTTCGCCCGTATCGCCGATCTGGACTGGAACTACCGTATCGTCAATACGGAACGCTATCTGGATATCTGGGGCCGTGGTCTCGAAAATTCGGGCGAAGCCGCTCCGGGTGAGGGATTGGCTCTGGCGAAAGAGTATGCCAGCGCTTATTACGGCTGGCAGGAAGGCGTGACCCCCGATACCGACTGGCTGAAAGCCATTCTGCGCAACGGGAGCGTCGACGAATACAGTGTCGATGTGACCGGGGGGGCCAATAACACCAACTACTTCCTCAGCGCCGGCTACTACCGGAACCAAGGGATCGTGATCGGCACCGACATGAAACGTTACACCCTCCGTTCGAACATCACACATGACGGGAAGATCTTCTCGTTCGGGTTGCTTTCGTCGGCCGCCTACGCCATGAACAACAACGTTCCGACGCAGTCACAGTATATCAACCCCCTCGTGGCCGTATACGACCTGCGTCCGATCGAACCGATCTATAACGAAGACGGTTCGTATAACCTCAACGCCTACTACAACCCGGTGGCTATCCGGGACAAAAAACTGGGGGACATCAACTCTCAACGGACCATTTCCGCCAACATCAACCCCTATGTGACGGTCAACTTCGGGAAAGGCTTCTTTGCCAAGAGCAACTTCGGGATCAACGTCTATAACCTGCTCGAATACAGCTTTTCCAGCATGATGAACCCGCAGGGGATGGAATCGCACATGTATGCGGATCAGAACAACGAAACGCTGTTGAACCTGACCATCACCAACTCCCTCAACTGGATCAAACAGTACGGCAAGCATGACATCAACCTGATGCTCGCCCAGGAAGCCCAACGTCTGATGGACGAACAAACCCTTACCGGAGCTTCGAACTTCCCCTATGAAGACCTGACCGAAATGGGAACGGCAGCGACGCCGACCATGGCCGGTACCTATCGCCAGAAATCGACCCTTAATTCGATCTTCTTCAACGGACAGTATAGCTACGCCAACAAATACTATCTCTCCGGAAGTTTGCGTTACGACGGTTCGTCGCGTTTCGGGAGTAACTCCCAATGGGGGCTCTTCTACTCCGTAGGGGCCAAATACCGCATCTCCGAAGAAAACTTCATGCAGGGCGCTAAAAACTGGCTCAGCAACTTGACCATCCGGGCCAGCTACGGGACCGTAGGGAACCAGGAAATCGGCTGGTACAATGCGCGCGCCTATTACGAAACCGGCTACAGCTACAAAGGAAACCCGGGTAGTGTTCCCATCACCTTCGCCAACCCCGATCTGAAATGGGAACGCCGCGGTAAATTCAATGTCGGCCTGGATGCAACCTTCCTCAACAACATCACCCTCGAAGTCGACTACTACAACGAATTGACGTCGGATATGATCTTCGAGGTGCCGATCTCCCTGACCACCGGTCTGGCCTACGAACTGCGCAACATGGGTAAGATGCGGAATCGTGGGATCGAAGCCCTGTTGAACGCCCGTCTGTTGACCGTCAAAGATTTCTCGTGGGACATGTCGTTCAATATCACGGCCAACCACAACGAGATCGTCGCTCTGTCGACCGACCTGCCCATCGAAACGTCGACCACCATCCGGAAGGTCGGTGAAGCTTACCACACCTTCTACATGCCCGAATATGCCGGCGTAGATCCGGAAACGGGACGCCCGATGTGGTACAAAGGCACCGAAGGAACCGAAACCACCTTCGACTACAACGAAGCCGGACAGCGTATCGTCGGAAAAGCCGACCCGAAATTCTATGGCGGGTTCTCCACGACGTTCCGCTATAAAGGAATCGACCTGTCGGCTGCCTTCAGCTACAAATACGGCGGGAAAGTCTACAACAGCGGTTTCAGCTATGATATGCAGGTGGGCGACTACTTCCTGGGCCCCGTTACCAACTACGTGTATGAAAACGCCTGGACGCCCGAAAATCGCTACACCGATGTACCTCAGTTCATCGCCGACGACCCCTCGGGTGCCAGCAACACCTCGAGCCGCTTCCTCATGGACGGTTCCTACCTGAAACTCCGCTCGCTGCAAGTGGGATACACCTTCCCGGAAAAGATCTGCAAGAAACTCATGCTCAGCAATCTGCGCATATTCTTCAGCGCCGACAACCTGTTCACCGTACGCAGCTCGGACTACATCGGTTTCGACCCCGAAACACGAGCCAACGGGTTCCAACAATGGGTATACCCCATGCCGCGTAACTTTATCTTCGGTTTGTCGTTCGGTTTCTAATTCGCTAACCTTTACCTTTAATTAAACATGGAATTTATGAAAAACACAGCATATTGTATTTTAATAACGCTTCTGTTGGGCCTGGGCTTCAACTCCTGCTCGCTGGAACCCGAATACTACCAAGGGAAGGAAAGCAGCGAAGCCATCGAAACCACCGTTGACGCGCAAACCGCCCTTAACGGTGTCTATTCCCGGCTGGGCGACTACTCCTTCGGAGGACGAGATGTCATCGCCCTGGGGGATGTGGCGACCGACATCATCGACAACATGAACCGAACAACCCATATGTTGACCATCTGGCGCTACAACATCACCGCCACCGACCCCTATCTGGAAGAGATCTGGGCCTATGGGTACAAAGTGGTCGACAATGCTTCACGCCTGATCGATGCTTGCAACAGCCTCTATCAGAACGCTACGGAAAGCGATAAGGCCCAATTCGAGGAAATCATGGCGCAGGCTTACGGGCTGCGGGCATTGGCACAGCTCTACCTGGTGAACATCTATGCCCTGCCGTACAAAGTGAACGGCACGGTCGATAACGGATCGACCCCGGGGATTGTCGCCACCGGAACCGTCATCAATCCCTCCGACAAGGTCTCCCGCAACACCGTGGCCGGCACCTACCAACAGATCAATGCCGACATCGAACAAGCTTTGACGCACTACGACAACATCGGAGGCAGCACTGTCGATCAGTTCTACATGAACCAGGCCGCTATCTATGCGCTAAAGGCTCGTGTGGCCCTCTACGAAGAAGACTTCGAAACGGCGATCACGGCAGCTCAAACCGCCATTGCCTTACGGGGTGGGGCGATCATTACCGCTTCGGTCAATGAATACAATGCCATGTTCACCAGCATCACCCTCAATAGCGAAGACATCTTCACGATCTCCAAAACCTTGACCGACAACCTGTCGGCCAATTCGATCGGGACCCTGTTCTCCAACTATGGCCTCTCACCGGATCAGAATGCCATCATCAAATACTTCTATCCGGCCGACTATGTAGAAGGGGAAGAACCGGTCATCGAAGATATCCGGTATCCGCTGCTGATCGAAGGCGGTAATGGAACGACTTCGTATCTGGGAGGCAAATACATCGGGATCGCCGAAAACGCAGCGGTCTGCAACATTCCCGTGTTGCGTCTGCCGGAACAATACCTGATCATTGCCGAAGCCAACGTGCGCTGGGCCAACGGAAATCTGGGCGATGCGCAAACCGCTTTGCTGGAAGTGGCTCGCCGCAACCACGCCATCCAAAGTGTATCCGACCTGCCGAGCTCCAAGGATGAGTTGCTGGAGTTCATCAAGGCAGAACGTGTACGTGAGCTGTGGATGGAAGGACACCGTTTCGCCGACCTGCGTCGTTGGGGCGACATCGTCGAAATGCGGACGTTCCAACCGTTCGACATCTCCAAGTTCTGCTACCCCATTCCGAACCGCGAAATCAACTCGGCCGCCGGCGTCACCCAGACCGACAACTGGGCCGCCAACTTACCGGTCGGTCAATAAACGATCCTCGGATCGATCGATCCCAGAAGCCCCCTTTGCCAAGGGGCTTCTTTTCTTTGAAAGAGGGGTCAGTGAAGGAGAGGGCAGAATGCTGCATCGATGTTCTCCGGTCTCTTTTCGCACTCCTCTCCCGAACAGTCCCACAGGGACTCTTTCATTCAATGCTGTCTTTTCACGTCCAGCTCTCCGAAACAAAACGAGCCGACGGGATACCCCGTCGGCTCATCACTTTCTATCGCAAACGATTATTTATGCAACATTGCTTTCACCCGGTTGTAGACATTCTCTCCGGAGAAGCCGAATTTCTGATCCAGCACGCCTGCCGGAGCCGAATAACCGAAATGATCCAGGCCAAAGACTTCGCCGTCCCCGCCGACCAAACCGGCCAAGGTCACGGGCAGCCCCGACGTCAAGCCGAACTTGGGCACCCCAGCCGGCAGTACACTTTGCTGATACTCCGGACTCTGATCCCGGAACAACCCTTCCGACGGAACCGAAACGACCCGCACTTTCACCCCTTCGGCTTTGAGCTTTTCGGCTCCATCCACCAGGGTAGCCACTTCCGATCCACTGGCCACCAGAATCACATCGGGCGTTCCTTCGCTATCCATCACCACATAGGCCCCTTTGGCAGCCTGCATGGCTTCTTCGGCCCGATTGCCGCCCAACGTCGGCAAGGTTTTGATGTTCTGACGGGAGAGAATCAACGCCGTCGGACGTTCTTCCGACATGGCAATCTTCCAGGCGGCGGCCGTTTCATAGCTGTCGGCCGGACGCAACACCACCATCGAACGCTCGCCACGATGATTCCGGAGCTGCTCCATCAATCGCAACTGGGCTTCGTGTTCCACCGGCTGATGGGTCGGTCCGTCTTCCCCTACCCGGAACGAGTCGTGCGTCCAGATAAATTTCACCGGCAGACGCATCAAGGCCGACAGACGCAATACCGGTTTCATGTAATCGGAGAAGACGAAGAAAGTCCCGCAAGCCGGAATCAAACCGCCATGCAGGGCAATCCCGTTCATGATGCAGGCCATGGTGAATTCACACACCCCCGCTTGCAGGAACCGTCCGCCGAAATCCTCTTTGGTCAGGGCGCGGGTCTTCTTCAAGAAACCGTCCGTCTTGTCAGAGTTACTCAGGTCGGCCGACGAAACGATCATATTATCCAACAGCTCGCCGAATACCCCCAACACGGCGGCCGACGCTGCGCGAGTCGCCACATTTTCGCCGACCGCGATTTTCGCATAATCGATCTCCGGCAATTTTCCGGAAAGGAAATGATCCAACTTCACCGCCAATTCGGGATTCGCACTACGCCAGGCAGCTTCCTCTTCCCGACGAACCGCCATCTCCTGACGAAGTTTATCGGCCCGATCGGCATACAACTTTTTCACCGGATCGAAGATCACAAACGGATTTTCCGGATCGCCGCCCAGGTTGGCCACCGTTTTTTCGATGCTCCCACCGGCGGCCGTCAGCGGCTGACCGTGAGTCGAAACCTTATTTTCAAAACATTCGCCATTTTTCCCGATGGCGCCCTTGCCCATCACCGTATGACCGACGATCAGCGTCGGTTTTTTCGTTTCGGCCAAGGCCCGATCCAACGCCTGACGAATCTGATCGGCATCATTGCCATCGATGCTAATCACATTCCAGTTCCAAGCTTCGTATTTTGCCACGATGTCTTCGTCCGACACCTCATCCACCTGCGTCGACAGCTGGATGTTGTTCGAATCGTAAAACATAATGAAGTTGCTCAATCCCAGATGTCCGGCAATGCGGCCGACCCCTTGCGAAACCTCTTCCTGAATCCCCCCGTCGGAGATAAAAGCAAAGGTCTTATGGGCCATCCATTCCCCGAACCGGGCAACCATCATCCGTTCGGCAATCGCCGCCCCCAAAGCCATGGCATGACCTTGCCCCAGCGGCCCCGACGTATTTTCGATCCCGCGATCCAGATCGCGTTCGGGATGTCCCGGGGTGGGACTTCCCCACTGCCGGAACTGCTGCAACTCTTCCATATTGAAATAACCGGCCAGCGCCAGCACCGAATACAACATGGGGGACATATGACCGGGATCGAGGAAGAAACGGTCCCGATAGGGATATTTCAGGTTATCCGGATCGTAACGGAGGTATTCGCTGTAGAGAATGTTGATGAAGTCGGCGCCGCCCATCGCACCACCCGGGTGGCCGGACTTGGAACGTTCGACCATTGAGGCCGCCAGGATTCGGATATTGTCCGCAGCCATTGTCGTTACATCTTTCATGAGGCTTGTTCTTAAAGGTTGTGTTATTCAGGTTTTAGATTTTCCACGGTTTCCCGCTCAAAGGGAATCTTACAAATTTAATAAAAAAAAGATTTCCCACAAGAGGGCATGCTCCCGAATTTCCCTCGAACCGCCGTGGAACTTTCGGCACCCTTTCTGTTCGTTGTACCCTGGCCCTTTTCTGACGACCTGCCCAATCTTGCAATCACGTACATATGCTCCCTCCGGTTTTCCTTCGGACTACGACCCGTCGGGCAATGGGTCAATCCGTATCGTCCCCTCGCCGGATGGGCACCCCGTCTTTTTCCCCGTTCAGGGTCCCTCTCATTCTCTCCCAAAGGTTTCACATCCTCTCCGGAGAAACCACCTACCTTCACCTCCCATCGCCCCCTCAAAGCCCTACATTCGAAGATCAGTGTACCCCCTGACACATTCAAAAAAAGGCCCCTGCAGAGGGACCTTTCCTATCTATACAATATTTCGTAACGTTACAACATCGAATCGGCTTCTCGCGTCAATTTCAGCACATTCTCGGTGGAAGCGTCGATCCGGAACCGTTCATCCACCCGACGTCCGACCAGCCATACAATCTGCCCTCCCGACACCAACACAAATTGACGACTCTTATCCGGTAACGATACCTTGGCATCGATCAGATAATCGCTCACCTTTTTATGGCCCTCCATCCCGAACGGCTGGAAGCTGTCGCCCTCTTTCCAGCGACGCAACACCATCGGATAGTGCAATTTATCTTCATCGATCAGCGCGACGTTATCGGGTTGCTGCAAACAGTCGATATCGTCGATGGTCAGGTGTTCGAACAACACGACCCCGCCCCCGACATATTTGCGTTGCGTATCGGGTAACACTTCGACCGCACATTCGTCATCTTCCGGAATGGGCGTCACCACCAGGCGGCCCCGATCCAGATACACCACCCGATCCTTGGCATAAAACCGACGGCCCGTCGACTCCCGTTCCAAGGCCAAATAGAGTTTGTCGATCACCTCGCCATGAAACCCGTACGGCCGCAACAACTCAAACAACACCAGCTTCATCGGCATGCCCTCCGCAATGCGCGACAGGTCGATCACCTCGGTATCGCCCTCCCGATGGATCGCCTCGTGACGAATCACATCCATGCCGCGATCAATAAACCGCTGAGCTTCGGTCAACCGTTCTACCGTCGCCGTCATGGTCGCCATGAAATGCGGAGAAATTTCGCGAATCCGCGGAATAATCCCCAACCGGATCTTATTCCGAATATACTTGGTGGAGGAGTTGGAAGAGTCTTCGCGATAGGGAATCTTGTGGTTCAAGGCATATTCGACGATATCTTTCCGCGTCGCAAACAACAGCGGACGGACCACCTTCCCGTTGATCACATGGATGCCGGTCAAGCCCCGCAGCCCCGTTCCTCGCAATAAGTTGATAAAAAAGGTTTCGGCCGAATCATCCGCCTGATGGGCGATGGCGATGTGGGAATATCCATGTTCAGCGCACAGGGCGTCGAACCACGTATAGCGCAACCGACGAGCCGCCATCTGGACCGACTCTCCCGTGGCCTCGACTTCCCTCATCGTATCAAAACGACGATTGTAAAAAGGCAGACCGTAACGTCCGGCCATCTCTTCCACCAGCAACTCATCTTCCTCGGCTTCGGGCCCCCGCAACTGGAAATTGCAGTGTGCCACGCCGATCCGATAACCCGATTCGGCAAACAGCGCCAACATGACCATCGAATCCACGCCCCCGCTGACGGCGACTAAAATCCGGTCCTGCGTCGAGAACATATCCCGCTCGGCGACATATTTCTGAAACATACTGAGTAACATATAGCGAATACTTTGATTTTCTCTCTGCCTAACCCCGTCATCCTTCTACAACACATTGACCTCCGTGTCGATCTCGACCCCGAAACGTTGTCGTACGTCCTGTTGGATGGCCCGGGCCAGCTCCATCACCTGACGGCCGGTCGCTCCGCCGTAATTGACCAACACCAGCGCCTGGCGATCATGGACCCCTACCGCTCCCTGACGCCGACCCTTCCAGCCACAACGGTCGATCAACCATCCGGCCGCCAATTTGACATGGGTGGCATCGACGCTGTAAATCGGCAGATCGGGATAGGTCTGGCGCAACGTCTCGGCCACGGATAACGGCACCACCGGATTCTTGAAAAAACTACCGGCATTGCCCAAGATCGCCGGATCGGGCAATTTTTCCCGTCGAATCGCCATCACCGCTTCGCGAACCCGCGCCAAGGTAACCTCCCCGGAGGCTTCGACCCGGGCTTTCAAATCGCCGTATCCCAGATTGAACGTGGGATGCAACGACAACTCGAACGTCACCGATAGAATGATCGCCTTGCCCTTCAACTCGCCTTTGAAAAGGCTGTCGCGATAGGCAAACCGACACGCCGAACGATCCAGCCGCTGTACCTCGTTCCGTTGGGGCAGATAGACCTCCACGTCCCGGATCGTTTGCGCAGCCTCTGCGCCGTAGGCGCCAATATTCTGCACCGGTGCCGCGCCGACATAACCCGGAATCAACGAGAGATTTTCCACGCCCCCATAGCCGTTGACAACGGCCCAGTGGACGAAATCATCCCACTCCTCGCCGCCGGCCACCCGAACCACTACCCGATCGTCCGTCCGATCCAACAGCGTAATGCCCCGCGAAACAGGATGGAGAATCGTTCCCGGATAGTCCTCGGTAAACAATACGTTGTTCCCGCCGCTGAGCACGTAATAGGGCTCCTGCGGGTCAGGTCGCGCGGCAAAAAACGCCTGAAGATCGGCGGCCGTTTCAAACTCGACATAGTGACGAGCCGTGGCCTCGATGCCAAAGCTATTCCGTGTTTTCAGCGACTGATGGTCCCTCTGGGTATACATGGTGGTTTTCCGTTTGCTCGTTTGCGACTGCCGCATCGGCTACCAAAAGCCGAAGGAAAAAAACAAAGGTAGCTAAAATTTAAATTACCTGGACTCACTCTTTTCATTTTCGCCGGTTTCCGGCTCGACGACCTCCCCCTCAACCGCTTTTTGCAAGGCCTCCCTCACACCTTTATAACAAGGAAAACATAACCTATTCATTATCTCCGATTTCCTGTTCTGCTGGCAGGAATTTAACCGTTTCTTTCCCGGAAAAGAGTTGTTTTCTTAAATAAATTTCATAACTTGCTAAGGATTTTTCCCTATACGCCCACTACGGCCGAGCACCCTAAACAGACTATACAATATGTTCACGGACAAAGACTTGGCACAACTCAAAAGCCACGGAATCGACGCTGATACGATCCATCATCAGCTGGAAAGTTTTCGGCAGGGTTTTCCCTTTTTGAATATCGATCGGGCCGCTGTTGTCGGCGACGGAATCCGACGACTGAATCCCCAGGAACAACAAACCTTCCGAGAGCTGTTTAACGCCCATCGGAACCTGTTGCAGATCGTCAAATTCGTACCCGCCTCGGGGGCCGCGACCCGCATGTTTAAGGAGATGTTCGCCTTCCTGGCGGATGGAAAACCCACCCCATCGGTCCAAGAGGTCGTCGACAATATCAATCGGTTCGCTTTCGGCGCCCGGCTGAAACAGGCCGCCGGCGACACAACGGATGCCCACCGACTGATCGACACCATGCTCTCCCCGAAAGGATTGGGCTATGGATCCGCCCCGAAAGCCTTGGTGCTGTTCCATCGATATGCGGACGGCAACCGCACGGCCCTGGAAGAACATCTGTGTGAAGGTGCCCTCTACGCCGCCGGACACAACGGAGAGGTCAACATCCACTTTACCGTGTCGCCCGAACATCAGGCCGCTTTCGAAGCCCTCGTACAGGAGGTCCTGCCCCGCTACGAACAACGGTATGGCGTCCATTATCAGATCAGCTACTCCTGCCAACGGCCCTCAACCGACACCCTGGCCGTCGGTCTGGATAATGAACCGTTTCGGGAAGACGACGGACGACTGTTGTTGCGCCCCGCCGGTCATGGCGCCCTGTTGGAAAATCTGGGCGAAATCGAGGCCGACCTGATCTTTATCAAAAATATCGACAACGTGACCACCGACGCCCGCAAAGCGGATACGGTACGCTATAAAGAGATTCTGGCCGGACAGCTGCTTGCCCTGCAGGCCCAATGTTTCGACTACCTGAAACAGCTGGAAGAGTCGCCCGTCGACGCAATGACCCTTCAGACGATCGAACACTTCCTCGAACAGGATCTCTGTCTGAAACTGCCCGATCGACTGGCCACTCTCGATGCGGAAGGAAAACGACAGTGGTTGATCGATCGTCTCCATCGCCCGATTCGGGTCTGCGGCATGGTACGCAACGACGGAGAACCGGGCGGCGGTCCCTATTGGGTAAAAGAAGCCGATGGCAGCCAATCGCTGCAAATTGCCGAATCGACCCAGATCGCCCCGGAACAAAAAGGATTGATGGCCGCCGCCACCCATTTCAATCCGGTGGATCTGGTCTGCGCAACCCGCGATCGCCACGGCAACCGCTTCGACCTGAGTCGCTATGTGGATCCCCAAACGGGTTTCATCTCCGAAAAATCCAAAAACGGACGTCCCCTGCGTGCGTTGGAACGACCCGGGTTGTGGAACGGTTCGATGGCCCATTGGAATACGGTCTTTGTCGAAGTGCCCAGCACCGTCTTTTCGCCGGTCAAAACGGTCAACGACCTGCTGCGCCCCGAACACCAACCCCAAGCATAAGTTAAAAAGACAAAATAAGCACAAGCATGGAAAACAAATTGCAAGAATTAACCCAGAAACTCTATGAAGAAGGGTTATCGAAAGGAAAGCAAGAAGCTGAGCAGCTGGTAGCCGATGCCCGCAAACAGGCCGATCAGATTCTCGCCGACGCCCGCAAACAGGCCGACGAACTCCGTAAACAGGCCGAAAAAAATGCGGAAGACCTCAAAAAAAATACCTTGACGGAGTTGAGTCTGGCCGGCCGTCAGATGATCGGCACCCTCAAAAGCGAAATCGAATCGCTGATCGTGTATAAAAGCATCTCTCCGGCCGTGAGTGCCGCCAATGCCGATCCCGAATTCATCAAAAGTCTGCTGTTGGAGATCGCTTCCCACTGGAACGGTGCCTCCGCTTCGCGGGTCGACCTGAAAGCGGTGCTGCCCGCCGACAAACAGACGGCATTCGAACAGGTACTGGCCTCGGCCGCCACGAACAACCTCAACGCCGGACTGGAAATCACCTTCGACAACAAGGTGAAATCGGGATTCAAAATCGGCCCCAAAGATGGCAGTTATTACGTCAGCTTCACCGATGCCGATTTTCAGGCCCTGCTGAACGAATACCTGCGGCCTAAAGTAGCCGAACTGCTCTTCGACCAAGGCGCCAAATCCTAATCCAAGCCGATCGCTGAAAACCGAACAAGCATGGCAAAACAGTATTATAGCTTAGTAGCGGGACTCGAAGAACTGATCCTCGAAGCCGACCACAAAGGGTTCGACGCCGTAGCCCTGCGCGAAGAGATCATCCCCGAGCTGTCGAAGGGCGATCTCCGGGCGCTGCGGACCTTCTACGCCTTCTACGACGTAGAAAACGTGCTCGCGGCGCTCAGCGGCAAACAAACGTTCAATCCGCTGGGGAACTATTCGGCCGAACAGATCGCCGACACCCTCGAAGCCGTCCGCTCCTCCCAACCGGATGCCGATGGTCTCCTACCCCCATGGATCACCCGTACGTTGCAGGCCTATCACGCCAAGGACGAAGGACGGTCAGATGACGATATCGATACATCGAAAAAGCTCGAAAACACGTTGTGGAGTGCTTTTTATACCCAGTGTGCCGTCTCGTCCAACCGCTTCGTCAGAGAGTGGTTCGCTTTCGATCAGACCCTGCGGAACATCTCGGCCGCCTACATCGCCCGTAGCCACAAATGGCCCATCGCCGAACAACTGGTCGGTGAAGGCGATCTGGTCAAAGCCCTGAGCCAAAGCTCCGCCGGAGATTTCGGCCTGCGCGGCGAAATCGACTACATCGAATCGATCATCGCACTGCTCGACACCCCCAATATGGTGGAAAAAGAACAACGTCTCGACCAGATCCGCTGGAGTAAAGCCGACGAATTGACCACCTTCGACTACTTCAACCTCAACACCCTGCTGGCCTACCTGGCCAAAGCCAACATCATCCAACGCTGGACGGTGCTCGACCGTAAACAGGGCGAAGCGATGTTGAACCGACTGTTGGCCGAACTGTCCGACAAATCGATTCTGCAACGGGCCGAAGCCCAGCAATAAATACCGTGCGAAGCTCGCCGCTCCGCACCCCGCAACCCATAAAAAAAGAGATCTAAACATATGAAAACAACCGGAAAAGTAGTAGGGATCATCTCCAACATCGTGACGGCACAGATCGACGGCCCGGTTGGCCAGAACGAAATCTGTTACGTAGAACTCGGAGATACCCGGATGATGGCCGAAGTCATCAAGGTCACTGGAGACAAAGCCTTCGTGCAAGTGTACGACAGTACCCGCGGACTGCACGTGGGAGATAACGTGGAATTCGAAGGCCACATGCTGGAAGCCACCCTCGGCCCTGGCATCCTCTCGCGCAACTACGACGGTCTGCAGAACGACCTGGCCGCCATGCAGAGCCTGTTTATCGAACGCGGTTCGAAAACCGATCCGCTGGACTATAACAGCAGCTGGGATTTTACGCCGCTGGCCAAGGTCGGCGACCGGGTTCAGGCCGCCGACTGGCTGGGTGAAGTGACCGAAAAATGGATCAAACACAAAATCATGGTGCCGTTCGTCTTCCAGGGCGAATATACCGTGAAAAGCATCGTGGCTGCCGGAAACTACAAAATCACCGATACGGTGGCCGTGCTGACCGATAGCGAAGGCAACGATCACAATGTCACCATGATCCAACGTTGGCCGGTGAAAAAAGCCATCACCCAATATCGTTCCAAACCGCGTCCGTTCCAAATTCTCGAAACCGGCGTGCGGGTGATCGATACCTTCAACCCCATGGCCGAAGGGGGTACGGGCTTTATCCCCGGACCGTTTGGAGCCGGGAAAACCGTCTTGCAGCACGCCATCGCCAAACAGGCCGAAGCCGATGTCATTATCATGATCGCCTGCGGGGAACGTGCCAACGAAGTGGTGGAAATCTTTACGGAGTTCCCCGAACTGGACGACCCCCGTACCGGCCACAAACTGATGGAACGTACGACCATTATCTGTAATACCTCCAATATGCCGGTGGCCGCCCGTGAAGCCTCGGTCTATACGGGGATGACCATCGGGGAATACTACCGGGCCATGGGTCTCAAGGTGCTGATTCTGGCCGACTCCACCTCCCGTTGGGCTCAGGCACTGCGTGAAATGAGTAACCGTCTGGAAGAGTTGCCCGGTCAGGACGCCTTCCCGATGGACCTTTCCGCCATCATCGCCAACTTCTACGCCCGGTCGGGACAGGTCTACCTGAACAACGGCCAGACCGGTTCGGTCACCTTCATCGGAACCGTATCGCCCGCCGGGGGAAACCTCAAGGAACCGGTGACCGAATCGACCAAGAAAGTCGCCCGTTGCTTCTACGCCCTGGCCCAAGGTCGTGCCGACAGTAAACGTTATCCGGCCGTCGACCCCTTGGACAGCTACTCGAAATACCTCGAATATCCCGAAATCGTGCAATACCTCGACCAACGGATCGAACCGGGTTGGGTCGATCGCGTACGCCTCGGCAAAACCCTCGTACAGCGCGGTAAGGAGGCCTCCGAACAGATCAACATCCTGGGGGACGACGGGGTGCCCGTCGAATACCACGACCGATTCTGGAAATCGGAACTGATCGACTTCGTGATCCTGCAACAAGACGCCTTCGACAAGGTGGATGCCAACTGCCCCCTCGACCGCCAGAAATATATGTACGATCTGGTACTGAGCGTCTGCCAGCAGGAGTTCTCCCATGAAAACTTCGAAGCCTGCGTCGCTTTCTACAAACGACTCATCAACATCTTCAAACAGATGAACTACGCCGAATTCGGCAGCGATAAGTTCAAACAGTACCGCCAGGAGATCGACACCGCGATCCGGGAACAACAATCGCACGAAACCTTATAACAGCCGCGAGATTATGGAAACGAAAGCATTTCAAAAGATATATACCAAAATCGAAAACATCACCAAAGCTACGGTGAGTCTGCGTGCCAGCGGGGTCGGCAACGATGAACTGGCCACGGTAGGCGGCAAGCTGGCCCAGGTGGTGAAACTCAACGGAGACTTGGTCACCCTACAGGTGTTTGCCGGCACGGAGGGGATCGCGACCGATTCGGAAGTGATCTTCCACGGCGAACCGCCTAAATTGCGCGTCAGCGACGCATTGGCCGGACGGTTTTTCAACGCCTACGGCGAACCGCTCGAAGGCGGCGAACTGACCGAAGGCGAAGAACGCGAAATCGGCGGACCAACCGTCAACCCGTTCAAACGTCTGCAACCCTCGGAACTGATCGCTACGGGGATCGCCGGGATCGACCTGAACAACACCATCGTGTCGGGTCAGAAGATCCCGTTCTTCGCCGACCCCGATCAGCCCTACAACCAGGTGATGGCCATGGTGGCCCTGCGTGCCAAAGCCGACAAGATCATCCTGGGCGGGATGGGGTTGACCAACGACGACTTTCTGTTCTTTAAGAATGTCTTCGAAAACGCCGGTGCCCTCGACCGTATCGTCAGCTTCGTGAATACGACCGAAAATCCGCCTGTGGAACGTCTGTTGGTTCCGGATATGGCCCTGACGGCCGCCGAATATTTCGCCGTGGACAAAGGCGAAAAAGTGCTGGTGCTGTTGACCGATATGACCCTTTACGCCGACGCCCTGGCCATCGTCTCCAACCGTATGGACCAGATCCCGTCGAAAGACTCGATGCCCGGTTCGCTCTACTCCGACCTGGCCAAGATCTACGAAAAAGCCGTTCAACTGCCGAACGGCGGGTCGATCACGATCATCGCCGTCACCACCCTTTCGGGCGGGGATATCACCCACGCTGTGCCCGATAACACGGGGTACATCACCGAAGGACAGCTGTTCCTGCGCAACGACTCCGATACCGGGAAAACCATCATCGACCCGTTCCGAAGCCTATCGCGTCTGAAACAGCTGGTGATCGGCAAGAAGACCCGCGAAGACCATCCGCAGGTGATGAACGCCGCCGTGCGTCTGTATGCCGATGCAGCCAACGCCAAGACCAAACTCGAAAACGGGTTCGACCTTTCGGACTACGATGAACGTACCCTGGCCTTTGCCAAAGAGTACTCGGAACATCTGTTGGCCATCGACATCAACATCAATATCACCGAGATGCTCGACCGCGCTTGGGAACTGTTCGCCAAATACTTCACCAAAACCGAAGTGGCGATCAAGGAAGAACTCATGGAAAAATACTGGCCCAAAGAGGCGTAATCGGACACACCGACAAGCCGTCAGGGAAGAGCTTCCGGTCCTCCACAAGGAGAGGTCCGGAACGAAAACCGAAAAATTATGGCTATCAAATTTCAATATAACAAAACGTCGCTCGGTGAACTGGACAAACAGCTCAAGATGCGAAACCGCGCCTTGCCCACGATCAAGAGCAAGGAGTCGGCCCTGCGCATGGAGGTGAAGAAGGCCAAAGACATCTCGACCCAATATGTCGAAAAGCTGGACGCCCTGGTGAACGAGTATGACTACATGACCGCCCTGTGGGGAGAGTTCGATCCCGAACTGCTGAAGGTCAAAGACGTCAAACTCTCGATCCAGAAGATCGCCGGCGTGCGCATCCCGGTGCTGAACGACATCGTCTACGAGCAGAAGCCGCTGAATCTGTTCAGCGCGCCGTTATGGATCACCGACGGCATCGCCCTGCTCAAGGATCTGGCGCGACTGGGACTGGAACGCGAATTCTACCTGCGTAAAATGGAACTGCTGGACCGCGCCCGGAAAAAAACCACCCAAAAGGTCAACCTGTACGAAAAAGTACAGATTCCGGGTTACGAGGACGCCATCCGAAAGATCAAACGTTTCCTGGAAGATGAGGAAAACCTCTCCAAATCGTCTCAAAAGATCGTCAAGGACCGTCACCAGCAGGAAGAACAAGAAAGGGGGATTGCCGTATGATCACACCCATGATGAAATATTCGCTGATACTCTATCATAACGATTATCAGGAATTTTTAACCCGTCTTCAAGATCTGGGGCTGGTGGACATTACCATCACGAACTGGGAAACCACCGACTCGCAACGAGCCCTGATGACCCAGATCGAAGCCTATCGCCAAGCGGGCAATCGTCTGCGGGAGCTGGAAAAAGAAGAGGCCGCTCAGGCTTCCGACAAGGGGACGAAACAGGTTTCGCCTGCCTCGACCCAAAAGAGCACGACCTATCCCGATTCGAAAACCGCCTATGAAGCTTACCGGCAGGCCTTGGCCCGTTTGGAAGAGCTCAACGGAGAGTTGAACCGACTGACCAAAGAGATCGAAGAGCTGCAACCATGGGGGGCATTCGACGCTTCGCAACTCGAATCGCTGCGTGAAGGGGGGATCGACCTCTACTTCTACACGCTCTTCACCAAAGAGTATGAAGCGCATCGAGACGAATGGTCGCAACGGTACGCACTGAGCGAAATCAGCCGGGACAGTCTGCGTACCTACTTTATCGTTGCAACACCCAGCAGGGAAGAACCCGAGATCGATGCCCAACCGATGAAGGCCCCGACGGCCGACTATCGCAGCAAACAGGCTGAAGCCGACCAGATTCGGGACAAAATCGCGGAACAACGGTCCATTCTGGTCGGATGCATTCCCTATCGTGAGGCGTTTGAGCAGGAAGGACTCCGACTGACCGATCAACTGCACCTGGAAAAGGTCTCGCAGAGTGGCCACAAAGAGGCCGACGATATCCTGATTCTGCTCGAAGGATGGGCTCCCGCCGAAAAACAGCAGGAAGTCGAAGCCGTTCTGGAGGAAACGGGCGCGTTCTACCTCAAAGAACGCCCCACGCCGGAGGACGATGTACCGGTCTTGCTGAAAAATGGCAAATTCGCCCGGCTCTTTGAACTGATCGGGAACTTCTACGCCCTGCCCAAATATGGCACCATGGACCTGACTCGCTATTTCGGCCCGTTCTATATGATCTTTTTCGGATTCTGTCTGGCCGATGCCGGTTATGGACTCTTGCTGGCGCTCGGAGGACTCTATCTGCTGCTCAAAGGGGGACCGAAACTCAACAGCGTCGCCAAACTGACCATGTTGTGCGGCGGAGCAACCATCGTCTTCGGCTTCCTGATGGGTTCGTTCTTCGGAATCGACCTGAAAACCTTGCCGATTTTCGCCGGTATCAAGGATAAATTCCTCGTTACGGACGATCTGTTTACCCTGGCCATCGCCTTGGGAATTTTCCAACTACTCTTCGGAATGACCCTCAAAGTCATTACCATCACCCGTCAGTTCGGATTCAAGTATACCTTCTCGACCCTCGGATGGATGATCGTGATCGTCTCCTCGCTGGCCGCCTATCTGCTGCCCGATATGGGTGTACAGGGCTTTGCCCTCCAGAGCCCCGCTTATTGGGTGTGCGCCGGTATCGGACTGTTCATGATGCTGTTCCTGAACTCCCCGGGTAAAAATCCGCTGGTCAACTTCGGAGCCGGTCTCTGGAACACCTACAACGATGTGACCGGTATCCTGGGCGACGTTCTCAGTTACATCCGTCTGTTCGCCATCGGGCTGTCAGGAGGTATTCTGGCCCTGGTATTCAACCAACTGGCTTTCGGTTTGAGCCCCGACATCCCGGTCGTAGGCGCCATCGTCACCCTGATCATCCTGCTGATCGGACACGGCATCAATCTGTTCATGTCGACCCTCAGCTCGTTCGTGCACCCGATGCGTCTGACCTTCGTGGAATTCTACAAGAGCGCCGGATTCGAATCGACACAACGAGCCTTTAAACCGCTTAAACACAGCGAAAAAGATTAAAAACAAACCATAATTCATGTCAAACTAAAAATCAACAAAACTATGACACCGATTTTATTAGCCTATGTGGGCGTAGCCATCATGGTCGGACTCAGCGGGATCGCCAGCTCTGTGGGGACTTCTATCGCCGGGATGGCCGCCGTAGGCGCTATGAAAAAGAATAGTGGAGCTTTCGGTAACTATCTTATCCTGAGTGCACTTCCGGGTAGCCAGGGGCTGTATGGCTTCGTGGGCTTCTTCATGGTGAAGAACTTCCTCGTACCGGAAATCACCATGCTGCAGGCCGCAGCCATCTTCGGCGCCGGCATCATCATGGGGATCGTTGCCCTGTTCAGTAGCTACATGCAGGCCAAAGTGTGCGCCAACGGGATCGCTGCCATCGGAAACGGACACAACGTCCTGGGGAACACCTTGATTCTGGCTGCATACCCCGAATTGTACGCCATTCTGGGGGTAGCTGCCGTATACCTGATCAGCGCAGCTATCTAATCCGATAGCCCGATCGGACCTCCCGATCGCTATCATTAAAAAACGACGGATTGAGTATCAATCCGTCGTTTTTTAATGCCTTGTACGGATCCGGCCCCCACGTTTGCCCCCTCCGCGATCCACTTTCCCGCCTTCCGTCCAATCGTTATTTCCGATTGTAGACTCCCGCGTTTTTTCGTACCTTTGTCAACAATCGAATTTTTCTGGAAGCCATGGCCAAAAGTAGCGGCAAAAAATCGTTTCGGGACTCGGTCGAAGCCCATAACGCACTGCGTAAAGAGATTGCAGCTCGTCACTTTGCTCCGGTCTATCTGCTGATGGGCGACGAGCCCTATTTCATCGACTCGCTCTCGAACCAACTGGCCGACAGCATCCTTTCCGAAGAGGAAAAGGCGTTCAATCAACTGATCGTATACGGCAAAGATACCGATGTCGGCTCGGTCATCAATTTCTGTCGACAGGTGCCGATGATGGGGGCCTATCAAGTGATTATCGTCAAAGAGGCCCAACAGCTTCGTGGATTGGAAAAACTCTCGCTCTACACTCAGGCCCTCTCGCCGACCACGATTTTAGTCCTCTGCCACAAGGAAAAAAACATGGATAAACGGTGGCAGCTCTACAAACAGATCGAAAAGACGGGGGTTGTGTTCGAGTCGGTACGTCCGCGCGATTACGAGATCGCCGGCTGGCTTTCCGATTATGTGCGGGCGCAGGGGTGTACGATCGATCCCAAAGCGATCGCGATGTTGACCGACTACCTGGGCGCCGACATCGCCAAAATCACCAACGAGCTGAGCAAATTGCTTACCTACCTGCCCGAAGGAACCCGAGCCATCACCGCCGACCAGATCGAACAAAATATCGGCATCAGCAAAGAGTTCAACAACTTCGAGCTGACCCGCGCCCTGTCCGAAAAGAACCTGGCCAAAGCGATGCTGATCGCCGATCACTTTGCCCGCAACCCCAAAGAAAATCCGTTATTGCTGACGATTTCGGCCATTTTCACCCATTTTCAACGCATCTTTATCCTCAACTACCAACGGTGGTTGTCGCGAAAAAAAGGTCGTCCCATGCCGTCGGATCCGGAACTGGCCCGCATGCTCAAATTGCCGACCGCCTTTTTCCTGAAAGAATATGTCCAGGCAGCCTCACTCTACCCCAACCACAAGGTATTCACCATCCTGGGTCTCCTCCGCGAATACGACCTCAAAAGCAAAGGCATGAACACCGGACAAGCCAGCGACGGGGAACTACTCCAAGAGTTGTTGCTGAAAATCATGATGCTGTAACCCGAAAACCGGACCTCTCCATGACCTTTATTCTGATCTTTATCACGGTCGTCATCTCGGCCAGCTGCTTCCGCAACCCGGCCCTTTTCGACAAACTGGCCCTGATCCCCTATCGGGTCGTGCACAACCGGGAAGGATACCGCATCTGGAGCCATGTCTTCGTCCACGGTGATTATGTCCACCTGTTGGTCAATATGTTCGTGCTGCTCTCTTTCGGGGGCTACCTCGAACGCCTGCTGAAAGCCTATCAACAAATGGGCGAAATCTCCAATAGCTATCTCACCTACTTTTTGCTCTATTTCGGCGGGACGGCCGCCGCAGCAATCCATGACCTGATCACTCATCGCGACGATCCCGCTTACCGCTCGATCGGGGCCTCGGGAGCGGTGTCAGCCGTGATCTTCACCACCATCTTTTTCAACCCCTGGAACAAACTCTATCTGTTCGGCATAGTTCCCATTCCCGGGATCGTCTTCGGCATTCTTTACGTGCTCTACTCCCAATATATGGGTCGGCGCGGCGGTGATCACATCAACCACCATGCCCACCTCTACGGGGCTCTGTTCGGCTTTATTTTCCCGTTGCTGATGGATCCGCACTCGATCTCGGTCTTCTGGAACAATCTGACCCATTTTTAACGCCTCGCTTTCCGATTCACTTCTATGGACACTTTTTGTTATAACGGAAACGTGTATGCGGCCCCGGATAACGGCCCCGATTTCGCCTCCCTCGGCGAAAGGCCCTACTTTTACCAACGCATGACGACCTGTGCCCATCGGTTGTTGCACCCTCAGACCCATCTGGAGATTCTCAACCACCTATTAGAAACTACCTACGGGCAGACACTTCCGCTCTCTCCCGCCTCGCTGCAACAACAGACCCAACAGCTCCTCGTCGCCAACCACTATCCGAAGCAGGGCAATTGTGTCACCCTGCGTGTCTATCCCTCCGAAACGCACCAAACGCCGGAATACCTGCTCTTCTGCAGCGGACAACTCTATTACCCCTCCTACACCGTCTGGCACAAACGCCTGATGCTGACCGTCATGCCTTGTGAATATTGGTTTATGGGGTATCCGACGGGGGTGTCGCGCCAGATCGCCCGATACAGCCGTACCGTCGCAGAGCAGGCGGGATGCGAACGGGCGGTGATCGAAAACATGAATGGAGTGTTGACGCTGGTAGAAGATGAGCCGTTATTCTTGGTGCACGACCATCAGGTATTCACGTCACCAATCGCAGAAGGAACGGTCGATAGCGTCATGAGCCGACTGGTTCAGGCCGCCTGCCGGCAGGAAAAACTCGACTTTCAGGAAATTCCCCTGACACGGGAGATGCTCCTGGCCTGCGATGAAGCGTTCAGTGTCTCGCCGCAAGGCTTGATCAGCTTCGAGGGCTATGAACAGGCCCGCTACTACAACCTTACGGCCCATCGCTTAGCTCCGCTGCTCAACACGCTGGAAATGCCCTAACCTGGAAGTAGCGACCGAAGCAGCCGTTCATGTCATTGCCGCTATTCATGGCATTGCCGCTTCATGGCACTACCGCTTCATGGCACTTTGGCTGTCAAACGCCTTCTTCAACGAGTCACAACTGGGAACGGTTCGAACCACTCTCCCCTTTCGAAATCTTTTCGTTCCATCACACGGCATGAACCCCGTTTGAACGGCTTCGGGGAACGCGGAAGGTCACGGCTATGACCCAAGACCCATCAAGCAGCCACGCCCTTCGAAGAGGCTCTGCCATTACGCAAACAGCTCCACGACATCCCCTCCATAGGTCCCTCTTCCACAAAAAAGAACGGGAAGAAGCGGATATTCCGTTCTTCCCGTTCGATTCCGATCTCCTTTCTCTCAAGGAGTGTAAAGGACTAATTCACATTGTTGCGACGTTCGTTACGATCAATTTCCGGTGCGGTATCGGCCGCCTCCATCTCCCGTTGCAACGCCACCATCTGAATGGCCGTCGCAGCCGCTTCGTCGCCTTTGTTTCCCAAGCGTCCTCCGGCACGATCCAACGCCTGCTGCAGATTATTGGTCGTCAGTACCCCGAACGCCACCGGCATATTCCAGGACAACATCAATTCGGTCGTTCCCTGGGTCACCCCTTGGCACACAAAGTCGAAATGACGCGTATCGCCCTGAATCACACACCCCAATACAATCACGGCATCCACATCGGTATATTCAGCAAAGAATTGAGCCCCCAGGGCCAGTTCAAACGTTCCCGGAACGTACTTCACACTGATATTCTGCTGTTCGCATCCGGCCTTCAACAAGGTACGTACAGCCCCGTCTTTCAAAGCCATCGTCACCTGGGCATTCCATTGTGCGACCACAATCCCGAATTTCATATCCACGGCCGAAGGCAGATTGTCTTCAATCGTCGAGAGATTTTTAAGCGTCGTTGCCATATTGATTGGGTTTTAATGAGTTCGTATTTTATCGTCTCAAACGAACGAAAGGCCGCCACCCCGTAAGGAGACAACCTTTCTTTCATATTCTCACGATCGCCGACCGCCCTAAAGCTGTTCCAGACGACCGATAAATTTCTGAATATCGCGGGCCTCCATGCTGACGGCATAGTCCGTCTGAATCGTCTTATAGGCGTCCAGCGCTTTGGCGTTATCGCCCAGTTTTTCGTACGTCAACCCGGCTTTTTTCAGGTAGTAGGGCGCCGTCAGAATGTTATCGCTGGCTTTCACCGCCTTTTCATACAGCGCCACCGCTTCTTTATAATTGCCCTGCTGACTCAACACATCGCCCTGCAGACCGAGATTCTGAGCCGTCACCAAAGCGCCCGGAATTTCGCCACTGGCTTTGTACTGTTTCAGGTAATCGAGTGCGTTCTGCAGATCCCCCAAGCGCAGGTAGCAAATCCCGGCATAGTGTTTGGCCAAGTTCCCTTCGGGAGTCGACCCATATTTGTCAATCACCTGCAGGAAGCCGGCGTTGTTGCCGTCCCCGTTGAGCGCCAGGGCGAACGAATCTACTGCAAACTGCTGCTGGGCCACAAACATCATGGCGGCAGCCTTTTCGGCCCGAGGCGCAGCTACCAGGTATTTGTAACCGAAAAACCCGCAAACCACCACTACAACCACCACCAAAGCGGTCAACAGTGATTTGCCGTTTTCCATAATAAAGTTCTCGGTCTTCCCGATCGCCGACTGAATCGCAACTTCAGGGTCTTTTTCTCCCTGTTTGATTTTGTCTGCCATAGTGTATCTAAAATTAAAGAATATACGGACTTTCGATCCACAAAAGTAATTTTTTTTCGCCAATTTGCCAGCGTCCCTGCGCAAAATATCGCCTTATTTACGAAAAAGTTATCGACAAATCGGTCGGTCTGAGGCCCCTTTCCGGATTTGAGCGCCCCCTCGAGACGGAGACCCGATTCGGAAAATCGAGGGAAAAAGCCTATCTTTGAAGAAACCAAACGCCTCTGTACGTGTACCTCAAACGGCTCTCTCTGCTGAATTTCAAGAACATCGAAGAAGCTCAGATCGACTTCTCCCCCCGCATCAACTGTTTTGTGGGCGAAAACGGTACGGGCAAGACCAATCTGTTGGATGCCATTCACTACCTGTCGATGTGCAAGAGTGCCTTCAATCTCACCGATTTACAATGTACCCGTCATGGAACCGAGGCCTTCGTGGTCAACGGCCAGTACGTCGCCCCCGACGGACGAAACGAAAACATCGTCTGCTCCTGCAGCAAGGGTCATCCCAAAAAGCTCTGTCGCGGGGGCAAGGAGTATGAGAAATTGTCCGATCACATCGGGCTGATTCCCCTGGTGATGGTGACCCCTTCGGACACTGCCCTGATCAACGAATCGGGCGAAGAACGACGCAAATACCTCAACAGTCTGATCTCGCAACTCGACCGCGACTACCTGGCCACGCTCATCAAATACAACCGGATTCTGGCCGACCGCAACAAATGGCTCAAAAATCCGTCGAGTCCCCATTTCGAAGAGATGCTTTCGGTTTTCAATCTGCAACTGGCGATGTTGGGCACCGCGATCCATGCCCGTCGGGCCCGGCTGATCGAAGAGCTGGCCCCGATCGTAGCCCGTTATTACGCCACCCTGGCCGACGACCGGGAAGCGGTGGAGCTGCAGTACCGTTCCGAACTCAACGACCTCTCTTTCGAAGAGCTGCTCCGCCGGAATGACCAACGGGACCGCATCAACCAATTTACGACCGGAGGGGTTCACCGCGACGACATCCGCATGACCATCGGCGGCTATCCCCTGCGCAAATACGGCTCGCAGGGACAGCAAAAGTCGTTTTTGGTCGCCCTGAAACTGGCCCAATACGATCTGGTCGCCGCTCAGGGCCAGCACCGTCCGATCTTACTGCTGGACGATATCTTCGACAAACTGGATATGGCCCGCGTCCGACGCCTCATCGAACTGGTCTCCGACGAACGCTTTTCCCAGATCTTCATCACCGACTGCAACAAAGTCCGTCTGGAAGGGATCCTGCAAAGCAACGGCTGCGAATATACCCTATTCGAAGTACATCAGGGGCAGGTTTTTCCGGCCGAAACCCCTCAAACTGCGGAGTCAAACCCAGCCTCTGGCCCCCTCGAAGTGACACCTTCCGCTGAACCTTCGAATCCTACCCCTATTACAGACTGACCATGAGACGCCGAGATCCTATCCGTATCGGGGCCGTGATCGAAGAGTTTTTCACCTCTTCGCCCACCATCGCCCGCAAGATCGCCGAAGCCCGCATTCCGGAATTGTGGCCCCAACTCGTCGGCTCCCTGATCGCCTCGTACACCACCAAGATCGAAGTCGGGAAGGGCCGTATGACGGTCTATCTGGCCTCGTCGGTCGTCCGCAACGAAGTCTTCATGCGTCGCGAAGCCTTGCGACAAGCCCTCAATCAAGCAACCGGACAAGACATCATTCGGGTTCTGATCGTCAAATAACGCCGGACCAACGATTTATCCGGTAGTATCTCCCGCTGCAATCTCACCAGCCGCTGAGCTCTCCCTCCGCTGGGCCCTCCTGCTGCCTCCCGCCGCAACCTTCCCCGCCACAACATCCTCCGTCACAACATCCTCCGCCGCAACATATTCTGCTGCAATCCCTACCACCGAAACCTCTTCCGCCAACTCTTCCGACCCTCGCAAGAGGCCATTCTCTGCAAAAGACACTCCGCTGCACCCTCGTTTTTTTCTTTTCAAGGGTTCTTCACCGGGAGTGTGTCTTCGTCCTCTCTACCCGCAACAAAGCACAAAAAAAGAGGCCGCTCCTCTAAAGAGCACCCTTGAAAAAATGCAACAGTCTGAGAAATTGGGCTGTTGCATTTTTTATGTTGGGACAAGGTAACGAAAAGGGAACGGTTCTCTTTTCCGTTGCTTGCGTTAGTAATCACAACCTCAAATAACAATTGTAAAGGTAATAAAAAACGACAGAAACAATCGATAAGATCCTTTTCTTGTGTTGACCATCTTATTTTTGACGTTCATATAAACCTTTCCATCCTTTACTCAATCCACACACTGCCCCATTTCATCCGTTAGCGACCAGCCCATGGGATCGGAGGGATAAGCTGCAAGGCCGGCCCGTGAGGGCCGCTTTGTATAGCCTTGCAGCTTATTCACTCGATCCATACCTTTGCGTTCGGGTGGAATGGGGATTTCGTTTCCGGCCTTCCGTTATAGCTTTGGACCTTTAGACTTCTTTGGGGATGACACGATCTTTCCTTGTTTTGTATCGTGTCGGAGCGTTCGGGGTTTGCGAGGATCGTCCCAACTTTCTTGATACGTTTCGTCCGAGGGATTCTCTTTCCAGAGGTAGGGCCTTGCGGTTTGCCCGTGTCCTCCCCACCATTGAACGAGGGCACGAACGACAAAACCGCCTTTTATCAAGTCCCTGTCCATGCGCCGCATGGTGTATTTGCCGTATTCGACCCACTCGCGCGGATCATGTCCGATGTAGGCTCGTCCTCTCGTCAGATTGTCATCCATGACCAGATAACCGTCGAACGTTTTCCCTTCATACTGCATCTCTTCGATATAAACCGGTTGCCCGTCCTTTATTTGTTCTACCTGTTCATCTGTAAGCCGTACACCAAATATTATCGGATTTCGGGTGGAATGTTCCTGTTTATGCCGTTCTATTTCCTGCCTTTCCCGTTCTGCTCGGTTCGCTTCGATGGCTTTACAGAGGTTGGCGTAGCTGAATTTCCGATCTACCTGCGAGGCCTTGAAAGTTAAATTCTCTTTAGTAAAGGTTATGCCTTGTATTCCTTTGGCCGGATCACCACCTCGGTGAATAAACGTCGTTCCAATACCTATGTCCTGCAACCGTTCCGCGAGTTCCGGCAAGGAGACACAATACGGCAGTATCGCCTTTACCGCCTCGTAAATCCTGTATTTTAATTTGTCGGGATCATGTAGTTTCTCGATCTTTACACTCTCTTTTCCCTCGGAGAAGGTAAGGCCGTATTTCTGTTTCATTGCCTTGCATACCGCTACGCTCCGGATCCTTTCGTTATGGCTCCGCACCAACTTCGTATCGTATCTTACCCGGTTGTAAAGGATATGCAAGTGGGGATGCTCCGTGTCGGTATGCCGCACCACGATATACTGCGTATCGGTGATTCCCATACGCTGCATATATTCGCGTGCAAGGCCTGCCATAAATCCGTCCGTGAGCCTCGGCTTGTCGTCTTTGTGGAACGAAAGGGATATATGACCCACGACCTCGGCCTTCTCCGGCCGGGCCTTGCGCTGGAAATTGAAACTGCCGATTAGGGAACGGATGTCGGACAACTCCACTCCGTCGCTGTCTATTATACGGGCATGACCGCTTTTCTCCATCAGGTAGCGCACGGCTCC
>CALVCS010000010.1 GCA_944326035.1 uncultured Alistipes sp. | reverse complement strand
ACGCACCCGTGCGCCGGTCGCCGGCAAAAGTAGCAAGCTACTTCCCCGCTGCCCCTCGACTTGCATGTGTTAGGCCTGCCGCTAGCGTTTATCCTGAGCCAGGATCAAACTCTCCATTGTAGAAAATATAAATAAATCGTTAGAGTCCTGACTACTTAAGTTCCTTAAAGGAATTGATAAATACTACATTTTCCTTGTTTTTCTCTTGAAATACCAGTAATTCAAAGAACCACTTTCATGCGCCGAATCTTCGGCTCTCCGTTTTTTTCGACCGCTCCAGAATCAGAGCGAAACGGATTGCAAAGTTACGCAAGATTTTTGTTTTTCCAAATTTCTTGGTCACTTTTTTCAGAACCTCGGCGAGAAACTTCGCTAAACAGTCTGTATCGTTCCGTTTAGCGGGTGCAAATGTAGCGACTTTTTCTTTCCTTCCAAACTTTTTCGCACTTTTTTTTCACTTTTTTGCACTTTTTTTTCTTTTCGACTTTCTTTTCTTTCCTTTAAATCCAAACAATCTCCTATAAATCAACCACCTAAGAAATCCCCTTCAAAAAACCGCTTGCAGACGCTCAAACACCGATTTTTCGCCTCATATCCCGGTTCATCATCCGTCCAGCGCCCCTAAATTGTCCGCTCAAATCCCCTAAAAAATTTTCGCCGACCGGTGATTTTTCTCTTTGACGCACCTCTTTTTCTCTTCCAAATTTGTTTTCTACCCGATTATCCTTATCTTCAAATTACGGTTAGCCCGCTAACCATGGTTCAATATTCACCTAAAAAATCAAGGTATGATCCCTTCACTCTCCTCGTTCCGGCAGCTCTGTCTTACGGTCGGAGTCTGCGCCCTGATGTTGAGCGGATGCTCCAAAGATCCGCAACCTGACCCACAACCCTCCAACGACCTCCTCACCGACAAAACGGAAGTCGTCCTCACGGAAGCCGGAAGCTCCGAAACCATCCAAATTACCACCGACGGAGATTGGAGAGTCGTGGCTCCCGATGCCTTATGGTATACCATCGAACCGTTGAGCGGTTCCGGAAATGGTTCGATTAAAATCACCTCCCTCGCCTCCGACTACCGGGAAATCTGTCAAACCTCGTTTACCATTATGAGCAGCGAACACTCCATTCTCATCCAGCTGTCGCAAGCTCAAAGCAACCAACCGCCCACAGCCCCGGAACTCTCGCTTCCGCAAGACGGTGCAACGAATGTGGCTCCCCTCACCGTCTTTCAATGGAAAGAGTCCTTTGATCCGGACGGCGATAAAGTGACGTACAGACTCGAATACTCCACCGACCAAAACACGTGGAGCGTCATCTCGGCCGATCAGATCGGCTCGAATACCGGATTTTGCAATTACAGCACCCCGCTCCAAAATAACACCAAATACTTCTGGCGAGTAACCGCCATCGATATGCAAGATGCCGAAAACTCGACCGCAACCAGTGAAATTTACTCCTTTACCACCGGAAACAACGAGGGGTATTGGGGAGATGGAGAGGTACGCGTCTACCAAGAAAACACCGTCGGCGGAGACGGGGCCTTCACCTTGATCGTCTCCGGAGACGGATTCACCCAATCCGATCTCGCCAATGGAGGCAGCTGGGAACAACTCTCTGCGCAAGCCATCGAAGGGCTGTTCAGCGTAGAACCATACAAGACCTACCGGCCCTATATCCGGGTATTACGGGTCGGCGCCCTTTCGGTCGACCAGGGAACCTCCTCCAAACCGGCCAATACCACCGGAACGTGTAACGTGCTCCGAAATACCCGTTTTGGGACCATTTATGACGCCCAAAGCACCTGGTGCGGACTCTACACCCAGGATACCTATGAAGCCAGCAACTACTGGCCACCCGTCGGACATCCCGGGAAAACCCTGGAAGAAGCCGATCAACTGATCCGAAGCTGGGTCATTCCGGAATATATCGCCAATGATCAGGCCATGAACGATGTCGCCATCGTTATCCTTATGAACAACCCCACGTATAACGGCACCGTCAACTATTATAGTGCAGCCAATACGACCATGGGATTCGTCTGCATCTCCCCCGGAAGCGGTCAAACGGGGTTCATCAACACCTTCGTCCATGAAGTCGGTGGACATGCGATCGGACATCTGGCCGACGAATACATCAGCTCTACCGGTACCCTCTCCGCCTCGAAACGGAGCCAAACCCTCGATTTCCAAAAACGAGGATTCTATGAAAACGTCGATGTCACCGGCTCTAAAGAGACCTCGCCCTGGGGTGATTTCTTCTCGGCTCCCGAATATAAAACCTATTACAGCAACGTCGGCTATATCGAAGGGGCCCGCTCGGTCGCTAAAGGCATCTGGAGAGCCGAACAGAGCAGTTGCATGGTCTACAATGAGCTTTACTTCAACCCCGTACAGCGCAGATCCATTGTCAAACGTCTGCTGAAATGCGCCGGAGAAACCTACGAATGGAAAGCATTCGTCGCCAAAGACTATGAACGGAATGCACAAACCGGAACACGGGCACCCCTGGCAGTAGACCCCAACTTCATCCCGCTGTATGAACCTCAAGTCGTCCAACTGAAACCGTAATCCGACAACACCGGAATACACAAAGGGCCGTTCGAAAATCGAACGGCCCTTTATTTTATACGATTTATACGATGCTACGGAAATCAATAGGCCCGTGCAAAAATCACACGACGCGACGAGGGCTTACCCGAAAGCATATCGACACCGGCCTCTTCCGGAGCATTCACCGGAATACAACGAATGGTCGCCTTGGTCTCTTCCTTGATCCGAGCTTCCGTTTCAGGCGTCCCGTCCCAGTGCGCCAAGATAAAGCCGCCCTTTTCGTCCAAAACCCGTTTGAACTCGTCATAACTGTCGACCCGCGTTATCATCCCGTCCCGGAACTTCAACGCCTTATCATAGATGTTCTGCTGGATCTCGTCCATCAGACCGACCACCCGATCGACCAGACCGTCCTGAGCAACCACCTCCTTGTGCAACGTGTCACGACGAACCAACTCGATGGTGCCGTTCGCCACATCTCTCGGTCCCATCGCCAAACGAACCGGAACCCCTTTCAACTCATATTCCGCAAACTTGAAGCCCGTCCGGACATTGTCCCGGTCGTCGATCTTGACGCTCAATCCGCGCGCTCTCAATTCCGTTGCAATGCGATCCAATCGTTCCGTAATCCGATGCAACTCCTCTTCCCCTTTATAAATAGGAATCATCACCACCTGAATCGGGGCCAATTTCGGCGGCAATACCAATCCATTATTGTCGGAATGGGCCATAATCAGGGCCCCCATCAGACGGGTGGATACCCCCCAGGAGGTCGCCCAAACATATTCGAGTCTCCCCTCCCGATTGGTGAACTGCACATCGAACGCCTTGGCAAAATTCTGCCCCAGAAAATGCGAAGTCCCGCTCTGCAACGCCTTCCCATCCTGCATCATGGCTTCGATGGTGAGGGTGTCTTCGGCCCCCGCAAAACGTTCGCTGTCGCTCTTGTGCCCGATGATCACCGGCAAACTCATCCATTTTTCCGCAAAGTTGGCGTACACCCCGATCATTTTGCGGGCCTCGGCCAACGCTTCCTCACGCGTTTCATGCGCCGTATGACCTTCCTGCCACAAAAATTCCGCCGTCCGCAAGAATAACCGCGTCCGCATCTCCCATCGAACTACATTCGCCCACTGATTACACAAAATCGGCAAATCACGATAGGACTGAATCCAATTCTTATACGTATTCCAAATAATCGTCTCCGAAGTCGGTCGTACAATCAACTCTTCTTCCAATTCAGCATCCGGGTCCACAATAACCCCCTTCCCTTCCGGATCGTTCTTGAGCCGATAGTGGGTTACCACCGCACACTCTTTGGCAAACCCTTCGACGTGATGAGCCTCCTTGCTGAAAAACGACTTGGGTATAAATAACGGAAAATAGGCGTTCTGATGCCCCGTCGCCTTAAACATGTCGTCCAATGCCCGCTGCATCTTCTCCCAAATGGCATAGCCATAGGGCTTAATGACCATACATCCGCGTACCGCCGAACTTTCGGCTAACCCTGCCTTGATGACCAAATCGTTATACCATTGGGAATAGTTCTCTTCCCGTGGGGTCAACTCCTTCAATTCTTTTGCCATGAAGATTATTTGCTAAATTGTAACTTCTGATTATACGATATACGCCGTAAAAAGCACCTGCAAAGTTAATTTATTTTTCATAAATTTAAATAAAAGAGTATCTTTGACTACCGAAATACCTATCCCACAAATTCCCCCAGCCAAACTATGCCCCCACATGCAACGTTTGGCGGGGAAAAAGAATCTTTCCTATATAAACCGAAAGTTACCCTTCTTTCACCCTACTTTTTTCCAGAAAAAAAGATAACTTTTCGGTCCGATTTTCGTTATATATAAAGGATAAAACAACCACCATGAAAAATAAACAATCCATTGGTCTGGTCTTTGGAGTAACCCTCGCGGCGCTCTCCCTGGGAGGTTGTAGCACGCCTATGTTCTCCTCGTCGTCCGTCCCGACGGATGACCTCTACGCAACCCACAATACCCTCGCTATCAAACAAGCGGAACTCGACCGGCGCGAACAGCAACTGGCCGCTCGGGAAGCCGAACTGAAACGACAGGAAGAAGTGGGACAGGTCGTCTATCAAGCCCATAACGAATCCGAAAACCCCTATGAAGATATCCTGTCCGATAACTACCGGGAATCGTACGAACATCGACTGAAAGGAATGAGCTCGGGAACCTATAAACTCTCCAGCAGCTACAGCGATGTCATTACCAGCGGGAAAATCCACTACCTCTCCGCTTACGACCCCGCCTTCTATAACGTGATGGTGATGGGGGACGAAGTGTGGGTCGAACCCAAATACATCTCCTCCATGTTCGGAGACTGGGGCAGCTCGTCCCGCCTGAACGTGAATATCAACCTGAACTACGGATGGGGAGGATATTACCCCTGGAGATATTGGGGCTCTCCCTATGACAGCTGGTACACCTGGGGATGGAATCCCTACTGGGGATGGGACTACTATTGGGGCTGGAATCACTACTATTGGTGGCCGGGATACTGGAGCTCAGGATACTGGGGTCCCGGATATTGGGGTGGCCCCGTCGGAGGTCCCTCCTGGCATCACCACACCTATCACTCCGGCAACGTCAGCTACGGCAAACCGGGGGGTAGCAACTATCGGCCCATCGGCGGAAGCAACTATAGACCCAGTGGAGGAAACTCCTATGGCGGATCTTCCTATCCGAGCAATGGGTATCGTCGGGGAAATACCGTCTCAACACCCTCGTATAGCCGGCCCGGATCCTCGAGCAACTCGGGCATCGCCAGCAGTACGGGATCTTCTTACCGCCGAGGCGCTTCCTCTTCCCCGTCCAGATATGGAAGCATCAGCTCCGGTAGCAGCGTGAGCAACAGTTATAACGGAGGATACCGCCGTAGCAGCGGAAGCACTAGCGTAACCACCTTCTCGACGCCTACCCCTTCCTACAGAAGCTCGGGTAGCAGCTTCTCGGGCGGTGGCGGTGGCGGTAGCGTATCCAGCGGGGCTAGCTCATCGGCAGGCGGTGGCGGTGGTGGCGGTTATCGCCGATAAACCAAGGCCCTGAAAATACCCCCTCTGCTCTATGTTCTATCTACAATGTTTCGATGCTATGAAAAAACGTAAAATAGCTTTATCCGCGTTGGCTGCCCTCAGCGTCCTCGGCTTGCAGGCTCAAACCCCTACCGCCAGCGATATGCTGATGCTCTCCCAACAAAATTATTCGTTCGCAACCGCCCGAAGCGCTGCGATGGGCGGCGCCTTTACCTCCCTGGGGGCTGACCTCGCCGCTATGTCCATCAACCCCGCCGGGTTGGGGATGTACCGAAGCTCAGAATTCGGATTCTCGCCGATGATCTCCTCCTCAACCATGAACACCCGGTTCGGAGGCGTCCATAACTCCTCCTCGAAAACACAATTCGCCATCGGAAACCTGGCAACCGCCCTCAACCTCTATCAGGGTAGCGGGGCCCTGACCAGCGTCACCCTGGGCCTCGGGTATAATCGATTGGCAGATTTCAATGCCACTTCGTTCGCCTACCAAAACGGCATCAATAACTCCTACGCCGAAATCTTCGCCGAACAACTCTACGGCGTCAATGTCGACGCTTTCAGCTACGACGCCAACAACCCTAACGGTCCTTACCAAATCTTCAATCAGTTATCCCTGTTCCAATGGGGCGGAGCCCTCGCCTACCAGGCCGGCGTGCTCGACCCACTGGGCACCAACGCCTACTCCCCGTGGGGCCCCGATACGGACAACCCCGACCGGACCGGACCGCTGAGTGTAAACGCAACCATGAACCCCTCACAATGGATCCGAACCAAAGGGAGTATCGGAGAATATGCCTTCTCGGGCGGGTTTAATTTCCAGAATAAACTCTATATCGGATTTACCATCGGCCTCCAGGATTTCTACTACCGCGGAGAAACCAACTTTCTGGAAACCTATAACAATAACGACCGCCGCCTCAACGGCATGAACTATATCCAGTCGCGACGTTTCGATGGGACCGGGGTCAACTTCAAACTCGGGGTGATCGCCAGACCGACCGAAAACTTGCGGATCGGGGTCGCCGTACATACCCCGACCTTCATCCACATGGAAGAACACTACCAAGCTTTTATGAGCGCCGATTATAAAGGCGACGGATGGGGCAAATTGATCGATTCCAACTTGGCCGCCAATACCTACGACATGAATAGCCCTACCCATCTGATGGGCGGGATCTCCTATACCCTGCCGGGCATCGGGCTCCTTTCATTCGACTATGAACGCACCTGGTATAACGGCATGAGACTGAAAAACACCGGGTATGTCTCCGTGGAAAACGATATGAAATACGACGTCACCTCATTCATGCAGGCGGCAAACAATTACCGCGTGGGGTTGGAACTCACACCGACCAATAAATTCTTCGTCCGCGCCGGGTATGCCTATTACGGAAACTGCCTCAAACAACAAGACTACCAATTCTTCGCCAACAATAACGTACGCAGCGATCAAATATACGTCCTCCCGAGTCACGCCGATATCGACTCCTATTACAACATCTCGGCCGGGTTAGGCTATCGCTTCGGTAGCTTCTATGCCGATGTAGCCTATGTCTACACAAAATACGACTATGCCCCCAGCCCCATCTTCTACTTCATGGATCGACCCGCTGACTTCGTGATCGACTCGGGGGATGTCAATTACGACCAAAACCGACACACGGTTATCCTCTCGTTGGGAGTCAAATTCTAAAAAAAGATCGCACAACCTTCGACCCATCATAACAAGGAGAGACTCTTTCGAGTCTCTCCTTTTATATATATAAAGAGGAATTCGTCGCGCCCGACTCACTTAACCAATGCCCATGGATCGCGGGATCAACGACCGTCTAGATCTCTACCAGATTGTTCTTGATCGCATAAACCACCAGGTTGGCCGTATTCTTACACCCCGTCTTGGCCAAAATATTGGAGCGATGTTTGTCGACGGTTCGTTTGGAAATAAATAACGCATCCGCAATCTCACTGTTCGACTCCCCACGACAAATATGCAACAAGATCTCTGACTCACGCTGCGATAACTCCTCGCTGTTCTCATCCGTAACACCCGTCGGTGTCGACTTCAAATTGCTGACCAACGTAAACAATAACTCCTGCGAAAAATAACTTCCCCCTTCCACCACCGTTTCAATGGCCGTGACAACCTCTTTAATCTCGGAATTCTTCAGGATAAACCCTTTTACCCCCAACGAAACCATCTTAAAATAATAATCCTCATCCCCATACATGGACAAGGTGATGATTTTCATCTCCGGATAACGTTTCAAAACCTCTTCCGCCGTCTGAATCCCGTTCATCCGGGGCATCTCGATATCTAACAAGATCACATCAGGGTGAAGCATCGGTAACAACTCCAATAACTCTACCCCATTCGAGGCCTCCCCTATCACCGAAAAACCGTCGATCCCATCCAACAAAATCCGCAAACCATTGCGGAATAGCGTATGGTCATCCACCACCATGATCGTATATGTCCTCTCTTGTGCCATACTGGTTCGCTTTATCTCCCCCTAAACCGGAACATCTACACGGGCTTCCATCCCGGCCCCGGGACGACTCGTAATCGACAAGCCCCCCTTCAGGGAACTGATCCGCGACGAAATATTCGAAAAGCCCATCCCCTGATCCGCTACCTTCTCTACCTCAAAACCACATCCATTATCCCGGTAATGAATCCGAAGAACCCCTTCCTGATAGGTCAACTCGATCTCTATGAGGGATGCCCCCGAATGCTTGAGACTATTGTTGATAAACTCACAAAGTACCCGGTACAAAATAACCTCTACATCGGTATCGAATCGTTCGCTTTTGAGATTCGTCCGAAAAATAATATGCATATCGTTGTGCGGCAGCTTATTGATAAAGTTCGAAACCGCACGCGCCAACCCAAAATCATTCAAAACATGCGGACTCAGATTGACCGAAATCTCCCGCAAACTCCGAATCGCTTCGTCAATCACATAACGCGCATTACGGATAATCTCCTGATTCTTCGCGCTCAACTCCCCTTCCGACAAGGCCGATACCGACATCTTCGCCGACGAAAGCAAAGGACCCAAGCCATCATGCAGATCTTTCGAAAAACGTTGACGCTCCTTCTCCTCCGTCCGTAAAACCGTATTGAGAATCCGACGCTCCGAAATCCGACGCTGACGCTCCACGCTGTAAATATATTTAAAAATCCGCTTGACCAGCAACATCCCGACCGCAAAGCAGAGCGAGGTGGCCACACCCATCCATACGAAAAACTCCGCCGGTAAACGCCACTCCCACCACGAGGTCTGCTGAATGTACTCCCCGAAACGCATAAATGCCATGCAACTCAGGGCTATCGTGAATAGAATCCAGGAAAGATTATACTTGGTCTGACGCGTCAGTCCAATCGCTACCGAAGCCGCACTCAACTGCAATACAATCGAAATGATCAAAAGAATCTGAAGAACCATAGACAAACTGCCAAACCGTATATAGAGTTTACCTTACAAAGGTACAAAGAATTTCGGAGCTATCCGCTACCCCCTCACTCCCGGGCCCAGTCGAATCGAACCTCGGCCATCCCGACACTCTTGCCCGGCTGGGGCTGCATCCGTACCCGTAAACCGTCGCACGTCAACGCCCCTCCGGCTGCATGAACCAGATTATACTGATCGACCTGGGTGCCATAATGATCCGTCATGTATAGATGAAACGGATGCCACTCTCCATCCTGCAAATACTCCAACGACCAAGAGGCCGGTATCGCCGTCGTCGTGCGGGCATCGTCGATCCAATAGACCGAAAACCCATCCAACACCTGAGGCCCGGTAAAAATAAATTCCGCCGTCTGAGGAGCCCCCTCGAAACCCCGACTCGTCCAATAGGGCATCCCCATGTGATGGGATCGGGCCGGAGCCATTCCGTCCAAAATCGCCTCCTGCTCGGACTGACCATCATGGCAGGTAAAATGAACCGAACGTAACCACCTTTTATTCTTCTCCGTCAACGGCAACGACTCCCGGGCCAACGTCTCCGTACGGGGAGCCCAAACCACCATGGAGGTCTCCCCCCGATTGTTCCAGGCAAAATAGGGAATCCATCGCATCGCCCTCCGGGAGGGGGTATCGAGAAGCGCCGCCGTGGTCGTCAAGGCAACCATCCCCTGCAAAGGCCCCTCCGTCATCGTATCCACCTGGAAGGAGGCCATCTCCGGCAAATAATAACGCTGAACCAACCCATTGTCCACCCCTTCGGCACAATAGACCAACGGTCCCCGAACAATTGCCAAACGGTCGACGTCCGCCTCAACCTCCGGACGGGCCTGCACATACCGAGGAACCATCGGCAACCGCAACTCGACCCGATCTCCCGATTTCCAACGTCGGTCAATCACCGCAAATCCCTGTTCCAACGGAACATTCACTCTCTTTCCATTCACAAAAACCTGCCACTCCGTGGACGGAGCTCCATCGGCATACGTATACAGACCGCCCGGCAAAAACGCCTCGCTCCGAGCCCACGTGGGAATCCGCAACCGTAACGCAAATCGCATCGGACGATCAGGTCGCAGAACCATCTCCGCTTCCCCGGAAAAAGGATAGTCCGACTGTTGTTCCAGCTGTACCTCTCCCCCCGCCAAAGGAATCTCCGTCGAACTGCTGGCATACAACGTACAGTAAATGTCCCGATCCGTATGGGCATAGAGATACCCCGCCGCTTTCATGATCAATCGCGAAATGTTGGGCGGACAACAGGCACAACCAAACCATTCGGTCCGTCCCTTCAGTCCGTGGTTGAACGGTGTAGCCCCATCGGCCTCCAACGGATTGACATAGAAAAACCGATCCCCCGCCAGATTAATCCCCGCCAAAGCGCCGTTGAACAAGGCACATTCCAGTACATCGTAATAACGACCGTCCCGACGGTTGCGAAACATTCGATCGTTGAAAAAGACATTCGCCACCGATGCACAGGTCTCATTATAGGCCTCCTTGTTGGGTAACACATAGGCCGGCCCAAAACCCTCAAAACTCCGCATCGCCCCTAAGCCTCCCGTAATGGCCATACGGGTCGAGACCATATTCTCCCAGATCGATTCCAACGCCTCCCCATATTCGTCCGTCCCATAGAGCGCATCCACATCCGCCATCCCCGTATACATGTAACAAGCGCGAACGGCATGACCCGCCGGCTCGCGTTGCTCCCGCAATGGCTGATGTTGCTGTGCCTGGATCAACCCATAATCGGGATCCTCCACCAAAGCCACCCCCCGTAAATCGAGAAACCGTCGCGCCATCTGCAAATAGAGCGAATCGCCCGTCACCTCAAACAGCTGACACAAAGCCAGCTCTATCTCCTGATGTCCCGGAGGTAAATTGATCGGTTTTCCCCCATTATAGGCCGGATCCCCTTCAAAAAATACCCGCTGAATATGATGGGCACTCTTTTCGGCTATCTGCAACAGATTTGTCTTCCCCGTCGCCCGATAATAAGCGACCGCCGCTTCGTACAGATGCCCCATGTTGTACAACTCATGACTCGCTCCCAAATGGGAATAGGGATGCTCTCCCATCTGCGAAACCTGCGGAACCTTACAGATATGACACTCGTACAAATACCCGTCCGGTTGTTGGGCCGACGCAATCAGATCGATCAAAGAGTCCAGATGGGCCTCCAAAGCCGGATCCGGAGCCACCCGCAGCGAATAGGCCGCACTCTCCATCGACTTAAACAGATCGGAGGCCAAAAATGGCGGAGGAACCGGCTTCGCATCGGGAATGCCCGCTAAATAATGGGCCGTCCGTCGCAAATTCTCTACCGAAGAGACCGTATGCGAAAAAAGAACCGGTATCGTCACCTTTTGTTGCCGTTGCTGCCAAGGCGCCCAGAAACGATCGTGCAACCGAACCTTCTCAAACGTAACCGGACTCAACGGAGCGGCCCATAACAGAGTCGCCCCCCATATCCCCCACACAAGGCCTCCAAAAAATCGCATGAATTTCATAAAAACAGACTTAGGTTAGTAGATCAGGAGGCTCGATCCCCCCCGAGGCTCTTGAACAAAGATAAAAAATTTCACCTTTCTCTGCACTTTTTCCTCGTTGCCCTCCTTCGCCGCTCACCCCTCATGCAGACATTTCGTCGACCTCATTCCCGCTCTCGAGTCAAACATTGCTTTCCCCATCCCCCTTCCAAAACAAGAGCAGCTCCTCGCTCTGCGAGAAGCTGCTCTTATGGAAAATAGATCGCCAAAAACTATTTGCCGGCAACCGCTTTCTTTTCTTTAATACGGGCTTTCTTACCCGTCAGACCACGCAGATAGTAAATGCGCGAACGACGAACAATCCCTACTTTGTTGACTTCGATCTTGTCGATGTGAGGCGAGTACAACGGGAAAATACGTTCTACCCCAATCCCATCCGAAATCTTACGAATGGTGAACATCTTGGTCACTCCACGACCTTTGATCTGAATAACCGTACCCCGGAAACTCTGGATACGTTCTTTGTTCCCTTCCACGATCCGGTACGATACCGTCACCGTATCGCCACTCTTGAACGAAGGAACTTCCTTCGCAGGCCACATCGATGCCTCTGCGATCTTGATTAAATTATCCATCTTTTGCAAATGTTAAGGTGAAGTGGGAATATTACGGGCTCCTGCGTCCTCATAAGAGATTCCTGCACTTTGGACCGCAAAGTTAATGCTTTATCTCGAATAAACAACACGTTTCGAGAATAAATCATTAATTCTCACCTCTACTCCCCACGCAACCCGAAACTTTACAGGGACTTTTTACTACCTTTGTATCCAAAATCGACTGCTTTATTTATGGGAAAACCCCTTATCTTTATCACAAACGATGACGGCGTCCAGGCCAAAGGACTCCGTTGCCTGATCGATGTCGTCCGCCCTCTCGGACGTCTGCTGGTGGTGGCTCCCGAACAGGGGCAAAGCGGTATGTCGCATGCCATCACCATGACACAACCTCTCTTCCTGACCAAAATCCAAGAAGAACCCGACCTGGAAATCTATGCCTGTAGCGGAACCCCCGTCGACTGCGTAAAAATCGCCTTCGATAGCCTGATGGCCCCCCACGAAATGCCTCAACTGATCCTCTCCGGCATTAACCACGGTTCGAACTCCGCGATCAATGTACTCTACTCCGGAACCATGGCCGCCGCTATCGAAGGAAGTTTTTACGATATCCCGTCGATCGGCTTGTCTATCCTCAGCCATGATCCCCAAGCCGATTTCTCCACCGCGCAAACTTTCGCGCCCCAAATTATCCGGCGTGTCCTGGACGAAAAACCCGCCTGCCCCTTCTGTATCAACGTCAATATCCCCTACCTGAAAAGCGACGAAATCAAAGGAATCCTCCCCTGTCGCCAAAACCGAGGCTATTGGCGGGAAGAATTCAACCGCCGACAAGACCCCCGAGGCCGAGATTACTATTGGCTGACCGGCTGCTTCCACAACATCGAAACCGATGCAACCGATACCGACGAATGGGCCCTCAATAACGGGTATATCTCCATCGTCCCGATTCAGGTGGACCTGACCAACTACAGCCAACTCCAAACCCTGAAACAGTGGAAATGGAAGTAGTCTCCTTCCGGACCCGTCAACTATCGTAGTTTCCCTGAAATTGAATTTTTCAAAGGTCTACGTTCGACCGATAAAAAAACGGCGCTCTATCTTGAGCGCCGTTTCCATATACCTCTTACAGATCCTTCGACCCGCTTACTCGATCTCCCAATCTGAACCGTCCTTCCGGTCCTTGACCTTGATCCCGATCGACCCCAGACCATCCCGAATCCGATCCGAGGTCGTCCAATCTTTCGACTGTTTGGCCTGGGTCCGAATATCCAGCACCAGATCGATCACCTCACTCAACATCCGACTGTTATCCCCAGCCAGATCGTCGCGAAGCCCCAGGACATCGAAAACATAAAACCGAACTACTCTCTTCAACTCGGCAATGTCACTCTCGGTAAGCGTCTGGTGTCCATCATAAACCTGATTGATGATCCGAACGCAATCGAACAACTCGGCAATCACTACCGGAGAGTTCAAATCGTCGTCCATGGCGGCCCGACAACGCCCCTCAATCCCGGGAATGTCCACCGACGAGGTCGCCGACGGTTTCAATTTGTCCAGCGTCGACACCGCTTTCATCAAACGTTCGTACCCCTTCTCGGCCGCCTGCAACGCTTCGTTCGAAAAATCGAGCGTGCTGCGATAATGGGCCTGAAGCACGAAAAAGCGAATCGTCATCGCACTGTAGGCCTGGGCCAACAACGGATGATTCCCCGTCAATAACTGTTCCAGGGTGATGAAATTTCCCAACGACTTGCCCATCTTCTGGCCGTTGATGGTAATCATATTGTTGTGAACCCAATAACGCGCCGCATCATGTCCACAAGCCGCCGTACTCTGCGCAATCTCGCATTCGTGATGCGGGAACATCAGGTCCATCCCCCCGCCGTGAATGTCGAACTGCTCGCCCAAATAACGCATACTCATGGCCGAACATTCCAAATGCCAGCCCGGAAAGCCATCGCTCCATGGAGACGGCCAACGCATAATATGTTCCGGTGAAGCCTTCTTCCACAACGCAAAATCATACGGATTGTGTTTGTCGCTCTGTCCATCCAATGCGCGCGTATTGGACAACATATCCTCCAAAACCCGTCCGGACAACTTCCCGTAGTGATACTTCTTATTATAGGCCTCCACATCGAAGTAGACCGACCCGTTGCTCTCGTACGCAAAACCTCGATCCAAAATCCGACGAACCAGCTCGATCTGTTCGATGATATGCCCCGACGCATGAGGTTCAATGCTGGGCGACAGAACGTTGAGTGCCCGCATGGCATCGTGGTAACGCTCCGTATAGTAATGCGCAACCTCCATCGGCTCCAACTGCTCTAACCGGGCCTTCTTCGACACTTTGTCCTCGCCCTCGTCCGCATCGTGTTCCAAATGTCCGACATCCGTGATGTTCCGGACATAGCGCACCTTATACCCTAACGCCCGTAAATACCGAAACAACAAGTCAAACGTAATGGCCGGACGAGCATGTCCCAAATGGGGATCCCCATACACCGTCGGTCCACAAACATATAACCCCACAAACGGAGGCCGTAACGGCTCGAAACGTTCCTTGCGCCGTGAAAGCGTATTGTAAAGTGTTAACGTCGATTCCATACTCTTTTGCCTTTTGAAAGCGTAAAATTACAAACTTTCTTCGGATGTTCGTTTTTTTACCGCCTTTGTCAGGTTATTTTTTTACTTTTGTACGTTAAACTTACGATTCTTTAACCGTTCAGGCATGAATACCTTCAAAAAGTATAACCTGATCGTCGGCTGGTTTTCCTTCTTCTTCGCAGCCACGGTCTACCTGTTGACAATCGAACCCACCGCCAGCTTGTGGGACTGTAGCGAATTTATCGCTACCTCATACAAACTCGAAGTGGGTCACCCCCCTGGAGCCCCCCTCTTTATGATGATCTCCAGACTCTTCGCCATCTTCGCTCCGAACCCACAAAGCGTCGCCATGATGATCAACGCAATGTCGGCCCTCGCCAGCGCAGCCACGATCCTCTTCCTCTTCTGGTCCATTACCCACCTCGCACGCAGAGCTTTGGGTAAACGCGAAGAGGAACTGACCACCTCCCAGATCGTCGCTATCATGGGCGCAGGTCTCATCGGCGCAACCGCCTACACCTTTACCGATACCTTCTGGTTCTCGGCCGTCGAAGGCGAAGTGTATGCCCTGTCATCCATGTTCACCGCCGTCGTCTTCTGGGCTATCCTCAAATGGGAAAACGTTGCAGATCAACCCCATGCCAACCGATGGATCATCCTGATCGCCTACCTGACCGGACTGGCAATCGGCGTGCACCTGCTCAACCTGTTGATCATCCCGTCGATCGTCCTGATCTATTACTTTAAAAAATATCCCGTCGTCACCAAATGGGGGATCCTGAAAGCTCTCGGCGTCGCTGCGGCCATCCTCATCGCCGCCATGTTTATCATCATCCCCGGAACCGTCCAACTCGGCGCCTTCTTCGACCGCATCTTCGTAAATTCCTTCGGGTTGCCAATCAACAGCGGGATCACCTTCTATGCCTTCGCTCTGCTGGCTCTGCTGGCCTGGGGCGTCTACTACACCCACAAGAAAGGAAAAGTGATCGCCAATACCATCGTACTCTGCACCACCGTCATTATCCTCGGCTATGGCAGCTACGCCTCGGTGATCATCCGCTCGTCGGTGCAACCCCCCATGAACAGCAACAACCCCAGTAACCCGTATGGCCTCCTCTCCCTGCTGAATCGAGACCAATACGGCGCCAGACCCCTGTTCAAAGGACCCTACTACTCGTCTCCCCCGATCGACTACGAAGAAAAAACAACCTACTACGTCGGAGATGACAGCACCTACACCAAAGCCTCGGTGATCAAAGGGCTGAAATATCCCCCTCAATTCGAATTCTTCTTCCCGAGAATGTCCTCCTCGAAAGAGTCGGATATCGCAGCTTACCATAACTGGGTCGATATCAAAGGTCGGAATATCCCATTCCAAGACCGCATGATCAACGTCCCCACGTTCGCCGAAAATATGAAATTCTTCTTCGCCTATCAGCTGAATTTCATGTACTGGCGTTACTTCCTCTGGAACTTCGTGGGCCGGCAAAGCGATGTCCAATCGACCGGCGAAATTACCGACGGAAACTGGCTCAGCGGTATTAAACCCATCGACGCTATCTTCCTCGGACCCCAAGATAATCTGCCCTCGGAAATGAAAAATAACCGGGGTCGAAATACCTACTATTTCCTCCCCTTCATCCTGGGCATCATCGGACTAGTGTTCCAACTCAACCGAGACGGTAAAAACTTTACGGTCGTGATGACCCTCTTCATTATGACCGGGGTCGCCATCGCCGTCTACCTCAACTCCCCCCCCGCAGAACCCCGGGAACGAGACTATGTCTATGCCGGATCGTTCTATGCCTTCTGTATCTGGATCGGGTTCGGGGTGCTGGCCTTCTATCGCGCATTCCAACGGTGGTTCAAAAAAGAAAACGTGAAAACCGCCCTCATCGCTACCGCGATCTGTGCCGTCGTTCCCGCCCTGCTCGGCGCACAAAACTGGGACGACCATGACCGTTCGCACCGATATACCGCCCGTGACCTCGGACATAACTACCTGGACCTGTTGCCTAACGCAATTATCATGAACTACGGCGATAACGATACCTTCCCCCTCTGGTATGCCCAAGAGGTCGAAGGCGAACGAACCGATGTCCGTATCATGAACATGAGCTACCTCGGCGGCGAATGGTATATCGACCAGATGAAACTCAAATGCAATAACTCCGACCCGGTGCCCTTCTCCCTGCCCCGTCGGAAATATACCTACAACAATGAGTTCATCCCGGTACAAAACCTCTTCGATAAACCGATCCCCATCAAACAGGCTATCCAGTTCTTCGAAAGCGATGACCCCAGAACAAAAGCCTCCCTGGGGGACGGAACCGTCGACTATATCCCCGCGAAACAATTGGTGATTCCCGTCAATAAACAGAATGTGCTGGCCGCCGGAATCGTCAAAGAAAAAGATGCCGACCTGATCCTGGATTCGATTACGATCACCATCCAACAAAATAATATCGATCGTAGCGAACTCATGCTGCTGGATCTGCTCGCTAACTTCGACTGGAAACGACCCATCTACTTTACCGCTTATGAACCTCTCAAAGGGCTGGGCCTGACCGACTACCTGCAACTGGAAGGATTCTCCTACCTGCTGGTGCCGATCAAAACCCCTTCGAACAGCGTGCTCAATGCCGGCCGAATCGATACCGAATCCCTCTACAAAAAATTGATGGAAGAGTATCGTTACGGAAACTTTAAAGACCCCCGGGTCTATGCCGACTACTTCGTGCAAAACATCATGACAACCTCCCGCGTGCGGATCCAGTTCAACCGCCTGGCCGACCAATTGCTGGCCGAAGGAGATACCCTGCGCGCAATCGCTGTCCTCGACCGCTCGGCCGAAGAACTGCCTTTCAGCCAAATCCGACACAACTACTACTCCCTCGGTATGATCGAAGGATACTACCGGGCCAAAGCATTCGATAAAGGAAACGCCCTCCTCAATGAATATGCCCGAATCCTGGAAGAAAATACCGCCTACTTCCTCCAATTCTCCGGACGGAAAGCCGAAGTGGTGGACGATCGCCTGAGAAACGACCTCGGACTGCTGTACGAATTGTTCAAAATCGCCGTCAAATACCAACAAACGGCCGAAGCCGAACAAATCCAAAAATTCTTCGTCGATCAAGGACTGATGAAAGACAATGCTTAAAACCTGTTCGCAATACGAACTCATCGAAGCAGGTTGCGATGAAGCCGGACGGGGCCCCTTAGCGGGCCCCGTTTGCGCCGCAGCCGTAATCCTCCCCCCTCGATGGGAACACCCCCTGCTGAACGACTCCAAAAAAATGAGCGAGAAAAATCGATTCCTGTTACGCGAAATCATTCAACAGGAGGCCCTGGCCTGGGCAATCGAAATGGTCTCCCCGCAGGAAATCGACCAAATCAATATCCTGAACGCCTCGTTCGAAGCCATGAATCGGGCCGTCGCACAACTCAAAATTACCCCCCAGCTCCTGCTGATCGATGGGAATCGATTCCGAACCCAAGGAAATATCCCCTACCAATGTGTCGTCAAAGGAGACGGAATCTATGCCAATATCGCCGCCGCTTCGGTCCTGGCTAAAACCGAACGCGACCTCTATATGACACGCCTCGATCTGGAGTACCCACAATACGGATGGAAACGAAATAAAGGATACCCAACGAGAGAACATCGACAAGCCATTGCTAAATATGGCCTCTCTCCCTATCATCGACGCTCGTTTCATCAAAATGACAAACAGCTGTCTCTCTTTGACTTGAAATAAAATACGCCCTTTTTATTTTCTCTTTTTTCGGATTTTTTGCGGCTACCTCTTGACAAAGGGGTAGCCGATATCGTATATTTGTCCCAGCGACGGGATCCCGTCCTCCAATGACTCGGAAATTCTTTCCGAAATTTTTCCCTCTTCTTGTAAACATCCCTGTGGGCCGTTTGCCCTCCCTCGGACTTATCAACATTCCGAGACCAGCCAATTACATCTCGTTATCAACAGCCCCCGCTCTCCCCTCAAACATTCTCAATGCTTCAAAATCTTTTCCTTATGATGACGGCAGAATCCCAAAATCCCGCCCCTAAAAAACAACGGGGCAGACCCCCGAAACAAACTCTCCAAACCCTCGAAGCTGCAGAAAACCCCGCGAAATCCATCGAACAACTCACCCAAACCTGCCTCGATACCCTCCACCTCGCCCTTCAACAAATCGAAACCCTGGCCCATGAACGTCTTCGACAAAAATACGCCGATCAACCCATCCGAAACGTGGGCCGAGAACTCAAAGAACTTTTAAAGGTCATGACCCGATATCGTTAAAAGAAAGTTATCAACATATATCAACAGTCTAAATGACCTTATCAACATATGAAACGTGTCGTTATCAACAACAGAACCTATCGCTATCCCGATCAACTGGAAGAACTCTCCCTCCAAGCGTGGCAAACCTTACTCTCGCTGCATTCAAACCCGCCCAATCCCGACATCCCACCAGCCCTGCTACGCTCGCTGCCGCTGAAAAACAGACTGGGCTGCAAAACATCCCCTCTACAAAAAATGGACCCTCCTGACCGGCAAGCTTTCCTGTCCCACTGGAGCCTCGACATCGCCCAACAAAGTTCGACGTTACTCACATATCCCCCCTCCTCCAAACAACCCCCGGCAACCGAACCGGCCAAACACTCCAGGTGGAGATGCTTATGGCCTCGAAAAAAACAACCCTCGCCCCGATATCCATTAAAACGACTCTCCGCACAAGCCCTCTGTGACGCCACCGATCTCTACCTCGAAAACTTCGTCGAACATGCCCCGCTGATCGCCGCCATCCTCTCCCATCACTCCCTGCGCTATGACGAAGACAAAATCCTCAAACGGGCCGAAAAAATGAAAACTCGACCCATGAGGCGGCTCATTCCACTCTTTCACGAACTGTTGCAAGCTCACCAGCTGTGGAAATACGCCTTCCCGGCCTGCTATCATCATCGCCCTCTATCCGCCCAAACATCCACCTCATCTTCGCAAACACCCCCTACCTGGAACGACCTCATCCTCTGGCTGGCAAATTATCTCCCCTCCGCTATCCAACAAACCGAACATCTCCCCTGCTATGAATTCATGCGGATCGTCGACGCTAAAATCCGAAAACGCCTCAATCCCCTCTCCCCCTCAAACCATCCTCTCCCATGTATAGAACCCGACTCCTCCAATTAATCCATCAAGAAGCCCTCAAAAGCGGTTACGATTTCCAGAACGGTTTCGTTTACCGAATCTCCCGTGCCGACCTCCGTTTCCCCGCCCTCTGGATGGAACCCCCCGTCCTCACCCAGATGAACGGACGCAAAGAAGGATTGATCACCTACCACATCACCCTCCACCTGCTGACATCCGGGAAAAAATCAACCGAAACCGAAAAGGAACAACAATGGGAAAAACTGGAGAAACAAGTCCTGCTGTGGATCGATAACCTGATCTCTCAACCAGAAATCTTCTCCATCGACCACCTCGCTTGCGCCCCCGCCGAATTCAGCCTGACAAACCGCAGCGAAATCTCCCTGAAAACCGAATTCGATATCTGCTGCGCCTTCCCCTTTGAAAATAGCCTAAACCCTCCCGACGAAGATCTTAACCCCTAAAAACCATGGAAATCACCGCAATCCCCGCTCAACGATCGTCCGCCTACCAAGAGGCCCTCTTTACCCTCTCGGCCGCTGAATCGGAAATAATCGACCTGGATATCCGGGAGGAAACACAAAACCTCCTACTCGGCAAAAAAAAACTCTCCGGACAAACCGCCTACTCCATCAATGTCAGTAACTATGCCCAACAACTCCTCGAAGTAACCCCCCTCAGAGCCAACGAAACCGTCTTCGATTACCCCACCAAACGGATGACTACCATCCAAATCCAGGCCGGTGACGTGAAAAGCTCCGTGATCTTAACCAGCGGCCTGCAAAAGATCTTGTTTTTCGAAAAACTGACAAAAGCCCCCGACTCCCTCGTCATCTCCCCGGATCAAAGCGACGAAATCGCCCTCTATACCGACGACTCCGCCCTCTATGCAGACGTCATCCTGAGCTCCTCCTCCAGTACCCGGAAAATCCGATTGGCCGAGAAAAATAAACAAACCGGTCTCTGCGCCCTCTACTTCCACATGCCCCATGTCGTCCGACAAATTACCCAAAACCAATGGGAACCCATCGATCAATATCACCTCCTGGAACTGCAAATTACAACAGAATACGACGAACTGATATGCAGCCGTAAATACCGTATCGAACCCTTGACGGAAAATAAACTGCGATTGTGCTGGTGGAACTACTTCGGACAAATCGACTACTACTCCTTCAAAATCGCCCAAACCTCCCTCCTGATCGATAAACAACGTATCTATACCGATCAGGGATACAAAACAACCGGATGCCAAACCGAATCCCGCTATGAACTGGTCTCGGACTACCTGAACCAGGAAAATATGAACTGGATCCAGGAAATCGCCGCCTCACCCAAAGTATGGATCGATAACGGAACCGAATTCATCCCTATCGAAATCCTTACCCAACAAATCATGACCGGCGGAAATCAGCTCGCCCGACTCCAACTCAGTATCGCCCCCAGCCTGAAATCCTTTTACCAGCACCTCTAAGCCATGAAATGCTTCATCGATAACCGAGAAACCGAAACCGATCCCTCTCAAAGCATCGCTATCACCCTCTCCATCGCCTCGATCTCTCAAATCGAAACCGGCCGAACCGGTTACAGCAAAACCCTGAAACTGCCTATCACCACCCGAAATCGAGCCATCATGGGCGATGCCGGAGAGATCCTCTCCCCGCAACGATTCAACCAAACCCCACATACCGCTCGCATCGAAAAGGAGGGTTGTATCGTTATGGAAGGAACCCCCATGCTGACCAAACGGGAAGAAAATCCGGACGGCTCGGGTTGGTACCACCTGAATATCATCGGAGCCGGCAAAAATTGGGTGCAGGCCGCCTCCGAACGCATGTTCAATGAACTCGAAATCAACTGCGAAACCACCCTCAATGCCAGTAATGTCCTGCAAAGCTGGAACTGGGATAAACCCCTGCGATTCTTCCCCGTACAACGCGACCGATTTACCCTCCCCTCTAATACCCTCCAACCCGGTGTCAGGGTCCTTACCTTCGAGGATTATCACCCCTTCCTGCACGTCCATTCCCTCCTGACGCAAATCGCCGCCCAAAGCGGATATGTCATCCAGTCGAATTTCTTGAATAGCCCCTTCTTCGACTCCCTCTACCTCAGCGGAAAATATACCGAACGGGATAGCGAACTGCTCAAAGAACGAATGGGTTTCCTCGCCGGACGATTCACCGACGTCTCCGCTAACGCCGACCACCTGGGAAGAGTCTATGCCGACCCCTTGACAACCCTCTCCTCCCTGGGAAACCTCGTCGAAACCGCAGACCCCTACGAAACCCAAAATGGGAAAACACTCCCCGATCTCTATAACCACAATGAGGCGTTCCGAATCGATGGACAACGAATCGGTTTCTTCCCGGTTGAAACGGTCGTCGTCGGATTCGAATACGCCCTCCAATACCGCAGCGACTACCGTATCAAAAGCCGGGACGAACTCTGCTGCTTCAACTCCCTGCGCCTGGACGACGGTTATGAACGACAGTACAAAGTCATCAATCGTCAAATCGACCGAAGAGCTGAATTCCACGACAACTGGAGCTATACCCTCATCGTGTTCAACCACTACGATGGCGATGCCTACCGCTTTACCTACGACCAAATCACCAATCCGAATGCCGACCCCCAAAACCTCCAACCTTCGGACTATACCACCCTCACCCTGAAAACCTTCACCGAACGGTGCGTCAATATTACCGTCCCCGCCGGAGGAACCCTTACCAACCCTTGCCTCTGGATCCGAAACGCCGATGGCACCTACCAACCCTATACCCAAGACTGGGCCCTCTATGACGGATACGTTACGGAAACCGGACAGATCGATATCGCAATTACCGCCCGTAGTACGGCCCGCGAAATCTCCCCCTCGAAACCCCAGTATTTCGACCAAATCTATTTCGGAGGCGCTGAACCCGACATGAGCCTCACCTTGTCCGACAAAGTGACCCTCAAACCGATCTTCGTCTCCCACCCCGGCGAGGGAAATACCATCGACTTCGCGCAAATCGCCGCCCACGAAATCCATCAGATCGATCTGGTGAATGCGGTCAAACAGATGTTCAACCTCTTCTTCTACACCGACACCCGAAGTAAAATCATCTACATCGAACCCCGAGAAAGCTTCTATGGATCCACATTGATCGATTGGTCCGACAAAATCGACCTGAATCAGCCCATCTATGTCGAAGAATTAGGCGAAAATATGGGCGCCCGATTTACCCTGAAATATCAAACGGGAGATGGAGCCGTGACCCGATGGAACCGGGCAAACCGTCAAGTATTCGGCGCTTGGAGTGCCGAAATCAAAAATCAATTCCCCCAAGAACAGGAAAAATCGTATGAAAATCCCCTCTTCACCGCCTCGCTGAATCAACAAGATAGCTACCCCGATGCCCCCGATGCCTCCATCGTCCAAGCCGGAGACCGCGATAGCAACGGAGAGAATCCAGGCATCGAAAATCTGAACTTCCCCCCTAAAATCGTGAGTTACGCCGGCCTGCAAACCCTCCCTGACGAACAATACTGGGGCTGGCCTGCCTACGGAAAACAATACCCGCTGATCGCTTTTCACGACAACTTAGGTCGTACCCCCTCCCTCTGCTTCGAAGATCGGAACGAACAGCCCGGATTACATCAATACTATGACCAAACCATCCAAACCTATAATCAGGGCCTGAAAATTACCCTCTACCTCCATCTGAAACCCCATGAAATCGAACCGTTTATCATCCCCAATGATTTGCAACACGACTTCCGGGCCCGATTCAAACTCCGGATTCATGGAGAAGAGATTATCTGCCGGCTGGAAGAAATCACCGACTATAACCCCGATCTCAATCAATCCACCCGATGTACTTTCCTGAAAACCGCTTGATCTCCTACGCCTATGTCTATCCGATACCGAATTCTCCTTGAAACCCTCGATCCAACGCCAGAACAACCCGAAAATCTGCGTCCTTCCACACCCCCCTCCTCAACCACCGGTCTTCCGAACGCTACCATGACCACCGTCCCGAACCATTTCTCCCGACTGACCCCCGAAGGCTCTGAACCTACCCCGCTACTCACAACGCTTTATCCTACAGCCCTCGACCTCCCCGCCTCAACCTCTCGCGTCAGCACCACCGAGACCTTCTCACCCTCTCCAGCAAACAACCCCTTCATCCCCTCCTTCGCCCAAGCAGAAACCAATCCCGTAACCCTGACTCGCGCCGAAGTCCGACAAATGATCGATGAAACCATCCAAGGCCTGAAAATCTACGTCCTGGAATCAGACATCACGCAAGCGCAGCAAGCCGTTAAAAGCATCGTGGAATTGGCCTCCTTCTAACTCTTAACCCATTAGCATATGACCACTTACGAAAAAGAACTCATCTGGCAGGTAGAACAACGATACCCCCATCTGTCAACCGCCCGACTGATGCAAAAATTAATGGATATGGGCGTGATCGATTTCTCGCGTTGCAAAATCCTCGCCGTAAAAAACTGGGTGGAACAACTCGTCAAACACGGTGAGAAAAAAATCGACGCCATGTGGAAAGCCGCAGAATATTTCGCCTGCTCGTACGAATACGTCCGAAAATGTATGTACTACTATCAAGATGTCCATTTCTCTCATTAACCCAAAATCTACCCTGCCCCTATGTTAACCGGAACCATCGTTGTCGTAAAACGCTCGGAACAAATCACCGAACTCAATATCGACGGTATCATCGGTCTTTCCGAAGAAAGCCCCGGTGAAAACCGTACGGAAAGTATGGATATGTTCCAAAAACAAATCGAAGCCATCCGACAAATCTCAACCCCTGAAATCATTGTCAATATCCGATCGGCCGGCGGAAATGTCAATGACGCCCTCCTGATCCACGACCTCTTGTGCGAATCCAAAAAACAGATCACAACCCGTTGCTATGGATACGTCGCCTCCGCCGCAACCCTCATCGCCCAAGCCGCCTCGAAAGGACGACGTGAAATGTCGGCTAACAGCCTCTACCTCATCCATCAGTCCATCAGTAGCAGCGCCGGAAATGCCGGAGCCCTGGAACAAACCGTCGACCTGCTCAACCAGACCGATCGACGAATTGCCGAACTATACGCCGCCCGTTCTGGAAAATCCATCGACCATTTTATCCAACTGATGGCCCTTAATCACGGTAATGGCAAGTGGTTGTCGGCCCGAGAGGCTAAAACGGCCGGATTGATCGACCGAATCATCCCCGCGCACAACATGGATAACCAAACCCGACAACTCGTTCAACAACTCAACCTGCCGGCTCCCCCCGAAGACTCCTGTGAAACTTCGAAAACCCTGTTAAAAGCAGCCTTCTCCCTCCTGCAAGATACCATGACCCGGTTATCTGAAAAACAAACCGATCCGACACCCTCTACAAATACGCCCCCATCGCCGGCTGTCGTCCCCCAACAGGAACTTCCCCTCGACCCTCCGAACGCCTCTCCATCTGCACTCCTCAACCAAACACCCCCCCAAAAAATCCAAGATCCTCCCCTCCGTGCCCTGGCGCTGGCAACCTCCACCGAAAGCAAAGAAGACCCCGGACAAGATGACTTCCCGGCCTCTTCCAATGCTCGATCCTATCAACAAGATGCTGCACAATTCTCGCTATAACCCCTTAACCCTTTTTCAAATTTATCGCTATGGCAAAAATCGAAAGTACCAAAACCTATTCCGGCCAAATGCTGGAAAAAATCTTCTTCCGCCCGATGCTTAGTGGCCCCAATGCCATCGACCTGGGAATCAAAGTTATGTATAACATGCCCGTCCCCACAACCTTGCAATTCTGGAAACGGTCCGGCGACATCTTACAAAAATTTACGGCCGGCGGTTGGAGCGGAACCACCAGCTCCAGTAAGTTCCAAAAAAGCATCGCCCTCTTCAAAGTGAAAGCCGAAATCGGATACAGCGCCGCCGACTACTTCAGCACCGTCTTCGAACTGATTACAAACCGCCCGGATGTCAACATGGAAGACCTCTCCGGAACCGAACTCGAAGAGGCCGAAACCGCACTGTTCCGTGAAGCAATCGCAGAAAGTATTCGAACCACCATGTGGCTGGGAGATACCAATCGCTCCGGAAGTCACAATACGTTCGACGGCTTTATCAAACGACTGACCGAAGACGCCGGTAGCGGCACCAACAATATCCACAAAATCGATATCCCCGCCAGCTTCTCCGATGGCAGCGATCCCAACGCAGGGGAAAACCTGCTGAAAAGCCTGTGGGACTCCGCCTCGGATACCCTGAAAGCTTGCAAATCGCAAGGGAATCTGGTCTATCTGGTCACCTCCGACATCTATACCAAATATGAAGAAGAACTCGATAGCGCCAGCCTGGAAGCCGCTTACCTCGCCAAACAAAATGGTCGCGAAAGACTCTCTTACCGCGGAATCCCGGTGATCGACGTGGAACTCTCCTCCTACCTGGAGGCCCTGACCGATATGCCGAAATCTTTCGCCATCCTGACAGACCGGCGAAACCTGGCTCTGGCCGTCAATACGGCTGATTTTCCCGGCGCCGAAATCCGGATGTGGTATAACCCCGATCTGATGGAAAATCGTCAACGCGCAGTCTTTATGGCCGGTTGCGATTACCTGCTTCCGGAACTCATCTCCTTTGCCGCTTCCGCTGTCCAAACGGAACCCTAACGGAGATCCCCTCTTTCGGGCCCTCCTCGTAGGGCCCGAATTTCTTCCAACTCGCCTTTTAACCTTTAAACCCTCATCCTTATGGCCTTATCCGGATTCACTAAACCCTATAAAGCTCTACGTAATGGCGGCATCCAAAAACTCGCCCTCATCCTGAGTAGCGACGTGCTCAATGCCGAATACGATGTCGAAGCACGAGCCTATACAAACCTCGAGCTGCAACTCAATCAACACTTCATCGTGTATGAATTCCGCGAAGACGAAGCGGAATATCAAGAAAAAACCGAAATCACACAAGGAACCACCGTCGTAACCCACGAACTGTCCTTCCTCCTCGATCGAATGTGCAACGCCACGGCCATCGCCGTCTCCGAACTGATAGACAGCTCGTTCCGAGGCTTCATCGCCATCATCCAAACCTTTGCCAACGAAACGTACCTGATCGGTTACTCTCCGGAATTCGGAAAACAACGCCCCCTCCACGTCGTGCAAACCAGCAGCACCACCGGAAAACGGTTTACGGAACCTGGCTCGGAAATCGTCGTCCTGCAAAGTACGGATACCTCCAAAGCGTACAACCTCATGATGAATATCGATGATCTATTGAATAACTAATCACCCCAGATGATGCAGAAACCGTCTGCGCCTAAATCGGCGCCCCCAAAACTATACCTGCCGCAAAACCGAGTGGATCCCTTTATGTTCACGCCACCCTCCTATGCCAACCATAAACGACCTTTCTGGAGCTGGGGAAACGATAACCTCTTCCCCTACGCCTTGGCCCTGATGTCCAGACGTTCTACCACCCACCGTCGAATTATCAACGACAAGGCCGACTATATCTCTGGAAAAGGGTTCTCGTTCGACCCCAACAACCGACAACTCGAAGCCTTCTCCCAACGGGCTAACGGAACCGGCGAAAGCCTGCGACAGGTTCTCAATAAACTGGCTTTCGATAAATCACTGTTCGGAAATGCCTTCCTGGAGATCGTGACCGACCCGGAACACTCCTTCCTCTCGCTATTCCATCAAGATGCCTCCAAATGCCGCGTCGCCAAAGACAATCAAGCCATCCTGTTGCATCATAACTGGAGCGATTTCAAACTCAGTCAATGTCGATCGCTCCCCCTATACCCTCGATTCGAACCGGCTCCGGATGGAACCCTCCGATCGATCTTCCACTACAAAGATTATGAACCGATGTTCGAACACTATGGCGTACCCGCCTACATCGCCGGAATGAACGTGTCGGCCATCGCGTATAAAACTGACAAATGGAACATCAGCCGATTGGACAACTCCTTCCAACTCTCCGGCATCATGGTGCTGGACGGTGAAGTGGACAACGAACTCGATGCCCACCAAATTATCCAAACCGCCGAAAAACGCTTCGCCGGAAAACCCGGACAAGTGATGTTCATGATCAAAAACTCCGAAGAAGCCGATAACTCGAAATTCGTCCCCATCGCTTCGGACAATGAAGGAGATTGGAAACTTCTCCATGAACAGGCTACCTCCGATATCGTGGTCGCTCACTCCTGGTTCCGATCGCTCAGCGGACTGGATTATTCGACCGGTTTCAACTCGGAACGCATCCTGCATGAATATGAAATCGCCTTGAATACCCTGATTCTGGGAGAACAACAGGAGCTGTTGGAACCGATCCGAAATGCCATCTCCACGATCCTCAATTGCGATGCATCCTCCCTACAGGTCGTCAACCGACCGCCCACTCGCTCAAAGCCCCTCTATATGAAAGTGTGGGAAGCGCGCAAAAACGACGGTCTGGACTACGACCCCACCGATCCTCAACAGAACCTCTTCCTGGCTCAAATTACAAAATACGCTTTGAAAAATATCGACTGATTATGAGTGCGCCTTTACTCGTTACGCCTGTAGAAGTCTGGGAAATTGCCTTCCCGCCCAACGCAAACGGCCCCGATGACCAGATCAATGAAACCCTGATCGAAACGGCCCAGCTTCGATATCTTAAACCGGTATTGGGCCCCCTGTACGACACCTTAGGGGAAAGCCGTCAAGAAAGTTTCGTCACCCAATTCCTCAAAAAGCCTTTGGCTTATTATGTCAAAAGCCTGGCGTTGAGCCTGATGAGTGCATCGGTCGGAAGTCTGGGCATCCTGGAGGGAAAAACCGACTATGCCGCACCCATCTCTATCCGCCAACTGCACCTCCTGCGAAAAGAAGCTCGACATCAAGCCGACCTGCTGCTGGAACAGTCCATCGAATATATCGAAGCAAACCCAACTCTGTTCCCGGAATACGACCCCCATCGGAATATCCGACACAAAATCCGTATGCAGGGCGGCCTCGTGTTAAAAGCCGTTTCCAAATCCTGAAAAGCACAAAAAAAAAGGGAACACATTGATTGTGTTCCCTTTGTATCGCGTAGCAAAATGCATTGATTCAATTTCAAAGGAAAACAGCAGAGAGAGACTGAGCGTCTCTCCTACCGTCTTTCCTTTTACTAACCTAAAACTACTAACCTAAATGAACCTAAACTTCTCCGCAAAGATAAAGACAAAAATGGTATTTCTCCAAATTTTTTAAAAATTTCTTAAAAAAATTTAATAACAAGCCTCCTATCTCGCTCAGTTTAGGACACCTAGATTACTGCATAGGAACGAAATTTTCATACCGAACGCTCCAACTTCCATCTTTGGGGAAGCCCGGAGCTTCGCCTTCCGAACCGGCCCATCCTTGTGCCATCATCGCTACGGCCGTCAATAACCCCCCGTTCGACGGGAAATAGGGGAACGGACCTCCCGTGGCTAACCCATGTTCGTCGAATTGGAACTGTTTCGAATCGTGCAGCAACAGATCGACCGCCAAGGCCGGTTGTCCGGTTCGTGCGGCCGCCATGGCCATCATCGGGAAATCCCACCCCCAAATCTTATCGAACTGCCACTCGTTCATCACCTTATTTAAGGTACGAACAAAGGTGGTCGTATCGACGCCATCGCCGGGAAGCATTCCCAATACCCCCGTCAAGGCCGGGTGTTCATACGTATATTTCGTCCACATCTCAGGAATGCCTTCGTAGGTTACATAAACACTGTCTTGAACCGGAAGCGGCGCTAACTTCGTATATACATCCGCCCATTTTTCGTTTTGAGGCATCCCGAGACGTTCCCGCCACTTTTGGGCTGTCCGCAGGCCGTAACGGAAATACCCCAGTTCGAAAATCGGATTGGTCGTCACCAACGCGTCCGTGTTTTCCGATACAATCACCACCGGAGGTCCTAACACATATTCGCCCTTCTTATCATCGTAATAGGCATAGTCCGCCATATAATCGGCCGTGGCAAAGACGACATCTTTCCATTTATCGAGCGTCTCCTGGGTCGGATGCATCAGATAATCCTGTTCGGCAAAATAGATCGGATGAGGCTGTTGCCAAATCAAAAATCCATGGGCCCAGCAAGGCCATTCCCGGTCGAAATCGGCCGTACATTTGGGCCATTTGGCTCCACTGCGACCCATCCGCTGTGCCCGAGCGATGGACGTAGGCAGAAAATCCGGGTAAATATGCAGGCTCTTATCGAACAGCGGCCAACGGTTCCACAAGGCATAATGAATGCCATGCCACCAAATCATCTCGAAATGGAAACGTCCATACCAACCGTTATTGACCAGCCCACTCTCTTGAGGCGGAAGACTCCCCGCTTCATTAACCCGCATCACATACTGGGACAATACGATACGACGTTCCAACTCCTTCCATCGGGGATCCTTACTGCCAGACAAATCGATGGCTGCGCCGGAGTTCCAATAATCGACCCACGCTTCACTGCTCTTGACAAAAACATCGGCCGCTACCGCCAATTCGCCTTGAGGGCGAGCTTTCGAGAAAGTACAGGTCAACGCTATTTTGTCCGTTTTCTCCGGGCGGAAATAGAAGCGATGAGGCATGGAATCAACCCCAGCCTGAGCAAACTGTCCATCAGAGGTCCATTTCACGGCCGTAAAATATTGCGTGGTATCCAACATCCGTTCAATGACAACCGACCCAGGCGTCTGATCGACAATCTCGGCCGAATGCAGCTCCGGTTTGGTATAATCCCCTAAGTAATCGGCGAACTGTTTCGTCGTAGGATACGGAAAATCCAAAAACACCGAAATCCGTCCTTCCCCGACCAAAGGTGATTCCACCGTCACCCCGACGGCATCCTGATTCGGATGACAGGCCGTACGCACCGTCACCGGTTCGCCATCCAGCGAAAAGGTACTGGTGATAATACCACTCCACAGATCGATTTCCTGACGCGTATTCTGTAAATCGGATTCTTGAGCCGGTTGTCCGTCGGCTTTCAAAATTTCAAAGCCCAGTTGCCCCAAGGTAAAACGATGAGGGTTTGCCTGTAACCAGCGAGAAATCTCAGGATGAGTCTCATCGAACACCTCGTAGCGGATCGGTTTTCCATGGGTATCGAAAGCAACGCCCTGATAATCTTCGATGCGAGCCCCTTTCGGTAGGGGGAACGTATGCCAGCTCCAATTGGAAAGCGTATTGAAGGGCACGAAGGTCTGTAAACCCGTAATATCTACCCCCATAGCAAATTCACCATTGCCCACCTGGGCCGGACTTTTCGGATTGGTTTGGGTTGTCACTACTTTGTGTCGATCGACCACCGCCCGACGATCGATGGTCCCGGTGCTCGAAGTCGAGTGACACGCACTCAATAACACGACGAGCGACGCAGTCAGCATACCGGCACATAACGCATGTTTCATAAATGTATTTTTTAGTTTGGTTTTAACGCTGTGCCAAGATAATAAAAAAGACAGGGCTTACCAAAAACAAAAGCCGGCAAACGACAAATTAACACCCCCGCATTTTTTGCTCTGACAGATTATGCGTATCTTGGTTAACCACATCGGGGACCTTTCCCCGAAGAAAGCCTACCAAACGTTTCGAACCCATGAAAAAAACGCTGCTTCTGCTCTTCTCGATCCTAGGATTCCTCTGTACCCAGGCCGAACCGCCCTGGAAAGCCGTATGGATCTCTCATGAAGGGTGTCAGAGCCTTCCGAATCAATGGCTCTGCCTGAAAACCACAACTTCCATCGATCAGATCCCCTCACAAGCGATAGCACGCATCGCAGCCGACAGCAAATATTGGTTATGGATCAACGGTCAGATGGTCGTTTTCGAAGGCGGGCTCAAACGGGGACCGGCCCCTGGAGCCAGCTATTACGACGAAGTCGATATCGCTCCCTTTCTCCAAAGGGGCGAAAACACGATCGCAGCACTAGTATGGTATTTCGGCAAAAACGGTTTCTCGCACGCCAGCAGCGGACAGGCCGCCTTTCTGTTCGACTGCCAGGCCCCTGGCGTAGAAATTCTCAGCGACAATCGATGGAAGTGCATCACCTACGAAGCCTATCAAAATACCGACGCACCTCATCCGAACTACAGGCTCTCGGAAAGCAATATCCGGTTCGATGCACGTCTGGCCCTTGAGGGGTGGTATCTCCCCGGGGTTGACAAAATCACAGGAGGGGCCATGATGGCCGCCGATGTCAATCGACCTCCGCACGGTCGACTGGTCAAACGTCCCATCCCCCAGTGGAGAAATTCCGGTCTACAAGACTACGTCTCCGTCGAACGCATCGGCGATACACTCTTCTGCAAACTGCCCTATAATGCCCAATTTACCCCCTGGTTCCAGATCGAAACGGTTCGTGCTGGCGACACCCTCCGGATGATCACCGACAATTACACGACCGGAAACGGAACCGCCTATTCCGTACGGGCGGAGTACATCACCCGAGCCGGCGAACAAACGTATGAAAACCTGGGTTGGATGAGCGGGCATATCATGAAATATATCCTTCCGAAGGGTGTGACGGTCAAAGCGGTCAAATACCGTGAAACCGGATACGATGCCGATATCGCCGGCTCGTTCCGATGCAACGATCCCTTCCTGAACGAACTTTGGAAACGGGCAGCACGCACGCTCTATGTCAACATGCGCGACACCTATTTCGACTGTCCGGAACGGGAACGGGCGCAATGGTGGGGAGATGTGGTCAACGAGCTCGGACAGGCCTTTTACGCCCTCGATCCGCGGGGCCAACAATTGGCTCGCAAAGGTATCCTGGAGTTGATGAACTGGCAACGCAACGATGGCGTCATTTTCTCTCCGGTCCCGGCCGGCGGATGGACTCGAGAGCTGCCGTTACAGATGCTGGCCGCCGTAGGATGGTACGGATTTTACACTCAATCTTTTTTTAGCGGAGACGACAGCTTTCTTCCCCTGATCTATGACCGTCTCCATCGCTACCTCCATGAAGTCTGGCAGATGGGCGACGACGGATTGGTCCTCTTTCGCTCCAGCGACTGGAATTGGGGGGACTCGGGGCCCAATCAGGACATGGAGGTGCTGACCAACGGCTGGTACTATCTGGCCCTGAAAGCCGAACGGGAGTTCGCCCGCCAACTGGGAAAAACGACAGATCTCGAAGCGATCGATGCCCGCATGACGCTGATCGAACAAAACTTCGACCGACAATTTTGGACCGGTACGGCCTATCGCTCCCCCGATTACACCTTGGATACGGATGACCGAGCGCAGGCTCTAGCCGTACTAAGTGGGTTAGCCTCCGAAGACAAATATCCAGCCCTCACGGAAGTGCTCTCCCAGGAATACCATGCCGGCCCCTACATGGAACGATTCATTTTGGAAGCCTTGTTCCGCATGAATCAACCCGATTTGGCGCTGCAACGTATGCACAAGCGTTATGCCAACATGCTGCAATACGATTACAGCACGCTCTTCGAAGTGTGGCAATTCAAAGCGACACCGACCGATGGCAACAGCAATAACCACGCCTGGAGTGGCGGTCCCTTGATGCTGCTCAGTCAATATGTCTGTGGCATCGCGCCGACCTCGCCCGGTTTTCGGACCTTCCGTATTGCCCCGCAATTGGGTCCACTCACTGAAGTGTCGGCTACGGTACCGAGCCATTACGGCTCCATTCACGCTTCGATTGTGCGCCAAGGGAGGGTACTGACCCTCACCGTGACCGTTCCCGAAGGCACCTCCGCCGAGATCTGCTTCCCCTCCGGACGATGCGTATCCCTCTGCGCCGGCACCCACACCCTCAAAGGACGATAATCGTCCGGCCGCATGCCCCTACGCTCGAACCGTACCGACAAAGCCCGAATCTTGTTCAAAGATTCGGGCTTATTTAATATGCTTTCCTTTACTGCCTCTATGGAGCGGGGTCAAAAGATCCCGCAGCTCGCACCCCGCTTTCCCACGCTTGGGCTTCCCTCAAAACAGGGGCCACTCTTCCACAAAAAAGGGATGCCTCAGCATCCCTTTCCATACTATTCTATTTCGGAGTCTCCGGTTCGAAGGAGTCCGGAACTCTATTTATATTTATCTTTCAGTTTTTCCACCTGTTTTTTAATCGCGTCCAAACACAAATCGATCGATTCCTCGAAACTCTTACTCCGACGTTCAGCGACCAGATCGGCGCCCGGTACATCGAACTTCACGGTGGCTACCTTATTACCTTGTTCATGATCTTTATCGAGTTTCAAGATGACATCCGCAGAGATAGCCCGCTCGATAAACCGTTCCATTTTGTCCACTTTCGCCTGGATGAAATCGACAAGTTTTTTGTCGGCATCAAACTTAACGGATTGAATCTTCACTTGCATAATCATTCCTCCTCATTCGATTTTTTGGCCCGGGGATGGGCCTGATTGTAAACTCGTTTCAACTGTTCGATACTGTTGTGGGTATAGACCTGGGTAGCTCCCAGGCTGGAGTGTCCCAACAGCTCCTGGATCGCCCGGATATCGACTCCGGCATCCAGCAGGTGCGTGGCGAAAGTATGTCTCAGCACGTGGGGGCTACTCTTGCCCTGTACCCCGGCCGCCCGCAAGATACGGTGCACGATCCGGTAGATTTCGCTACGGCTGATCTGCTTCCCCTCGCTTGTTAAAAATAGGAAATTTATGTCACTTTTACAAATGTTTTGCTCCCGAATTAGCTGCAGATAGGCCGCTATTTTCGCCGCCACCGGCGCGATGACGGGGATCACCCTCTCTTTATCGCCTTTTCCTCTGACTTTCAGACGAGTAAAATGATCCGAGAAATCGTCGACCCGAATATCCCGCAGTTCGGCCAATCGAATGCCCGTCGCATAAAAGAGCAGAATCACCAACGCATCACGTTCCGTTTCGAACACCTCGGAGGGATACATCAGCGAGGCGGTCAGGCGTTTCATGCGGCTCTGTTCCACGAACGACGGCAGCCGTTTGGGCGTCCGCAAGGTCGAGACCAACAGAAAGGGATCGTCCTGGATCACCCCCTTGGCCCGCAGATAGCGATAAAAGGCCTTGACGGACGATATTTTCCGATTGACGGTTGTTGCCCGCCGATGTTCATCGCCGGTAAGGTTCATGATCCAGGCCCGCAGATCGTTCGTTTCGACCAAAGTCGGATCGAACCGTTCCACAGGATCTTCCGCTAAAGGCGCCCCCTCGGACGAATCATCAGGATCCGACGGCTGACGCGACGTTTCCGACAGGCAAAAGCGCATAAATTGGCGGATATCGTCGCCATAAGCACGCACCGTCAAAGCCGAGTACCGTTTCTCGGCTGCCAGGTAGTTCAAAAAAGCCTCCAGTTCCCGCATCGGATGATTCTGTTTGAAGGGTCCGTTGAGGTCGACCTCCGTCGGCGGCAACGACGCTCGCTGAGGTATAACGTAGCTTCCGCCCGATCCAATATAAAAAGCCTGCTAAAATTAACCAAAATTTCAGCAGGCTTTTCGTATGTCGATCGATCCGGTTCTCTTCGTGGCGAAGAGGATCATCGATTCGGGACTATTCGTCCCCTTTATCCATATGTTCCACGTAGATGGCATGCAATTTCTGTTCGCGAGCCACTACGGAAGGTTTGGTAAAGTACTGACGACGACGCAGTTCTTTCAGCACACCGGTTCTTTCATATTTCCGTTTGAATTTCTTGAGGGCTCTTTCGATGTTTTCTCCCTCTTTTACAGGCATTACGATCATGGTAATAAATTTATACTGTTTGACAATTAAATGGGTTTCAAAGAGAGTTTTGCGTCCTAAAACGCAGATAGGGAGCTAACCTCACGGCTTGCTCTCGAGATAAAATATGTTGTTTCACAAATTCTTCGGCGTTTCTCCAACCCCCTTTCAATTGTCTATACTTAAGAATCTTATCCAACACCCTGGGCGGCAGATAGGGATGTCCCGCCAGCTGCTCAGGGGTTGCAAAGTTAATATCAATTTTTTGAATTTTACTACTATCGACCCAAATTTGTGTTAAAATCAGGCGATAATTTTCTTCCAACACGCCCCGGACCTCCCGCAACTGCTCCACCCGGACAAATCCGCCCAAACGATTTCGATAGCGCACAATGCGTCCGGCGCTCAACGGTCCGATTCCTCGAATCTCGACCAAGGCCGCCGAATCGGCCGTATTGAGTTCAAGCAGGCGAGAGTGACGTTCATCATTTGAGGCTAATCTTTCGACAGATGGCTCGTTTCTGCGATCGGCCGACGTTTTCAAAGCCACGGCTGACGAATCTTTCCGCCAGCCGCCTTCGGACTCCAGTTGCCCGCCATCGTCTTCGCTCCTCGTTACACGTTCTTCTTTTGTGGATACAGGTCGACCGACAGCGGCCGATTCGACCCGATATTCCGCTCCGATACGAATATAAGGCTCCAATTCAGCATATTTCCAGGCCGATACCGTGTAACAACGCGCGAAATCGGCCGGCCGACGAAATACCGCGCCCGCTTTACGGTAATTCAGAATCACCTGGGCCTGTTTCGGGGAAAATCCCAGGCGAACCAAACCCTCGAGGTCGATCGTATTGGGATCGAAGACGAAAAGTTCATACCGACGCTCTCTGCCTGTCATCGTCCCGCGCTGGCCTGTTGTTCTCCCGGTGGAGTCACCTCTTGCGAGGCTGGTCTCGGAGGCGTTCGTTTTCGAACGATGCGCTGACATACGGTTCCGCTCCAGGTCGCGTTGTTCGATCACCGCATCGCTGTAGAGGGTAAAACTGCGCTCGAAACGTGGCTTTCCCTGCCACAGAAACAACAAACACAACAACACCAGCATCGGCAACAGCCACAAAATACGTTGCCGCTCCCGGATCGAAGCGTGCAACCACCCTCCGAGTAGTCGTCTCCAGCGTTGCCATCCGTCCGATTGTTTCATACGCCCTGATTTTGCCTCCCGATCAAGGAGAAAGAAAGATACCCATTTCGCTGAAAATATAAAAATAGGGCGAAAAAATAAAAGAGAAGGTTTTCTGCGACGGAAAACCTTCTCTTTTTTCCCTTCTATTTTGTCGCCCCCCTGTTCAGGTTGCGGATCGCCGACGCCCGAACCGGCTTACTCATCCATATCCTCCTCAGCGTCGTAAAACTCCTCCATCAATGTATCGATCTGACGTCGTTCCCGTTTGGTCGGACGCCCCGTTCCCCGATCTCGCTGAATGAAAATCGTCTCCTTCGGGATGTTCAACTTATCACGTTCCGACTGAGGCGTCAAATCTTCGGCATATTCCGGCACCAACTTGGCGCCTACCCGACTCGATACCGGAGCCAACACCCGATAGGTATAGGTCACGATCGTTTTACGAACCGTCACCACATCCCCCGCCTTCACCTCCCGCGACGGCTTGGTATAGCTTCCCGCGAGGGTGACCCGATTGGTCCGACAGGCTTCGGCCGCATCGCTACGGGTTTTGAAAATCCGCACTGCCCACAGCCATTTATCGATTCGTACGCTATTTTCTACGGTTACACCCATCAGTCTGTTTCGGTTTAGAGGGTTGTTATGAACGTGTATTGAATTGATTCATGGTTCGTTCGATGCCCACCGTCACAAACGACGGAATGGCTTCCGCCGCATGCCGAACACGTTCCGGCAACTGTGCCCGTTCCTCGGGCGTCCACGTTCCCAGCACATAATCGACCTGATGGCCTTTGGGAAAATCGCCTCCGATACCAAATCGCAAGCGGGCATATTCATTCGAGCCGATCATCTCATTGATATTTTTCAACCCGTTGTGTCCGCCATCGCTGCCCTTGGCCCGCAAGCGCAGGGTTCCGAACGGCAACGCAATATCATCCACCACGACAAACAGGTTTTCCCGCGGGATTTTTTCGGTCTGCATCCAATAGCGAACGGCTTTTCCGCTCAGGTTCATATACGTAGAGGGCTTCAGCAACAACACGCTGTGCCCCCGCAAACGAACCTCGGCAATCGACCCGTAACGGCCGGCCGAAAAAGAAGTATTGGACGCCTGTGCAAAAGCGTCCAATACCTTAAAACCTATATTGTGGCGGGTATCGGCATATTCGGCGCCGATATTTCCCAAACCCACGATCAGATATTTCACTTCGGTCGAATTTTCTGGTGTTTCAGACGGGGCACCCGTTCGGGTGTGTTTTCGAAAGAGTCCTCGCAGAAACCCCCACATACAGCTTCGGATTATTTCCCTTCAGCGGCAGCGGCAGCAGCGGCACCACGAGCGGCACGCGTCATCTTCACGGCGCATACAGCCGTCGTAGCCGGCGTCAGCAGGGTAAGGTGGTCGAACTTCAGATCTCCGACAAAGATGCTCTTACCCAGGCCCAGCGAGGTTACATCCACGTCGAGGGTATCGGGCAGGTGTTCCATATCGGCGCTCACACGCAGTTTACGTTTGCTGAGGATCAATTTACCCCCTTGTTTTACCCCTTCGGAGTTACCCACCAGTTTCACCGGAATATCGATAGCGATCGGTTTACCAGGAATGACGTGATAGAAATCGACATGCAGTATGTTGTCCGTAACGGGATGATACTGTACTTCACGCATAACGCCCACTTCTTTATTTCCTTCGATGTCGAATTCGACCAGGTAAGATTGAGGCGTATAGATCAACGGTTTGAGGGCTTTTGCGTCCACGCTGAAGTGGATGGTTTCGCCTTTGCCGTAGATGGTGCAGGGCACCAGACCTTGTTTACGAATTGCTTTGCTCTCTTTTTTGCCAAAAGTGCCACGTTTTACAGCAGCGATCTTAATGGTTTCCATACATTTTAATTATTAAAGGTTTCTATCATGACGCTACTCAGCGGCGGGAAGAGCGTAGGGGTTACCCATCTTTTGGGAGGGGGAACCACCGCCCGTTGCCCCATTGCGTCGTTTCAGGGGGCAAAGATAGCATTATTCGGCAAGAAAACGAAAAAACGTTCAAAAAATATCCATCGATAGTTTTGCAGTTCAGCAAAATTCGTTACCTTTGCACCACTTTCCGCCAAGGAAAGGCGTTCTTCTCTCCAGCGGGCCGACGAGTAACACCGGGGCCGGACAAGGAAACAGGGCCGACAAATGACACCAAAGCCAGTCAGGAAACCGGAACCGCAGACAGCCGCAAGAGGCAGAGCTCTGGAGCCCGGCAACAGACCGGCAAACGCCCTGCCCGACCGACGAAATTAAAATTTTTTCGAAACGCGTTTGGAGAGTTCAAGATTAAGTCCTATATTTGCAACGAAATTTTAGGTTCATTTAGGTTAGTGGTTTAGTTTTAGGTTAGTAGAAGGAAGACTCTGTAGAGGCGGACCCGATTCCGATCTGCAGGTTTCCTTTGAATCCAAAACAAGAGCTTTCCCCGTTGCAGCATAGATACATAATCGAGCCCAGATGGTGAAATTGGTAGACACGCTACTTTGAGGGGGTAGTGCCGGTTTACGGCGTGCAAGTTCGAGTCTTGTTCTGGGCACCACTGAACTGAGGTTCTGATCTTATTATTCTGACTAAGGTCTTTCTTCGGAAAGCTTCGATAAAAGGCCCAGGTGGCGAAATCGGTAGACGCGCTCGTTTCAGGGGCGAGTGGCAGTGATGCCATGAAGGTTCGAGTCCTTTCCTGGGCACTGAAAATCCGCCAACGTTTTGATACGTTGGCGGATTTTTTATTTTCGGCCCGGGAGGTTCCACCTTTTGTCTCCTCTTTTTCTGCAAGAACCGGTTCGCTGCCGGTGGCTTTTCCCCAGAAAATATTATTTTTGTCCCAACGGCTTTGCGGAGGCCCCGCTTCCGCAAAAACACCTTTGAGCCACACCCCAAGGATCCGCTACGGTCCATCGAACGAACCCAGAATCCAAACTGTATGCACGTAACCCGTTTTCTGCTCTTTTTCATTGGGATAGGACTTTCCGGCATGCTGCACGCGGCCGACCCGGACGTCTCCGGTTTCCGTAAACCCTCCAACGAATATCGCCCCATGCCCTTCTGGCACCTCAACGGTCCCCTCAATAAGGATACGATCATCCGCCAGATGTATCGCGCCAAACACGAGGCCCGATTCGGCGGCATCTCCATTTTGCCGGTGTCGAGCATGAGCCCGGCCTACCTGAGCGAGGCCTATTTCGAACGTTATCGCGACATGTTGGAGTTTTCGCGCCGCAACCGCATGGAGTTGATTCTGTACGACGACGTCGACTTCCCCAGCGGCTGGGCCGGCGGCAAAATCCTCAAAGAGTACCCCGAACTGACGCGCAAGGTGCTGCGCAAGGATGAATACGTCATTACGGGTCCGGCCACCTTCGTCCAGAAACTACCCAACGCCGAGGCCCAAAGCGTCATGACCATTACGGCCATGAACATCAATACGTACGAGATGTTCGACCTGCGCGACCGGGTCCAGGACAGCATCCTCACCTGGGAAGTGCCTTTGGGAGCCTGGCGCGTGATGTTCATCGGGCTGCAACCCAATGCCCGTCCCGTAGTGGACTATATGGATACCGTGGCCGTGAATAAGTTCATCGAGCTGAATTACGACGAGTACGGTCGTCGCTTCGCGCCCTATTTCGGGAATGTCATTCAACGCGTTTTTTATGACGACATCGGCTTCAACGGCATGGAAAAGACCTGGACCGCCGCCATCACCGACCTGTTCGAACAAAAAACCGGCAAAAATGCGGCTCTCTACTATCCGGCCCTGTTCTACGACATCGGGCCCGAAACCGAAGCCACCCGTGTGGCGTTCCACACGCTTCGCAGCGAATTGATGGCGGAGGGTTATCCCCGTCTGGTGGCTCGATGGTGTGCACAGCACGGAGTACAAAGCATCGGTCACCCGCCCGGCAACTACACCATGAACACCACCGAACTGCACGGCGACGTCTTGAAGTTCTACCGCCACACCCAGATTCCGTTGGCCGACTACATCTTCTATTATGGGTACGGACGCAACGGTCACAAACAGGTCAGTTCGGCAGCCGACCTCTACGACCGCCCGATGGTGGGGGCCGAAGTCAACGGGGCCTTCCCGGCTGATATGGATTCGCTAATGCTCTACCGGGTGGCGATGGACATGTTTGCCCGCGGCATCAACTTTCTGATTCCCCATGGCATGTGGTACGACAACCGGCCCGACAAGGTGTACATTCCGCCCGTGATCTCCCCCTATAATCCTCGTCTGGCGGCGACCCTGCCCCGTTACAGCGACTTCGTCGCCCGCAGCTGCTTTTTGTTGCAGGGGGGACGCCGCGTATCGAAGATCGCGATGCTCTATCCGATCACCTCGTTACAAGCCCATCACAAATTCGACATTGCCGTCTACCGACCCTGGGGCGAATATGTCCCGCCGGAAGCCGATTTCCATCGGTTGAGCGACCTGTTGAGCAATTCGTTACGAAGGGATTTCACCTTCGTGCATCCCGAATCGCTGGTCAACGGCCGCATCACCCACCAGAACGGTCAACTGCGTCTGCTCAACAAAGTCAACCACCAGGAATACGATCTGCTGATCCTGCCGGGCGGCAAAGTGCTCTCGGCCGAGACCTTGCTGCAGATCAAAGACTATTACGATCAGGGCGGGAAAATCCTGGCCACCACAATGCTCCCCGAAAAGTCGGCGGAATATGGACGCGACTCGTTGGTCCAGGCCCTGATTACCGAACTTTTCGGTCCGGCCAAACACCGCGATGAGGGGACGATCCATCGCAGTGCGGCAGGCGGCATGACGCTCTTCGTTCCCGAACCGACCGAAGCCACATTACGGGAGGCGCTCGACAAACTGGAGATCGAAGCCGATCTCTATACGTTGGACTCCACACCCCGCCATAGCGGGAAAGGGGTATTCAACTATATCCACAAACAAAAAAACGGCAAAGAGATCTACTTCTTTTCCAATTCGACCGACGATACCTTCACCACCCCGGTGGAACTGCGCGGCCGCTGGAAGCTGCAGGAGTGGGATCCTTATACCGGCGCGATCCGCGACCTGACGACACCGAGCTATGTACAGCGTCACGGCACCGACTATACCCGCTTCGACCTGCACATGCCGGCCGTACACGCTACGTTTATCATCGGGACCCCTGCCGAATAACCCCCCGCGGGATCGAGCCGAACATGATTCCGAACGTAAACGTGCCCCTGAATGTGGGCCCGGACGTGGACCCAAACGTGACTCGAACGTAAGCCCAAACGTGCTTCCGAACGGAGGTCCAGCAATTATATGTAGTTTAAGACTATGTAGTTGGCCTATTCCAGAATCTACTCCCCGGTCCCTTCAGACCGGGGATTTTTCATGGGATAACAATAAATACCCCACCCGCCCCGTTTCAATCATCCCCGGGACAGAGCGCGAATGCCCCGAAGTTTTCCCCCGGTTCTTTCAAAAAAATGCACCACGTACGGAAAAAATCGTATCTTTGCCCCGACATATCGTTACCGTGGAAAGATTTGGCCGCTTGCAACCACTCAAAAAAATGCTAAAATTGCTCTAGTATTTGGTTCTCCCCCACAACAGCTAAGTTTTTCCCTATTTTATTCATTCGGCCGGTTTCTGCGGAGACACCCGGTGTGTACAACGCGGAATCGACCCTAAAAAAGAAGTAAAATGGGATATTTATTTACGTCCGAATCGGTGTCCGAAGGGCACCCCGACAAGGTATCGGATCAGATTTCCGACGCCATTCTCGACGAATTTCTGCGCCAGGACAGCCATTCGAAAGTCGCTTGTGAAACACTCTGTACCACCGGTTTGGTGGTAGTCGCCGGCGAGGTCCGCTCTGAAGCCTATGTAGACGTTCAACAAGTGGTCCGCCGCGTCATCGAACGCATCGGCTACACCAAAGGCGAATATATGTTCGACGCCAACTCTTGTGGCGTGCTGTCGGCCATCCACGAACAGTCGCCCGACATCAACCGGGGCGTCGTACGCGACAGCGAAGAGACCCAAGGCGCCGGCGATCAGGGCATCATGTTCGGTTACGCCTGCAACGAAACCAAAGAGTTCATGCCCGCCACCTTGATTCTGGCTCATGTCATTCTCAAGGAGCTGGCCGTTATCCGCCGCGAAGGCCAGGTCATGACCTACCTGCGTCCCGACGCCAAGAGTCAGGTCACCATTGAATATGACGATCACGGCAAGCCTTTGCGGGTACATACCATCGTGGTGTCGACTCAACACGACGACTTCATCCGTCCGGGCGAAGGGATCAGCGAACAGGAAGCCGAACGACGCATGGGCGAACAGATCAAAGAAGATGTCCGCACGATTCTGATTCCCAGAACCAAAGCGCGTCTGCAGCGGGCAGGGGATCAACTGGCCGATCTGATCGGCAACGACTACATCCTGCATGTCAACCCAACGGGCAAGTTCGTCATCGGAGGCCCGCATGGAGACACCGGCGTCACCGGCCGCAAAATCATCGTCGACACGTATGGGGGTCGCGGAGCCCATGGGGGCGGAGCCTTCTCCGGCAAAGATTGCTCGAAGGTAGATCGCAGCGCCGCCTATGCCGCCCGTTACATCGCCAAAAACATGGTGGCCGCCGGCATTGCCGACGAGGTATTGGTGCAGCTCTCCTACGCGATCGGCATTGCCGACCCGCTGAGCATCTACGTCGACACCAAAGGAACCAACCACCTGACGATCAGCGAAGGGGAAATCGCCCGCCGGATCGGACAGCTGTTCGACCTGCGTCCCGGGAAGATCGTCTCGCAGTTCGGGCTACGCAACCCCATTTTCGAAGCTACCGCCTCGTACGGCCACTTCGGGGGTCGTCCCTATACGGCGCCGGTAGAGGTGATCGAAAACGGCCATAAAGTCACCAAAGAGGTAGAATTCTTCGCCTGGGAAAAGCTCGATGCCGTCGACAAACTCCGGAAAGCGTTCGGCCTGGCATAGAGACGAAACAATCTTTTTATTTTTTCGTATACAATATTGGAAAGTTTGAAAGCGTTTGATTGATGTGCCACCCGCTCGGAAACGAGACGTCCATCGAGCGCTTTCATCCGCTTCCCCTTCCGGGGGAATCCACCGGGAGAAAGGCACACGAATGAAATACGAATTAATTGAAAGAAAATTGCATGAGATAATTTGACCTTTTACATCGATTAAAAAATTTGTTTAACTATTATTCTATGAAAAAGGTTTCATTATTTGCAGGAGTCGTTGCAGCGGCCCTGCTGGCAGGCGGCGTTTCCGCCTACACCATCACCCGAATCACTCAGAAGGATCAACCTTCGACTTATACGCCCTCCACGACGGGGGTATTCTCCTCGCAGGCCGGCAACCATTTCACCTCCTATGAAGAAGGGAAATATCCGGATCTGACCTATGCGGCCGAAAACGCCGTCAAAGGCGTCGTCAATATCGAAGTGCGTCAGGAGATTCCGAGTTCGTCGAGTCAAGGCCGCGGAGGCTTCGATCCGTTTTTCGAATTTTTCGGGATTCCGCAGGGCGGAAACTATCAGCAACAACCCCAAGAACGTCGTAGCGGAGGTTCAGGGGTGATCATCAGCCCCGACGGTTACATCGTCACCAATAACCACGTGGTGGAAAATGCCACGGACCTGAAGGTCACCCTGGCCGACAACCGTAGTTTCCCGGCCAAAGTGATCGGCACCGATCCCACGACCGATATCGCTCTGATCAAGGTCGATGCCACCGATCTGCCGAGCATTCCGTTCGGGAACTCGGACGATCTGCGGCTGGGCGAATGGGTACTGGCCATCGGGAGTCCGTACGGTCTGCAAAGCACCATCACCGCCGGGATCATCAGCGCCAAAGCGCGTAACCTGGGGGCCATTCCCAATCAGTTCGGGATCGAATCGTTCATCCAAACCGATGCGGCCGTCAACCCGGGCAACAGTGGGGGCGCGCTGGTCAATACCAAAGGCGAATTGGTCGGTATCAATACCCTGATTCAGTCGCCGACGGGTAGTTTCGCTGGATATTCATTTGCCGTACCGACCTCGATCGTCAAGAAAGTGGTCATGGATATCAAGGAATTCGGCGTCGTACAACGGGCCTTGCTGGGTGTTCAGATCCAAGAGATCAACGATGTCTTCCTCGAACAACGCGGCAAAGAAACCGGCATTAAAGAGGTCGGAGGGGTATACGTAGCCAGTGTCGAACCGGATGGTGGCGCCCATGCCGCCGGCATCAAAGAGGGCGATGTCATCACCCACATTCAGGGCATCAAGATCGACAAATCGAGCCAGTTGCTCGAAGAGGTTGCCCGCCATCGTCCGAACGACAAAGTGACCTTGACGGTAAAAAGAGACGGTCAAACGAAACAAATCGAAGTCACTTTGCGTAATAAAGCTGGGAACACCGATATTGTTAAGCAAGAGATCGTTTCAGCCTATGATGCGCTGGGCGGACAGTTCGGTGAGATCAACGACAGAGCCAAGAAAGAGTTCAAGATCGACGGCGGTGTACAGGTACTTTCCATCAACGACGGAGGGATTCTGGCACAGGCCCGGGTTCGCAGAGGGTACATCATTACCCACATCAACGATCGCCCCGTGCGGTCGATCAGCGACCTGAACCGCATCACCACGCCCATCGAATACATCGACGGGGTTTATCCCGACGGACGGGTGGTCAGCTATTCGATCGTGAAATAAAGCCGAGCGACAGGCTTGTCGCCCGCCACCAGACGGAAGGGCGGAACGGGATCTCCCGTTCCGCTTTCCTTACGCAGAAACAATGGATAAATTGAGAAAAATACGATGAGACAACTAAAAATCACCAAGTCGATCACCAACCGTGAGAGTGCCTCGCTGGACAAATACCTCCAGGAGATCGGTAAGGAAGACTTGATTACGGTAGAGGAAGAAGTAGATTTGGCCCAGCGGATCAAAAAGGGCGACAAAGAAGCGTTGGAAAAGCTGACTCGAGCCAATCTGCGTTTCGTGGTTTCCGTGGCCAAACAGTACCAAAACCAGGGGTTGTCGTTGCCGGACTTAATCAACGAAGGGAATCTCGGCTTGATCAAGGCGGCCGAAAAATTCGATGAAACCCGTGGGTTCAAATTCATCTCCTATGCCGTATGGTGGATTCGTCAGTCGATTCTGCAAGCGTTGGCCGAACAGAGCCGTATCGTCCGTCTGCCGCTCAACCAGGTCGGTTCGCTCAACAAGATCAACAAGGCCTACGCCCGGTTCGAACAGGAACACGAACGGACCCCGTCTCCGGAAGAGCTGGCGCAGGAATTGGATATTCCGAAAGAGAAAGTGACCGATACGTTGCGGGTATCGGGGCGTCATGTTTCGGTGGACGCGCCGTTTTCGGAAGGGGAAGACAACTCGCTGCTGGATGTCTTGGTCAACAACGACTCCCCCATCGCCGATCGCGGTCTGATCAACGAATCGTTGGGCACCGAAGTCGAACGGGCCCTGGCTACGCTGACTGATCGCGAACGCGACATCATCAAATATTTCTTCGGGATCGGCGGGACGGAAATGACCTTGGAAGAGATCGGCGAAAAGTTCGGGTTGACCCGTGAACGTGTCCGCCAGATCAAAGAAAAAGCGATCCGTCGTCTGCGTCACAGTTCGCGAAGCAAACTGCTGAAATCATACTTGGGGTAACCCCTCAAAACAGCTATATAAAAAAGCCACCTTCTCTCGCAAGGTGGCTTTTTTTATGTTCTGGACGGTAGCTTTTGGATTTCGTAGCTATTCCCGTGAGGCGGTTTTCGAGGCATCGGGGACAGTTTTCGAGGCATCGGACCCATCGGATCGAGTCATCTGTTCGATGCAAGCGGCGACTCGCTGCATCAACCACTTCGGCGTCGAAGTCGCCCCGCAGATCCCCACTGAGTGGCCCTGTTCAAACCACGCCGGATCCAACTCTTGTTCGTCCTCGATGTTATAACTACGGGGATTGGCCTCCAGACAACTGCGATAGAGCACCTTCCCGTTCGAACTCTTTTTCCCCGACACGAAGATGACCACATCGAACCGAGCGGCAAAGGCTTTCAAATGCGGATTCCGATTGGAAACCTGTCGACAAATGGTGTCATGGACCGTCACCTGAGTCGGATCGACCGCCCGCGCCAAAATGGCCTGTTTAACCGATTCGAACAAGGCCAGACTCTGCGTCGTTTGCGACAGCAGATAGATCGGTCGGGTAAAATCCAGGGCATCGAGGTCGTCGAGATTTTCCACGACCAAGGCGTCGGAGTCGACCTGTCCGGTCAGTCCCACCACTTCGGCATGGCCTCGCTTGCCCAGAATCACCACCTGTCCGCCACAAGCCTTCATCTGCTGATGGGCTTTGACCACCAGCCGTTGCAACTTGGCCACAACTGGACAGGTCGCATCGATGACCCGAGTGCCCTGTTCCTCGGCCATCCGATAGGTCGAGGGCGGTTCTCCATGTGCTCGAATCAACACCGTACACCCTTTCAGTTCCGGGAAACGAGCGTGTGAAATCGTTTCGAGCCCCAAGCCTTCCAAGCGTTGTACCTCGACCCGGTTGTGTACGATATCGCCCAACGAGTAGACTTTTTCCCCCGCTTGAAGCGACTCTTCGGCTTTAGTGATGGCTTTCACCACCCCAAAGCAGAATCCTGATTGATCATCGATCTCGATATACATATATCTTTTGGATTTACGTCCCAACTCGAACGGACAGCCTCCCATTCTTGAGAGCCATACGCCCAAACCAACTGAAACCGTTCCGCTTAAACCGGCATTTTCTTTCCTTTCGACTCAGTGGAACCCGGACTGTTCTTCAAACCTTCCGACTCGTTTCCATCGGTCCGCCGAACTTCCGCCCAGTCGATAGTCCCCGCCACTTCTTCCCCTCCGTCAAGCCGTCCCCCTCGTTTGGCCGAACATTCCATCGTCTGTCCAGTTGGCGCTTTCGGACGATTTTCCGGAGGTAGATTATTTGAACAGCGCAGACGTCAATAACGCCCGTCGCCCAGCGCCCGTCGTGCGCTCTAGAAGATTTTTCCCCGAGGTAGATCGTGACGGAGTTAGCGGCACAGCTCGTCGATGAGGCCCATCACCCACTCCATCTGCTGCGCCACACTCATATGGCTGTTATCCAGCACCCGGGCATCCGGAGCCTTACGCAACGGACTGATCGCCCGATGTTCATCAGCCGCATCCCGCTCCCGCAAATTGGCTGCAATCTCTTCGAGACTGGAGGGTTGTCCTTTCGCCTGCAACTCGGCATACCGACGTTGGGCCCGAACAGCCGGATCGGCCGTCATAAAGATTTTCAACTCGGCCTTCGGAAAGACCACCGTCCCGATATCCCGACCATCCATCACGACGCCTTTCTGTTCGCCCATCCGCTGTTGCATATCGACCAATTTTTCGCGGACGGCCGCGATCTGACTGACCCGACTGACATACTCGCTCACTTCGAGGCTCCGAATCTGGCGTTCCACATTTTCGCCATTGAGGATCACATCACTAGCCCCTCGTTCCGGATTGAAAGCGAAGGAGATCTGTACCTCGGGCAAAAGCGCCACCAAGGCGGCCTCATCCACCTGACCGTCATGAAGCGCTCCGTGGCGCAATCCATAGAGAGTCACGGCCCGATACATCGCCCCCGTATCGATAAAGATATACCCGAGACGTGCTGCGATTTCGCGGGCGAACGTACTTTTCCCGCAGGCGGAATAGCCATCAATGGCGATAATAATTTTTTTAGGCTGGCAAGACATGAATGACAGGATATTGAATAAAGATCGAGAGAATGGCCGTTGCGCCGAGCAGGACGATCAGCGCGCCCGATATGCGGTTGATCCACAACAGATGGCGAGGCCGTATTTTATGGCGGAACAGGCTGATTAGGAAGGAGAGCAGGAACCACCAGAAGGCCGCGCCACAAAATACGCCCAGGATCATCAGGGCTCCTTGTCCCCGCGGCATGCCCACCGAGCTGACCCCGACGGCAGCGAACAGCGCGACAAAAATCAAAATAAAGGCCGGATTGGCCAAGGTCACGAAAAACAGTGAAAGAAAGTCACTCCAGAGGCTTCCTTTTCCGGCACGGTTTCGGCGGATCTGCACCACGGGATTTTTCAGGAAGATCACCATCCCGACCATAATGACCGTTATTCCTCCCACTACCTTAACAATCACCAGATTGCTTTCCACAAATCCCATCACGAAGGAGAGAGAGAAAAAGGCGGCCGTCGCAAAAATCGAATCCGCCAAGGCGGCCCCCAGCCCCGAAGCAAATCCCGAACGTCGACTATTGCACAAGGTGCGCTGGATACACATCACCCCCACAGGGCCCAAGGGAATCGAGGCCACGAATCCAATCAGAATACCTTTAATGAGATAGAAAAAACCCATGGGAACGAACGATCGGTTTATATAACGTTGTATGGGGCAAAAGTAACAATTATAATTTATCTTTGCGGGAACGAATGCTTCAAATTATGGCGCGACGTATTCTATATGCACTTTTAAGCACCCTGCTATTATCGATTCCCTGGTGGGGCGGTCCCGGGATGACCTTATGGGTGGCTTTTGTGCCCTTGTTGCGGCTGCAACAAGAGCTCGAAGGTCAAATCGGTCCGAAAGGGAAACCGCGACGATTATGGCCCTATTTGGTTCTTACGTTCTCGTTGTGGTGGTTGGCAACGACGTTCTGGGTGGGTTATGCCGCCTGGATCGGCATTGTAGCGGCCGTCATCATCGGCACCGTACTCACGACCGCCGTCTGGTTGATCTATCACGCCGTGTGGAAACGGGCCAAACGGCCGCTGGCCTACACCGTGTTGGTCAGCGGATGGGTCGGCTATGAGTACTTATATACCATCGGGGAGATCTCGTTCCCGTGGCTGACGCTGGGCAACGGCTTCGCCCACAACGTCCACTGGATCCAATGGTATGAATATACCGGGGTGTTCGGCGGTTCGTTGTGGATTATGGTCTGCAATTTACTGATTTTCGAAGCGTTCAAACAGCGCAAACGCTGGCTCAGCTGGATCGCTCCCGCCCTGTGGATCGTCGTTCCCGCGCTCTGGTCGGGCATCCTGTACCGCCAGTACGAGCCGTCGACACAAACAGCCGGCGTAACCGTGCTGCAACCCAACCTCGACCCCTATCACGAAAAATTCACCCTGAGCGATCGGCAGATCGATGCGCTCTTGCTCCGGCTCACGGCCGAAGCGCCTCGCGATATCGATTTTATCGTGGCCCCGGAAACAGCCCTGCCCGATTATCCGCGAGAGGGGATGTGGCAACTCTCGCCTTCGATTCGGTCGTTGCAAAGCTATCTGCGCACCCACTCACCGGGCAGTACCTTGGTGTATGGGGCCTCGACCTATCGCATCTACCCCTCGAAAGCCACCGCCACGCCGACCGCCCGTCCAAGTGAAGACGGCAGCTATTGGTTTGACTACTTCAACAGCGCCCTGAGCATCGACACCACCGATTCGATTGGCGTTCATCACAAAGCCATTTTGGTGACCGGGGCCGAGAAGATGCCCTATTACCAGCTGCTCAAACACCTCGACTTTCTGATCGTCGAGCTGGGAGGCATCTCGGGCCAACTGGGCGAAGGGACGCCCGGTAAAGTACAGACCACCTCGAAAGGCATCCGTTACGGGACCGCCATCTGCTACGAATCGATCTACGGGGCCTATTTCACCCGATTCATTCGGCACGGGGCCCAACTGATGTTTGTCATCACCAACGACGGTTGGTGGGGCGACACGCCGGGTTACCGCAACCATTTCGACTATGCACGTCTGCGGGCCATCGAAACCCGCCGCAGCATTGTCCGCAGTGCCAATACCGGGATTTCGGGCTTTATCTCCCCCCGGGGCGACGTGGGACAGACCTTAGGCTGGGATGTCCGTGGCACCCTCTCCGGAGAGGCCCCGCTACAAGATACCTTGACTTATTATGTCCGTTACGGGGATCAAATCGCCCGTCTGTGTGTCTATGTTTTTGGACTGGGATTGTTGTACTTCATGGCTTATCGGGTCCGCAAAAAATTCCATATCGTCGATTAAGCCGCCCTGTCGTTCGACGTTCAGCGAGACCACATCTCTCGGCCAATACGCCCGGCAGGCTGTCGTCATCGCCCTCCATCCGAAATCACGGCATTCGTCGAACGACCCGCAATCGACCTCAACCCACAAAGCCCATCGATCTCCCCGTAACGGGAATTTAGTTTTATTTGATCATGACTTATTCTGAAACACTCGATTTTCTCTATCATTCGTTACCCGTTTTTCAGCACATCGGCGGCACCGCCTATAAAGCAGGACTGGATAATATTCGGAGCCTGGAAGCCGAACTGGGCGATCCACACCGTCGTTTTGCCAGCGTTCATGTGGCCGGCACCAACGGGAAAGGGTCTGTCTCCCATATGGTTGCCGCCGTTCTGCAAGCCGCCGGGTACCGCACCGGCCTGTTTACCTCCCCCCACCTGCAAGACTTCCGTGAACGGATCCGCATCAACGGCGAAATGATCCCGAAAGAGGAGGTCATCCGTTTTGTGGAACAACATCGGGACGCCATCGATCGCATCGGGCCTTCGTTTTTCGAGGCGACCACGGCCATGGCGTTCGACCATTTCGCCCGCGAAGGGGTCGACGTTGCCGTCATCGAGGTCGGGATGGGAGGCCGACTCGACTCGACCAACCTGATCCGTCCCCGGGTGAGCGTCATCACCAACATCAGCCGGGACCACGCCCAATTTCTGGGGAACACCCTCCCGGAAATCGCCGCCGAAAAGGCCGGAATCATCAAGGAAGACACCCCGGTCGTAATTGGCGAAAGCCAGCTCGAGACGCAAATGGTCTTTATCAGCCGGGCCAAAGAGCTACACGCCCCGATTCTGTTCGCCGACCAACTCTACGAAGTCACCGAACAGATTCATCGAGACACCTGCCAGCAATTCACCGTCCGCAGCCGTATGGACGGCGAGACCTTCACGCTGGAGCTGGACCTGCAGGGTGATTACCAACGGCTCAATCTGCTCACGGTACTGGCAACCCTGGATGTGCTCAACGGCGCCGGCGGGTTGCCAATTTCCCAAGACGCCGTCCGTCAAGGACTGGCCCAGGCGGCCCGTTCGACCGGCTTGCGCGGCCGATGGCAGATTCTCGACCGACAGCCGCTGACGGTCTGCGACACCGGCCACAACGAGGGGGGCTTGCACGAAACGTTGGCACAGATCGGCCGCCAGCACTATCGAAACCTGTACATGGTACTGGGCTTCGTGGCCGACAAGGAGATCGATCGGGTCTTGCCGATGATGCCCCGCGACGCCCATTATCTTTTCACCCAGGCCGCGATCGAACGTGCCATGCCGGCTCAAACGTTAAGCCAACGGGCTGCGGCCTACGGTCTGCACGGCGAAATCATCCCGCAGGTTCGCCAGGCTTTCGCCCGGGCCCGGGAACTGGCCGGACCGGAAGATATGATCTATGTGGGAGGCAGCACTTTTGTGGTGGCGGAATTGGGATAAAACGTTTTATTGACTACCTTTGCGCGTTACGGAGGCTTGCACGCCGAGAGAGCCGTCAGCCCCGAACCTAAAAAACAAACTCGCATCCGATGAACTTTATCGAAGAACTCAAATGGCGGGGCATGATCCAGGACATGGTGCCCGGAACCGAAGAACAACTGGCCAAAGAGATGACCACCGCTTACGTGGGTATCGACCCCACGGCTGACTCGTTGCACATCGGCCATCTGGTCAGCATTATGATCCTGAAGCACTTTCAGCGCTGCGGCCATAAGCCTATTTTTCTGATCGGGGGGGCCACCGGGATGATCGGCGACCCTTCGGGCAAATCGCTCGAACGCAACCTGCTGGACGAAGAGACTCTCCGTCGGAATCAGGAAGGCATCAAAGCCCAATTGATGCATCTGGTCGACTTCACCTCCGAAGCCCCCAATGCGGCCGAACTGGTGAACAACTACGACTGGATGAAAAATTATTCGTTTCTCTCCTTCATCCGCGATATCGGCAAACACATCACCGTCAACTATATGATGGCGAAGGATTCGGTCAAGAAGCGGTTCAACGGCGAAGGCGACGGCATGTCGTTCACCGAGTTCACCTACCAGTTGGTTCAAGGATGCGACTTCCTGCACCTGTATCAGCACAAGAACTGCAAACTGCAGATGGGGGGTTCCGACCAGTGGGGCAACATCACGACCGGTACCGAACTGATTCGCCGCAAAACGGGTGGCGAAGCTTTCGGTCTGACCTGCCCGCTCATCAAAAAAGCGGACGGCACGAAATTCGGCAAAACCGAATCGGGCAACGTATGGCTCGATGCCCGCTACACCTCGCCCTATAAATTTTATCAGTTCTGGTTGAACGTCAGCGATGAAGACGCCGAACGCTACATCAAGATCTTCACCCTGCTCGACCAGCCGACGATCGAACAACTGATCACCGAGCACCGTCAGGCGCCTCACCTGCGTCTGTTGCAAAAGACCTTGGCCAAAGAGCTGACCTGCATGATCCACAGCGAAGCCGAATATGAAAAAGCAGTGGCCGCATCGGGGATTCTGTTCGGGAATGCGACAGCAGACGCCCTGCGCGGGTTGGACGAACAGACCTTCCTGCAGGTATTCGAAGGCGTTCCCCATTTCGAGGTACCCGCCTCGGTGTTGGAAGGGGGCCTCTCGTTCGTGAATCTCTGCACGGAACAAGCCGCCATCTTCCCCTCCAAAGGCGAAGCCCGGAAACTGATCCAAGGCGGTGGAGTCTCGCTCAACAAAGAGAAGGTGACCGGAATCGATGCCATGGTAACGACCTCGGATCTGATCTCCGGCAAACACCTGCTGGTTCAAAAAGGCAAAAAGAACTATTTCCTGATCACCGTTCAATAAACGTTTGCGCCCATGCCCCTCATCAAACCCGCCGGCTATCGCAACCTGCTCGGCACCGTCGAAAACACCGAAAAGGCCATCAAGCATGTCAAAGACATGTTTCAGGACAATTTGTCGGCCCAGTTGGCGCTGTTGCGGGTAACCGCGCCGATGGTCGTGCTCACGGGCACCGGGATTAACGACGATCTGAACGGCACCGAACGTCCCGTCACCTTTCCCATCCGGGCCATGGGCGAACGGAAGGCCGAAGTCGTGCATTCGCTGGCCAAATGGAAACGCCTCAAATTAGGCGAGATGGGGGTTCCGGTCGGCCGGGGTATCTACACGGATATGAATGCGTTACGCCCGGACGAAGAATTGGACAACCTCCACTCGATCTATGTCGATCAATGGGACTGGGAGAAGGTGATTGCCAAAGAGGATCGCAACCTCGATTTTCTGAAACGAACCGTTCGCCGCATCTACGAAGCGATCAAGGTAACCGAAAACAAACTCTACGTCGAATTTCCGCAAATCGTGCCGATGTTGCCGGAAGAGATTCACTTTATCCATGCCCAGCAGCTGTTGGATCTATATCCCGATCTGCCCCCCAAACAGCGTGAAAACGCTATTGTCAAAGAGTATGGGGCTGTGTTCGTGATCGGCATTGGGTATCCGCTGTCGAATGGGGAGTTACATGACGGACGTGCCGCCGACTACGACGACTGGAGCACGATCAACAGCGATGGTTACCACGGACTCAACGGAGACATTCTGCTATGGAATCCCCTGCTCGAAAGCGCTTTCGAAGTGTCGAGCATGGGCATTCGCGTCGACGAAACGGCCCTGCAGCTCCAACTCGACATGCGAAACCAAGCCTATAAACGCGACCTTTACTTTCACCGTCGCCTACTGGCCGGAGAGTTGCCCTACACCATCGGAGGCGGGATCGGACAATCGCGGCTGTGCATGTATCTGTTGCGCAAAGCCCATATCGGAGAGATCCAGAGCAGCATTTGGCCCGAAAGCATGTATCAGGAGTGCCACGAAGCCGGCATCGAGTTGGTATAAACTCTCTCCATCAAGCACTTAATCCGTCAGGCTGGTCTCCAAGATCGGCCTGACTTGTTTTATACCTAACGATACGGCTACCTCACCGCACGGCTCTTTCTGATCCACACTGCATCTTTTCTCCTCCTCCCATCCACTCCTGCCTCCGTTTCCTGGGCCGCTCCGAGCTTTCCCGACGCGCTTTTCTGCCACAGACAATCTTGGGACGCGGCACACGATCCCGATTCGCCACTCTCTTTCGAACGGCGTTCTCTCGGCCCTACGATCTTTCCCCTCGTGCAGGATGGAACAGCAAGGAGATCTTTCCCCTCGTGCAGGATGAAATAGCGAGAAGATCCACCCCCAATGCCGCGGGTTTCTCGTTCCCGTTTTGATGGGCCACCCCTCCAACCCGACTTCTACCTTGTCCGCCGTTGCCTCCCTCCACAAAAAAACGCGAAGCCAAGCTCCGCGTTTATCTCGTTGATCCCCGAAATTCTTTACTGAATCTTGGAGACCACCTCCTGGACCTTCTGAATAAAGGCATCTGCATCATCGCCCCCGACAATCCGGCCGAGCTCTTTGCCCTCTGCATTCAGAATCAGGAAGGTCGGATAACCCTGCACTTTATATTTCCGGGCGATTTCGATTCCTTCGCCCCGTTCGGCATCGAATTTGGCGTTGACAAAGGTCTTGTTAAAATAATCGCCCACCTTTTCCTGCGTAAACACGCGTCCACTCATATACTTGCACGGTCCGCACCAGGTGGCATACACATCCACAAACAGGTATTTATTTTCGTCTCCGGCCTTGGCCAACAACTCTTTGAAGGTTCCTTGCTGAAAGTCAACCCCTTTATTCTGAGCCGAAAGGGTGGTGGTGGCAAACAACGCCAACAGAGCCATCATCATCAATTTTTTCATCTCACTTCGTTTTACCTAATGAATAACTTCCCTGACGACCCATTCGAAGCATACCGAACGGATCTCCTGTATAGAACGGACCGAATCGGGGCTTTATTTTCCACCGGTTCTGGTTTCCGGTCGTTTTTATCGTTTTTGCTGTTCCAAAGTAGACAGCAAACCGCATGCCGCTTGAATATCCTCTCCCCGAGAAGCCCGAATGGTCGTTATAATGCCCTTACGGGTCAGGTCATCCCGGAAGCGAATCATCGTCGCCTCATCCGAACCCTCCAACGGCGCATCGGGGATCGCATGGAAGCGAATCAGGTTGACCCGGCATTTCAACCCATTGAGCAAACGACTCAACGCCTGAACATGTGCGGGGGTGTCGTTCCAACCGCGGAACATAATATATTCGAAACTTACGCGACGTTGATGGGTAAAATCGTATTTGCGCAACGTTTTCACCACCTCGGCAATGGGATATTTGTTCTCCACCGGCATCAATTCCCGACGTTGCTCACTCACGGGATTATGCAGGCTGACCGCCAAATGCACCTTACTCTGCGACAAAAATTTTTCCAGAAAAGGGATCACGCCGACAGTCGAGAGCGTAATCCGGGTCGGACTCCAACCATACCCCCAGGGAGCCGTCAGGATCTCCAGCGAATGGGCCACCTGGGTCCAGTTGTCCAGCGGTTCGCCCATGCCCATATAGACCATATTGGTCAGGGAGGCCCCCTCAGGAATGGAACGCATCTGATTCAGGATTTCTCCGCTGGTGAGGTTATGGGAGAATCCCTGCCGGGCGGTCATGCAGAAACGACATCCCATACGGCACCCCGATTGAGAAGAGACGCACAATGTCGCCCGATCCTTATCGGGAATATAGGCCGATTCGATGTAAGCACCTTTGAGGGTAGGGAAGAGATATTTTTTGGTTCCGTCCGAGGAGCACTGTACGCCGGCGAAGGCGAAACCTCCCACCTGATAACGTTCGGCCAAGGCCGCCCGATGCCGTTTAGAAAGGTTGGTCATCTCCTCCAGGGAGGTTGCCGAGCGGGCATATAACCACGTCGCCAGTTGGGGTGCGGCGTAACGAGGCATTCCCAATTCCGTGGCCACATCGCTCAATTGAGCGAGCGTCAAGCCGAACAACCAAAGTTTCAGAGGCTCTTCCATAGGTTCGAACAAACGGATTTTCAACAAAAAAGGGCTGTTCTGAACAGCCCTTCTCTTCAGTGGAGAATACGAGATTCGAACTCGTGACCTCTTGCATGCCATGCAAGCGCTCTAGCCAGCTGAGCTAATCCCCCTTGTTTGTGGATGCAAATGTATAAAAAATTTTTGGGATACAAAATTTTTCCCGTTCATCTTTCCATTTTTTCGCCGAGGATTATTTTGTTTTGAAAATTTCTTTCTTAACTTTGTCGTATTCTAAGCGAGCCTGGAAGTCACTCCCGCCGGTGTGGCGAAAATCCCGAGAAGGTAAAAGAGAGGGGGAGGAGAAAAAAGGAGATCGACCGTTGACGAAGGAGAGAGGGGGCATTGACGAAGAAAATGATGGGGCGCTGACGAAGAAAGAGGAAGAAGAGATGGAGCGCTGACGCAAGCATCGCACGGAACATAGAAGGTGACTATATAAATAACCGAATAAAATACTAACACAACATGGAAATCAAGAAAACTCCAAAAGCCAATCTTGAAAACAAGAAGGGTCTTTTCCTGGAGATCGGTCTGATCATCTCATTGAGCTTATGCATCCTGATGTTCAGCTTGAGCCAAAAAGAAAAGGTCGTGGTTACCATGACTGACGATGTGGCTATTGTCGAACAGGAAATCGTAGAAATCACCCGTCAGGAAGAACCGCCCAAAGCGCCCCAAGCAAAGACCATTTCGGTTTCGGCCGATATTCTGCGTGTGGTAAAAGACGATGCGAAGATCACGACCAACATCGACTTCACCGAATTTAGCGATGACCTCGCCGTAGAAGTTGCCGCTGCTGCTGCTCCGGTAGAAGAAGAAGTCGTGGAAGAAGAAGAAATCTTCCTGATCGCTGAAACCATGCCTACCTTCGAAGGTGGCGACCTGAATACCTTCCGTAAATGGGTACAGGAACGTTTGAAATACCCGGTTGTTGCTCAGGAAAACAACATCCAAGGACGTGTCGTTGTGACGTTCGTCGTAGGGAAAGATGGGAGTGTCGGCCGTGTTCAAGTATTGGCCAGCCCCGATAAATCGCTGAGTGACGAAGCCGTTCGCGTGATCGAAAGCTCACCCAAATGGACCCCGGGTAAACAACGTGGCAACCCTGTACAGATCCGTTTCAACCTCCCGGTTGAATTCAAGATCCAATAATCGGACCCGTTTCTTCTATAAAAGGTGCTGCCATCGGCTAGCACCTTTTTTTATCCGGCCCCATTCGAAGACTGCGCGATCTACCGCACGTTGCCCGAATCGTTACGAGATTTCCGCGGCTTGAGAGACCGCGCCTCAGAACCTTATACCTTATGAAAACAGAAACACCTTCCTACTCTCCTACACAAACCGCCATTCTGATTGCCGTGATCCGCGACACCCAAACCGAAGCCCAAGTCAAGGAGTACCTGGACGAATTGGAGTTTCTGGCCGAGACGGCCGGGGTTCGCAGCGTCAAACGCTTCACGCAACGTCTGCCGGCTCCGCAGAGTCGCACCTATGTCGGCGAAGGGAAGCTGCATGAAATTGCGGCCTATGTCGAAGAACATGAGATCGACTTCGTGATTTTCGACGATGAGCTGACGCCCTCCCAATTGCGGAATCTGGACAAAGTGTTTTCACGCAAGATCTATGACCGGACCAGCCTGATTCTCGAGATTTTCATGCAGCGGGCTGCGACCGCCTATGCGAAAACCCAAGTCGAACTGGCACATTGTCAATATCTGTTACCGCGGTTGACGGGGATGTGGACCCACCTCGAACGACAGCGTGGGGGTACCGGAACACGTGGAGGGGCCGGGGAACGCGAAATCGAAACCGACCGACGCATCGTACGTCAACGCATCAGCCGCCTGAAAGAACAGTTGCAGAAAATCGACCGTCAGATGGCGGTTCAACGCAGCAACCGGGGACAATTGGTTCGGGTCGCTCTCGTGGGCTATACCAACGTCGGCAAATCGACCCTGATGAATCTCATTGCCAAGAGCGACGTCTTTGCCGAGAACAAACTCTTCGCGACACTGGATACGACGGTGCGCAAAGTCGTGCTGGACAATCTGCCGTTTTTGTTATCGGACACGGTCGGATTTATCCGCAAACTGCCTCATCAACTGGTCGAATCGTTCAAATCCACCCTGGATGAAGTGCGCGAAGCCGATCTGTTGCTGCATGTGGTGGATATTTCGCATCCGGGTTTCGAGGATCAGATCAATGTCGTCAAGGAGACGCTGCAGGAGATCGGAGCCGGAGACAAACCTGTCTTTTTGATCTTCAACAAGATCGACGCCTACACCCATATTCCCAAAGAGGCCGACGACCTGACGCCGGCTACCCGGGAAAACCGTTCGCTGGAGGAGCTCAAACACAGTTGGATCGCCAGAGCGAATACCCCTTGTATTTTCATCTCGGCCAAGGAACGGATCGGCATCGACAAGCTGCGCAAGGATCTTTACGGCATGGTGCGGGAGATTCATGCCGGCCGCTATCCGTTCAATAACTTTTTATATTGATTCGGGCTCTTACCCCCTCGGGACGGCGCTTACACTTGCATAAACGGAAAATAAACCGTATTTTGTTAGAAATTTCCTGCCGATGGTTACTATTTTCGATCGTCAAAACACCCTGATGAACCGTTTCATCGCCCAGATGCGCGATGTAAATATCCAAGGAGACAGCATGCGCTTCCGCCGCAACTTGGAACGAGTGGGCGAGATCATGGCCTACGAGATCAGCAAGACCATGCACTACAAACAGACCCGTGTCGAAACCCCGCTGGGCGAAGCCGAAGTCATGTTACCGGACGAGGAGATCGTCATCGCCACGATTCTGCGAGCCGGTCTACCCTTTCACCAAGGTTTTCTGAACTATTTCGACAACGCCCAGAACGCCTTCGTATCGGCCTATCGGAAATACAGCAAAGACAACAGCTTCAATATCAAAGTCGAATATATCTCGACCTGTGAGCTGAGCGGCAAGACCCTGCTCATTGTCGACCCGATGTTGGCAACGGGCTCTTCGCTGGTGCTCACCCACCAGGCGTTGATCGAGAAAGCCGGCATGCCGAGCTATACCCATATTGCGACGATCATCGCCAGCCAGGAAGGCCTCGAATATGCCCGCAAGCACTTCTCGGCCCAAAACACCTCGATCTGGTGTGGAACGGTGGATGCTGAAATGACGGTCAAATCCTACATCGTTCCCGGATTGGGGGATGTCGGCGATTTGGCGTACGGCGAAAAGATGTAAGTTCTCCGACTCTCTTTCGACCGAACTTGCCATAAAAAAAATCGGGCGGCCTACCAAAAGCCGCCCGATTTTTATCATTGTAGGATCGTCTCGCTTACAACACGACATTGACAATCTTACCCGGGACCACAATCACCTTCTTCGGAGTTTTCCCTTCGAGGTATTTCCCGGTCATCGCGTCGGCCAAGACGGCCGCTTCGATCTCTTTCGGCGACAAACCTGCCGGCAGACTCTTCTTGAAGCGCACCTTTCCGTTGAAAGAGATCGGGTAGGCGATTTCCGATTCCACCAGGTAGCGATCGTCATACTGCGGATAGGCGGCATCGAAAATCGTCTTCTGGTGGCCCAACTGCGACCAGATCTCTTCAGCCAGATGGGGCGCAAACGGCGCGATCAGAATCACCAGCGGTTCCAAAACCTCCCGTTTATGACACTGCAGGTCGCTGAGTTCGTTCAGACAGATCATGAATGCACTCACCGACGTGTTGAACGAGAAGTTTTCCACATCTTCGTTCACCTTTTTGATAGTTTTGTGGAGGATTTTCAGTTCGGCGGGGGTAGCCGGATCATTCGTCACGATCAAACGACCGTCCCGGTCGAAGAACAGACGCCAGAACCGACGCAAAAACTTATGTACCCCATCGATCCCGTTCGTATCCCAGGGTTTGCTCTGTTCGAGCGGCCCGAGGAACATTTCGTACATCCGCAGGGTATCGGCCCCATACTGTTCGACGATGTAATCGGGATTCACCACATTGAACATCGATTTGGACATCTTTTCCACGGCCCACCCGCAGATATATTTCCCGTCTTCGAGAATAAATTCCGCCGTCGCAAACTCGGGTCTCCAGGCCCGGAAGGCCTCCAGATCGAGCACATCGTTCTTAACGATGTTCACATCTACGTGAATCTCCTGGGTTTGATACTGATCTTTCAGTCCCAGCGACACGAACTGATTGGTCCCTACCACCCGATACACGAAATTGGAGCGCCCTTGAATCATTCCCTGGTTGACCAGCTTTTTGAACGGTTCCTTTTCGCAGACATACCCCAGGTCATACAGGAACATATTCCAGAAACGAGAGTACATCAGGTGACCCGTCGCGTGTTCGATCCCGCCCACATACAGGTCCACATTGCGCCAATATTCATCGGCTTTCTTGCCCACCAGCGCCTGATCGTTGTGCGGATCCATGTAACGCAGGTAGTAGGCCGACGACCCGGCAAAACCCGGCATCGTACTCGTTTCCAGAGGGTACCCTTCCGCTGTTTTCCAGTTTTTCACCCGTGCCAACGGCGGTTCGCCCTGTTCCGTCGGACCAAAATCGTCGATCGGAGGCAGGGTCAGCGGCAGCTGATCTTCGCGCAGGGGGTAAGCGATGCCGTCCTTATAATAGATCGGGAACGGTTCGCCCCAATAACGCTGACGACTGAAAATCGCATCGCGCAAACGGTAATTGATACGCCGTTTACCGATACCCCGTTTTTCCACCTCGGCGAACATCATCGGAATGGCCTCCTTGACATCCAGTCCATTGAGAAAATCCGAATTGATCATCTTTCCGGCTTTGGCATCATAGGAACTTTCGCTCAGATCGCCCCCCTCGACCACCGGAATGATCGGCAAATCGAAATGTTTGGCAAACGCGTAGTCCCGGCTATCGTGGGCCGGAACGGCCATGATGGCCCCGGTTCCATAACCGGCCAGCACATAGTCGCTGATATAGATCGGAATCTCCGTCCCGGTGAACGGATTGATGGCGTAACTGCCAGTAAACTGTCCGCTCACCCGTTTGGTATCGGCCATACGTTCCCGTTCGGAGCGTTTTTTGGCCTGAGCCTGATAGTCTTCCACGGCCTGTCGGTATTCGGGCGTGGCCAACCACGACACATATTCATGTTCCGGAGCCAGTACCATGAAGGTCACCCCAAAAATCGTATCGGGACGGGTCGTGAAGACTTCCAGTTTTTCCTCCGACCCTTTGATGCCGAAAAAGACCTGTGCCCCTTCGCTCCGACCGATCCAGTTGCGTTGGATCTCTTTAAGCGACTCGCTCCACTGCAAATCGTTCAACCCTTCCAGCAACCGTTCGGCATAGGCCGTAATCCGCAACGACCACTGTTTCATCCGTTTTTGTTCCACCGGGTGACCGCCCCGTTCCGACAGACCGTCCTTGACTTCGTCATTGGCCAGTACGGTTCCCAAGGCCGGGCACCAGTTCACCAACGTATCGGCCCGATAGGCCAGACGGTAGTTCTGCAACACCTCTTCCCGAGCCCGTTCATCCATGGCCCCCCATTCAGCCGCCGTAAAATGCATCGGAGTGGTGCAGGCCACATTCAACCCTTCGGTCCCGGACTGTTCGAAAGCCCAGATCAGGTCGGCAATCGGTCGTGCCTTTTGGGCCTCATAATCATAATAGCTGGCGAACATCTTCAGAAACGCCCACTGCGTCCAGTGATAATAGGACGGGTCACAGGTACGGATCTCCCGATCCCAGTCGTAGCTGAACCCCAGCTTATCCATCTGTTCCCGATACCGGTTGATATTCTGTTCGGTCGTCACGGCCGGATGTTGACCGGTCTGGATGGCATATTGTTCAGCTGGCAGCCCAAAAGCGTCATACCCCATCGGGTGCAAGACATTGAATCCCTTAAGTCGTTTATAGCGCGTATAAATATCCGAAGCGATATACCCCAGCGGATGCCCTACATGCAATCCGGCCCCCGAAGGGTAGGGAAACATATCCAAAACGTAGAATTTAGGCCGACTTTCGTCCACCTCCACGTGATAGATTTTATCAGCCGCCCAACGGCTTTGCCACTTTTGCTCGATAGCCTTAAAATCGTATTCCATATCGTTTAGCGATTAATTACTCGTTTATGGAGGGACCCGGATCCCTCGTCGTCTTCTTCCTTATCCGGGCAGGGTCGGTTCATTTCGGGAGGCGCAACGTCTGGAGGATACCTTCTGTATCGTACCCGCATAAATGATGCAATTCTCCCTGTCGTCCGTGCGTCACGAACTCGTCGCCCACCCCTAACATCTGCACATGGGGGGTATATCCCCGTTCATTCATAAAGGCGAGCACCGCGCTGCCCACACCACCCCGAATCACTCCGTCTTCGACGGTGACCACGCGGGTGAACGTTCGACCCACCCGATCCAACAGCTCTTCATCCAACGGTTTGGCATATCGTAAGTCGATGTGCAGCACCGATATTCCCTCGGCTTCGGCCCGGGCGACCGCCTCTTCAGCGTCATTGCCTACCGGACCCAGCGTCAACAATGCAACGTCATGCCCTTCGTGAACCACTCGTCCTCGACCAACCGGCAACGCTTCGAACGGACGGTGCCAATCGGGGGTTACTCCGGCCCCCCGCGGATAGCGGATCACAAACGCTCCTTTGCCTAGCGAGGCGGTATACATCAGGTTTCTCAGTTCGATTTCATTCATCGGCGAGGCGATCGTCAGGTCGGGAACCGGCAACAGACACGCCAAATCGAAGACCCCGTGATGGGTCGGTCCATCCTCTCCGACCAGGCCCGCCCGATCGAGACACATCACCACCGGAAGATGTTGCAAGGCCACATCATGAATCACATTGTCGTAGGCCCGCTGCATAAACGAGGAGTAGATGTTGCAGAACGGGATCATCCCCTGTGCCGCCAGGCCGGCCGAAAAGGTCACGGCATGTCCTTCGGCGATGCCCACATCGAAACACCGCTCCGGCATCGCCTCCATCATGATATTGAGCGACGACCCCGTGGGCATCGCCGGCGTAATCCCCACGATGCGATCGTTTTCCCGGGCCAACTCCAAGAGACTTTCCCCAAACACCTCCTGATACAGCGGCGGTTCTCCCGGTTTCCGCTTACTCATCCGGGTTCCGGTATCGGGATCGAACAGTCCGGGGGCATGCCAGATCCGCTGATGCTCTTCGGCCGGTTTATACCCTTTCCCCTTCACCGTCAGCACATGCAGCAGTTTCGGGCCCGGAATCTGTCTCAAGTCGCTAAACACCTTCACCAACTGTTCCACATTGTGCCCGTCCACCGGTCCGAAATACCGGAAGTTCAAACTTTCGAACAGGTTACTCTGCCGCAGGAAGGTCAGTTTCAACATATTGCCGGCATGCTGAATCAAGCGTCGCAAGCGTGGGAAACGTTCCAAATGGGCCCACGTATGGTTTTTAAAGAGGTTATAGTGTTTCGACGTCGTCAGTTTGAGCAGATACTCCTTGAGGGCCCCGACGTTGGGATCGATCGACATGCGGTTATCGTTCAACACGACCAACAGGTCGGTATGGGAGGCGCCGGCGTTGTTGAGCCCTTCGAAGGCCAAGCCACCGGTCATCGCACCGTCCCCGATCACGGCCACCACCTGACGCGATTCGCCCCGTAAAGCCGAGGCCGTCGCAATACCCAAGGCCGCCGAAATCGACGTCGAAGAGTGCCCCGTACCAAAGGCATCGTAGGGACTTTCGCTCATTTTCGGGAAGCCGCTCAGTCCGCCAAGTTTACGGTTGGTCGGGAAGCGATCGCGGCGACCGGTAATAATTTTATGGGCATAGGCCTGATGTCCCACATCCCAGATCAACTTGTCATTCGGGGTTTGGTAGACATAATGCAGCGCAACGGTCAGTTCCACCACGCCGAGGCTCGATCCCAGATGGCCGGGATTGGCCGAAAGTTGATCGATAATATAAGCCCGCAACTCCTCGCAGTAAATTTTCAGTTCACTGACCGACAATTTCTTAAGGTCGTCCGGAGAGTTGACTTTGAACAGATATTTGGGTGACGAAGAAATCATTTCCCTGTGTTAAACGTACAAAGATAGGAAAAGATCGTCAGAAACCCTCCCGAAACTGAGGCACATACCGGGAATCCCAAAACTTTTTCGTATCTTCGTGGCAAAGAATCTCTCCTAAATTCGATAGACATGAGAAAAACGGTTTTCGCCATATTCACCGTTCTGATTCTGAGCGGCTGCGTCTCGACCAAGAAGTTCAACTCGATGAAGGCCGAAGCCCTGCGTTTGGATAGCGAATTGGCCTCGGCTCAGCAACGCAACGAGGAGTTGGCCGAACGTAACGATGCTCTGACGTTGGAAAAACAGCGTCTGGTTGCCGACACCGTTCGGTTGCACAACAACTATGTGGCGCTGCAGCAACGTTATCAAAAACTGCTGGCCGACGGATCGGCCGAGGCGGCACGCATGCTCAAGGAGCTGGAAAACAACCAACTGGAGCTGAACGAACGCTCTCGTCGGGTCAACGAGCTGGAAGCCATGTTGCGTAGCCGTGAAGAGGCGATCAACAATATCCGCCGCAAAGTAGCCGACGCCCTGACCGGTTTCGAAGGCAAAGGGTTGTCGATTTCGATCAAGAACGGCAATGTGTATGTCTCCATGGAGGACAAATTGTTGTTCCGTTCGGGGAGCTTTGCCATCGACCCCAATGGAGCCCGGGCCGTTCGCGATCTGTCGACGGTGCTGGCCCAGAACCCCGATATCAACGTGATGGTGGAAGGTCACACCGACGATGTTCCCTATCGTCCCAACGGCCAACTGCAGGATAATCTCGACCTGAGTGCCAAACGGGCGACGACCGTTGTGCGCCTGTTGTTGGAAAACAAGGCCATCCAGCCCAGTCGGATCATCGCGGCCGGTCGGGGGGAATCGCTGCCGGTAGACCCGGCCAAAACCGCCGAAGCCCGCGCCAAAAACCGCCGTACGGATATCATCCTCACGCCCAAGCTGGATGAACTGATGCAAATCATGGAAAACACCAAATAAATTTTCACCGATATACACACTCACACCATGCCGGCCTATAAACGTATTCTATTAAAACTGAGCGGGGAATCGCTCATGGGCGCTCAAAAATATGGTCTTTCGACCGACGTATTGACCCAATATGCCACCCAGATCAAGGCAGCTGCCGAAAGCGGCGTTGAGATCGGGATCGTCATCGGCGGCGGCAACATTTTCCGCGGGCTGAGCGGCGTAAAACGCGGTTTCGACCGCGTCAAGGGGGATCAGATGGGGATGCTGGCCACGGTCATCAACTCCCTGGCCCTGCAAACCGCCCTGGAAAGCGAAGGCGCCCGCGCCCGCGTTCTCACCTCGATTCGCATGGAACCTGTCGGCGAGCTGTACAGCAAAGCCAAAGCGCTGGAACTGATGGCATCAGGGGTGATCGTCATCATCGCCGGCGGCACCGGAAACCCCTATTTCACGACCGATACCGCAGCTGCTCTGCGCGGCGTGGAAATCGAAGCCGATGTGCTGCTCAAGGGAACCCGGGTGGACGGGGTCTATACGGCCGACCCGGAAAAAGATCCTACCGCCACCAAATTCGACCGCATTTCTTTCGACGAGGTGTATCGCCGTCAGCTCAAAGTCATGGATCTCACGGCCTTTACCCTCTGCAAAGAGAACGGTCTGCCCATCGTAGTTTTCGACATGGACACGCCGGGCAACCTGGCCCAGGTCGTGGCCGGGAAACCGATCGGCACGCTGGTCAACGAGTAATCGTTCCCGTTCCAATGGACCGCAGACATTCAACCCTTTTCGGGTGATTTTTCCATCAAGCCATAACAAAACCTTACTTCATATGATAGAATCCAAGACCATATTAGATGCCGCCAAGGCAAAAATGGACAAAACCATCGACCACTTGGCTGAAGAGTTGGCCTCGGTTCGCGCCGGCAAAGCCAGCGTCAATATTTTGAACGGCATTACCGTAGATTATTACGGCAGTGAGACGCCGGTGTCGCAAGTTGCCAGTGTCACCGTTCCGGACGCCCGTACCGTTCTGGTACAACCCTGGGAAAAGAAAATGATTCCGCTGATCGAGAAAGCCATTTTGGTGGCCAACATCGGTCTGACCCCCTCCAACAACGGGGAACACATTCGGCTGAACATTCCGCCGCTGACCGAAGAACGCCGTAAAGATCTGGTCAAACAGATCAAAGCCAGCGCCGAAACTGCCCGTATCAGCTTGCGCAGCATTCGTCGCGACGCGGTAGAAGCCTTTAAAAAAGCGCAAAAAGAGGGGATGCCGGAAGACGTTTCGAAGGATGGGGAAGATTCCACCCAGAAGCTGACCGACAAATACGCCAAAAAAGTCGAAGAACTGCTCGCCGAAAAGGAAAAAGAGATCATGACCGTCTAATTAGGGACCTCTTTTTATGTCCCATCAAAGAAAGAGGAAGTCTCCTTGAGAGACTTCCTCTTTTATTATTCACCCCCGCAGAGGGAGAGCCTGCGTTACTCCAAGTACATCCGGAATGCGCTGCGCGACTACGAGCGATCTCTGTGTCCGACATCCAAATGGACCATACGGTCTACCTCTCACAACATTGCGACTAAATCGCCCAATTCTCAGTTCCTCTTCCGATTAACAAGCTCGCCCTGTATTCTTCTGATTGAACCGTCCGACCTTTCTCTCTTTTTCCCGTACGAAAGACCCCTGGTTCACGACTTCGCCCACTTGAACCACCCGATACGCATCATCCAATTCAACCGCCCGAACCCAAAGACCGGCCCACATCTCTTGACTAAAACACCCAGTCCACATCTCCCGACCCAACAGCTCGGCCCGCATCTCCCAACTGAAAAAAACCGCAACTTCCGACTGAACGGCCCTGTTCTCAGTTCCTCTTCCGATGGGGAGCCGCCTGCTCCTCACGTCCCGCAGGGACTTACTGGCCGATCAGGTGCATAAACTCCTGCCTCGTCTGGATCTGAGAGAGGAAGATCCCGGTAAAGGCCGAAGTGGTCGTCACGGAATGTTGTTTTTGAACCCCCCGCATCTGCATGCACATGTGGTTGGCTTCAATCACAACGGCCACCCCCAGCGGGTTGAGTGCCTCCTGAATGCAATCCCGAATCTGTACGGTCAGCCGTTCCTGTACCTGCAGCCGGCGCGCAAAGGCTTCCACCACCCGGGCGATCTTCGACAATCCCGTGATGTATCCGTTGGGCACATACGCCACATGGGCCTTACCGTAAAACGGAAGCAGATGATGCTCACACATCGAATAGAGTTCGATGTCTTTGACCAAGACCATCTGTTTATACTCTTCGGTAAATTTGGCGGACAAAAGAATATCGACCGGATTCTGTTCATACCCCTGCGTCAGAAAACACATCGATTTGGCCATCCGTTCCGGGGTTTTCAACAACCCTTCGCGCGTCGGGTCTTCGCCCAACAGCTTCAAGATTTCCCGATAGTGTTCCGACAGACGGGCGATTTTTTCCGCGTCGTAACGTTCACAAAGCTCGTAATTCGATTCCATGATAGACAGCTTGAGAAGACAAAGGTAAACAAATCCCGTCAGATTCCCGCCCCGGGCCCGACCTGGAGGATCTATTTTTCAGACACTCAATCGCTAAAAGCCCCGCCCTAAAGGGAATACGTATTTATACTTAGCCAAAATACGCTTTCCGCGGTATCTTTCTGTGCCCGGGGATCCGTACATTTGTTATGTTGAAAACTGTATCCACTAAGGAAACTATCATGGGGAAATATTTCGATATGCTGATGGAAGATGTGCGCATGAAGGAGGGGCTGACCGCCTGCATGAATTGCGGCATCTGCACCGGGGTGTGCCCATCGGCCGAATTCTACAATTACGACCCCCGTCAGATCGTCGACACGGTACAAACCCAGGACGATCGGGCCATCGAAGAGCTGCTCAAAAGCGATACGATCTGGTATTGCGGCGAATGCATGTCCTGCCGTCCGCGCTGCCCGAGAGGCAACACGCCGGCCTATATCATCCAATCGTTGCGTAGCCTCTCTCAGCGGCTGGGCTTTTTCGTGTACAGCGAGAAGGGCCGACAACAACTGGCCTTGAAACGCACCATCGGCCAAAACATCCTCAATACGGGCTACTGCCTCATGCCCAAGCTGATCGACCCGGAACTCCATCCGGAACAGGGGCCCGTCTGGAAATGGGTCTACGAACACGATCGGGATGTCTTCGAACGCTTCGGAGACAACTACCGCCAGGAAGGTCCGGGCGCCGTCCGCAAGATCGACGACCAGAGCATGGCCGAACTCCACAACATCCTGAAAGTAACCGGCTGCGACGACTTTTTCGACAACCTGGAAAAATGTTCGGAGCAAAAAGCCATCGAAATGGGTTTTAACGGCGCGGACGAAGAGTATTTCCGCTACATCTATACGACCGACAACGGGTCCCACCAATAATCGACCATCATGAAAATCTCTTGGAAAGAATATCAGAAAGATATTGCGGACGACCACTACTATTATGCCCGCAGTTGCATTCGCCAGAACTTTTTCCCGGGGTCCGAAGCGGCCTTTCTACACATTTTGGGGAATGATCTGGGACGCGACATTCTGGACGATGCCCGTCACACCTCCTGCACCGGGATCGGTTACCACTCCGACATCGTTCCGTTGGACACGATCATGACCGTCGTGGCCCGTCAGTTTGCCCTAATGACCGAAGCCGGATACGAAAACTTCGTCTCCTCCTGTATCACCTCCTTCGGGATCTACTCCGAAGCGCTGGAGATGTGGCACGAATTCCCGGAACAGGAGGAAAAAGCCCACGAATATCTCTACAAAGCGACCGGCCGCGAGTTCAAAAAGCCGAAAAACCTGGCCCATACATCCGACATTATCTTTCATCACCGCCACCAGATCGCCGCGCAGGCCAAACACAAACTGATCAACGTCCAGACCGGAGAACCGCTCAAGGTCGTCGATCACATCGGCTGTCATTACGCCAAGATCTTCCCGAAAGTCGGGGTCGGCGGATCGGAATTCCCGTACGTTCTTTCGGGAATGGTGGAAGCCTGGGGCGGCGAATGCATCGACTATCCGGAACGGCGTCACTGCTGCGGTTTCGGTTTCCGCAACTATCTGGTCCAGGCCAACCGGGGTTGTCCGGTCGCCAACTCCAAGAAAAAACTGGAGTCGATGGCCCCCTATAAACCCGATTTCATCGTCGCCAACTGTCCGGGGTGTACGATGTTCCTCGACCGTTGGCAATACGCCATTTCGGAAATGGAAGGTACCCTCTACGGACAGGACGGTCACGGCATTCCGGTCCTGACCTACGAAGAGATGGCCGGTCTGGTCCTGGGCTACGATCCCTGGGATCTGGGGATGCAGCTGCACCAGGTGGCCGTCGAACCGCTGCTCGACAAAATGGGCATCGAATATGACCCGGGAGCCAAATACCTGGGTAAAAACGGAAAATTCATCGGCAAGCCCGAAGACTCGCTCATCGGCTGCTATACGAAATAACTTTCGCAACGAAGCAAACCTATGACAGGACGCGTAATCATTATCGGGGGCGGGGTCGCCGGCATGCAGACGGCCATCACCCTGGACGAATTGGGATTCAAACCGGTACTCATCGAAAAAGAGGAGTCGCTGGGCGGCAAGTTATGCCGCTGGGACCGGCTTTTCCCCACCATGACGCCCGCTCATGAAGTACTCGACGACTTACGGAACCGACTGGGCAGTACCTCGACCGAGGTACATACCGCCACGACGGTCTCCGGCATCGAAGAAGAGGGCCGAGGCGTCACCCTCACCGACGGCCGTCATCTGGAAGCCGAAGCCGTAGTGGTTGCTTCCGGTTTCGACATTTTCCCGGCCGAACGCAAAGAGGAGTACGGCTACGGCCTCTACGACAACGTCTATACCACGGTCGATGTCGAACGCATGTTCCGCGAGGGTGGGGTCCGCATGGCCAACGGCCAGACCCCCAAAACCGTCGCTTTTCTGCACTGCGTAGGCTCCCGGGATGAAAAAGTCAATCAGCGACACTGTTCGCGCGTCTGCTGCATCACGGGGGTCAAACAGGCCATCGAAGTCAAACAACAGATTCCCGACGCCGAGATTTTCAGCTTCTACATGGACATGCGGATGTTCGGGCCGGGCTACGAAGAGCTGTATCGCCAGGCCCAGCAACAATACAACATCCATTTTATTCGGGGGCGTATCTCGGAGGCCTCGCCGACCATCGATCACCGCATCCATATCAAAGCCGAAGACACGCTTATCGGCCGTCCGTTACGCATGAGCGTCGACATGCTGATCCTGGCCGTCGGCATGCAGGCCGGAGCCAGCAACGAAGCCTTCAGCCAGAATCGTCACATCGAGCTGTATCCGAGCGGTTTTCTGCGTCCACTGAATCAATTTGCCGGCAATGTCCGTTCCTCCTCTCCGCGGCTGTTCTATGCCGGGACCGTCACGGCCCCCAAAAATATCGGAGAGTCGATCAACGAAGGCATTGCCGCCGCCTATCAGGTAGCCCGAACCCTTAATTCCAAACGCCCATGACCTCCTGGGGATATTCGATCAGTCGTCCCCGGTCGATCGATATCGACCGCAACGACATGAGCTACTCCAAGGAACTCCTGCGCGAGTATCCGGAGTTGCAGACCTGCATCGCCTGCGGCAACTGTACGGCGGCCTGTACAGCCGCTAACTTCACCTCGTTCAGCCTGCGCAAAGTCCATACGCTGGTACGGCGAGGCGAATATCAAGGTATGGCCGAGGAGCTGGAAAAATGCATGCTGTGCGGGAAATGTCGGCTGGCCTGTCCGCGCGGAATCAACACCCGCCAGATCGTGCTGACCATCAAAAAACATTTAGCTAATCGTTCGCGATAATGGAACATTTCAGACTGTTCGTGCTTCCGTTCTATGCCGGAGCCATTTTCCTGCTGATCACCCTGCTGTTCAAGTATATCTACTGGTTCGTAGGGCTGAGTCGGGAGCAAAAACGGCTTTTCTGGCGCTCGTTGCCTACCCGGGCGACCTGGAAATCCATCCTCGAAATCATCAACGAATCCCTGCTGCACCGCAAAATCTGGCGCACCAACCCCCTGCTGGGTTACATGCACACGAGTTTTGCCCTGGGGTGGTTCTTGTTGATTACCGTAGGCTGGATCGAAACCTACGTCTACTTCAAAGGCGAAGGTGTTCCGTTGTACGTCGACATCTTTTTCTCTTACTACGTCCACCCCATTTTCGAACGGGCCTTCAACTTCTCGCTCATCAAAGATGCCCTGTTGTTACTGATTTTGATCGGGGTGGGGCTGGCACTCTTCAAACGAATCCGGTCCCGGGTCATGGGCATGAAACGCACCACCAAACACATGCTGGGAGACCGCATCGCTCTCACGGCGCTGTGGCTGATCTTCCCGGCCCGTCTGCTGGCCGAAAGCCTCACCAGTGCCGAAGTATGGCGTTTCGGAGGTTATGTCTGGACGCTGAGTGAAAACACCCAGCTGATCCCGCCCGGCATCGGTTGCGGCAGCTTCCTGACCGGCAGTCTCGGTCAATGGTTGGCCAACTTTCTCCCGGCCCGAATCATCGAAGCCCAACATATCGAACTGGGAGCCTGGTGGATCTATTCCATTGCGTTGGGGGTTTTCTTCATTGCACTGCCCTTTTCGCGCTACATGCACATCTTCACCGAGATGCCGTTGATCTTTTTACGCAATGCCGGCCTGAGAGCCTCCGAAAAAGAGACAACCTACGACCGATTCCAAATCGATGCCTGTTCGCGTTGTGGCATCTGTATCGACCCTTGTCAACTGCAGAGTGGCGCCGACATTCAGGGGGTACAGGCAGTCTATTTTCTGCGGGACCGTCGTTATGGACGTCTGACCGATGCGGTGGCCGACAACTGTCTGATGTGTGGCCGATGCCAGCAGGCCTGTCCCGTCGGCATCGAACAGAACACCCTGCGCCTCAACAGCCGCGCCAAACGCGCCTATCCAGATGCGCCGAACCGTTATGCCTATATTCAAGGCAAAGATCCCTCCACCGGAGAGGGCAAGGTGGGTTATTTCGCCGGCTGCATGACCTTACTGACGCCGAGAATCCTGCTCGCCATGGAACAGATTTTCGCAGCGGCCCACGAAACGGTCTGGTGGGCCGACAAAAACGGTGGCGTATGCTGCGGTCGTCCCTTAAAACTCGCCGGAGAAGTGGACGCTGCCCGCAAGATGATGAATTTCAACAAGGAACTTTTTCAAAAACACGGTATTACGACTTTGGTCACCTCCTGTCCGATCTGTCTGAAAGTCTTCAAGGAAGATTACCAGCTGGAAGGCATCGAGGTGTTGCACCACTCCGAATATATCCAAAGATTGCTGGCTGAGGGGCGTTTGCACCTCCATGCCGGGAGCGAGACCTTTACCTATCACGATCCTTGTGAATTGGGTCGCGGAGGCGGCATCTACGATGCACCCCGGGAGGTTATCGCCGCCTTGGGCATTCTGAAAGAGCCGGCCGAAACTCGCGAACACGCCTTATGCTGCGGTTCGAGCATCGCCAACACGGCCATCGATGACGAAGGGCAACGACGCATCAGCGGACAAGTGGCCACAGCCCTGGCGGCTACCGGCGCCACCAGCATCGTGACCGCCTGCCCATTATGTAAAAAAGGTATTGCTCGCGAAGCTACGATTCCGGTTTATGATTTAGCCGAGATTGTCGCACGGGCGATCTAAACGCCTCTCTTTTTTCCTAAAAACGGTCCTCACGGACCGTTTTATTTTTGCTCTCAAAACAGGCTATACTTTTTCATTTTCAGATTATAAGCCGGTCTTTGCGAAGCGACTCCTCCATTCAAAAAAATTTTATTTCTCAGAAAATATTTGCAAAAGGGTGAATTTTCCTTTATATTTGCATTCCGAAATCGCGGGGTGGAGCAGTTGGTAGCTCGTTGGGCTCATAACCCAAAGGTCGCAGGTTCGAGTCCTGCCCCCGCTACTTAAAAAGAGATTCGATAACTCGAATCTCTTTTTTTTATTTTCACTTTTGTTCAGACACCAAATTCTTTCCAAAAGCAGATTTTCCTATTCCAACATCAACTGCCAATCGCCGATATCCAGCCAGGTATCGAACTTACGGCCTACGGCCTTGAAATGGGAGACCTGTTGAAATCCCAACCGTTCATGCAATCGCGTACTGCGAGGATTGGGCAGGGTGATGCAGGCAATTAGCGTATGGACCCGCTGCCGATCGATTGCCTGCAACAGCCATTCATACAGAGCCTGTCCTCGGCCCCCCTCCAAAAAGTCTTTATCCAAATAGATCGTTGTTTCCAAAGAGGCCTGATACGCGGCCCGGCTTTTCCAGGGGTGCACATAACAAAAACCGACCACTCGTCCGTTTTCCTCGCCCACACAAAACGGCAGGTCGGCCTGAAGCACCGAGTCAATTCTCTGACGCATTTCAGCTTCCGTCACCGGTGCCATCTCGAACGAATAGACCGTATGTTCCACATAATAGTTATAAATTTCGCTGATTACCCGTGCATCCTGTAACGTAACAGGTCGAATGGTCATGGTATTTTTGTTTTCCATCATATCTTTGAAAGCCACTTTCGATCTCTCCTTTGAGGTCTCTTCGCACACACCCCCTGTTTCCGGGCATGACTGCCGAACAACGAGGCAAAAGCGAAAGAGCGATTTAACCGCACGAATGTAGCCATTAATCGGCTTCGATGTACCTCTCACGGCCAATTCTTCCGAAAATCGGCTCCTTCGCGTTCACTTTCCCGTGTCGATCACCCACCATACGTCGCTTTCTGGAAGCCCCGTCCGGACCTTATGCCTGCTTCGCTTTATTCGTTATCGGGGACTTTCTTCGCCTGTACGACCCGCTCCCAACCGAACCCTCCCATTCAACAGCCCACCCGTTATCAGAGGGCACAAACGATAGTACCCCACCACACCCCGATCGACCTCAGTCCCATGAACACGAGCGTTTCGTTTTCGACCTTCACCATCGTTTCCGGTCATCTTTCCGGTGCATTTTCCCACATTCTTTCCCCTCCTGGACTTTCTCGTTTCCCGTAAAAGCACTATTTTTGAAACGCATTAATTTCCCAAACACCTTTTTGAATATGAAAAAATGGGTCTTTTCCCTGGTACTTTTTTTAAGTAGCATCAGTCTGTTTGCCCAGGAGGACTTTAAAATCATCTGTGGGCCCTATCTTCAAAAGATGGGAGAGAACGAGGTGACGGTGCTTTGGATCACCAATCGTGAAGCCGTCGGTTGGGTGGAGATCGCTCCGGACGACTCCCTGCACTTCTACGCCGACACCCGCCCGACCTACTACCAGAGCATCAATGGCCGTAAAGCCATCGGACGCCTCCATTGCGTCCATGTCAGCGGGCTGGAACCCGGAACCACCTATCGCTACCGTGTCCTTTCCAAAGAGGTCACCCGTCACGAAGACTATTTCGTTCAATACGGCCACGCCACCGGCAGCGATGTCTACTTGCGAACCCCGTATCGCTTCACCACCTTCGACACCCGTAAAGACACCATTCACTGCACCGTTGTCAACGATATCCATGGCCACAACGATATTCAGAAAGCGTTATTAGCCAATGTGACGGCCCAAAAAACCGATTTTGTCATCTTCAACGGCGACATGGCCAACCACCTCTCCTCCGAAACACAGATCATCGAAGATTTTTTACAAACCGCGACGGAGACCTTTGCCGCAGAGACGCCCTTCTTTTTCGCCCGGGGCAATCACGAAACGCGAGGACAACTTGCCTATGAATTTCTGGACTACTTCCCCTCTCCCACGGGCGAGACTTACTACACATTCCGCGACGGACCGGCCTTTTTCCTCGTACTGGATGGCGGAGAAGACAAACCCGATGACGACATCGAGTATCACGGTCTGGGCGACTACGATCGCTATCGCGACGAAGAGGCCCGTTGGTTGAAAGACGTCGTAGCGAGTGAGGCCTTTCAACAGGCGGCATTTCGGGTGGTCATCATGCATGTTTCGCCGGTGAACGACAGCTGGCATGGGGCTCTGGAAACCCGTCGGAAATTCATTCCTCTCCTCAACGGCCACCGGGTCGACCTGATGCTCTGCGGCCACACCCACCGTTTCTACTACGCTCCGGCCGGTCAAGACGGTTGCGATTTTCCGCTGCTCATCAACCCGACCGAACATGCCGTCGATCTCGACATTTCGACCCAACAACTCCACCTTCGTCTCCGCGACACCACCGGAAAAACCGTGAAAACCTTCTCCTTCGATGCTAAACACTAAACGTCATAAGTCCCAAACCGGGCTTCTCCGCAGGCTGTGCCTGCTCGGCGCCTTGCTACCGTTTTTCGCCTGTCAACCAACCCCGAACCCTCGGGTTGTCATCGAGACGGATCGCGGAGCGATCACCGCAGAGATCTATCTGAAAGAGGCCCCCATCTCGGCCGGACAGTTTCTGAAACTGGTCGACGAGGGGTATTATAATCGAGGCAATGCCATCTTCTACCGGGTGACGCGAGCCGACAATCAACCGAACGACTCGGTTAAAATCGATGTCATTCAAGGCGGGCTGTATCAGGCGGCAGATGCCCCGGCCATTGCCCACGAAACCACCCAAGCAACCGGGCTGCACCATCTGGATGGCACCCTGTCGATGGCCCGGGCCGAACCGGGTACCGCCTCTTCGGAGTTTTTCATCTGCATCGGTGATCAGCCCGAACTGGATTTCGGCGGAAAGCGGAATCCCGATGGTCAAGGTTTCGCTGTGTTCGGGCAAGTGACCGACGGCATGTCGACCGTCAAAGCCATTCAAGCCTTGCCGGATCAGGGACAATACCTGACCGAGCCTGTATTGATCCGCTCGATCCGTCGTCTTCCTTAACCAACATCATCCAAAACGCTCCTTCGAAACATTCCCGCGTGCCCGGAGAGCGTTTTTCGAGAATTGCTTTTCAACCGATGCCTTCCACGCCCACGCCCGAAACACATCCGCTGCCCTTTTTTCTGCCGCCTCAAGCCCGACTGCTGATGCTGGGCAGTTTCCCGCCCAAGCCCAACCGTTGGTCGATGCCGTTTTTCTACCCCAATCTGCAAAACGACATGTGGCGTATTATGGGATTGCTGTTTTTCAACGACAAAGAGTATCTGTTGACCCCCGATCGCAAAGCCTTCGACCAACCGCGTATCCAAGCCTTTTGTACGGAGCGGGGGATTGCCCTGGGGGATACTGCCACCGAAGTGATTCGTCTGCGGGACAACGCATCGGATCACTTTCTGGAAGTGGTCCGACGCATCGATATCTCGGCCACCCTGGCCGCACTGCCTCAACTGCAGGCGATCGTCACCACCGGCCAGAAAGCCACCGACACCCTGCTCACCCTGATCGAGGCCTCCGCACCCCCGATCGGTGCCAGCACCCCCTTCCAATTCGAAGGACGCACGCTACAACTGTTCCGCATGCCTTCTACCTCCCGGGCCTACCCCAAACCTCTACCCGAAAAGGCCGCCTATTATCGACACATGTTCGAACAATTAGGCATGCTTCCGGGGACTTCATCGTCTCAAACCATCTGACACCCAAACGAGACTTCCGGACCAGTCGACTGAACTCAATAAAAACGCCTCTCTAAAAAGAGCGGCGTTTTTCGAGTTTAGACCTGACACAATCCAGAGAAAGCGGAAATACTAAAATTCCAAGGTGACCACATAGTCGATATCGGTCGGCACTTCGGCCAATTTCAGCACCACGCCATCCTTATCCTGCGTGAATTTCACCGACGACCCATCCTTGAACAGGGTCGCTTTTTTCACCTTCTTATCCGTAATCGGCAGGAAGAGCCCATTGTCTTTGAGATTCAGAATGTGGACATACAGTTTATTCCCTTTTTGGGTGGTCACGCCCCAGTCCCGCGGTTCAATCTCTCCGCCGCGCGTACCATAAACCGTTTCTCCGTACTGACGCAACCAAGCCCCCATCTCCTTCATCCGATCCAACGCCAAAGCCGGAATTTCCCCATTGGGTTGCGGCCCGACATTCAACAACAGGTTCGCGTTATTCCCGGCGGCCTGCACCAGGTATTGAATCAAGGTACGGGTATCTTTATAGTCCTGGTCGGTGATGCGATAACCCCACATACCGTTCATCGTCTGGCAGGTTTCCAATGGCAGATCACCGATTTCGGAGTCAGCCGAATGCCCCGCCGTATTCTGTCCCGGCAGATCGCGTTCGAACATCTGGAAATCTTCCCCATCGAACGGTTTGAGGTGGTGGTTGTTTCCGATCAGACAGCCCGGCTGCAATCCATGAATCAATGCATACTGTTCATCCAGCTTCCAATCCACGGCCGTCTTCTGATCCCACCAACCGTCGAACCAGATCATGTTGATCGGCCCATAATTGGTCAACAGCTCGGTCAGCTGATTGTTCATGAACTTCAGATAGTCGTTCCAGTTGCCATGTTCCGTACGTCCGGTGCCGTGTCCGCTGCGTCCCAACGGATAGTAATCGGGACGACGCCAATCGAGATGAGAATAGTAAAATCCGAGTTTGATTCCCTGTTTCTGGCACTCTTCGGCCAACTCTTTGATCACATCGCGTTTGAACGGGGTAGCATCGACGATGTTGTAGTCGGACTGCTTGGTACCCCACATCGAGAACCCGTCATGATGGCGCGACGTGATGACGATGTACTTCATCCCGGCATCCTTCACCGCAGCCACCCATTCGGCCGCATTGAATTTCGACGGATAGAAGCCCGAAGCCAATTTGGCATACTCCTCGTAATTGATATTTTTCTGGTCCATGATCCATTCGCCGTCCGCCATCATGCTGTAAATCCCCCAGTGAATGAACAGACCGAATTTATCATCCTGAAAAGCTTCCCGATTTTTCAGATTTTCTTCGGTGGGCTGGTATTTCCCTTGTGCCGGCGCCTGGGCCACACACGCGACCGCCAGCAAACAAGCAAGCCAAAAGTTTTTCCTCATAATTGATATCCATGTTTAAGTGTAGTGATTTCAAAGATAATCATTTGGACGGGGAATCCAAATGCAAGCCAAGATTTTCCTGTCGTTTTTTCACCCTTTCGCCACGGTCAACCGGCGTCATCCATCCCCACGAATGGCACCACCTTCCGTTTGATTTTCTTTCTCCTGGGGTAAAGAGAATCCCGACATACTGGGAATTCCCATAAAATCGCTATCTTTGGGCGTTAACTGTGCGGTTCGAAAATCGGCTGGCGAGCAGGGGGTGAGACCCCGGCTCGGGCACCCTCACTTCATTCCCCGGTTTACCCTGAAAGTGAATATATTATTAATCCAACTGTATGAAAAAAACCGTTTTTTTATCGCTGTTCCTGGCCTGCGCCACCCTGGCCTCGGCTCAGATCACTCCGCTCGACCGAGTGAATCCCATGATCGGGACCGCTAAAATGGGTCACGTTTTCCCGGGAGCCTGCGTTCCCCACGGAATCGTAGCCCTGAGCCCCGACACCGACACCATCCCCAACAACGTCAATGGCGTCTATCAACCGCGCACGTATGAATATTGCGCGGGATATCAATACAAAGACTCGACGATCGTCGGCTTTAGCCATACCCACTTCAGTGGGACCGGCCACTCCGACCTGGGGGACTTTCTGATCATGCCTACCACCGGCACCCTGAAACTCAACCCGGGGACCCAGACAGATCCCGACGATGGTTACCGTTCGCGTTTCAACCACGCTACGGAAGTGGCTCGTCCGGGGTACTACTCGGTCTTTTTGGACGATTACGGCATCAAAGTCGAATTGACCGCCACGGAACGAACCGGGATCCATCGCTACACCTATCCCAAAGATGCCAAAGACCCGCGGTTCATCCTCGACCTGAACCACGGCATCTATAACTACGACGGCAAGACCCTGTGGGCCAACCTGCGGGTGGAAAACGACACCACCCTGACCGGCTACCGCATCACCAACGGATGGGCCCGGACCAACTACACCTATTTTGCCATGCGGCTGTCGAAACCGATCACCAACTACGGTTACATCGACAAAGTGGAACCTCCCTATCTGGGGCAACTGAAAAAGCTAGGGCTCTACCACAACTTCCCGCACATCGAAGGACGCCAGGTGGTTTCCTATTTCGAAGTCGACCTGGGGGATGATCCCACGCTGGAAATCCAGTTCGCCATCTCGGCCGTCAGCACGGAAGGCGCCATGAAGAACCTGGAAGCCGAAGCACTGGGTCGCTCGTTCGAACAGATCGAAAAGAGCGCCGCCTCGAAATGGGCCGAAGAGCTCCATGTCATCGAAGCCGAAGGGACGGACGATCAACTCGACATGCTCTACACCTCGCTGTATCACACCCTGATCAACCCGTCGGTCTACATGGACGTGGACGGTAAATACCGGGGTCTGGATCACAACATCCACACCGCCAAAGGCTTTACCAACTACACCATCTTCTCGCTGTGGGACACCTACCGCGCCCTGATGCCCTTCTACACGATTATCAACCGCGAACGCAGCGCCGACATGATGGCCTCAATGCTGGCCCACTACGAACAGAGCGTTCATAAAATCCTGCCGATCTGGTCGCACATGGCCAACGAAAACTTCTGTATGATCGGTTACCACGGGGTATCAGCTCTGGCAGACGCCATGGCCAAAGGGATCAAAGTCGACAAAGAAAAAGCCCTCGAAGCGATGATCAGCAGTTCGACCAAACCCTATATCGTCTGCATCGGCGACTACATGCAGCACGGTTATGTTCCCGACGAATGCAATCCGGCTTCGGCCTCCATTACGCTGGAATACTCCTACGACGACTGGTGCATCTACCGCACGGCGCTGTCGATGGGACGTCAGGATGTAGCCAACCGCTACATGAAACGGGCTCAGTACTATCGCAACGTCTTCGACACGACGTTGGGCTTCGTGCGTCCGAAAGGGGCCAACGGTCAATTCCGTGAAAACTTCAACCTGCTCGAAACCCACGACATGGGCTTCATCGAAGGCAACTCCTGGAACTATTCGTTCTATGTACCGCAGGACGTTCACTCGCTGATCGAAATCATGGGCGGGGACAAGAGCTTCATCCGCAAACTCGACTCGCTGTTCACGATGTACCTGCCCGACGAATTCTTCGAAAATACCGAAGACGTGACCCGGGAAGGGATCATGGGCAACTACGTCCACGGCAACGAACCCAGCCACCACATTCCCTACCTGTATGCCTGGACCTCGCAACCTTGGAAAACCCAGTATTGGGTACGCGAGGTGATGAACCGCATGTACAAAAACAACATCGAAGGCCTCTCGGGCAACGACGACTGCGGTCAGATGTCGGCCTGGTATCTGTTTACGGCCATGGGCTTCTATCCGGTATGTCCGGGAACCGACCAGTATGTACTGGGGGCGCCCTATCTGCCGTTCATCCAGCTCAACCTGGAAAACGGGAAGAAATTTGTGATCCGGGCCCCGAAGGTGAGCGACACCAACCGTTACGTGCAGAGTGTATCCCTCAACGGACAGCCGCTCAAACGCGCCTACATTACGCAGGATGAAATCCTCTCCGGCGGCGAGCTGACCTTTGTGATGGGTCCCAAACCCAACAAAAAACGGGTATACACCGCCGAAGAACAACCCTATTCGCTGAATTAATCAGCCCGAGAAATTTCCAAACCCCTCCGTCCGTTCGGGCGGCAGGGGTTTTTCATCCATCACCCGCCTAAAACCTACCGAAATGACCAAACCTTTTCTGTTTCTCACGACGATCAGTCTGTTGATCTCCAGCCTTTGGCTCACCTCTTGTCAAGAGTCGACCTCGCCTCAGAGCGACATGATCGAATTCGCCACCCCGGAACGTCCCGCCGGCCAGACCGATGTGTTGGGACTGCGTTGTGAGCCCATCGATACGGTGCGCATCGCCTTTATCGGGGTGGGCTCTCGAGGAGGGAGTGCCGTAGAGCGTTATACCCATATCGACGGCGTAAAAATCGTCGCCCTGTGCGATGTCGTTCCCGAGAACCTCGCCCGGGCTCAGAAAACGCTGACCGATGCCGGTCTCCCGGAAGCCGACACCTATTGCGGCGAAGAGGAGTGGAAAAAGGTGTGCGAACGCGAAGACGTCGATCTGGTCTACTGCTGCACCGACTGGGAGCTCCATACGCCCGTCTCCGTCTATGCCATGGAACACGGGAAACATGCCGTCAGCGAAGTTCCGGCCGCTTTGACGCTCGACGAATGTTGGCAACTGGTCAACACGGCCGAAAAGACCCGGCGTCATTTCATGATGCTGGAAAACTGTTGCTACGACTTTTTCGAAATGGCTACGCTGAACATGGCCCAACACGGTCTGTTCGGGGAGATCATCCATGTCGAAGGGGCTTACATCCACAATCTGAGCAACTACATGTTCAACGACACGACCGGATACCACGACATGTGGCGGCTGAAGTACAACGAAGCCCACGACGGAAATCCCTATCCGACCCACGGTCTGGGGCCCATCTGCCAGATTTTGAACATCCATCGAGGCGATAAGATGGACTATCTGGTATCGATGTCGTCGGATCAGTTCAGCCTGACCCTCGCGGCCATTCGAAATCACGGTGCGGAAAGCGATTTTGCCAAACGCACCTACAAAAAGGGCGACATGAACTCCACGCTGATCCGTACCGCCAAAGGCAAGACCATCCTCGTTCAACACAATGTCTCGAGTCCGCGGCCATACAGCCGCATCCATTTGGTGAGCGGGACCAAAGGGTTCGCCCAGAAATGGCCGACCGAAGTGCTGGCGTTCGATTCGCTGGGCCATGATGCCCTGGATCGCGAGGCCCGCGAACAGATGCTGGCCCAGTGGGAACACCCCATCAGCAAGGAATATGGTCAGAAAGCCCGTGAAGTAGGGGGACATGGCGGCATGGATTTCATCATGGACTCGCGACTGATCTACTGCCTGCGCAACGGTTTGCCGTTGGATCAGGACGTTTACGATGCCGCCGAATGGTCTTCCCTAGTCGAACTGACCGAGGCTTCGGTGCTCAACGGCAGCAAACCGGTCAAAATTCCCGACTTCACCCGCGGAGCGTGGAACAAACTACAGGGATTGACCCTGGCCACCGCTCCGGACGACAACCAATAAACAGTCGAATACGATGGATCAGAAAAAAGCAATTGTCAATCGTTTTGCCATTCAGGGGAGTGTGGCCGACCTCGTTCCCGTCGGCAATGGACTCATCAACGACACCTACCGGATACGCACCGCCTCGCCCACCGATCCCGATTACATTCTGCAACGGATCAACCATCACATTTTTCAGGATGTCGATCTGCTGCAGACCAACATTCAACGCATCACCCGCCACATCCGGGCCAAGCTCATCGCCGCCGGTGAGAGCGACATCGACCGCAAAGTGTTGCGTATCGTTCCGACCCATTCGGGCCAATTATACGATTTCGATGGGGAGAACTACTGGCGCGTGATGGTGTACATCGCCGATTCGGTCACCTACGAGACGATGGATAGCCAGTTGGCCGAACTGACCGGAGAAGCTTTCGGTCGCTTCCAACACCAGTTGTCGGATATGCCGGAAGGGGCTTTGCGAGAAACCATTCCCAACTTCCACAACATCGAATTCCGCCTGGAAGGTTTTCGGCAGGCGATCGAGGCCGACCCCAAAGGGCGTCTCCACGAAGTACGTCCGCTGGTCGACGAATTGTTGGCACGAGCCGCCGAGATGTGTAAGGCGGAGGTGCTGCATCGGGCGGGGAAATTACCCAAACGGGTCACCCACTGCGATACCAAAGTCAACAACCTGCTGTTCGATCGCAATCGAAAACCGTTGTGCGTCATCGATCTAGACACCACCATGCCGGGGTATGTGCTGTCGGATTTCGGGGACTTCATCCGCACCGGAGCCAATACCGGCTCCGAAGATGATCCCAATCTGGACAACGTCAACGTCAACATGGATGTTTTCCGGGCCTTTTCGACGGGTTATCTCCGTTCAGCGGGGGATTTTCTGACGCCCACCGAACGCGAAAACCTGCCTTTCGGCGCCAAGATGCTGACCTATATGCAGACGATCCGTTTCTTGACCGACTACCTCGAAGGCGATACCTATTACAAAATCAAACATCCGACCCACAATCTCCAACGTTCGTATGCCCAATTCAAACTGCTGCAAAGCATCGAAGCCCACGAATCGGAGATGTCGAAATTCATCGCCCAACTCTAACCGAATATCCATCCGAGACGGACGACCTCCCGCCCGGTGATCGTCCGTCTCTTTTCTCAGGCTACTCCTATGACAGAGGCTACTCCTGCACTTTCGATCATCATCGCCACCTACAACCGAGCCCCCTACATGCTGGGAACGCTCGAAAGCCTGGCCGCCCAACACCTCGATCCGGCGCGTTGGGAAGCGGTGGTCGTCAACAACAACTCCAGTGACGCGACACCGGAAGTCTTTGCGGCTTTCGCGGCCGCCCATCCCGAACTCCAACTGACCATGGTGACCGAAACCCGTCAGGGACTCTCCCATGCCCGGAATTGCGGGATCCGTCATAGCCGCGCCCCCTATGTGGCCATCATCGACGACGACGAGAAAGTTAATCCGGGTTTTGCCTCCAGCTACATCGACTTCTTCGAGCGCTATCCGGAGGCGGCCGGAGGCGGTGGGGTAGTCGTACCGATCTACGAATGTCCTCCTCCCCGCTGGCTCTCGCCGATTGCAGCACGCCCGATTGCCGGGGCCCTCTATTTGGGAGACCATATCCGACCCTTCCCGGCCCGCAAATATCCTCCGGGCGGAAATATGGGGGTTCGACGCACCGTCTTAGAACGCTACGGACTGTTCAATACCGAGCTGGGACGTACCGGAGAGAAACCGATGGGGGGCGAGGAGAAAGAGCTCTTTGCCCGATTGCACGCCGCCGGCGAAAAGATCTACTACCTCCCCGGCGCCGTGATCTATCACCTGATTCCGGCCAGCAAACTCACCCCAACCTATTTCGATCGCGTCAATCACATGGGCGGCATGAGCGAACGGGTCCGCACCCGCGAGCTGGGGCGTGGCGCCTATCTGCGACGCTTGGTGGCCGAAGGGATTAAATGGGTCGGGGCCCTGGTCTTTGCCGTAGGGTACACCCTGCGACTCCAGCCCCTCAAAGGATGGTTCCTGCTACGAATGCGTTGGCAGATCAGCCGAGGACTCATCGGGTAGAGATCCACAACAGAACCCAACAAAAGGACGGCTTTCCGAAAGAAAGCCGTCCTTTCTATTCCATCAAGGGGGTCTTGTTTTGCTTTTTCGTCTACAACCCCTTTTTCGCCAATTTCCAAGCCAACCGATTGTATTGCCGGAACACCCACGCCCGCAACGGCATCGGGATGCGGTTCAGCACCCAGAGTTTGTACCACGCCCGTCGGTTACAACGCGTATACCGATAGAAACGTTCAGCCGAACGTCCCTCCTGGGTGCCGCCTTTGGCCGAAAGCGTCAGGGCCTTGCCGAGTTCCACACGGGCCAGGTATTCGTTCAGATAGAAATCCCCCTGCGGATCGTAAAAGTCGCGAAACGAATACGAGGTCGTCTCCGGCGTATAAATGGCTGCCGAGCGGTTGGAGGCGACCAGACTGTAATTGAGTAGTCGTTTGGGGGAATAGCATACGGGATAGCGTCGAGCGATCTTCACCCACATATATTGATCGCCCCCCATGCGCATGCCCTCCGGGAAACCCCCCACCTCCTTGAAAACAAACGCCGGAATGGTCGATGCCGAAGGAATGCTCACATAGTAGCTCAACGAACGACGAAAAAAATCATCGACCACGCCCTCTTCTTTCGGCGAATGGCTCGGGAAGACGCCCTCCCGACTCACGATCTGAAATGCCGTGCTATACATACCGCAACCGGGATAGCGGTCGATCAGCCGGGCAATCTCTTCCAGATAGCCCGGGTCCCAGGTGTCGTCTGCATCCAACAAGGCCAGATATCCGCCACGCGCCTCGGCGATCGCCCGATTCCGGGCCGCACACTCCCCGGCATTGGGCTGGGTGATCAAACGAATGAGCGGACTGTCGAACGAACGAACCACCTCGGTACTTCCGTCCGTACTGCCGTCATTCACCACCACGATTTCCAACGGGGCATAGCGTTGAGCGAGAATCGACCGCAAGGTATCGCCGATTTCGTTCTGTTTATTGTACAGCGGTACGATGACCGAAAAAGTATACGGTTTCATAAGCGGATTTCAGTAGGGGTTTCTAAATCGGGTCGGGGGTGGAGGCTCTGTCGTTGGCCGTTTCCAGCCGTACCGACGGGAACGCCTGCAGCCAGGTTTCATAGAACGACGAATTTTTCCCGTAGTTATTGTCGATCAGCACCACCTCCGGCTTATGCAGCAAAATCCCCAGAATCGCCCCATGCAGGCGAGTCGTATACAGCGCCCCATAACGAGTCAGGAAACGCACGCCGATTCGAACGTTCTCCGGTCTCAGGCCATGGAACGCCATTGTATCGGTCCATCGGGCACATCCCCGCGCCAGCCATCGGCCCCACGCATAACGGGAGAGACGGTCGCACGCCCCGCTGAGTTTATAGACCCACCAGGTGGTCAAGGTCCGCCGTTCGAGGGTAGGCCAATCGTGCGGAAGAACCGTCGCCGCCAATCCGGCCGGTCGCTGTTCCGAGGCGAGTTCCTGATCGGTCCGTTTGAGCCACAACGGATCCGCCTGCGGGACCTGAGCCGCATAGCGCATCAACCGTTCCGGGGGAATACAGAAAGCCATGTCGGGTAACAACAACAGCCGATTCCGGAAATGGGTTTGCAACACCTCATAGGAACGTCGATCCCGGGCACAGATCGTTACATGGGGATGGCGGGCCATTCGATCGGACTCTTGCTGTCTGCGTTGCGGATCCCGGTAATAGACCGTCTGCGGGAAAATCACGATCGGATGGTCGGGGTAGGCTTCGATCACCCGCAGGCGGAAATCCTGCACCCCGGGCCACAGATCGCCGAAATTACCTCCGCCATGCAGCAAAATGACCGTTCCGGGCTTCAAGCGCGGAAACCCCCACGTCGACATTGACCCATAGGCCAGCATCCGATAGGGCAGATCTTGCAGGAAAGCGAGCTCGCCCTCCCAGATCAACGTATCGCCGATATTGGCATGATAGGGACAATCCAGCAAGACGTAGTCCGCCGTCACCAGCGGTCGCAACTGTTCGGTCAGGCAAGTCCGTAACCTTTCGATCGGATCGTTCTGTGGGGTCATCACCCTTTTATTTAAGATTGCACCAGTAAATTACAGCCCCGGATTTCGCTGCCGCTGATCCGCCCCAGGATGCGGAACCCGCCGTCTGCTTGCCGTACGCCCAAGTCGGCCGTCTGCAAGAAACTGCACGAATAGAGATTGGCCAGATCGATGATATTTACGCCACCGGTACGTCCGACCGAAAGAGTCTCGAACGGATCGTTCAGATCGCGAATCACGATCCGCATCCAGGGTGGGGTATAGAAGACTCCCTCCCCGGCTGAGTAGGCTTGGGACATCAGCTCCGCCATCCCGTATTCGGAATGGATGGAAGGTACCTCGAACGCCCGCTTCAACAGAGCGTGGAACTCTTCGCGCGGCAGTTCCTGACGCCGTCCTTTCATCCCGCCGGTCTCCATGACGATCGTATCGGTCAGGGGTCCGGGATGTTGTTCGGCCAGATCCCACAACGCATAACTGACCCCCAACAGAATTTTCTTTTTCCGACAGGCGGCCAAATCCCGCAACAGTTTCTCCTGATCATGCAAATAGAACCCTCCGCCTCCACGCGCCATCAGACGATCGGCCATATAGATCAACGAGGAGCCTTCGCGTTCCAGGTAACTGGGCAGCAAAGCAAACAGCGCTACCTCTTCGGCCGGACCATAAAACTGTTCGAAAGCACGCGTAAAAGCCTCTTCATACAGCGCCAACGAGGCCACATAATGTTTCGAAGGTTGTTGTCCCGAAGTACTGCTGCTGGTGAAGATCTGTTCAGGCTCGCCCTGTGCGGCATAAATCCGCTGGATTTTGAAGAGTTCCACCGGCAGAAAAGGAATCTCCCGTAAGGTGGTCACTTCGGCCGGATCGACCCCCAACAAACGCAGATACGCCCCATAGGGCTCACAGCAACGAGCCTGATAGCGAAATACCTCCAAGGCAACCCGTTCGAATTCTGCTTCGCTCTGTATGGCAAATATGGTTTGAGAATTTACCTCCATGGGTTCGTTTTTCATTAAGCCTCCATCAACAAAAAGCGTTCGGCTTCGATCGCCGCCATACAGCCCGATCCGGCCGCCGTAATCGCTTGGCGGAAATGCGGATCCTGCACATCCCCCGCGGCAAACACCCCTTCGATATTCGTGGCAGCCGAACCGGGACGGGTACGGATATAGCCTTCGTCATCGAGATCCAGGACACCGGCAAACAGCGCAGTATTGGGCGTATGTCCGATGGCGACGAAAAATCCATAAGCATCCAACACCCGTTCGGTCCCCGACTCATGGCGTACCCGAGCGCCGGTCACGCCGTTATCGTCTCCCAGCACCTCCATGGTGTTATAGCCGAACAGCACTTCGATATTCGGAGTATCCATCACCCGTTGCTGCATATGTTTCGAGGCCCGGAGGTAATTCTTCCGCACCACCATATAGACTTTGTGACAGATTGACGCCAGATAAAGCGCCTCTTCACAGGCCGTATCTCCGCCTCCGACCACAATCACGTCTTTTTTCCGATAGAAGAACCCATCGCAGGTAGCACAAGCCGAGACGCCCATTCCCCGGAATTTCTGTTCCGACTCCAGGCCCAGATAACGTGCCGACGCCCCCGTAGCGATAATCAAGCAACGAGCCTCGATCTGTTTTTCGCCATCGATCGTCACCCGGAAGGGACGTTCCGACAAGTCGACCCCCGTCACCACGCCGAAGCGTACATCGGCGCCGAAACGTTGGGCCTGTTTCTTCATCTCTTCCATCAACAACGGGCCGGAAATACCCTGCGGGAAACCCGGAAAATTTTCGATTTCGGTGGTCGTCGTCAGCTGTCCGCCGGGCTCCATCCCCTCATACAAAACAGGGGCCAGATTGGCTCGTGCGGCATATATGGCAGCGGTATACCCGGCCGGGCCGCTCCCGATGATCAAGCATTTTGTCGTTTCAATATCCATAGTTCTTATTCTTTGACGATTTGAACAAAGATACGTTTATTTATTCAATTTCGGGTAAAAATGCCTACCTTTAGCCTGCGGAAAACCAGACACCCGCCCAGCACTCTCTCCGCACATGCAGGGAGAGCCATTTCCCGGCATAGACTTTCGGCGCGTCCCAACGGGCCCAAGCGGAATGATGCAGGACTGCATCGGAGCAGACTGAAACCGTACCGGGTCGAGTCCAACATAGCGAAGGGGAGACTCAACGGACCGAGCCTCACCGGAATGAACGGGGCCAAGCCTAACGAAACCGAACAACCCAACGGAACCAAATCCAATGGAGCCGCACTGAGAGGGGATAGGATGGACCCGACTCCACGGAATCGGACCAACCCTAACCGGGACGAACTGAAACCGGAACAAACTGGACGGGAGCGAACCGACCCGCGCCGGGATAAACGGGACCGGAACGAACTGACCCGGATAGAGATAGGCTGAACGACAAAAGATCGAGCCGCTCTCTTTCCGGAAACTTTAAATTCGACTTTATGCTGAAACGATCGCTGCCACTTGCTTTTCTGATGCTTCTTCTTTTTTCGAGTTGTTCCGTACTCTCCTTTTCCAAGAAATCGAAAAAAGCCTCCTCGGCGGCTACCGTCTCCTCCACTGCATCGACCTCCACCCAACCGATCCCGGCCCATGAAGTAATGACCGAGGTCTCCCCCGCCACCAATGCCCCTATCGACCTGCCCGAAGGGCCCGACTCTCTGCCCTCGTTGCGCAAACTCCAAGAGAAACGCCAACCTCAACCGATGCAACAGGTGCCGGAGATCCACTTCTCGGAGGCCGAAAGTCAACATGTCCGCTTACCGGCCAATCGGGATAATCCGTTCCCCGCATCCGGAGAGATCACGATCGATCTCAACGACCTGCAGGAACAATTCTTTTATCCTTATCCGGGGAAACTGATCTCTCCGTACGGCTACCGGGGACGCTCCATGCATACCGGCATCGACATCAAGGCGGTACCCAAAGATACGATCCGCGCGGCTTTTGCCGGGGTCGTACGCATGTCGAAACCTTATAGCGGCTACGGTAATACCATCGTCATCCGCCACTATAACGGTCTCGAAACGCTCTATTCCCACAACAGCCGTAACCTGGTCAAGGTCAACGATGTGGTTCAGGCGGGCGATCCGATCGCGCTGGCCGGACGTACCGGCCGGGCTACCACGGAACACCTCCATTTCGAAGTCCGCATATCGGGCGAACATTTCAACCCCACCCTGCTGGTCAATCCGGAAGCCCGCGCATTGAGAGACGGCACGCTCTATCTCTCGAACCGGGGCGGACGCATTCGAGCCTCCAACAAACCGCTGCCCCTTTACGCCGACAGCGACGAACGTTCGACGAAATCCTCCGCCAGCAACACCTCATCGACCTCGTCCACGAGCGGGAAAGGCTCTCCGCAATACCACATTATCCGAAAAGGGGACACCCTTTCCGCCTTAGCCCGACGCTATGGCACAACGGTATCCAAGATCTGCGCCCTCAACGGCATTAAAGCGACCAAGATCTTGCAGATCAAAGAACGGATTCGCGTCAAATAGCAGCCCCCTGCGACAACATACAACGAGGGATGACTCAGTGGAGTCATCCCTCGTCATTTATAGGGTGTTTTTTTGTTTGCGGGCAGGCGTTGCTGGGGCGATCAGGGTTCCTGACAACCGCGGAACGTAAAATACTTTTGCATCAGATAGCTGTACACAATGGAGATTATCGAGGTCAGGGCTTGCGAAGGGGTCGGATAGATCCGTACGATCTCCACAAAAAATTTCAGCAACAGGTAATTCAGCAGAATAGACCCCACGACACTCAACAGATAGCGAAACAACTGAGTGCCATGTTTCAGGGGGGAGTAGCGGAAGGCGATATTTTTCTGCAACCAGAATCCGGTCAGAAACGTGATCGGAAAGACGACGATAAATGCCGCAATATAGGGGGAAATCGCCACGAAGCCCAACTCCACCACCTTCTTGTCAAACACGAAATTGTAGAACAGAGCATACAACACCCAGTTCAACAACAGATTTCCCCCGCCACAAACCGCATATCGGAACGTCTGCAAGGGCATCACGCGCGACAACGGAGCGATATAAAACCAATCGATCAACCGGGTCAACCCATGTGCCAACGTCATACTTTTGCCAAATTTCGTTGTTTTTCCTGTAAAGCGTACATCTGATCCCGATACCGGGCTGCCGAGGCAAAATCCAATTCGCGGGCGGCACTTTCCATCGCTTCGCGAGCCAACTTGATGGCCCCCTCCAGATCTTTATCCGTCAGATAGGCCGCCACGGGATCGGCCGCCAAGCCCGGTTGAACAGACTTCAGATCATAAGTCACTCCACCGCCCGACAGTTTTTCGCCGCTGATGATGCCCTTGCTGCTCTTCATGGCCTGACGCGGCATCACCTGATGTTGTGCATTATAATAGAGCTGTTTTTCCCGGCGACGGTTGGTGTCCTGAATCGACACGCGCATCGAATCGGTAATGGTGTCGGCATACATAATCACCCGTCCCCCGACATTCCGCGCGGCCCGTCCCGAGGTCTGGGTCAATGAACGCGCACTGCGCAGGAAGCCTTCCTTGTCGGCATCCATGATCGCCACCAATGACACTTCCGGCAGGTCGAGTCCTTCACGCAACAGGTTCACCCCGATCAGCACGTCGAACAGCCCTGCCCGCAAATCATCCAGAATCTGTACCCGTTCCAGGGTGTCCACATCGGAGTGAATATAGCGACACCGGATCCCCATATGGTCGAAATATTTATACAGCTCTTCGGCCATTCGTTTGGTCAGGGTCGTCACCAACACCCGTTCGTCGTGTAAGGCCCGTTTTTCGATCTCTTCGACCAGGTCGTCGATCTGATTCACCGTCGGGCGGATCTCCACCGAAGGATCGATCAGCCCCGTCGGGCGGATAAACTGTTCGACGATCGACCCCTCCGACTTGATGAGCTCGTAATCGGCCGGCGTGGCGCTCACATAGATCACGTCGTTTTCCAACGCTTCGAACTCTTCGAACCGCAACGGACGATTGTCCATGGCGGCCGGGAGACGATAACCATATTCCACCAGGTTATGTTTCCGGGAGGCATCCCCGCCGTACATCCCCCGAATCTGCGGAATCGTTACATGACTTTCGTCGATAATCAACAGATAATCTTTCGGGAAGTAGTCGATCAGACAGAACGGACGGCTGCCGGGCGAACGCCCGTCGAAATAGCGGGAGTAGTTTTCGATCCCCGGACAGTAGCCCAACTCTTTAATCATCTCCAGATCGTATTCGACCCGCTGTTTGAGTCGCCGGGCCTCTACCGGACGACCGGACTGTTCGAAAAACTCGCATTGTTTACCCAGATCGAGCTGAATTTGCCGAATCGCCTTTTCGACCCGCTCTTTGGTCGTGACGAACAGATTGGCCGGATAGATCTTGACCCGTTCCTGACGATCGATCCGTTGCCCGGTCGTCGGGTCGATCACATAGATCATCTCGATCTCGTTGTCATACGAAATGATCCGATAGCAGACATCACCATAGGCGGCATAAATATCCACCGTATCGCCATTCACCCGGAATGTCCCGGGCCGGAAATCGGCTTCGCTGCGCGTATACAGCGCATCGACCAAGGCATACAGCAGCTTGTTGCGGCTGATGATATCCCCCACATGCAGTTCGATGGAGGTGGCGTTGAAATCTTCCGGATTCCCGATCCCGTAGATGCACGATACGCTCGAGACCACGATCACATCGTTCCGGCCGCTGAGCAGGGCCGAGGTCGCACTCAACCGCATCTTTTCGATCCCCTCGTTGATCGACAGATCCTTTTCGATAAACGTATCGGTCGAGGGAATATAGGCTTCGGGCTGATAATAGTCGTAATAGGAGACGAAATACTCGACGGCATTTTCCGGGAAGAAGTTCTTGAACTCCCCATAGAGCTGTGCGGCCAACGTTTTGTTGTGGCTCATGATCAGGGTCGGCTTATTGAGCCGGGCGATGACATTGGCCATGGTAAACGTTTTGCCGGAACCGGTCACGCCCAACAAGGTGTTGTGTTTACACCCGCTACGGAGCGATTCGGTCAGCCGTTCGATGGCCTCGGGCTGATCGCCCGTAGGCTGGTATTCCGATACGAGTTTGAAATCCATGGAGCAAAGATAACCGATTTCCGTCAACTTTGACACCTTCCCGATCGGAAGAATGGAGAAATCCGCCGAGCATCGACCTCCTCAATTTTTCCGCCCCACACACGCCTTTTTCCCATAGGATGGAGGGCTGACGCTATCAGGAGGGCCTCCCTTACGTTGAACGTACGACACGTGAACGAGCTCCGACCCGCGAAGAGACGATTCTCTCGCTTCGGCCCGCAGAAAATCGACCGAAAAATCGCCAAATATACCGGGCAAATCGTACCTTTGCGGAAACCTTTCGACGCACTTTTTTATGGGCTTCTTCTCCATCTTGCTCCTGGGTGTCGGACTCAGTCTCGACACGTTTGCCGTCTCGCTCTCTCTGGGCTTCGCGGCAGAACGAACCACCCGTGCCCAGAAAATCCGCTTCCTGGTGGTCATCGGCCTTTTCCACTTCTTCATGATCCTCGGAGGCTGGCTGCTGGGGGAAAATGTCAGTCGTCTGATCGCGGCGTACGACCATTGGATCGCCTTCGGCCTGCTCGCTTTTCTGGGGGTGCGGATGATCCGATCGGGCTGGGCCGGTTCAGAAGGCGAAGAGGTAGATTGCGACCTGCTCTCGTGGCGCAATACCCTGATGTTCGGCGTCGCCCTGAGCATCGACGCCCTGATCAGCGGTTTCAGCCTGGGGCTGGTCAAAGTGGCCCTCATCGCCAGCAGCCAACTGCTCAATATTCTGTTGGCCGCCACCCTCATCGGCCTGACAGCCTCGATCCTTTCGACCGCCGGCATCCTCCTGGGGAAAAAAGTATCCTCCCGTCTGGGCCCCAAAGCCGAAATCTTCGGCGGGGTGATCCTCATCCTCATCGGGTTAAAAGTTCTGGTCGACCACCTCTTCTAAACCGACGCCGAATCGTCGGACAGAGTCGAAAAAATTTCCGTATCTTTGAGGGATTGTTCCGTGAACGTTTTTCGGCATGATAGACCAAGCGACCATAGACCGTATTTTCGCCACCGCCAATATCGTGGAGGTGATCAGCGATTTCGTCTCCCTGAAACGCAAAGGGGTTAACTATCAGGCATGCTGTCCCTTCCACAACGAAAAAACCCCTTCGTTCGTGGTCTCGCCCAGCAAGGGATTATTCAAATGTTTCGGCTGCGGCAAAGGCGGCAACGCCGTTACCTTCGTCATGGAGCACGAACACATGACCTACCCCGAGGCGCTGAAATACGTCGCCCGCAAATACAACATCGAAGTGGCCGAACGGGAGATGACCCCCGAAGAACAGCGCCACAACGACGATCGGGAGAGCATGATGGTCGTCTCGTCCTATGCCGCCGACTATTTCGCCCGCATGCTGCACGAAAGCCCCGAAGGACAAAACCTCGGGCTGGCCTATTTTCGGGAACGGGGATTCTCCGACGCCACCATCCGCAAATTCGGATTGGGCTACTGCCCCGGGGGAGGCGACACCTTCACCCGTCAGGCCCTGGCCGACGGATACCAGGAACAATTTCTGGTCGCAACGGGGTTGACCATCAAACGCGATAACGGCGGTTATTACGACCGGTTCAGTACGCGGGTCATCTTTCCGATTCACAGTGTGAGCGGCAGGGTCACGGCCTTCGGGGGGCGCACCATGCGCACCGACAAGAAAACCGCCAAATACCTCAACTCCCCCGAATCGGAAATCTATCATAAAAGCGATGTGCTCTACGGGCTCTATTTCGCCAAGCGGGCCATCACCCAACAGGACTGCTGCATTCTGGTGGAAGGCTACACCGACGTGATCTCCATGCACCAATCGGGCATCGAGAACGTCGTCGCCTCGTCGGGCACCTCGCTGACTGAAGGGCAGATCCGGCTGATCAGCCGTTTCACCCGCAACGTCACGGTCATCTACGACGGCGATGCCGCCGGCATCAAAGCCTCGCTGCGGGGGATTGACATGATTCTCGCCGACGGGCTGAATGTCCGGGTGGTGCTGCTGCCCGACGGCGAAGACCCCGACTCCTTTGCCCGCCAGCATAACGCCACCGAACTGCGCGATTTCATCCTGACCCATGAAGAGGATTTCATCGGCTTCAAAACCCGTCTTTTGCTGGACGAGGCGCAAGGCGACCCGCTCAAGAAAGCGGCTCTGATTACGGACATCGTGCAGAGCATCTCGGTCATTCCGGATGCCATTACACGCTCGGTCTATACGCGGGAGTGTGCGCGTACGATGGAGATCGACGAGCAGATTTTGTTGCGGGAGATTGCCCTCAAACGGGTGGAACGTTCGGCCGGCGGCGAAGCCAAAGAGTTTGTCCGTCGCCAGGAGATCATCCGACAACGCACCCAGGCAGAACTGACGCCGACCGTTCCGCAACGTCACATCACAGCCGGCAGCAGCGCAACGGAACTGGAACGCGAACTGATCAAATATCTGCTCAAATACGGCCACACGGATTTCGAGTACCAGGAGGGGAAACAATTTATTCCGCTCAATGTCGCCGAAGTGATTATCAACGACTTGGACAGCAACGGGATTGTCATGCGGGATCCGGTTTACCGCACCATTTATGAAGAGTACAAACGCCTGCGGGCCGAAGGGAAAGAGATCGAGATGAGCCATTTCATCAACCATGCCGATCCGGCCGTGGCCTCGGTCGTGGTCGATCTGCTCACCCATGACGATCTGTACACCCCCAGTAAATTGTGGCAAAAGCATGACATCGCGATTCACAACGAACAGGAGCTGTTGCCTGAAGCCCTTCCCCGGGCCGTGATTCTGTACAAATCCAAGGTGATCGAAGGGATCATTCAAGAGTTACAACACCGGCTGAATGCACCTGACCTGAGCGAAGAAGAGGAGTCGCGACTGACCGCCCAGATCTCCGCCCTGAATCATGAGCGTATCCTGATCGCCAAAAAACTCGACCGATCCATTCTCTAAGCGGAGGATCCTTCGAGCGAACATCCTCCCGAACGAATCTTGGAAGGGATCCTTGTACGAAAGGAGTCCGACCGATAAAGCTGGGGCGCCGATAGGAGGAGACTACTACCAATCAGCCGATCATGAGAAGACCTCTCCTAAAAGTAAGGGGTCGCCGAAACAAAAGCCTTTTCAACCTATAAATAGGGTCTAAAAACATACAATCATGGAAAAAGAGTTGTTGCAAACGATTAACACCCGTCGCAGTTGCCGTCGCTACAAAAGCGAACAGATTCCGGACGATCTGCTGCGACAAGTTCTGGAAGCCGGCACTTATGCTCCCACCGCCCGCGGTCTTCAATCGCCGTTCATCGTGGCCGTTCAACAACCGGATCAACTCCGTCTGTTGGCGGAAATGAATGCCCGCGTTATGGGGGTCAGCTCCAATCCCTACTATGATGCCCCGACCTATATCCTGGTGTTCGCCCCCGATGGCGGATCGAACTCGCTGCAGGACGGTAGTTGTGTTCTGGAAAACATGATGTTGGCGGCTCACGCCCTGGGTTTGGGGAGTTGCTGGATCAATCGCGAACGGGAAATGTTCGCCACCGAAGAGGGGAAAGCCCTCATGAAACAATGGGGTCTGCCTGACGGACTGATGGGAGTCGGCGCACTGGCACTGGGTTATCCGGCCGCCACACCGAGTGAACCCAAACCCCGAAAAGCGGACTATTATCGCATCATTCGATAAGATCCTCCCTTTTCGGCAAGGGTTTTTCTGACAGACTCAGACCAACCCTCGCCTCAACACAAAGAAGGAGACCTGCCCACCGGCAAGTCTCCTTCTTTATTGTTATCTATCCACGTATCGATTTCCACCTTTCCTTTCATTACCGCCTGTTCCTACGCGCCGATACGCTCGCTGGACCTTCTAAAATGCCTTCCGACCCATCTCTCCGTTCCCCCTCTCTTTCGGGTTCCCTTCTCCCTCTATGTTGCTCGCCCGTTTCTCGTGACCAGGCTGTCTCCACGGCCGCCCTTCCACCGTGCGCTCTCTTCTGCCACCCACGACGGCCTTTTCTGCCACCTCGCACTCATGTCTCCGCGCTTCCATTCCTGACGCTTGTTTCGGGCGATGCGCTCCAGGACCCTTTTCCAAAGGCCGACGATCGCCTAAGGCACCGGATCATAACCGCTGCCCCCCCACGGATGACAACGCAAGATCCGCTTCAACGCCAACCAACCTCCCTTCCAGAGGCCATAACGACGTAACGCTTCCAACGCATATTGGGAACAAGTCGGTACATACCGACACGAAGGGGGAGTCAAGGGAGATATCGCATATTGATAAAAACGAATCAATCCCACCCATGGGGCGATCGCCGCTTTACGGAGCCATTGTTTCGATGAAACCGTTTTCTTTCCCATAATGCTCCCCTAAAAATAGATGAACCGAGAAAAACACGAATCGGCCTTCTCCTCTCCTTTTTGCCCCCTGTTTTCGGCTCCTCTTTCCGCCGACTCCGCCGACGGTATCAATCCTGAGCCTCAGCCAAGAGCGTTTCCAGGATTTTATGCACGGCCTGTTCGATCGCCGCATACGCCAAAATACGGTCGGACGTATACAACAACGCCAAACTCAGGCGTTCGCCCCGACGCTGCATCGCCTCCCGTAACGGCTCTTTCTGCAGGCGATAGGCTTCTCGCAGCCGGCGTTTCAAGAGATTCCGGGCATGGGCCCGTTTATGATGCCGCTTAGGCACCGAAACCAACAAACAGACCTCCGATTCCGGGGCCTGTTCCCGCAAAACCACATAACGCAACGGATAGACAAACCCGCCTTGACCACCCCCGAATAAGGCATCGATACGGCGTTTCGAACGCAGCCGCTGTTCCCGCGGGAATGTATGTCGTTCCGCGACCACGGTGCTATTTTTTTGCGGCTACGGCCGATTTCACGCTATTGCTGGAGGCGGGTTTGGCAGTTGACGGACGACGTTTAACGGTCCGCACCTCCCGAGATTGGATATAAGCCTGGTCCGGAGAATCGCCTTCGAGCAGTACGGCAGGTACCTCTTCGCCGGCTTCGACTTTTTGAATATAGATCTCCAAGGCCTTGGTCATCGACGGCGCTTCGGGCGTCGGAGCCATCACACGAATGGTCAACCCCTCCTTCTGAGCGGCACGCGTCGCTCCGTGACCAAAGGTCGCGATCTGGGGTCGTTCACCCACCTGCGGGAACTTCGCCACCAAAGCCGCGATCTCCGACGGACTGTAGAACACCAGCATGTCATATCGATCGATATCCACATCCGACAAATCGGCACTCACCGTCCGAGCCAAAATCACCTTATCGAATTTCAGCTTCAGTTTTTCCATCGCCATCGGCATTTCCGGCTTGTGCGGTTCAGAGAGCGTCAACAAAAAGGTTTCCGTCTTATGTTTCAGAAGCAACTCCATGAAGTTGGCAAAGGCTCCGTCGGCAAAGAAAATTTTCCGTTTACGATACACGATATATTTTTGCAGATAGAGCGCCACGGCTTCCGTATTGCAGAAATATTTCATCGTTTCGGGGATCGTAATGCGTGCCTCTTCACACAACCGGAAAAAGCTGTCGATCGTCGTCCGGCTGGTAAAAATCACCGCACTATGGTCCAGAATTTCGATCCGTTGGCTACGGAACTCTTTGAGCGATACCCCTTCGACCTTAATAAACGGATGAAACGTGATATCGACCTGATATTTACGGATAAGTTCGTTGAACGGGGATTTTTCGATCAGCGCCGGAGCCGGCTGAGAGACTAAAATGTTTTTAATTTTCAAAACAACAACTTTTAACGTTCTGAGTTTCCCTCTCCGAACCGACTTTCCAGCGGATTAGCCGGTTCAGATCGCATAACGCAATCCCGCAAATAACAGCAAACTGAGCGGGAAGATTTCGACGGTGCAAAGGTACAAAATCCATTGCAGAATTGAAACATTTCTCGAGATAAAGAATCGATAACTGCTTTCCAGATAGCCGCCTATTAGCAAAACAATCAGACCGATCATCACATAGATAATCCCGCGGGCTCCGGCTCCGTCATAGAGGGCGCACAGCAGAAAAAGGGGGGTCAACAATACACTGCTAAGGGCCGAATAAACGCGATTCATGAATCGGTAGCGATCGAAAAAAGATCGGCTTTGCGTCACACTTCCAATCAACATATTGGCCAGGTAGCGATAGGCCATCACCCCCAGGAAAGCCCCCAGCACCCCCGGCACCAACCCATTGACGGTCCAACGAGAGAGGCTCGGCCCATGTTGGCTCCAGTGCCAGAAATCGCCCAGACGAATGGTGATTCCCACGGCCAACAACACCATCAGCCCCACGCCCAAGCGCAGAAAGTTTTTAAAAAACAGCGTCTGTTCTTCATAGACTTTATCCAACGGCACCCGATGGGTTTGCATCTTGAACAAAATGCCGAAGCTGCTTCGATAACGATACAACAGAAAACACGCCAGCACAAACAATCCGACAACCAACGCTTCATACGTGTAACTGTCGATCCAGGGAAGATCCTCGACCAGACGGGGGGTCGAGATCGTTTCAGCGGCCAATTCGCTGGAAGGCCCGAAGAAATAGGCTGCCGAGACCTCATGCGGGGACAGGGAGTCCAGCATCCGATCGGCCTCCAGGGGCCCCAACCAGGCATCGCAATCTGTACAGAACGGGACTTTCATAACCACACCTCCGGCTTAGGCATCGAGTTTTTTCAACGCAATTCGAATCGTCGTTCCCTGATCAATTTCCGACTCCAGTACAAAGATTTTACCGTTGTGATAATCTTCGATGATGCGTTTGCTCAGCGAGAGGCCCAACCCCCATCCCCGAGTTTTGGTCGTAAATCCCGGCTCGAAGATCCGTTTGAAATTCCCCTTGGCGATTCCTTTGCCGCTATCTTTCACATCGATATAAATCCAGTTCGGGTCATCCGAGAGCTTCACATCGATATGTCCTACGCCCGCCATGGCGTCCAAGGCATTTTTCAGCAGGTTTTCGATCACCCACTCGAAGAGCGCCTCGTTGACCATCGCCCGCTGTTGCGCCATCGCCAAGCCGTTATAGCTGATCGTCACGTTACGGGGCACACGCGTCCGGAAATAGAGGACACTCCCTCCGACGATCTCATTGATCACCCCTTCGCTCAACAGCGTGGCCGAACCGATCTTCGAAAAACGATCCACCACTTTCGACAGCCGGGTCACATCTTTGCTGATCTCATCGACCGCCTGTTGATCGATCGGCTGGGTCCGCAGATACTCGACCCATCCCATCAACGACGAGGTAGGGGTTCCCAGCTGATGGGCGGTCTCTTTGGCCAGACCGATCCATACCCGATTCTGTTCATCCTGTTTGGACGACCGGAAGGTGATGTATCCAAAAATGGCAAACACCAAAATGATTGTCAACTGCACATAGGGAAAATAGACCAGGCTTTTGAGCAGGTTCGACTCGTCGTAGAACAAATAATAGGTATCTCCCACCAGGGTTTTGATCTCCAACGGATGGTTGGCCGCGGACATCTCCTCGAGTTTTTGCCGCAACAGGCTGGGATTCTTCAGGATCCGATCCGGAATCAGGTGACTCTCCACCACCTGCAACACCCCGGTCGTCACGATAAACGGAATATTGGTATTGGCGTTGATGATAAACAGCAGCAGCTGGTTATCGGGTCCCACTTCACCCATTTTGCTCATGGCCCACGACCACATCGCCACCTCGTTCTGCTCCTTAATCCGAAGTTGGTGGGCCATCCGGTTGGTAAAGATCAGCGAGGTCGTACCGATAATCAGCCCCAGCGTGATGATAACCACCCGGTTACGGAACGAAAACAACCGACTAAGAAGCTTTTTACGTTGGGACATACGCGCCTTGTTACGGTCCGCAGACCTATTTACGTTCGGTATCTTGCGAGCTCAGGATCTGTTGATAGCGAGCCCGGTCGTTCAGCAGTTTCACCGCCTCGGTCACCCCCGGATCGGTCGGCAGGTTGTGACGTGCCACGCCTTCCTTATAGTGGTAGCGCAACAGAATCTCCCCTTCGAGCAAGCGGGTAATGTCGTCCCGGAACGACACCAAATCGGACTCTTTATTCTCTTGAATCTTCTGTTCAATGGCCGTCAACTCATCGGAGATCCGATCGAGGTATTTATCGCGTTCCGCCTTTTTGCGCAACTGATCCAGGGCCTCTTTGGTTTCCGACTGGAAGTCCACCGTTTTGTCGGCCATAAACCGAACGAAATCCTGATAATCCGACTCGCTCAATTTAAAGGTATCGACATCGATGCCTTCACGATGACGTTTGTAGTATTCGTTGGCGTAATCTTCAATGAAGCCATTATTATAAAGTGCGATCGCGAAATTGCTATAATAGCTGGCCGGGATCCGCACATCGGGCATGATTCCTCCGCCGTCATACACCTTCCGCCCCTGACGGGTGGTATACTCCCGAATCAACGAATCGGGCACCACGCCCACACTCCCATCTTCCGCCCGATGGGCGTAGTCGATGGCCTGGATACACCGTCCGCTGGGGATATAATATTTCGCGGTCGTCAACTTCACATAGGCGTTATACCCGAGCGGCAGGGTAGACTGCACCAACCCTTTCCCAAAGGTCCGTTGGCCGATCAACACCGCCCGATCCAGGTCCTGCAACGCCCCGGCCACAATCTCCGAAGCGGAAGCCGACGTACTGTTGACCAAGACAACCAACGGGATATCGGTATCGATCGGTTCATTTTGAGTGATAAAGGTCGCATCGGTCTGTTTCTGCCGACCTTGCATCCGGACCACTTCCGTGCCCTTCGGAACGAACATCGACAAAATCTTGACCGCCTCCTGCAAGATACCGCCGCCGTTACCCCGCAGATCGAGAATCAACGCCTTCATGCCCTGTTTTTTCAGCGACATATAAGCATTACGGATGTCGCTGCTGCAATCTTCGGTAAAATCGCTATGGGCAATATAACCGATGCTGTCGGCCACCATCCCCGAATAGGTCACCCCCGAGATCGTGATCCGTTCCCGTTTCAGCGAGACCTCTTCCGTTTCACCCGACAACAGCTTCTTGACCTTCAACTTCAAGGAGGTTCCCGGGGCCCCCTTGAGCAGAGCGCTCACCGCAGCCACCTCCATTCCTTTGATATCCTGACCGTTCACCTCCAGCAGCAAATCGCCGATGACCAAGCCCGCCTTGTCGGCCGGGAAGTTCCGATACGGCTGGGCGATCATCACATAATCGCCGCTTTTACGAATCATAGCCCCCATGCCTCCATATTTCCCGGTGGTCATGATCTCGAAATCGGACATTTCGCTTTCGGGAATCAGTTCGGTATAGGGATCGAGCCGAGAGACCATCCCTTCGGCCGCATCTTTCAACATCTGGTCCGGATCGACGGGATCGACATACATCAGATTCAACTCCCGAAACAGATTGAACAAAATCTGCAAATTACGACCCAACGCAAAATCGGGACTGGAAGCCGCCATGAATAAGCCCCCGGCCAGCACCACCACGCCCGAAAGCAGGATAGCCCGAAGTCCCTTTCGTTTTTTCCGCAATTCTTTCATAGTTTATGGACTATCAAGAGTTTATCCGACTCTTTGTCTATCGCAGCATCGGTTTGAGTCGGAATTCGACCTTAACGGCCTCTCTACGCAATCCCCCGATGGTAAATCCCGCCGGAGTCGGAACCACCCGCAGCGTATCTTCCCCGAGCAACAGCAGCCGTTTCCATCCGGTATTGGCCCGAAAGACCATCCCATTCGCACTCTCTTCCGTCAGGCGATACCCGCTTCGGGAGAAGGCTTCCAAGATCGCCTCGCGATTGGTGGGCAGATCGGCCTGAATCTCGCGGGTCACAAACCCGTAGCGCGGGTATAACAACGCCAGAAAAACAATGGCACAAATCATAATGGTTCCCCGCGAACTGCCGAACAACAGCTCCAAACTTTCAGCCGGTCCCACTTGCGATCCTCCCGTGAGGATCATCAGCAGGAACACCACGATAAACAGCAGCGTCAACCAGATGAGATATTTAACCGAGCGAATCAGGTATTGTTTCATAAGTCATGGAATTTGTGCACAAAGATAACGATTTTGCGGGGCATTTCGTCTTTTCGTCAGGGATTATGCACCCAGACGGTCTGCGGAGCCCCCACGATCACCCGATCTACCGCCACATCATGAGCCTCCCGCGGCACATGGTCGTACCACTGGAAGTCGAAACAAACACCGACACGCCGACACCTGCCGGCCTCCGGCGAGCCCAACAAGCGGTCGTAAAACCCTTTTCCGTATCCGAGCCGTCCCCCCTCCAGGTCGAACGCCGCACCGGGGGTGATCACCAGATCGACCTCCCGAATCGAAACCGCCTCGCCGGAGGCCGGCTCCCACACGCCCCACGGATGACACACCAGATCGTCCTCTCCCGTGTAGGGTTTTAACAGCAGATGCTCGCCCTCCATCACCGGCAACAAAATCCGTTTATGGACCGCCCACTGTCGAATCGCCGCCTGGGTGTCGACTTCCCGGGCCATCGACCAATAGCCCAATACGGTTCGGGCTGTCTGAAATTCCGGCAACGACGCCAGGACCTCCATGATGCGGGCCGATCGCGCGAGCCGCTCCTCCGAAGGACACGCCGCCCAGTGGGCTTTCACGGCCCGACGTACGGTTCCCTTGTCAGCTCCGGCCGGCAAGCGTTGCGGTTCTATACAGTCCACTCGATTCATATCCATCGGTCAACGGCGCCTCTTCCTCAGATCAACCTTTCTTTCACTTGTTGTGATTTTCATTGACATTGATGGCTTTGCAACGTGCCATGTGTCATGTTATCCTAAACGACTCGTCAGCTCTTTCGGCATGGGCGGCATACCGCCCGCTTGGGTGCAGACATACGCCGCCACATCCACCGCCAAAGCATGAGCTTCCGGAATCGACTTGCCGCGCAACAGGGCCGCACAAAAACTGCCGGTAAACGAATCTCCGGCCCCGACCGTATCGACCACATCGACCCGAGGCGTCTCCCTGAACGAGGAGGCCTCTGTCGTAAAGACATAACTGCCCCGACTGCCGCAGGTCAAAATCACCGCCCGTAGCGAATAACGGTCCATGACCCGGCGACACAGCTCCTCCAGAGACCCCCCGCCCAGATCCAACATTCGATCCAAGACGACCAGTTCTTCATCGTTAATCTTCAAGATATTGCAACACCCCAACGATCCCTTGATGACCTCCTCCGTATAAAAGGACTGACGCAGATTGATATCGAAAATCCGCCAACTCTTCGCAGGCATACCCTGCAAAAAACGATGAATGCTCTCCCGTGAAACCGCCTCCCGTTGGGCCAGCGAACCGAAACTGGCCGCCGCACATTCCGAAGCGATTTGCGCCAACGTTTCGTCGAACCGGATGTGATCCCAGGCGGTATGTTCGCAAATGGAGTAGGTCGGAATGCCCTGATCGTCCAACGACACCGAGACGCGTCCCGTCGGATAATCGTTCCGTTGCAGAGACGTGCTCACCCCCCGCGATGCCAACAACGCCTCCAACTCATCGCCCAGCGGATCGTTGCCCACGGCACTGACCACCACGCCTTTCAATCCGAATTGCGATATATGATAGGCGAAATTGGCCGTCGCACCTCCCGGCTTCTTGCCCTCCGGCAACATATCCCACAACAATTCGCCGATCCCGACCACATAAGGCCGAACAGTCTGCTTTTCCATATATCTTCTAATTTTTATGAAGTTCTCTCTGTGCGGAGTCTCCTCTTCGAGCAGCCCAGCTGTCAAATTTAACGAAAATAACGGAACGATGGCCCCGTTTCGGTCGTACTTTCTCCGCAAAGGCCCCGCTTCCTCTCGACGACACCCCGCCTTTCACCCCGCCCCGATCCTGTGCAGCCCCCGCTATCTCCACGACTGTCGCTGCCGTCTCTTGCCGCAAAAATCCGACAAAAGACAGACTTCCACCCAAAAAGTACCCTTCACCAGGACAAAAACGTCTTTTTTTCGTAAAAAATTTACCGACAAAGAGGCTCCAAGGATTGTTATTTCAAAAACAATCAGATACCTTTGTGGCACGGGAAGGGTTCGGTATGTCGTCTCGTCTGCCGAACCGATCCGATTTCCCAGCCCTGCATTCATTTAATTGATTGACATAAATTTTCTAACAAACTTACTTATGGGCAATTTGTTCTCTTCCTCAATCGGCAGAAAGTTGATTATGAGTATCTCAGGTCTCTTTCTGATCCTGTTTCTGCTGTTCCACATGTCGATGAACCTTGTGGCCGTCTTCTCGACCGAAGCCTACAACATGATCTGCGAATTCCTCGGAGCTCATTGGTATGCCTTGGTCGGAACCCTGATCCTGGCCGCCGGCTTCCTGTTTCACATCGTCTACGCCTTCATCCTGACCATCAAAAACCGTCAGGCCCGCGGCACACAACGCTACGCGGTCTCTAAAAAAGAAGAAGGCGTCAGCTGGGCTTCGAAAAACATGTTCGTGCTGGGTGTGATCGTGATCCTGGGCCTGCTGCTGCACTTCTACAACTTCTGGTACAACATGCAATTCGCCGAACTGGTCGGTGAACAAGTAGGTCCCTTCGGCCCCGCCGACGGCGCCGCCTATATCACCAGCCTGTTCAGCAACCCCGTGTTCGTGATCCTCTACCTGGTGTGGTTCGCCGCCCTGTGGTTCCACCTCACCCACGGGTTCTGGAGCGCCTTCCAAACCCTCGGCTGGGACAACCAAATCTGGATCAAACGCTGGAAATGCATCGCCAATGTTTTCGCTACGGTGGTCATGCTGTGCTTCGCCCTGGTAGTCATCGTATTCTTCCTGCGTAGTCTCTGCGGAGGTGCGTGCTAATCCATCCTGAATCGTAAAATAAGACAATACAAGATTATGGCAAAGTTAGATTCGAAAATTCCGGCCGGCCCGTTGGCCGAGAAATGGAGCAAACACAAAGCTGACATCCGAGTAGTCAGCCCGGCTAACAAGCGCAAACTGGACATCATCGTCGTAGGAACCGGTCTGGGTGGCGCATCGGCTGCCGCTACGCTGGGCGAACTGGGCTACAACGTCAAAATATTCTGCATCAGCGACTCTCCTCGCCGCGCTCACTCGATCGCCGCTCAAGGGGGGATCAACGCCGCTAAAAACTACCAAAACGATAACGACTCGGTTTTCCGTCTCTTCTATGATACCATCAAGGGGGGCGACTACCGCGCCCGCGAAGCCAACGTCTATCGTCTGGCCGAAGTGTCCAACAACATCATCGACCAGTGCGTCGCTCAAGGGGTTCCCTTCGCCCGCGATTACGGTGGGTTGCTCGATAACCGCTCCTTCGGGGGTGCCCAGGTATCGCGTACGTTCTATGCCCGTGGCCAGACCGGTCAGCAGCTGTTGTTGGGTGCCTATGCCGCCCTCAACCGCCAGATCGCCAAAGGCAGCGTGAAAAGCTATCCGCGTCACGAAATGCTCGACCTGGTCCTGATCGACGGCAAAGCCCGCGGGATCATCACCCGTAACCTGATCACCGGAGAGATCGAACGCTTCGGCGCACATGCCGTTGTGATCGCTACCGGCGGTTATGGGAACGTCTTCTTCCTGTCGACCAACGCCATGAACTCCAACGGCTCGGCCGCTTGGCAGTGCTACAAAAAAGGCGCTTTCTTTGCCAACCCCTGCTTCACACAGATCCACCCGACCTGTATCCCCGTTCACGGTACGCAGCAGTCGAAACTGACCCTGATGTCCGAATCGTTGCGTAACGACGGTCGTATCTGGGTTCCCAAGAAAAAAGAAGACGTGGAACTGCTCCGCGCCAAAAAGAAAAAAGCATCCGATATCCCGGAAGAAGATCGCGACTACTACCTCGAACGTCGTTATCCGGCCTTCGGGAACCTGGTGCCGCGTGACGTGGCTTCGCGTGCCGCCAAGGAACGTTGCGACGCCGGTTATGGGGTCAACGACACCGGTCTGGCCGTATTCCTCGACTTCAAGACGGCCATCGACCGTCTGGGCGAAGACGTCATCCGGGCCCGCTACGGGAACCTCTTCCAGATGTACGAAAAGATCACCGACGTGAACCCCTATCACGAACCGATGATGATCTATCCGGCCGTTCACTACACCATGGGTGGTATCTGGGTGGACTACAACCTGATGACCACCATCCCGGGTCTGTATGCCATCGGGGAAGCCAACTTCTCCGACCACGGGGCAAACCGTCTGGGAGCTTCGGCCCTGATGCAGGGTCTGGCCGACGGATACTTCGTGCTGCCGTATACGATCGGGGACTACCTCTCGCACGAAATCCAGTCGCCGAAGGTCGATACCAACGCTCCGGAATTCGTCGAAGCTGAAAAAGGCGTTAAAGAAAAGATCGCCAAACTGTTCTCGATCCAAGGGAAAGAATCGGTGGACGACATCCACAAGAAACTGGGTCACATCATGTGGGAAAATGTCGGGATGGCTCGTACGAAAGAAAGCCTCGAAAAAGCCATCACCGAAATCCAGGCATTGCGGAAAGACTTCTGGAAAAATGTCCGCATCCCGGGCACCAACGAAGAGTTCAACCAGGAGCTGGAAAAAGCCATTCGTCTGGCCGACTTCCTGGAACTGGGCGAACTGATGGCTCGCGACGGTCTGCATCGTCAGGAATCTTGCGGGGGTCACTTCCGCGTAGAATACCAAACCCCTGAAGGGGAAGCCCTGCGTGACGACGAACATTTCGCTTATGTGGCCGTATGGGAATACCAAGGTCCCGACCAGGAGCCCAAACTCGACAAAGAACCGTTGGTATTCGAAGCCGTACACCTGGCTCAACGTAACTACAAAGACTAACGCCGGATTAGGACTTTAAAATTAACGAACATGAATTTGACATTAAAGATATGGCGTCAGAAGAACGCCAAAGCGCCGGGAAAATTCGTAACCTACAAGGTGGAAAACATCTCCCCGGACACTTCTTTCCTCGAAATGCTGGATATCCTGAACAACGACCTGATCCATAAAGGCGAAGATCCCGTCGTGTTCGACCATGACTGCCGCGAAGGCATCTGCGGGATGTGTTCGTTGCATATCAACGGCTTCGCTCACGGGCCCGACACGGAAATCACCACCTGCCAGCTGCACATGCGTAAATTCAAAGATGGCGATACCATCACCATCGAACCGTGGCGTTCCCGCGCCTTCCCGGTGATTAAAGACCTGGCCGTCGATCGTAGCGCTTTCGACAAGATTCTGCAAGCCGGCGGGTTCATCTCGGTCAACACCGGTGGGGTACCCGATGCCAACACCATTCCCATTCCGAAAAAGGATGCCGATGAAAGTATGGATGCGGCAGCCTGCATCGGTTGCGGGGCTTGCGTAGCCACCTGTAAAAACGGCTCGGCCATGTTGTTCGTAGCCGCCCGTGTCTCTTCGTTGGCCAAACTGCCGCAAGGACGCATCGAAGGGGCTCGTCGTGCCAAAGCGATGGTCGCCAAGATGGACGAACTGGGCTTCGGGGCCTGCACCAACACCGGTGCCTGCGAAGCTCAATGCCCCAAAGGCATTTCGATCGCCCACATCGCCCGTCTGAACCGTGAATTCCTGTCAGCCAAGTTGAAAGACTAAGCGGCTGCATCGGATAGAGAGGAGCCTCTGCCGGACGGTCATCCGAGTCGCAGTCACTCCTACCCAGAAAAAAGCGTATCGAGTTTCGATACGCTTTTTTTGATTTAAAACGACAAGGAGGGAAAGGGGAGAGGCCAAAACGAAAAGCGCCATCATTCTCTCAAGGAGAAGCGTCATTCCCCTCTTACAAGGAAACGTCCTCGTCCTCTCAAGGGCAACGACTTACCCCCTGTCTCTTCTACAAAACCAGAAGAGCAGGAGCCTTTCCTATTTCTCTTTCTCCGGGGAGAGACCTGATCCGAGCTATCAAAAGAAAACGAGGAGCGAAAGATCTTTCGCTCCTCGTTTGTTCCTTTCCTGGGATTTCGCACGAACGCGAGACGTCCCGGTTATTTGATTCCACGCAGCTTCTTTTCCCAAGCCCAGGCCGAAGCCAAGGTATCTTCGAGTTTCCGCTGCGCTTTCCACCCCAGTTCTTGGTTGGCATAGGTCGTATCGGCCCAAATCTTTTCGATATCTCCGGCCCGACGACCCACAATCCGATGGTTGACCTTGACGCCGGTCGCCCGTTCAAAAGCCGCAATCAGCTCCAATACCGAAACCCCACGACCCGTTCCGATATTGAAATATTCATAATGACCCTTGCTCTTTCCTTGTACCATCCGATCGACCGCTACGACATGCGCCCGCGCCAAGTCGGTGATATCGATATAGTCCCGAATGGCCGATCCGTCGGGCGTATTGTAGTCGTCCCCAAACACACTCAGACATTCGCGCAACCCGGCTGCCGTCTGCGTCATGTAGGGCACCAAATTGCCGGGAACGCCTTTGGGCAACTCCCCGATCAACGCCGAAGGATGAGCCCCGATCGGATTGAAATAGCGTAACGCAATGCCATACAGAGCCGGATAGGCCGTCACCGTATCCCGGATGATATCTTCGCTGATCTGTTTCGTATTGCCATAGGGCGATGTAGCCGGTTGACGGGGCGTCTGTTCGGTAACGGGCAACACTTCGGGCTGTCCGTACACGGTGCACGAGGACGAAAAGACCAGATTACGTACCCCCTTATCCCGCATCAATTCCAGCACGTTCAGCAACGATACGAGGTTATTGCGATAATACAGCAACGGCTTTTCGACCGATTCTCCCACGGCCTTCGAAGCGGCGAAATGGATAATCGAATTGAATTTGTAGCGATCGAACACCCGTTCCAGCGCCTCTTTATCCTGGCAATCGACCTGTTCGAAAGGAATATCGACGCCGGTAATCGTCCGCACCCCTTCGACAGCTTTCATTTCCGAATTGGAAAGGTTATCCACCATCACCACGTCATAGCCCGCAGCGATCAATTCCACGGTCGTGTGCGAGCCGATATAGCCCGCGCCTCCGGTAACCAAAACACATTCTTTCATATTCTCAAGCGATTAAATAACGCATTTTTCGATACTCAGCCGGGGATATTCCCGGTTCGTTTTCACGATTTATAGGTCATCCACTTATAGAGCTCTTTAAAACTCGGTCGTTTCCCATACATAAAGATACCCACGCGATAGATCTTCCCGGCCACATACACCGCCCCCAAAAAGGAGGCATACAACAGGATCAACGACAGCGCCAACTCCCACCCCGGCACCCCGTACGGAATCCGAGCCATCATGATGATGGGTGAGGTAAAGGGAATCATACTCAGCCAGACGGAGAGAGAACTCGACGGCTCCCGCATGACGAAGGTCAGGGCAACCAGCGCGAAGATCATCGGCACCATAATCGGCACTTGGAGCTGTTGGGTATCCTGAGCATTGTCCACCGCGCTGCCGATCGCCGCGAACAGGGCGGCATAGAGCAGATAGCCTCCAATGAAATAGAGCAGGAAGCTGCCGAAAAGCTCGAACAGGAACCACGGATCGGTCACCCGACTCAACAAGGCGATTGCCTGCGGATCGAGATCGGCCATACCCGAGGAGAGAACCCCTCCGGGGGCGACCTGAGCGACCGCGCCTCCGCCCAGCAGCGGCAACAAAAGGAGGCTGAGCACAACGATCAAAACGATCCACATCAGTACCTGTGTCAGGGCAACGGCGGCGATGCCTAAAATCTTGCCCAACATCAATTCGAAGGGACGTACCGACGAAACGATGATCTCCAGCACTTTGGAACTTTTCTCTTCAATCACGCCCTGCATGACCATCGCCCCGTACATAAAGACGAACATGTAGATCAACAGCCCGAACAGGTAGGAGGTCCCCATGGAGAGGGCTCCCGACGAGGCGGTCTGGTTTCCCGACTCGTCCAGCCGAAAGACCTGCATCGAGACATCGGTCTGGATCTCTTGCAAAATCTGAGGCAGGTTATCGATCTGGTAGGCCTTCAATTTTTCGGTTTCCAGCACACGCCGGATTCGATCCCCGAGGGTCTGTTCGAGATCGAGTGTCACCGGCTCTTCGGCATACAACCGCAGATCCGACGGATCAGAGAGGATATCGGGCCCGATCCACAGATAGGCGTATCCTTCGCGCAGCGAGTCCCGCCACACCTCCGGCAAATAGCTCACCGCCCGAAAAGCCACCCGCGCATCGTCCGCCAAGGCCGGCACGATTTTTCCGCTGCGGTCGCACACCACGATCTTTTTCTGCTCTTCCTGCTGCATCCGGCTGAGCCACAACGGGGCAAACACCACCCCCAACATCAACAGCGGCACCAACAAGGTCGTCAGTATAAAACTCTTCTTACGCACCCGTTGGTTGAACTCCCTGGCGATAATCAATCCGATCCGGTTCATCGTTCTTGGCTTACAGAGGGGGTAATCGACTCGGTTCGTACGTCTGCGACGTCTGGCCCGCCGACCACTCGAATAAAAATATCGTTCATACTGGGAATCTGTTCCACAAAATTGCGGACATCCACCCGTTCGCTGACCCACGCGAGCAAATCCCGTACCGCCGTATCCGCCGGCAACTGCACTGTCAGGGAGCGATAGCCCGACTCCTGTTCTCCGGAACGAACGAGTCGCCATCGTTCCGAGAGTCCCTCGGCCAACGCAGCGGCCGTCCGATCGTCCCCCACGAAATCGATCCGATAGAGACGCTCTCCGTAACTGCGACGGATTTCATCCACCGGCCCGCTCAACACATTGTGCGAACGATTGATCAGGGTAATATGGTCACAGATCTCCTCCACGGAAGACATGTTGTGGGTCGAGAAAATGATGGTCGCCCCGCGTCGTTTCAATTCCAGAATCTCCTCCTTGAGCAGGTTGGCGTTGATGGGATCGAATCCGCTGAAAGGTTCATCGAAGATCAGCAATTCGGGCTCGTGCAACACCGTGATGATGAACTGCACCTTTTGAGCCATCCCTTTGCTCAGCTCTTCCACCTTCCGGTTCCACCACCCTTCGATCCCGAACTTGGCGAACCACGCCTTCAATCGACGCGTCGCTTCCGCACGGGTCATGCCCTTCAGGCGGGCGAAAAAAAGCGCTTGTTCGCCCACCCGCATTTTTTTATAAAGCCCGCGTTCCTCAGGCAGATACCCAATCCGATTCACATCCTCGGGCGCCAACTCCCGATCCCCCAACCACACACGCCCCTGATCGGGCGCCGTAATCCGGTTGATGATCCGGATCAGGGTTGTCTTTCCAGCCCCGTTCGGCCCCAGTAACCCATAGACCGAACCTTGCGGAATCTGCAAAGAGACATCGTCCAGGGCCGTATGCGAGGCATAACGTTTGGTGACATGTTCGACGCGCAACAATTCCATTCCAGACAAATTGATCGGGATATTGACCAAAGATATGGATTTATCCCCACAAAATTGTTATTTTTGTCCCTAAATTATCACGAAGTCAATCCGTCAAAAGATGTTATATCCGTTAAAATTCAAGCCTCTGTTCAAAGAGCGCATCTGGGGGGGCGATCGGCTCGCCCACGACATGAATAAAAAACTGCCCGCCGGAAAACGTATCGGCGAAAGTTGGGAACTGTCGGCCGTACCGGGTGACATCTCGGTGGTGGCCAATGGCAAACTCGCCGGCAATAACCTCGAAGAGCTGACCGAAGTCTATATGGGCGATCTGGTCGGCGACCATATCTATAACCATTTCGGATTGCTGTTCCCGCTGTTGATCAAGCTGATCGACGCGCAGGACGATCTGTCGATCCAGGTACACCCGAACGATCAGCTGGCTCGCGAACGCCATAACTCGTACGGTAAAACCGAAATGTGGTATGTCCTGGCCAGTGAACCAGGCGCCGCTTTATACGTCGGCTTCAACAAGCCGGTCACCCGCGAAGAATACCTCCAGCACGTGAACGACGGTACGTTGGCCGACCTGCTGGACAAAGTGCCGGTCAAACCGGGCGATACGTTCTTCATCCCTGCCGGCACCATCCATGCCATCGGTCGGGGCCTGCTGATCGCCGAAATCCAGCAAACCTCCGATATCACCTACCGGGTGTTCGACTGGAACCGGGTGGACGCCAACGGCAAAGGTCGTGAACTGCACACCGAACTGGCTCTGGATGCCATCGATTTCGAGGCGAAACATCAATACAATAAAACCCGAGCTCCCCGTAAAAACGAAGCAGTCAATCTGGTCAACTCGCCCTATTTCATCACCAATGTGGTGGAAGTGAGCGGGGAACTCTCCCGCAACCATGAAGACAAGGACTCTTTCGTCATCTATATGGGGACGGAAGGCCAGCTGGAACTGACCTGGGAAACCGGCACGGAAACCCTGTCCAAAGGCGAAACGGTGCTGGTACCGGCCTGTCTGGACGAAGTCGTTCTGAAGGGCGAAGGGAAGGTGCTCGAAATCTACATGATGTAATTCTTGAATCATTCGCGCATGGGATACGAAGCGGAAAAACAACGACAACTGGATCAGCGCTATTTGCGCATGGCCCGGATTTGGGCGGAGAACTCCTATTGCGTACGTCGGCAGGTAGGCGCCCTGATCGTCAAAGAAAAGATGATCATTTCGGATGGGTACAACGGGACCCCGTCGGGGTTCGAAAATGTGTGCGAGGACGAAGTGACCGGACGCACCAAACCCTACGTGCTGCACGCCGAAGCCAACGCCATCACCAAAGTCGCCAAATCGAGCAATAGCAGCGAAGGGGCGACCCTCTATGTCACCGCTTCCCCCTGCATCGAATGCGCCAAACTGATTATCCAGAGCGGCATCCGCCGCGTGGTGTATGCCGACAGCTACCATAGTACCGACGGGATCGACCTGCTGAAAAGGGTAGGGATCGAGATCGTCCAGCTGGAATTACCCTAACCTGGGGGCCTTTCGCGAAGGTTCCGGTTCTGAACCCATCCCGCCACCGAATCTTCCGCAGGCCCGATCTCTCCGGAAACGCACCGCCGGAACAAGAGGTCGGCTCGAATGTCGCCCTGAAATGCGAACCGGTATGAAAAAAGAAAAGGACGAACGTTTCCTCCATGCCAAATCCCTGCCGTTCCGATCGGTGCTCTCCTCCTATCGCGAGGGGGACTATCGATTGGTGAAAGTCTATGTAGAAGGGTATGACGACGTGGCCTTTTGGCGCGGCGTATTCGACGACTACGAAACCGATCAGTTGCGTTTCGAGATCAGCGTACCTCCCCGGGAAGACCTGGCCAAGGGAAAGCGCGTCCTCCTGGAGATGATTCCCCGCAGCAACAGCGAGATGATTCTGTGCGTGGACAGCGATTTCGACTACCTGTTCAACGGCTACAACGACCAGTCGCGACTGGTCAACGAATCGCCGTTTCTGTTCCACACCTATGCCTACGCGACGGAAAATTTCCTGTGTTATCCCCCCTCGCTGCACCGCGTGTGTGCCCGCGCCACGAAAAACGACGCCATGATCTTCGATTTCGAAGCCTTCATGGCCAGCTACTCGCAGATCATCTACCCGGTCTTTCTGTGGTACGTCTACTCGGCCCGACGCAAAAGCGAAAGAGCCTTCTCCCTAACCGATTTCCGCAGTACGGTCCGCCTGAACTACCTCGACCTGCACAATGACGGCGAACATACCCTGGCCTGGCTGAAACGTCAGGTGGACAAGCGGTTACTCTCCCTGGAGCATAACAACCCGGACTGGACGGCCGACGTCCAGCAATTGGGAGACGAGATCGCACAGTTCGGGGTGACGCCCTATAATGTCTATCTGTTCATGCAGGGCCACACCCTCATGGACAACGTGGTGATGATCCTGCTGAACGCCGTGTGCGAAAAGCTGCGGGATATGGCCACCCAACGCATCACGGCCGGAACCAAACAAGGCATCGCCCTGAAAAATGAACTCAGCAATTACAACAACGCCTTGCGCAATGTGCGCGAAGTGTTGCTGGACAACGAACACTATCGAGACTGTTTTCTCTATCACAAACTCCAACAGGACATCGAACGCTATATCGCCAACCTGAAATAAACCGTCTCTCCGCAAATCATCCCCAAATATGGCAGATTTCATTCCTGATTTTCCGGCACGGCTCTATGAAACGACGCATCGTCTGACCCGCGAAGTCCCTTCGACGGTCGCCTCTCAACGTTTCATCAAGATGCTGATCAACCTGCTCTTTCCCATCCGTGAAAAACGGAATCTCAGCCGGGCTGAAATTCAAGTGCGCTGGGAAAGCCTCCAAAACGATTTTCTGGACATTATCAGTCCGTTATGCCAGGGGATGGATTGCTGTTGTCAAAACCTGACCGAAAAGTTCTTCGGCGAAATCCCCGCCCTCTACGACCAGCTGCTGGACGATGCGGCGGTCTTCGAACAGTCCGACCCGGCCGCACACTGTGTGGAAGAGGTCATTCTGTGTTATCCCGGATTCTACGCCGTGATGGTCTACCGCATCGCCCATATCATGTACCGACTGGGCATTCCGATCCTGCCGCGCGTCATCACCGAATATGCCCACAGCCGTACGGGTATCGACATCAACCCGGGCGCCCACATCGGAGCGCATTTCTACATCGACCACGGCACCGGCATCGTCATCGGCGAAACCACCATCATCGGCAACAACGTCAAGCTCTATCAAGGGGTTACCCTCGGGGCTACGTTCGTCACCAAAGAGCTATGCGGACAACAACGCCACCCGACCATCGAAGACAATGTCATTATCTACGCCGGGAGTACCATCCTGGGGGGAAGAACCGTCGTGGGCCACGATACGATTATCGGCGGAAACGTCTGGCTGACCGAATCGGTTCCTCCATATTCCACCGTCTACCACAAACCGGAAGTATTCATCAAAGGAAACCCGACGTGTGCCTCCGCTTCGGATGAAGAGCGCCGTCTGTAAACACGCCTCCGTCATGATCAACCTGCGCAATCTGTTCCGCAACGACTTCACCACTCTGTTGGCTCGCTTAGCCCTGCTCTACATCCTGTGGGCCCTCTGCCGGGTGATGTTTTATCTCACCAACCACCTCGCCATCGGCCCCCTCAGCTGGGCCGAACTGCCCGGGCTGTTGCATGGCGCCTTGGCCTTCGATACGGTCTCCATCCTGTATGTCAACGCGCTCTTCATCCTGCTGTCGCTCCTGCCGTTCCGATTTCGCGAACGCCCGGGGTATCGCCGCGCATTGAAGATTCTCTTCCTGACCGTCAATATCCTGGCCCTGCTGGTCAATGTCGCCGACGGCGTCTATTTCCGCAACGCCCGCAAACGCTTCACCTCCGACGAATTCTCCTACCTGAGCAACAACGACAATAACCTGCCGGTCGTTCTCAAAGCCATCGGCGAAAACTGGTGGCTGCTGTTGTGGTTCGCCCTGCTGGTGGGGTTGCTGATTTACGGCTACCGGAAGATCAACTACCAACCGACCCGTATCCGGAACCGTTGGGCCTATTTCGGGGTCAATCTGGCGCTCTTGTTGCTGTCGGTCGGACTGGTGATCGGCGCCATCCGGGGAGGTTTCAGCCGCCAAACCCGCCCCATCACCCTGAGCAACGCCACACAATACACCTCGTCGAGCACCAAAGCCAACCTCATCCTGAGCAATCCGTTCTGTATCCTGCGGACAGCCGGCAACCCCTCGATCACCTACACCAAATTCTTCGACCAAGCGACCCTTGACTCGCTCTACACACCTTACCACTATCCGCAGGGCGAAGCTCCCATCCTAGGTCGTCGCAACGTCGTGCTGTTCATTCTGGAAAGCTTCTCGGCCGAACATTCGGGCCTGCTCAATCCGGACCTCTATCCCGACGGACAGGGTTTCACCCCCTTCCTCGACAGCCTGATGCGCGAAGGGTACTATTTCACCAACGCCTACGCCAATGGCCGCAAATCCATCGAGGCCCTGCCGTCCGTCCTGTCATCGATTCCCTCTTATCGCACCTCGTTCGTCCTGATGCCGCAGGCGCTCTCGCGCATGGACGCCATGCCCAACCTCTTAGCCGAACAGGGATATGCCACCTCGTTCTTCAACGGCTCGTCCCGCGGCTCCATGGGCTTCGGCGCCTACGCCACCTTGGCCGGCATCCAGACCTATTACAGTCGGGAAGATTATGAAGCCGCACACGGTCGAGACGACTTCGACGGCTATTGGGGCATTTGGGACGAACCCTTCCTGCAATACATGGCCGAAACCTTGGCCCACACCCCTCAACCATTCTTCGCCTCGGTCTTCACGCTCACCTCCCATCACCCGTTCGTCGTCCCGGACCGTTATCGCGATTCCCTGCCCAAAGGCAAAACCAAAGTCCATCCCGGCGTAGCCTATACCGACATGGCCCTGCGTCGCTTCATGGAAACGGCCGCTCAAGAGCCTTGGTACGACAGTACGTTGTTTGTCTTCGTAGCGGACCACGTCTCTTCGGAGACCTTCGCCCCCAAAACCCTGACCCCGACCGGAAATACCCATATCCTCTATTTTCTCTACACCCCGGACGGCGCTCTGCGAGGTGCCGATACGGGCGTTACCCAACAGATCGATATCATGCCCACGGTATTGGGGCTGTTAGGGAACCGGAAGCCCTACTTTGCCTTCGGCCGCGACGTCTTGCATGAACCCGACCGCCGAGCGATGGCCGTGAACGGTGTCGGAGAAAATTACCAGGCCATTACCGACTCGATGGTCCTCTACTTCAATGGCAACGAAGCCGTATCGGCCTTCGCGCTGCACGACACCCTGCAACGCCACGACCTGTTGTCCACCCACTCGCCCTATCTCGAAAAGATGGAGACCGATCTCAAAGCCCGTCTCCAACAATATTATCAACACGTGGAAAAAGGCGACTACCTGGTCAAACCGATCCCCTCGGCTGCCGCAACACGTCCCGAAACATCCACCCCGAGCGACTCCGTCACCTCCTCCGGGAAATAGCCGGAAACCCGCGCCCGAGCGACCGATTATTTCTAAAATTTTCGTATCTTTGGTGCACGTCGTGGGGAAGCCTCCCGTTCGCCGGGTTACAGATTCCTCTAAACCCCAAGAGGCTATCGTCCCCCGCACGAAACAACTAGCATGGAAAACTTCATCGTATCGGCCCGTAAATACCGCCCGTCGACGTTTCAATCGGTCATCGGACAGAAACACATCACCTCGACGCTCAAAAATGCGATCTTACGTTCGCAGTTGGCGCATGCCTATCTGTTCTGCGGACCGAGAGGGGTAGGGAAAACCACCTGCGCCCGCATCTTCGCCAAGGCGATCAACTGTCAACACCTTACCGCCGACGGAGAAGCCTGCAACGAATGCGAATCCTGCCGTGCCTTCAACGAGGGCCGCTCGTTCAATATCCATGAGCTGGATGCCGCCTCCAACAACTCGGTGGACGACATCCGTAACCTGACCGATCAGGTCCGTATTCCCCCGCAGGTCGGACGTTACAGCGTCTATATCATCGACGAAGTGCACATGCTCTCCCTGCAGGCCTTCAACGCCTTTCTGAAGACCTTGGAAGAACCGCCTGCTCATGCCGTCTTTATCCTGGCAACCACCGAAAAGCACAAAATTATCCCGACGATTCTGTCCCGTTGTCAGATTTACGACTTCAATCGCATCCGAGTCGAAGATACGGTGGAATACCTCAAATACATCGCTTCGCAGGAGGGAGTGAGCTATGACGACGAATCGTTGCACGTCATCGCCCAAAAAGCCGATGGCGGAATGCGTGATGCCCTGTCGATGTTCGACAAGGTGGTCTCTTTCTGCGGGAACCGTCTGACGGTATCCGAAGTGGCCGCCACGCTCAATGTGCTGGATTACGACACCTATTTTAAGGTAACCGACGACATCCTCGCCGGCGACTACACCCAGGCCCTGCTGCTCTTCGACGAGGTGCTGCGCAAGGGCTTTTCGGGCCAGACCTTCGTTGCGGGCCTCAACAGCCATTTCCGCGACCTGCTGATGTGCAAGAATCCCCAGACCCTCCCGCTGCTGGAGGTCACCGGCAGTGTGGCCGAGCGATACAAAACCCAAGCCGCCCGATGTCCGATCCCGCTGCTTTTCGAGGGCATCAACCTACTGACGGCCGTGGATTCTTCGCTGCGAACAGCCTCCAATCAACGCTTGCACGTAGAACTGGGCCTGATGACCCTTTGCGGACTCGGTCAAAAAAAAAATGACGACACCCTAACCCCTCAACTGCCTCCACTCCGGGGACAAGCCTCTCCGCACAGCCCGGCCCAGCCAACTCCGGCACAACATCCGACAGGCAGAACGTCGGGTCATGTCACCCCTCCGCCGACACCGACCGTACCCTCGTCACCCCATCCGACGGTTCATACAGCAGGAGCTCCGACGGCTCCATCCACGCCCACTTCTCAACCGTCTACGAGTATACGAACGGCACAAACGATGGAGCGATCGACCCCGATAGCCTCCGCCCATCCAACCGTCTCCCCGGCCGCACCGGCCTCCACCCCCCTCGCTGCGCCTCATACCTCCCAACCGGCCTCGCCGACCCATACCCCCGCGGCCGCTGCCTCTACGGCATTCGGACAGGGGGAAATATCGACCGCAACCGCCTCCCGTCCGACGTCGATTCTTTCGGGACGTTCGATTCTCTCCATCCTCAACGATCCGCAACCCGACGTCACCTCCGATGCCCCCGAATCGGAAGAGGACACAATGGCCGAAGAGGAATCGACCGAGATCGACGACACGGTGGAAGAGACTCTGACGCAAGGATGTGCACGTTTTGCCCGAAGCTTGATGGAGAAACGACCCCGCATGGGGAATATTTTTCAGGAGGCGACCGTCACCGGCAATCGGGTGTTGCTCAAGGTCCCCAACGAATCGTCATACGACGAGTTGATGCATTCGCTCAGCGAGATGAAAATGCAGCTGACCGAAATCAGCGGACTGCACGTTCCCATCGAATTCGACGTGAAGATCGCGGCCGATCCCAAAGGGTTAAAACCGATCAAAGTCGAAGACCGTCTCCGCTATCTGACGCAAAAAAATCCCCTGCTGACCACCCTGCGTAAGCAGTTGGAACTGGATGTAGAATAACCTCTTGAGCGTCTTTTTCGGAAAGGCTATTTTCTGCGCAAGCCGTTGAAATTTATAGAATAAATCGGGAAATGGAGGAGACGACTTCCAACCTTACACAACCCCCAGAGCTTTAGTAAATTCCCAGATCTTGCACAAATCCCCGCCTGTGCGTAAATCCCCAGACCTTACCAACCCCCTGACTTTGCGTAAACAGGGGTTGGAAGGGCCGGAGCATAAACGCACTTGGCTATTCACGGAGTGTGCACGATGCTCGAAGGGAGCTTTTCCTCCTTTGTGTCCCTCACGCCCAACAACGTATCTATCTGATGCCCGTCCTCGGTCCCCCGCTACAAAGCCGGAGCCGGCTGGGCTTGAGCCGCTACCCGCAAACAAAATTCCGTCAAGATTTCTGCCGATCGTTCCGGTTCTTCGATAAAACCCATATGCCCCGAATGTTCCAGCCAAGCCACTTCGGCCTGGGGTTGAGCTGCAATGATCTCCGCCGCCTTTTCGATCGGAATGAACACATCCATGCGCCCGAAAATAAACAGTTGGGGAACCGCCAGTTTCCGCAACATCTCGTTTTGATCTTTGCGCTGGATCAAACCGCCCAACAAAGCGATGATCCCCTCGTCTTCACTCATGCTGATGAGCTCTTCCTGCTGAGCGATCCGTTCGCGCAGTCGTTGGCGATTCACCTCGGCAAATCCTTTCGGAGCAAATAAAGTCGCGATCGTCTCCTTCTTGCCGGCCCGAATCAGTTCGATTTCTCGGCGACGATCCGCTTTTTTCTCTTCGGTATCGGGATTCGGCGTCGAATGAAACAACACCAACCCCCATAAACGTTCCGGATAGGCCGCCGCAAAAGCCTCCGCTACATAGCCCCCCATGGAGTGACCCACCACACAACACCGATCGATTTCCAGCTTATCGAGCACCCCTTTGAGGACATCGGCCACAAATTCCATCGTATGGACCTCGCCCTTCACCTGCGAGATTCCGTGTCCGGGAATATCGATCGCAATGACCCGGAAATGGGGGGTCAGCAAGGTCGTAAAATCTTCCCATACCTCCAACGATTCGAGATACCCGTGCAAAAGAACCAAGACCGGGCCTTGTTTCCCGCGGTCACTGATTCGCAAAGCCGTTCCGTCGGCCACAATAAATTTTTCCATAAGCTATTGAAATACGACTAAATATCCCTTCTAACATCTTTCTTTCCGGGGAGCTCTCTTCCTGACGTCGTCACGCCCCCTTGGTGTCCGACCTCCCGACACGCCCCCGTATCGGCTGATTCTTGCGAAAAATGGTCGTTCCACCCGGAAAAAATGGCCGCTCTACCAGCGACCATTCTCTGTCCCGCTCGGGGAATCTTATCTACCGACGAATCGAGACGTGTCTCTGACCGAGATCCTCTGCGGCTTCGTCCTCTTCGTCTTCCAGTTCCTCCTCAAACTCGTCGTCATCCTCCCACGCCTCGTCATCCGAGTCGTCGTCCGGGTCGAGTTCCGGATCCTCCTCTTCTCCATCATCGAAATAATCCAGGATGGAGGCTTGCTTTCGCACCCGGATTAACTCCATATCTTCCTCCTCATCGATCTGGCTGAACATAACATGCCGATCTTTTCCGCTTTTTTTGATAGGATCAAGCTTGGCTGCCCGTTTCAGCGAATCCTCGGAACCGAAATTGCCACCCCGGCTCCGGAAATCTTTGGTTGTTTTCATGAAATAATGAAAATGATACGTTTGACACGTTTAATCGGTTAACATTAAGTATTCTGAGGACCCCCAATGAAGGATGACTCTATAACAATGTTAAGGATAATTTTTGAAATTCCGTCTCCGTAATCCACTTTTTTAAAGGAAATTTCCCGCGATCTCGCCCTCAAACACCTTACGGGCCGGACCGGTCAGTACAATTCCGGTAAACGTGTCATCGTGATGGTTCGCAAAGCGCACGCCCAGGGTCCCGCCGGGCACATCCACCCGAAACTGAGAGAGCCGACTGCCTCGATCCAACACGGCCGCCAACACCGAAGCCGTCGCTCCGGTTCCACACGCCAACGTCTCGTCTTCCACCCCGCGTTCGAAGGTCCGAACCCGAATGTGTCCATCCGACACCCACTCCACAAAGTTGACGTTCGTTCCGCCTCCCGCCGCAAAACGACGATCGTGACGTAACTGAGCGCCCCGGGTTTTCACGTCCAGGTCATCCAGCCCCTGGACAAACTCGACATAATGCGGCGAGCCCGTATTGAGAAAATAACTCGCACCCAAGTGTTCCACGTGCGACACATCGATCATTCCCAACGCCACCGTAGCCCCGTTCCCATCGGCATCCAACGACAACAGATCGGCCGTATGCAACCCATCCATGCCCCGAAACACCTTGTGGAGGCCTCCGATCCCCAGGTGATGGGCGAACAAGGCGATGCATCTCCCGCCATTTCCACACATCGTCGCCTCTCCACCATCGGCATTGAAATAACGCATCCGAAATTGCGACTGCGTATCCTCTTCCAACATCATCAATCCATCGCCTCCCACGCCTCGATGACGATCGCACAAGGCCGCCACCCGTTCTTGCAGCGGCTCGAATGATTCGTGACGGGCATCGATCAGGACAAAATCATTCCCGGCTCCCTGATATTTACTGAATTTCAACATATTGCTCGATTTTCAATCACTACGTTCCCGGTTCCGGTGCCACCCCGCGGACCGCACCCTCTCCCGTACGCAAAATCCGATAACAAATATGGCGATTTTTCGGCAAACTCTTTCCGCTTTGAAAAAAATAACGGATATTTGTGAATTGGGGGAATAGGCCCCTCTGAACCGCTATTCACTATCTTTGTCTCATGATACCCGAAATTCAACAACACCGTACCATCCGTCAGTACAAATCCGACCCCATTCCCGAAGAGATCCTCACCCGCATCCTAACCGCCGGTACTCGGGCCTCCAACACCGGGAATATGCAACTATATAGCCTGATCGTTACGACCGATCCGGCCGTCAAATCCGAATTGGCCCCCCTGCACTTCAACCAACCGATGGTGACCCAGGCCTCCGTGGTGCTGACCTGCTGTGCCGATATCCACCGTTTCTCGCTCTGGTGCCGTCTGCGGGAAGCCACCCCCTGCTATGACAACTTCGTATGGTTCGTCAATGCGGCGATCGACACCCTGCTGGCCTCGGAGAATATCGCGCTGGCGGCAGAACACGAAGGCTTAGGGATCTGCTATCTGGGCACGACCACCTACAACGCCCTGGAAATCGCCGACGTGTTGCAGCTGCCCAAAGGCGTTCTGCCCGTCACGACGCTCACGATAGGGTATCCGGAAACCGTCCCGCCCCTGACCGATCGTCTGCCGCTGGAAGGCGTCATCCATCGCGATCGCTATCAGGACTATTCCCCCGACGCGATCGATCGCATCTGGGCCGACCGCGAAGCCTCCCAAGAGACACAATCGTTATTGGCGACCAATCAACTGCCCAACCTGGCCCGTATCTTCACCGACCGCCGCTATACGGCGCCGGACAACGTGCTTTTCTCCCGTAAATATTTCGAAGCCCTTCAGAAACAGGGGTTTTTCAACCAATAAAATACCCGCCCGATGAGTGAAAAAGAGTACGACCCGGTGATGCACAGCGCCGAACATCTGCTCAACGGAGCGATCGCCCGCCTGTTGGGTTGCGGACGGGCCTTTTCGACCCACATCGAGAAGAAAAAATCGAAATGCGACTTCCATTACGACCGTAACCTGACGCCCGAAGAGCTCCAACTCCTCGAAAAAAGCGTCAACGAACAGATCGCATCGCATGTCGATGTCTGGGACGAACGGATGAGCGTCGACGAGGCAGCCTCCCGTTACAGCCTCTCCCGATTGCCGGAAGGGGCCACCGAAGTACGGATCGTCCACATCGGCGAGTATGACGCCTGCCCCTGCATCGGGGCCCACGTGGCCAATACCCGCGAAATCCCCTCGCTGCGCATCGTATCCAGCGACTGGAAAGAGGGCGTCCTGCGGGTCCGCTTCAAGCTGAACCACGCCACGCCCCACGCCTAACTCTGCGAATACTCAATCCTCGGCATGAACAGGAAACAATGGTTGGTTGTTTGGGGGGCAATGCTCCTGCTCACCGCACTCTCTTCGTGCAGCGTAACCCGCCATATCCCCTCCGGAACATACCTGCTCACCCGTACGGAGATCAAAATCGAACGCGATCACGGCCTCAGCAAAAAGGAGCTGGTCACCCAATCCGAACTCGATAAATATGTCCGCCAACATCCGGCCAAACGCTTTCTGGGCACCAATCTGCCCAGTGCCATCTATATGCAGGCCAACCCCAAACGGAACACCTGGTGGAATCGGCTCAAAAAACGGATCGGCCACGAACCGGTGCTTTTGGACACGGCCCTGACGCGGGCCTCAGCCGAAGGCATGAAAATCTACATGGACAGCCGCGGCTTCCTCAACTCCAGCAGCAGCTATGTGCTCGATACGCTCAAACGGAAGGCCCGCGTCACGTACGTCGTCAACCAGGGAGAGCCTTACCGGCTGGGGAGCATCGACTATCGTTTCCGAGACGATTTCGTGCGCTCGGTCATTCTGAGCGACACCTCCGCCAGTCTCCTCCAAAGCGGCCACATCTTCGATGTCAACGTTCTGGACCGCGAACGCGCCCGCATCACCGACGATCTGAAAAACAAGGGCTATTACAACTTCTCGGTCAATAACATCTCCTACATCGCCGACTCCTTGCCCGGCGAGCGGATCATCAACCTGACCATGGTCGTACGTCGGTCGATGAACGGCTACAACGCCGACGGAGAGGCCATCCTGGAAAACAACCAAATCTATCGTATCCGCAACATCTACGTCTTTTCGAACTACAACCCCACGCTGGCAGCCACCGACTCGCTGTACGAACGCAGACTGGATACTCTCTCCTACAAAGGCCTGCATATTGTCTACGACATGCGCGAAAATGTGCGTCCCGAAATCCTGCGACGGGCCGTGAACCTCTATCCCAACTACCTCTACAACGCCGAAGCCGTCCAACGCACCTATGACAACCTGATTCGCCTGGGTTCGTTCCGTACGGCCAACATTCTCTTCACCGAATCGGCCGACTCGACCTCCGGGGACAACCTGGTCACCTTTGTAGGGGAGGGGGCCGACACCACCCAACAGGCCGTCTATACCACCGAACGCTATCTCGACTGCAAGATCTTGTGTACCCCCACCACCCGTCAGAGCTACTCGATCGACATGGAAGGCGCCTTTTCGGACGACTACTTCGCCCTGATTGCCAAAGTGGGGTATCAAAACCGAAATCTGTTCCGGGGAGCGGGGCTCTTCGATGCCAGCATTCATGGCGGATACGAATTCCTGCGCAAGGGGCAGACCAATCGTCGAAACAACTCGTTCGAAGTGGGGGCCTCGGTGTCGTTCTCCTTCCCGACCCTGCTCACCCCCTTCCCGGTCAACCGATACAACCGGGCTTTCAGCCCCCGCACCAAAATCGAACTCTCCTACACGATCCAGGACCGCCAATACTATCACCGCACCCTCTCGGGAATTACCTGGGGCTATCAATGGGGCGACCACAAACACTCGACCTTCCTGCTGCGCCCCATCGATATCAGCGTCATCAAACTGCAACGCATCGATCAGGATTTCCTCAACGAACTCAATAACCCCTACCTAAAACAGAGTTATCAATCCCAGGTCATCGCCGGTTTATCGGGCTCGTACGTCTACAGCACCCAGCAACGCGGCGCCCAGAACGGATACCTCAACATGCGTTTCAACTACGAAACCAACGGTAACCTGCTCAGCGGACTATACGGCATGTTCGGCGCCCACAAAGTGGAAGCGACCCCGGAAGAGGCCGAATCCGGCGAACCGGTCGAAATCCCCGAAAAGACCTACCGGATTTTCGGCACCCCGTTCGCCCAATATTTCCGTATCGACGCCAACATCGCCAAACAATTCGTCCTGGGCGAAAAGACCCGTCTGGTCTATCGATTCTATGCCGGATGGGGGTTTGCCTACGGCAACTCGTCGACCCTGCCGTTCGACCGGATGTTTTATGCCGGCGGGATCAACAGCATGCGCGGGTGGGTGGCCCGTACCCTGGGCCCCGGAAACAGCCCCCTCGAAGAGAGTGACTCCGACCTGCAGATCTTTCCGCACCAGGTCGGCAACTTCAAACTGGAAACCAACCTCGAATTCCGCTTCCCGGTATGGGGCATCCTGCATGGGGGGCTGTTTTGTGATGTCGGCAACATCTGGTTCGCCCGCCAGGGGAACATCCAATCCGACGAAACCTTCCGATTCGACACCTTCTACCGCCAACTGGGATTCAACACCGGCTTGGGACTGCGGTTCGATTTCAACTTCTTTGTCTTCCGCGTCGACTGGGGGATCCAACTCCACAACCCCAACCAACCCGCCGGCCAACGTTGGGTCATCAAACACTTCCAACTGAAAAATACCTCGCTGAATTTCGGGGTAGGCTACCCGTTCTAACGCTCCGCCCACCCCGAAACCCAACGGACAACTTATCGATAAATTCATACACCGCCACACAAAATCCCGGGTTATTTCCGTACCTTTGTGCCGATTATAGAAGAGATTATGGTAAAGAAGAAGAAAAAGTCCTCTAAGGGGAGGACCTCCCAACACGACATGTTGGCCCTGATCACGGAACTGTTCCGTGCCATGCCCGACAAACGCTACTCCATCAAGAATCTGGTGTCGGCCACCGCAGCTACCACCCGTCAGGAAAAAGACGATGTCCGTGCCGTGGTCCGTTCGCTGCTCGAATCGGGGACCATCGAGCTGGCCGCCGAAGGCAAATACCGCCTGAGCCGCTCGAGCCGCCCAACTTTTGAAGGCACGGTCGATATGACCTCCTCGGGGGCTTTGTACGTTATGGTCGAGGGCCTCGACACCGACATCTATGTCAATGCCCGCAATACCGCCCACGCCATGCACGGCGATCGGGTACGTGTGGCCATCCTCCGCAACCGTAAAGGCGCCATGAGCCATCCCGAAGGCGAAGTGGTCGAAATCCTCGAACGCTCGCCCCAACGCTATGTCGGCATTCTGGAACTCTCGCCGAACTATGCCTTCGTCAAAGTCGACAACCGCAAAATCCCTACCGATATCTTCGTTCCGCTGCGTAACCTCAACGGGGCTAAAGACGGACAGAAAGTCGTCGTGAAGATCACCGACTGGCCCGCTAATCTGAAAAACCCCCAGGGGGAAATCGTCGATATTCTGGGGACGCCCGGTGACAACAACACCGAAATGCATGCCATCCTGGCCGAATACGATCTGCCGTACAGCTATCCCGAAGAGGTCGAACGAATGGCCGACCAGCTGCCGGATACGATCTCGGAAGAGGAGATCGCGGCCCGTCGGGATTTCCGATCGGTACCGACCTTCACCATCGACCCCGATGACGCCAAAGACTTCGACGACGCCCTGTCGATGCGACGCCTCTCCAACGGCAACATCGAAGTAGGGGTCCACATCGCCGACGTCACCCACTACGTACATCCGGGCGACCTGATCGACACCGAAGGGCTGAGCCGGGCCACCTCGGTCTATCTGGTCGACCGCACCATCCCCATGTTGCCGGAACGGATCTCCAATGAGCTCTGTTCGTTGCGTCCGCACGAAGAAAAGCTGTGCTTTTCGGCCGTGTTCGAACTGAACGAAGAGGCGGAAGTGCAACAAGAGTGGTTCGGTCGTACGGTGATCTACTCGGACCGCCGGTTCACCTATCAGGAAGCCCAACAGGTGATCGAAACCGGCGAGGGGGACCTGACCGAAGAGCTCCGTACGCTCGATGCCCTGGCCAAAAAATTGCGGGCCGCCCGTTTCCGCAACGGGTCGATCAGTTTCGAACGCGAAGAGGTCAAGTTCGATCTGGACGAAACCGGAAAACCGATCGGCGTACACTTCAAAGTGATGCAGGATTCCAACCAGCTGATCGAAGAGTTCATGTTGCTGGCCAACCGCAAAGTCGCCGAATTCGTCGGCCGCAAACGCAAAGGAAGCCCAAATGCCGAACGCACCTTCGTCTACCGTATTCACGACAAACCGAACACCGAAAAGTTGGATTCGCTACGGAGCTTCGTCACCCGTTTCGGTTACCACATGAAACCGGAAGCCACCGGCAAGACCCTGGCCCGTGACATCAACAAACTGATGAAAAACATCCACGGCAAACAGGAAGAGAATCTGATCTCGACCCTGGCGATCCGCACCATGGCCAAAGCGGTCTATTCGACCACCAATATCGGCCACTACGGCCTGGCGTTCGACTATTACACCCACTTCACGTCACCGATCCGCCGTTATCCCGACATGATGGTTCACCGGCTGCTGGCCCACTACCTGGCCGGCGGAAAATCCGAAGACAAAGCCTATTATGAAGAGTTGTGCGAACACTCTTCGGCCATGGAACAGCGCGCTTCGGACGCCGAACGAGCCTCGATCAAATACAAGATGGTGGAATTCATGCTCGACAAGTTGGGGCAGGAGTTCGACGGCCACATCTCGGGCTGCACCGAATGGGGTATCTATGTGGAACTGAACGACACCCACATCGAAGGCATGGTTTCGGTACGAGACCTGACCGACGACTATTACTCCTTCGACGAAGCCAATTACTCTATCGTGGGTCGCACCTCCGGTCGGACCTATACGCTGGGCGACGAAGTGCGCATCCGGGTGGTCAGAGCCGACCTGGCCCGCAAACAGCTGGATTTCGAACTGGTCGCCACCTACGACTTCCAAACCCATCAAGCCCATCCGGTGGCACACCCTCTCTAAGTCGACCGTCAACGCGACTATCCCTGCTCGGCCCGGAACGTAACCTGTTTCCGGGCCGAACTTTTGCAAGGATGTTATATTTTTCTCGTTTCGAAAGAGATTTGTTGCAGAAAAATTCTTGTAATGAGATTTTTTTGTATCTTTGTGCCCGATTTCGCCCCTCGCCAATGGGCGGAGTTGGCACAATTCAGCGGTTTTTTAGCAAAATGCACACGATTTTTAGTGAGTACTATTTGCTTATTAATAAATTATATGTATTTTTGCCAACCCTCAATTGCTGCAAACTGCCGATGTAGCTCAGTTGGCCAGAGCAGCTGATTTGTAATCAGCTGGTCGGGGGTTCGAATCCCTCCATCGGCTCCAAAACCCGCCGATAAGGGAGTCCGGCCGACACAGCTGGGGCCGCCATACCGAGGAGACCGCTGCTAATGGGGCTAACAGCGAAGGAGGGACGGACACCGAGAAAGGGGCTGCTGAAACAAGAGGGCTTCCGACAACAGGGGAGTCCATCAAGGAGGGAGCTGCTGAGAGAAAGGCCCGTCGCTCAAGAGAAAGACCCTCACAACAAAAGAGAGGCGGAGACGGAGGAGAGACAAGAAAGAGAGACGGGGGAAACGTTCTTACTATTCGGGGAGATACCAAAGTGGCCAACTGGGGCAGACTGTAAATCTGCTGACTATGTCTTCGTAGGTTCGAATCCTGCTCTCCCCACTGGCCTCGAAAATGATAACATTCTGCGGAAATAGCTCAGTTGGTAGAGCATTAGCTTCCCAAGCTAAGGGTCGCGAGTTCGAGTCTCGTTTTCCGCTCAAGGATCCGAATCGCTGGCACGCCGGATCGACAAACGTTCCTTATACAACGAAACAATCACCTGCGGAAGTAGCTCAGTTGGTAGAGCATTAGCCTTCCAAGCTAAGGGTCGCGAGTTCGAGTCTCGTCTTCCGCTCAAGTCCGGGTTTGCCAGGGTTCCCGGCTGACAAAGCAGCAAAGGCAGCACAAAATATTGGCAATTAATTCTTAAATAGATTTCAAACATGGCAAAAGAAAAATTCGACCGGTCCAAACCGCACGTAAACATCGGTACCATCGGACACGTAGACCACGGTAAAACTACCCTTACCGCAGCCATCACCACCGTATTGGCAAAACAGGGTCTTTCTGAACTTCGTTCTTTCGACTCGATCGACAACGCTCCCGAAGAAAAAGAACGTGGGATTACCATCAACACCGCTCACGTAGAATATCAGACCGCTAAACGTCACTACGCTCACGTAGACTGCCCAGGCCACGCCGACTATGTGAAGAACATGGTAACGGGTGCTGCTCAGATGGACGGTGCTATCCTGGTAGTTGCCGCCACCGACGGTCCTATGCCTCAGACCAACGAACACGTGCTACTGGCTCGCCAGGTGAACGTGCCGAAAATCGTCGTATTCCTGAACAAATGCGATATGGTCGACGACCCCGAAATGCTCGACCTGGTCGAACTGGAAGTTCGTGACCTGCTGAACAAATATGACTTCGACGGCGATAACGCCCCGATCATCCGTGGTTCGGCTCTGGGTGCCCTCAACGGCGAACCCAAATGGGAAGAAAAAATCATGGAACTGATGGACGCCGTGGATAACTATATTCCGCTGCCCCCGCGTGACAACGAAAAACCGTTCCTGATGCCTGTTGAAGACGTCTTCTCGATCACGGGTCGTGGTACCGTTGTAACGGGTCGTATCGAAACCGGTGTGATCAAAGTGGGTGACCCCGTAGAAATCATCGGTCTGCAGGAAAAATCGCTGACCTCGACTTGTACCGGTGTGGAAATGTTCCGCAAACTGCTCGACTCGGGTGAAGCCGGTGATAACGTAGGTCTGTTGCTGCGTGGTATCGACAAGAAAGAAGTAAAACGTGGTATGGTCGTAGCCAAACCGGGTTCGATCACTCCGCACACCGAATTCAAAGCCGAAGTTTACATCCTGAAGAAAGAAGAAGGTGGTCGTCACACTCCGTTCCACCACAAATATCGTCCGCAGTTCTACCTGCGTACGCTGGACGTAACCGGTGAAGTCGAACTGCCCGAAGGCGTAGATATGGTTATGCCGGGTGATAACGTAACGATCACCGTAAAACTGATCTACCCTGTAGCCCTGAACGTTGGTCTGCGTTTCGCTATCCGCGAAGGTGGCCGTACGGTAGGTGCCGGTCAGATCATCGAAATCATCAAATAAGATCGTCCGATCCAACCCTCGCAGTGCGCTCAGGCGCACTGCTTTTTACGAGTGTAGTTCAAGGGTAGAATAGCGGTCTCCAAAACCGTTGATGGGAGTTCGAATCTCTCCACTCGTGCTAAAACAAGTGTGGCTATGAAAATCGTAAATTACGTTAAAGAATCCTACTCAGAGCTTGTTCACAAAGTGTCCTGGCCCACCATGAGCCAATTGTCCAACTCCGCGGTGATTGTGATGACTGCTTCCCTCATCTTCGCGGTGGTCGTATTGGTGATGGACCTGGCCTTCGAGAACCTCATGAAAGCCATATATAGCATCCTTTATTAATCTTCTCCTCTCTTAAGCATTAATAAAGATGAGCGAAAAAGAACAAAAACAGTGGTACGTACTGCGTGCCATCGGAGGTAAAGAAAAAAAGGTGAAAGAGTATCTCGAAACCGAGATCAAAAACTCCCATCTGGAAGACTATATCTCCCAAGTTCTGATCCCGACTGAGAAAATTTACCAAATCCGAAATGGTAAGAAAATCAGTAAGGAAAAGGTTTCTTATCCGGGTTATGTGCTGGTAGAGGCCGCCCTGGTAGGAGAAATTCCGTTTATCCTTCGCAACACTCCCAACGTCTTAGGCTTCCTCAGCGACACCAAAACGGCAAGCATGCAGGCAACCCCTCTGCGCCCGCAAGAAGTGAGCCGAATCTTAGGCCGTGTCGATGAACTGAGCGAGAGTGAAGAACAAAACGAAGTCCCTTTCTTTGTGGGCGAAACCGTCAAAGTTACCGATGGCCCGTTCTCAAGCTTCTCGGGTACCATCGAGGCGGTGGACAACGACCGCAAGAAACTGACCGTTTCCGTGAAGATATTCGGACGCAAGACTCCGATGGAGTTGAGCTTTATGCAAGTTGAAAAAGAATAATTAACCAAGGAAAATTATGGCAAAAGAGGTTGCTGCATTAATTAAACTGCAGATCAAAGGTGGCGCCGCCAATCCTTCACCTCCGGTAGGTCCCGCGCTGGGTGCCAAGGGAGTCAACATCATGGACTTCTGCAAGCAGTTCAACGCCCGGACTCAAGATAAGGCCGGAAAAGTACTTCCGGTTATTATCACCGTGTACAGCGATAAATCGTTCGATTTCGTTGTAAAGCAGCCGCCCGTAGCCGTACAACTCAAGGAGGCAGCCAAACTCAAATCGGGCTCGGCCGAACCTAACCGTAAAAAAGTGGGTGAGGTCACTTGGGATCAGATCAAAACGATCGCTCAGGACAAAATGCCGGATATGAACTGCTTTACCCTTGAATCGGCTATGCGTATGGTGGCCGGCACGGCCCGCAGCATGGGGATCAATGTCGTTGGTGAATTTCCTAATTTGTAATTGACAAAAATTACTGACATGAGTAAGCTGACCAAAAATAGAAAAATAGCACTTGCGAAGATTGAACCGAATAAAGTGTACAAACTGAGCGAGGCGGCAGCTCTTCTAAAGGAAATCACCTTTACGAAATTTGATGCTTCCGTGGATCTGGACGTTCGCCTGGGGGTTGACCCTCGTAAAGCCAACCAGATGGTCCGCGGGGTGGTAACCCTGCCCCACGGTACCGGCAAAACAGCTCGCGTGCTGGTTCTGTGTACTCCGGACAAAGAAACCGAAGCCAAAGAAGCCGGCGCCGACTATGTGGGTCTGGACGAATATATCGAAAAGATCAAAGGAGGTTGGACCGACGTGGACGTGATCATCACCACTCCGAACGTAATGGCAAAAGTTGGGGCACTGGGTCGTATCCTGGGTCCCCGTGGCTTGATGCCTAACCCCAAAACAGGTACTGTTACCATGGAAGTCGGTAAAGCGGTTAAGGAAGTGAAAGCCGGTAAAATCGATTTCAAAGTCGATAAATTCGGGATTATCCACTCCCGTATCGGCCAGATCAGCTTCACGGCTGACCAAATCACTGAAAACGCAAAAGAGTTTATGAGCATGATCAATAAACTCAAACCGACAGCTGCCAAAGGAACCTATGTAAAAAGTATATTCCTTTCGTCTACGATGAGCCCCGGCTTAGCGGTAGATCCCAAATCGGTTGAAAACAAATAACAATTCTGAACCATGAACAGGGAAGAAAAAACAGTTATTATCAATTCACTGGCCGATAAGCTGAAGGAATACTCTCACTTCTACGTGACGGATACCTCCGCGCTCAACGCCGAACAGACTGCAAAATTGCGTCGCATGTGCTTCGAGCAGGATGTTACCCTGATGGTAGTAAAGAATACCCTTTTCATCAAAGCACTTGAACAGGTCGAAAAAAACAACGAAGAACTGCTGTCTGCCCTCAAAGGAGTAACGGCCATCATGTTCTCCAATGTGGGTAAAAACCCGGCCAAACTGATCAAGGAATTCCGTAAAACGAACGATCGCCCGATCCTCAAAGCCGCCTTCGTCGAAGAGTGCGTTTACATGGGCGACAACGCTCTGGATGAACTGGTCAACATCAAGTCGCGTGAAGAGCTTATTGGTGAAATCGTCGGTCTGCTCCAGTCTCCGGCGAAGAATGTCATCTCGGCGCTGCAAGCGTCCGCAGGACAAAAGATCGCGGGTCTGGTCAAAACCCTCGAATCAAGAAACGCATAATTTTTATCAATCATCGTCTAACATTTAAAACTTTTACATAAGATGGCCGATATCAAAAAATTAGCTGAGGAGTTGGTAAACTTGACAGTTAAAGAAGTAAACGAACTTGCTGGTATTCTGAAAGACGAATACGGAATTGAGCCCGCTGCTGCTGCTGTTGCCGTTGCCGCCGCTCCGGCTGCCGGTGCTGCCGGTGAAGCTGCCGCCGAAAAAACCTCTTTCGACGTAATCCTCACCGCTGCTGGTCAGGCTAAACTCCAGGTTGTGAAAGCCGTTAAAGACATCACCGGTCTGGGTCTGAAAGAAGCTAAAGACCTCGTAGATGGTGCTCCCAAAGCAATCAAAGAAGGCGTATCCAAAGAAGAAGCCGAACAAATCAAATCTCAGCTGGAAGAAGCTGGTGCAGAAGTTGAGCTTAAGTAACAAACTACTTAATACTCAACCCATAACAGGTGTAGAGTCTATGCAAATAGACTCTATACCTTTTCTCGTATAACAATGACGAGAGGCCCGTTCTCCTGGGCCCATAGGGACGTCGGGAAAAAGCAACAAGCGTTCGTTCCAACTCTAGAGATAGAATCACCACTCGCTGGTCTTCAACTTAATCATTGGATCCAATGTCCGTAAAAAAAGATAATCAACGCATCAGCTTCTCCTCAGTCAAAAACAGGATGCCCTATCCTGATCTGCTGGAAGTACAGCTCAAATCATTTCAAGACTTCTTCCAACTGGACACAACAGCCGAAAATCGTAAAAACGAAGGGCTCTACAAAGTGTTCATGGAAAACTTTCCGATCACCGATACGAGAAATAATTTCGTACTGGAGTTCATCGATTATTATGTGGATCCTCCCCGCTACTCGCTGGACGAGTGTCTGGAGAGAGGGCTAACCTACAGCGTTCCGCTGAAAGCAAAACTGAAACTTTATTGTACCGACCCTGAACACGAAGACTTCGATACCGTCGTGCAGGAGGTCTATTTCGGTACAATTCCCTATATGACCCCCCGCGGTACCTTCGTGATCAACGGCGCCGAACGCGTCATCGTATCGCAATTGCACCGCTCTCCCGGTGTGTTCTTCGGCCAAAGCATCCACACCAACGGGACCAAACTCTATTCGGCCCGTATCATCCCCTTCAAGGGTTCCTGGATCGAATTCGCGACCGACATCAACAACGTGATGTACGCCTACATCGACCGTAAGAAGAAATTGCCGGTCACGACTCTGCTCCGGGCCATCGGGTTTGAAAGCGACCGTCAGATCCTGGAAATCTTCGACCTGGCCGAAGACGTCAAAGTCACCAAAGCCAACCTGAAAAAAGCGGTGGGCCAACGTCTGGCCGCCCGCGTATTGAAAACCTGGGTGGAAGACTTCGTGGATGAAGACACCGGCGAAGTCGTCTCCATCGAACGTAACGAAATCATCATCGACCGGGAAACCGTCCTGGAAGAGAGACATATCGACGACATCATCGAATCGGGCGCCAAGAGCATCCTGATCCATAAGGACAACCAGAGCGGCACCGACTTCTCGATCGTCTACAACACCCTGCAAAAAGACCCCTGCAACTCGGAAAAAGAAGCTGTGGTCTACATCTACCGCCAGCTGCGTAACTCCGAACCGCCCGATGAAGCTACGGCCCGCGACGTGATCGAAAAGCTGTTCTTCTCGGACAAACGTTACGACTTGGGCGATGTGGGTCGTTTCCGGATCAACAAGAAACTGAACCTGGACATCTCCCCCGAAGTGCGGATCCTGACCCGCGAAGACATCATCGCGATCATCAAATACCTGATCTCGCTGATCAACTCCAAAACCGACGTGGACGATATCGACCACCTCTCGAACCGTCGTGTCCGCACGGTGGGCGAACAGCTGGCCAACCAGTTCAGCGTGGGCTTCGTCCGCATGGCCCGTACGATCCGCGAACGCATGAACGTCCGCGATAACGAAGTGTTCACCCCGGTGGATCTGATCAATGCCAAGACCCTCTCGTCGGTGATCAACTCCTTCTTCGGGACCAACCAGCTCTCGCAGTTCATGGACCAAACCAACCCGCTGGCCGAAATGACCCACAAACGTCGTCTGTCAGCCCTGGGTCCCGGCGGTCTGTCGCGTGAACGCGCCGGCTTCGAAGTGCGAGACGTACACTATACGCATTACGGTCGTCTCTGCCCGATCGAAACCCCGGAAGGTCCGAACATCGGGCTGATCTCCTCGCTGTGCGTGTTCGCCAAGATCAGCGACATGGGCTTCATCGAAACCCCGTACCGCAAGGTAACCAACGGGGTGGTCGACCTCAAAAACGACGACATCAAATATTATAGCGCTGAAGAAGAAGAAGACCTGGTCGTTGCTCAGGCCAATGCCCCGCTCGACGACAAAGGAAACTTCCTGCGTCCGGACAAAATCAAGGCTCGTTACGAAGCCGATTATCCGGTGGTCACCAAAGACGAAGTCGACCTGATGGACGTAGCGCCGAACCAGATCGCCTCGATCGCCGCCAGCTTGATCCCCTTCCTGGAACACGATGACGCTAACCGTGCCTTGATGGGATCGAACATGATGCGTCAGGCCGTACCGCTGGTAATGCCCGAAGCGCCGATCGTAGGGACCGGCCTGGAAAAAGATATGATCCAGGACAGCCGTATTCAGATCGTCGCCGAAGCGGACGGAGAAGTGGTCTTCTCGGATGCCTCCCAGATCCAGGTGCTGTACGAACGGACCGAAGAGGAAAAACTGGTCAGCTTCGATCCGGAAGTGACGACCTACAAACTGCCGCGCTACCGCAAGACCAACCAAAGTACGTCGATGACCCTCAAACCGATCGTCCGCAAAGGCGAAAAGGTGACCAAAGGGCAGATCCTGACCGAAGGATATTCGACCGAAAATGGCGAACTGGCCTTGGGACGCAACCTGAAAGTAGCGTTCATGCCGTGGAAAGGGTACAACTTCGAAGACGCCATCGTGATTTCGGAACGGTTGCTGCGTGACGATATCTTTACCTCGGTGCACGTGGACGAATACATCATGGAAGTCCGCGACACGAAACGCGGGGTCGAAGAGTTGACCTCGGATATTCCGAACGTCAGCGAAGAAGCCACCCGTGATCTGGACGAAAACGGGATCATCCGCGTGGGTGCCAATGTGAAACCGGGCGATATCCTGATCGGGAAAATCACCCCGAAAGGCGAAAGCGATCCCTCGCCGGAAGAAAAACTGCTCCGTGCAATCTTCGGGGACAAAGCCGGCGACGTCAAAGACGCATCGCTCAAAGCTCAACCTTCGCTCTACGGGGTGGTGATCGATAAGAAACTCTTCAGCCGCGTCAACAAAGACAACAAGAAGAGCAAATCGGCCGAAAAAGCCCAGTTGGAAAAACTGGACAATGCTTTCAACCAACAAGCGGCCGAACTGAAAGCCAAGCTGATCGAAAAGCTGTGGGTGCTGCTCAAAGACAAAACGGCAGCCGGCATTCGCGACTATTTCGGCGTGGAAATCGTTACCAAAGGAACCCGCTTTACCCAGAAACTGTTGGGCGAACTGGACTTCCTGAACATCACCACCGACAAGTGGACCGGCGACGAACATCGCGACGAACTGATCGAACGTGCCATCAACAACTATACGATCAAGTATAAAGAGGCCGACGCGCTGCTCAAACGCGAAAAATATAACCTGACCAACGGAGACGAACTGCCGACCGGTATTATCCAACTGGCCAAAGTCTACATCGCGAAGAAACGTAAACTGCGCGTAGGAGACAAGATGGCAGGTCGTCACGGGAACAAAGGGATCGTGGCCAAGGTGGTACGCGACGAAGATATGCCGTTCCTCGAAGACGGTTCCATCGTCGACATCGTGCTGAACCCGCTGGGTGTGCCTTCACGTATGAACCTGGGTCAGATCTACGAAACCGTGCTGGGTTGGGCCGGCCGAGAATTGGGGCTGAAATTCGCCACCCCGATCTTCGACGGTGCCTCGCTGGATCAGATCAACGAATACGCCGAAAAAGCCGGTATCCCGCGCAGCGGTCGTACCTACCTCTATGACGGCGGGACCGGGGAACGCTTCGACCAGCCGGCTACCGTAGGGGTGATCTACATGCTGAAACTGGGCCACATGGTCGACGATAAGATGCACGCCCGTTCGATCGGTCCGTACTCGCTGATTACCCAACAGCCGCTGGGTGGTAAAGCTCAGTTCGGGGGCCAACGTTTCGGGGAAATGGAAGTGTGGGCACTGGAAGCCTTCGGTGCCGCCAACATCCTCCAGGAAATCCTCACCATCAAATCCGATGACGTGATGGGCCGCGCCAAAGCATACGAAGCCATCGTCAAGGGCGACAATATGCCGAAGCCGGGTATTCCCGAATCCCTCAACGTGCTGCTGCACGAATTGCGGGGTCTGGCCATCAGCGTCAAACTGGAATAAGCTCTCGGCCGGGAGGAGGGGGAAAAACAGAATGCCCCCTTCCCGCGCCTCAGAGTATCAATCACAAATCGGTTCCCGGAGAACCGCTTTATCGTGTGGATCAATAAAAGAGTAGAAAAATATGTCATTCAAAAAAGACAACAAGGCACAGAGCAGCTTTTCCAGAATTTCGATTGGCCTCGCCTCTCCGGAGGAGATCCTCGAAAATTCGAGCGGCGAAGTGCTCAAACCCGAAACGATCAACTACCGTACCTACAAACCGGAACGTGACGGTCTGTTCTGCGAACGTATTTTCGGCCCGGTCAAAGACTATGAATGCCACTGCGGGAAGTACAAACGCATCCGTTATAAAGGGATCGTCTGCGACCGTTGCGGGGTGGAAGTGACGGAGAAAAAGGTTCGTCGTGAACGTATGGGCCACATTTCGTTGGTGGTGCCCGTCGCTCACATCTGGTACTTCCGTTCGCTGCCCAGTAAGATCGGTTACCTGTTGGGAATCCCGACCAAAAAACTGGAAGCGATCATCTATTACGAACGTTATGTCGTTGTCCAGCCCGGTGTAGCCGCCTCCAAAGGGGTGAACAAACTGGACCTGCTCAACGAAAAAGAATATCTCGATCTGTTGGCCGAACTGCCTAAAGGCAACCAACAACTGGACGATTCGGACCCCGAAAAATTCATCGCCATGATGGGGGCCGAAGCCCTTTTGATTCTGTTGCAACGTCTCGATCTGGACGAGCTTTCCTATTCGCTGCGTCACAAAGCCGGCACGGAAACCTCGCAACAGCGTAAAGCCGAAGCCCTCAAACGTCTGCATGTGGTGGAAGCCTTCCGCGAATCGAAAGACGTCAATAAACCCGAATGGATGATCCTGAAGGTCATTCCGGTCATCCCGCCCGAACTGCGTCCGTTGGTACCGTTGGACGGGGGTCGTTTTGCCACCTCCGACCTGAACGATCTGTATCGTCGGGTCATCATCCGCAACAACCGACTCAAACGACTGATCGAAATCAAGGCCCCGGACGTGATCTTGCGCAACGAAAAACGTATGCTGCAGGAAGCCGTCGATTCGCTGTTCGACAACTCGCGCAAGAGCAACGCCGTTAAAACCGAATCGAACCGCCCGCTCAAATCACTGTCCGACAGTCTGAAAGGGAAACAAGGTCGTTTCCGTCAGAACTTGTTGGGGAAACGTGTCGACTATTCGGCCCGTTCGGTTATCGTCGTAGGTCCCGAGCTGAAAATGCACGAAATGGGGATCCCGAAAGATATGGCCGCCGAGCTGTACAAACCGTTCGTGATCCGTAAACTGATTGAACGCGGGATCGTCAAGACGGTCAAATCGGCCAAGAAAATCATCGACCGCAAAGACCCCGTGATCTGGGATATCCTGGAAAACGTCATCAAAGGTCACCCGGTATTGATGAACCGTGCCCCGACCCTGCACCGTCTGGGGATCCAGGCCTTCCAGCCGAAACTGATCGAAGGAAAGGCTCTGCAGCTGCACCCGCTGGCATGTACCGCCTTCAACGCCGACTTCGACGGGGACCAGATGGCCGTTCACCTGCCGCTGGGCAATGCCGCCATTCTGGAAGCCCAGTTGCTGATGCTCGGTTCGCACAACATTCTGAACCCCGCCAATGGCGCCCCGATCACGGTCCCCTCGCAGGACATGGTCCTCGGGCTCTACTATATCACCAAGGAACGCGCCGGTGCACTGGGTGAAGGGCTGAACTTCTACGGCCCCGAAGAGGCGATCATCGCCTACAACGAAGGCCGTGCCGACCTGCACGCCAAAGTCAAGGTGATGACCAACACCCTGGACGAAAACGATCAGCCGGTTCGCAAACTGATCGATACGACCATCGGACGTATCCTGTTCAATCAGGTCGTTCCGCCCGAAGTGGGCTATATCAACGAAGTGTTGACCAAACGTTCGCTGCGCGACATCATCTCGCTGGTGATGAAAAAAGCCGGTGCCGACAAAGCCGCCAACTTCCTGGATGATATCAAGTCGCTGGGGTACAACATGGCCTTCAAAGGGGGGTTGTCCTTCAACCTCGACGCCGTGATCATCCCCGAAGAAAAAGACAAACTGGTTCAGGAAGGGTACGATCGCGTGGACGAAGTGATGGAAAGCTACAACATGGGGCTGATCACCAACAACGAACGTTACAACCAGATCATCGACATCTGGACCAATATCAATATGAAGCTGACCAAGGCGGTGCTCGATCACCTGACCTCGGATATGCAAGGGTTCAACCCGGTATACATGATGCTGGATTCGGGGGCCCGTGGTTCGAAAGAACAGATCCGTCAGCTCTCGGGGATGCGTGGTCTGATGGCCAAACCGCAGAAATCCGGGGCCGAAGGGGGTCAGGTTATCGAAAACCCGATCCTGTCGAACTTCAAGGAAGGGCTGTCGGTTCTGGAATACTTCATCTCAACCCACGGGGCTCGTAAAGGGTTGGCCGATACCGCTCTGAAGACGGCCGATGCCGGGTATCTGACCCGTCGTCTGGTCGATGTCGCTCAGGACGTCGTGATCAACGAATACGACTGCGGCACGTTGCGCGGTCTGACCGCTACGGCCATCAAACGAAACGAAGATGTCGTTCAAACACTCTACGAACGGATCCTGGGTCGTACCGCCGTCCATGATGTCGTCGATCCCCATACCGGGGAAGTCATCGTAGCTTCGGGCGAAGAGATCACCGAAGAGATCGCCAGCGCTATCGAAGCCGCCGGTATCGAATCGGTCGATATCCGTTCGGTGCTCACCTGCGAATCCCGGAAAGGGGTCTGCGCCAAATGTTACGGCCGCAACCTGGCTACCGGACGTATGGTTCAGAAAGGGGAAGTGGTCGGCGTGATCGCCGCACAGTCCATCGGGGAACCGGGGACCCAGCTGACCCTGCGTACGTTCCACGTCGGTGGGGTTGCCGGGGGTGTTGCTACCGACAATAGTGTGGTTTCGCGTTATGACGGGCGGTTGGAAATCGACGACCTGCGCGTCGTCAAGAGCAAAGACGACAGCGGCAAAGAGATCGATGTGGTCATCAGCCGTTTGTCGGAAATGCGTATCGTCGATCCCAATACCGATATCGTCCTCTATACCCACAACCTCCAGTACGGTTCTACGCTGTACAAGAACGACGGAGATATGGTCAAAAAAGGCGATATGATCTGCGAATGGGATCCCTACAACGCCGTAATCATTTCGGAATACGACGGTAAGATCGGTTTCGAAAACGTCATCGAAAACATCACCTACCGCGAAGAGTTCGACGAACAGACCGGTTTCCGCGAAAAAGTGATCATCGAATCGAAGGATAAGACCAAAAACCCGGTGATCAAGATTCTGAACAAAAACGGCGAAGAACAGAAACAGTACAACCTGCCGGTGGGTGCACACATCGTCGTGAAGGAGGACGACAAGGTCAAAGCCGGCGAAATCCTGATCAAGATTCCGCGCGCTATCGGGAGTGCCGGAGACATCACCGGGGGTCTGCCCCGTGTCACCGAGCTGTTCGAAGCCCGCAACCCGTCGAATCCGGCCGTGGTTTCGGAAATCGATGGGGAAGTATCCTTCGGCAAGATCAAACGAGGGAACCGCGAAATCGTCATCACCTCGAAACTGGGTGACGTGAAACGCTATCTGGTTCCGCTGTCTCGTCAGATCCTGGTACAGGAAAACGACTATGTTCGTGCCGGGATGCCGTTGTCGGATGGAGCGATCACCCCGAACGATATTCTGGCCATCCAGGGTCCCACCAAAGTCCAGGAATACATCGTCAACGAAGTACAGGAAGTGTACCGTATGCAGGGTGTGAAGATCAACGACAAGCACTTTGAAGTGATCGTCCGCCAAATGATGAACAAAGTTCAGATCCAGGATCCGGGCGACACCCGCTTCCTCGAAGAACAGATCGTGGACAAATGGGAATTCATGGAAGTCAACGACGACCTCTACGACAAAGTGGTCGTTACCGACCCGGGCGACTCGCCCACCATGAAGGCCGGGATGATTATCTCGGTACGCCGTCTGCGCGATGAAAACTCGATGCTGAAACGCAAAGACCAGAAATTGGTCGAAGTACGGGATGTTGTTCCGGCTACTTCGAATCAGGTACTTCAAGGGATTACCCGCGCCGCTCTGCAAACTAGCAGCTTCATGGCCGCCGCCTCCTTCCAGGAAACGACCAAGGTGCTCAACGAAGCGACGATCATGGGTAAGAGCGACCCGCTGGAAAAACTGAAAGAAAACATCATCTGCGGTCACTTGATTCCGGCCGGTACCGGCTTGCGCGACTACGACAATCTGATTGTCGGTTCGCTGGATGAATACAACGAAATGACCGCCAAAGGAGGCGCTAAAGCAAGCGACGCTGAATAGAGTCTCCGGTCTATCGATAAAAGAACGGCCCGAAAATTTCGGGCCGTTCTTTTTGTATAAGAGGACATTTGTAGAGTCCAAGAATTTGGAGGACTTTGTGAAGATCGAAAAACCTCACGCACTTCGAGAGGTGTCAGGGCCTTAAGTCCATCGAGGAGATCACGAAGGTTGAGAAGCTTGTGACGCCTGAAGAACTTAGACACATGGGAAGTTTGAAGAGCTTGAGAACTTGGGAAGTTTTTGAGAAACTTGAAAAACTTGGAGAACACCAAAGAAGGGGAGCCTCCACGGTCCATCGTCTCTGAAACGTAGAACAGGCGCCCTGGTATCCGGCCTGGTTGACCGGTTGACTGTCCCTCTATTCCTGGAAAGTTCTCTTCGCGGTCTAGCCTAACCTTTGTCGACCCATTCCAAGGCTCCCCGTCAGAAGCTTCGATTAACGTACGTTTCCCGCTGTTTTCGCCAATAGCTAACGGATATCCATACAACAAAGGGAGGCCCGAAATCAGGCGATTCCGGGCCTCCCTTATTTATTCCAAGAAGGATTAATTCACATCAATATCCTGATTGACATTTTTGGAACCGATCATGGCATAGAACAGCAGGTAAGCCAATCCCAACAGGACGACCCAATAACTGTTCAGATAACCCAACGAATCGGCCAGGGCATTTTGAATCAGCGGCAGGATTCCACCCCCGCACACCATCATCATAAAGATACCCGATGCAGCGGCCACAAATTTTCCGAGTCCTTCTACGGCGAGGTTGAAGATACCGCCCCACATAACGGAGGTACACAGACCGCACAGCACCAGGAACATGGCACTTACCGGCACTTCGACCATCGCCACGGAGATCGAGGCCCCCGTTTCGATCACCGGCATGGAGATCACGGTGGAAACCGGCGAGAAGATAGAGAGTGCCACCAGAATGATCCCGACCAGGGATACGAACGTCAACATGGTTTTACTGGAGACTTTGGCCCCGATCGACGCTCCGATAAAACGGCCGACCAACATCAGGAACCAATAGGTTCCCGCTACAACACCAGCCGAAGTAGCTCCCCCCACAATGCCCGTTGCCGGGTCGGAGAGGAACAACATCAGGGTTCCGGGAATCCCCACTTCAATCCCCACATAGATAAAGATGGCGACCGCCCCCAAAACAAAGTGACGGAACGACCAGGCAGAATATTTCGATTTTTCCGTCGATTTTTCGCTTTTCACGATATGCGGTTCCGGGATCTGCACAAAATAGAGCACGATACCCACCAGGGCAAAGATTCCCATGGCAATGAACATCACCGGATAGACATCGGTGATATTGGCCTGAGCGGCCGACCCGATCAACGCCCCGATCAAAATAGGCACCAGCGTAGCCATCAACGAGTTGAACGACCCCCCGATCTGGATCAGTTGGTTTCCGCGGTTTCCGCCGCCACCCAAGGTGTTCAGCATGGGGTTCACCACCGTATTGAGCATACACATCGAGAACCCGGCGATGAAGGCCCCCAACAAATAGACGGCAAAGCTACCGGCCAGCCCGGAGAGCACCTGCACGCCCACCCCGACAAAACCGACCAAAATGGCCAGCAGAGCGGTCTTTTTGTAGCCAATTTTTTCGAGCAATTTACCGGCAGGAATTCCCATGACGGCATAGGCAATAAAGTTGGCGAAGTTCCCCAACATGCCCAAAAAATTGGAGGCCCCGAACTGATTCTTCAGGACAACCCCCATAGGAGCAGCCAGATTGGTGACGAAAGAGATCATCCCGAACAACAGGATCATCATAATAATCGGCACCAGGCGCCCTTGTTGTTTAGTTTTTTCCATATGTTACGTCTTAGGTTGTAAATAAAAGTCTCGTTTAGTCGGTTTCAAACCGATAGATAATCGTTTGCTGGTACAGCTCTCCCGGGCGCAAGACCGCCGACGGGAACTGGGGTTTATTCGGAGCGTCGGGGAAGCCTTGACATTCGATGGCGACGCCGTCCCGATTGTCGTACTCCCGACCGCTTTTGCTGGTCGGACACCCCTGCAGATAGTTGCCGGTGTAGATCTGAACGCCCGGTTGCGTCGAACGGATCACCATTTTCCGTCCGCTGACCGGATCGTACAAATACCCCACATCGGATATTTTACCCTTTTCATACCCGTCGATCACCCAGCACTGGTCATACCCGGCTCCGATTTTCAACGGTTCGTAATCCGCCTCGATATCCTGTCCGATCGGTTTCGGTCGTCTGAAGTCCATCGGCGTATCGGCCACCGGCGTCAACTCCCCGGTCGGGATACACCCCTGATCATACCACAGAAAATGCGAGGCGTTCAACTGCAACTGCTCATCCAGCACACTGCCGCTATTTTCGCCCCGCAGATTAAAATAGGCATGATTGGTCAGATTGACGATCGTCGGCGCCTCCGTCTTGGCATACAAGGTAATCTCCAACTCGCAATCTTCGCTCCAGTCGTAGCACACCTCAACGGTCAATTCGCCGGGATATTTTTCATCTCCGTCGGGACTGAGCAGTGCGAAAACCACGCGATCGGTCTCCACCCGCGAATTCCACACCTTGTTCTGAAAGCCCTTGGGACCCCCATGTAGATGGTGGCCTCCGCTGTTTTGCGCCAACCGATACTCTTTGCCATCCAGGGTAAAGCGCCCCTTTCCGATGCGATTGGCAAATCGCCCCGGCACCTTACCCATGCAGGGGCCATCCTCGAAATAGCTGTCAAAGGTCGCATACCCTAACGCGACATCGGCCATTTTCCCATCCCGATCGGGCACGACAATGGAGACAATCCCCGCCCCGATGTTGGTCAACGAGACCGAAGCGCCCCGACTATTGGTCATTTTGTAGAGAATCACGGCTTCGCCTTCGGCGGTAAAGCCCCACACGTTCTGTTCGATATCGATCATCGCATTGGTGAATTTAGTTCAACGCATGCCTCGAGGAGAAAACCTCTTCAAGGCGCTCTTTGCACTCCGGCTTTCGAACGAAAGCGGCTGGAACGGCCTATTCCCAGAGTTTTTCCGGATAGACCCCGGCGGCGATCAGCTCTTCGATCCGTTTCACAACATTGGGCCGATCCTCTTTGTAGGTCACCCCAAACCACTGAGCCGACGAGCGCAATACCCGCATCTGAGCCCGACCTTCACCGACCAGTTTATTCACCATGATCGGGATATAGAATTCAGCTTTGGGATTGTTGATATTTTCCTTGAGGTAGGTGGCGAAGTAGTTGCGCGAATACTCGAAAAAGTCGGGCGTAAAGCCGAACAGGTTCATCGACACCGGCGTCTGAGGATCGAGCGGTTTAAACTGGCCATTATCGTCCTTAAAGACGATCTTTCCATTTTGGCGTTCGATCTGGGTCCGTTCCACCATCGAGATGAGGTTACCGTTGCGGTCGACCTGGCAGATCCCCCGGGAAACCGAACCGAAATCGGAGAGGGTATTCTGAATTTCATAGCCCACCATGCCATAGTGGTTTTTCTGGCCGTAAACTGAACGCAGATAGTCCCCGATGGTCTGATAGGCGTCTTTTCCGTAGAAGTCGTCGGAGTTGATGACCGCAAAAGGTTCTTCCTTGATCACCTCGGCGCCCATCAAGACGGCGTGGTTGGTCCCCCAGGGTTTCACCCGGTTTTCGGGCAACGTAAAGCCTTCGGGCAGCTTATCCAACTCCTGGAACACAAAATCCACTTCGATCTTTCCACCGAAACGTTCGGGGGTAAAGATCTCCCGGAAATCCTTTTCGAACAGATGACGGATCACAAAGACCACTTTGCCGAATCCGGCCCGTATAGCATCATAAATCGAGTAATCGATAATGGCCTCTCCATGAGGGCCCACTCCATCCATCTGTTTCAGCGAACCATAACGCGAACCCATGCCGGCCGCTAAAACCAAAAGCGTCGGTTTCTTCATTTTCAATTTTAAGAATTACACAGACTATTTGTATCTTAGAAAACGTTCTTAACAAGAAACGCTTACGCAAATTTACACTTTATCGACGATTTTCAAAGGAGATGGGAAATTAATTTCCCACTTTTCGTCCGGCCGCAGGAATAGCCGCCGGAAATTATTACCTTTGTAAATGGTTTTCTAATCGGAGCTCGCACATCTATGAGGAATATTCGCCGGCTGCTCAAAAATATCCGACTCAAATATCGGTTCAGCGTCCGCAACCAACACACCGACTCGGAAGTGTGGTATGTCCATATCAGCCCGCTGAATCTGTTGGCCGGTTTTTTGGCCCTGATCCTGATTTTGTTCATTCTGGTCGCTTCGACGGTCGCCTATACGCCCATTCTGGATTTTCTGCCGGGCTATCCGGGCAACAAATCCCGCGAAATGCTGATCAACGGCATTATGCGTCTGGATTCGCTGGAACAGGAGCTCAGCAACATGCAGGTGTATAACGAGAACATCTCCCTGATCATGTCGGGGAAAAATCCCGTGACCCGCAACGAGGTCCGCGGCGTGGACTCCACCAAACCCAAAGGCATCACCCTGGGTAAGCTGATGGAAGATTCGGTGCTCCGGGCCCAGTTCGAATCTGAAGACAGCCCCTACAGCATCCAGCACACGGAAGAGACCCGGCGTCAGCTACGTACTTCACTGGAACTTTTTGCCCCGGTCAAAGGAGTGATCGTTAACAAGTTCGATCCTTCGGAAAACCGTTACGGCATCGGTATCGGCACCACGGTCAACCAACAGGTCATGGCGATTCTGGACGGCACGGTGATCTCATCGGCCTGGACCCCCAGCTACGGTTATGTGCTCTACATCCAGCATCCCGACAACATGCTCTCCATCTACCGCAACAACACCAGCGTGCTGAAAAAAGCGGGCGATCGGGTTCGTTCCGGGGAGATCATCGGCTATACCGGAACGGCGGACGAGAACGGAACCGGCAATAAAAATATTTTCGAATTCGAACTCTGGCACAACGGAGGCCCCGTTGATCCCCAAAGTTATATCGTATTTTAAGGAACATGGAGCAAAAACAACGACTGGCTATTCTGGGCTCGACCGGTTCGATCGGGACACAAACCCTCGACATTGTGGCGGCCCATCCCAATCTGTTCGAGGTGGTGACCCTCACCGCCCATCGACATTGGGAAGCACTGGCAGATCAAGCCATTCGTTTTCAGGCCGATAGCGTCGTTATCGCCGACAAGACATACTACCCCCCGCTGAAAAAGGCTTTGGCCGACCACCCGATCAAAGTCTATGCCGGCGAAGAGGCCCTGCATCAGGTGGTCCGTGCCGACTCGATCGACACGGTCGTTATGGCGCTGGTAGGGTATAGCGGGTTATTTCCCACGGTCGAAGCGCTCCGCCACGGCAAGAAAGTCGCGCTGGCCAACAAAGAGTGCTTAGTGGTGGCCGGAGGAATGGTCATGGAGTTGTCGGCGCGTCACAACGCCCCCATTTTGCCGGTCGACTCCGAACATTCGGCCATCTTCCAATGCCTGGTCGGGGAGCACAGCCCCATCGACAAACTGATTCTGACTGCCTCGGGCGGTCCGTTTCTGCACCGCCCGTTCGAAGAGCTGGATTCGGTCACGCCGGCCGATGCCCTGGCACATCCCTGCTGGGATATGGGTGCTAAAGTGACCATCGATTCCGCCTCGTTGATGAACAAAGGCTTCGAGGTGATCGAAGCCCGCTGGCTGTTCGACGTGCGTCCCGACCAAATCGAGGTGGTGATCCATCCCGGCAGCTACATCCATTCGATGGTCCAATTCGCCGACGGCGCCATCAAAGCCCAATTGGGTACACCCGACATGCATCTGCCGATCCAATACGCGCTGACGTTTCCTCGCCGGCTTCCGCTGCCCGGCCAACGGATCGATTTCGGGGCCTTGGGGCACATGGAGTTTTTCAAACCCGATTTGCGACGCTCCCCCAACCTGAAACTGGCTTTCGAATGCCTGAAACGGGGCGGAAATACCGGAGCCACCCTCAATGCCGCCAACGAAGTGGCGGTCGAGGCCTTTCTGAACGGACAGATCCGCTTCACCGACATTCCCCGCATCAATCGTCAAACCTTGGAAAAGATTCCCATACTCGAACATCCCACCCTGGATGAGTGTCGAGAAACCGATACCGAAGCGCGCGCTTTCGCCCGGAGCCTGCTCTGAGCCGCCGCTTCCTATATAAATGTAAAACCTGTCATCGATCTATGGATATTCTGATTAAAATTCTGCAATTTATTCTGAGTTTTTCGCTGCTGGTCATCATCCACGAATTCGGACACTTTCTCTTCGCCCGGATTTTCAAGACCCGCGTGGAAAAATTCTATCTCTTTTTCAATCCCTGGTTTTCGCTTTTCAAATTCAAGAAGGGCGAAACCGAATACGGGATCGGGTGGGTGCCGCTGGGCGGTTACGTGAAGATCGCCGGTATGATCGACGAATCGATGGACACCGAACAGATGAAACAACCCGTACAACCGTATGAATTCCGCGCCAAACCGGCCTGGCAACGGCTGTTGATCATGGTAGGCGGGGTATTGATGAACGTGGTGCTGGCGGTCTGCATCTACATCGGGATCAGCTACGCCTGGGGAGAGACCTACATCGCCTCGAAAGACGTGACGTACGGATATGTATACAGCGACCTGGGACACCAGCTCGGCCTGCAAAACGGCGATAAGATCATCGACGTAGCCGGCGAACCCGTCGAAAACTCCCTCCAAATCCACCAAAGCATTGTCTTCAACCAGGCCCCTTATGTCACCGTACAACGCGGTACGGACACCCTGCGGATCACGATCCCCGAAGACGCCATTTCGCCGCTGATTCACGACGCGAATTTCATGACGTGGCGGATTCCGTTCATCACAGGCGCCCTGGTGAAAAACGGGGGTGCGGCCCAAGCCGGCTTACAAGAAGGCGACCGTCTGGTTGCGCTGAACGGGCAACCGCTCCACTACTTCGACGAATACCAACAGGCCCTCTCGACTCACAAGGGAGACAAAGTCACCTTGAGTGTCTCCCGCGATTCGGCCGGCATCACCCGCACGTTCCCGATGGAGGTACAGGTCTCTCCGGAAGGGACCATCGGCGTCTATCCGGTTGCGCTCGACCAATTGTTCAAGATCAGCACCCGGCAATATTCGTTCTGGGAGGCAATTCCGGCCGGCATCAAACGGACCGGGACCGAACTGGCCAATTACGGCAAACAACTTAAACTGATCTTCTCGCCCAAAACCGAAGCCTATAAATCCGTCGGTGGGATTCTGGCCATCGGGAGCATCTTCCCCGACCAATGGAATTGGCTGTCGTTCTGGCAGATCACGGCGTTGCTATCGATCATGTTGGCCGTTCTGAATATCCTGCCGATCCCGTTGTTGGATGGCGGTCATGTGCTGTTCCTGCTGATCGAGGTGATCACCGGACGCAAACCCAGCGAAAAAGTCCTGATCGTAGCTCAAAACATCGGTCTGGTACTGGTGTTGGCCCTGATGCTCTATGCCAACGGCAACGACATTTATCGTTTTTTCATTAAATAAGTCCGGAGGGTCTCCGGACCCTCTTTTTTTTACCTCATACCATGCGTAGTTTCGGAAGCGACAACCATTCGGGGATTCACCCGCAGATTTTGGAGGCAATCGCCGCCGCCAATACCGATCATGTTTTCGCCTATGGCGAAGATCCTTTTACCACCCGGATCACGGAGAAATTTCGGGAGCTGTTCGGCCCCCAGGCCAATGCCTATCTGGTCTTTAATGGAACCGGCGCCAATGTACTGGCCCTCCGCGCTCTGACCCACTCGTATAACGCCATCATCTGCGCCCGTACGGCCCACATCAACGTGGACGAATGCGGAGCCCCCGAATACCAGACCGGTTGCAAACTGCTGAGTGTAGATACCCCGGACGGTAAATTGACGCCGGAACTGGTCGCTACCCAACTGCACGGTTTCGGGTTCCAACACCACAGCCAACCGGGCGTGGTCTCCATTTCACAGCCGACCGAACTGGGTACGCTCTACACGGTGGAAGAGATCCGCGCACTGGCCGACCAGGCTCATCAGTACGGTCTTTATCTGCATGTCGACGGAGCCCGTTTCGGCAATGCAGTGGCTGCACTGGGGGTATCGCCCCGGGCGATGATCACCGACACCGGCGTGGATGCCCTCTCGTTCGGAGGGACCAAAAACGGCATGATGTTGGGCGAAGCGGTGATTCTTCTACGCCCCGAGTTGTCGAAAAATGCCCCCTACGAACGCAAACAGCTCATGCAACTGGCCTCTAAGATGCGCTTCGTGGCCGCACAGTTCGATGCCTATCTGAAAGATGACCTGTGGCTCCGACTGGCGGCACATTCGAACGCCGCTGCGGCCTACATGGCCGAACGCCTGGCCGAAATTCCCGAAGTACAGCTCACGCAGAAGGTCGAGGTGAACGGGATCTTCGCGCTTCTGCCTCGCAAGGCGGCCGAAAAGTTGCGGGAAGACTACTTCTTTTACGACTGGGACGAAGAACGGGGCGAGGTGCGTTGGATGTGTTCGTTCGACACCACTCACGAAGACATCGACGGATTTATCGAGGCACTCCGCAAGGCTCTGAAGGCTTAATTTCTGTAAGCCCCTGAAGGCCTGATCTCTGCAAGACAAGGAACGTCTACCCCCTACCAGAGGAGGAATGCCTGACTCCTGCAAAATACGGAATACCTAATTGCTGCAAGAGGAGGACGCCCGTCTGAGATGCCGGGCCTGGCCCTGTAAGGCCCCCTGATCCGGAATGAGGCGACAGACCTGACCGACGAGCGAACGGAGGCGCGACCAAGCCCTCCCTGAATGAATGTTTGACGTATGGCGAAACTCAAAAAGAGCTTTTTTTGCCGCAACTGCGGTTACGAATCGACCAAATGGGTCGGTAAATGCCCGGCGTGCGGGGAGTGGAACACCTTTGTGGAGGAGGTCGTTTCAAAAGAGAGTCCCCGAGCCCCCTCTTTCGCTCTGGAAGGCGAGCGAAACCGGCCTTTACCGGTCCGTGAGATCCGTCAGGAAGAGTACAGCCGCATCCTGCTGCCCGGACATGAAGTGAACCGGGTCTTGGGGGGAGGTCTCGTACCGGGATCGATGGTATTGCTGGGCGGGGAACCGGGCATCGGGAAATCGACCCTCAGTCTGCAAATCGCCCTGCACGGCAACGGGCTCAAAACCCTCTACGTCTCGGGCGAAGAGTCGGCCCATCAGATCAAAATGCGAGCCGAACGCCTTGGCATTCGCAACGAAGCCTGCTACATTTACAGCGAGACCCATCTGGAAAACATCTTGCGCGAGCTGGCCGAACATCGCCCCTCCTTGGTGGTCATCGATTCGATCCAGACCATCCACAGCGACACCATCGACTCATCGCCGGGGAGCGTTTCCCAGATTCGCGAGTGTGCGGCCCTGCTGCTCAAATACGCCAAACAGACCAACACATCGGTCCTCTTGATCGGCCATATCACCAAAGACGGCATCATTGCCGGACCCAAAATTCTGGAACACATCGTGGATGTGGTGTTGCAGTTCGAAGGCGACAACAACAACATCTACCGCATTCTGCGCAGCATCAAAAACCGTTTCGGCGCCACCTACGAGATCGGGGTTTTCGAAATGCGAGGCGAGGGGTTGGTCGAGGTGAGCAATCCGTCCGAAATCTTACTGTCCCACTACGAAGAGCCGCTGAGCGGCATTGCCGTGGGCGCAGCGCTGGATGGCGCTCGTTCCTACCTGATCGAGACCCAGGCGCTGGTCAGTACGGCAGCCTACGGAACACCGCAACGTTCGGCCACCGGATTCGATTCGCGCCGGCTGAATATGTTGTTGGCCGTCCTCGAAAAACGTGTCGGTTTAAAGATGTACACCAAAGATGTCTTCCTGAACTTTGCCGGCGGCTTCAAAATCAACGATACGGGACTGGACACCAGCATTGTGGCCGCCATTCTCTCCTCCTACTTCGACCGACCCATTCTCGATGGCACGGCTCTGGCCGGAGAGATCGGCCTATCGGGAGAAATTCGTCCGGCTCCCCGCAGCGAGCAACGCATCAGTGAAGCGGCCCGATTGGGTTTCCGTCGCATCGTCGTATCGGGCTATCTGCGTAAAAATCTGGGTAAACCACCCAAAGGAATCGAAATCCTCTACGTCCACAAGATCGAAGAGCTGGCCCGTGTGCTTTTCGGCGGATCGGACCACTAAGCGCCCCTCCGGTCATCCACGACCGACCTCCTTATGCTGCACCGGAGAAGAGAGAGTGGCCGCTCTCTGACTGGCCAACCCTGGCAGCATTTCATCAACCATAGAGACAAAAAAAAGAGGCTCTCCTCTCGGAGAGCCTCTTCATTTCAGTCGAGCGACCGATTACATCATGCCGCCCATACCGCCCATGCCTTGCGGCATAGCCGGAGCCGGATTGGCTTCTTTCTTTTCAACCAGAACACATTCGGTAGTCAGGAACATGGCGCCGATCGAAGCGGCGTTTTCCAGGGCCACACGAGCTACCTTGGTCGGGTCAAGAATACCGGCCTTGAACATATCTTCGTAACGATCTTCACGGGCGTTGTACCCATAGGCGTCTTTGCCGGCTTTCACGTTGGCAACGACCACCGAACCTTCACCGCCAGCGTTCGTCACGATCTGACGCAACGGTTCTTCGATAGCCCGTTTTACGATCTGGATACCGGTGGTTTCGTCTTCGTTGTCGCCTTTGAGGTCTTCCAAGGCAGCCACGGCACGGATGTAAGCCACCCCACCGCCCGGGATGATCCCTTCTTCAACGGCGGCACGCGTAGCGGCCAAAGCGTCGTCCACACGGTCTTTCTTTTCTTTCATTTCCACTTCGCTGGCAGCACCGACATAGAGAACGGCAACCCCACCGGCCAATTTAGCCAGACGTTCGGCCAATTTTTCTTTGTCGTAGTCCGAAGTAGAGACTTCCATCTGTTTGCGGATCTGAGCTACACGAGCAGCGATGGCTTGTTTGTCACCCAAACCGTTGACGATGGTCGTATTTTCTTTGTTGATGATCACCTTGTCGGCCGTACCCAGCATATCGAGGGTAGCCTGATCCAATTTGATCCCGCGTTCTTCCGAAATGACGGTACCACCGGTCAGGATGGCGATATCTTCCAACATTTCTTTCCGACGGTCACCGAAGCCCGGAGCTTTCACGGCAGCAATCTTCAGCGTACCACGCAGTTTGTTGACCACCAAAGCGGCCAAAGCTTCGCCGTCGACATCTTCGGCGATGATCACCAGCGACTGACCGTTCTGAGCGATGGGTTCCAAGATCCCCATCAATTCTTTCATGGTCGAGATCTTCTTGTCCGTAACCAGAATCATAGGTTTTTCCAGCACGGCTTCCATCTTTTCGGAATCGGTGGTGAAGTAGGGCGAGATGTACCCACGATCGAACTGCATCCCTTCTACTACGTCAACACTGGTTTCGGTTCCTTTGGCTTCTTCCACCGTGATGACGCCTTCTTTGTTCACCTTGCTCATGGCTTCGGCGATCAGTTTACCGATAGCGCTATCGTTGTTGGCAGAGATCGTAGCCACCTGTTCGATTTTGTGGATATCACCACCGACTTCCTGGCTCTGTTTGCGCAGGCTGTCAACGACAACGGCCACCGCCTTGTCGATCCCGCGTTTCAGGTCCATAGGGTTTGCCCCGGCCGTTACGTTCTTCACGCCGACCCCAACGATGGCCTGAGCCAATACCGTAGCGGTCGTCGTACCGTCACCGGCTTTATCGGCGGTTTTCGAAGCCACTTCTTTGACCATCTGAGCCCCCATGTTGGCGATGGGGTCATCCAGTTCGACTTCCTTAGCGACGGTCACCCCGTCCTTGGTTACTTGGGGTGCCCCAAATTTTTTGTCGATTACCACATTACGACCTTTCGGGCCCAGCGTCACTTTCACGGCGTTGGCCAATGCGTCCACCCCTTGTTTGAGGGCTTCACGAGCTTCGGTATTGTATTTGATTTCTTTTGCCATGGTTTTACAATTTTAGGAATTAAACGATTTTCCGTCGTATTTACGACAATACGGCGAGAATATCGCCTTGTTTCATCATCAGATAGTCTTTACCGTCGATATTGATTTCGGTGCCGGCGTATTTACCGTACAGTACCTGGTCCCCTACTTTGACTTCCATTTTGATGTCGGCGGTACCGGGACCTGCGGCGATTACTTTACCGGAAAGCGGTTTTTCTTTGGCCGTATCGGGGATAATCAATCCACCCGCGGTTTTTTCTTCAGCGGGATTGGGTTCGATCAGAACTCTGTCTGCTAACGGTTTTACTTGCATCGTTTTATGGTTTTAGTTAATGATTAATTAAATTCAAGGTTTCCGGCGGCTCTTTTTTCGCCGCGACACTCCCCTCTTTTGCATATAGTATGCCAAACCCGTTTTGACACTTTTTTGACCGGAAATCCGCCAATCTGCCCGATCTTCGCTGACACCGGCTGACACTTTGTCACCGCTTCCGGAGAGACCGGCCGCTCCATCGACCCTCTCGGCCCGCCCTGAACAGAGACCCGCCCGGCCGCTTGTGGCAGCCGGGCGGGTCTCTGTTCCATTTCACCGGAATCAACCCTTTCGGGTTCGTTTCTGAGAACGGGGCGTCCTTTCAGCGCCCTCTTTCCCGCCCCAGCGTCCGGTCGCATTGGCCATCAATTGTTCGAAATCCTCCCGCCAGGTATCGTTCCCGCGAGGCTGGGAGGCTCTACGGAAAGAGCCTCCCGCCGATTGGCCGCTGCGACGGGACGGGGTCTGCCGCCTCTGCGCCTTTTCAGCCTGGCCGTTCGTGGCAGAGCGGGGATGCTCTCCCGTCTCCCGCTGATGGCTCGGACGTCCCGACTGACCGACGGGCAATTGACCGGGCAACGCCTCTTTTAGAGGGGCCCGGCGCCTCCGATTTGGCCAGACCGGCCAGCGGTCGCCCTCCGTGACGAATACGATTCAGCTGATCGATCACCGTCCGGGCCTCGGCAAAAGGTACCGTCACAAACGAATAACACTCCATCAGACGTACATCGTCGATCTTGCTGTCAGTCAATCCACACTCCCGTTTCAACAACCGCACCAATTTTCGCGCATCATATCCATCGATCCGCCCGATCGACAGAAACAACCGAGCTGTTCCCCGTCGATCGACATTGATCGATCGGATTTCCGGATAATGGCTCTCTTCCAGTTCGTTTTTAAACGCCAGCCTCAGCAACGACGCCAAGACAATTTCAGGTTCTTTTCCTGTCAGCATCTCGCGCGCCACGTCCAGATACTCGCTGTAGGTTCCATTCTCCACAATCTCGGCCAACTCTTCGCGGATTTTCATCTTTTTGGTCTCGATCACATCCTGTACAGAGGGGAGGGCCTCCTTTTTGATCGACGTTCCGATCTGTCGTTGCAACGCCCCGAACTGACGATACTCGGCGCTCGAAATAAAAGTGATGGCTGTCCCGGTTTTTCCGGCCCGCCCGGTACGACCGATACGATGCACATAACTTTCGGTATCCTGCGGCAAGGAATAGTTGATGACATGCGTCAGATTCTGGACATCGATTCCCCGGGCCGCCACATCGGTCGCCACCAAGATCGTCACCTGTTTCTTTTTAAATTTGCGGAGAATCTTTTCCCGCTGAGTCTGAGAGACATCGCCATGCAAGCCTTCGGCGGCATATCCGCGTTCGATCAGCCGACTCACCAATTCATCCACCCCCACTTTGGTCCGACAGAAGACAATGCCGTAGAAATCCGGTTCCACATCCACGATGCGGGTCAGGGCATCGAACTTATCGCTCTCCCGCACCTCGAAATAGATCTGATCCGTCAACTCGGTCGTCATCTCCTGAGCGGGGACTTTCAGCAACTGTGCATCCTGCATATACCGCCGGGAAAGGTCCACAATCCGCTGAGGCATGGTCGCCGAAAAGAGCAGAATCCGTCGCTGGTCATTGGAGGCGGCCAGAATCGCCTCGACATCCTCGATGAACCCCATGTTGAGCATCTCGTCCGCTTCGTCCAACACAAGGTACTGCAACGCGTGCAAATCGAGGGTCCCGCGTTTCAGGTGATCGAGGATTCGTCCCGGGGTTCCCACCACCACATCGATCCCCTTCTTCAGGCGACGCAACTGTTCGTTCATCGACGCCCCACCATAAATCGGAGCGATCGACAAGCGGCTATAGGTATTCAGCGAGAGGAGTTCTTCCGTCACCTGGAGCGCCAATTCACGCGTCGGGACCAGAATCAAAGCCTGGACCGTCCCTGCTTTCGGTTGCAAGCGTTCCACGAGCGGCAAACCGAAGGCGGCCGTTTTGCCGGTTCCGGTTTGGGCCTGCGCAATGAGATCCCGGTGATTGTCCCGGTCGAGCAGGACCGGGATCGTCAATTGTTGAATGGGCGAGGGGAGCTCAAAACCTTTGGCCCGAATGGCGTCGAGCGCCTTAGGGGAGAGTCCCAACGCACTGAATTCCGATAAATCGTTCATAAAAATAATAAAGGGATTAGACGTCCGGTCCAGCGGGGATCTCCCGCCATCGACCGCAGCCTTCGCAGGGGCTGTTCGTATCGGATCCGGACCGGTACAGGCTTTCGGCCACACGAGACGTAAAGCCACAAAAAAAGGTCGCTTTCTCAGCGACCTTGGGGTGGAAGATGGGCCTCGAACCCACGACCTTCGGGACCACAATCCGACGCTCTAACCAACTGAGCTACATCCACCATATAGCTGCTTTCCTTTGAAACAGCGTGCAAATTTAACACTCTTTTTGGTTTTTCCAAAATTTTCGGAACGGATTCTCGCATTCCCACACGGGATCCGATCTCGAAACGCTGGGGGCGGAGAGCTGCCCCCCTCGGCTAATCGTCTCGTTTTTAGAAGGCAGCGACCACTTCGATCGTAAATTTTTCCTGATACAATTTATTGATCGCTAAATCGGAGGGCGTATTCTTCAAAAAATATTTTTCATAGTTGAGACGTATTTCGGAGCGGGTAAACTTTTTGCCGAAGCCAAAATTCACCCCGGCCGTAATACGATTGGCGCTGACCGTTTGGACGGATTTGGTCACGGTATTGAGGTAATCCATGCCGTTCCCGACATCCCAACGTACAATCGGCGCGATATGATTCAACGCACACGTGGGACGCATGGGAAAGCGATAATAGGTGTGGATATGCGAGGCGGTCAACACCTGATATTTCCCGCTGTAATTTTCCAGGTAGCGTCGTGCATACTCCCCTTCGATGAAAAAGAATCCGGCCCGGTAACACATCTCCGCCACGCCAATCTTCATTTTTTGTTTAAAAGGGACCTGTTCATACACGCCCCGGTTTTCGATCACGCGGTCATGCATCGGCGCCGAACCGTCATAATAAGCCAACGCCACTCGCCAACCATCGTTCACGGCCTGTCCGATTTCGACCCGTCCTACGAAATTGACCGTGCGACCCCACTCCGGGTTATTGATGCCCGAGCCATTGAAGATCCCGAAAAAGAATTTCAACGGAATACGTTTCTTCAACGTATAAGTCGCCATCACCCCCAAATCGCGTGAGCCCAAGGTCCGCACAAATGCAGTCGGTTTCCCATCGACGAGTTCGCTGCCATAATAGCCGGTTAGGTATTTCGCCAGGAACGAACGGTTGGCAAACATATTGCTGCTGGGTCCACGGTCCAGGTCGGTACTCAGGTGGTATTGTTGCTGTCCGAGCCGAACGTCCCATCGGCCGGCCTGATAACCGGCATAGGCATCCAGAATGGAGACTTTTCCTTCGTTATTGAAATCGACCTGCATTCGATAGGTCATCCGGCGACTCACATTGCCCGAGACCCCGAATCGAGAGTTCCGAACATTGAAGCGGAACTCGCCATCATAGGTACTCAGTTCGAACTTGGCTTTGACAGCCCCATCGATGCGGGGCACATACGAGATTTCATTCGACGACTCTTCTGAGTCTTCTGCAGTTGAAGGGAGGTTTTTGTTCGATTTGTCGGATTGGGCCTCCGTCAAGTCCGTCGCGGAGGAGGCTGCTGCGGTCTGGGTCGTCGCATGGGTCGACGCATTTTTCCACAGGGCGATGCCGGCGGGGGCATCGGGATGTAAAGTCGGGTGTTCCTGTGCCCGGAGATCGAGGGTCGCAACGCCCATCCCGATCATTCCGAGGCAGAGCACCTTCGTCCATGAACATTTCATACGTTGAATTTGCATAACGGTATTGGGATCGCTCACAAAAATAGTGCGATTTTCGCAACCCAATTTTAACATATCATTAAATCAGCTCCTTTCAAATTTATTTTATAAAACTATATAAGTATTTTTTCATAAAATAAATATTCGTACCTTTGGGGAAAGATGCCGTCCAACCCATATTTTATAACGTCGTATGATTCCGAAATCCGTGCTCGCCCACCTCGTCGAGAAACAGAACAAAGCCCAGGAAGAACGCCTTCCGGGACTGACCCGCCATCTGCTCCACGAGATTCCCTATCTGAGCGATCGGGCCCTGTTGTTGGGCGGCCTGCGAGGAGCGGGGCGCAGCACTCTACTGTGGCAACTGAGACGCAGCGAGTATGCCCAGGCCTGGTATATCAACCTCGAAGATCCCCGTTTAGCTGGGTTCGACGCCGGGGATTTCGAAAAGCTGACCCGACTGATTGCCGAATCGGGACGAGGGGTGGTACTGTTCGACAAGATCGACCGAGCCGAGGGGTGGTTACCGTTTGTCTGCGAATTGCTGGATGGCGGCATCAAAGTGATCGCCACGGTCTCTTTCGACACGTTGCAGCAGCTCCGACAGGCCCAGTACCTGCGTCTACATGGAACCCACGCGGCCTTCTCCAATCCCCGCAGAGGGGGGCGCCGATCTTTAGCGGCCTCCACCAGCCCGTCGGGACGTTCGCGAACGATGCAACGAGCCGTCACCTCCTCGACCAGCCGCCCGATGCACCGACACCCTTCCGCTCTCCCTTCCGAAGCCCGACTGGCTGTAGAAACCTCCTCCGGCCCATCACAATCGCCGTTCGAAGCTTTCTGTGATCGTTTTATACTGATTCGGGTCCCGCTGTTTTCCTATTCTGAATTTCTCGAGATCCAGCACAAACGCCCCTCTGCAAGTGCCGTGCAGGAGTACCTGCAACGGGGAGCCTTCCCCGAACTGCAAAAAAACACGCGGCAAACCGCCCTTTTCGACCTGTATGACACGATTTTGAATCGGGATGTGCTGTTGGCCAAAGGCATCCGCGATCAGGAGACGCTGCGACGACTCGCTCTACGGCTAATCATCTCCAGCGGCGAGAAAGTGACCGCCAACGCGCTGCGGAACGAACTCCGCATCAAAGCCGTCACGACGGTGACCGAACACATGGAACACCTGGAACGGGCCGGACTACTCTCTTTTGTCCCGTACTGGAGCGAAAACCCCGCCCAACGAGCCATTAATCCGCGTAAGGTCTATGCGGCAGACACCGCTCTGATCACCGCGTTGAATCCCCATCCATACCCGTTACACGCCCGTTGTTTCGAAACTGCGCTGTATCACCACTTAGCCCATCGTTATGAAGAGCTATTTTACACTTCGGAAGCGGGCGGCTGCGATTTTATCGTTCGGGAAGAGGGTCGTCCTATTCTATGCGTACAAACGTGTTACGAAGCCGAAGACCCCGACCGGCTGCAACAAAAGAGCGAAGGCTTGTTACGGGCCCTGGAGATCACCCAAGCCCCTCGAGGCATCCTTGTCACGCCCAGTCCCATTGATTTTGCTTTCGACTCGGAAGCGAATCTCGAAGTCACCGATGCCGACACTTTCCTGAGCGAATGATCGGAACAGTCATCCATCATCCTGGGAAAGAGGTAAATAATCGTACTTCGCATTAAAGGGAAAACAGGGAACACCAAATAGGTCCCGCCTCCGGTTCCCGCTGATTCAACGCACCCTTTTCTCCCCGGATCCATCGTTCCGCCTTCCGTCGAATGCCCCCGCTTTCCCAGCCGACAAAGAGACGACTCCCCAAATTCGGAATCGGAGCGGACAAAGGAGAGGAATCCATTAGGAAAGAGTGTAAAAGGGTGTGTAAAATCCCGAATATTTTCGTTATTTTTGAACTCAGTTTGGGCCTTTCGGCCATTGATCTTTTAAAACCTCTGCGTATGAGCCCGTTTATCGGCAAAGATTTTATGCTTATGGGCGATACGGCCCGTCGGTTGTATCACGAACATGCCGCCCGCATGCCCATCATCGACTACCACTGCCATCTGGACCCCCGCATGATCGCCGAAAACCATGCCTTTTCGAGCATCACCGAAGCCTGGCTAGGGGGCGACCACTACAAATGGCGGGCCATGCGCGGCAATGGCGTCGAGGAGAAATACATCACCGGAGAGGCTTCCGATTATGAAAAATTCGAAAAATGGGCCGACACGCTGCAACACGCCATGCGCAATCCGCTCTACCACTGGACACACCTGGAGCTCGCCCGGATTTTCGGCATCGATACCGTGCTAAATCCCCGAACCGCCCGGGAGATCTACGATGCCTGCAACGCCAAACTGGCCACCCCTGAATTCCGCGCCCGCGCCTTGCTGAAACGGTGCCATGTGGAGGTCGTCTGTACGACCGACGATCCGATCGACTCCTTGGAATACCACCGTCAATTGCAGGAAGAGGGGTTTGAAATCCGGGTATTGCCGGCCTGGCGGCCCGATCGGTTGATGGGAATCGAGGATCCGCAACGCTACAATGCCTATATCGATGCACTGGAAGAGGCCTCCGACCTGAGTATCGGCACCTACGAAGAGCTGCTGGATGCCCTGCACAAACGCCACGACTACTTTGCCCAGATGGGTTGTCGCCTCTCCGACCACGGACTGGACACCTTCCCGGCGGCCCACTATAACGAAACCGATCTGATGCAGATTTTCGCCAAAGTGCGTCGAGGCGAACGTCCCACGGCGGAAGAGCGAGAAAAATATCTCTGCGGACTGCTGTACGATCTGGCCGTGATGGATTACGAAAAGGGATGGGCCCAACAATTCCACATCGGGCCCCTGCGCAACAACAACAGCCGGATGTTCCGGCAACTGGGACCCGACACAGGCTTCGATGCCATCGGCGATCTGCCTGTCGCCCGGGCCGGTCATCTTTTCCTGGACCGACTGGCGCGCCATAACTGCCTGCCCAAAACGATTCTCTACAACCTCAATCCCAAAGATAACGAGGTGCTTTGCGCCATGGCCTATACCTTCAACGAAGCCCCGGTCCCGGGGAAGATCCAATTCGGCGCCGCCTGGTGGTTTCTCGATCAGGAGGACGGCATGCGCAAACAACTCAACACCTTGTCGTCCCTGGGTTTGTTGAGTCGATTCGTCGGCATGTTGACCGATTCCCGGAGTTTTCTCTCCTATCCGCGTCACGAATATTTCCGCCGGATTTTGTGCAACCTGCTGGGCGAAGAGGTGGACAACGGAAAACTGCCCGCCAGCGAACTGGATTTTATCGGTCAGATGGTTGAAGACATTTCACACGGTAACGCCCGAAACTATTTCGGCTTTTAATCCCGACAGAAAATGCAGGGGAATCAGCATTTGATCGCCTTTTGTGGGCTATACTGCGGAAGCTGCCGCAAATATATCCACGGGAAATGTCCCAGTTGTCGGGAAAACACGAAGGCCACCTGGTGCAACATCCGGACATGCAATCGCCAAAAAGCGTTTTTCAGCTGCGCCGAATGCCCCGAAGAGTTGTCGCATTGCAAGAAATTCAATAATTTCGCATCTCGTGTCATCGGTTTCTGGTTGAATTCGGATCGGGCGTCCTGCCTCCGGCTTCTTCGAGAGAGGGGAGCAGAGGCCTATGCCGACCAAATGGCCCGGGAGGGAAAACGGACGTTACCAAGACGGAAAAAACAAGCCCAATAACGTGAATAGAATAAATCACAATAAGTTGTACAAATAGTTAACCAACACTAAAAATGAAAAAAGTTGTTACCTTCGGGGAGATCATGTTACGTCTGGCTACCCCGGGCTACTTGCGATTCAGTCAAGCCAAAGAGTTCACCGCCACTTTCGGCGGAGGAGAAGCCAATGTGGCCGTATCGCTGGCCAATTACGGCCTCCACCCCGAATTCGTTACCCGCGTTCCGAAAAACGACATCGCCGACAGCTGCCTCAAAGAGCTGCACAAATATGGGGTCGGCACCTCGCACGTCATTTATGGCGGGGATCGTCTCGGCATCTATTTTCTGGAAACGGGGGCTGTCGCCCGCGCCAGCAAAGTGGTTTATGACCGGGCACACTCGGCCATCGCCGACATCCAACCGGGCATGATCAATTGGGAAGAAGTGCTGCAAGGAGCCGACTGGTTCCACTGGACGGGCATTACGCCGGCTTTGAGCCAGGGTGCCGCCGACGCCTGCCTGGAAGCGATCAAAACCGCCAACAAAATGGGCATCACGGTATCGACCGACCTCAACTACCGCAAAAACCTGTGGAAATACGGCAAGACCGCTTCAGAAATCATGCCGGCACTGGTCGAAGGCTGCGATATCATTCTGGGGAATGAAGAAGACGCCGAAAAGGTCTTCGGTATCAAACCCGAAGGTTTCGATGTAACGGCTACGGGCGGCCATGTAGCGGCAGCCGAATTCGAATCGGTTTGCAAACAGCTGATGCAACGTTTCCCCCGTGCCAAGAAGGTCATCATCACCCTGCGCGGATCGATCAATGCCAACCACAACACCTGGGCCGGTGTACTGTGGGATGGGAAACAGCTCTTCCAGTCGCCTTCGTACGACATCACCCACATCGTGGACCGGGTCGGCGGCGGAGACTCGTTCATGGGTGGTCTGATCTACGGGCTGCTGACCTACACGGGTGACGACCAGAAGGCTCTGAATTTCGCCGTAGCCGCTTCCTGCCTGAAACACACCATCTACGGAGACTTCAACATGGTCACGGTCTCCGAAGTGGAAAACCTGATGAAAGGCGACGGTTCGGGCCGTGTATCCCGCTAATCATCCATCCCGAAAGGAGGGCTCCCTCCCGAGCGCTCCTTTCGTTGCATGTTTAACACTTTAACAGAAGTTTCGATCGCGGAAGTTTCGCCGTAGGGAAGGCTGACCGCTGTGCGGCTCCAGAAACCCCGAATCGGGAAAGCGGACTTTTCGGACGGAGTGATCGCCCCACCGAGGCACGCTCCATCCCCCGGCCCTCAAGTCCGGGAGAGCATCGCCGGCAAACGCCCCCGAGCCCGAGCTTTTCGATCGAAAAGCTTCGAACGATGGAGGGGCCGTTTCTCACGAAACGTACCCTCCGCTAAACCAAACAATCATGGCAAAGTTCACCAAAACACAGGTCATCAACGCAATGGCCTCCACGGGGATGGTTCCCGTTTTCTACCACAAAGATGTCGAAGTGGCCAAACAGGTCCTGAAAGCCTGCTATATCGGCGGCGTTCGAGCCTTCGAATTCACCAACCGCGGTGACCTGGCACACGAAGTATTCACCGAATTGATCAAATTCGCCGCCGTCGAATGCCCCGACATGATTCTGGGCGCCGGGACGGTCATCGATGCCGGCACCGCATCGCTCTATATCCAATTGGGCGCCAACTTTATCGTCAGCCCGCTGTTTAACCCCGATGTGGCCAAGGTCTGCAACCGCCGTCTGATCCCCTATACCCCCGGCTGCGGTTCGGTCAGCGAAATCGGTTTCGCTCAGGAAGCCGGTTGCGACATCTGCAAGATCTTCCCGGCCGGCAACGTCGGCGGTCCTTCGTTCGTCAAGAACGTGATGGCTCCGATGCCCTGGTCGATGTTGATGGTCACCGGGGCCGTAGAACCCACCGAAGAAAATCTGTCGGGCTGGGTGAAAGCCGGTGTTACCTGCGTCGGAATGGGATCGAAACTCTTCCCGTCGAGTGTCATCGCCGACAAAAACTGGCCGGCCATCGCCGACAAGTGCCGCGAAGCCTTGGCCATCATCGCCAAATACCGCCAAAAATAGCGGAACCTTTCCCCCGGGAGTAGCTTTGCCGCCCTCCCGGGGACTAAAATATTAACCTTTTAAACCATTAGCATGAAAGAAATTTTCGGTTATATCGTCGGCTTGGGAGCGCCGGTGATGATGCCTATTATCTTCACGATTCTGGGCGTATGCATCGGCATCAAATTCGGCAAAGCCGTCAAAAGCGGTCTGCTCGTCGGGGTAGGGTTCGTCGGTTTGTCCATCGTCACCGCCCTGTTGACCAGCGCGTTGGGCCCGGCCCTGAACACCGTGGTCGACATCTATGACCTGCAACTCAAGGTCTTCGACATGGGTTGGCCCGCTGCCGCCAGCATCGCCTACAACACCTCGGTCGGAGCCCTGATTATTCCGGTCTGCCTGGGCGTTAACCTGCTGATGCTGCTCACTCGTACGACCAAAACCGTCAACATCGACCTGTGGAACTATTGGCACTTCGCCTTCATCGGGGCATTGGCCTATTTTGCCACCGACAGCCTGTTGTGGGGCTTCTTCGCCGCCATCATCTGCTACATCATTACCCTGATTATCGCCGATATCATGGCCCCGAAATTCCAGAAGTTCTACGCCAATATGGATGGGATTTCGATTCCCCAACCCTTCTGCGCCGGCTTCGTTCCCTTCGCCTGGGCCATCAATAAAGGGCTGGACAAGATTCCCGGCGTCAACAAAATCAACATCGACTCGGAAGGCATGAAAAAGAAATTCGGTCTGTTGGGCGAACCACTGTTCCTGGGGGTTGTGATCGGTTGCGTCATTGGCATTCTGGCCCGCTACGAAATACCGAAAATTCTGATGCTGGGGGTACAGATGGGAGCCGTCATGGAGCTGATCCCTCGTATCACAGGTCTCTTCATCGAAGGGTTGATGCCGATTTCGGATGCCACGAAATCGCTGATCGCCCGTAAATTCAAGAAGAGTGCCGGCCTGAACATCGGGATGAGTCCCGCCCTGGTCATCGGCCACCCGGCCACCCTGGTCGTATCGCTGCTGCTGATTCCGGTGATCATCCTGCTATCCGTCGTGCTGCCGGGGAACGAATTCCTGCCGCTGGCCTCCCTGGCCGGGATGTTCTACCTGTTCCCGCTGGTGCTGCCAATCACCAAAGGGAACGTCTTCAAAACCTTTATCGTGGGTCTGGTTGTACTGGTGATCGGCGTCTACATCGTAACCAATCTGGCCCCGATCTTCTCTCAAGCCGCTCAAGACGTCTATGCGCTGACCGGCGATCAAGCGGCCCGCATTCCGGACGGATTTAGCGAAGCGGCCGCCCTCGACTTTGCCTCTAGTCCGTTTACGTGGGTGATCTACCACCTGACCGTGAGCCTCAAATACGTCGGCCCTGCCATTCTGGTACTGGGAACCCTGGGATTGATGTTGTACAACCGCCGCGCTATCCTCAAACAGAGCGGCCGCGACGACGCAATCCAGGCCTCCGAAACCACCACCCCGGAAACCGAATCCAAACAATAACTGACAAAAACTGACAAAGATGAAAAAAATCGTAATTGGAATGATGTTGAGCCTGGCCACGTTAAGTGCCGGCGCTCAGGTAAACTACACCATCCAGCGTGCCTGCCATCCTCAAGACGTGAAGACCTATGACACCGAACGTCTGCGCAGCAGCTTCATGATGCCGAAGGTCATGGTCGCCGACCAGATCAACCTGACCTATTCGATGTACGACCGCTTTATCTTCGGCGGGGCGATGCCCGTTCAGAAAGAGCTGGTGCTGGAAACCATCGAACCGTTGAAAGCCAACTACTTCCTGGAACGCCGCGAACTGGGCGTCATCAACATCGGGGGAGACGGGATCGTTACGGTCGACGGGAAAGAGTACACCCTGAAATTCAAGGAAGCGCTGTATGTCGGTCGTGGCAACGAAAAAGTCACCTTCAAAAGCGTCGATCCCGCAAAACCGGCCAAATTCTATCTCAACTCGGCTACGGCTCACACGGCCTATAAAACCCAGTTGATCACCATCGACGGGGCCAAAGGCTCGCTGAAAGCCAACTCGTTCCCGGCCGGCAAGATGGAAGAAAGCAACGACCGTGTGATCAACCAGCTGATTGTCAGCAATGTTCTGAAAGAAGGGCCTTGCCAACTGCAGATGGGGTTGACCGAACTGAAACCGGGGAGTGTCTGGAACACCATGCCGGCTCACACCCATGATCGTCGTATCGAAGCCTACTTCTATTTCAATGTACCGGAAGGCAACATGATCTGCCACCTGATGGGCGAACCGCAACAGGAACGTCTGGTATGGCTGGCAAACGAACAGGCCATCATGTCGCCCGAATGGTCGATCCACGCCGCTGCAGGGACCAGCAACTATATGTTTATCTGGGGTATGGCCGGTGAAAACCTCGACTATGGCGATATGGACAAAATCAGCTATACCGAAATGCGGTAATCGATCGTATCCGCTTGTCATTCAAAAACCCGGACGAGAACTCGTCCGGGTTTTTTCATATCGTCATGGCAGTCATGGGAACTACAGGGTCCTGACCCCGTCTCCACACGAGGGCTCCGCCCAATCCGCCCAATCCGCCCAATCCGCCCACGGTCACCCTGTGACGTATGGCCGTTGTTGTTGCGGCACGCGCGACGCCTCGCACCTCCGTCAGATCGACCCTGCCCCTTAATGGGCTTTGTATTGTCCGGGTGACATACCGGTGTGTTGTTTAAAATATTTCCCGAAAAACGACTGGGTGGAAAAATTGAGCCGATAGGCAATCTCCTGAATACTCAGGTCGGAATATTTCAACAACGACTTTGCCTCGAGAATTACATAGTCGTCGATCCACTGTGCCGCCGAGCGTCCGCTCACCTCTTTGATCAACGAAGACATATATTTGGGCGTAATGTGCAGACGCGAGGCGTAAAACCCCACACTGCGCTGTTGACGATGGTGTTCCGTCAACAAATCGAGAAAGTGAACAAAAAGAGCCTCCCGTCGATTGCCCACCAGCTCTTCGGAGGGCAGGGTCAGTCGCTCCAATTCGTCGCAGATTTTGTAAATCAAGGCCGAGATGATCCCTTTCACGATCTCTGTACGCCGCTTGCTGCGGGTATCGTCGGCACACTGCTGCAGCAAATGATAAAAACGGCTGATCTCTTCCACGGCCCGTGCCGGAAACGAGACACAAGGATGATTCTTAATGTACATATACAGCGGCAGCACATTCTTCAGATCGATCTGTATGCTGCGCAGAAACTCCAACGAAATCAAAATTATATAGCCCTCGAAGTCGTCGCTCACGTGCGTCACTTGGATGACGTTTCCCGGCAGGTTGATAATCCCGATGCCGTTCGTCACCTCATAACGCGTCAGGTTAATTTCGACCATCGCGCTCCCTCGTTGACACATGGCCAACACCACCGCATCCAAACGACACGGATAATAGAACAGGTCGGATTGACGGATCTGGTTGATGATCAGAAATTCGTCTTGATTTTCATCGGGCATGCCGGCAAATCGTCTCAGCTGGGCCAGGGAAACATCGGTCAGGGTTGCGTTGTCCATATTTTCCGGTTTTACACCCAAAATTAAACATAAAAGTGTAGTATATTGATACGAAAAGTCAATTTTCCGACTTTTCGGACATTTCCCCCGGACTCCGGGACTTTAAGGAGCCGCATCTTTGGCAGACCTTTGCAGCGTATCACTAACACACGTGGAGAATATGACAGACAGATTCAGGGTAGGATGCCGCTGCAGCCTGTTGCTGGCAGGGGTATGGGTGCTCGGAGGATGCTCTTCGGGGCCGCAAACAGCGAAAAAAGAGAGGGTCGTTCCGGTCAAAGTGCTTACGGTCACCCACGATACCCGAGCGACGGCTCACGATTACATCGGGGTGATCGAAGAGGAGTCGGCCTCGTCGCTCAGCTTTCCGGTGCAGGGACATGTAGAGCAGATCGACGTCCGGGAGGGCGAGCGCGTAACCGCCGGCACAGAGCTGGCTTCGTTGGACACCCGGAATCTGCAAAGCATCCACGAAGGGGCTTTGGCCTCGCTGCATCAGGCGGAAGACGCCATGAAACGACTGCAATTGCTCTACGATAACCAGAGTCTGCCCGAAATCCAGTATGTAGAGGCACAGACCAAACTGCAACAGGCTCAATCGCTGGAACAGGTCGCCCGCAAAAATCTGGAAGACAGTCGGCTGATCGCACCCTTCAGCGGTATCATCGGTCGTCGGCAAGTCGAAGCGGGCGAAAACGTCATGCCGGGACAACCCGTGCTCTCGTTATTGAAAACGGGGACGGTCAAGGTGCGGGTTCCGGTTCCCGAAAACGAGATCGCTGCGGTAGGTCCCGGAACACGGGCCCGCATTACGGTAGCCGCCCTGAACAACCAGACGTTCGAAGGACGCATCGCCGAAAAGGGCATCGAAGCCGATCCGGTCGCCCATACCTACGAAGTACGGATTCCCCTGAACAATGCTTCGGGCAGCCTGATGCCGGGGATGGTTTGTCGGGTGGAATTGCTGCGCGATGAAGCGCAACCGGCGATCGTCTTGCCCAATCGGGCCGTACAGCTGACCGAAACGGGCGAACGTTTCGTCTGGAAAGTCCAGCAGGGGAAGGCGCTCCGTACCCCCGTACAAACCGGAGCCTTGAGCGATGCCGGCCTGATCATCACGAGCGGTTTGTCCGAAGGCGATCAGGTGATCTGCGAAGGGTATCAGAAAGTGAGTGAAGGAATGCAAGTGGATGTAGAGCCATGAAAAGAAGAGGATGGATCGAAAGCGCCATGCGCTATCACAAAATCGTACTGTTGATCGTATCGCTGCTGGTCGCCTTGGGCATTTACGCCCTGGTAACGATGCCCAAACAGGAGTTTCCGCCGTTTACCATCCGACAAGGCGTGGTCGTAGGCATCTATCCCGGCGCCACCTCCGCCCAGGTCGAAGAGCAGCTGGCCAAACCGCTGGAACAATTTCTCTTTACCTATAAAGAGGTCAAAAAGGCCAAGACCTATTCCATGTCGCAAGACGGGGTGGTCTATATCATGGTCGAGTTGGGCGACGAGATCAACGACAAGGATGAGGTCTGGTCGAAGATCAAACATGGGCTCGCTACCTTCAAGCAGCAACTGCCGGCCGGGGTGTTGGCCGTGGTGGTCAATGAAGACTTCGGAGACACTTCGGCCTTGCTGATCACCCTGGAGTCGGACCAAAAGACCTATCGAGAACTGGGAAAGTATCTGGAAGATTTGGAAGGACGCTTACGGCGGATCGAGTCGGTCTCGAACCTGCGCCGTTACGGGCTGCAAAAAGAGCAGATCAGCGTCTACCTCGATCGCGACAAACTGGCTGCCTATGGGTTGGATCAGAAGTGGCTCATGGGACATCTGTTTGCGCAGGGGTTCGTCACCACGGGCGGTTCGCTCGATACGGGCGACCAGGAGCTGCCCATCCATTTCTCCGACAGTTATGATTCCGAACGGGAAATCGCCCAACAGATCATTTACAGCGATCCTCAGGGCAACATCATCCGTCTGCAAGACGTGGCCCGCATCGTCCGCGAGTACGACGAACCGGACAGCTACATTCACAACAACGGCCACAAAGCCATTCTGCTGTCGATGGAGATGCGCGAAGGCCACAACATCGTCCAATATGGCCAGGAGGTGGACGAGGTACTGAACGAGTTTCAGCAAACCCTCCCCGAAGATGTCCGCATCGAACGAATCGCCGACCAACCCAAAGTGGTGGACGACTCGGTCTCGTCATTCGTCCGTGACCTGATGGTGTCGATCGTGGTCGTCATTCTGGTCATGATGGTGCTCTTCCCGTTCCGGTCGGCAGTCGTGGCTGCCACCTCCATCCCGATCAGCATCTTTATCTCGATCGGAATCATGTATATCGCCGGCATTCCGCTGAACACGGTGACGCTGGCCGCCCTGATCGTCGTATTGGGTATGATCGTCGACAACTCGATCATCGTCGTGGATGCCTACCTCGACAACCTCGACCACGGCATGTCCCGGTGGTATGCCGCCGTCGCCAGTGCCAAGAACTATTTCGGATCGATTTTCCTAGCCACTCTCTGTATCTGCATCATATTCTATCCGTTACTGTTCACCATGAAGGGGATGTTCCTCGATTTTCTGAAAGACTTCCCCTGGACGCTGACCATATCGCTGATGATGTCGCTGGTACTGGCCATGATTTTTATCCCCTTCCTGGCATACACGCTGATCAAAAAGGGGCTGAAATCCCGGCCGCAAAAAGAGGGTAAAAAACGGTTCAACATGTTGGATCTGGTACAAAAGGGGTACGGCCACGCCTTGGATTGGACCTTTCGTCATCCTTGGTTGACGATCGCAGGCGGCATAGGGACGGTCGTGGTGGCTGTATTCCTCCTTTTGGGCCTGCACGTTCGGATGATGCCCATGGCCGACCGCGATCAACTGGCTGTCGAAATCTACCTGCCGCAGGGAACCCCGCTGAACCGTACGGCCACCGTCGTCGACAGTCTCTACGCGACCCTGTCGTCCGATCCGCGGGTGAAGTCGGTCACCTCGTTCGTCGGAACCTCCTCACCCCGATTCCAGACCACCTACGCCCCGCAAATGCCGTCGAAACACTACGCTCAGCTGATCGTCAACACCCAGTCGATCGAGGCCACCCGTTCCCTGCTGGACGACTACACCAACGCCTATGCCGATCGTTTCCCAGATGCCTATGTCAAGTTCAAACAGCTCGACTATCAGAACGTGGCCACGCCCATCGAAGTGCGGTTGCGGGGAAACGACATTCCGACCCTGCAGCGAACCGCCGACTCGTTGATGAGTGCCATGCGTCGTCAGGAAGCCCTGGTGTGGGTCCACACCAACTATGAAGAGGCACTTCCCGGCGTGGAAGTAAAACTCGACCCGGTGGAATCGGCCCGACTGGGCATCAATCGCGCCCTAGCCGAAGCCTCCTTAGCCACCGTCTATGGCGGCTGGCCGGCCGGTACGCTGTGGGAGGCCGACTATCCGTTGGCCGTCGTTCTCAAAACCGACACGCCGTCCGAAAGCCCGGATGCCCTGGATAAGATAGGCGACCAATATATCGCCACCGCCATTCCTGGTATATCCGTTCCGTTGCGTCAGGTCGCCACGGTAGAAGCCGACTGGACGCCGGGTCAAATCGTCCGTCGTAACGGGGTTCGGACGCTGAGCGTCATGGCCGACGTCAAACGGGGTTATCCGGAAGACGACGCCTTCAAAGCGGTGCAACGCATCGTGGACGAACGGATTCGTCCAGGGTTACCGGCTGGCGTCGACATCGAATATGGAGGCACCGTCGAAAGCGATGCCGAGATCGTTCCGCCGATTGTCAGCGGCATCACCGCAGCCGCTTTTCTGATCTTTCTGTTCCTGCTGATGAACTTCAAGAAGGTCAGTCTCTCCCTGGTGGCCCTGATCAGCATTTCGCTCTGTCTTCTGGGGGCGGCGCTGGGTCTGTGGCTCACCGATACCGCTTTCGGACTCACCTGTGTCTTAGGGGTCATCAGCCTGATGGGAATCATCGTGCGCAATGCCATCATCATGTTCCAACACGCCGAAGATTTGCGGGCCTCCCGTCCGATCAGCGCCCGGGATGCGGCCTACGATGCCGGGAAACGGCGCATGTTGCCAATCTTCCTGACCTCCGCCACCACGGCGGTCGGTGTGATCCCGATGATTCTGAGTCGCAGTTCGTTGTGGACGCCTATGGGGATTGTGATCTGCTTCGGCACGGTGATCGCCATGGTGTTGGTGGTGACGGTTCTGCCGGTTACCTATTGGAAAATTTTCGGAAATGTCAAGATCAAACGGCATGCATATGAAAAATAGCCTGCTTTTTTGGGGGTTGCTGGGTCTGACGCTGAACGCATCGGCCCAACCCTATACGCTGGAACAGTGTAAAAGTCTCGCCTTGGAGAACAACCATCAGCTTCAATCCCGTCACCTGGAGGCCGACATGGCGCTCCAGACCAAACGGGAAGCGCTGACCTACTTTTTCCCCTCGATCCAGGCGACCGGACTGGCTTTCAACGCCAACCATCCCACCGTGCAGATGGATTTCACCCTTCCCGTCTTGCCGACCCCGATTCCGTTGGCCCTGGCCAAACACGGTCTGATAGGCGGTGTAACGGCCACCCAACCCATCTTCGCAGGAGGTCAAATCTATAACAGCCACAAACTGGCTCGTGTGGGCGAAGAGGTGAGTCAGGCAAAAACCAAGCTCACCGAGGAAGAGATTCTCCAAAACGTGGAAAGCTATTTTTGGCAGATCATCGCGTTACAGGAGAAGCTGAAGACCCTCGATGCCGTCGACGCCCAACTCGATCAGGTCCAACACGACGTCGAAATGGCGGTTCAAGCGGGGATCAGCACCCGCAACGACCTCTTACGGGTCGAACTCAAACGCCAAGAGACCGAAAGCAGTCGGTTGAAGGTAGAGAATGGCATTCGAGTCACGCAATTGTTGTTGGGGCAGTACATCGGTCGTATGGGCACGACGTTGGATCTGGTCGCCGACCATTTCACCACGCCCGAATCTCCGCTCTCGATCTATGAAGAGCCCTCCACGGCCGTCACCCGTCGGACCGAATACCAACTGCTGAACAAAAACGTCGAAGCCGGCAAACTCCGTCAACGGGTCACCTTAGGGAAACAGCTGCCCAGCGTCGGTGTCGGAGCGGGGTACATGTACCACGATTTGACCGGGACGGACAACCATTTCGGCGTTGTTTTCGCGAGTGTTTCGGTGCCGATCTCCGCGTGGTGGGGGGGCTCGCACGCCATCAAGCGCGACAAATTGAAAGTCCAGCAGGCCGAGATCGAACGGCAACAAAACCTCGAAATGATGGAGGTCGAAATCTGTCAATGCTGGAACGAGCTGCAGGAGGCCTATAAACAAATCCTGTTGACCCAGAAGTCCATCGACTCCTCGACCGAAAACCTCCGCTTGAATCAGGCCTATTTCCAGGCCGGCACCGCATCGCTGAGCGACCTGCTCGACGCCCAAACGCTGATGCAACAAAGTCAGGATCAACACACCGACGCCTGTGCCCAATATCGCATCAAGTGGGCCAAATACCTGCAAGTGACGGGCCGATAATCGGGGCTGCAACGTTCGACGCTGAGCCCTTCGGGGCCGCCCTTGCCTGCATGCCCTTTCCCATAAACACCCCCAATGGAACACATCTCACGATGGTCCGATCGGGGGTTCGTTCTTTTCAGTCCTGTCTCTGTCCGCTATGGCCGCCCGCGGCCAAGCGAAAACACCTACACCGACGACATTCCCCGAAGTCCCCGAAGGAATTCTACTCCGACACCCTCAAAAATCCCGATTTGCGGTTCGACATTCGAAAAATTTAGGTATATTTTTTGCGCTTTCTTTTTGCAAACCCGACGTTCAGGCATCACCACCATCGCTGACCGTCCAATATCTTACCACCATGCGCAAACCCCGTACAAACAATGCTTTCTTTCGGCAACTGCTCTTTTTGGTCGTCCTGATCACCATCGGACTGATTATTTTCCATCAATTAGCCTTTTTTGTCGGCGCATTTTTAGGGGCAGTCACCCTCTATGTCGTCCTGCGCCCCTTGCTGTTCCACCTCACCGAACAACGGGGTTGGAAACCGGGCATTACCTCCTTTTTACTGGTGGTCGGGATGTCGCTGATCGTTCTGGGGCTGGGATACCTGGTTTTCGAGGTGATCGCGTCGGAGATTACCGGCCTCGACACCTCTCGCCTCATGAAAAGCCTCAGCGCCTTGCCCGAACGCATCAACCACTGGGTCGGCTACCAGGTCATCACCAGCCACCTCTGGAGTGAATCGGCCTCCTATCTCACCAAATTCTTCTCCTCGATTCTCAACACGACCTACAGCTTCGCCGCCAATATCTTCATGATGATGGTCATTCTCTTTTTCATGCTTTTCCACGCCAAGACCCTGGAACAGAAACTCTTTTCCTATCTCCCTTTCAGCGGCCACAGCTTAGGCATGATCCAGGAAGAGTTCCAAAACATGATCTACAGCAATGCCATCGGTATCCCGGTCGTCATGATCTCCCAGGCGTTAGTCGCCGCGCTGGTTTACTGGGCCGTCGGCCTCAACAATGTCGTTTTTTGGGCCTTCCTGACAGCCCTGTGCGGACTACTGCCCATGGTCGGCACCGTCATCGTCAGTCTCCCCTTAGGGATTTACCTACTGGCCGGCGGCGAGATCTGGCAAGGGATCGTCGTGATTGCCTGCGGATTGCTGCTCATCGCCAACGTCGACAACCTCTGTCGGATCGTCATGATGCGTAAAATCGCCAATACCCATCCATTGATTGTGATCTTCGGGGTCATTTTAGGCATCCCGCTGTTTGGATTTTGGGGGATTATTTTCGGGCCGTTGTTGTTGTCCGGTTTTCTGTTGCTGATCAAGATCTACTATCTCGAATACGACCTGATCGCCCCCTCCGACCCCCAACAACCCGATTCCAAAACCGCAACCAAAGATAACGCCGAATCGACCTCCCGCCACGCCCCACAATAGGCCGTGGTGCAGGCCCCATCTGAGGCGGCGATCTCGATCCTCGCCTCAGGGCCGTTCACCCCGTTTATAAGAGGGTTCTTTTGAGGCCCGGCCAGAGCGATTTCCACAAATAGTTGAATTGAGAGCGATAGGGGTCTCGGGTAAACGTACCCGTTCCATAGTGCATCCCGTGGTGATCGGGATTGGCCTGGCGCAACAAGAAGTGATCGACCAGAAAGGTCGCCATCACCTTCTCCCGAAGTTTTCCATGTTTATCTTTGAGGATCTCCACCTCCAGACCATCGTAGAACAACGTCAGATCCACCGCCGATTGCCGGGTCGTCCCCTCGATTTTGAAATCCATGCCGCGCACAGTTCCCTGCAAAATTTTCGCCCCAACCAACGGTTCGACCACCGGATTCAGCGCCGTCATCGGCATACGGCCCAACTTTCCGCTCACTTCGAAATGGTCGGTCAATGAATCGATCGGCAATCGGAACGAGGCCTGTAACTCGGCCGCATCCATCAATCGACACCGGGCATCCAGCCGATAAAACGAGCGGCCGGACGTAGGCAGATTCGTCAGGCCCGAGATTTCGGCCTGCAGATCATGAAACGCAATCAACCCCGGCTCTTCCCCCTTGGGAGACAACTCTTCGTACGTGGCATTCATATGCTGGACATAGACTTTATCGAGCCGGAGTCCGATCGGCAGCCGTTGCAAGGATTGAAAGAAAAGAGCCTTCTTTCGCGAGGGCTGCGGGATCTGCCGATTTTTGTAACTTTCGAACGTCACGTCACGCATCCGCAAGCTATCCGCCTGCACTTCCGGACGATGCACACCGGAGCGAATTGCCAAACCCGACAACGTGATCGGACCCGTCTCCACCTGCATCCAATCCATATGACCCGGAGCCTGTTGCGCAAACTGTTTTTTCGGGTATTGGGGAATCAGGCGGGCCGCGGTCACCGCAACGGAGGTCGGTCGACCCCCTACGACCACCGTATCGGCTTCCAGCCGAAAAGCCTGATCGTCATACGTATATTCCACCCGATCCATCGCCATCCTCACCTTTCCCAACGCGAGCACATTTTGAGCCCACAGACTATCCGGTTCGAAATCGTCCACCTGCACCTGCAAGCCCTGCACGGTATAGGTCGAACGTTCCGCCCCTCGATGGAGATGATAGGTCACCTGTCCATCCTCGATCTGAATCTGTCCGATGGAGAGCTCGTCCGTCCATTTTCTGGAGGCGGGATGGGGTTCGGAAGGGGACAACGCGGAGTGACGATCGTTCGTCGCTGCCACCGCAGAGGGTTTCGACCCCTCGACCTCCCGATCCAAGACGGCCCGTGGCGATTTCAACAGCAGACGGTCCAATCGGATGGATCGTTTGCCCGCCTGTTCGCCCCAATGCACCCCGCCCAGCACCAACTGTTCGAGATCCAGATGGAGGGCCGGCATCGAACGTCCCGAACCGGGGGTCCGTGACTCGTCGATCTCCATCGATACATCGTTCAGACGGATACTGCGCTGAATCAGACCGACCCGCACCTGTCCGATCTCCAATCGAATCCCCTGCTGGGCCAGTTTCTCTTCCATGATACGCCGGGCACGATGGGCCAGCCAACTCTCTATCCCGACAAACAAACCGCCTCCGATCAGGAGGATGCCGATCGCCACCCACACCGGTTTACGATAACCGAATTTCGATCTCTGTGATTCCATGCCTGTTTTCTATTTTATGTCTGTGCCATTTCTCCGTGTTCTGCTTCGAGGCTCGAAAGCGGCTTACCAAAGCGCTAAAACATACCCTCCCCGTTCGGAAGGTTAATCCCCCCGATGCCACACCCCTCATCCGTCCGGTGCGCCACCTCTTGAACCAACGTCTTGCCTGCATGCCGAGCAAGTCGTTGAACCATCGGCTCCCTTCTTACGAAACACGAAGCCTCCGGTCGTCCCCGTCCGATCAAGTCTGCACGCCGATCGGTCACTTTCGACCCAGCCTCGTTTCCGGCCAATCAGTCGAGGCGCGTTTCAGCCCGTTGTTTCGCTTTTTTGGATTTCTTCCGCGCTTTCCGTTTCCGGGTCTTGAGCACCCACGACGAGATCAACTCATATCCCCATAACGCCCATTGGGAGGTCGACACCCACTGGTTCACCGTACGAGAAAGCTTTTCGGTCCAGAAATCGACCGACAACACTTCGGTCAATTGATCGCAATCCTGTGCCAGTTTCCGTTTCAATCGGACCTGTTCCTCCCGCAAGCGTTGTCTTTCGGCCCGTACCTGAGCCAGACTGGAAAGCTGGTCATATCTGATTTGACTACTCATCATCCGCCTCTTTTTCAAACATAATCTTACTCAACATCCGAATCACCGGTCCCATAATCAACTGCTTGCGATAGATGTACACCAGCCCGGCAGCGATCAGGAAAAGCCCGGCCATGATCATCAGGGCCCAGAACATCGAGCCAATCCATAAACCGATGGCCCACGTCAGCGCCACCGCCAGAAACATCGCGGCACAAGAGACCAGGATCATCAGCACCAGGACGCCAAAAATCGTATTAAACAGGGTGGAAAAATTGTCCAGCAACCGCAATTTGAGACGATCCCTCTGTACTTGGAAATAGCGGGTTGCATCTCCCACGGTCTCTTCGACCCTGTTCAGGTAATTTTTCTCTTCTTCCATACCGTATTCATTTGGTGCAGGTTCGATCGAACGCTGCGAAAATAGCCTAAGCACATCGGCGACATTCACCCTTCGTGCAAGTCCGAAAAGCCGGGTGACACGAATCCTCGGGTGAGCGAGGCCACGAAACACATGACCCGGAATCCCGAACACATAGCCACCCGTTTTTCAACGGGTACCGCCGGGACCCACATCGATGTTCGAACGCGATCTTCCTCGCTGCCTCAGACAGCGAGAAAGATTCGTCCGCATACGTCCGTAAACCGGGGAGAGTGCCTATTCACCCTCCGTTGGCAGTTCGTCGTTTTTACACTTTGCCGCAACGGCCTTGAGTTTCTCCTTGCCTTCGATCACCTCCCCTTTAAATTGGTCAATCATGTCGGAAATCCGTTCCTTTTCATCCTTGAAGGCTTTTTTAATCTTTTTCCGAGCCACACTTCCCTTTTCCGGAGCGAACAGCAAGGCCGCAGCCGCCCCTACAATGGCACCGCCTAAAAAGGCGATCAACGCTTGATTTTTCATGACCGCAAATTTTAACAGTTATTAATAGGTATCCGATCTGGCTACAAAAATCACTCCAGAACCGAATACCAAACGCTTTTCGTGCTTACCGGCCGACTCTCCTTCACACAATTCCGACCGCTACCTCGCTAAAGATAACTATTTTTTAGGATCCTCCGGCGGGAAGATGACCCTAAAAAGCGAACGCTTCCCCAAATCTCAACGCCCTCCGATCGCCCTGAACGCCTTTCGCGGAAAGAAAAGCCCCCAAAAGATTGTGATTCCCCCGAAAAATTCCTATATTACAAAACCTTTGCCCCGGACCCGTGGACGCTCTTTTCTGAAAAGAGAACGCTCCCGACCCGGGCCAAATGCAACCTAACTCTTCAAAACCTAAAACCTATAACCTCATGAAAACCTATCCCACCAATGAGATCAAAAACGTAGTCCTACTCGGCGCCTCAGGCTCGGGCAAGACTACCCTGGCCGAGGCGATGGCCTTCGAAGGTAAAGTCATCGACCGCCGAGGAAGCGTGGAAACCGATAACACCGTCTCGGACTACACCGACATCGAACATATCTACAAACGGTCGATCTACTCTTCGTTGCTGTTTTCCGAATTTAACGGCTACAAACTCAATATCATCGACACCCCGGGTTCGGATGACTTCTGTGGGGCCCTGTTCTCGTCGTTCAAGGTGGCTGACGTAGGGGTCATGGTCCTCAACGCCCAAAACGGGTTCGAGGTGGGAACCGAAATCCAGGCACGTTACGCCCGCGCTCATGAAAAACCCATCATCGCGGTGGTCAATCAGCTCGACCACGAAAAGGCCTCCTGGGAATCGACCATCGAATCGCTGGTCGCCTCCTCACAGGCCCCTCCCGTGATCGTCCAGTATCCGGTCAATCCGGGACCCGGTTTCGACGCCTTCATCGACGTGCTGTTGATGAAGATGTATAAATTCAAAGGCGATACCGGCATTCGGGAAGAGCTGGAAATCCCCGCCTCGGAGATGGAACGGGCCACGGAACTCAACCGCATCCTGACCGAAGCTGCGGCCGAAAACGACGAAGCCCTCATGGAGCTCTACTTCGACAAAGGGGTGCTTACCCAGGACGAATTGCGTTCAGGCCTGAAAATCGGGTTGTCCAAACGCGACCTGATTCCGGTCTTCTGCGCTTCGGGCAAACGCGACATCGGGACCAAACGCCTCATGGAGTTCATCATCAACGTCGCTCCGGGTCCGCTCAAAGCGCCCAAATTCCTGACGGTGGACGGACGTGAAATCGCGGCCGACAGTTCGGCCCCCACGTCGCTGTTTATCTTCAAGAGCGCCATGGAACCCCATCTGGGCGAAGTGAGCTATTTCCGGGTGATCTCCGGGAAAGTATCCGAAGGGATGGAGTTGATCAACTCCAAAACCGGCAATAAGGAGAAAATCGCTCAACTGTTCGCCGTAGCGGGCAAGAACCGGATCAAGGTGTCTGAAATGATGGCCGGCGACATCGGTTGTACCGTCAAACTGAAAGGAACACGCACCAATCAAACCTTGTCGGCTCCCGGTTCGAACATCGAGATCGAACCCATCCAGTTCCCCGACCCGCGTTATCGGGCCGCCGTCAAATCGACCAAAACGGGCGAAGAAGAGAAACTGGGCGAACTGCTCAACCGAGCCAACTTCGAAGACCCGACTATCCTGGTTCAATACTCCAAGGAGCTCAAACAAACCATCGTTCAGGGGCAAGGTGAACATCACCTCAACATTCTGAAATGGCAGCTGGCCAACGCCAACAAGATGGAAGTGGAGTATTCGGCTCCGCGCATTCCCTACCGGGAAACCATCACCAAAGTGGCTGCCGCCGACTATCGTCACAAGAAACAGTCGGGAGGGGCCGGTCAGTTCGGGGAGGTTTGGCTGGTGATTGAACCCTATGTGGAAGGGATGCCTGACCCGACCAAATTCAAGATCGACGGCAAGGAACTGAACCTGAACATCAAGAGCAAAGAAGAGATCGATCTGGAATGGGGCGGCAAATTGGTATTTTACAGCGCCATTGTCGGCGGGGCGATCGATGCCCGTTTCCTGCCGGCGATTCTGAAAGGAATCATGGAAAAGATGGAGCAGGGACCGCTGACCGGTTCGTATGCGCGCGATATCCGCGTCGTCGTGTACGACGGGAAGATGCACCCGGTTGACTCCAACGAATTGTCGTTCAAGCTGGCAGGCCGCAATGCCTTTAAAGAAGCCTTCAAGAAGGCCGGTCCGAAGATCATGGAACCGATCTATACGGTAGAAGTATTGGTGCCGTCGGATCGCATGGGGGACGTCATGAGCGACTTGCAGAACCGCCGTGCCATGATCGAGGGGATGAGCAGCGAAAAAGGCTTCGAAAAGCTGACGGCCCGGGTGCCGCTGGCCGAAATGTACCGTTACTCCACCGCCCTGAGCTCATTGACCGCCGGACGCGCCACCTATTCCATGCGTTTCAGCTCCTATGAACAGGTACCGGCGGATGTCCAGGAAAAGCTCCTGAAAGCGTACGCCGACGTCGACAAAGACGAATAGTTCAACCCCCATCTTCACTTCCCAGAGGGACTTTTTATAAAAGTCCCTCTTTTTTATTCTCTCCTTCGCCCGTTCTCTCTCCCGTACAGCGAGACGCCTTCTCCCCACAGACTCCCGGTTAGCCCCCCTGTCCATTTCCGGTTTATCCTCTGTGTACGCCACGTTTACCCTCGTTTGCGCATGGCGGAGGACTCGATGGGGATATAGTAGGAGTACGGTGAGCACATGGAGGGGAAACAGTGTGAGCATAGTGAGGTGACGATGGGGAGACAGTGTCTCCTCCCGACGCGCTTTTGCCCCCGAACCTACCGGCTCCGACAAGAGACAGTCTTTCTCCTCGCGCAAGCACGATCCAAGCAGGGCTCCCGCTCCTCTGCAAAAAACAGGATGCCGGCAAAAAACCGACATCCTGTTTCTATCTCATCCGAGCCTCTGCTCAGTCGACCCATTCGAGCCGCACCGGGCCGAGCAAACCCGAGGTCTGCAACGGCGACTCCGGCGTATAGGGATTATGCACCGTCCAGGTTCTCCGCTGACTTTCAGGCAGGCGGCTGTCGCCGATCAGACGGTTGACCCACGTATTTACCACCTCCACTTCGAGCTGATTCTCCCCGGGTTGCAGCTGGTCCGTCACCTCCAACACATACGGCGGGGTCCAGACACCTCCGACCTCCGTGCCATTAATCCGCACTTTGGCCATCATGTCGACCGCCCCTAAATCGAGGATGATTGTCTTTCCGGCCGGTTTTTCCGGCAGATTGATCGTCGTACGATAATAGGCCGTTCCGGAGAAATACTTCACCGAATCATTAGCACTTTCATTCCACGGTTGCAGCGAATCCATCACCACCTCCGCCACCGGCCCACGCATGGCCGAATCGAACTGTACTCGCCAGGGACCTTGTACCGTTGCAAGCAGTTGCGGGGTCGGGAAGTTGCGGGTAACGTCCCCGCCAGGCGACGAGGTCGTCGGTCGACTGAAGACCACAAACACACTCTCATAGGGAGCCAGCTCCAACGGCACCTCGGTCGTCCGATCTCCCTGCGTAAAGGCCGTCAGATCGCGTACGGCACCGGTCGTCGGCAACCATAACTCCGGCTGAAGCCCCGTCACCCGGAATTTCGGCGAGACGGTTTGGGGCTGATCGCTCTGGTTCGTCACGTAATAGATCTGTTGATTGCCCAAGGTACGGTGTCCGTACATCAACGGCACGCCGGCCGGCCATGCACAGTCGGGCAGGCAATTGATCTCAGCCAACGCCTCTTCCATCGTCATCCCGCACAGGATCATCCCCCGACCATAGGCATGCTTCTTGACCCGAACGCCATCGGCATCGCCCCACAGTTCAGCCGCCATCGCCCGCACCTGTTCATCGGCCTGTGGCTGGTTCTGCAAACTGGGAGAATATTCGGGGGCCGGACCCAACACCACAGCTCCGTCAGCCACCAGCTTTTTGATCTTGCGCAACAACTCCGGACGCATGCTCTTCAACGGAGGCAATACCAACAGACGATATTGCGTACCATGGGGGAGTGTCAACCAACCATCCTTGACATGCAGCGTTTTTTCGATCACTTCGGCATTGATGTAGTCAAACTGATAACCCTCGGGCAGAGCCGGTTCGGTAATGCCCGTCATTTTCGGGGCGTCCTCCCCGATAAAGTAGGCCACATCGGCCACATTCAGCCCCTGCTGCAACATGAAGTTGGTCCGTTTCAGATAGTCCGTAAACAGATCCATCTGACTGAACCACGTATTGTTACGGTTGAGTTCGACGCCGAACCAGGCATTGATGCCCGGCAGGGTATCGTACGGTTGGGTAATATAGACATGCAGCAGCGAAGCGTTGATCCCTTCGGCGGCAAAGCGGTCGCCCCGATGTTTGAACATCGCCGGATGACGCCGGAAAGGTTCTCCCGAAGAGGTGAACGATTCGGCCCAAATACGATTTTTCCCATAGATATGTCCGCAGGAAATCGCCGCCCGGTTTTCGATATTTCCCAGATCGCCTTCGGCCCAAAACTCCCCACCGATCTCGTCCGACTGGCCTCCATACATCAGGAATTCGCCGGGAAAGCCCCAGTGTCCATAATTTTCGAGCCAGGTGGTCAAACCATTTTCGTGACTCACCTCCCGCAAGCCGCCCACATAATCGTAAGCGACCTTATCGGCCACCATGCGGCGCACATCCCACAGGAAGCGATCCGAAGCCCGTTGCGAACCCACAACATACCCTTGATAGACGGGCAGATAGGGCAGAGGGTCGTACCCGTAACGCTGCTGGAACTCTTCCAGGAAACCATCCGTAAAGTTCTGTCCGCCGGTCTCATAACTATCCTGCACCACGACCTTGAACGTCCGACGATCCTCCGCCGGAATCCGACGCAGAATTTCGCCGATATGTCCCTCGAAATGGGCTCGTGTATGCTGGGCGCTCATCTTATCCACTTCATAGCCGGTCGCTTCGGGCGAAGCGGGGCTATTGGTCGTTCCGGTCGGCGTCATCCCCGTATAGAGAATGACCCACTCCCCGGCAGGCACCTCCCAATCGAGGGTTCCATCCTCCGACACGGCCGCCGTCAGGTCGACCACCTTCGTCGGATCGATCACCACCGCCGGATCATTTACCTCGGCCGCCACCGGCCACTGATACTCTTTCCAGTAGGGCAACGGTTCGGGGAACATCTTGCCCAGGCTCTTTTCGCTAAAAAATTCCACCCGAGGCGCCGTCCGTAACTCCACTTCCGCCAATCGGGCACCTTCCCGTTCGCTGGTCAGTGTCAAGCGGAAACGGTCGGCTGTCGTCGCCGGGAAGGTCACCACCACCGGCGCATCGATATCGAAACCTACGGTCAACATCACATTGGGACGATAGACGCTGAACTCGGAGAGCGTACGGCACGAATCTCCCTCCACCGTCTGCAAGCGCCCGGTAGCCACGATCTTCGATCCGACTGGCTGCAAAACCAGCGATCGGGCCGTAAACCCTCCGGGAGCGGTCATCTCGAAGGTCACCTCTCGCCCGGCCGGCAACGTCACCGTGGTCGTTGTATCGTTGTCCCACAACACGTCCGTACCCGACAGTCCGCTGGCCGTCAAGGTTCCGCCCTGTTCCGCGGTCAAGCGGACCAAATCACTCTTCGGTGCCGGGTAGGCGATGACCTTCACCGGCTGGAACTCTGGGGCCGGACGTTCCAGCTGACGATGCAGCTTCATCGGGCCCTGTACCCTCAACTCCGAGCTATTGAGATAGCGCATGGCCTGGGAGGCTTTCACCCAGGGCCCCCCCGATTGGCTCCATCCCGGAGAGTTGAAAATCCCGATCTCGATATCGAGGTCCGAAGCCGTTTTCAGGGCCGTATGCAACACCTCCCACCACGCCTCGGAAAGCATCGGCACATCGCCATAAGGCACATCGTTCAAACCGATATTTCCGATAAACGCGCGATTGATGCCGGCCTTTTTCATGGATTGCAAATCCTTGATAACGCCCTCCTTGGAGACATTGTTCGACAACCAGTACCAGTACACGCTGGTTTGGATCGAATCGGGTGGGGTTTCGAAGCCCTGTTGCAAGGCTTCCCGATTGACTGCGGTCGGCCCCGACGAACAGGCCACCCACAGCGCAGAACAAACCCCCATCCACGCCAGTTTTCGTAAATTTTTCTTGGTTTTCATTTAAGTATGTAATTTAAAGGTTTTCTTCCCGGTTTATTCTGATCAAAGGCCGCCTTCCCGGTTTTCTCCTTCCGTCTACTTGCCCGCTCCCGAGGGCCAGGGTTGGGGCGTCGAAGTCGGTCCCACGACCCGCAACCGTCCGTCCGGATCGATCACCAGCCGATCGATGCACACCACCCGATCGAAGGACGGTTTCGGAGCCTGAGGATCGGCATGGCGATGGTACACGATAAAACGTTCGGTGCTGTCGGGCGAAAAGACGATGGAGTTGTGCCCCGGAGAGGAGACACCCCGGCTCAGATCGGTCGTGAGGATGGGATTCTCTTCGGCCTTCACCCAGGGGCCCATTGGATCGTCGGCCACGGCATACCCGACCCCATAGTGTTCATAGCCGGTGTTATTCGCCGAGTAGGTCATGTAATATTTTCCGTTGTATTTGAAGACAAAAGCCCCTTCATTGGCTCGATTTTCCGTCCAGTTCACCTGTTCCCACGGCTGATCGGCCTCGACAGCCACTTCGGGAGCCCCGATCGTGCCGGAGAGATCGGATTTGAGTCTCACCACGTAATTTTGACCGATCGACAACCCGGGACGGGAGGTATTCCGACTGAAATAGAGATACAACGATCCTTCCGGGTCGTCATCCTGAAAGATGTGACAGTCGATGGCCGAATAGCCGAAATCGAACCACGGAGAGTAAAGGTCCCGATAGGGTCCTTCCGGACGATCTGCCACGGCCAAAGAGGTCAGCATCACCCGTGTCTTCGGATTGTACGAGCTGTACGTCAGGTAGAACCTCCCGTGATACACAAACACCTCCGGCGCCCAGAAGCCGGCTGTTCCGGGATGACCTTCGGGCTTGGTATAGGCTGCGCCCCGAAACGTCCAATGAACCAGATCGGGCGAAGAATAGCAGTCGAATCCGCTGTTCTGACGGGTCGTTCCGGTCAGATAGTAGAGGCTGTCATAACGAAAAACAAAGGGATCCGCTACCCGAATCAACGAGCCATCCTCCATCCGCAACGGATTGGTATAGGTGGGCTGTTGGATGGACGGACGCTGGGCCTGTACGGTCCCGATTCCAAGGAGCAACAAACCACCGATCCAGGCTCTCCAGCCAGGAAGTGAGCGAAAGAAGTTCATCGTATCCGACTTGTTTGGGTTGGCAAAGGATGGAGAAAGATACAACAAATCGCTGAATTTTCCCAAGAACCCGGTTTGCCGTTTCCGACCTTTCTCCTCAGCCGACCTCACTTTTCGAGGCAGGAAGTTCATATTCGGCTCCCGCTCCCGACACCAACGGCCGATATCGTTCTGAAGACGAAGGGAGAAAATCGCCCAACGCATAGCTGTCCCAACGTTCGTCTACCTGCCGGATCAGCTCGTCGGACGAGGTGACCACATTGGGCCACGGTCGGTCGAACCCATTCACGCCGCCCGCTTTCGTACGGGCATCCAGCCACAGTGTACCGGCTCGAAACACGATATCCCGCGACGGATCGACATTCGAGGTGGTCAACCACACCACATCCGACAAACAATCCCGATCCACCGCTTCATCCAGCAACACGACAAATCGAATCCCCGTGATGCCGCTGTGCTCCCACACTGCCCCAAGCGACTCGAGCGAAGCCTCCCGCGACACCCCGAGCAACACCGTTCGCCACGGTTCGGCCAACGAACGATGAATCGACACGCGACGGCCGTTCCAGGTCAGCGATTCCGGCATCGTCAGCGGTTCCAGCGGCGATTCGGGATCGATCTCGGTCAGATCGAGAGCCAGCTTTCCGCCGAATCCCAGACGAGGCGCCGCATGATCGAGCACATCCAGCGGCCCCCGCGAAAGCACGAAATGGTCTGGCCACCGCGCTCTTACGACCCGTTGACGCAACGCCTCCACCGATCGCGAGGGCATCGCCGAGGAGGTCACCACCATAAATTTATTGAACATCATCTGCCCGGCTCCCCAGAGCGAATGCGCCGCCTTGATCCCCTGTCCCGGATAACGAGTGCGGATGGAGACCACCGCCAGATTGTGCGCCACTCCTTCGGCAGGCATCCACAGGTCCTGCACCTCCGGCAAGAGCGCCGCCCGGATCGGGGCCAGAAAGATTTTTTCGGTCGCCCGCGCCAAATAAAAATCCTCCTGCGGAGGTACCCCCACCACCGTTGCCGGATAAATGGCGTCACGACGATGAGTAATGGCCGTCACATGAAACAGCGGATAACGATCCTCCAAAGAATAGAACCCGGTATGATCACCGAAAGAACCCTCGATCACCTTCTCTTCGGAGGGATCGACATACCCTTCGATCACAAAATCACAGTCGGCCGGCACACGCAGTTCCTGCGTCAGACAGCGCACCAGCTCCACCGGCCGTCGTCGCAAGAAGCCCGCCAGCAGATATTCATCCAGATTATCGGGCATCGGGGCCGTCGCCGCATAGGTATAGACCGGATCGCCCCCCAGACAGACGGCCACCGGCATCCGTTCACCCCGCGCGGCATAGGCCTGATAGTGACGCTCACCCGTTTTGTGTAGGTGCCAGTGCATGCCGGTCGTCCGAGGACCGAACACCTGCATACGATACATCCCTACATTCCGTATGCCGGTCTCCGGGTCCCGGGTTTCCACCAAGGGCAACGTCACGAAACGTCCACCATCAGCCGGCCAACATTTCAAAATCGGCAAACGACCCAAATCGGCCTCCTCCCCCCGATAGATCACCTCCTGGCAGGCGCCCCGTCCCGAACGCTCGCGCGGCAACCAGCGCGACATCTGTTCCAACAGCGGCAACATCCGCAATTTATCGCCCCAGGAGGTTTTCGGGGCGGTCAGGGCGGCAAACAACCCCTCGATACGTTCCGTCAAGGCATCGAGCCGGTCGACCCCCAACGCCAAAGCGACCCGACGTTCAGACCCCATCAGGTTGGTCACCACCGGGAAGTCGGTTCCCGTCTGCTCGAACAGCAGCGCTTTCCCTCCGCCGGGACTTTTCGCCTGTCGGTCCGTCAATTCGGCGATCTCTTCTTCGGGCGAAACCAACGTTTTCACCCGACACAATTCGCCCTCTCGCTCCAATCGTTCGATATATTCTCTCAGATTCCGGTACATACTTACAGATAACGGCCGTTTGACCGCCTATTTTTATGGACTACAATGCTTTGATACGTTCTACCATATTGCATCCCCTCTGTGGTTTCCCCTGCCGACCGGAGGGAAAGCGTCTCGACGCACCCCGGTTTCGGAGACGAGTGTCGGCCCTTTCCCGATATAGGGGGGGGAAGGGCCGACCTCATGCAATCATTTCCTCCGGGAACGTTTAAGGTTCGGCAAACAGATACGGGGCATAGGTATAGCCTTCGGCCTCATACATCCGTTTCAACGAGACGGCGCGCTTCTTGAAATCGGCGAAATCTTTCTCGCCGCCACTCCAACCCACTTCGGCCAACGCCCCGATACGAGGCAGGACCTTAAACTGCAGATCGGGTTCCGACCGAATGTATTCGCCCCAAGGATTGGCCTGCACGCCCCAAATATAGGATTGTTCCACTTCGTTCAAGCCCGCATAGGGATCCAACGCATAGACCTGTTCGACCGGCAGGTAACGGCCCCAGCTGTAATAGGGTTCGCTCTGGGGATCTTTCGTCTGGTAATAATCCAGGTAGCAGTGTTCCAACGGCGCCATGATCACCCGATTGCCTTTCTTGGCCGCTTCGATGCCTCCTTTGGTGCCCCGCCACGACATCACCGTCGCAGTCTGCGACAGACCTCCCTCCAGAATTTCGTCAAAGCCGATGATCTCCCGACCGTGACTGCGCAGAAAATCTTCGATCCGATGCACGAAATAGCTCTGCAATTCGGTTTCGTCTTTCAGCCCCTCATCCTTAATCCGTTGCTGACACCGAGGACAAGCCTCCCAACGATCTTTGGGGCATTCGTCCCCTCCGATATGGATATATTTCGACGGGAAGAGCTCCATCACTTCCGTAAAGACATCTTCCAGAAAATCGAACGTACTGTCTTTCCCGGCACAGAAAACCTCCTTGTGAATGCCCCAGTTCGACGAAACTTCATATCCCTGACCGATACAGCCCAGGTAGGGATAAGAGGCCAGCGCCGCCTGTGCATGCCCGGGCAATTCGATCTCGGGGATCACCGTCACGAAATGTCGTTGGGCATAGCGTACCACCTCCCGAATCTGATCCTGGGTATAATAACCGCCATAGGGTTTCTCTTCGTATTTCGGTTCGGTGTGCTCCATCTCGAAATTATTGAGCTGCGTCCGTTTCCGGATCGAACCCACCTCGGTCAATCGGGGATACTTTTTGATCTCAATCCGCCACCCCTGATCCTCCGTCAAGTGCCACTGCATGTGGTTGATCTTATGCATGGCCAGAATGTCGATATAGTGTTTCACCTCTTCCACCGGCACGAAATGCCGCCCGGCATCGAGCAGCGCCCCCCGATAGGCAAACGCCGGTTCGTCGATCACCGTCACCAACGGCAATTCGATGACGCCGACCCGCTCCTGGCGCAACACCTGGTCGGGCAACAACTGTCGTAACGTTTCGAAGGCATAGAAAGCCCCCGCCGAAGCCCCCGCCTCGACACACACCCAATCCCGGGTAATGGCCAGGGTGTAGGCCTCGGGGCCCAACAGCGTGTCGACTTTTACGTTGATCGCCCCCAAAAGAGGGTCAGCCGCTGTCCCGAGTTGGGTCTTGAGGGGCGCCCCCAGCGAAGGAGTCAGCAAATCATCCAGGAAATCAACAGCATACGACAAGGTACTATCCCCTCCGATCAGATTGATCGGGGTGCGGGCCGTCAGTTCGAAACACCCTGCCGAGGTGTCGACATCGACCATCTTCGGTTTGGGCACGATATTCACTTCCGCGATTCGTGGGGCACGGGGCCCGCTACAAGCCCCCAGCGCCACCACCGCCCAGGCGCAAACGGCTCCTACGAGATTTTTCATAAGATCAAAGATTGGTTCAACAGAAAAGGGTATTCACAAAGATAACCATATTCTGAAAAATCCATCCGATATGGCCTCTCCGGACAAAATTAATGGGTGAAAGTGAATGATGTTCTTAAAAAAACAGTACCTTTGTTGTCTCTTTTGAATTTCACCAAAACTTATCTAAATCATAGTTCAACATGGCAAATTGTAAGGATGAAAAGTTGTTCGATCAATTCCCGCCGGTGACCACCGAACAATGGGAAGCTGCGATCGCAACCGACCTCAAGGGCGCCGACTACGAACGAAAACTGGTGTGGAGAACCCAGGAAGGATTCAATGTTCGCCCCTACTACCGTGCCGAAAATCTGAAAGACATTCGTTTTCTGGGTTCTGAAGCCGGTCAGTTCCCCTATGTACGCGGGATCAAGAAGAACAACAACTGGTTGATCCACGAAACCATCAACGTGGACTGCCCCAAACAGGCCAACGCGCAGGCAACGGCTATGCTCACCAAAGGAGCCGAATCGATCGGCTTCTGCATCAACAACAAAGAGTTTTCGGCCGATGACCTGAAAACCCTGTTGAACGGTATTTCACTGAAAAATACCGAATTGACTTTCAGTGGTTGCGGAACCAAAACCGTCGCCAAACTCTTTACCGACATGCTGGAAGGCTCGTCGTACGACCCCGAAGACGTGAAAGTCAACTTCGTACTCGACCCGCTGATCAAAAAACTCAGCCTCAGAGGCCGTCTCAAATGCAAAGACGGTAGCTGCAAAGCCTTCTCCAGCATCGCTGAACTGATCAAAAAAGTACCTCAGTACAAACGCGTACGCTTCATCGGCGTCGACGGTCAGGTCTTCAACCACTGCGGTTCGACCATCGTTCAAGAACTGGCCTTCACGCTGGCCGTGGGTCACGAATACGTGGTCAAACTCATGGACGAAGGACTGAGCATCGATCAAGTGGCTCCGTCGATCCGCTTCACGATGTCCATCAGCTCCAACTACTTCATGGAAATCGCCAAATTCCGGGCCGCTCGTATGCTGTGGGCCAACATCATGTCGGCCTACAACCCCACCCGTGGTTGCGCCTCGAAGATGAAGATCCACGCCGAAACCTCCAAATGGAACATGACCGTCTATGACCCCTATGTCAACATGCTGCGGGGTACGACCGAAGCCATGAGCGCCGCCATCGCCGGCGTACACTCCATGGAAGTGACTCCGTTCGACGATCCCTATGAAAAACCGACCGATTTCTCATCGCGTATCGCCCGCAACGTACAGTTGCTGCTGAAGGAAGAATCTCACTTCAACCAGGTAACCGATGCCGCCGGCGGTTCGTACTACATCGAAAACCTGACCCAATCCATCGCCGAACAGGCCTGGAACCTGTTCAAACAGGTGGAAGAAAAAGGGGGTTACATCGCCGCTTTCGAAGCCGGGTTCATTCAGGATCAGATCGAAGAATCGGCCAACAAAAAGAACCACAACATCGCTACTCGTCGCGAATCGTTGCTGGGTACCAACCAGTTCCCCAACTTCAACGAAGTGGCCGATGCCAAAATTACCGAAGCCGTCGTTACGCCGGCCCCCGTTTCCTGCCACTGCAGCTGCTCATCGGAAGAGGACACGCTCCGCACGCTGAAACCTTACCGGGGTGCCATGGCCTTCGAACAGATGCGTCTGAGCGTCGATCGCAGCGGCAAACAACCCAAAGCTTTCATGCTGACGGTTGGTTCGCTGGCGTTCGCACGTGCACGCGCCCAGTTCTCCTGCAACTTCTTCGCTTGCGCCGGGATCCGGGTACAGGACAACACCTACTTCAAGAGCCTGGACGAAGGGATCAAAGCCGCCCTCGACTCCAAAGCCGAAATCGTGGTGATCTGTGCTTCGGATGACGACTACGCTACGCTGGCTCCCGAAGCCTTCAAACAGCTCAACGGCAAAACCATCTTTGTCGTAGCCGGTGCCCCCGCCTGCCAGGCCGATCTCGAAGCCGTAGGCATCAAGAACTTCATCAGCGTCAAATCGAACGTCCTCGACACGCTGAAGTATTACCTCAAAGAATTGGGAATCTAAGCTAAGCCTGTTGTTATGAGAGCAAAATTTTCAGATATGACCTATACGGGCGCAACGCCTGCCAGTTGCTGCGCCAAAAAGGGCGGGGAAGAAACCCAGCCCTGGAAAACCCCTGAACATATCACGGTCAAAGGTACCTATACGGCCGCCGATCTCGAAGGGATGGAACATTTGAACTACGCAGCCGGTATCGCTCCGTTCCTGCGCGGTCCCTACAGCACGATGTACGTCATGCGTCCCTGGACCATCCGTCAATACGCCGGGTTCTCCACCGCCGCCGAATCCAATGCGTTCTATCGTCGTAACCTGGCCTCCGGTCAGAAAGGGTTGTCGGTCGCTTTCGACTTGGCTACCCACCGCGGCTATGACGCCGATCACCCGCGGGTTGTGGGCGACGTCGGGAAAGCCGGGGTGTCGATCTGCTCGGTCGAAGACATGAAGGTGCTCTTCGACGGCATTCCGCTGGATAAGATGTCGGTGTCGATGACCATGAACGGGGCCGTTCTGCCGATTCTGGCCTTCTACATCGTCGCCGGTCTGGAACAGGGTTGCACGCTGGATCAACTCAGCGGGACCATCCAGAACGATATCCTGAAAGAATTCATGGTGCGTAACACCTATATCTACCCGCCCGAATTCTCGATGCGTATCATCGCCGATATCTTCGAATACACCTCGAAGAACATGCCTAAATTCAACTCGATCTCCATCTCGGGGTACCACATGCAGGAAGCCGGTGCTACGGCCGACATCGAATTGGCCTATACGCTGGCCGACGGTCTCGAATACCTGCGCACCGGGGTGAATGCCGGGATGAACATCGACTCGTTCGCTCCGCGTCTGTCGTTCTTCTGGGCCATCGGGATGAACCACTTCATGGAAATCGCCAAAATGCGTGCCGCCCGTCTGCTGTGGGCCAAGATCGTGAAACAGTTCAACCCGAAGAACCCCAAATCGCTGGCCCTGCGTACGCACTCGCAGACCTCGGGTTGGTCGTTGACCGAACAGGATCCGTTCAACAACGTAGCCCGTACGGCGATCGAAGCCATGGCCGCCGCACTGGGTCATACGCAGAGTCTGCACACCAACGCCTTGGACGAAGCGATCGCCCTGCCGACCGACTTCTCGGCACGTATCGCCCGGAATACCCAGATCTACATCCAGGAAGAAACCAACATCTGCCGTCAGGTGGATCCTTGGGCCGGTTCGTACTACGTAGAATCGCTCACGCACGAAATCGTACACCGGGCCTGGAACCTGATCCAGGAAGTCGAAAAACTGGGCGGGATGGCCAAAGCAATCGAAACGGGGATTCCCAAAATGCGTATCGAAGAAGCCGCAGCCCGCAAACAGGCTCGTATCGACTCAGGGATCGACACCATCGTGGGGATCAACAAATACCGTCTGGACAAGGAAGATCCGATCGACATTCTGGCTGTGGACAACACCGCCGTACGCGAATCGCAGATCAAACGTCTGAAAGAGCTGCGTGCCAACCGTGACGAAGCCAAAGTCAAAGCCGCCCTGGCCGCTATCACCGAATGCGTGAAGACCAAGAAGGGGAACCTGTTGGAACTGGCTGTCGAAGCCGCCAAGGTCCGGGCTTCTTTGGGCGAAATCTCCGATGCCTGCGAAGTGGTCGTAGGTCGTTACAAAGCCGTTATTCGTTCCATCTCAGGAGTATATTCAGCGGAAGTGAAAGACGATAAGAAGTTTGCCGAAGCCAAGGCTCTGGCCGAAAAATTTGCCAAGAAAGAGGGACGTCAACCTCGTATCATGATTGCCAAACTGGGTCAGGACGGTCACGACCGTGGGGCCAAAGTGGTTGCAACGGGTTATGCCGATATCGGTTTCGACGTCGACATGGGTCCGTTGTTCCAAACGCCGGCCGAAGCCGCTAAACAAGCCGTTGAAAACGACGTGCATATCGTAGGGGTTTCGTCGCTGGCTGCAGGTCACAAGACGCTGGTACCGCAAATCATCGACGAGCTCAAGAAACTGGGCCGCGAAGATATCGTAGTTGTTGTCGGTGGGGTTATTCCTCCGCAAGATTACGATGCGCTGTACAAAGCAGGGGCTGCCGCCATTTTCGGCCCGGGTACCCCGATCGCTACGGCCGCAATCAAGATGCTGGAAATCCTCTTGGGCGAATAATCCGATTCGTCCGGTATATAAAAAGCAGCCTTCCTGGAGGGAAGGCTGCTTTTTTAGCTTCTATACAGTCCAGAAAACCGGTCTCTTGGAAATATCCGGATTGTTTCTTTGTCCGATCTTTCAGGGGTTTCCCGCTTTGAGCTATGTCTCTTAGGCAAAGCCCCACACGCAGCCAACGATCGATCCGATTACCCTGTTACAGCGACCCCGATCCGTCAAAAAGCGAATTTCGACCGATAAGTTGCCGTTAGAAATTTGCAGTTATTGAATTATTTTCTAACTTTGTGGCTCCAAGTAGATCGCTCTACAAAAGCCCGGATGGCGGAATTGGTAGACGCGTTGGTCTCAAACACCAATGGAGCGATCCGTGCCGGTTCGATCCCGGCTCCGGGTACTACAAGAAAGGGCAATTGTTTGAAAATCAAATAATTGCCCTTTCTGCTTTTCTTCAAATGTTCCCAAATTGTTCCCAGAGAATCACTGCACAAGATCCCCAACTTTATTCACCACCCTATACTTTACATCGTTGAATTGCCTGAAATGCGCTTCCGCACACTTGATTTTCTGCTGCTCTTCAATACGCAATTTGTAAATATCGACTGATGGTGTTCCCGTTTCTTTAGTCTCTGCGACAAAATACACTCTTTTATCATCTTCAAAAACAACTGCCCAATCCGGATTATAATTCCCGATAGGTGTCGGTATTTTGAACCAGTCCGGTAATTTAAAGTAGAACCTTATCTGATCATCGCTTTCGCAAGCTTTAGCAAACTCACTCTCTACAGATGAATCCAACGGCACATATTTCTCGTATATAGTCTTATCCGCATTTGAGACCTCAAATGTCAAGTCATTTTTGTATATTTCTAATTCACTATCCTCAAACAACCGCATTTCATACGCAGAACCACCTATCTTATGATACTCTATACCATCTATCATCACATCCTGAAGAATTCTTTGAATCTGGGCCACAACACTATCCATAAATAATTGTGGATTCACAGCCAAATCACTAAGCCTGCCGGACTTTTCGAGTATTCTCATAATGGTTGAACGTGTCAACTCTGTCCTATTCTGCACATAGCTCAACACATCCGGTATCACATAATCACTTTTTAGAATTTTCAGTTTATCTCCTTTGTACTCAGCTTGCACACCACTGTCATTTAACAGCATCGTGGTTTTGGTAGAACGGATTGACGGAGCCTTGACCGGTGGCATCCTCTTTACGGCACTTGCGGCATCTTTTATCAGTTCAGCAGTATCGTAATTAACTTTATATGTTGTTTTAGCTTTAATCCTATCCCAAATGGCGAAGAAAAGAGGATCTGTCTCGAAGCCTTTACGGTACTTAACGGCAACCCTTTCTCTTTTAGGCTTGATTCTCCCACTGAAGTCAACACCACAGTCTTCCTGAAGTTCATTTTGAAGAGCCTTCGCAAAATCGTTGTATGATTCATTTGCAACAACAGTCAAACGGTTGATGTTCCTATCGTATGTGCGGACTCCTTCCTGGTTCACCGCCAACCTCAACCCCCTGCCGATCTCCTGCCTCTTCTTCATTTCAGACTTTGTCTCATTCAAGGTACAGATTTGAAACACATTAGGGTTATCCCAGCCTTCACGCAATGCCGTATGAGAAAAGATAAACCGTAACGGATTATCAATATCCAACAGCTTCGCTTTATCGCTCATTATCAAACGGTACGTATCATCATCTGCCTGCGTCAGTCCGGTAGTATCTTTCATTCTTCCTTTCTTGTCCTGAGAAAAATACCCATTGTGGACTTTCGTCACCGAAGCCTTATCGAGGCATTGATACTGAGGTTGGCTTATCAATTCTCTATATATCTCCTCAAACCATCTGGCGAACTGTCCTTGCTCCGCAATACCGTCAATATTATATTTTCTATAATTTGACACTCTGTCAATGAAAAACAATGACAATACCTTAATGCCAAGCTTGTTCAACTTCAACTCCTTTCTAAGATGTTCCTCTACAGTCCGCCGGATCTGAAATTTCATTACTTCATCCTTAAATTCATTCTGCTGCTATCCCTGATACAAAATCCGATTATTTGAGAAAGACACACAGCCATTCGACGCATCTATCTCCTCGACAATATATCCGTTCCGATATATTTCCCGCTCATTTGAAAGGATGTACAAATCGTCTCCTGCCCTGACACTCACCGAC
>CALVCS010000009.1 GCA_944326035.1 uncultured Alistipes sp. | reverse complement strand
CCATTTATTTTCAGTTTATAAAGGACATCATTCTTTTATGATGAACCTGCACTCTCATTTTTCTCCGTGCTTTTCTTGTAACCTTCTCCTCAATTTGATCTCCTTCGACGAATCGGATGGATAGCATCTTGGTTCGGGAGCAAAGGTATTTACGGGCTTCCCGCCAGAGCAAGATCGGGCCGACGGGCGGTTTTGCGAAAAATCTTCCTCTTTCCCTGCGGGCGAGCGTATTTCCCGCAAAAATCTTGCACAGGCTAAGCCCTTCCTTTCAAGGCTCCTGAACCAAGATACCATCCATACCGGCTCCGCTACGGCATAAAAAAAAAAGTCGAAGATTATGAAAAGCACAGAAAAAAATAACAGGAACCAGAAAACCTCCAACCTTCCACTCAGCATAGGTGCTGGGGCGCGGTTCGGGCTGAAAATCGGGGCGATCGCCGTGGGGTTCTGCCTCTTTGGAAACGGCTTTATTTGGGTTGTTTTGGCCTTGTTTTTCTGCTCGAATCTCTTGCGGGGTATCTTATCCTGTTTGCTCTCTTTCGTGGTGCTGATCGGCTTTTTTTCCTTTCTCTTGTCTTTAATCTTCTAATCTTATAAGTCATGGCAAAGTATTATTCTCTGTTCGGAGGCACGACCACCGACACCCAAATCCAAGTCGCTAAAGAAAATCAAATCATCATCGACGACGGGCCTTATATGTTCCAATCCCGTTGCGTGATCTACAAAGTCGAACACAATGACAACGGATATATCTATCATTTTGTAACCCTTGACACGAAAGAACTCCGATGTACTGAAATTCTCGAACCTCTTTCTAAAAAATTCGGTATAGGCTACTATTATGACGATGTAAACCCCGAATTTATTGACCCTCTTGAGGTTGCAGCACTCGTTTCCGAGGCGAAAGAAAAAGCACGTATCAAAGCCGAGAAAGCAGAAGAGGAACGCAGAAGGGCAGACGAACAAGCCGCAATCGGTCTCAAACGCTTTGCGGCACTCCTGCCTGCTGACGCGAAGGCTGTGATCGTCGCCCGTTTGAGACAGGACGAGAGCGATCCAATGTCCGACTATTTTTCAAGTAAAACCGTGCGCACCGTGATTTTAGGATTCTCACGACACACGCGCGACTTATTCTCCGAAATGCGCAAGTATGCCGCAAATATGCCCGAAACGGCCTATTTGAGTGAACCCAACGAAGAATATGAGCATCGCGAGAAATACTCGATGGGCGGCGGTTATTACCTCGGAGAGAGCCGATATAGTGGCTGGATCATTCAGAAAGTTTCCATTTACGACCGTGAGCGCACGATCAAAGAGTTCGCCTATACTGCCGGAGATGAAGCGAATATCCGCCTTGCCACACCCGCAAAGACCGAAACAGAAAACGAACCCCAGCAAATCGCAATCAATGGTGAGTTCGTGATCGTAAACTATTCCGAGAAAGCTATCGCACTGTTTGGAGATACCCGACCGATCAAAGATAAACTATCAGCCATTGGCGGACGATTTAACGGACGATTGACCCACGAGGGAGAGAAACGCGCAGGCTGGATATTTCAAAAGGCGAAAGAACCGCAGGTACGCGAGTTAATCGGTATAACTGAATAATCCTATGTCAAACAGGAGGAGACGGAATTTCCGTCCTCCTCCTTATAAAACCAAACAAATATGTCACAGAATAAAGCGACCGAATATTTCAAACGCACCATCCAACAGTATTTGGAGCAAAGAGCGCAGGAGGATGAATTGTTTCGCCCCCGATATGCCAATCCCCAAAAGAATATCGACGACTGTATCACTTTTATCCTCAATTATGTGCAAAAAAGTGGGTGTAATGGATTCACGGACGACGAAATCTATTCCCTTGCCCTGCACTATTACGACGAGGACGATCTCGACATCGGAAAGCCAATCCAATGCAATGTTGTCGTAAACCATACTATCGAACTGACCGACGAGGAAAAGGCCGAAGCACGTCGCAATGCCATACAACGGGCGACAAACGAGGCTTATGCAAAAATCACCCGACGCAACTCCCCGAAAAAGAACCAGGAAACACAATCTGACACCTTAACTCTGTTCTAACATGAAACCTAAAAATAAATTTCAACAGAAAGTGATCGAAGCGAGCAAGAAATTGCCGCCTTTAACAGCCGCGCAAATTCGTTGGGCTAATACCAAAGTTTTGAATGCGGTAGGACGCCGCACGACTAAGGGGGATATTACCTGCCTCGACTGTGGAGAGGTATTCCACAATACCACCAAACAAAAACGGTGTATTTGCCCGCATTGCGGGACAAAATTGAGCATCGAAGATACCCGCAAACGAACATTCAAACAATGCAGGTATGCGCTATATATAACCACGTGTGACGGGTTACAGGTGATCCGAATATTCATGGTGGATTATTATGCCAAGATAGGGACAGCACCACGCTATTATCAAACCGAGGTCATGCAACGTTGGATCGCACCTAATGGAAAATACTGCACCCTTGCCCGTAGTCGGGTATGGGGTACGATGTATTATGATTCGTGGATCTATTCCTCGGATTTGGAGCTACATAACGAAACATGGGTATATGATCAAATTTATGCCGATGATATATATCCTCATATAAAACTGATTCCGAAACTAAAACAACACGGATGCAAAAAGGTATTACGGGGAATCAATCCGACACGAATGTTCATCGCCCTGTTGATGGATAACCGCGCAGAAACATTGATCAAAATGGGGCAAACAGAGTTGTTGCGCATATACTTGAATAGCGGAAGTAAATTTAATACCTATTGGCCAGCAATCCGTATCGCTACCCGTAACGGCTATTTTATTAAAGATGCGACTTTATGGTGTGATTATATAGATGCACTTCAGGAGTTGGGTAAGGACATTCACAATCCGAAATTCGTATGCCCGCAGAACCTGCGCGAAGAACATGATCGGTACATAGACAAACGCAACCGACACCGGATCGAAAAGAGAATCGCCGAGCAACAAGCCAAACTACACGAAAGCGAGGAAGCATACCGTCAAGCAAAAGCCCCCTTTTTCGGCCTTTCATTCGCTGACGAGATCATACATGTCCATGTATTGGAAAGCGTCAGAGAGTTTTTCTTGGAGGGAGAAACCATGCACCACTGTGTTTTCTCAAACGGATATTATAAAAAGGACGATTCTCTCATTCTTTCGGCTACCATCAACGGGAAACGGATCGAGACTATCGAAGTATCTATCTCTCAACTTCAGATTATTCAATGCCGGGGAGCATGCAATAAAGAAACGAAATACCACAATCGCATCATCGACCTTGTGAATCGTAATATGCCTTTGATCCAAAAACGTATAGCGGCGTAACCTTAACCTAAAAAAACGACAACTATGCAACCACGAAATGAATTTGAACGACAGATCGAAAAGGCAGGGCAAACGCTCCGTCCTATCCCAGCCCGACAAATACAATGGGCTTTTAATAAGTGCGTGACACATTATGGGCGCAGAACAACCAAAGGGATAATCACATGTACTGAATGCGGACACGCATGGACTGATCGGAACATACAAGGGAATTGCCATTGTCCGAATTGCCATACAAGTTTGGTTATTGACGATGATCCCAAACGTCGGGTGTACCGCATGGAAGAATATGCACTATTCATCCAGGTTTGTAAAGAAATGCAGGTACTCCGTTTCGTCTATTTGTTCCACGAATCAAGAGTAGGACACCCCGCAAAATACTTTCATTCAGAAGTAGTGCAACGTTGGATCGCGCCGGACGGACGACGCGCCACGCGAGCACGCCTTCGACCGGAATTTTCGTTTGTCTCGGGTTGGCAGTATGATAGCCTGTTGGAATTGCGTCCCGACAAACCTACATATAACCTGTTTCCATATTGTATCCACCCTCAGCAGGGGCTTTTACCCGAATTGAAAAGGACAGGTTATCATGGACATTTTTACGACATATCACCTACGGAAATGTTTTGCACTCTGTTACGTGACAGTCGAGCCGAAACCTTGCTTAAAACCAAACAAATTGCGCTATTGAGACATTTTGCCGAGAATGCCTGCAAACTGGATGATTATTGGCCGTCGATCCGCATTGCTATTCGAAACGCATACGAAATCTTTGACGCAAAAACGTGGTGTGATTATCTCGATTTACTCCGCTTTTTCGGGAAAGATGTACGCAATGCTCATTATGTATGTCCTGACAATCTGCACGCCGAACACGATCGGTATGTACTCAAAAAAAGGCAATATTATCGAGCATTGGCCGAAGAAGAACGGAAACGTAGGGAATTAGCTTGTGAGGATGAATATAGAAAGGAAAAAGGACGATTCTTCGGTCTCTGTTTCACGGATGGCAGAATCTCCGTCCGAGTATTGGAGAGTATAGAACAAGTACGACTGGAAGGAGAAGCAATGCACCATTGCGTATTTGAAAACGAATATTACCGCAAATCAGATTCTCTTATCCTTTCGGCCACTATGGAGGGACAACGATTGGAAACAGTAGAGGTATCATTATCCCGACTGACAGTCGTACAATGTCGAGGCTTATGTAACAATACAACCCCTTACCACAAACAAATAATTGCTCTTGTAAATCGTAATATGCCTCTGATCCAAAAACGGATTGCCGCTTAATCTTTAATACAAAACCATTATGAAAATCAATTATTGCAGAAGTACAAATTCCTTTACATTCAAAGGTCTGACCGCACAGCAACTGACCGTTTTGTACGCAGTCATAAAGACTGCTGACGATCGGTGTTTTTCGGAACAAGACGAAACAGGAACGTGGCACAGTAACGACGATTTTGTGCTCTCGCTTGACGATAACGAACGCACAGCACTAACCGAAATCGTCTCTTACATCAAAGAATATCTATCATAATCGAGGCGGCAACAGCCGCCATTCAAAACATACTACCATGAAAAGAGAAGAAATACGACAAAATGGGGAAACAATACTCTATTCAGACGATGGGGTTTCAATACGGGTCATATTCAATAATCTTACGGGACGAAATTTCGATGACCGCACGGCATATCGCTATTACGTTCATAATGTCGCTCTTGCACAAATGGGATTTTCGATCGGTGAAATTGAGTTAGTCGAATGCGGGAGAGTCATTGCCAAAGGTTATATCCGTATTTTATAAAATCGGGCGGCAACAGCCGCCCTCCCCATGAAAGTGCAATGATGAAAATCAAGTATCAAAATATTACCGTACCGACTGCGGAGGTATGGAAACAAATACAAGATGCGCTGAATCTCATCGAAGGAAAACACGGCTTTCGCACTTCTTTCGAGATATGGCATAACTGTGAAATGATGATCACAATCGGACATAATATAAATACTGTGTCAATCATCATTCAGCCTCCCGAACTTGCGGTGACCCGCAGACGGAGTAACTGGAGAAACAGTTACGCATATTATCGCAATGGAGCGTTTTATGGAAATGTCAGTAACACAATCGTCAAACTAATCTAAATGAAAATGAAAACAACAGAAATAAACAAATCTCTGATCGGCAAATAGTGTGAATGTATCTATTGTGAATTTCGTTCGGACATATGAAAACGTACTTTTTTTTCGGTGATTTGGTATTATTCTATTCGGCAAAAAGGAGCCAATCTGTAATATAATTTGTACCAACTTTATCCCCGTATTGTACCAGCTCTATATTAGTTGCCCCGAGCGACTGCCGTGTTCACGATTCTCTATCTACGTTCTATGGGTTTTGATGTAACAAACGACTCGTTCGCTAATCATTTGTGGTATTTCCGTAATGCACTGGTACGGGCCAATTACCAAAACTTACCCAAAGGTATCATGCGTAATTCTGAATACATGGAACGCTTCTTTCGTAACGTAATATATTATTTGGCGAGACCAATGAGTTACGTAATCAGTATATGGTAGTCACCCCCCCGAAGGACTGGCAACAGAACGACTACAGGATCTCAACTGTACAAGTATCGAACAACCTACCGAACAAGTTCGTACTTTATTGCTTACCTTATCAAATGAACAATTATCTTTGAAAGGTCTAATGGAGAAGATCAGCTTAAAGCATCGCTCGATATTTATATAGAATTACATAACTCCCGCTTTAGAAGGAGGTATTCTTAAAGTGTTATATCCAAACAAGCCAAATCTTCCTCGATAGAAATATTTGTTGACAGCAAAAGGATTAGCATTATATAACGAAATCAAGTCAAAGCAGTAATTCTGATGGTTACTTTTGTTGTGTATTTTTCGCTTCTGTTGTGATATTTCTACTGGAAGGTTCTCGATGGTGGGCTACTTTGTAGGAGTATGACGTTTCCCAGTGCAGTCGATTTTGTCAGCCATTGCGTTTTGCGGTATTTATTCTGTAAGCATTGTCCGGTTTGTAGCTATCGAGCGGCTTTGATCCATTACCAATTCGAGACGATTCATCCGTTCATCGATGCAAACGGGCGAGTCGGCCGACTGATCAATACACTTTTTCTGCTGGAGAACCAGCTTCTCCCGAAACCGATCCTACTTTGGTCAGCCGCCCTGGGTCAAGCCGGAGGAGGCTATGCCGCCGAACTGCAACGTCTGCATGAAACGGGCAACTATCTGGCTTGGATACGGTTTTACCTGGATTCGATCGTTGAAGCCGTCGAACGTTCGATCCGTTTTCTCGAGACCTGGACGCCCCCTGCAACCCTTACCTCTCCCGACGAATCGACCCCGACTCCTTCGGACACAAGTTCCGCCCCAACTCCCTTGTCAGACAAGGAAGATGATCTCACTTTCTAAAAAAATTTCCGCAAAGGGCTAAGACATGGAGGCCAAAGGTTGATGACGAGAGGTCCCAACGAACCCTTCCGACACTTCCTCCCCAAGCCACCAGAGGTAACAAATCGCCAAGGAAAAGGTCGAACAACCGCTCTTTGGATAGAGCGAGAAAATGGAAGTGACCTCCAAGAGCGATTTACTAGTTTTTTACAACCATTCTTTGTACCTTGTTACGCGTTATCGATCAGGTGACAACAAACCGCCGGTCTGTAGGCCGTCAAACGACGGACTCTCTACACAAAGCGGAGAGGAATCCGAATCGCACCCTCCTGATCGACAACCGTCCCACACCTTCAAACCATGCGTATGGAACCGGAAATCATTCGCGACATCGACGTCCAGAGCGTCATGACCAAATCATCGCTACCCGTAGGAGGGTATTCCGTTAATCCTTATGTGGGGTGTCCCCACGCGTGTCGATACTGCTACGCCTCGTTCATGAAACGATTTACGGGTCACACCGAACCGTGGGGCAGTTTCCTCGATGTCAAGCACTGGAAACCCATCGGAAATCCCCATCGATACGACGGCCAACGGGTGGTCATCGGCTCCGTTACCGACGGTTATAACCCTTACGAAGAACATTTCCAACGAACCCGACAACTGCTCACCGAATTACGCGGCAGCCAGGCCGAAATCATGATCTGCACCAAATCCGACCTCGTGCTGCGCGACCTGGACCTGCTCAAACAGTTTCCCCGGGTAACGGTCTCGTGGTCGGTCAATACACTGGACGAACAATTCCGCGCCGACATGGACCGCGCCGTGAGCATCGAACGTAGACTCGCCGCCATGCGACAGGTCTACGAAGCCGGTATTCGGACGGTCTGCTTCATATCGCCCATCTTCCCGGGCATCACCGACGCGAAAGCCATCATCGAACGGGTCAAGGATTTCACGGACCTCATCTGGTTGGAAAACCTGAATCTGCGCGGATCGTTCAAAAGCACGATTATGAGCTACATTCGGGAAAAACGACCCGACCTGATGCCTCTGTACGACGAGATCTACAACCATCGGAAAGTCGATTATTGGCAGTCGCTCGAACAGGAAATGGCGGACTATGCCGCGGAACACCACCTACCCTATCGGGTCAACGACCTGCCTTATGGCCGTTCCGAAAAGGGACATCCGGTGTTGGTCAACTATTTCTATCACGAAAAGATTCGGCTAAACAACCGATAGCCGGTGCGTCGTTCTCTCACAATCGAGCGACCTTACCCCGCTCATTCAGTCTCCGCCGTTCCGTATTTACGCTCGAACAGAGCTTTATTCCGCAGGCCCCACTCGATCATCGCATCGATGATCGGCAAGAGCGTCGCCCCCAACTCCGTGATCGCATACTCCGAACGGGGCGGCAACTCCGCATAGATACTTTTGACCACCAACCCGTCTTCGACCAGCTCTTTTAATTGCAGATCCAGCACCCGAGGAGCCGCCTCGGGCAGACGCCGATGCAGTTCGCTCGGTCGCAACGGCCCCTGTCGCAACTCATCCAAAATACAGGACTTCCATTTCGAATCTATCAGACTCATCGTCAATCGTAACGGACAATCCAAATCAACCGGGAGCTTTCGTTCATACATAGCCTTTCCATTTTTACCTACACAAAAGTAGGGATAACCCTTCAATTTAGGGGTATACGGAATAATTTTTCAGTACCTGAATCATTTTTCGGTACTTGTCTCGACGACACACGCCCCTTACTTTTGTAGAGATCAAAAGCACCTCTAAAACCCAAAGCCTTATGAGAGCAAGTATCGAAGAGTATCAGGCCGTCGAAAAGGCCGCTCAAAAGTTTGTACAAAGTGTCGCCGAAGGCAATAGCCAACCGGCCCGGGAACTATTTATCGATGAAGCGGTATTGTTCGGCTTTCTGGACGGTCAGCTGGAACACGGCAGCATCGAACAGTTCTATCGGAATGTGGATACCGTTACGGCCGGCGAACAATTCAAGGCCCGCATCGATGTGATAGATGTCGAAGAAACCCTGGCCGTCGTCCGTATCCTGGAAGAAAAATGGGGAGGACGCATCGACTTCACGGACTATCTGCTGATGATGAAAATCGAGGGACAGTGGCGTTGCGTAGCCAAGGCCTACAATCAGAATTCCAATACCATACAAAAATAACAAACCCATGAAAATCACGGTTATTACGGGGAGTCCCCGCAAAAAAGGAAACAGTTTCGCCATGACCGATGCCTTTATTCGGTCCGCCGAACAACACGGACATACCGTCCAGCGTTTCGATGCCGCCTTCCTGAAGATCGGCGGCTGTCATGCCTGCATGAGCTGTTACAAAACGGGCAAAGCCTGCACGTTCGACGACGATTTCAATCGCATCGCCCCGGCCATTCTCGAGTCCGATGTCGTCGTATTCACCATGCCCGTCTACTGGTACACCATCCCCGCACAAATCAAAGGGGTGATCGACCGTCTGTTCTCGTTTGTCGTGGGCGGGCAACCGTTCGCCGGCAAGAAATGCGCCTTAATCGCCTGCTGCGAAGAAGAAGACCGAACCGTGCTCGATGGCGTCCGCATCCCCATGGAACGAACGGCCGCCCTGCTGAAATGGGACATGATCGGCGAAGTCCTGATCCCCGGTGTCCTGAACGAAGGAGATATCAACCGCACGGACGGCTGCCAACAAGCCGCAGCCTTGGCCGAACGGCTGTAACCCATTTTTCGCCTGATCGCTGATCGAACGGGCTGTCGGTATCCCTGCCGACAGCCCATTTTGTCTACCCCCTTCCAACTACTGTCCGCCCCTGACAACCCTGGCACGGTTCCGTCGTTTGCCTTCTTTTCCCCTGTCTATTCTATCCAGCCATGTGTTCTGTACAGACTCCAACGTCGATCGAAAATCTTCCCCCAAAAGATTATTTGGTTTTTCAAAAAAATCGCCTACTTTTGCCTCAAGTTTTGGTTTCGCCTCCTCCGAGGAGTCGATTAAAGGGAACCAGGTGAAAATCCCGGACAGACCCGCTGCTGTAATTCCTGCCAAATTCGTCGAGCATCATGCCACTGATGGTAAAATTGGGAAGGCGCTCGAAGAAAGGATAAGTCAGAAGACCTGCCAAAACCGACCGTTAGTTTTGTGATTTTCGGGACTTAAAACGCAAAACAACCTTAGGTTTTTCCTGCAGATAGCCGGTCTCTGGCTATGATCTATTCCGGATAAACTTATTGTTGGATAGCGTGAAGCTGCCGATATCAAAATCCGGAATAAGATATGGGAACGAGGTATTTCTCTCTTATCATCCAACTTTTTATTGGCATTCTCCTCCCTTCGTGGGTACAGGCGGAAGGTATTGTCGTATCCGGCCTCGTAAAAGACAACCAGGGCAAACCCATCCCCTTTGCCAATGTCATCATCGAACAAACGGCCAAAGGTTGCAGTACCGATACCTCGGGCCATTATACCCTCACGCTTCATGCCGGGACCTACACCTTGATCGCCTCGGCCGTCGGCTTTTCCGAAACCAAACAGACACTGCGGCTGCAATCCGATACGGTGTGCCACTTCGTGCTTGCAGAGAGTGCCGTGGACCTTCAAAGTGTTAAAGTTACCGCCAAAACCTCCGAAACACAACTGAAAGAGAGCGCGTATGCCGTCAATGCCCTGAACATCCAATCTTCGGTCAACAAGCTGGTCACCCTGAACGATATCGTCGACCATAGCGCCGGCGTCAAGGTTCGACGGCAGGGAGGAGTCGGATCGGATTACGACCTCTCAATCAATGGCCTGGCCGGTAATTCCATCCGTTACTTTATCGATGGCGTTCCGCTCGATGCGAAAGGCAACGACGTGGGCCTGGACAACATCCCGCTGAACATGGTCGAACGGGTAGAGCTCTACAAAGGGGTCGTCCCGGCCCATCTCAGCTCGGATGCCTTGGGCGGTGCGGTCAATATCGTCACCAAACGACAACACTCAAACTATCTGGACGCCTCTTTGGGCGGTGGTTCGTTCCATACGTGGGCCGGCGACCTCTCCGGACAATATATCGTCCCCGGAACCTCCCTCGCCATTCGCCCCACCTTCGGCATCCACACCTCTCAAAACGACTACCTGATGCGCGACGTAGAGGTATGGGACGAGACCCAGGACAAATATATCTTGACCGACAAACGCCGTTTCCATGACGCTTTTCGCTCCATCTATGCCCAACTCGAAACCGGCGTAAGCGATGTGAAGTGGGCGGATCAATTCTTTGTCTCCGGTTCTTTCTCCCAAGTCCATAAAGAGCTGCAGACCGGGGCCATGCAAAACAAGGTCTACGGCGAGGCCGCACGCCATTCACAGGCCTGGAACCTCTCGCTGAGATACGCCAAACGGTGGAACAACCTGAATACACGATTTACGGCGTCTCACACCTGGGACCTCAGTGAAACAATCGATACCGCCTACCGAAAATATGCCTGGGACGGCTCTTGGATCGCTTCCAGCGGCAATGAAATCCGCCATAAAGCCAAATCCATCCGTCTGTATAAGCGTCCGCTCACGGTCATCAGCGCCGGGATCGATTACGACTTCTCGCACAGCCACAACCTGGCGCTCAACTACATGATGAACCGGCAGGAAAATAACCGCAGCGACAAGATCGACTCCGAGTTCGAACCTACCAACGATGTGGTAACCAAACATATCGTCTCGCTAACCTATTCTCAACGTTTCTGGGAGGATCGGTTTCTGAACTCCTTCTTCGTCAAAGACTATATCAACGCTACATCGATCAAACAAAGCGACAACGCCACCATCACCGGAGCCGACTTGATCGATCCGGAGGCCGTAAAAAATTATTGGGGGGCCGGATGGGGCTCCCGATTCACCCTGATCGAGGCGTTCTCCCTCAAGGCCTCCTATGAACATAGTGTTCGCTTACCGCTCTCCCGAGAGTTGTTGGGCAACGGAACCACGATCTATCCGAACCTCGCCCTCCAACCCGAAATGAGCAACAACTACAACCTGGGCTGGTTCGGAACCTGGACCTTCCATCCCGAACACACGCTCAACTATGAAGTCAATGGATTTATCCGTCACGTCCAGAACTACATCCGGGCCAATGTCTCGGAACGCGAAGGCATGATGCAATACCTGAACGAACCGGCCATCGACATCAAGGGAGTCGATTTCGATCTGGGATATACCTGGCGCCAGGCGCTCCAGATCGCGGTAAACGGCAGCTGGAGCGATGCCCGGGACCTCAGAAAATACAAAACCGACGGCAACCTTTCAGCCACTTACCGAAATCGGGTTCCCAACCGGCCCTGGTTGTTCGGAAACGTCGAGCTCTCCTACACCTTCCGCAACCTTTCGAGACTCAAAGACCAGTTACGCGTAGGCTGCTCACATCAATGGATCCACTGGTACTACCTCAATTGGGAAGCCTATGGAACCGTCGCTTCCAAAGCCCAGATTCCTACCCAACACGTAACAGACCTCGATCTGACCTACTCCTGGGAAAGCGGACGATTCAGCTACAACCTTTCGGTCAGTTGCGACAACCTCTTCAACAAGCTGGTGTACGACAACTATATGTTGCAAAAGCCGGGCCGGGCCATTTACGTCAAATTTCGAATCTTTATTAACTAACAGTTCAATACCATGCGTCATTTCAAATTTACCCTTTTCGCCGTTCTGCTGCTCACCGTAGGACTGGCCGGATGTACGAAAAACAACGGGAACGACACCCCCGATCCCGATCCTGTAGACCCGACCCCTACACAAACCTACCATTTCGATCTGTGGGTTGCGCTCGACCGTCATGGAGGCATGGGTCGCGATGTGCAGACCCTGGTGCGCAGTCTGGACAACCTGAATGCCGACCAACCGCAAATCACCTTCGTCGGCGAAGGAACCGAAGTCAATTCGATTCTCTCCCTGGAAACCATCCAAAAGGGTGCCTACTACTATCAGGTCCCCGTGTCCGGCGACCGCTTCAGCAAATACCTGATCAAAGACAATAAAATCACGGTGGTGGCCGAACGACGTTTCCAAGCCAACTCCTATGCCTGCCGCAAATACACGCATGCCTGGATCGATGACAACACGTTGGTCATCATGGCGGCCAGCGGGGATACGAAGTCGATCATCTGGACCAAACTCAATGCCACGGACATGAGTATTATCGCTGAAGGGACCCTGGATATTCCGCTGCCCCCCAATTCCAATGTCTTCACCACCTCGGGGATCCTGACCTATCGGAAATCGGACAACCACCTATTCTATTTCTATTACGGCAAAGGAAAAGTAGCCGCCGGCAAAAACACCCGTACCTCGCCCTTCTATACGGCGGTAATCAACCCCTCGACCATGGCCATTGAATCCAACACGCCGTGTGCCGTCGATTGCGAAATGGTGGGCTCCGCTTACGGTGAGTTGTTGCAAAAGATCACCTTCGTGGCCAACAACAACGATCTCTACCTCGCCTGCTACGGAGAGACCTCCGGCGGAGAAAAAAGTTATCTGCTCCGTATGCCAGCCAACTCCACCCAATTCGATGCGACGTATAACGGCTATCCCAATGCGGGAAAACTGATCTCCATCGAATATCTGGGCGGCAATCAGATCATCGCCTATGCCCGTGACGACTCCAAGGGAACGGGTATCGACGCTTTCAGCCACTACTATACGGTGATCGATTTGCAGTCTACCGTCAGCACGCCGGTCAAATACAACGGAACCCAGCTGCCCTATAGCAGTGGACGATTCTCTTCCCGTATGGCGGTGATCAACCACAAAGCCTATTTCGGCATCGATGCCGAAGGGTCAAACCCGAAGCTCTATGTCTATGATGCTCAAACCGGCACAACCTCGAAAGGGGCCGAAATGGAACCGGGTTACTATTTCGAACAGATCCGAGTCGTCGACAATCTGCCATAGTTCCATACGGATACACTAACACGGTTCTCCCGGTAGGGCGTTTTCACTCAAACGACCTATCGGGAACCGTTCCTTAAAATTGTTATGAAAAAATTCTTTCTTCTGCTCCTCGGTTTGAGCCCGATATGGGGAGTTACTCAGGCGTTTTCACAGACGGATGGCGAGAAATCTGCCATTCTCATGGTCCATTTCGGGACGACATATGATGACACCCGTGCCAAAACCATCGATGCAATCAACCAAAAAGTAGCCTCCGAATTTCCGGATCGGAAGGTTCTGGAAGCGTATACCTCCCGCATCGTGATCAAACGGCTGAAAGCACGCGGCATCGAAAAGCTCACCCCGCAAGAGGCCCTGTTAAAACTGGCCGCCGAGGGGTATACGCAGGTTTTCGTCCAAGCGACTCATGTGATCGACGGAATCGAAGCGGAGACCCTGAGGAACGAAGCCGAAATGATGCTCCCCTTCTTTAAAGATATTCGGATAGGTCATCCTCTGCTCTACTCCCTCGAGGATTGTGAAAAGGTCACCGAAATTCTGGCGCACCGGCACGCCTCCTCCCCCGACAAACGGCACGCTATCGTGTTGGTCGGCCATGGAACCCACACCCCGGCCAATGCTATCTATGCACAACTCGATTATCTGTTCCACGTGCAGGGATACCCCAATATCCATGTCGCAACCGTCGAAGGATTTCCCTCGCTCGACCACATACAAACCAAACTGAAAACGGAGAAAACCCGACAGGTCACCTTGGTACCGTTGATGTTCGTGGCGGGCGATCATGCCCGCAATGATTTGGAGGGAGAGTGGCAACCCCAACTGGAAGCTGAGGGCTATCAGGTAACCTTCGTACGGGAAGGCCTGGGAGAGATCCCCGAAATCCAAGCCCTCTATATCGACCATATTCGACAAGGACTGAAAGAACGTCCGCTGAGAGCTCCGGAAATCAAAGCCGCATTTCTGCGCGAAAACCCTTAACATTCACGCCATGCCCATTCTGTCGAAAAGCTGGAAATACATACGACTCGGAGCCATTATCCTCGTCGGCGGGATTCTTCTCTTCCTGGGATATCGCCATTATCTCGCCCCGACCCGGATACTGATCGTCAATCCGCTCCCTACCCAAGCCGCCGAAATCACCCTGAACAAAGATCATCGGGGCATATCGGTACACTGTGTCGCCATGCAGAATGCCCAGCATTTCGACCGCTATGATGCCGTTCTGTTGTATGGTCGCGGCCTACATCTGGATTCGGCTCAAAGACATTCCATCGAGAAAGCAGCCCGTAAAGGCATTCCGATCTACACCTACTCGGTCAGAGGGTCCAGTCTGGTGATCCGTCATAATCTGGATTCGCTGCAAACCGCCCAACTAACGGCCTATTGTCGCATCCCCTGTCAACCCAATTATCGCAATCTGCTCCGCTACCTCCGTCACCTGTCGACCCCCTATAAATGGGGCGATACCCACTATGCCGACCCGGTGACCATGCCCGACCAGCTCTTCTTTCATCTCGAAGGCGGACAATATTTCGAAACGGCCGCCCAACTGACCGCTTATCTCCAACGACGAAACCTCTACCAGCCAGGAAAACCCCACATTGCACTCCTGTCGGGTGTCAAATTCCCCGTAGAGAGCAATCGGGCCCATATCGACACCTTGATCGGCAAACTGACCCGAGCCGGTTACAATGTGTATCCCTTTTCTGCCGTAGGCCCGCAACGGGAACAGATGATCGAAGAGATCCAACCAGAGGCGATCATCTACCTCCCTATGGGACGTCTGGGCAACGATGATTTCCTTCGCAAGATGTACGAACGCGGGATTCCGATCTTCACGCCTTTCCCCCTGATCCAGTCCCGTGAAGAGTGGCTCGACCCTCACAAACCCCTGAGTCCCGGCACCCTCAATGCCCGGATCGTGATGCCGGAAATAGACGGTGCCATGACCCCGTTATGTATCGCCACCCTGAACGAGCAGCCGAACGGCTATTGGCTCCACACTCCCGAACCGGAACGGATCGACGCCTTCATGGAACAGTTCAACCGTTTTATGAATCTGCGAACGAAGCCGAATTCGGAGAAGAAAATCGCCATCGGCTACTTCAAATGGCCCGGCAAAGATGCCCTCCTGGCCGCCGGCATGGAGGTTGTCCCCTCGTTATATCACTTTTTGCAACGATTGCGCGCCGAAGGATATCAGGTTCAGGGCCTGCCGGACGATCTGACCGAATTCAAACGACAACTGATGACCTATGGCTCGGTAATCGGAGACTATGCCCCGGCCGCCCAGGAACGTTTCATGAACGAAGGGCATCCACGATGGATCGATCGGACAACCTATGAAAAGTGGGTTTCGGAGCTTCTGTTGCCGGAAAAATATCAGGAGATCATCGACCGCTATGGCGAGTTTCCCGGTCAACTGCTGGCCCGAGGGGACAGTCTGGCAATCGCCGCCATCGAATATGGAAATATTCTGCTGTTCCCGCAACCGCGCTCCCTGTTCGGGCATGACGAATTCGAATTGACCCATGGCGCCGAAGTCGCCCCCCCTCACAGCTATATAGCGCCCTATCTCTACCTGCAAAAAGGCTTCGACGCCGATGTTCTGATCCATTTCGGCACCCACGGAAACCTGGAATTCACCCCGGGGAAAAATGCCGGTCTATCCCAGGCCGATTGGGCGGAAGTGTTGATCGGCAATCGGCCCCACTTTTATTTCTACTCCATCGACAACGTCGGCGAAGGGATCATCGCCAAACGACGTAGCCATGCCGTCATCGTCTCCCACCTCACCCCACCGTATGTCGACAATCAGTTACGAACGACCTATACCCCTCTGATCGAACATCTCCATACGGTTCTCTCCACTCCGACGTCCAATTCCGTGGCTCTCAAACAGGAGATTATCCGATTCGGATTACATCGGGACCTCGGACTGGATTCGAGTCGTCGTACCCCCTACACGATCGATGAGTTGAAAAAAGTCGCCTCATTTGTCGAAGAGCTGATCCAGGAAAAAATCACCGGAGCATACTATGTCATGGGCGTTCCCTACAACGCATCCGACCTTCAGACCACCCTGCTGGCCATGAGTACCGACCAACTGGCGTACTCCCGTGCCCAAGCCGATCGGAACAAGGGGCTGATTCATGACGACCAACTCCACGACTATGCCTTTATTGCCCACACCTACGTTCCCGCCGCACGTCGCGACATCGCCGCCTATCTGAACGGGGGCGCCTTTTCACCCGAGATGACCGATGTCGCCCGATATCGCGAACAGCTGCTGCAATCGCCCGAACAGGAATTCGAAGCCATGTTGCAAGCCTTAGCTGGTCGTCCGGTCCGTCCTTCACCAGGTGGTGATCCGGTACTGAATCCCAATGTACTGCCTACCGGCAGAAACCTCTTCAGCATCAATGCCGACGCCACACCCTCACCCAAAGCCTGGAGCGATGGAGTGGCCTTGACCGAACAAACCCTGAACGATTATCGCCAAAAACATGGCGTCTATCCCCATAAAGTGAGCTACACCTTCTGGGCCGGCGAATTCATCGCTTCCCAAGGGGCCACCTTGGCACAAGCCTTCCGGATGTTAGGGGTCGAACCCGTCCGAGATGCGCAAGGCCGGGTGATGGACCTGAAACTGACGCCCTCGGCCGAACTGGGCCGTCCCCGTATCAACATCATGGTCCAGGTGTCAGGACAATTACGGGACATCGCCGAATCCCGTCTCCGACTATTGGCCCAAGCCGTTGAGCTGGCCTCGAAAGCGACCGGAGATCGCTATCCGAACTATGTGGCCGAAGGAACCGTTTCGCAAGAACAAGCCATGGTACAGAACGGCACCACCCCCAAAAAAGCCCGTGAACTCTCCACACAACGTATCTTCGGGCCGGTCAACGCCGGATACAGTACGGGGATGTTGAGTTACACCGAGCATTCCGGCGAGTGGGATCAAACACAAGATCTGGTCGATGGTTACCTTCAAAACATGTGTGCCCTCTATGGAGATACCGCTCATTGGGGAACGATGGATCCCTCGCTGTTCGCAGCCGCCCTGCAGCAAACCGATGTGATCGTACAGCCTCACCAGAGCAATACCTGGGGGCCGATTTCGCTGGACCATGTGTATGAATTTACCGGAACGCTCTCGCTGGCCGCCACGCAACTCAACGGAAAAGAACCGGAAGCCATCATGGCCGACTACCGCAACGTCCATCTGCCCCGCCTGCAAGAGACCAAAGAGGCCATCGCCCTCGAAACCCGAGCCACCCTGCTCAACCCGGTCTTCATCAAAGAGCGCATGAAGGGGGAAGCCACCACCGCTCAGATGTTCGGCAAGATGTTCCATAATCTCTTCGGATGGAGCGTGATGCGCCCTTCGGCCCTGAACGAACGGCTATACGACGACCTTTACGAGCTGTATATCCTGGACAAAGACTCTTTGCATATCGCCGCCTATTTTGATAGTATCCATCCGGTTGCTTACCAGGAGATGACGGCGACCTTGCTGGAATGCGCCCGCAAAGGGTATTGGAAAGCCTCGAAGGAACAGATCGCTGTCACCGCCCGACAACATGCGGACTTTACCCAACGACATGGCGCACCTTGTACCTCCTTCGTCTGCGCCAATCCGAAACTCCAAGAATTTATCGCCAACGCCTTGCCCACCCAGGAGGCTCAAGCCTATAAACAACAACTACACGATGTTCTGTCGACGGCGGACGCATCCGCCGTCGTCCTCCGAGAAGAGCACCTCAACGGAGATCGCCACCCGAACCATCTCGCGAACAAACTCGACCGGAAAGCGTTTCCGATGGTCGTCATTCTGTTGCTGCTCCTCGGCGGAGGCCTGGCTATCGTCCTTGTATCCAGACACAAACCGCCCAAAAACCATGCATAACCTGTTTATCGTCCTGTTGATATTGGTCTACCTCAACGCCGTGTTGACCTACTCCTCGTTCCGGAGGACGATCCTGGTCGTGCTCTGTGGGTTGTGGGGCGTCGTGATGGCCGGACTGATCCTCTGGCGCACCGAAACGACGCTCGACATAAAGGCCGTTTGGAATGTCGCCCAAATCGGTCTGTGGTTGGAATCGGCACTGTTGCTGATCGGGTGCTTCGCAAATCGCAACGACACCACCACACAATCCGCGCCGCTGATCTCCCGGTATCCGGGCTGTATGCTCTGGTTGCCGCTATGGGTGCTGGCCGATCAAGTCGTCCGCCAAAATCCGGGTGTTTCGTTCGGGGGATTGGCCCTGACCGGAGGAATCGCCGTCGCCCTATTGACCGGACTGTTCTTCTTTATCGCTCAAAAATGGCGGATCTCGCACCCGCAGAAACGCCACCTGATCTATCTCGTCAATCTTTTTATTCTCTTAACAACCGTACTGTTCGATGGAAGCTCTCTCTAAAATTCTGTTTATCCTCTCCAATGGGTTGATGGTCCCGGTGATCCTCCTTCTTTTCTACTTTCTGGGAAAGAGTCTGGTCCTGGTGATCCGTTTTTACGCCAACTATACCGCCCATAAACAACTCCGGAACCAGGTCTCGCCTCTGCTGGACACCCTGACCCCCCAGAACTGCCGGGCACAACTGGAACCCCTCCTGTCGATGAAACAATCCGACTTTTCGCAATGCGTCAGAGCGCTCGCCGAACATCGCGATGAACCGGCGTACGGAGAACGGGTCATCGCCAATTACGAGGTCGACCTCCAACAAAAGTTGGCTCATAGCCGAAATCTGATTAAATTCGGTCCGATGTTGGGGCTGATGGGTACGCTCATTCCCATGGGACCGGCCCTCGTAGGACTCGCCTCGGGCGAGATCGCCACCATGGCCTACAACCTGCAGATGGCCTTCGCCACCACCGTTATAGGAATGCTGATTGCAGGGATCGGAGTGGTCATCACACAGGTCAATCAACGATTCTACGCCCGTACCCTCAACGACCTTGAATTTATCTACCAGATGCTTCAAAAATAGCCTCCTCGGATGAAACGAAACCACATACTCTATACGGAAGAATCGGAAGAGAATCCGATGCTCTTTCTCACCAACCTGTTCGATGTGGCCATGGTTTTTGCCGTGGCTCTGATGGCGGCGATGGTGACCCATTTCAACATAACCGAACTGTTTTCGAAAGAGGATTTCACCCTCCTGAAAAACCCCGGCACCGCCGACATGGAAATTATTCAAAAAACCGGCCCGGAGATCAAACGATACACCCCTTCGGAGGCCCAAACCGCTACCGGAAATCGGGGTCGCAGGGTCGGATCGGCCTACCAACTCGAAAACGGCGAAATTATCTATATCCCGGAATAACTCAAAAACAATCAGCTATGCATATCTTGAAAACCGTATGGATCTTTGGACTGGTCTGGCTGGCTGCGTGCGGAAACCAACCCTCGGGGAACCAGCAAACCCCCACGATGAAGGGGGTAACGGACACGCTCCGGATCGTCTCCCCGAAGTATGCCCAAGGATTCAACGTCAGTTACCCCCAAACGGGCGTGGTGTTGCTGGATATCCAGGACCCCGTCCACCACGAAAAGGAAAACTTCCATTTTGCCCTCGTTCCCGACGGCTTTTCCGGCGCAATACCCGAGGGGTATACCAAAATCGTAACCCCCATCCACAGCGCCATCTGCATGACCTCGCTCCAGCTCTCCAACTTTATCAAACTCGATTTGACCGAGAAAGTGGTCGGCATCACCAGCACCCGTCACCTGCATAATCCCCGGATGAACGAACAGCTGAAAAACGGAACGACCCAAAAAATCGGGATCGAAGGCAATTTCGACAACGAGGTGATCATGGCGATCCAGCCGGATATCATCCTGATCTCGCCGTTCAAACGAGGCGGCTATGAAGCGCTCCGCCATGTCGACATTCCGCTGATCCCCCACCTCGGATACAAAGAACTCACCCCGCTCGGGCAAGCCGAATGGCTGAAGGTGGTCGGTCTGCTCACAGGGGAAGAGGCCAAAGCCAATGCCACCTTCGCCGGCATCGAAAAACGATACAACGAACTGAAAGCCATGACCGATTCGGTTCGACAACGTCCTACCGTTTTTAGCGGCGAGATGCGGGGCGGCAACTGGTATGCCGTCGGTGGGAAAAGCTTTCTGGCTCAGATTTTCAGCGATGCGGGCGCAGATTACTTTCTGAAAGACAACCCCGAATCCGGAGGCGTCACGCTCAATTACGAAACCGTCTATACGAAGGCCGCCAACGCCGACTACTGGCGCATTGTCAACAGTTTCGACGGCGATTTCGGTTATGAAGCCCTGGAAGCACAGGATAAACGCTACACCGACTTCAAAGCGTGGAAACAGCACGGCGTGATCTATTGCAACATGAAACAGGTGCCGTTTTACGAAGCCATGCCGGTCGAACCGGAAGTCGTACTGGCCGATTTCATCCACGTCTTCCATCCCGACATTCTCCCGGAACACACGCCCAAATATTACCACCTGCTCCCATGAAAGAACGACACACCTCCCTGTTAATGTTCGGCTTGATCGCCTCCATCGCGCTCTTTTTCATGCTCAACCTCGTGTTGGGATCGGTCGAGATTCCGGTGCGCGCCGTGATCAGGGTGCTGCTGGGCGAAGAGGAAAATACCATCTGGCGCAATATCATCCTGAAATCACGCCTGCCCCAATCCTTGACCGCCATCATGGCCGGCGCCGGATTGGCCGTCAGCGGATTGATGATGCAGACCGTCTTCCGAAACCCGCTCGCCGGACCTTCGGTCCTGGGGATCAGCTCCGGGGCCAGTCTCGGAGTGGCCTTCGTCATTCTGCTGTCCGGTAGCATCGGAGGCGTGGCCCTCAGCCAACTCGGATTCATCGGCGAAGTAACCCTCACCCTCTCCGCCATCGCCGGATCGCTATTGATCATGATCCTGATCGCCTATGTGTCGCAAAAAGTACGAGGTAATGTCTCGTTGCTGATCATGGGGGTGATGATCGGGTACATCGCTACGGCTATCATCGGCGTCCTCAAGTTTTTCAGCGCCGAAGAGGATATTCGAGCCTATGTCATCTGGGGACTCGGCAGTTTCGCCCGCGTTTCGGGCGGACAAACCACCGTATTCGTCGTGATTATGCTCGTGGTCCTGCCGTTCTCCTTCCTGCTGACCAAAACCCTCAACCTGCTCCTGCTGGGCGACTCCTATGCCCGCAATCTCGGCCTCAACATCAAACGGGCCCGTCTGCTGGTTATCTCCTGTGCCGGCATTCTGGTCGCCATCGTAACGGCCTATTGTGGTCCCATCGTCTTCCTCGGACTGGCCGTGCCTCACATCTGCCGGGGGCTTTTCCACACCTCGAACCACGCCGTGCTGCTCCCCGCATCCCTGTGCGCCGGAGCCTCGCTGGCGCTGTTGTGCAACCTGATCGCCCGCATGCCGGGCTTCGAAGGCGCCTTGCCCGTCAATTCGGTGACGGCACTGGTGGGTGCTCCCGTGGTCATGTGGGTACTGTTTAACAAAAGAAAATCGGAGCGATGAACGAAAAGATAACCATACAAGTGCAACATCTGGTGACCGGATACCACACCAAACACGGCGACGCCGTCATTACGCGAGACATTAACGCCTCGCTCCGCAGCGGGGAGCTGACCTGTCTGCTCGGTCCCAATGGTGCCGGAAAATCGACCTTGCTCAGAACGTTGGCGGCTTTTCAACCGCCCTTGTCGGGAGAAATATACATCGAACAGCGGAAGCTCACCTCCTACGCCGATGCCGAACTGGCCAAAGTGATCGGCGTGGTGCTTACCGACCGTATTCACCTCTCCAACATGACCATCGAAGAGCTGGTGGGCATGGGTCGTAGTCCCTACACCGGTTTCTGGGGACGCCTCTCCAAAGAGGATAAACACAAGGTAGACGAGGCCATCTCCACCGTAGGCATCGAACGTCTCCGCGGCCGCATGATCCAGACGCTCAGCGATGGAGAGCGCCAGAAGGTGATGATCGCCAAGGCATTGGTCCAGGAGACGCCGGTTATCTTTCTGGATGAACCGACGGCTTTTCTGGACTATCCCAGCAAAGTGGAGATCATGCAGCTGCTCCAACGACTGTCGCGTACCCAACATAAAACGATCTTCCTCTCGACCCACGATTTGGAGCTTGCCCTGCAGATCGCCGATCGCATCTGGCTGATCGACAAAGATAAAGCACTGAAAATCGGGACTCCCGAAGATTTATCCCTCGCCGGAGACATGGGCCATTTCTTTGAACGCGAAGGTGTCAAGTTCGATATGGATCTGGGGCTGTTCCGTATCGACAACCTTCGTCGCTATCCCATTCGGGTCAAAGGGTCTGGCCGTCGGTACAACATGGTGCAAAAAGCCCTGGCCCGGAACGGCTACTTCATTGACAACCAATCCGAAGGAACCTCAGAAATCGAAATCACCTCCGATGCGTACCGCCTCAACCAACAGACGGTCCAAACCATCGCCGAATTATTAGAAATTCTTCCTAAAAACATAGCATGAAAAAGATTATCATTGTAGGTATCGGGCCTGGCATTTCAGGCGACATTACCCTGGACGCCGTTTCGGCACTCAGCACGTGCGACGTGGTGGTCGGCTATAATCTATACCTGCCCTTTGTGAAAAAATATCTGCGCGACGACGTCGAGCTGGCCGGTAGCGGCATGAAACAAGAGATCGCCCGCGTAGAAAAGGCGTTCGAACTGGCCGAAAGCGGCAAAAACGTCTGTCTGATCAGCTCCGGCGATGCCAGTATTTACGGCATGGCCCCGCTGGCCTATGAAATGAAAATCCAGCGTCAGAGCGATGTGGAACTCGAAGTGATCCCCGGCATCAGTGCCTTTCAAAAAGCGGCCTCACTGTTGGGGGCTCCCGTCAGTCATGACTTCTGTGTCATCTCGTTAAGCGACCTCATGACCCCGTGGGAAAAAATCGAACGACGGATCCGAGCCGCTGCCGAAGGCGATTTCGTGACCGCCATCTACAATCCCCGCAGCATCGGTCGCTTCTGGCAACTGTACCGACTCAAAGAGCTCTTTCTGGAGAGTCGCTCGGCCGACACACCGGTCGGTTATGTGCGCCAAGCCGGTCGGAACGACCAAAAGGTCTCGATCACGACCCTGGGTGAACTCGACCCGCAGGAGATCGACATGCTCACCATCGTGCTGATCGGCAACTCCCAGACCTACCATGTCGACGATTGCCTGATCACCCCTCGCGGCTACTATCGCGAAGAGCTCGACCCCGAAGCAAACAACTCGGGCCAGGCGATCATGATCGAAAGTTTCCGCACCATCGCCAGCGAGTTGAAACACCCCGACATCCCGATCAACCAAAAATGGCCCCTGCTGCATGCCATTCACACGACCGCCGATTTCGACATGGAAAACATCCTGAAAGTCGACGACGGTGCTCTGTCAAAAATTTACGACCGTTTAGCGTCCGGCCAAGTAAAGGTCATTGTGACCGACGTGACGATGGCAGCCTCCGGTATCCGAAAAGGGGCCTTGCAACGGTTAGGGCTGGAGGTTAAGTGCTATCTGAACGACCCTGGCATCACCGACTACGCCCGGGCTCACCATATCACCCGTACCCAGGCCGGCATTCGCAAAGCCGTGGAAGAACACCCAGATGCCCTGTTCGTCTTCGGGAATGCCCCCACAGCCCTCATGGAACTCTGTTCGCTGATTCGAAAGGGAGTCGCGCATCCCTGTGGGGTGATCGCTGCTCCGGTCGGGTTCGTCCACGTCTGCGAAAGCAAACATATGATCAAACCCTTTACGGAGATCCCGAAAATCATCGTAGAGGGGCGTAAGGGAGGCAGCAACCTGGCCGCCACCCTCACCAACGCCATTTTGTGCTGGCCCGATGCCGAACAATTAAAACCCGGAAGAGATGTCTGAACCCGCCTTTACCGTCATCGGTCTGTCCGACAGCCGGGCCCAATTTTTCCCGCCGGAAATTCGGACAATCATCGCCCGGGGACGAGTTTTTTCCGGAGGAAAACGTCACCACGAAATCGTGCGGGATCTTCTGCCGGAGGGAAGCCGCTGGATCGACGTGACCGTCCCGCTCGAAGAGGCTTTCCGACAATACGCCGAATACCCGGAAATCGTTGTCTTCGCCTCGGGCGATCCGCTGTTCTATGGGTACGCCACTACGCTGATGCGCGAGTTTCCCAAAGCTCACATTCAGGTCTATCCTTTCTTCAACTCGCTGCAAATGCTTGCCCACAAACGATGCCTGCCCTATCACGATATGGTCTATGTGTCGTTGACGGGCCGACCGTGGAAAAACCTGGACAAAGCCCTCATCCGGGGGGAACGAATGATCGGGGTACTAACAGATCGAAACAAAACCCCCAACGTCATCGCACAACGGATGCTGCAATACGGCTACGACAACTACCAGATGACCGTCGGCGAGAACCTTGGCCATGAAACCCGGGAGAGAATCCGTCAGCTGAGCCTCCAAGAGGCAACCGAACAGACCTTCGATTGTCCGAATTGCCTGATTCTGACCGCTACCAGCCTTCGTCATCCCGTTTTCGGCATTTCAGAAAAAGCCTTTTTCCACCTGGAAGGCCGCGAAAAGATGATCACCAAAATGCCGATCCGGCTGTTGACACTTTCGATGCTCGATTTGGGACATCATCCATCCTTCTGGGACATCGGATTCTGTACCGGATCTGTCTCCATCGAAGCGCGTCTGCAGTTTCCGGAGTGCGACATCACGGCCTTTGAAATCCGTCCGGAATCGGAACGACTCCTGCAACTCAACAGCGAAAAGTTCGGCGCTCCCTCTATCCAATACGTTATCGGCGACTTTCTGCACCTCGATCTCTCTCCCTATCCCCGACCGGAGGCCGTCTTCATCGGCGGACACGGAGGCAAACTGATCGAAATGTTGCAGAGAATCGATTCGGTCCTGCTGCCCGGAGGCGTGATTGTCTTCAACTCGGTCAGCGACGAAACCTGCCGCACCTTTGTTGCCGGCATCGAAGCCCTCGGGCGAAAAATCATCGAAACCCATCGGATTGCACTCGATGCGTACAATCCCATAACCGTTTTAAAAGCACAATGAAAAAAACGATCATCATCAACGTTACCGAGACCGGACGATCGCTGGCCGAAACGATCGCCCGAGAACTCGGTCCCTGCGACATCCTCCGCAACAGCGAGCTCACCGACGAGCTGTTCGCTCAATATGACCATATTCTGTTCATTGGCGCTTTGGGCATCTGTGTACGAACCATCGTGCCGCATCTGCACGACAAATATACCGATCCGGCCGTCGTATGTATCGATTCGTGTGGACACTATGTGATCTCCGTTCTCTCCGGACATGTCGGTGGCGCCAACGAACTCTGCCGACAGGTGGCCCATATCCTCGGAGCCGAACCGATTATCACCACCCAAAGCGATTCGATGAATCTTTGGGCCCTCGACACCCTGGGCGATCGGTATGGATGGACGGTCAGCGCCACCAAAGCCGAAATGAATCGAGCGATTTTCGCTTTGGTCAATGGCGAAAAAGTCGGACTGCTCCTCGACATCAAAGATCGGGGAACGGCAGTACTCGAACGAACCAAACCGGCTCATGTCCAAATCGTCCACGATGTATCGGAAGCTCAGTCATGCAGTCTGTTGATCGCGGTGACGCCATTTCTCTATGAAACGACGATCCCGGTACTCTACTATCGACCCAAAGTGCTGACCTTAGGGATCGGTTGCCGGAAAGATTGCGACCCGACGGGCATCCCGGCATACATCGCACAAAGCCTGCAGGCCCATCACCTGGCACCGGAGTCGATCCGTTCGATCGCCACCATCGAGCTCAAAAAAGAGGAACCGCTGCTGGAAACGCTCAAAAACCACTGGGGGCTTGATCACGTCGATATTTTCCCCGCCGAGGCCTTGGAAGAGATCTCCGTGGCCCAGCCTTCGGAGAAGGTTCACGAGGTGACCGGCGTCTGGGGCGTGGCGGAAAGCTGTGCGATCAAAGCTGCCCACGATGGCCCGCTGGTGCTGGAAAAACAAAAAGGCAAGTTGTCGGACAACAACGACTTCACCTTTGCTGTCGCCCTGGAGCGTCAGGCTGTACGCGGCGGACATATCGAAATCGTCGGCGCCGGTCCGGGAGATCCGGAACTGATCTCGGTTCGCGGACAACGCTTCCTCTCCGAAGCCGATCTGATCCTGTACGCCGGCAGTCTGGTGCCGATCGAACTGACCTATTACGCCAAACCGGGATGCGTGGTACGCAGCTCGGCCAGCATGACCCTGGAAGAACAATTCAACCTGATGAAGGAGTTCTACGACCGGGGGCTGCTGGTGGTACGACTGCATACCGGAGATCCCTGCATCTACGGCGCCATTCAGGAACAGATGGCCTTCTTCGACCGGTATCACATGTCCTACCACATTACGCCGGGCATCTCCTCCTTCCAAGCCGCGGCCGCGGCTCTGCGTTCGCAGTTTACCATTCCGGAAAAGGTACAGACCATCATCCTGACCCGAGGCGAAGGCCGAACCCCCATGCCGGAAAAGGAACAACTCCATAAACTGGCCGCCTCGCAAAGCACGATGTGCATCTACCTGAGTGCTGCCATTGTCGAGGAGGTGCAGGCCGAGCTGCTGCAGGCCTATCCGCCCGAAACCCCGGTGGCCGCCTGCTACAAGCTAACCTGGAAAGAGGAGCGCATCTATCGCGGCCAGCTCAAAGACCTGGCCAAAATCGTTCGGGACCATCACCTGACCCTCACCACGTTGCTGGTCGTCGGAGAGGCGATCGACAATCGACAGGGCCTATCCCGGCTCTATGATCATCACTTCAAACACCTTTTCCGGCCATGATACTGATTTTTGGAGGAACGACCGAAGGAAGAGTCGCCGTCGAGGTGATCGAAACGGCCGGGAAGCCCTACTTCTATTCCACCCAGGGAACCGACCAACAGATCGATTGCCGACAGGGAGAACACATTGCCGGAGCCATGGATGCCGCGGCCATGACGGCATTTTGCCAGGCGCACCAGATTCGTCTGATCGTCGACGCCGCCCATCCGTTTGCAACAGGCCTGCACCGCAATATCGCCGAAACCGCAGACCGGCTGCAGATTCCGGTGGTCCGATTGGAACGACAATACCCTCCTCATCGCCCAGAGATCGTCTGGTGCCGGGACTTCGACGACGCCATCACGCAACTGGAACGTCATCAGGTCAACCGACTGCTGGCCTTGACCGGCGTCAATAGCCTGGCCAAGCTCCGCTCCTATTGGCAACAGCACGACTGCTGGTTCCGGATTCTACAACGGGAGGCCTCCGAAAAGATCCGGGCCCAGGTCGGTTTTCCCGCCGAACGTATCCTTTTTTATGAGCAGGACGGGGTGATCGATCCTTGGCTCATCCGTCTGTTGCCCGAGGCCATTCTACTCAAAGAGAGCGGCGAATCGGGCGGATTCACCGAAAAGGTAAACGCCGCGCTGCGACATGGTGTGCAGGTGTTTGCCATCGAACGACCGCCGCTGCCCACCTCCTTTCAGGTCGTGACGGGGCGCTACACCTTACGACGGGCCATCGAACGGCTACTCCCCGACTTTTTCGACCTACGCAGCGGAGTGACCACCGGCACGTGTGCCACCGCCGCCGCTAAAACGGCTCTCGCTGCCCTGTTGAATCATGAAACCTATGAAGGGATCCAGATCACGCTGCCGGATGGGGAGAGACTCTCCCTCCCGGTCGAATTCGTCAACTTTGCCGATCACAGCGTCACCGTCGGCGTACGGAAAGAGGCCGGCGACGATCCCGATGTCACCAACGGAGTGATCATCACGGCACAGGTCGCTTTCAGTGACACCCATGCCGACATCCGTTTTATCGGCGGTGAGGGCATCGGAACCGTCACCCTTCCCGGATTGGGTATCGAGGTCGGCGGTCCGGCCATCAATCCCGTTCCTCGCCAGATGATGGAACGGGAACTGCGCCAACTCTACGCCGGCGGACTGGATGTGACGATCAGCATCCCCGGTGGCCAAGAATTGGCGAAAAGAACCTTCAACCACCGGGTCGGCGTGATCGACGGGCTCTCCATCATCGGCACCTCCGGTATCGTCCAGCCCTTTTCGCATGAAGCCTTTCTCGATGCCATCCGACGCGAATTCGAAGTGGCCGTTGCTTCCGGCATCTCCCACATCGTATTAAACTCCGGAGCCCGCAGCGAGCGAATCGTCAAAACCCGCTATCCGATGTTACCCCCACAGGCCTTCATTCATTACGGGAATGCCATCGGAGAGACCCTGAAAATCGCTCGGGAAACCGGTTTTCGTAACATCACCCTGGGGCTGATGCTAGGCAAGGCGGTCAAACTCGCCGAAGGAAACCTGGACACCCACAGCCATAAAATACTGATGAATCTATCCTTCTTACAGACACTGGCCACCGAAGCCGGGTGCTCGCAAGAAGCTCTGACGGCGATCAGTCAATTACAAATGGCGCGTGAACTATGGAGCAAACTCACCCCTTCCGATGCCGAACGCTTTTTCCCGTTGCTTCTGAAAAAATGCTGGACCTGCTGTTCCGCACTCCTCGCCGAAAATAGTCATCTCGAACTGTTCCTCATCACCGATGAGGGAGAAATAGCTTACCAAATCGCATGACCAAATCTCGTTTTCTGATCGCAGCCACCCATTCCGGATGCGGAAAAACCACTTTCTCGCTCGGCCTGATGCGGCTTTTAACCCAACAAGGACGGAAGGTACAACCGTTTAAATGCGGTCCCGATTACATCGACACGCAATTCCATGCCGTTGCCACGGGACATCCATCGATTAATCTGGATACCTTTATGAGCTCGGAGGCTCATGTCCGGGAAGTGTTCCGTCGATACGACAGTCCGTCCGATGTCTCCATCGTCGAAGGCGTGATGGGCCTGTTCGACGGCTACTCGAAAGACCTCGGCAGCAGCGCACACATCGCCACCCTGCTCGATCTGCCCGTCGTACTGCTGGTCAATGCCGCTTCCTGTGCCTACTCGGCAGCCGCCACCCTTTATGGATTCACCCACTTTCGGCCAGCCCTCCGTATCGCCGGCGTGGTGTTCAACCGGGTTGCCTCCGAATCGCATTTCCGTTTTCTGCAAGAGGCCTGTGAAGAGGTGGGGGTACCCTGTCTGGGGTACATTCGCAAGTCGCCCCACCTGGAGACCCCCTCCAGACACCTGGGCTTGACTCTCGGTGCCCAGGAGATGATGAATACATTCATCGAGCAGGCTGCTGAAGCCATCCAGGAGCATGTGGACATCACACAGTTACTCGAAAAAACCCAACAGAGTTCAACGCCATATACCGTTCCGACACTTCCCAAACGTCCCGTTTTACGGATCGCCGTGGCTCGTGACGAAGCCTTCAATTTCCTCTATCCGGAGAACCTGGAAGCCTTGAAAAACCATCCCCGTTACGAAGGTCGGATCACCTATTTTTCGCCTCTCCACGACCCTCAACTGCCAGACGCCGACCTGGTCTACCTGCCGGGCGGATATCCCGAACTATTCGCCGCCGAACTGGAACAAAACACCTCCATGCGACACTCCATCGCCGATTTTGTGGAACGACAAGGCCTCCTGCTGGGAGAATGCGGCGGCATGATCTATCTGACGGAAGAACTGGATGGGCATCGGATGTGCGGGGTGCTACCGATGAAATGTACGATGGATCAGGCCAAATTGACGCTGGGCTACCGCCGGCTCACCCTCGGTCCCCTAACCTTTTTCGGCCATGAATTCCACTACTCCCACCTGATCGATCCGCATGCTCTGCCCTCGATCGGCGAACAATACAACGTCCGGCAGCAAGCCGTCGACACCCCTGTCTATCGAATCAAAAATGCAATCGCCACCTATACCCATCTCTACTGGGGCGAAAGAGATCTTTTAAAACTTTGGAACTTATGAGACGTATTTACACGAGAACCGGCGACAAAGGCATGACCGCGATCCACGGAGGAACGCGGGTCAGCAAAACGGATATACGCATCGAAGCGAATGGTTGTATCGACGAGCTGAATGTGGCGATCGGACTCGTACGCTCGTTCATGCCGATCGACCATCCATGGCAAAATGACCTCAAAACCATCCAACTGAACTTAATGACGGTGATGAGCCTGGTCGCTACGCCGGCCGAGAAACGGGACCAAAACCCGAATCATCTGCCGGAGAACCTCGTGGAAGAGATCGAATCCTGGATCGACCTGGCCACGGCTCAAAGTTCAGCCTCGGAATATTTTATCCTGCCGGGGGGCACTCCCGTATCGGCTTTTCTACACCAATGTCGGGTCATTGCACGCCGGGCGGAACGAAGATTGTGGCAATTGCATGAAAAAGATACGGTTCCCGAGGTGATTTTGCGCTATATCAATCGCCTTTCCGATCTCTTCTTCGCACTGGCCCGCCATGAGATGCAATCGGCCGGCATCGACGAAGAACGCTGGAAAGCCTTTGCCTATAAACGCATCAAAGCATAACTCATCGGGGAGCCCCCCATTCAAGGGGAAGCAAAAGGGCCACGCCCTCCTTCCCGGCCTTGCCGTCCCAATGGGAATCTCCCCTGAGGCGACCATGCAACGAGAAATTGTGCTCGCGCTGACGATCCATGCAAATGGAGTTTCGGCGCGGCCCCCATGGGGGCCGCGCCACCTCTGCCAACCGTTGGCACATATCCAGACACGCAACCCAACGATCCCTCCAAAACCCTGTCGAAAACATCCATCCTTCCACAAACGTCTATGATTTCCTGCTTTTACAAGGAGATCTACAGCAAATAATCAGGTTTTCATTTCCCTGAAAGATCGGTTTTTACATAGATTTCCCTGAAAACAGGCCTCTTTTCTGTACACAATACCTATAATTTGTTGTATCTTTAGGGCAAATGAATTGATATCCCCGATCGGAGACTTCATACTCACCCTAAGGAAGGGTCTCCGATCGATGTAATGTATAATCTTAATTTCACTATTATGGGTGCAGCTGGAAATAAAAAACCGAAAAAACCAGGAAAAAAACACGAAGCCTCTTATCTGAAAGATGAGGTAACCCATGAAATGCCTCGCAAAAACCCGAAAAAACATCAATGACATTTCATGTAACCCAAAGAGAATGACGCTATTCCTGTAGCGTGTCATTCTCTTTTCACACCGAGGTAAGGAAGCGGCCCTGTTCGACCGGTTTTGACACATTTGTCTGATCCCTACCTCGTATTTGTTTTATTTCGCTCTCTTTGACTCCTTTCGGAGATACGGCTCCATTCTATCTTTTTATCTTCCCAAACAACTCCTCCCCGATGACCACCCAACGGATTTCTCGACTCGTTTTACTGTTTTTCCTGTGTGTGATCACCCTTTCAACGGCACAGGCCGCATCGTTTGTTCAAGGACGTATCTACCTCAAAGACGGCCGTATCATCGAATGCGCCGAAAAAGATCGCATTCAACTTCCCAAGCATGCTCAGGACGTCAAACTCCTGCGACGAGCCTACTACAAGGATAAGAGCAAAGAGATCTACCCCTTCGAAGCCATTGACTCGATCGTCTGTTGGCACGTCGCCGCTCCGGAACACCTACGCACCTTCATCCCCGCACCGAAGATCGGTTGGATGTGGGTCTATATGGAAGCTCCGGCGATCGGAGCCTATGTCTATTCCGAAAAAGGGTATGGTATCGATAACAACGGGGGCATTCAGGTATTGTATAAACAGCGCTCGCTCAGCCGCTCCAGAACCGCCTACTACCTGCGTAAAACGGGTGAAAACGACTTCTATGACGTCGGTTCGGCCAGTCGGAACACCAAAGATGTCTTCCTCGAACGGATTGCCGCCTACATTGCCGACGACCCCGCACTGGCTGAAAGCATTCTACAATCCAATAGCCGCAACCGCAGTCAGATTATCCTGATGCTCGGAACCTACCTCCCGCAACAAAACTGATCGTGTAACCCCTAACCGGAAATCGTCATGAAACAACTATTGCTTTATGTGGCCTTTTTGTTGGCCTCCGTCGGAACCATTTCCCAAGCCACGGCCAAAGAGCCGGAAGATAGCGAATCTGATCACGTAATTGTCACCCTCAAGTCGGGCGAAAAGGTTGATTGTTATATCCATCGGGGATGGCATGCCGAAAGCTCCTTGTTCAAGAAAGAGAATTTTTCGTTCAAAGTCACCAAGACCCCCGATGACCAAGAACCCATCCAATATACGGCCGATGACGTCGTGAGCATCGACTACGTCGAAGCGACCGAAAACCATCCTGACGGTCTGCGTTGGGAGTCCCATCCGCTGGCCAGGCCCAACTTTGCAAGCCGCTACAATACCCTCCAACGGCTGTTCTGCGTCGACAAAGTGGGTAAAAATGCCACAACTTACTGGTGGAAAATATGGGTTTCTTCAGGGATCAACGGCATGAGCAGGTCTCTCCAGACCAACTTCGGCATCCGTTTCCACAACGATCCCGAAGGCATTGTTTATCCCTACATGCTGGTCAATTCGGTGCTGATGAAGGATCGCTACCCCGGGCTGCAGGCGTTCTGTAAACAGTGGTTCAAGGGTCCCGAAGGGAAGGTCCACAAAAAGGAGGCCGAGGAGAACGATGCCTGGATTCTCGACATGTATGACGCTTATCTGGAGCAGATGGGCGATGCGGCGGCGGATCTGCCCCACCCCATCCCCGACAAAAAGGCGGACAAAGCGAACGCCGCTCAATAGTCCTCTCACCCTCCCGACGCTTCATCAGATCGACTCGGGAGGGTGCTCTTTTTTACAGCCTCGGCGATGCAGTCCCCGGCATCAAAATCGTAACGGATTTATGCCTGTGTTTTGGCTACACGAACCGATATAACGCTCGGACTTCCGCGCACAGCCCCCCAAAGGCATCGGATCACGGATCGTCACCCGAAAGTCCGGCGAAAAGATCGAGGGCAAGAGTCTGCCACCTACAGAGAACCGCTCTTTGTATGAAAAACAAGTCGGCCATCCCGTCTGGACACACCTATTAGGCTGAAGGTTTCCCCAGCCTACCGGAATTCTATCAAAACCGGTCCAAAACCTCGCAGACAAACTTTTCTAAAATGGAGGCCGCAGTCTCCACGCATTTTCAATAGGCCGGGTACCGGTCTGTCCTACCGCCAGAGTCCCCAACGACGCCTCCAACACAACCGTTTCCGACGATCCCAAAGCCCCGATCGCCTCAACCCCACCCCAGCAAAAACCCCGAAACCCATAAAATCACCTGCTTCGGAGCGTCATCCTCTGCCCTGAATTTTTATCTTTGTATATCGTTAAAGAACTATCGACATGAAACGAACCGCTCTCCTTCTGATGCTCCTTGGCTGGGGAGGAATGTCACAAACCTCCGCTCAGCCTTATCAGGATGCAGCCGTATTCGGTGCGAAAGGAAACGTCAAAACCCTGACGATCATCACCCAACAACCCTCTAAAACCATTCGAACCTTTTATGCCTTCTCTCCTTCCGGTGAATTGACGGAGACCCAACAAGGTCCTATCGTCAGTCTGGAACGCGATAATCAGGGACGACTTTCGAAATATGTGTACAACGAGTCCGGATCCTATCAGCAATATGCGTATGACGAACAGGGACGCGTCGCCAAGAAATACTTCCCGAGCGGAGAAACAACCTTTACATACGATGAAAACGGATTGGTCACACAAGAAACCGAACACTTTTTCTCGCTCACCCTGATCCGTTATCAATACCTTGCCTTTGACGATCGGGGCAACTGGACCCACCGACACTGCAATCGCAACGGCACCGAGATCGACGAAACACGTGCCATCACCTATTGGCCCGAAAGCAGCTCGGTCAGCGCATCGTCTTCCGTTTCCCAACCCCGCGAGACCATCGTATTGGGAAATGCATCCCCCTCGGATTCCCATACCCGCTCGATCGACGAAAAATATCGGAGTCTACTGGAATATACGCTGCACGGCTGGCAAAACGACTATCTAATTACCCTCGGACAGACCTCCATCGTCGCCATGAAGCAGCTCGACGATGTTACCTACAGCGATGTTCGAGGCCAAGGCGACCAAATTTCCAAACTGACCTTAGGCGACGGAGCCATCTCCTTCCAAACCTCAATCGGACCCTCTCCCCTGGTGCAATCGATCTCCTATGCCCCCCAAAGTATTCCCGAAGCCTGGGAAACACGGTATGGTATCGATCTGCAACTCTTACAAGACCCGAATCGTAGAGAAAAACTGGAGGCGCAAGGATTGCAGTTTCTGTCGGTCTCCGACCAAACGACGTTCAGTTATCGACATGAGACCTATTATGTTGGGAGCGATATATTCGATCAACTTTTTCGGCTCATTCTGACCAGCGACAATGGACGACTTTTCTCGATCACCATCGAACTGGAGGAAGACGACGAGGGCAATTATCCTCAACTGCCCGCAACCTCCGCCGAAGATCACCCAACGAGCGCTGCGATTTCGGCTTCCGCCCCATCGTCCTCCGGAGGTTTTTTGAAGGCTTTTGACAAACTGGCTCAGCAAAAGGCCCGACAAGAAGCCGCTCAGAAACACGCCCGAAAGTCCGCTCAAGCCACTATTGAGGCTGATCGTCCGACCTCTTCCCCAAATGCCTCGGCAACGAATGCAGCTTCCCGCACCCCGGACGCTGGGGCGATTTCTGATCCCTCCGACCCCAACGCATTATCGGTATTGGATCTGGTCAATCATCCTTTCGGGGTACTATCGACCCAGGTGACCGGGAGCGAAGCGGTCCAAGAGTTGAATGCCCACGAAGGATGGATGGCCGAGTTATGGGACCGGACACGCATCGAATTGTCCCCACAGCGAGGGTATCGACTCACCTATAACGGTCGGATTCCGTACGCTTTCGCGTGGTTCGCCGACAGCGCACCAGGCAAACTGCGCTCGTACGCCTATCAATTCCCCTTTGTCAGCGGGAAAGACACGCCTCTCGAAGCCCCCATGACTGCACTGCGTTTACGAGCCATTCGTTTCGCCTATCTTCTGGCCAGCGAATTGGAACTGCAAGGCATCAAACTAACGGAACAACCCCTGAATCAGATACGGAACGAAGAACTCAGCTTACGGTATGAAGACGACCAACGACTCATCCACCTGTACGTCACCAATACCCGGAGTGAAGCTTTCCAGGTTGTCTTGAACATCCAAATAAAGTAAAATACCCTCCCCCCTGACCCTTTTCGGCGAGCTCGGATTTTGACGAGCTCGCCGAAAATGTTTGCGTCGGCCGAACCCGAAAACCCCTCTCATGCCGAAATTTTCCAGCCATGTCGTGATCTGCCAGCGGGGTAGCAATGGTCCCCACCTGCTCCTCATCACCTGCCTTAAAGACGCTGATAGGCTGAAGGTGAACAACCCACCGCCTTTTTGAAATAGGACCCAAAAAAGGATTGATTGGCAAAATTCAAACGGTCGCTGACTTGCTGCACCGTGTATTCGCCGCTTTTCAAGAGTGCTTTGGCTTCCAGCACGACGTAATCCCGAATCCATTGCCCGGCATAGCGACCACTGACCCCATACACCACCTGTGAAAGATATTTGGGTGTCAGACACATCTCATTGGCATAAAAGGCGATACTCCGCTCGGCGGTGTAATGTTGGCGAAGCAGCTGCAGAAAACGATCGAAAATCTGTTTTTTCCGCGTACCGGGTTGTGCATCCAAACGGTCGACATAAGCACCCATCTCCTGACACAACAAATAATAGAGGATCTGCAGATAGCCCTGTAACATCTCACGCTTGAAACGGACATCGACTTGCCGGATTTTCTGACGCAACAAATGATACACCGATCGCACCTCCTCCACCTGTTCCTCCTTCAACGGCAACAACGCTCGATTCGCCAAAAATTTACGTACGATCAAGGCTGCCTCGGTCTGCATCTCCGGAACAATAAAATCATTGGCACAAGCAATCATCAAGAGCTGACAATCGGCAGAAACCTCCATACATTGACCGATCGAACCTGGCATAACGATGAGCGCACTGTTGCGACGCATCTCATATTCCGTCAGGTTCAAACGTACCCTCATGCTGCCTGCTACGCACAAATGCATAATGGCAAATTGCACCTTATACGGATAAGGTGACGTCAGAAAAGAGGTCATAATCGGATCGACAGATAAATCATGGTGTTGCCGTCCCTCCTCAAAATTATCCGCCACGACCAACTCATCTTGAAAAATACAAGCATGCTCGTCGAGTGGAATCTTCGCTAAACTCAACGCATGAAAAGGTGATCCAGTAGCCATAGTTCCCCGATTTTTCCACAAATATATCCATTCAAACAGAAAACAAGCCTTTCTAAAGATAAAAACGGACATTATGTCATTCTTTTGAACAAAAGCGTTCCAAAGTACGACAAAAGACTCTCCTTAAAAAGCCAGAACTTTGGAGGCAGAAAAATTGCACTCAAAAGATCTGATCATGAAAATCACCTTTTTCACCGGGGCCCTAGCCGTCGTGGCTCTTCTGGGAGCCTGCTCGACGTCCCAACCAAACTCCGAGCTCATACGGAGTGTCTATTTGACCCAACCCGTTCCGTTGCGTTCTGAGCTCGTCCGCAACTACACCGGGCGCATCACCGAAGCCCATGAAATCAGTCTCGGCTTCAAAACCGCCGGACAAATCGCACGTATCCATGCTCACGAAGGCAATTTCGTCCACCAGGGCGATCTGCTGGCCGAATTGGACGACACCGACTACCGCTTGGCCGTCGATGCCCTGCAAATCCAATACAATCAACTGCAGGACGAAGTAAAACGAACCGCCCAACTGCTCAACCAGAAAAGCATCTCGATCAACGACTACGAAAAAGCCTCTGCCGGTCTGAAACAACTGGGCATCCAACTGCAAGCCAACCAAAACAAACTCAATTATACCAAACTGTATGCCCCGACCGACGGATATATTCAGAGCGTCAACTTCTCCCCGGCCGAAATGGTCGATGCCGGGACCGCGCTTTTTACGCTGATGGATGTATCGCACATGGAGGTCACCGCCGACATTCCGAGTACCCTCTATCAACAGCGCTCCCGTTTCGTGCGTTTTTCCGGCAATGTCGCAGGGGTGGCGGAAACATTTCCGTTAAACCTGTTGAGTCTCACGCCCAAAGCCGATGGCAATCAACTCTATCGTCTTCGACTGGCGTTTGCCAAACAGCCCAACCGCAGTCTGACGGCCGGCATGAATATCGACGTGCATATTGCCATCGAAGATTCGACCTCCACGCCTGGATTTACCGTGCCTCTCTGCAGTCTGTTCCGCGAACAGGACAGCAGTTATGTATGGGTTTTCGAGGCCGACTCGACCGTCTCGAAACGAGCCGTCACCGTGGGTAATCTCGATCCCGACGGCCAGGCTATCCTGCTCGACGGATTGACCGGACAGGAACAGATCGTACGCGCCGGCGTCACGGTGCTGAAAGAGGGTGAAAAAGTCCGGGTCATCGAAACGCCTCGTTCCACCAATGTAGGAGGACTGTTGTGATGAAACTGACTCGATTCTTTATGCAGCGACCCATTCTGTTTTGGTCGCTCATGGTTGCGATTCTGATCGCCGGCATCCTGTCGTTTTTGCAGATGCCCAAACTGGAAGATCCGGCCGTCTCTGCTAAACAAGCCATGGTCGTGGTCTCCTGGCCCGGCGCCAGCGCCCACGAAATGGAGCTGAAAGTCGCCCAACTGATGGAGGACGAATTGCGAGCGCTTCCCAACGTCAAAAAGGTCAAAACCGAGTGCCAGAACAGTACGGCGATGTTCACCGTCGAATTCCAGATGACCGTTCTGAATCGCGATCTGGAACAACATTTCGACCTGCTGCGCCGTAAAGTCAACGATGCCTCGATCCGTCTGCCCCAGGGCTGTTACCAGCCGATCGTCATCGACGACATGATGGATGTCTACGGCATTTTCTATGCCCTGACCGCCGACGGATACGACTACCCCGAGATGTATAAATACGCCAAATACCTGCGGCGCGAACTGCTCGACGTAAAAGGGGTCAAACGAATCAATATCGTCGGCAACCGGGACGAAGTGATTCAAATTACCCTCTCCAAAGACCAGATCGCCCGCAACGGCGTCATTCCGACCCAAATCATCTCCGCCCTGCAGGGTGCCGGCCAAACGGTCAACGCCGGGAAATACCCCGACGACCAGGAACGCATCGCCGTATATGTCGATGGCGCCGTGCACGATGAAGCCGATATCCTCAACCTGGAGATTCAAACGTTAGACGGGAAAACGTTACGAATCGGCGATATCGCCCGCGTGGAACGGACCTTCTCGACCCCGCAACGCAACGGATTTTTCGTCAGCGGGAAACCGGCCCTGGCCATCTGCATCGCCCTGGAATCGTCTGCCATCGTGCCCGATGTCGGCCAAGCGGTCGATGCACGACTGGCCGAAGCGATGCAATCCCTCCCGGCCGGATTCTCCACCGACAAGATCTTCTTTCAACCCGACAAGGTGAATGAAGCGATCTCCTCCTTTATGTGGAATCTGGTCGAATCGGTTGCCATCGTCATTCTGGTCCTGATCTTCACCATGGGACTGCGCAGCGGTCTGATTATCGGATTCGGCCTCATTCTCACGGTCGCCGTATCGTTCCCCATCCTGCTGATGGGCGGAACGACCCTGCAACGTATCTCGCTGGGTGCCTTTATTGTCGCCATGGGGATGCTGGTCGACAATGCCGTCGTCATCATGGACGGCATTCTGATCGACAAAAAACGCGGACTGGGCCCCAACACCTACCTCTATCGCATCGGCCGAAATACCGCTCTTCCGCTGCTCGGCGCGACGATCATCGCCGCTTCGACCTTCCTGTGCGTCTACCTCTCGCCCGACACCTCGGGAGAATATGCTCGAGACCTGTTTCTGGTGTTGTGTGTCAGCCTGCTGGCCAGTTGGGTATTGGCCCTGATTCAGGTGCCGGTCTGCGCCAAATCCTGGTTGCCCACCCGAGAAAAACAACCCGCCGACGCTACAACCCCCGTCATGAACTCCCCGATCCACCGGTTCATCCGACGGACCATCGCTCGCCTGATCGCCTATAAACGTCTGACGATCCTCACCGCTTTCACCCTGCTTCTGCTCTCGCTGTTCGGAATGACCCGCGTGAAGAACCTCTTCTTTCCCGATTTCGATTACAAACAATTTGTGGTCGAATGCTTCTTCCCTTCGGCGGCCAATGCCGACACCGTCCGTGACCGTATGTTGGCGATGAGCGATCTGGTCGCCCAAAATCCCCACGTCGAACGGGTAGCCATGAGTCAGGGCAGTGCCCCGGCCCACTATTGTCTGGTACGCCCCATGACCTCCGGAGGGGACTGTTACGGGGAGTTGATCGTCGACTGCCCCGACTATCGGACCGTACAACAAGTGATTCCCCGGCTGCGGAAACAACTGCGCGAAGCGTTCCCTGAAGCCTATATCCGTATCCGAAAATATAACTTCTCGATCTCCACCTCGCACACCGTCGAAGTAGAGTTTTCGGGGCCCGATCCCGCCATTCTGCGGGAGTTGAGCGCACAGGCCGAAGCCATCATGCGGAATTGCCCCTATGTGGACCCCTATTCCGTCCAAAACAACTGGAAACCTACCGGCAAAAAACTGGTGGCTGAATATGATCAAGCCGATGCCTTACGCTCCGGCATTGGACGCAGCGACATCGCCAACGCCCTGCTGGCCGCCACCGAAGGAATGCCCATCGGAGTCATCAATGACCAGGAGCGGCTGATTCCCCTTCAACTGAAAGTGTGCCAGGAGGATGGACGGCCGATCCGGCATCTTGAAGATATTCCCGTCTGGAGCATGCTGAACATGCATCTCTCGAACGAAGAGCTACAACAGGCCCTAACCGGTGGCGAAAGCATGAGTCAGTTGCAGGATAAGCTCTTCCGGGCCACCCCGCTGAGCAATGTCACCCATGATATTCGACTGGCGTGGGACGAAGACGTCGTCCTGCGACTCAACGGCCGACGGGTCATCGAAGCCGAATGCGACCCGAATCCCGACCGCACCGATGCCACCCCCGCCAAAGTGCTCTCCTCGATCCAATCGGAAATCGAAGCCATTCCCCTGCCACCCGGTTACCACCTGCGCTGGGTCGGCGAAGGAGAGGTACAAAAAGAGGCCATCGGGAACTTGATGAAATTCGTCCCGATCACGATTTTCCTCATTCTGGCCATTCTTCTGCTGCTGTTCAACAGTTGGCGCAAAGTGATCCTCATCCTGCTCTGCATTCCGTTCGTTTTCTGCGGTATCGCTCCGGTGTTATTGCTGAGTGGGCAACCGCTGACCTTCATGGCCATTATCGGGATGATGGGACTCATCGGCATGATGGTCAAAAACGCCATTGTGCTGGTCGACGAAATCAATCGTCTGCAGACCGAAGACAAAGTTCTCCCTTATACGGCCGTCATCGAAGCCACCGTCTCCCGTGTCCGTCCGGTCTTGATGGCATCGCTGACGACCATCGTCGGGATGATTCCGCTGCTCACCGACCCGATGTACAGTTCGATGGCCATTACCATTATGGGCGGTCTGACCGTCGGAACGATCATCACACTCGTTCTGCTGCCGCTCTTCTATGCCGCCTTTTTCCGGATCAACAAACCTGCAAACGCTTAACAAACTGAAATGAAGAATCTCCTTCGTCTATTTTTAATCGGCTGGGCCGTCTGCCTATCGACCGCCACGCTGAGGGCTCAATCGCGACTGCAACTTTCCCTTCTTCAATGCCGCGAAATGGCGCTCTCCCATAGCGAAGCCCTCAAACAAGCCGATCTGCAACTGAATCAAGCCGTTCTCGACCAAAAAATAGCCGCCAATGCCTACCTGCCGAAAATCGAAGGCTCGGCCACCGGTGCTTACCTCTACCCCGACATCGACATGATGGGCATGGAGATGCGCCTGCGGGGCACCTACATGGCCGGCATCAATCTCACGCAACCGATCTATACCGGTGGGAAGATCGCTTCGGGGAATCGGCTGGCCCGCATCGGCAAAGAGAGCGCCGAAGAACAACAACGGATGACCCGCATGGATGTACTGGTCGAAGCCGACAACGCCTATTGGAGCTACCTGGCGGTGCAACGCAAAGTCCGCATGTTGGAGACCTATAGCCAGTTGATGGACACCTTGTACCAACAAACCTCCGCCGCTCTTACGGCCGGCATGGCCATCGAGAACGACCTGCTACGTATCGAAACCAAACGCAGCGACATTCGTTATCAACTGCAGAAAGTACGCAACGGATCCGATCTGTGTCGCATGTCGCTGTGCCGCATCATCGGCGCGGAAGCCAACACCGCGATCGAAGCGACGGATACCACGTGGACCCTCTCCCCGCCCCGAGCCTTAAGTCCCGAGATCGAAGCACGTCCCGAACTCCATCTGCTCCACAAACAGATCGCCGCTCGCGAACAACAGATCCTGCAAACCAAAGCCGATCTGTTACCCACCATTGGTTTGTCGGCCGGATACACCTATTACGGCAACCTGAAACTCAACAGCCTGATCGATGCCGGTAACGGCATGATGATTCCCTATACACAGGAGTTTCGCGATGGTTTCGGGGTAGCCATGTTGGCCGTCAAGATTCCGATTTTCCATTGGGGCGAAGGCCGTAAAAAAGTACGAAAAGCCCGTTACGAATTGCAATACGCCGAACTCGAGCTCGAGAAAAATACCCGGCTGCTCTCGCTGGAGGTTCAACAGGCCATCCAGCATGTACAAGACGGATACACCCTCATTCAAACCGCTGAAGTCGGACGCAAACAGGCGCAGGAGAATCTGCGGGTCATGCAGAACCGATATGCAGCGGCCATGGCTCCGCTCACCGATCTGTTGGAAGCCCAGTCGCAATGGCAGCAAGCCGAAAGCAACCTGATCGAAGCGCAAACGCAATATAAAATCTACGAAACGGAGTACCTGAGGGCTACCGGCAAATTACAGTAACCGTACAATTGCCCCTCTTCATCTGCAGAAAAGAGCCAGAGAGCGACTATCTTCGCGCTCTGGCTCTTTTTTTGCAAGGGATGGGGAAAGGAGAGAATACCCCGTTGAATTTCGGACTTACCGCCGGATTGCGTATCGAATCACGGCCCACCCACCGATCCATTGCAAGAACATACCGGGCAGACCGATGCGTACATCCTGCAACGCGGTGGAAAGGCTGCCGGTCCACGCCCATTCGCCTAACGTTCCGACACCCTGATAGGCCAAAACAACCGCACCGATCAAGCCCAATGACACTTTCCGATAATGACGGGCCGTAAACCCAGCCGCCAGGGCCAATAATACCGATTTTCCCATGATCACAGGCAAGACAGCGACCGCCGGCATGCCAAAGAGCGCCGAATTGCACAGCGGCGAAACCACCGCCGTCAACAACCCGACCTGCCAGCCATATTTATAGGCCCCGATCAAGGTAAAGAAATAGATAGGCAACCAGGTCGGTCCGCCCAGGTTAAACAGGTGGCAAAGTTGCGGGAAGAGCACGTTGCCCAGCACAAAAAGCAGTGCGACCCAATAAGTTTTTCCCTCTTTATACGCGAAGGTGTAGAGTTTCACAGCATCTGTTTGCATAACGTATCTGAATTGAAATTAAACGACAAGGTTAGGAACCCGTTACTGCGGCATGACCCTTCAGATCCTACTTCAGGCTCACCTCCAAGCTCTTTTCCTGACCCTACTTCAGCCCCTTCTCCAGGCCCTTCGAGTCAGCAGGTGTAGAAGGAGCAGCAGAAGCCACAGAAGCGGACGCCCCGTTCTGCCGGGCCATAAACTGCTGAATCACCGGATACATCTCGGACGCCGAGCGCAACCCATCACAAGCCGTCTCCAACGGACACCATCCACTCTTGGTTCGATTTTCGATATGGGGCACCTCCCGTTCGAAGCGAACCGGAATACCCGCCTCCCGTAGCAACGTCAAAGCCGGGGTACTAATCACATCCACATACACTTCTGACACATTTCCGAGCACCAGCAAGGCCGCCGCCCCGCAACCGATCACCTTGTCGGCCACCCGTGCCTGAGCCAGCCACTCCGGATGGTGCCGGTACACCTCATACAGATCGGCCACCCCCCGACGAGTAAACGTACGGATTTCACCCCGCTGTTCAATCACACAGGAGTAGCCGCCGGCATGCAGCCGTTCTATCAATGCTTCCATGGTTATAAGGTTCCTTGTTTGAGCTGTTCGACAAAATGATCGATCCGATGCAATTCATGCGGGATATCGATACTTTGCGGACAGTGAATCACACACTGCCGGCATCCGATGCAATGACTGGCCTGCCGCAAACGGGGCACACTCCGATCATACCCCACCAAGAAAGCTCGACGTGCCTGCCGATAGTGTTCGTCCTGGGACGAGGTCACCAGATTGCCTTCATTGACGCACTTGTTATAATGTAACAGAATCCCCGGAATATCAATCCCATACGGACACGGCATGCAATATTGACAATCGTTACACGGAATGGTCGGATACTGCATCATCAACTCGGCCGTCTCGAACAAAAACTCTTTTTCCTCCTCGGTCAACGGTTCCAAGGGAGAATAGGTTCGTAAATTATCCTGCAGATGTTCCAGATAGGTCATCCCGCTCAAGACCGTCAGCACCCGGGGATAGGAGCCGGCAAAACGAAAAGCCCAGGAAGCTACACTCTGTTCGGGACGACGGTGTTTCAAACGCGTAACGATATGTTCCGGCACTCTCGACAAACGTCCGCCCAACAACGGTTCCATGACAATCGCCGGAATCTGCCTTTTGTCCAGTTCGGCATACAGATACTCGGCATTGACATTCCCGGTAGAGGCGTGCCGCCAATCGACATAGTTGAGCTGTATCTGGACAAAATCCCAGTGTACCTGATCGTGCATCGCCAACACTTCATCGAACACCGGCTGGGTTCCATGAAACGAAAATCCCAGGTTACGAATGCGTCCTGCCTCCCGTTCCTGCCGCAAAAAGTCGATCATTCCATTGTCGACATAACGGGCCCGAAACGTCTGAATTCCACCGTTTCCAATCGCATGCAACAGGTAGTAATCGATATAATCCACCTGTAAATCCTTGAAGGACTGACGATACATGGCTATGGAATTTTCCCGCGTATGGTTGGAAAAATTCGACAGTTTGGTCGCGATCTGGTATCGCTCGCGCGGATGCCGTTTCAGCGCCATCCCCGTGGACTTTTCCGACCAGCCCTGGATGTACACCGGCGCCGTATCGAAGTAGGTCACGCCATGATCCAACGCATAGTCAACCAATTCGTTGACCGCCTGCTGATCGATCACATTCCCCGTTCCATCAGGGGCCGGTAATGTCGGCCAACGCATACAACCATACCCCAATAACGAGACTCGTTGTCCCTGTTTGGGATTGGTCCGATAGGTCATGCGATCCTTCGGCACCTCCGTCTGTGCCATCCGGTCCCCCGAAACCGCATTCCGTCTCGAATCGCAACCCGTCAAGGCCACACCCGTAGCTGCCGTACTGATCCCCACGATTTTCAGAAAATCGCGTCGGGAGAGATCGTGTCGATTCTTTTTTTGATCCATCACCTTTTCTTTTTAAATCATCCGATGTCGCTCATGTCCCTCCACATAGATCGCACTGAACGGACGGGCCGGACAGAGATTTTCGCACGCCCCGCACCCCAAGCACCGTTCTTCGTCCACGATCGGAATCTTCGGAGAGTCGCTCCGTTGCGGATCGGAGGGAACCATCGTGATCGCTCCGGAGGGACAGTGCCGCGCACAGTTTCCGCACTCCACGCCATCGGTCAGCGGCACACAGTTCACCTTCACCCACACGGCGTGGCCGATCTGCAACGCCGATTTATCCGCCGTCGTGATCGGCTGAATCGCCCCAGTCGGACACACTTCCGAACACTTGACGCATTCCGGCCGACAATACCCCCGCTCATACGAGAGTTCAGGCTGCATAAATCGCCGGTTCGAAGGACGTAACACCTCATTCGGACACACCGCCACACACAATTGACACCCGGTACAATGGGTCGTCAAATGGTGTAGGCTCCGGGATCCAGGGGGAACGATAGGGGTAGCCCGAGCCGGAATTTTCTTATCCAAAATCACCGCCAAGCCTCCGTCTACCTTCTTTTCTTGGGCTTTGACCACCGAACTTCCGAGCCACAACCCCAGAGCGGTCAGGAACGAACGACGCCCCCGATCGACCGTAAAACGATCCACCGACGGGCGGGTTTCAACACTCGATCTGTGGTCCGATGCGTGTGTCGTTTTCTGTGTGCCGATCGCCCGCGGCGACCGACGCCGTCGACGATAGATGATCGCCCCCTGCCGACAGGTATCGAGACAATCCATACAGGTCACACAGCGACTGTAATCGATGCGATGAGCTTCGATATCGATACAAGCCGCCTTGCAGCGACGTGAACATAAGGTACAGCTATTGCATTTTTGCGGATCGATCTCCGGCCGGAACCAGGCATAACGCGCCAAAAAACCCAGCACCGTTCCCACCGGACAGATCGTATTGCAGTAGGTACGTCCATTCCGCCAGGCCAGGAACGCCAGAACCACAAACGTCACCCCCGCAACCAGAAACGTCGGCACACTTCTTACCCACACTTCGGCTTCATAGAAGGCATAACTATCGAAGCGTTCCGCCAGGTAGGCCAGACCATTATTGCCCAGCGCCCACAAAGGGGCCAACAGATTTTGAGCGATCCGTCCATAGGCGCTATATGGCGCCAATAAGGCGACCAATGAACCGATCCCGGCCAACAAAGCGCCCACAAACAACACCAACACCCCGTAACGCAACCACGAGCGAGCCGGCGAAAATGAATAACGATTTTTCTTTCTCTTCTTTCCAAACCACGCCACGATATCCTGCATCACGCCCAACGGACAGATCACCGAACAATAAATACGACCGAACAGCAGAGTCAATACGATCAATCCGAGCACGACCCCCACATTCGCCGCCAAGACGGCCGGCAAAAATTGGATGCGCGCCATCCACCCCAACCACGCGTGTAGGGTTCCCGTAAAATCGAGGAACAATAACGTAATCAGGCTAAAAAAGATAATCGCAAGTGTGAGCCGAATTTTACGCAACATAACCGAACGGATTCTTTAGTGGATACTGCCTTGAGGGGATCGGGCTATCAGCCGAAACGGCTTCTTTGAGCCGCTTTGGGGATTTTCACCTGCAAGTCGAACCGGCATAACACTCTCGGTTCATCTTTTACTGGCTGTTTGACGACTCAACCAGAGGCTTCGGGAGCCATCCGCGACCTTTGACACACGCCACAACGAACCGCTTTCTTTATCAACGTTCCATCCCCCGAGCCATACGAAATATAAGCCGAGATTCGGTTCTCAAACGAACACAGCCCTTCCCCACTCGACTTTTACAAAAATAAAAAAATCCCGCTTTTCTACCATAACCCCGATTCCAGATTTTATGCCCCCGATTCCGGCGAAGATCTCTTTCTGACAGGTTATGGCCATCTTTTGCCCTCCGTTGTCTGTCCGGGGGTATCTTTCCGTCATGCAGACCCGATAGTGCAAAAAACCGAACTGTCCCACACCAAAACCGCAGTCGGGTCCACCAACAAAAACGGCACCTTGCTACCAAGATGCCGTTTTTATCTGTCAGGGGATCCCCGTTTTCACACGCGCCAAGAGAATTCTGCGTACCCTCCGGAGGCCTCAGAGACATAAACCGAACCTGGACCGCGCGCTATTCTTCTCGGGCGCTTACCCGTATCACTCCTGCGGAAGCGGAACGATCGTCACTTTGATGCCCTGGTCCTGCAACCGTTTCACCATCTTCGAGGAGAGACCCGAATCCGTGATCACCTGATCGATATCGCTCATATCGCAGATCTTACTGAATCCCCGCCGTCCGAACTTCGAAGAGTCGGCCAAAACGATGGTTTTCGTTGCCGCCCCGATCATGGCCCGATTCAGCGTAGCCTCCTGTAAATGCGTAGTGCTCAGTCCATATTCCGGATCGATACCATCCACCCCCAAGAAAAGCTTACTGCAGGAAAAATGGCGTAACATATCGACCGCATATTCGCTAACCGCCGACGCGGACGAGTGACGAATGAGACCTCCCAACTGAATGATTTCGATATCGGGTTTATCGAGCAGCTCCATAGCCACGTTCATGGCCGAAGTGATGATCGTCAGCTTCATGTTCTCGATGCAGCGCGCGAAGGCTTGCACTGTCGTCCCGGAAGCAATGATCAAAGCATCCTGGGGCGACAACAGCTCCACGGCCTTGAGGCCGATCCTCCGTTTGGTCTCCGGGTGCAACTTCTCTTTCTCCGACACCTTGCGGGTAGCGATATACGGATCCGCCAATACGGCCCCGCCATGCGTGCGATACAACAGTTTTTTCTCTTCCAGCAGATCCAGATCCTTTCGGATGGTCACCGCGGAAACTTTCAGCCGAAGACTCAAATCCCCCACATCGACACTGCCTACTTCGCGCAGCAGCCCCAAAATCACCCTGTGTCTTTCCAAAAGTGTCATAACAAATTTCTTTTACCGCTGCAAAGATCGTCAAAATGCAAATAACTTCACCCCGACTTGCAAATATCCTCGTCTAATATCGGGATTCCACAACGCATGCGCAAAAACCGGCATCGTAAAACGACCCAATTTCAACAGATAGGTCGTTTTCAGGGAGATCTGATTTACGCAATCGGTACCATAGAAGTTGGTCGAGCCATCCCCTTCCGTCCGATTGAAGGCAAACGTTCCGCCCAAGCCGACATCCACGATCCAATGTTTATCCCGAAAAACGCTATATTCGCCATACACAAAGGTCGAGAACATGTTCTTTCCCTCGAGATTGAGGTCCCGTCCGGCGAAGATGGTCGCCCAACTCAACCGTAAGGGGACCTTGAAAGCATGGTCGAAATCATACCCTACACTGAGATCGAGAAAATGACCGGTCGAGTATTTGTTGTAGTTGAAGATATCCTTACTGAACGGCAGATCGGGCGAATAGTTGAAAATATCCCATACGGCCACCGAAAACCCGGATGCGGAGTACGAAAGGTAATAATCGAACTCTTTGTAATCGCCGACGAAATCCGTTCCGCCCCACAAGCCGATTTTAAAACGGTCCTTGAAAAGGCCCATACTCACGTCGGCAGCCAACACCCCGCCATCGGCGATCTGAAGGCCGCGCCATAGATGCATATTCTGAAGCGTTCCACTCAGGTGGAATTTCTGTCCATACGAGGAGAGCGTTCCCAACAGGGCCACGACCACCAACCCTATCCGTAGCGTCTTCATAGGCGTCCGGTTTAGCAGAAAATCAGACAATAGAGCCCGGCCGCCAGAAAACACCCGACAATCGGACCCAACACAGGAACCCACGAATAGGCCCAGTCATTGGTTCCTTTGCCCCGAATGGGCAGCACGGCATGAGCCAAGCGAGGAGCCAAATCTCGGGCCGGATTGATCGCATAACCGGTCGTTCCGCCCAGCGACATACCCAAAGCCACGATCAGCATCGCCACCGGGAAAGCCCCCAAGGCACCCATTCCCACTTCCGGAATGTTGCTGTCGACCGACAGCGTCAAAATCACGAACACCAACACAAAGGTCCCCACGATTTCACAAAAGAGATTACGTCCGTAGTTCCGGATCGCCGGAACGGTACAGAACGTTCCCAATTTAGCCGACGGATCGTCCGTCGCGTCGTAGTGGTCCTTGTAATAGAGATACACGAGCACGGCGCCGACAAAGCCCCCCAGCATCTGGGCCACGATATACGGCACCACCATCGACCAACTGAACGTGCCGGCGGCCGCCAACCCTAAGGTCACCGCCGGATTCAGATGGGCTCCGGAATAGGGGCCCGCAATAAACACGCCTAACATGACGGCCAATCCCCACGCAAACGTAATCACTACCCATCCGCCATTTTCTCCTTTGGACTTCTTGAGGACGGTCGATGCCACCACGCCATCCCCGAAGAGCACTAAAATCGCTGTGCCTATAAACTCGAATAGGCATTTCATCCACAGTTCATGCATAATAGGTCAGAGTTTTAGGTTCTGGTATCGTCTTACTTGGTATAACTGCTCAAGGTACGTTTGACCGCATCTTCCCAGCCATCTTTGGCCGCTTGGACTTTCGCTTCTTCCCAGCTCGGTTCAAAAGCCCGATCGACCTGCCATTGCTGACGGATCTCGTCGATGCTCGACCAATAACCGACCGCCAGTCCGGCCAGATACGCCGCTCCCAAAGCCGTCGTTTCAACCACCTGCGGCCGGATCACCCGGGTACCCAAGATATCGGCCTGGAACTGCATCAGCAGATTATTGCGTGAAGCGCCTCCATCGACTTTCAGCTCTTTGAGCGGAATACCGGCATCCCGAGACATCGCATTGGTAATATCCATCGTCTGAAAGGCGATTCCTTCCAGAGCTGCCCGAGCAATATGGGCCGTCGTCGTTCCCCGACTGATGCCTACGATCGTCCCGCGGGCATACTGATCCCACCAGGGTGCGCCCAGACCCGTCAAGGCCGGCACAAAATAGACCCCATTGGTATCCGGAACCTGGGAGGCCAACGCTTCCACCTCCGACGAGGAGTTGATCACTCCCAGCCCGTCTCGCAACCATTGCACGACCGAACCGCCGACAAAAATACTCCCTTCCAACGCATAATTGACCTTATCGCCAATCTTCCAGGCAATCGTGGTAATCAGGTTGTTTTTCGAGAGGATCGGTTTTTCGCCGCTGTTCATCAACAGGAAGCATCCGGTTCCGTACGTATTTTTCACCATTCCGGGTTCCGTACACATCTGTCCGAAAAGGGCTGCCTGTTGGTCCCCTGCAATACCGGAAATCGGTACCTTATGGGCAAAAATGGTGGTTTTGGTATGTCCGTACACCTCACTGGAGGATTTCACCTCCGGCATCATAGTGCGAGGAATGCCGAACATGTCCAACAGTTCCTGATCCCATTCCAGGGTGTTGATATTGAAGAGCATGGTTCGGGATGCGTTGCTCACATCGGTCACATGCACCTCGCCCCGCGTCAGACGCCAGATCAACCACGTATCCACCGTCCCGAAAAGCAATTTCCCCTTTTCGGCCCGTTCGCGGGCTCCGGGCACATGATCCAAAATCCATTTGATCTTCGTGGCGCTGAAATAGGCGTCGATGATCAGGCCCGTTTTCTGACGGATCATGTCGGTCAGCCCCTGACTCTTCAGCTCATCGCAATAGGATGAGGTGCGACGATCCTGCCACACAATCGCATTGTATACCGGTTCTTCGGTCTCCGAATCCCATACAATGGTCGTTTCTCGCTGGTTGGTAATCCCAATCCCGGCAATGTTCAACCCATTGATATCGATCATCGCAATGGCTTCCGCAATGACCGAAGCCTGTGACGACCAGATCTCATGCGGATCGTGTTCCACCCACCCGGATTGAGGAAAAATCTGGCGGAATTCTTTCTGAGCCACGGCACAGGTTTTCCCCTTTTCATCGAAAACAATGGCACGCGAACTGCTCGTTCCCTGATCGAGCGCAAGAATATACTGCTTCATAAAAGGTTAGAGTTTTTTAGGTATATGAAATTAATTTTTAGGTAATTCGATTTATGCCAACCGTGAAGCCAATATACTCAACGGATGTTCGCACTTTTTGGTTGTGGACATTTCGATCTGCCATTTGCAGGTTTCGCAATCCGTCACCACCAGATCCGCACCCGAAGTCTCGATCTGACGGAAAAGCGGTTCCCCGATCGCCTGGGAGGTCGGATAATTCTCCTTCTTGAATCCATAGGTCCCGGCAATCCCGCAACACTGAGAGTCGAGCACAAATACCTCTACGCCCGGAATCATCCGCAACAACTCGATGGAGTAGTAGCTCCAGCCCATCTTTTCCATGTGACACGGCGTATGGTAAGCCACACGTAACGGCCGGGCATCTTCCTTGAACTTCAGCGTCACCTCTCCCGACTGAATCAGCCGATAGAGATAACGTGTCGCCAGTTCGATCCGATCCCGCACATCGTCGTTTTTCAGACTCAACACATGGGGATATTCATCCCGCAAGGTAAAGGTGCAGGTCGACGAGGTGGTGATAATGTCCATATTCTGTTCGTTGACCGCCCGGCGAATCGATCCCAGATTGACCTTGGCCTGTTTGAGGGCCTGCTGATACAGACCGTTGGAAATCAAGGGGACGCCACAACACTTCTCCTTATCCAGCAAACGGACCCCATACCCCAAGGAATTCATAATCCGGATCAGATCCTTTCCCAGTTGGGGATAGTTGTAGTTCACGTAGCAACCGTGGAAAAAGGCCACCTGTTTCGGGAACGCCGCCTGTTCGGCCTCTGCCTGTTTTTTGTACCACGAGGTAAAGGTGCCGTGCGCATATTTGGGGAATACCCGACGATGATCGATGGACATCACCTTATCCATCATGAAACGCACCGGTTTGAGCGAAACGGCCGTATTGACCACCGGGGCGAAAGGGGTCGCCAGAGAGCCCACCAAATCCGTATTGGCCAGCACAAAGTTGCGCAGGGAGGTATTTTTCTTGGGTCCGTATTTGATGCGGGCCGACTGGATGATGTCCCCGATGCGCACATTCGACGGGCAGGCCACCTCGCAACGCTTGCAATTCAGACAATACTTCAACGCGCTATCGAAAAAATCGGGCCGTTTCAAACGCAAACGTTCTCCGTCAGGACCGGCCTGTTTAGGTCCCGGGAAATGGGGATTCACCGCTGCTACCGGACAATACACGGTACAGACCGTACACTTGATGCATTGTTCGAAATTGTTTTCGCTGACCGTATTTTGCTGAATATTCATGACTTTCTGCTATTTAAAATCGTTTCTGCCACATAGAAGGCCGACAGCAACGACACGCCTGCCCCGCAACCTTCCTGAACCGGATGGAACCCTGACAAACCGGCCCCTATCCCATAAAGATTCTCCAAAGCGACCCCCTCTTTCATCACCCGCAACTCGGCATCCGTCCGCAGACCAAAAGCCTGATAGTTCTGCCGATCGAAGAAATGAAGCGTATACCAGGTCGACCGATCCGACGTGAACACGGTATCTGCTCCGAAGACCGGTTCCACAATCCGATCCGGCGTAGCCACCAATCCCTTGCTAAAGAAACTCCCCGTCGCCAACACGAAATGATCGGCCTGGAACGGAATATTGCCCTGATTGGCGGTATAGATCTGTTTCACACGTCCGTTTTCCAGCTCGCCCGAAAGGACCGTATCGCCCAAGAAATACTCTCCACCCAAGGCCCGGAAACGAGCCTGCAAGGCCTGCTGAGCCTTAATGCCCGGAATCGAAGGCGGCAAGGTAGGCAACAAATAGAGCGGTTTATCCACTTTCGATTGCAGAACGGCGAACGCATCGTCGCGATTGAGCCCGATAATCGCCGGCAAGATCACCGCTTCGCAATCAGCAGCCACCTCCCGAATCTTGGCGGCCAAAGCCTCCAGATTGCGTTCATGATCGAACACCCGCGCGATATTGGCCGAACGCATCTCACTCGGATTCTGACGGATCTGTTCCAAATCCGGGAAGTTGATCGTGCCGAACCGACACGTTATATCGTATTTTCGGAACTCTTCGGCCACAAACTCCGGATAAAAATCCAGAAAGCCTTCCACATTCACGATACACACCTGACGGAACGGGAATTGTCCCGGAGCCTCCGTCCGCAAATAGCCCTCCAGGGTCAACCACGTGGCCTTGGATTTTCCCATCGGCGTGATACGGAAATGGTTCCGTCGATCCTCGCCGGTCACCGGCAAACCGGCTTCCCGCAAAAACGCCGGCACCTGGCGGGCATAGCGGTCACAACGTTCCGCCCCGATCCTCGCATAGGGATGTTCGGGAGCGATCCGCTCCAATTCGGCCACCCCGACCATCGGATCGGAAACCGGCGTACCATCCGGCATCCGACTCAACAGATCGAACGACCCCGAAGAAAAATGAAGCGCACTCTGTCCCTGCGAGACAATCGCGCAACGTTCCCCGGCCTCGGCCAAACGGATCCCACAGACCATGCCGGCTAAACCTCCTCCTATAATGACTGTATCGAATTTCATTGTACCGTTGTTTTTTCCGTTTCGTCCGACAATCCGCACACACTCTCATACACCCAGGTCGTATATTCGCTTTCCCGCAACGTATCGCCCCAGGCGATGGGTGCCATTCCCTTCCATCGTTCATTCAAGAAGGATACCAGATCCGCCTTCGCCTTCTTGGCACAAACGGGATCCTTCTTGCCCATCAGGCCGGCCGCCCGACAGGCACACAATTCGCCCTGACAGGTTCCCATACCGACCCGCGTACGGCGACGCAAATCGACCAGATTATTGACCGACAGATTCTCCAATGCATATTCGACCTCCCCGATAGAAACCTCTTCGCATTCGCACACCAGGCTGTTCTGAATCGAATTCCGGTCGGCAATACGAGCCGCCAGATCTCCATGACGCGAAATCGCCGACCGACGTTGCGCCACCGGTTTCCGCCGATTTTTCTTTTCGACTTCCTCCCGGCTTTCGACCGAACCCGGCAAAGGCAGCTCAGCCGTCCGACAGGACTGATGGATGCCGAGCTTCCGACATACCAGATCGGTCGCCCATTCGGCCATCAACCGATAGGTCATCAGTTTACCGCCCGTAATCGTAATGAATCCTTCCAAACCGTCACGCTGCGCATGATCCAGCAGAACAATGCCTCGACTCACGGTCCGGCCGCTGGGATCATCGTCCGAAGCCACCAACGGACGTACGCCCGCATAGGCCCGCAAAATCCGCGTATAAGCCAACTGCGGCGACAGTTTTTCCCCTTCCCGCAGCAAGATATCCACCTCTTCGGGCGTAATCACCATATTATCAATCTGATCATAGGGCACTTTGCTCGAAGTGGTCCCGATCAGAGAGATCGTATCTCCCGGCACCAGAATATCCGCATCGGCCGGTTTACGGCACCGATTCAACACCATCTGATTGACCCGATGGCCGAAAATCAACAACGCGCCTTTCGCCGGCAGCATATTGATCGTAATACCCACTTTGGCCGCAATGCCGTGGCCCCAGATACCGCCTGCATTGACCACCACCTGCGCATAGAAGGTCTCTTCACGATGCGCCCGATGATCATAGGCCTTCACACCGACGATCCGATCCTGCTCCCGAATCAACTCTTTCACCTCCGTGTAGGTCCGGATCTCGGCGCCATGTGCCTTGGCATCCAGAATATTCGACGAGGTCAAACGAAACGGATCCACCGCTCCGTCCGGTACACGCACCGCCCCGATCAACGCCGGATTGGCCGCCGGTTCCAGGCGTTTTGCCTCTTCCGGATCCAGCACCTCGGCCCGAATCCCGGCCCGACGACAGGCTTCCACAAAAACCGACTGGTATTCCAATCCATCTTCGGGCAACGAAATAAAGAGGCCATCGGTCTCTTCCACGCAATGAGCTGCGATCTTACGCAGAATCATATTTTCCCGAATACACTCCTCGGCCGACTCCCCATCCGTGACCGCATACCGCGCACCACTATGCAGCAGACCATGATTTCGACCGGTTGCTCCCGTCGAAATATCGGAGCGTTCCAGCAGCAGAGCCTTAATGCCTCGCAGCGAGCAATCTCTGGCCACGCCCGCTCCGGTGGCTCCCCCGCCGATGATAATGACATCGTAGGTATTCTCCATAAATTGGCAGATTAATTTTCAGCAAATATAATATTTATTTCACAAAGAAAATAAAACGAAATAATATTATTTCATTTTATTTCACAACAACCCAGCCAGCAGGATCCCAGCGGAACGCTATCAGCAAAAAGAAAACAAAACAAAACCCCATCAAACGTCTGATTCCCGCTCATTTCTTTCGTTCGGAGACTTGTTTCCTGGCCCAACTTTCGCCGTAAAATACGCTCGACCCCTCCCCCGATCCCTCCATGACAGCGACTGTTGCAAAAACAGCACCTTTTTCCTCCCGACAACCTTTCAAACCGCCTACGCGTCCCTCTCCAGCTCCCCTCCTGCAGCAAACAAACGATTCCCATCCATTTACCTTTTGTTTCCGGTTCGACACCTCTCTCCCCTCGGAAGGTTTTTAGAGATACAGCACAAAAATTCTGGCTTTTTATTATATATTTGCATACATATTGAACATTCATTAAATTAAACGGAAAATAGCTAAATCCGTTTGTTATACAAGTAAGCATTTTGAATGATTAAACCGATAGAATTAAGTCGCGTTGAAGAGATTCTATTTGCCTCCGCCAAAATAGATAAGACCCAGCTCCCCATCGCCGAAGTGACCCAATGCTACGAATTTCTGGAGAAATTCTCGGCTGAAAAGGTCATTTACGGCATCAATACCGGTTTCGGCCCCATGGCGCAATGGAGAGTCGACGACCGATACCTGACCGATCTGCAATACAACATCATCCGAAGCCATGCTACCGGCGCCGGAGCTCCCTTGCCCGACCTCTACGTCAAATCGGCGATGATCGCACGTCTGGGCACCTTTATGCAAGCCCGCTCGGGCATCCATCCCGAAGTCGTCGACCTTCTCGTGGAGTTCATCAACCGGGAGATCATCCCGTTCATTCCCGAACACGGCAGCGTCGGAGCCAGCGGCGACCTGGTTCAATTGGCCCACATCGCTCTGACGTTGATCGGCGAAGGCGAAGTACATTACCGCGGACAATGGCGTCCCGCCGCAGAAGTCCTGCAAGAAAACGGACTCAAACCCATGCAGATTCACATTCGTGAAGGGCTGTCCGTGACGAACGGCACCTCCGTCATGACCGGTATCGGCATCGTCAATCAATTCTATGCCGAACGTCTGCTGGATTGGGCCACCCTCGCTTCGGTGATGATGAACGAAATCGCCGCCTCTTACGACGACTTCATGGCTCAGGAGCTCAACGAATGCCGCCGTCAAGAGGGACAGCAAGTCATTGCCCGCCGTATGCGTCAACTGGCCCAAGGCGGTCAACGTATGCTGAAACGCGAGCACGAACTGTATACCAGCGGTTACCGCGACCTCAAAACGTTTGACCACACCCGCAAGGTACAAGCCTACTATTCGTTGCGCTGTACGCCCCAGATTCTGGGTCCCGTGTACGAAACGTTGCAAAATGCCCGCCGCATTCTGGAAGCCGAACTGAATTCGGCGTGCGACAACCCGATCGTCGATCCGGTTCACCAGAACGTTTATCACGGTGGAAATTTCCACGGGGATTACATCTCGCTGGAAGAAGACAAAGTCAAGATCGCGCTGGTACGCGTGGCCATGACCGCCGAACGTCAGTTGAACTACCTGTTCCACGATCGGATCAACAACATTCTTCCTCCGTTCCTGAACCTCGGGACCCTGGGACTCAACTACGGGATGCAGGCCTGTCAGTTCACCGCGACCTCCACCACCGCCGAATGTCAAACGCTAGCCATGCCCAACTATGTCCACAGTATCCCCAACAACAATGACAATCAAGACATCGTCAGTATGGGGACCAACTCGGCCCTTTTGTGCAAACAGGTCATCGAAAACGTCTTTCAGGTCATGGCCATCCAGTTTATCGCCCTGGCCCAGGCGGTCGATTGCCTCGACATCCGGGCACAACTTGCCCCGACTTCCCGTCGGGTCTATGACGATATTCGACAACTCGCCCCAACCATCGTTCAGGATCATCCCTTTTATACCCAGATCGCCGATGTAGAGGACTATCTGAAAACCCATCCCCTAAATCTGAAATAACGCAGCCATGAAATACGCATTAATCACCGGAGGGTCCCGTGGGCTGGGACGTGCCATCGGACAGAAACTGGCCGCCCAAGGCTGGCCCGTCATTCTGAACTATCGATCGGACGCAACCGCCGCCGAACAGACCCAAAAAGCCATCGTCGAGGCCGGAGGAACGGCCGAGCTACTCCCGTTCGACGTTTCCCAACCCGAAGCCATCGAACAGGCCCTGGAACAATGGCAACAGCACCATCCGAACGACTACATCGCCGTGCTGGTCAACAATGCCGGCATCCGTCGGGACAATCTGATGATCTTCATGCAAAACGACGAGTGGCATCAGGTGATCGACACCACCCTCAACGGGTTCTTTTACCTCACCCGACGCCTACTCAAAGAGATGATGACCCATCGTTGGGGCCGGATCGTAAACATGGCGTCGCTTTCGGGCATCAAGGGTCTGCCCGGTCAGACCAACTATTCGGCCGCCAAAGCCGCCCTGATCGGCGCCACCAAAGCGCTGGCCCAGGAGGTGGCTCCCCGCAAAATCACGGTCAATGCCATCGCTCCGGGCTTCATCGAAACCGATATGACCAAAGAGCTCAACCAGGCCGAACTCAAAAAAATGATCCCGGTGGGACGCTTCGGCAAACCCGAAGAGGTGGCAGCCTTGACCGCTTTTCTGGTATCGGACGACGCCGCCTATATCACCGGCGAAACGATTTCAATCAACGGAGGTTTATACACTTGATTTAACGCATATACATGGAACGACGTGTCGTCATAACGGGCATGGGCATCTGGTCGTGCCTGGGACAGAATCTTAACGAAGTGGAAGCATCGCTGCGGGCCGGACGCTCGGGCATCGGCGTCGATCAGGATCGCCTCACCTATGGATATCGATCCGGTCTGACGGGGATCGTTCCCCGACCGCAACTGAAAGGTGTCATCGATCGTCGCCTACGCATCGGGCTGTCGGAAGAGGCTGAATATGCCTACATGGCCGCCCGACAAGCCTTCGAACAGGCCGGCATGGACAGCGAATATCTGCAACACGAAGAGGTCGGTATTCTCTTCGGCAACGACTCTTCCGCCAAACCGGTCATCGAAGCTGCCCGGATCATGGATGAAAAACATGACTCTGCCCTACTTGGGTCGGGTCTGATCTTTCAGTCGATGAACTCCACGGTGACAATGAACCTGAGCACGATTTTCCACCTGAGAGGTATCAATTTCACGGTCAGTGCCGCCTGTGCCAGCGGTTCGCACGCCATCGGCATCGGTTACCTGCTGATCAAACAGGGCCTGCAAGAGAGCATCCTGTGCGGCGGTGCCCAGGAAGTCAACTACTACTCGATGGCTACGTTCGATGCCTTGGCCGCCTTCTCGGTCCGCATGGACGAACCGACCAAAGCCTCTCGACCGTTCGACCGCGATCGCGACGGATTGATCCCCAGCGGGGGAGGCGCCGCCCTGGTGCTCGAAGAGTATGAACACGCCCTTAAACGCGGCGCTCCGATTCTGGCCGAGGTGTGCGGTTACGGTTTTTCGTCCAACGGCGGAGGCATTTCGCAGCCCAGCGACGACGGTTCGGTTATCGCCATTCAGCGAGCCCTCGACAGCGCCGGCCTCCAGGCCGATGCCATCGACTACGTCAACGCCCACGCCACCTCGACCCCTCAGGGCGATAAATTCGAAGCCATCGCCCTCGATCGGGTCTTTCACGGCACCCACGCCCTGATCAGCTCGACCAAATCGATGACGGGCCACGAATGTTGGATGGGCGGAGCCAGCGAAATCGTCTACTCGACCCTGATGATGCAACACAATTTCGTCGCCCCCAATATCAACCTGGAAAATCCCGACGAATACGCCGCTAAACTGAACCTGACGCCCGTAACCGTCGAAACCGAAGTCAATACCGTTCTGTCGAACTCCTTCGGTTTCGGGGGCACGAACAGCGCTCTGGTGCTTCGCAAATTTCAATAACCCCTGACCATGAAACTCTTCCCCGCTTTAGAACAAGAATACACCCGAGAACGACGCTCGGCCCGCGAAGCCCAACGTCTGGCTCAGTTCATCGCTTTCGGACCCATCATCTTTCAGGTCTCCCGGCTGATGATCAAATTTGGCATTCTGGATCTGTTGCGGGATAGCGACCAGGGGTTGACCCTCCCCGAATTGGCAGAAAAAAGCGAGCTTTCGACCTATGCCCTCGAGGTGCTGCTCGAAGCCTCACTCTCGATCGGCACCGTACTGATCGACCCGGAGAGCGAACGTTTTTCGCTCTCTAAAACAGGTTGGTTCCTCTTAACAGACCCCTCTACCCGCGTCAATATCGACTTCAACCACGACGTCAATTACGAGGGATGGTTCCATCTGGAAGAGTCCCTCAAAGAGGAACGTCCGGCCGGTCTGGCCCATTTCGGTCCCTGGAAAACCGTCTATGAAGGCCTCGCCCAACTACCCGAACCGGTCCGTAACAGCTGGTTCGCCTTCGACCACTTCTATTCGGACCACTCCTTCGATGAAGCTTTGCCGATCCTGTTCGAACGACCGATCCGCCATCTGCTCGACGTGGGCGGCAATACCGGTCGATGGGCCTTGCGCTGTGTCGCTTACAACCCGCAGGTCGAGGTCACGATCCTGGATCTGCCGCAACAACTCGAACTGATGCGCGCCCAAATCACCGATCAACCCGGAGCAGAACGTATCCACGGCTACGGAGGCAATCTGTTGGATCCGAACACGGCCTTCCCGAGCGAACCGACATTCGAAGCGATCTGGATGAGTCAGTTTCTCGACTGTTTCGGAGAAACGGAGATCCGTTCGATCCTCGAACGTGCCGCCCGAATCATGCACCCCGATACCCGTCTCTATATCATGGAAACGTTTTGGGATCGCCAGAAGTTCGAACCCGCCACGTTGTGCCTGACCCTGACCAGCCTCTATTTTACGGCCATCGCCAACGGCAACAGCAAAATGTACCACTCCGAACAAATGCAACGTCTGGTCGAAAGCGCCGGTCTGCAGGTCGAAACCATTCACGACTTTCTGGGCTGGGGTCACAGCATTATGGTATGTAAAAAATAACTCACACCAAGCATATGGAAAGAAAAGAAATCGAAGAAAAAGTAAAAGCCTTCCTGATCGACGAATTGGAGGTCGACGAAGAAAAAATCGCCCCGGAAGCGCTGCTCAAAGACGATATCGGGATCGACAGTCTGGATTTCGTCGATATTGTCGTGATCGTCGAACGCACCTTCGGCTTCAAGATCAAACCCGAAGAGATGGCCGACGTCAAAACCCTCAACGACTTCTGCGACTATATTCAAAGCAAAGTCGGCAACCAATAAATCCGTTTTCATGACGTCCGCAACGAAGATCGACCCGCTGAACGAACCCTCGCACGAACAGTGGCAAGGAAAAACCGACGGACAACCCTGGATGCTGCGCTCGCTGATCGGGCTGTTTCGCCGAATCGACATCCGTGTCCTGTATGTCGTCATGGCCGTGGTCGCTTTCTTCTACCTGTTCATTCACCGGAAAAATCGGCGGGCCATCCAACGATTCTTCCGCGAACGACTTGGATACGGACGCTGGAAAACCCTTCGCGCGGTATACGTCAACCACTACCGCTTCGGGCAGGTGATTCTGGACCGTTTTGCGGTCTATGCCGGACAGCGCTTTCAGGTCGATATCGAACACAACGAATACTACCGGGAGCTGGTCGCCCGTCCCGAAGGATTTGTGATGGTCAGCGCCCACATCGGCAACTATGAACTGGCCGGTTACGCACTCCATCCCGAAGAAAAACGGTTCTATGCCCTGGTCTACGCCGGGGAACAGGCAACCATCATGCAGAACCGGTCCAAATGTTTCGCCGGACACAACATCGAGATGGTCCCCGTCCAATCGGATCTGTCGCACCTGTTTGTGGCCAACCAGGCCCTGATCGAGGGAAATATCGTCGGCATGCCCGGCGATCGGACATTCGGATCGGCCAAAAGCGTCGTCTGTTCGTTTCTGGGGGCTCCGGCTCGCTTTCCCCTGGGTCCGTTCGCCTTGGCCATCCAACGGGATGTCGCCCTGCTCTCGATCTTTGTCCTGAAGGTGGGCGTCAAAAAGTATCGGATCTTTGTGAACCGCATCGACACCGGGGATGCCCAAACCCCCAAACGCGTTCGGATGGAACAAACCGCCCAACGTTTTGCCCAACAACTGGAAACGATCGTTCGCCAATATCCGACCCAATGGTTTAACTACTACAATTTCTGGCAATAAGGCTATGAATTTCGAAGCGATCGACATACTCGAACTGCTGCCGCAACGCCCGCCGTTCATTCTGATCGACCGGCTCGTCCATTTCGATGAGCGGCGGACCGTGACGCGTTTTACCGTCCCGCCCGATCATCTCTTCTGCGAAGAGGGAAGGCTCCAAGAGGCAGGCCTGATCGAAAACATCGCCCAAACCTGCGCCACCCGTATGGGGTACATCAATCTGCTCCACGCCGAAAGCGTCAAACTGGGTTTTATCGGCGCCATCCGCAACCTGGAGATCCAGCGTTGTCCACGGTGCGGCGAGACCCTCCGGACCGAGATCGAAAACCTGGAAGAGGTCTTTCGGATGGTGCTGGTACAGGCCACCGTGCGTGTCGCTGACGAAATCATCGCAACGGCCCAAATGAAAATCGCCCTGAGCGAGATCGACGCCCAAAACTGACCGATCATGAAAAGCGATAAGAAAATAACCAAAGAGCTGGTCGCCTCCAAAACGTTCGAAGTCCGCTTCAGCGAAGTGGATTCGATGAATATCGTCTGGCACGGCTCCTATCCGCTCTATTTCGAAGATGCCCGGGAGGCCTTCGGAGCCCGGTACGGATTGGGATACCTGGATATTTTCGGGCAAGGATACTATGCCCCGCTGGTCGAGCTCTCCTTTCAGTACAAGGCCCCGATCATCTATGGCATGCCCTGCCGCATCGACATCCATTACCGTCCCACCGAAGCCGCCAAAATCGTCTTCGATTACGAAATACACCACGCCCAAACCAATCAACTGCTGGCCACCGGCCACAGCGTACAGGTATTCATGGACAAAGAGTACCGATTGGTCTGGATCACCCCGGAGTTTTATGCAAAATGGAAAGAACGCTGGAACATGAATTGATCGTCAAAGAGGGCGATAACCTGCTCACTCCGCTGGGGATGACCTCTGCAGAGAGCTACCGCGCCGTCAAGGCGGGGCAAAGCGCTCTGCGCCGCTATGAAGGCTTGTGGGGGGTACCCGAACCGTTCGTCGCCTCCCTGCTCGACCGCAAAGCCATCGATCAAGCCTTGGACGCCCACTACTCCATCCGAGCCCTGGAGACCTACTCCTTTTTTGAAAAAATGGCGATTCTCTCCATCTCCCGAGCCCTGGAGCAAAGTTCGGTCGATCCGGCCTCAGACCGCGTCAGATTCTTTCTGTCGACCACCAAAGGCAACGTCGCACGATTGGAAACCGAAAATCGGTACCGACCCGACGTCCTGCCCGGATATTCGGCGCAACGTATCTGCGATTTCTTTCACAACCCGAATCCCCCGATCGTCATTTCGAACGCCTGCACATCCGGCCTCTGTGCGCAAATCGCCGCCATGCGGGCCCTCCAGCAGGGTCGTTGCGACCACGCCATTGTCGTCGGGGCCGACCAACAATCGAAATTCATTGTCTCCGGATTTCAATCCTTCAAAGCCCTCTCGCCGCTTCCCTGCCAACCCTTCGACCGCGATCGCCAGGGGCTGAATCTGGGAGAGGCCGCCGCTACGCTGCTCTATACCCGACGCCCGGTCGACGAAATCGGACCCACAGATTGGATCGCCTGCCGCGGAGCTATCCGTAACGATGCCAACCATATCTCCGGCCCCTCCCGTACCGGAGAAGGATGTTACCGCACCTTACGTGCCGTTTTGCAAGATACGCCCCCCGAGGAGTTGGCCTTCCTCAATGCCCACGGAACCGCCACGCCTTACAACGATGAGATGGAGGCGATTGCCATCGATCGGGCCGGTTTGTCCGATGTCCCGGTGAACGGCCTCAAAGGCTATTTCGGACACACCATGGGAGCGGCCGGTCTGCTGGAAACCGTGCTCTCCATGTACGCCCTCGACGATCAGACTATTCTGGGAACCCGGGGGTATGTCCACTGCGGCGTCTCCCACCCGCTGCGCCTCTCCGCCACCCACGCAACGACCCAACGAAAAAGTTTCATCAAGTTACTCTCCGGTTTCGGAGGGTGTAATGCAGCCCTGCTGTTCAGACAAGGAGGTGACCTATGCTGACTCTTCAGTCCTGGATACATATCGCCCCCACAGGGGCCTGCCTCGAAGGCCATTCGGTTCCGGTAACGGACTCGAACGAAGGGTTGCTGAAACGACTCTACCACCAATATGTCGGCGATTATCCCAAATTTTTCAAAATGGATCCGCTGTGCCGGTTAGGATTCATCGCCTCGGAACTGCTGCTGCAAAACACCCCGGATCGCTTCTCGCCTCGGGAGGATCGGGCCGTCATTCTGTTCAGTCACAGCGGCTCGTTCGCCAGCGACAGCCATTACCAACAAACCATCGCCGACCCGAACGACTACTTCCCCAGTCCATCGGTCTTCGTCTATACGCTGGCCAATATCGTGACCGGTGAGATCGCCATCCGAAATCACTATTTCGGCGAAACCTCATGCTATCTGCTCAACCGCAAAGACCCCGCAGAAATGATCGCCATCGTCGAGGAGGCTTTCCTCGATCCCCAAACCCGATCGGCTCTCTGCGGTTGGGTTGAGTATGTGGATGAAACGCACTATGAAACGACCCTTTTTCTGGTCGGCCCCGAGGATCACACCGGGAAACCGATCTGGAATCAAGATACAATCAACGATTTAATCAACTTTTAAACCCATAACCGCCCATGGAAGCTTTAATGGTCGAACTGAAACAGGCAATTATCGAAGCCTTGAACCTGGAAGAGGTCACCCCGGAAGAGATCGACAACGACGCTCCTCTCTTTGGAGAGGGACTCGGACTCGACTCGATCGACGCCCTGGAACTGATCGTGCTGATGGAGAAAAAATACGGTATCAAACTGAAAGACGCGGCAGAAGGTCGTAAAATCTTTCAGAGTATCCGGGTCATGGCCGACTACATCGCTCAACACCGCACCAAATAATCATTCCGCATGAAAAACCCGATATGGATCACAGGAGCCGGCATCGTTTCGGCGATCGGCTTAGATAAACTCGAGGTATTGGATGCCCTGCTCCATGGCCGATCGGGTATCGGTCCCGTGCGCTATCTGTCCACCACCCACACCGAATTTCCGGTGGGCGAGGTGCCTCTGAGTAACGAAGAGCTGCAAGCCCGTTTGGGTATCCCCGCCGGCACCCCGATGATCCGAACTGCTCTACTGGGCATGTGGGCCCTACAGGAAGCCTTGCAGGAAGCACGGCTCGACCCCGGGCTGCTCCCACAGACGGCTTTTCTCTCGGGCACTACCGTCGGAGGCATGGACAAAAGCGAACAGTACTATCCGGACTTTCTGTCCAACGACACCCGCAACGACTATATCGCCCTGCACGACTGCGGCAGCTCCACGGAATTGATCGCCGATCATTTCGGCCGCTTCGGTTTCGTGGCCACCCCTTCAACCGCCTGCTCGTCGGCACTCAACGCCATTATCGTCGGCGCCAACCTGATCCGAAGCGGACAGGCCGACCGGGTCGTGGCCGGAGGCAGCGAATGTCTGACCCGCTTCCATCTCAACGGCTTCCACTCGCTGATGATCCTCGATCCCCAGCCCTGCCGTCCGTTCGATGCCTCCCGGGCCGGTCTAAACTTAGGCGAAGGGGCTGCTTACCTCGTTCTGGAACGCCCCGAAACGGCTCTTGCCCGCGGAATTGAGCCCCTCGCCACCCTCGACGGGTATGGCAACACCTGCGATGCCTTTCACCAAACGGCCTCTTCTCCCGAGGGTGAAGGAGCCTTTCTGGCCATGCAAGCCGCCCTGCAGGATGCCGGCCTCACGCCGGCCGACGTAGACTATATCAACGCCCACGGCACCGGAACCCCCAACAACGACAGCAGCGAAAGTAGGGCCATGTTGAGACTTTTCCATCACCAGGTTCCGCCTGTTTCGTCCACCAAATCGGCTACGGGGCATACGACCAGTGCCTCGGGAGCGATCGAAACGGTGATCTGTCTGTTGGCTCTACAACACCAATTTCTGCCGGTCAACCTCAATTGGAAAGAACCCATGGAAGAGGGCATTATCCCGGTACAGGAGAGTCGTCCTCAGCGGGAAATCCGTCATGTTTTGTGTAACTCGTTCGGCTTCGGAGGGAACGACTCTTCGTTGCTGCTCTCAAAATGGCAGAAATCATGAAACCCGTTTACATCCAAGCCGCCGACCAAATCTCCCTGCAAGCCCCGCTCAGCGAAGCGTGGATGAAGGATCCGATCCGCTACGACGTACCGTACGCTCGGGCCGTGGATCCGGATTTCAAGCAATGGCTGACCCCAGCCGAAAGTCGACGACTGGGCAAAATTCTCAAACGGGCTTGGGTGACTGCCCAAAGCGTCTTCCGGAAAACCGGCGTGGAACATCCCGATGCCATCCTGGTCGGAACCGGTCTCGGATGCATGGAGAATACCGAACGTTTTCTGGAAGCCTTGTGCCGAGACGGAGAGTCCCTGCTGAGCCCGACGCACTTCATGCAGTCGACCCACAACACCATCGCCTCGTTGTTGGCCCTGCGCTCCCATACGCACGGCTACAACATCACCTATTCCCACAAAGATGTCTCGTTCGATCAGGCTCTGTTGGACGCCTGGACACAGTTCCGGATCGGGAACATCCGTACGGCCCTGGTCGGCGGATACGATGAGTTGACCCCCTCTTACTTTACGCTTTTGGAACGCATCGGGTATATGGGAGGTTCACAGCCCGGGACCGGATCCGAAACCGCCGTTGCCCTGTTGCTCTCTATGGAAGCCCAGCAAGGGTTATGCGAACTGGTATCGATGCGCATGCTCTACCGTCCGACGGAACAAGCCCTACAAGAGACGCTCCATAGCCTTCTGGATGAAGCGCAACTAACCCCGGAATCGCTGTCGGCCGTCATGACCGGGGTTTCCGGTCGAGAAGCCCAGGACGCCCCGTATCACCGTTTTATCCAACAATGGTTTCCCGAAGTGCCGACCCTGCGCTATAAACAATGGTTCGGCCTCAGTTATACGGCATCGGCCTACGCGGTCTATGCCGCCGCACACTGTCTGGATCAAGGGTTTATTCCGGATGGCATGTATTACGGCCCTACCCCCCCACGGAGCGAACCTCCCCAGACCCTGCTGCTGCTCAACCAGAGCGAAGACAAAGAGTATTCACTGATCATTCTGCGTGCGTTATGTGGACATTGATTCCGTTGGCCATTCTGCAATCCGCCCTGCTGGTGGCATGTCAACTGCTCCAGAAAATAGCCCTGAACCGGGCCGGAGACTTTTCGTGGAGTTGGCAATGGTTCTACCGCTTTTTCGCCAACTTATACATGATCGGCAGCGGACTCTGCTTCCTGGCAACAGCTGCCTGCTGGCTCTACATGCTGAAACGATTCCCCTTCAGCACGGTCTACCCGATGTTGAGCCTCGCTTACGTGATGGGCATGCTGGCCGCCATGATCTTCTTTCACGAACAGATTCCGCTGACCCGCTGGATCGGAATCGTCCTGATTATCGCCGGATGTATCTTCATCGCTAAATGATTCGACTATGCACTGGATTCCCTATTTGCTTCTCGTGTGGCTGTTTGGAAACTTCGGCCTGCAAACGGTTCAAGCTCAGAACCGGACGGCCGACGCTTCCGACCAAGAGATTCTGGCCGCCATCGACCGAAAAGCCGCTGCGATCAAAACCTTGCAATGTGAATTTACCCAAACCAAAGAGCTCTCCCTGTTGCGTGATCAGATGGTTTCGCACGGCGTCATGTACTATCAGCAGGAAGGTGGAAAGCTCCATTGGGAGTATACGTCTCCCTACCGCTATACCTTTATCCTCAACGGTGACCGGGTGGTGATGCGCTCCCCCGACCAAACTCATGTCGTCAACACCTCCGACAACCGCATGTTTCAGGAGATCGCCCGAAATATGATGAACAGTCTGACGGGGCGCTGTCTGACCGCCACAACCGATTTCCGTACCCGCATACGGGTCGAAAACGGAACCTGGATCGCCGAAATGACGCCGATCCGACGCGAAATATCCTCCTTCTTTTCGCAGCTTCGTCTGCATTTCGACCCCAAACGCCAGTTGGTCATCCGGGTTGAAATGATCGAAAAAAACAACGACAAAACCATCATCGACCTGAAAAACATACGAACCGACGCACCGCTCGATGAAACGCTTTTTAGTGTTCCTTAGTCTATGGCTCATGGCCGGATGGGTGTCCGCTCATCCTGAAGACTCCTCGGCGACCCCAAGCTCCCTGCAGCCCAGGTCCGAAGGAGAACGGAGAGAATATGCCGTCACCTTACGGTTTCAGGAGGCCCAACTGTCTGGGATCTGCCTGATGAAACGACTGGGAGAAAAGGTCGTCGGTTCCTGGTTGAATGAATTCGGGATCCGGGCTTTCGATTTTCGATACGATCCGCGGAAGGATCGGATCGAACTTTCGAACATACGCGAACAACTGGACCGTTGGTACATCCGTCGCACGTTGCGACGCGACCTAAGTCTTCTGTTGACCTATGACGATCAACCCTTTAACGGGACCCGCCGAGGCCGACGTATCGAACATCCCGACGCCAAGACCTGGATCCTCCATAACGAACGACACGATATATCTTACCGATTCGCTCGTCTAACGATGTAATATAGACCGAACATGAAACTACTGAGTCAGCTTTTCTTCCTCGAGGAAGAGACCGAAGAGCCGGGAAGCAGCCGTTATCTCCTGCGCATCAACCCCCAACATGAGATCTATCGGGCCCATTTCCCAGGCAACCCCATCACTCCGGGGGTTTGCCTCATTCTGCTGGTTTCCGAGCTGCTCGAAAGACGACTCGCTCGTACCCTGGCGTTGAAACAGATCGTCAACGTCAAGTTTCTCCAGGTTCTTTCGCCGACCGAACAGACCCAGGTAGAGGTACTCTTCCGTTCGATCGAACAAACCGAGACACACTATCACCTCAAAGCGGTCGTACAACACGACGACCACCGGTTCGCTCAGCTTTCGATGATCTATGCCGATACCGACGATGCCCGATAAACATTCCCCGACGGTACGCCTCTGTGCCGTCATTCCGACGTACAACAACGCCGGGACAATCCTCTCTGTCCTCGAACGGACCTATCGTCAGATTCCCGACCTGATCGTGGTCAATGACGGTTCGACCGATGAAACGGCGGCCCGGTTGGCTCAGGCCCCGATGCCTGTGACGACGATCGGCTATGCCCGGAATCGAGGCAAAGGATATGCCCTGCGCGTCGGATTCCGCCAAGCCCGGGCCCAAGGATTTACCCATGCCCTGACGATCGATGCCGACGGGCAGCATTTCCCGGAAGACATTCCGCTGCTACGCACCGCGGCCGAACAGAAACCCTCGGCGCTGATCGTCGGCAGTCGTCCGATGCTCCATCCCCACATGCCGCAGGGCAACCGTTGGGCCAACCGCTTTTCCAACTTCTGGTTCTGGTTGCAAACCGGCCAAACCCTGCCCGATACCCAAACCGGATTGCGCATCTATCCGCTTCTGAAGCTCCGAGGCGAACGTTGGATGACCGCCCGATACGAAGCTGAACTGGAACTGCTGGTCGCCTCGGCCTGGGCCGGTGTCGAGCTATGCCCGGTTACCGTCCGCGTCCACTATCCGGAAGATCGCGTCAGCCATTTCCGCCCGGTGCGAGACTTCCTGCGCATTTCGATGCTCAATACGCTGCTGTGTCTGCTGGCCCTCCTGTATGGCTGGCCCCGCAAACTTTTCAGATCCCGCCCACAATGAGTGCCGCTATACATACCCCTGACGCCGTACCCATCACGGTCAAGCGAATCGTCTACTCGCTCTATTCGCTGCTGTTTCTGTGCGTCAATATGTTCCTGTGGATTCTGCCCGCGACCTTCCTCTATTTCCACCTCGGACAAACCACCGAAAAGAAACGACTGCGTCTGCACCGCTTCATCTGCTGGGCTTCCGATTTCGTGATCCACCGGGTACCGGGAACCACCTTTACCCGTGTTAACTCTACCGGCGAAACCTTCGAAAAACCGGCCCTGATCCTCAGCAACCATCAATCCCATCTCGACCTGATGTGTCTGCTGAGCCTGACCCCCAAACTGGTCGTCCTGACCAACGACTGGGTCCATCGAAACCCAATCTACGGTTTATTGATCCGTTATGCGGAATTCTACACCGTTTCGGATGGCCTCGAAACCAACCTCGAACGGCTGGCCGATCTAGTTCGACGCGGCTACTCGATCGTCGTCTTCCCCGAAGGCACCCGCTCTCCGGACTGTCGCATTCAACGCTTTCACCGCGGGGCATTCTACCTGGCCGAAAAGCTGCAACTCGACCTGCTTCCGGTGTTTCTGCACGGCATCGGACACGTTTTGCCGAAAAACGACTTCATGCTCCGCGAAGGAGCCCTCTACACCGAAATCGGAACCCGCATTCCCTGTCACGATCCGCGCTACGGAGTCGATTTCAAAACCCGCACCTCCAACCTCCGAAAATACTATATCAGCCATTACGCCGAGATCTGCGCCGAACGCGAAGGTGCAGACTATTACGCCTGGTATGTCTATCAGAAATATCGTGCGCAAGGCCGGAAAATCGGCCGGGCCTGCCGTCGAACGCTGCAGAAGCAGGGTAATTTCCGGACTGTCATCGACCAGGCCCCGGTCGTGCCCTGCATACGCATCGATCACAGCTCCACGGGGGAATTCGCCCTGCTCTATGCCCTGGTCCACCCTCAAACCGAGGTGTATGCCCTGGAACCCGATCCGAAACGTCTGGCGATCGCCCGCCGGGCTCTCACCCTACCCACGAACCTGCACCTGTCGGCCGACGACCATGGAATTCCGCTCCCGGACATTCACTACCGCCTCAAGGAGGATGGCACACCGATACGCCTTCCCCAACCTAACCGTTCAAACCGCTCCATCGTATGAAAAAGCAGTGTGTCATTATAGGTAGCGGTCTCGGAGGATTGTCCTGCGGGATCATACTGGCCAAAAACGGCTATCAAGTCACCGTGCTCGAACAAGAGCGACAAATCGGTGGCTGTCTGCAATGTTTCCGGCGGGGAGAGGCCAAATTCGAAACCGGTATGCACTTTATCGGAAGCTGCGATCCGGGACAGGTCCTTGATCGATTATTACGTTATCTGGAGGTACGAGACTCCCTGACGTTGAATCGGTTGGATCCCTCCGGTTATGATATCATATCGTTGCGAGGAGAACGCTTCCGTTTCGCCCAAAGCCGCGAAGCCTTTATCGAGACGCTTGCCCAACGTTTTCCGCATGAACGGTCTCAGCTCAACGCCTATTTCGATCTGGTCGAACGTATCGCTCATGCCTCGACCCTCCACGCCCTCCAAGAGGGAGGTACCGACCTGGCTATCAACACCGAATACCAACAAAGAAGCATCAACGAGGTACTGGAAGGATTGATTCGCGATCCGCTGTTACGCGATGTGTTGGTGGGCAACCTGCCGATCTATGCGGCTGAACGCGATCGGACCCCCTTTGCTACCCATGCCTTCATTACCGACTTTTACAATCAGAGTGCCTTCCGAATTGTGGGAGGCAGCGATCGCCTCAGCGAAGCTTTGGCTCAAACCCTCTCCCGTTATGGCGGCCAAATTTTCACCCGCCAGAAAGTCTCGAAGATTCTCTGCGACTCTACCCGAGCGCAGGCGGTCGAAACCACAGACGGGAATCGATATCCGGCCGATATCGTCATTTCGAGCGTCCACCCCAAACGCACCCTCGACATGCTCGACACCGACTTGATTCGCCCGGCTTTCCGCCGACGCATCCAAACGCTCCGAAATACCATCGGCGGATTTTCGCTCTACCTTCACTTCAAAAAGGAGAGTGTTCCCTATCAAAATTACAACTTCTACGGCTACCAGGGAGATTCGCCCTGGGGTTGCGAACACTATACGGAAGCGGAGTGGCCCAAAGGCTATCTCTATATGCATATGTGCTCCGAGCCGAACCCCCGCTACGCCCAAGACGGCATCGTGATCTCCTATCTGTCGATCCACGACCTGGAGCCGTGGTTCCATACGACCGTCGGCCATCGAGGAGAGACGTACGAGGCGTTCAAACAGCAAAAAGCGGAACAGCTGCTCTCTTGTGTCGAACGCGATTTTCCCGGACTGCGCCAACACATCGAACGCTATTACACCTCCACCCCCCTGACCTATCGCGACTATACCGGGACCGACGAGGGGTCGATGTACGGCGTCGTACACGACATTCAGGCCGGACTCGGCAGTCGGGTCTCCCATCGGACTCGCATTCCAAACCTCCTGCTGACGGGTCAAAACATCAACTCGCACGGTATTCTGGGCGTCTTGGTGGGTACCCTGATTACCTGTGGCGAAATTCTCGGTTCCACTCGCATTTTCCAACAAATTCAACAAGCAAATTCATGAACGATTCGGTCATCATCATAGGCGGAGGCATGGGCGGACTCTTTACGGGAGCCTTGTTGGCCCGGAACGGCTATCGGGTAACCGTGCTGGAAAAAAACGCAACGATCGGCGGCGGATTGCAAACCTTCCTGCGCGCCGGTCAGCGCTTCGAAACCGGCATGCACATGTTGGGAGGATTCCGTCCGGGAGCCTCTATTTTCCGCATCTGCCACTATCTGGGCATCTTGGACCAACTGCAATTGCGAGCCACCGATAACGACTGTATGGATTCGCTGTACTACCTCCGCGAAAACGAACGTTATGCCATCCCCTGCGGCCCGGAACGCTTCGTCGCCTACTTTTCCGAACGTTTCCCCACAGAAGCGCCCCAGATCCGCCAGTATGTCGAAGCCCTGTATCGGCTCTCGAACGAAGTCGGCATGTTCTATCTGCGCGAAGAGGATCGACCGATCTTTGCACACGATGAAGCGTTTCTGCAACCGGCCGACGAATTCATCGCCCACTACATCAAAGACCCTCGCCTCCAAGATATTCTGGCCTACATGAACCCCATGTACGGAGGGGTAGCCCATCACACACCGGCCTATATTCATGCGCTGGTCAACGTTCTATATATCAACGGCGAAGACCGCTTCGTCGACGGCAGTTCCCAGCTGGCCGATGCGCTGGCCGATGTGATCCGGCAACACCAGGGACAGGTACTCACCAAATCTCCAGTCCGAACCCTGGCCTGCGAAAATCGAACGATCCTTTATGTCGAAACCGAAAACGGAACCCGTTATACGGCCGATCACTACATCTCGGCCATCCATCCCTGCACCTTGCTGCGCTATTTAGACGCTTCCGCCCTACCCCGCGCCTATCGGCAACGGCTCGAAGAGATTCCCAACAGCTATTCGGCTTTCACGGTCTACCTGACCCTCAAGCCCAATCGCGTCCCTTACTTCAACCACACCGGTTATTGTCAGAGTGCCCACGGCCTGTCATGGCAACTCGGTCTCTATGATGATCAATGGCCCCGAGGGGTAATGTATATGACGCCCCCCGTCCGCCAGCAGGGCCCCTTCAGCCGAAAAATGATTCTCACCTCTCCTATGCCGTTCGAGGCCGTCCGTTCCTGGGAGAACACCCGGACAGGTCACCGAGGCCCTGACTACGAGGCCTGGAAACAACAACAGGCCGACCGTATCCTCGATCGGATGGAGCAGATATATCCCCACTTTCGAGACCATATCGAAGCCCTCTATACGTCGAGTCCGCTGACCATTCGCGACTACTACGGGGTCAAAGAGGGTTCGATGTACGGTTTCCGTAAAGATGCCCAAAACATCGCCCTGTCTCAGGTGCCGATCGTCACCAAGATCCGAAACCTGTGGCTCACCGGCCAAAATATCAACCTGCACGGCATCTGCGGCGTCCCGCTGACCGCCATCAATACGGCCGAAGCCCTGATGGGTTCGCATGAGCTGATCCGCCAGATCAACGCAAAATACGAAGCCGATTTTCCCGAAGGCCCTACCTATCCGTTCTACCCTTCATCGACCACTCCCTAAACCGTTGGATCGATTTCCGATACGTTCACCCTTTTAACCACGCTTGCCAACCAAACCTATGATCCCTGTTGAATCCGACATCGAATATCGCTCCGCCGACGAGATCAAACTCTACCAGGAGGAGCTGCTCCACCGAGCCCTGCACTATCTCAACGAACATTCGGTCTACTATCACCGCATGTTCGAACGCTACGAAATCCACATCAACCAGATCCGTTACCTCGAAGACCTGGTCAAAATTCCCTTTACGGAGAAAAAAGACCTGCAACTCTTTAACGAAGAGTTTCTCTGCTGCCCCCGGGAAAAAATCATCGACTATGTCACGACGTCGGGTACCCTGGGCGACCCCGTCACCTTCGGGTGCACGGAAAAAGACCTGCAACGACTCGCCTACAACGAGATGAAATCGTTCGCCTGTGCCGGTCTCCGCCCGGGTAACATCGTCCAGCTGATGACCACCCTCGACAAACGATTCATGGCCGGGCTGGCCTATTTTCTCGGCATCCGCGAACTGGGAGCCAGCGTGATTCGCGTGGGGAACGGCATTCCCGAACTGCAATGGGACACGATCCGCCGCTTGAAACCCGATACCATCATGTGCGTACCGTCATTCATCCTGCGCCTGATTCAATACGCCGAAGAGCACCAGATCGATTACCGACACAGCAGCATTCGACGCATCATCGGGATCGGAGAGGGGTTACGCGAACAGGATTTTTCGCTCAACCTGCTCGGACAACGCATCCACGACAAATGGGACGTCGATCTGTTCGCCACCTACTCCTCCACCGAAATGGGAGCTACGTTCTCCGAGTGCGAATACGGATGCGGCGGCCACCTCCACCCGGAACTGATCATTGTCGAAATCATCGGCCCCGACAACCTCCCGGTCCCCGACGGCGAATACGGCGAGATCGTCGTGACCACCCTGGGGGTCGAAGGGATGCCGTTATTGCGTTTCCGGACCGGCGATATCGCCGCCAAACGCACCGAACCCTGTCGCTGCGGCCGCCACTCTTTCCGCCTGACCCCGCTGATCGGACGCAAACACAACATGATCAAACTCAAGGGTACGACCCTCTACCCACCCGCTCTGAACGATGTGCTGGATAACACGGCCTACGTGGAAAACTATGTCATCGAGGTGCAGGAGAGCGAGGCCGGGACCGATCAGGTGCTCGTCAAGATCGGCCTGAAGTATCGCCCGGAGTTCGACGCCGTGAAAGACCTCAAAGATCGTTTCCGCTCCCGTATCCGGGTGGCCCCCGACATCGAGCTGCACCCCGTCGAGGTGATCCATGCCATCAACTACCCGGCCAAAAGCCGTAAACCCGTCAAATTCATCGACAAACGCCAATAGCCATGAGAAATCCCGTTTTCGACGACATCCGTCCCTATTACGATGACGAAATTCCCGCAGCCATGCAACGAATCGCCACCAATGCCTCGTTTCCACTCCTGGCCAGCTATATCTTTCCGCACGAAGATATCGAAACGGTCCGCCAACGCGTGCTGGCAATCCGTACCAGCCGGGAGCTCCAGGAACAGATCATGAAGCCGGCCAATGAACAGGTCATCGCCCGCAGCATCACCTCGTTCACCTACGAGGGCGTGGAACAGCTGGATCCTCAAGAGCGCTATCTGTTTGTCTCGAACCATCGGGATATCATGCTGGATGCTTCGTTGTTGCAGTACATTCTGCTGACCCACGGCCACGAAACCTCTGAAATCACCTTCGGGGCCAACCTGATGTCCTCCCAACTGGTCATCGATATCGGCAAATCGAACAAAATGTTCCGAATCGAACGCTCCGGCAACCTGAAAGAGTTCTACAAACACTCCCAGCACTGCTCGGAATACATCCGTTATACCCTGACCCAAAAGCGACAATCGGTCTGGATCGCTCAACGAAACGGCCGCACGAAAGACGGAAACGATCTGACCGACCAGGGCATCGTGAAGATGTTCGGTCTGAGCAAGCCCTTCGACAAAATCGAAGCCTTGGCCGAATTGAATATCGTACCGGTCAGCATCTCCTATGAATGGGAACCGTGCGACATTCTGAAGGCCCTGGAACTGTATGAATCGCAATTCACCCGTTACACCAAAAAACCCGGAGAAGATCTCAACAGCATTCTGACCGGCATCATGCAACCCAAAGGGGCCGTTCATCTCTGTTTCTGTCCCCGGATCGATGCCGAACAGTTGCGGGCTTACGACACCTGTACCCACAACGAATACAACAAACGTGTCACGGCCCTGCTCGACCGGGCGATTCGCAGCCACTACCGTCTCTCCCCCAACAATTATATCGCGCACGATCTGCGCTATGGCCAGAATCGACACGCCTCACACTACTCGACCACCCAGAAACAGCAGTTCCTCGAACGACTCGAACAACTGGCCCCATTCGACGTGTCGGACACCGATCTCCTGCGCGATATTTTTCTGGGAATCTATGCCTCCCCCGTAGAGTACCTCAACGATTAAAATCACTCACAGCATGGTCGCCTTTTTTCTTCGGTTATACGATCGGTTCCGAGGGCATAAACGCAGATTGTTTGCCCTCGTGGCCGCGTTGTGTCTGCTGTTGCTGGCCGGTGCCTTTTCGTTGGGCCGGAATGAAAATATCCTGGATTTCCTGCCTTTCGACCAAACGCATCGCAAAGCCCTGCAACTCTATCAACAAATTTCTGCCTCCGATCGTCTTTTCGTTCTCTTTCTCGCCCGGGATACGACCCAGACTATAGAACCGGAACGGATAACCGAAGCCATCGACCGATTCGCCGAAACCGTCTCCCGTCTCGACACCCTGCACGATATCCACCATCTCACGACCCGCATCGATTACGAAACCCTCTTCCGCGTCTCCGATTTTCTCTATCGACACATCCCCTACTTCCTGACCGAAGCGGACTATGCCCGGATTGATTCGCTCCTGACCCCCGACTACATCGATGCGCAGATCGCTCGGGATCGTATGCAACTGATGTTTCCGACCGGCAGCCTGCTCACCACCCACCTGACGCAAGATCCGCTGCAGCTCTTCACCCCTACCATCGCTCAATTACAAACCTTTCAGAGCGGATTATCCTACGAACTGTACGACGGTTACATCTTCACCCCCGATCGCAAACGCGCCATTGTCACCCTGCAAACCCCCTATGGCTCCAACGAAACCCGACACAATGCCCGACTGATCCACCTGCTCGAACAGGCCGCCTCCAGCCTGCAAACCGAATTTCCCGACGTGGACATTCATCTGGCCGGAGCACCGGTCATTGCCGTCACCAACGCCCAACGCATCAAAACCGACAGTCTGTGGTCCATCTCCATCGCCGTCGTTCTGATCCTCGCCCTGCTGCTCTACACTCTTCGCTCACTACGCGCCTTGGGACTAATCGGCGTTTCGATTCTCTTCGGGTGGTTGTTCGCTCTGGGCGGATTATCCCTCTTCCGGGACGAAGTCTCCATGATCATCTTAGGCATCGCCTCGATCATTATCGGCATCGCCGTCAACTATCCGCTCCATCTGTTGGCCCACCTGCGCCATGAACCCGATGTGCGTTCCACCCTCCGTGAAATCGTCTCTCCGCTTGTGATCGGCAATATCACCACCGTTGGAGCGTTTCTCTGTCTGGTCCCGATGACCGCTCCGGCCCTGCGCGACTTGGGGTTATTCGCCGCACTGATGCTGATCGGCACCATCCTTTTCGTGCTGATCGTTCTGCCGCATTGGGTCTCCAAACCTTCCTCCAGCGCTGCGCCAACCCGCCAGGTATGGCTCCCTCTCTCCCGACTGTCCCTCGACAACAAGCCGTGGATCTTCGGCATAGTCTGTCTATTGACCCTGCTGTTCGCCTACTTCAGCCGACAGACGACCTTCGACACCAACCTGCAGCATATCAACTATATGACCGATGTGCAACGAGCCGATCAAGAGGCCTTTCAACGCCTTCTCGGTCAGGAAGGGAAAGTTCCGGTCTATGTCGCTACGGAAGGGCACTCCTGGGAAGAGGCACTGCAACGTCGGGAAGCAATCCAACCGCAATTGGCCCGCATCATCCACCAAGACACACAAGCCCACTGGCAACAGATCGGTCCCTATCTGCCCTCCCAAGCCGAACAACAACGCCGCCTCGAACGGTGGCGGCAATTCGTCGACCAATACCGTCCGATGATCCACACCCAAATGGCACAGGCTCTTCAACGCAACGGTTTTCGGGCCGATGCTTTTGCCGCCTTCGACTCGTTGTTGCAACGCTCCTTCTCGCCCCTGCCGTTGGAAGACTTCGCCCCCTTAACCGAGTCGCTCTTTCAAAATTATCTCTGCCACGACGCCGACACCTATACGCTGATCGATCGAATCGACGTCCGGCCCGAACAGGTCACGCCCCTCCAAACCACATTACACGCCCAACTACCCGAATCCTACGTATTCGACGTCCAGAACATGAACAGCGCCCTGGCAAACGCCCTGACCGACGATTTCAACTACATCGGATGGTCGTGCGGAGCCATCGTCTTTCTCTTTCTGTGGTTCTCGTTCGGGCGATTAGAGTTGAGCCTCCTGGCCTTCCTGCCTATAACGGTCAGTTGGCTGTGGATTCTGGGAATCATGGAATGGTGCGGTCTCCAATTCAATATCGTCAACATCATTTTAGCCACCTTTATCTTCGGTCAGGGCGACGACTACACCATTTTTATCACCGAAGGGCTCATCTATGAATATGCCTACGGACGTAAACTGCTCGCCTCCTACAAAAACAGCATTATCCTCTCCGCCCTGATCATGTTGATCGGCATCGGGACATTGATCCTCTCCCGCCATCCCGCCATGCATTCGCTGGCCGAGGTCACGATCATCGGGATGCTCACCGTCGTGACCATGGCCTATCTCATTCCCCCCTTTATTTACCGCTGGCTGACCCGCCATCGGGACGGCACTCCTCGTCTCTTTCCGATTACATTACGCCGTCTCCTGAGCTCGGTCTCTTTCTGGGGAACCTTGCTCCTGGCCAATCTGTGGGGCGGGTGCCTGGTCGTATGTACGGCCAACCGTCCGAAAACCTTGCGGACCTATCTGCATGGCCTGGCTGGCTGGTGGTGTCGGCATCTGATCGGCATTCGCTGTCAAGCCGACCTGACCCTCCGCCCGGAACGAATTCTCGTCGCCCGTTACCATTCGGCCCTCGATCTGCTCCTGCTCGCCGCCTATTTCCCAGGTGTGGTCATCTTCACGGATCGTCGATTGCCGGTACTGTTCGCCTCTTTATGGAGCATAACCCATAGCCGAAAACCCCTCGCTGAACTCACACCCGACGTCCTCGAAACTTACTCTTTTATCGCCTGTTTCGCCGACGAAATGCCCGAACTGAAGAGCCCCGCCACTCCGGTCGGGATTCACGGTAGCACCTTGCTCTCCGACCGAAACTTCCTGCTTACCGAAGGGTGCATTTCGCTCGAAACTTCTCCTTCCCGACAGGCTCCCGCCTCCGAATGGCCCGCACTGCTCGAAGACAAAGAGCTGCGCATGCGGAACCAATACGAAACCACCCGCTATTTCCGTCCCTCGGTCTTGGCCCGTTACCTGTACAAGGGACCTGAAATCGAAGCCCACGCTCGAAAAGTCCTGCGCTCTTATGACTGCTTCAGCGAGTGGATCGACCACCATCCGATGCCTCGTCAGATCGTTATCATCAATAATGGACAGGGTGAAATCGGTCTGCTGTTTGCGTTGGTCCATCGAGACAGTGAGGTGTATGCCTTCGAACAGCGCCCGGATTGGGTGGCTTTGGCACGTCATACCGCCGCCCTCCCCCCCAATCTGCACATCCATGCTGAAAGCGAAATAGATCCGACCTTCTTCTATTCGGCCCGGTGGTATCTGGTCAACCCCTCCGCCGAACAATCGACCCTCTACCGGATGCTCAATCCGATAGAAATACGTCCCGTTTCTGCCCGTTCCCAGAACCATGCATAGCCCCTACGTGCCGCATGATCGTATTTTACACGGGATTCAAACTGAAGGATCTTTGCCAGAGAATGGAATAATAACGTAACTAAAGCCTGCCCCTACGGTCTCGGAAACACATCTCCGAACGGAAGCATTCTTAATTTATCGGTTACGAGGATTGACAAAGGGCTGAGAGAGTCGCGACCCGCTGGAAATGCCGGCCAACAGCGCAACACACCCTCCGATCAACAAACACAGTCGAGAGCCGGTCAGATGGGGAATCCAGGCAAAGATGATGGCCACCAAGGTCGTACCGACCGTCTGTCCGACCAAACGAGCCGTTCCCAGCATTCCGCTGGCGCCTCCACTGCGATGTACCGGCGCCGAGGAGACGATCGTCAGGTTATTGGGCGTTTGGAAGAGACCGAACCCGGCCCCACACAACATAATCCGCCAGAAAATATCGGTAACGGTGGCACCCTCCGGCAGAAAAAAGAGCAAAAAGAGGCCGGCCGCAAACAGTATCATGCCGATCGCCCCTAAGAGCCCGGGATGGTAATGTTCCACCAGACGTCCGGCTAACGGGGCGGTCAAAAGCGTCGCCAAAGGCCAGGGCGTAATCAACAATCCTGTCTCGATCGGGCTGAAGTGCAGGGCGTCTTGCAGGAAAAACGGTAACGAAACCATCGCCAACATTTGGGCCATAAAAGAGCAGATGGAGGTCGTGATCGAAAGGGCAAAGATGGGGATTTTCAACAGGTCGATCGGCAACATCGGCGTTAGTCCCTGCTGCTGCACCCGGAACTGCCGGCGCAGATAGACATACCCGATGCAAAAAAATAGGACAATCTCCCCGACGATCAACCCCGTATTTTCATGATGTGCAATTCCTTCCAACGTATAGATCAGCAGCCCGAATGTCAGGGCATTCCCCACGCAACTCCAACGATCGACCCGCCGTTCATGGCGTCGTGGCGTAACCGGCAGAAAGCGTTTTCCTAACCAAAACGCCAATATCCCTAACGGAATATTGATCGCGAACAACCAATGCCACGTCAATTTGGAGAGGATAAATCCGGCCACGGTCGGTCCGGCAGCGGTACTGACCGCGACAGCCATGGCATTGAGGCTCATGCCCCGACCCAATATCTGAGGTGGATAGATCTGGCGAATCAACGCGGTATTCACGCCCATGACACAGGCTGCTCCGATTCCTTGCAGAATACGCGATACGATCAACATCTCGAACCGCACCGAACACACACAGAGCACCGAAGCTCCGGTAAATAAGGAAATCCCGGTTAGAAAGACCTTTTTATAGCCGATGATATCCCCCAGGGTCGCAAAGATGAGCAAAAACATCATGATGACCATCTGGTACGCATTCACGATCCAAATGGCGGTATCGGGACTCACACCGAACTCTTTGGTCAAGGAGGGTAAGGCCACATTGACGATCGTACCGTCCAGTACCGACATCACAATGGCGATGACCACGCTGGCCGCCATCCAATACTGTCTGAACCTTTGATTGACCATCCTGCTTCCGTTCTGTGTTTCGTATATTCTTGCTTGGGCCTCTCTTTTCCCCGCCCGACTGAACGACGCGGTACCCTTCCCCTGGAAAGGAGACAAGCGCTCTTCCTATCCTACCTTTCCCATTTCCTCGGACTTTCCCCGATCGATTCCGTTCTATCGATCTGAAGTACTGCTATATGCTGCTACGGGATCCAGCACCCGATCGACCGTAGACTATAGGCCCTGAATGGCCACTTTCATCACGCCCTCCTGACGACTTTCAAACAGACGGTACGCCTCCTCGATGCGACTCAACGGGAAACGATGCGTAATCAACGACGTCGTATCGATCAAACCCTGTTCGATCAACCGCAAAATCTCGGCACAATCACAACCGTCCACCCCACCGGTTTTAAAGGTCAGATTCTTCCCATACATCTCCGGCAACGGCAACACCTGCGGGCGATCATACAGCGCCACAATCGTCACAATGGCATTCGGCCGGGCACACTCCCAGGCCAACCGAAACGTCTCGTCCGAACCGGCCACCTCCAACACGACATCCGCCCCGCCATGATCGCTATGGCTCTGCACAAATTCCGGACACGTGTCCGGCGACGTCACCGCCACCTGCGGATAGTGTTGTTGCAGAAAGCGAACCCGTTCCTCCGATTTTTCACAAACGAGAATCCGTTTGGGATGTTTCAAGGCCACACACTGTAGGGTACAGAGACCGGTAGGCCCTGCTCCGAGAATCAACACCGTATCTTCGGGTTGAATGTCCGAAATCCGGGCCGCCCAATAGCCCGTCGCCAAAATATCTCCGACGAACAGCGCCTGTTCGTCGCTCACCGTATCGGGAATCCGACTGAGCCCCTGATCGGCATACGGGACCCGGACATACTCCGCCTGTCCCCCGTCGATCCGACACCCCAGGGCCCAACCGCCCTGCGGATCGGTACAGTTATTCACATAGCCGTGCTGACAGAAAAAACAGCTGCCGCAAAAGGTTTCGACATTGACGCAGACCCGATCCCCCACTTTTACGTGCTGGACAGCCTCGCCGAGCTGTTCGACGACCCCGACCATCTCATGCCCCACCGTAATGCCGGGTACCGCACGGGGTACACTCCCGTGTTTTATATGCAGATCGCTGGTACAAATGCTGCTCAACGTCACGCGTACGATCGCATCACGGGGTGTTTGCAGCTGTGGTTTCGGCTTTTCCAGAAGCTGGAATTTGTCGGGTTCGACATACGTATAGGCTTTCATCGCTTCCTGGTTAGACCTACAAAGGTAACAATTTCTCCCGAGGGGTTAAGCATCCTCCGAGGATTTCTCAACCAGGTCCCCGCCCCGTGAAAGCGTTTCTAAACCGACCCCAGAAACAAAAAATACTCCCGGGCAAAACCCGAGAGTATTTTTTAACGCCTAACCGTCGTTGTCTATTCCTGTGCACTCACAAAACGCAACGGCAGAAAATACGTATCTTCCGGCAATCTGGCAACACTTAACGTATAGAGCGAAAAACCTAATCGCAAAGCTTCCGATTCAACATAATCCGACAAGGATGACGACCAGGCATAACCATCCACTCCTTCGTGACGAATCGTATGCACACCCAAATCGATGCTTTCATCCAGATAATAGCCCGACGCAGGCATTTTAAATTCAATAAACCTGTCTTGCCAGAAGGAGTCATCCGCTACGGTTTCGATCGTCGTTCGTTCATCCCCCTGTTTAAGGGCTTTAATCTTAATGGACAAATAACGTTCCAAGGGTTCGGAAGCCACTTGACAGGATTCCCAACGATAGGCGGCATACTGATTCGTTCCTTTGAAACGCAACGCATAAACCACATGCACATTGTAAATATACGACGACAAAGCGGGATAAGTCACCTGTTCCGTTTGCCGACCGATCCACAACTGTGATTCCCCTTTCAAGGTATAGGCCGGATCGTCAGGATGGGTCTTATCCGGTTTATTGTCGGCCCCATTCTGCAGATAGATCGTTTCCGTAAACGGAACGGTCATCGTAACATAAGGAAACGTATTGGTCGAGCTATTTTCATTCCAATATGGATGATACATGCCGTCATGTTCTCTATGCACGCTCGCCCGATCCGGTTCTTCCGTCGTAAGCGGTTCCAACAAGGCGAATTCACCGACCGTCGGCAGTCTGTATTTCTTTCCGTCCGGGCCGTCAAACAATACCCCATTCTCCGTCACACCTGCATCTTTCAGCTGAGCATAGGTGAAATAGGAGTCTCTCGGACAGGAAGTGGAAACTACCTGATCGAAAAACGACGTAATCTTTTTCTGGGACAGGTCGACGCTCTGGGCATTGAACGCGGTGAACATATTCACTTTAAGCGCCTTGTTCAGGGCCGGCATGATCTCTGCATCCGTCGCTTTTACCAACCGCAAAGTACCTACATAAGCCTGAGCATACGAATTTACCCCTGAGCTCTGAGTATTATGGCCTCCTTCATACGCATTGCTACCCTCTGCCGCGATCTGGGTCCACAAATAGGAACCGGATCCCTGACCTTGCAACGGGTTTTCACTCGACTCTTTCCAACCCGCGGCCGGAATGTGATAAATCAACTGATTGTCGACATCGGTATTCCCGTCCGAAGGATCGCCCCAGTAGGCTTCATTGGCCACTTCGTCGATCGTCCACAAGGATCCTTCCTGCAAAGCCTTGATCCGGATTTCCAATTCGCCGGTCTCCGTATTATCCCAGTTTTTGATTTCATAACGATAGGCCGCATATTGCGCCGTTCCTTTGAAACGAATCGCATACACAACCGGATAGTCTACCCCCGTCGCCAACGTCGACACGGTAGAGGCCGTTCCATTTTTAAATACAGAGGTTCCTTCCCCGCCATTCACTTCGGTATTTCCGAAGAGATTGTCCGGCAAGGTTTCCGTCACTTCCGACGTTCCGTCCATGGCCTGGTCAAAACGAATGAGATTGGCATTATCCGGGAACAACAGATACATTTCATCCTTGGTCGGCACACGATAATAGGTCTTATCCGCCGCATTGTAGTACACCGACTGAGCCCATTGAGCATTCCATGCGGTATAATAAGAGGTCGTATTCGGACTCGTCGTCGTGAAGGTCACGGCATGCTGCGCTTCATCCAGCGTGGCAACATTGGCCGAAGCAAAACGATTCACCGCCAAAGCAGCATTCATCTGGCCCTGGAACGGAATGGCATCCACACTCAACGACTCTTCATTCGTCCAGTCCATCACTTCGACATTGAATTCCGGTTCCAACTTACGCCCGATCGTAATGCGATACAGATAGTTCCGCTTCAAAGCCAGCGGCGTCATCCCCGAAGGATCTTTCGCATCGAGGAACTGTACCTGGTGCGTATACGGTTGACCCTGATAGGTGTATTCGATTTCGAGCGTCGGAATCGTCGCATCACCCTGAGCACTCAGATTTTCATAGCTGTAAATGTGGGCTTTGTATTCGGCCGGCTGCGACAGATTCCCCACCAGGTTCAGGCTTTCATACGTCGTATCCTGTACGGCGCCTGATTCCGTGATCATCTGGTTCGGGGCAAACAACTGGCTCTTGATGGCTCGATTTCTGAACGTCACATTGTTGACCGTCAGCTCATCTGCCTTATTCACCAAATCGATACGCACCGCAAGCCGACGCAACGAAACTTCGCCACAATCGGCCACCTCGCCACTATAAGAGATCACTTTAACGGCGGCCGGCGTCGTCATCAGGAAAGGACTCGGCGTACCCGGAGCCTGCGAGACGATCAGCTCTTCGAGTTCCGAAACCGGAGAGGTAACGCTCAACGACTTGATAGCACTCGTCAACTCCGTATTGGCATTGGCCACCAGATACAGGTCGAAACGCCCCTCTTTGGCGATATCGAACGAACATCCGTCCGGCGTCACATTCACATCAAATACATTATAAAGTCCCATTTCGCCCGACGACTGTTTTTCATAAGCCACCGCCAACAACGAAGAGACACTCTTTTCTTCGGTCGTAGCCGCCAAAGCATCGGTCGAGGCAGACTCATTATCGCCCATCGCCCGAGTGACTTTGGTTTGGTTTTGAGGCGTAATTCCGGCCAACGTGAACACAACACGATTGCCTTCTCCCGCAACACCTCCATCGGGCATTTCCTCGCGCGAACAACCGCTCAAGATCAGACCGGCCAAGAGCGCAAGCGTTGATATGATTCGTGTTTTCATGATTTTACCTTTTTACATATCCATTTATTGTTCGACCACTTTGACCAGTCGGAGCGGATAGCTATAATCCGAAGCCGTACGATACCCTCCTCCTGTGGCTTCAAAGTTCATAAAGAGATAATACCCTCGATCTCCCGACTTTTCCATCGTAGAGGACCAGGCATAGGCACTAATCCCTCTCAACGAACTGAGATCATTATCATCTTCAGGTTTCACTTGAGTATAAAAGCCCGATCCGGGGAAGATAAATTCCAAATATCCGTCATTCCAGAAAGAGTCGTTATCCGTAATATCATCGATGGTCAATTTTGAATCACTCGGCAACGCTTTGATTTTGATGGACAAACAACGTTTTTGAGGATCGCCATTGAGCGATTTGGATTCATAACAATAAGCGGCATATTCAGAACTGCCTTTAAACCGGATGGCATAAATGCGATAAGCATTATAGATCTTTCCATTACCGGAAATTTCACCAATAAAGGCCCCTCGACGCAAACAAGACTGGCCTGAAACCGTACTACCCGATTGTTTAGCCGTCCCATCTGCTTCATTTTCCAGATACGCCGTTTCCTGGAAGAAATAATCGTTTCCTTCCTGATCCGTTTCAATTATTCGTATGCCCGTGACATTGCTGGCTGCATTATCGTTCCAATAGGGATACATCACCCCATTCCCTGATCCATCTGCCGCAGCCAGCCATTTTCCTGTTTCATCTACATGAGGACGTAACGCTGCATCCGTATAAATCGGCAATAATAACTGGTTTTCTCCCTCGGTCGGAATACGATACTGATTATTGTCATCATCCAGCAAGATCTGGTTACGCAAATCGACATCCAAATTTTCCCCATTACTTGAATAGGTTCCATCTTCTTTCCCAGCCAACCAATTATAAGTGAAATAAGACGTGGCCGGGCAATCTGCACTCTCCGTCACAACATCATTAAAGAAGGTGACTTTCTTCGATTGTTTATCCAACGTCAACACATTATATTTGGTGAACATATTCACCTTCAGTTGAGCGTTGAGCGCAGCCTGATCGTGTTTGTCAAACGGCAATTCATCGATCTGAAACGCTTCGGCCGTATTCCAATCGTCCACCACCACATTGAAGGCAACATCCAAAGGCTTGGTCAACACGATCCGATACAGATAATTCCGTTTCAAGGCCAACGGCGTTTTGCCGGTTTCATCCGTCGAGTCGAGAAACTTCACCGTATGCGTAAATTGCAGATCATCCATCGTGTACTTGATCTCCAGGGCTGGCAAATAGGCACCGTCCTCGGTGATATCCACGTTTTCATACGAATAGATCGTCGCCGTATATTCGGTCGGGGTATCGAAACTCCCCGTCAAATTGAGACCGTCGTACAACTTTTCTTCATACAGATCGCCCGGGGTCGAAAACGACATATCGTTCGAGGCGCCCAAACGGCTCTGTTTGGCTCGGTTGATCAATTTGACCGAATTGATGGTCACCCCTTCGGCGGCGTTCACCAAGTCGAAACGGACCGCCAGACGACGCATCGTAATCAGCCCGCCATCCGTGATCGAACCGTGGGTCGAGACGATGCGTTTGGCATTGTCCGAAAACATCAGGAAAGGATACCAGGCGTCTTGCGCATCTTTCTTGCCGACCTCCTGCGTCACCAGCAACGCCGACAAATCCTCAGCGGTCACCTGCGAATCCGAATTCTGATCGGTCAGCGTACGTAACGACCCTGAGAGCGTTTCATCGGCATTGGCAACGAAATAGACATCATAGGTACCATTCTTTCCCAGATCGAAAGAAGCGGTTTTCTGTCCTGCGTCATAATTGGCGTCGAAGGTCTTGTAATACGCGCCGTCTTCGGTGAAGACGACCGCCAACAGTTCATCGATCTGTTTTTCTTCGTCCTTAGCCGCCAGCGAATAGTACGTATCGTTATCGCCGGCTGCACGGGTGGCTCCCCCGAGGGTAAACACCACTCGGTTTCCTTCGGACGGCGTGGTTTCTTCCGGAATGTCCTTACTACAACTTCCGCTCAAAAGCGCCACCGCCATCAAAGATGAAGCTATAAACTTTGTTTTCATATATTTGATTTTTATTTTCCTGTTAAAGACACCTCATTAGTTCAGCACATTGACAAAACGCAGAGGGAAATAGCACTTGAGTGCATTATAGCAAGGAACATAGGCATTACGAAGATCGAAGCCCAAATGCCAAATCATGTTTGCCGACTGAGAATCCTTCATAGAAGAAGAGATACAATAGCCTCCTGTACCTCGATTCTGGATATTATCACTCACAACATCAGACTGGTCCAAATAATATCCTGAAGCAGGGAATTTTATCTCAACAAATCCATCATTCCAGAACGTTTCATCAGCTACATCGTCAAGGGTCGTCGTATTATCTTCCGGAAGCAACGCTTTAATCTTAATGGATAAGTAACATGACAACGGATCCATCGACAGCGTCTTTACTTCCCATCGATAGGCGGCATATTGACTCGTTCCTTTGAAACGCAGAGCGTAAACAGGATATATATTATAATTACCCTGATCCGGATCGTCCGGAGTGGTCGGATAATTATGCAAAGTCAAGGTTTGTTGGCCCAATTTCATTTGTGACATTCCTCGCAACGTATACTCGCCATCCTGTTCATCATGTGTGGCGTCGGCCGCATTATTACTGTCATTTTTCAGATACAGAATTTCTTCGAAAGGGGTATCCACCATCTTAATTCCCGCAGTATTCGTAGATGGATTATCATTCCACCACGGATGATAACGGAAGTTATCGGTTTCCCTTTTACCCCATGGTAACAACAATCCTAACTCGCCGGCTGTCGGCAAACGATAGTATTTGCCGTCAGGCCCCGTAAAAGTGGCGGCTAACGCGTTGTTCGCAGTCAAATCACTCCAGCAAACATAAGAGGTGGTGGGGCAATCGGCGGCCGATGTAACCAGATCACTGTAAAATTCCGTGATCGTCTTGCTTTCGAGATCGAACGTCTTGGCATTGTATTCCGTGAACAGCTTGCTCACTTTCAGATTCGCATTGAGTTTCGCCTGCGAAGCAGGATCGAGCGGGTCCCCAGGGCCGATCTCTTCCGGCATCTCAACCACATTCCAATCTTCGACACGAATCGAGTATTCCACCGGATTGGTTTCCACAGGCTGACCGTTTCCCAATATAATCGTATACAAATGGTTACGTTCGATATCAATCGGCGTTTTCACACTACCGCCCGTCGTACGAATAAACGGAACTTCGATCGTTCCTTCGCTTTCATTGACCCGGTACGTAATCCGAACCGCGGCATAATCGTCGGTCGTATTGGGGCGTTCATAAGCGTAAAATACCTTATTGAAGGTCTTGGGCGCAAAGGCTTGACCCTGGCTCAGTGACGGATGTGGAACCGTAATGTCTACACCGGTATGACTGCCCAATTGCAGCCGTTCTTCCGTCGGGGTCGAAACCGTTGTCTGGGGGAACAAGTAGCCCTTTTTCGAGGCTCCCACCAATACGGCACTTTCGAGCGTCATATTCGGGGTATTGTTCTGCAGGTCGATACGAGCCACAATACGCGTCAGCTTGACCGAGCATTTCATACCCGGCGTAATGGTCAGCTCTTCGGTAACGCCATCGCTGGTCGCCGTCCCCGACATGGCAATGCCTCGATCGGCTGTGGCCAGCTGATCGGCCGTAGCCCCATCGGCCAGTTCAATGGAGGCCGTCGTCTTCGTATGCAGATCGTCTTCGGTCGAACCGACTTCGGTCGAGGCCACCCCGGCGTCGTCGTTCACCACAAAGACAAATTTACGTTTGGCGTTCATATCCGAAATCGGCGCTTCGAGCGTGAACGAATAGGATCCATTCCCATTGTCGTACAACGAAATGTCTTGGGTCATATCGTGTTTCCGCAGAAAGGTCGGTGAAGCACTGTTCGTAGCATCGTACACCATCAATGTCATCTGTTTGATGGCATATTCGGCAGCGTCGTGCGTCATCGCACGGGTCGACGCATAAACTACCCCTTCGTTCCCGGGGGTCGACACGGTAAAGGTGATGGGAATACTTTTCTGATCAGAAAGTTCCTCATCGTTTACCTGCTTGCTGCAACCGCTCATCAACGAAGCAGCCGCCAACAACAGTATCGTGAAAAATTTCGTTTTCATATTTTGTAATTTTTTATCTCTCTTTTCATCGTCGGTATCCGGTTCCCTATTCTACCCGCACAAAACGAAGCGGAAAATAGGTCTTTATACTATTTCTCCCGACATAACATTGATCCACATGCAGATCCAACGATCTCATCGAGCTCGCGTCAGCATAAGTCGAAGCCCATACAGCCATAAAAAGCCCTCTATTGAGACTGTTGTCTTGATCCGGACTAGGCACACTGTTGTGGAAATATCCTACTGCAGGAAACTTAAATTCAATAAACCCATCCTTCCAGAATGCCTCATTGGATACATCACTCAGTGTAGTAGTTTGATCATCAGATTTTAAAGCCTTGATTTTAATAGACAGATAACGTTCCATTGATTGGTCAGCGATTGGACAGCTCTCCCACCGATAAGCCGCATACTGACTGGTCCCTTTAAAGCGCAGGCCATAAACGGGACGCATATCATAATCCCCTTCAACTATCGTATAATTATCGGGTGACGCATCTGCCGGTTTGGTAAAATGAAAGGTTTCATCTACCGAGCCCAACGCTAACTGAGACTCTCCTTGCAGGGTGTATTCACTATCCTGATCCCCACTATGACTGTCATCTGCGAAATGATCCTCTTTATTCTTGAAATACAACGTTTCCTGGAATGGATCGGTTGACATAACCCCACCCGTGATATTCGTGGCTGCATTCGTATTCCAATACGGACGCTTGATCAGCAACGGCTCGTCATCACTCTCTGTCTGCACCGGAGCCAATAACATCAACTCTCCTTGGGTCGGTAACCGATAGTGATTTCCATCAGGTCCCGTAAAAACAGCATCGTTATCAACGGCATTGGCTGCAATCAACTCCGATCCGCTCACATAAGAGTTCCAAGGGCAGTCATCGTCCGAAACCGCCAGCTTATCATAAAACGACGTGATGGTTTTGTCGTCGAGATTGAACTCTTTGGCATTGTACGGCGTGAACATATTCACCTTGAGTGCCGCATTGAGCTTCGCTTGCTCGTCATCTCCCGGATCGACCGATTCTTCCATATCCACCACATTCCAGTCTTCCACCTTCAAGGTGAATTGCACCGGATTGGTCGTAATGGGCTGGCCATTCCCCAAAATAATCGTATAGAGCGTGTTGCGTTCGATATTCACGAACTCCTGCCCATCCGACGTCTTGCGGAACGGAACGATCACTTCCCCATTGCTGTTATTGACCGTATAGGTGATTTTGACCTGAGCCCCATTGCCGTCCTCATTGGTCCGTTCATACAGATAGAACACCTTCTTCAGATCGGTCTGTTCATCGTACGTCGACCCCAGCGGCACCTGGGTATTCATGGCTTCGGTAATGTAGCCCTCATCAGCGGCTACAACCGGATCATGCGGAAACAGATAGCCTTTGGGGGCGGTCTGTTGCAATTCGATCGATTTGATCACCAGATTGGGCGTATTGTTCTGCACATCCACACGGGCCACAATACGCTGCAGGTGTACCTCGCATTTGACCCCCGGCGTCACGGTGATCACATCACTCGACCCGCTTTGGGCAATCCCCGTCATGGCGATGCCTTTGTCGGCTGCCGACAACAGATCGGCCGCATTGCCCTCTTCGAGCACCACGGTCGCCAATTTCTGCTGCAACTCATCCTGCGATTCGCCCACCTGAGGCGTTGCAAAAGCATCGTTGGCAACAAAAACAAATCGCCGACTCGCTTTCAGATCGCTCACCGGAGCCCGCAACGTAAACGTATAGGTTCCCGCCCCATTCGATACGATCTGAATGGCTTGATCGCCGGCCGCATCCGTTGCATAGCTTCTTAAAAAGGAGCCCTTCCCGGATTCATCAACCGCATAGACATACAAGGCCAACTTGTGGATCGACCATTCGGCCTCATCCTGCGTCGCACGCGTGGTCCCATACGGCACCGCTTCTCCGGCGGGCGTACTCATCGTAAAGGTCACCGGAATGACCTTGTCGCCGTCCTCGCAATCACAATCGGATTGCACCTTCGAACACGAAACGGCTGTCAAGACTGTCATGATCCCCATGACAACCCGTAAACAAATCCTTTTCATCTTTTTGTGTGTATTAATAAATTGTCTTTTTGTGTGTGTTTTATTGATTTGTCTTTCTCTATTTCATCGCTTTTTCTTTTACGTTAACCAAACGATCCGCCATCTTGCCAATCTTCCACGTCGGTTTCCATCCACGGCTTCACTTCCACCGTCCCATCCGAGAAAATCGTCATCTGGATACGGTATTCCTGTACGGCCGTCGCCTCCGGACGCCAACCCCAGGTGCGAAAGGCCCGACTCAAATCGATGAGACCGGTCACCGCCTTCTCCCCGAACCACAACTGAAAATATGGGATCGTATCATCATTATATCGCAAGGTCACAAACTCATCCTGCAGTTCCTGGGCCTTTAAGGGCGTCGTCCGCACATAGGTCCGAAGCACTCCGTTATTGGACGGCATCACCTTATCGTCCACGGTATACGTGTCGCGGGGCGACAACTTGTAACCCACCGGCACCTGGGAGAGCTCCATCCGATAATCGCCCACATCCCCGGGCATATTATACCAAAGAACCCGCACCTGTAAATGACAGTGAATATTATTCATGTAGGTCACAAAATGCTGCTCGCCTCTCCCCGCGATATGCATGTTGCACAGCCCCCAGTACAATTCATCGGCATTCAGGTACTCCCCGGACGAGGTGCGTTGCGTCAACTCCATCTGCAGGGTATTCAGGGTCTGGTCCGAGGCATCGAAGGCCAGCGGCTGATCGGCATTACCCAAGGTCAACAGCGTATAATCGCCTTCGGACAGGCTGAGCCGTTGCCGTTGCAGATCGCCGTCCTCGTCCGTAATCTCATACACAAACCGGCCTTCACTATCGAACAGGAAATGCCGCAAGGAGTGGATATACATCGTGAATTCATCGACGCCATAGGGCAGGTACTGATACTCCATCAGCACGTTTCCGCAACAGTCGTCTCGATCATCCTCTATCGCACACCCCGTCATCGACATCAAGCTCCAAAGTGCTATCCACCAGAATCGTCCTTTATGCACCGTACGCCAACTCATCTGTGTATGCCTTCGATTACCAATTCGCGCTTACTCCTCTTTCTGTTGCTGTTCGGCGCGCCAACGTGCCAACTCCTGCAAGTTGTGTTCGGCACGCACGGGATCGCTTTCTCGGGCTCGTTTGAAATACTGCTCAGCCGTATTCGGATCGCCGCACAACCAATAGTATACCCCCAAATTATTCGCCGCCAACGGATCGTTCGTGACCGTTTCCAGACACTTACGGGCCTGTTCCAGATCGCCGCGAACCAACGCGGCCGACGCGGCATTGATATTGGCCACGGCATCATTCGGGAAATAACGGACGGCCACATCGTATTCCTTGCCATATTCCGTCCGCCGGTGCTGAATCGTCTGGTCCGTGTTCCGTTCCCGAGCCACTTCGTAAATCTCCTGCAGGCTCAGATCCTGCGGCCGATCTTGCAACACCGAATCCGTTTCCGTCGGCGTAAACGCCCGCACCGTATAGATCATCTCCAACTCCATCCGTCGCAAAGCCGGGAAAAAGTGTGCAAGCATATATTTGTAAGGCTGTCCGCCGTATAAATCCATCAAACGCTTTTCGCGTCCCTGCTGAATGCTGTACTGATCCATGATCGACAACACTTCATCCTTATGGTCCATATGGCTATGTACCACAGCTTCCCGAAGTCCGATCCAGTCTTCCCCGGCACCCGAAATCGAAATACTGTTTTCGTTCATGCCATATTTATCGACCAGCCAGGTCCGCATGCCCGTTGCACGTCGTTCGGACAGTATCAAGTTGTGATCGTAGGTATCTTCCGGTGAAGCATACCCCACGATATTGGTCTTCAACACCCGATAGGTCGTCGTATCGGTGGCCATCGGTCGCAACAGACTGTCGATGCGCCACAACTCTGCACTGTTGTTTTCGAACGAGGGTACCACCTGCGATACATTCACCGGATAGGTAATCCGGATCGTCACCGTCGTCGTACGAGCCTTGATCTTTTCCGGCTTAGGCTTCAAGAAGGTCACATTGGATTCGTACAACGGCAGACTGACAACCGCTACCGGCACGGGCAACGTCACGGGCACCTGTTGCTGGAGGTAGACCGTATCAGTGCGCAAAGCGGGGCGAGGAGCCAGGGGAATCGTCTGAGTAGCGACACTCACCACATCATGACAGCGGAACAAGCGCGTTTCGAGTTCCAGCTCCGAAGCATCGAACGAGGCCGGAAGCGGCAAATGATAGGTATAATCGACCCTCTGACGACCACCTTGCTGAGAGCGCACCTCATAGGCCAAAACCGGTTTCGTATCGGCATCCAAGGCCCGACGACGACGGAAATAACGCAAATCGGCCACACGGAAATAGCCGATACCGGGAAACTCGATCGCTTCCTCTTCGCAATGCGGGATAATACCCATAAACACGCCTGCGGACAGGTTGCCTTCGATATAGGCTCTAAAATGCAAACACAAGCTATCGCCCGACCAACTCGTTCCGAGCTGTTCATAATGCACTTTAGGCATCGCTACGGATCGATCCTTGCCGCCGCACACATTCACCAGCAGAAGGCTCAAAAGAATCATTACAAACTGTCTCATGGCTTCAGCGGATAAAATAGACAAACGAAACAGAGGCCTTGGTCGGGCCTATATAATGTCGGTTAAAGGTTCCGGTTCTATCGCCGCAAGCGCCGCACTCGAAACGATCGTAATGAAGGTACACATAGCCTACCCCCAGGGCCACATTCAATCCCCATCGTTGTCCCAGGGCCCACTGATAACCGGCTCCGACGCCTGCACCTACGCCCCAACCGTCATAACGTTGATTTTCCAGGGCCGATAATATCTTCACCCCACCGATGTTATACGCACCGCCCAGGGCATGAACCCCGACATAGAAACGTTCAAATGGACGACAAGTCCAATAACGCCACTCGGCACCGGCACTCCAATGCATCAGTTTCGGATTGACAGCGACCCCTTCGGCATTGACCCGATTGGGCAATTTGAAAGGGTTGTAGCCCACCGAACCGCCTACCGTGGTATGCGACCCGATCCGATATTCTAACGACACATTAGGGGAAGCCGTAGCCCAATACAGAAGGTTCGTGGAGATTCCGATCCGTTGAGCCGATAAATCCTGAACAAATCCCAACATTAAAACACTCAGGACGAGTAACCATATGCCTTTTCTGTTGATCATTGGTCGTATTGTTCATAACAGCGATTTTTAAACCTTTCGTTCTTTTCGCCACAACCTATCTCTCAAAAAGGCCTTCGTTGTATGATTTCGGGGCGCAATAATAGATATGCTGCCAAAATGTTTCAAAAAAAATAAAACAAAAGCTTCCTTCCGCCCCTATACGATAGCATAAAACGGCATTATCTTTAATTCTTTCAATCATTTATCAGGCCTGTTTTCAGGAGAAAAAAAAGATTATTTTTTTTACAGAAAGGCGAGCCATTTTCCGACTTTTAAGGGCGTCTGAAGGGGTTTATACTAAAAAATCGAGGCCGTCAAAAGCCGGACAAATACCCTCTTTTTCGGAGCTGTCGCCCACCTTACAAGACTATTGAAGAGGTTCCGTCCGATAGGCTGTTTAGACTTTCGAATACTCTCTTCACCACCCTACATTTCTCGAAACGTAAGCAATCGAAACCTCTCCACTACTCCATTCCTCGATTCTCCCCCGCTAACGGACAGAAAGGACTCCCCGAGTCTCATCTACTCCCGTAGGCTAACCTCTTCGGGTGGTCTAATCACAAGAACAGCCGAGAAGCTCACCTTCGCTTCTCGGCTGTTCGCTATTTAATCACCGCCGAATCCCAATTCGATCGATTGGGAAAGTTGGCTTTGAAAAACTCAAACACTGGAGCTCGATTCACCGAGCCGTCATTGCCATATAGCGGTTTAAAATCGGGCGCCGGACGATCAAAAACACGCCCCGACGGGATACTTACCTGGGAACCATACTCCCGATCATAGGCCTCGATATAGGGTTTATTGTGCACCATCCACCATATCAGCAGATTAGAAGACGCAGCCCCCCAACACATACTGCCATCGTTTTCGGTGTAGTCCTTCGACTTGTTGCAATCGTACCAGCCACACCCCTCTTTCCAAGTCAGGTACTGGCCTTCGCTGAAGGTCCAGTCATAGCGGAACCACTCTCCAGGCGGAAAGTCCGTCTCAAAAGGCTTATATACAGGCAACTTATCCCGGCCCGGGAAATCCGGTGCATGTACCCCGTATACCCAACGCGGCTGATTGGACAGATCGGGTTTGGCCGCCTGAATCGACAAATTGATCTCCGTCTGTTTTCCCGCTTCGAAATCGGTCAGCGAACTGCCATCAGACAGCGTCTGCGGCGCTTTATAGTAGACTTCGGAGCCCTCCTTATCCAATTTCAACAACCCTACTGCATCCCGATACGGAGCAACCGGTTGCGGATAGACAATCGCTTCATAACTCCCGTCGCTCTGCTGTTTCGGAAGGATCCATTGAAAGTTTCCTGACGACAGCGTCGTTTCGCCGGTCAACAAGTTGACCGTACCGCGAACCTGACTGCGCACCATCAGCGAAATCCCCTCCGTTTCGCCTCCGCACGAAATCCGTATGCGATGCAGAGCATGGCGGAAAGTGAGTTGTGAGCGATAATCGCCCGCCTCCAGCCAAGCCTCCGACACCAACAGATCCGATCCAGAGGTTCCCTCCGTCTGTTGATCCAGCGCAACTTGAAAGGCGAATTGACGCGGATCGACCTCCTCAGATCCGACACATACCGGATAGTGAGCCGACAATTTCAGACGACCGTCTCCGAATTCGCTGCGCTTCAAACGGGGAAGCCACTCGCCTGCCGTATAGGTCAATTCGCGATAGGCCAGATCGGTTCCATTGTCGATGTAAAGTCCGATACGATCCCCTTCCTGGAAAGTGCCGGAGCCGTCGTCCGACAAATCGGCCCGCGTCTCCGGCTGCGCAAACAGCAGTTGCAGATAGCCGTCAGTGATCGGCGTATACTCTTCCTTATCGGACGCGCAATTCGTCAAAAAAAGAATTCCTAAACAAGCCAGAATTCGAATGGCGGATTGTTTCACGTTCAACATGTTTACCGTCGTTATATCAACATGGGATTTACGAGTCTGCGGCCCCGGTCGGGTTTCCCGGCTGAAAATGCCGGTCGCTCAGAGCCCTCGTAGCGGTTCGAAGGTTAAGATTTTAGGTGTGTTATATACGTAGCTTAATAGCTTAATATTGTGAAATTTTGGGCAAAAATAGCTTTTTCACCGATTTTTCAAAAAGAAGTCCCAGAAATTACCGATCGAATGCTTTCTTCCAACGTCTTGTGTTATACGCCGAAAAATCGTCACAATTAACTGATTTTCAAATACCCATCAAGAAGCACCTCATAAAATACAGCCAGAAGGTTTTCGGAAACATCCCAAAAAGTACTATGTTTGCGTTCTATTGCAGGGGGTGCAACCGACAATCCCCAGGTGCGTATTCACAAATTAAATCGAGCAGAGAGATGAAGGCTGGGTGGAGAAAATGGCATTTATGGTTATCCGTACCTTTCGGATTGATTTTAACCATCGTTTGTTGGACGGGAGCCTCCATGGTTTTCGAAAGCGAAATCACCGAACTTCTGAATCGCCCCCTCTATCGGGTCGATCATCCAACGGGAGATACCCAACTGACGCCCTCTATATTGGCTGAAAAAATTCGCCAGCAAACCGGAGATTCGCTCCACTTAACCAGTCTCCAATTTTTCGGCGAGAAAGACAAAGTCTGTCTGGCACGTTTCACCGAAACCGCTCGCCGCTCATTGGCCGTAGACCCCTATACCGGCACCATCAAGGGGTGGATTCCCAAATACTCTTTCTTCCAGGTCATGCGCAACCTGCACCGATGGCTGTTGGACACTCCTCCTCAACGCGGCGCCAGAACGGTTGGGAAAACCCTGGTCGGCCTCTCTGTCCTGAGTATGGTGATCATTTTGATCAGCGGCCTGATTCTGGGCTGGCCTCGACGACGGAGTCTCTGGAAACAACGATTCCAGATCGCCTGCCATCAAGGGAAGAGACGTTTCTGGTATGACTGTCATGTAGCCTTGGGATTCTATGCCATCCTCTTTTTATGTCTGATGGCGCTCACGGGCCTCAGCTGGTCGTTCGGATGGTATCAGACCGCAGCCTATCGCCTCTTCGGGGCCCAGCCAACTCAAACCGCACACACCTCATCGACGCAGGGAACTGCCATGCCCAAGTCCAAAGCCCCGTCGAAGGTAGATTATACGTTATGGGACCGCATCTGGGCGGAGGTTCCGGCTCATTACCCCTCTTACGCCACCCTGAAACTAAGCGCCAATCAGCTCGAAGTCACCCATGGCGTTCTCGGCACCCGAAAAGATCATTGGATCATGACCGACCAACCGACGGGAGAAGAGCATCTCACCCCGGATCTAACCATCGACCGAACAAAACAGGTACGCTCGGCATTTTACGCCTTCCACGTCGGCTCTTGGGGTGGATGGGTAACGAAAGTGCTCTATTTTTTGGCCGCATTCATCGGAGGAACGCTCCCGCTGAGCGGTTACTATTTGTGGTGGATGCGCCTTCGGAAGAAGCATGCAGCCCAATCGGCCCATCCGTCTGACCAAAAGTCGGAACTGGTCTAAGCGCCTGGAGTTCACTGCTTATCGGGCCATAGAAAGCATCGGTGCAACTTTATCCCAAAGCGTTCCGACACCTTCCCTCCCCCAAACGTCCCAATTTCCAACCCCAAAGGAAGAACATACCTGATACGACAGCTCAATCCGACGTTTCTAACAATCCTTGCAACGCCTTTCCCCACCCTTCTGGCTGCATACAAAGGGTTCCTCGATCGTTGCATTGTCACTCCTTTTCTGGAGGAGGCGATGCGTTTCATCGGAATGTCGGTTTCTTTTCGTTCAAATCATGGAAACCCCTGCTTTTTTCCTATTTTTGTCCACACAATACGGCAACCTTCTGTCTTAAACTAAAACCACACATCTTCATGAAAACCGGTTTTCTTCTCTTCGGATTGCTGGCCCTGCTGTCGGGCTTCCACACGCCGGCTTCCGCCCAACAGCCGACCCCGGCATCCCATACCGAATCGTCGATACCACTCGACCGACTTCCTCGCTCGATCTTTTCAGGCACTCAAGGCCCCTTCCACGTGCAAGGAATCGCGGTCGACCTGCAGAACGGCTACATCTACTTCTCCTTCACCACCGAACTGCTCAAAACCGACTTGAACGGCAAGCTGATCGGCAGCGTAGTCGGCATGACCGGCCACCTGGGCTGCCTGACGACCAATCCGGCCGACGGTCGTATCTACGGCTCCCTGGAATATAAAAACGACGAGATCGGACAAGGTATTCTCCGTTCCTTACAAGCCGACAACAGCCCCGTTGAAGAGCGTCCTTCGGGATTCTATATCGCCATTTTCGACGGGGATCGCATCACCCGCCCCGGCATGAATGCCGAAACGGACGGCGTGATGAGCACCGTCTATCTGGGAGAAGTGGTCGAAGATTATTACGGCACAACCCGCAACGGTGGCCGGGAAGTCGAACATCGTTTCGGATGTTCGGGCATCGACGGAGTAGCGTTCGGCCCGGCCTTCGGAAAACCCAAAAGTCACAAAAACTACCTGAACGTCGCCTACGGCATCTATGGCGATACCACCCGCACGGATAACGACTATCAGGTCATTCTCTCCTACGACGTAAGCGATTGGGATCGCTACGAGCAGGTTCTCACACAGCAGGCACCTCATCACAGTGGCCCGTCAGCCCCTTTACATAAATATTTCGTTCGGACGGGCAACACCTCCTATGGCATCCAAAACCTGGCCTATGATCCCTCCTCGAACCGTTGGCTGGCCGCCGTATATCGGGGACACAAGTCAAGCTACCCCAACTATTCGTTGTTTGCCATCGACGGCACGAAACCGGCTCGCAAAGCCTGGTTGGAAGGATTCGACACCCCCACGCGAGGCGAAGTGTTGTCCCTGTGCGAGGAAGGTCTGCAAGACAGTGTGAGTGGAATTCGCGGTTGGCATGTCGACTACGGAACCACCGGACTCTGTGCTCTAGGGGATGGCTATTGGTATATCTCCCACCCCGATAACGGATCCGATGGCAAACATCACAGCAGCACCCTCTATCTATACCGTTGGACCGGTCAACCCCAACAACCTTTCCAACGAGTTGAATAAACGGCACCCGGTCCCGTCTCTCCCCGCAGAGACGGGATCCTTTTAAAGCCATCCCTATATATAAATAGGAGAACTTTCTGTAGAAAGCGGAGGTTTATCCGCCTTCCCGCCCTTCTGCTCACCGATGGCGTCGGGGTAAAGCGGTTCGTATTCAAGCAACCTCCCGAATCGTGAACCGCCACACTTCGCCGATCAACCTTTTCCTTTTCAATCGATTTTCGTCCCTGCAACCGATGATGTACGACCCCTTCTCGAGACTACCTCAGCTGCACAAAATGCTACAACAGCTTGAATTGCAACGCCAAGTTCTAAAACGGAAAGGGCTTCGTCTGGGACTGTTGCTCGGAGGGATCCTTTGGATAGCCGGCGGCCTGGCGCTCTATTGGTGGATCGATTGGCCCGGTCTCATTCTCGCCACCGGAGCCACTATCGCCGTATGCTTCATCACGATCCAAGCTCAACGTCCTGCCCTCAATCAACGTTATAAAACGGAGATCATACCCTTATTGGTCGAAGCCGCCTCCCCCGGGGCCCACTATACCCCACAGAACGGCATCGAAGAAGAAATCTTCAATCTCAGCGGGCTGTTCGGCACCCGACCCGACCGCTATCACTCTGAAGACCTGGTCGAAGGCCAAACCCTGGGCACCCCTTTCCGCTTCGCCGAAGTCCATGCCGAGGAGCGCCGGACCTCGACCGATTCCAAAGGCCGGACCCAAACCCATTGGGTCGATATTTTCCGAGGATTCCTCTTTGTGGCCGATCTCGGGCGCTCTTTCCCGGGAAATACCACCGTCTATCGCAACCGTTGGATCAAACTTCGCTTCGGATTTCCCCGAGTAAAACTGGAATCCCCCGATTTTGAAAAACAGTTCGACGTCTATGGCAACGACCCCGTCGAAGCCCGCTATCTGTTAACTCCACTGCTCATGGAACGCATTCTCCAACTGGATCAACGCTTCGGAGAGGGCCTCACGATGAGCTTTCGGGACAACCTCCTCATCATCGCCATCGCCGACCCGATCGACCACTTCGAAGCCTCTCTCTGGCTCCCCCTCACCGATCGTTCCCGCCTCGAACGCGAATGGGGTACCTTATCCGATTTATGCGGCATCGTCTCGACCCTGCAATCCTGCTTCAGAAACCGACCCTCCTCTTCCCTCTAATCCGACCCCTCTCTTCCAGCATTCCTTCCCGCTCACAATCGCAGGCTTTGCCTTCCCTTAATAATAAGAAAGGTCTTTCCATCCTCCATCCCGAACGACAGCATGCCCTCCGAGCCCAGACCACAAAATACTCACCAAGCCCGGACGACCGCATTCTTCTACTGGCGTTTTCTTCCGTTCTGTCCGAACATTGGAGAGGAGGAGATCGCCGTCGTTACGAAGTCCGACCGTTGCGATACTCTGTCGGTGATTCTCCCGTATATTTTTTGAAATAACGACCCAAATAGGATTGATCCGGAAACGCCAATCGATCGGCAATCTCCTGAATCGACAGATCCGTCGACTGCAATAAAATCCGAATCTCCATAATAACCATCCGATCGATGATCTGTTTGACCGAAGCATGTGCCACGTGTCGCGTGATGGCCGACAAATAGCGGGTCGAGACACATAGCTTATCGGCATAAAAGGAGACTTCACGCTGACTGGTAGCAAATTCATGCACCAAGGTGATGAAACGATGAAATATCTCGAGTTGACGCCCGGGCACCGAATCGACCAACACCGAGGCATTGTCGCGCTTCATCTTGTCGAACATCGACAAAAAGACATTCTGCAATCGATTCCGAATGATCGTATGCCGAAACAGATGCTCACGATCTTCATACAGATAGGTCGCGAGTTGCAGCCACAGCGTCAACCCCTGGGCCGACTCTTCCGAATGATGATAGACCGGGTGCTCCTTCAGAAAATGAAAAAATTCGATATCCATCCGATAGGTCGTCTCTTCGAACAGCTCGGCGGAAAAGGCAAAAAAATGGACTTGAAAATCCGGAGAGACCTTACTGAGCATGAAAATCGTCCGCGGCATCAGAAAAATCTGGGTCCGCACATCGATCTGAAAACTCTGCAGATCGACGATCGCCTCGGCCGTTCCCTGCACACACAACAAAATCGCCCCGCCCGACACCCGTCGAGGCCGATTTTGAAAATACTGCAAGTCGGACTTCCCTACGACAAAAGGCTCTTGGGCCGACGTCGCTAAACAATTGGATACGGACATAATAACTGTCTAATTCGCACGTTTTATTATCCCACCCCTTCTCCTCTTCACAATCAGAACCGATATGAACCGCCCTCAAGGTCTGCCCGCCATGGGCACAAATGGGGATTAACGGTAAATTAATGAATCTATTGCTTCTCGACAAAAATAAAAAATTCAGTGCGGGAAAGCAAGTCGTTTTGTTCCGAAAAGTGACAATTATGTTCCTATAATCAAATGTAGAGCGGTCAAATTTAGAATACTTTTGCCGTGAAAAAAGTTTTAATCGAAAAAGAATTATGAAAGCAAGATTTGTTCAGGCTATCTTGATTGCCTGCTGTGTGGCGGTAACATCGTGTAAAGAGAGTGCGCCCGTCCAAACCGTTGCGGAATATCCGGTCATAACGGTTTCAACGTCAGACCAGGAAGTGTCGAGTAAGTACTCGGCATCGATCCAAGGTCGACAGGACATTGACATCTACCCCCAGGTTTCGGGCCAAATCGCCCAACTGTGTGTCAAAGAAGGCGAAGTAGTGCGTCAGGGTCAGACCCTGTTCATTATCGACCAAGTCCCGTATAAGGCGGCTTTGGCAACCGCAGTCGCCAACGTCGATCTGGCAAAGGCCAACGTGGCAACGGCTCAGCTGACCTATGACAGCAAAAAAGAGCTGTTCGACCAGAACGTCGTATCGGCTTTCGACCTGCAAACGGCCGAAAACAACCTGATGAGCGCCAAAGCCCAACTGGCTCAAACCGAAGCCCAGGAAGTGAATGCCCGCAATAACCTCTCCTATACGGTGGTGAAAAGCCCGTCGAACGGCGTCGTTGGTACGCTGCCCTTCCGGGTCGGTGCCCTGGTCGGCCCGACGATCACCCAACCCCTGACCACCGTGTCGGACAACTCGGACATGTATGTCTATTTCTCGATGAACGAAACGCAACTGTTGGATATGACCCGCAAATATGGCTCCATCAATAAAGCCATCGATTCGCTGCCGGCCATCGACCTCCAACTGAGCGACGGCTCCATCTATACCGAAAAAGGTCGTATCGAAACCATCAGCGGGGTGATCGATCCCTCGACCGGGAGCGTCTCTCTGCGAGCCGTATTCCCCAACAAAGGTCGACTGCTGCATAGCGGCGGCTCGGGCAATGTGATTATCCCCGACCAGCGTATCGACTGCATCGTCATTCCGCAAGCCGCTACCTTCGAAGTACAGGATAAAATCTTCGTCTACAAATTGGTGGACGGCAAAGCTCAATCGGCTCAAATCGAAGTGGCCAAAAACAACGACGGTAAAACCTATATCGTAGAATCGGGCCTCGAACCCGGCGATGTAATCGTGGCCGATGGCGTCGGCCTGCTGAGAGAAGGAACGCCCATTAAAGCTAAAACCACTCAAAATCAGCAGTAAGAGCTATGACACTCAAGCATTTTATCGACCGGCCTATTCTGGCGACGGTCATCTCTACCGTAATCGTACTGGCAGGGATTATCGGTCTGGCTACCCTGCCTATTGAACAATATCCGACCATTGCTCCCCCGACCGTCATGGTACGTGCCTCTTACCCGGGCGCCAGTGCCGAAACGGTCCAGAAATCGGTCATCGCCCCCCTGGAAACCAGTATCAACGGGGTGGAAAACATGACCTATATGACCTCTTCCTCGTCCAATAACGGGGATGCCAGCATCAATATCTACTTCAAACAGGGAACCAACCCCGATATGGCCGCGGTGAACGTCCAAAACCGTGTTTCCCAAGCCACCGGTTCGTTGCCCGCCGAAGTAACCAAGATCGGGGTGACGACCATGAAGCGTCAGACCAGTATGCTGAAAATCTTCGCCATCTATAGCCCGAACGGAACCTATGACCAAGGGTTTCTGAACAACTACATGAAGATCAACATCGAACCTCGTATCAAACGTATTACCGGGGTCGGTGAATTCTTCGTACTGGGTTCGGACTACAGTATGCGTATCTGGCTGAAACCCGATGTGATGGCCCAATACAAACTGATCCCTTCGGATATCACCGCCGTATTGGGTGAACAGAACATCGAAGCCGCAACCGGTTCGTTCGGGGAACAATCCGACCTGACCTTCCAATATACCATGAAGTATAAAGGACGTCGTGTCACCCCCGAAGAGTTCAGCGAAATGGTGATCAAATCACTGCCCAACGGTGAAGTGCTGCGGCTGAAAGATGTCGCTCGCGTCGAAATGGGGGACGAATCCTACGCCTACCAATCGCACGTCAACGGGCAACCGGGGGCCATGGCCATGGTGTTCCAAACGGCCGGAACCAATGCCACCGAAATCGTCAACAACATCGACGAACTGCTCGATGACGCCCGTAAAGACCTGCCGAAAGATGTGGCCATCATCGACATGATGAGTGTGAACGACTTCCTGTTCGCCTCCATGCACGAAGTGATCAAGACCTTGATCGAAGCCATCTTCTTGGTTATCCTCGTCGTGTATGTCTTCCTGCAAGACTTGCGCTCGACCCTCATTCCCTCGATCTCCATCCTGGTATCGTTGATCGGCACCTTCGCCTTCCTGGCCATCGCCGGATTCAGTATCAACCTGTTGACCCTGTTCGCCCTGGTATTGGCGATCGGGACCGTCGTGGACGATGCGATCATCGTGGTCGAAGCCGTCCAGGCCCGATTCGACGTCGGATACCGATCGTCGTATATGGCCACCACCGACGCCATGTCGGGGATTACGTCGGCCATCATCACCTCTACCTTGGTCTTCATGGCCGTGTTCATTCCCGTATCGTTGATGGGCGGTACCTCCGGGACCTTCTTTACGCAGTTCGGGATCACGATGGCCGTCGCCGTCGGTATCTCGGCTATCAACGCCTTGACCCTCAGCCCGGCCCTGTGTGCCCTGCTGCTGAAACCCTATATCGACGAAAACGGCCAACAGAAAAATAACTTCGCTGCCCGTTTCCGTAAAGCGTTCAATACCTCCTTCAACGCGATGATCCAGAAATACCAAAAAGGGGTATTCCTGTTTATCCGTCACCGCTGGTTGACCTGGGGAACCCTGATCGGCGCCATCGCCCTGCTGGTCGTCCTGATGAACAACACCAAAACCAGTTTGGTGCCGACTGAAGACCAAGGGGTACTGTTCGTGAATGTCACCACGGCCCCCGGGACCTCGTTGGCCAAAACCGAACAGGTGATGCAACAGATCAACCAACGTATCGAATCGATTCCACAGATTCAAGCCCTCTCGGCCACCAGTGGTTACGGGATGATCGCCGGACAAGGTTCTTCGTACGGGATGATCATCGTCAAACTGAAAGACTGGTCGGAACGTCCGGAGAAAACCGACGACGTCAATGCCGTAATCGGTCAGATCTATGCCCGTACGGCCGATCTGAAAGAGGCTCAGATCTTCGCCATGGCTCCGCCTATGATCAGTGGTTACGGGACCAGCAACGGGTTCGAAATGTCGCTGCAGGATCGGAACGACGGCGATCTTTCCGACTTCTTCAAGGTCGCTCAAGGCTTCATCATGAAACTGAACCAGCGTCCGGAAATCGCCGCCGCCTACTCGACCTTCAACATCAACTTCCCGCAGTGGATGGTCGATGTGGATGCCGCCAAATGTAAACGGGCCGGTATCTCCCCCAGCGATGTGCTGTCGACCCTGGCAGGCTACTACGGGGGACAATACGTATCGAACTTCAACCGCTTCTCGAAAGTATATCGTGTGATGATTCAGGCCGATGCCCAATACCGTATGGACCCCGAATCACTCAACAACGTATACGTCCGGGTCAACAACGAAATGGCACCGATCAGCCAGTTCGTCACCTTGACCAAAGTGTACGGATCGGATGTGCTCAACCGATTCAACATGTACACCTCCATCTCCGTCAACGGGATGGCCGCCGACGGGTATAGTTCAGGGGATGCCATCCGGGCCATTCAAGAAGTGGCCGCAGAAACCCTGCCTCATGGCTATGGCTACGAATTCGGGGGGATCACCCGAGAAGAAGAACAGAGCGGTAGCAACACCGCCATCATCTTCGCGATCTGTATCGTCCTGATCTACCTGATTCTGAGCGCCCTGTACGAAAGTTTCCTGATTCCCTTCGCTGTCATTCTGGCCGTACCTTGCGGGCTGATGGGGAGCTTCCTGTTCGCCAAATTCCTCGGCCTGGAAAACAACATCTACCTCCAAACCGGGTTGATCATGTTGATCGGGCTGCTGTCGAAAACCGCCATTCTGTTGACCGAATATGCCGCCGAACGTCGCGCCTGTGGCATGAGCCTGACTCAAGCCGCCGTATCGGCCGCCAAAGCTCGTCTGCGTCCTATCCTGATGACCGCCTTGACCATGATCTTCGGGATGTTGCCTATGATGTTCTCCTCCGGTGTAGGTGCCAACGGGAACAGCTCCTTGGGTACGGGGACCGTCGGCGGGATGGTCATCGGGACGCTCGCCCTGTTATTCCTGGTTCCGTCGCTCTTCATCGTCTTCCAGTTCCTGCAGGAAAAAGTACGCCCGGTGGAACTGAATCGTACGCCCGATTGGGCCATCGAAGCTGAAATGGAAGATGCCCAAAAAGAACCCAAACAAGTAAAATAATGCCATGAAGAAGTTCATTATCATATGCACCGCCGTCGTGTTGAGTAGTTGCGGCATTTACAAACCCTATTCGCGCCCCGAGATGAAAACCGACAATCTCTACGGCGCCGGTATCGAAACGGCTGACAGCTCGTCTTTGGGCGATATCCACTGGCGGGAGATGTTCACCGACCCGATGCTGCAAGATCTGATCGAACAGGCTTTGGCCGGCAATACCGATCTGCAATCCGCCTATTGGCGTATCCAGGAAGCCGAAGCCTCTCTGAAAACCGCTCGTCTGGCCTTCCTGCCGTCATTCTCGATAGCCCCCCAGGGCAACGTCAGCAGTTTCAATCACAGCGCAGCCAGCTGGACCTACAACGTACCGGTAACGGCCAGCTGGGAAATCGATATCTTCGGCCGACTGCTCAATAGCAAACGTCAGGCAAAAGCGCTCTACGCCCAGAGTAAAGACTATCAACAAGCCGTAAAAACGCAGTTGATCGCCAGCGTAGCAAACTTGTACTACACGTTGCTGATGCTCGACAGTCAATACGAAGTGTCGGTTCAAACCGCCGAAAAATGGGCTGAAAGCGTCGAAACCATGCGGGCCATGATGAAGGCCGGGATGACCACCAGCGCCGGGGTCGCCCAAACCGAAGCCAGCTACTATTCGATCATCAGCTCGCTGGAAGATCTCCGTTATTCCATCCGGGAAACGGAAAACAGCCTGTCCAACCTGTTGGGCCAGGTACCCCACACCATTCTGCGCGGCAAATTAGCCGATCAGGTGATGCCCGAAGAGTTGACCGTAGGCGTTCCCGTACAGATGTTGGCCAACCGTCCCGACGTCAGAAGTGCAGAACAGACCTTGATCCAGGCCTACTATACGACCAGCGCTGCCCGTTCGGCCCTCTACCCCTCGCTGATGTTGAGCGGGAGTGCCGGTTGGACTAACAGCGCCGGGGCACAGATTCTCAATCCAGGTAAGCTGCTGCTTTCGGCCGCTGCCTCGCTCACCCAACCGATTTTCAATGCCGGCGCCAACCGGGCTCGGTTGAAAATCGCTCAGGCTCAACAGGAAGAGTACAAACTGAGCTTCCAGCAAGCCCTGCTCAACGCCGGAACCGAAGTGAACAACGCTTTGGCTCAATGCCAAGCCGCCCGCAACAAGGAAGAAAGCCGTAAACAGCAGATCGCCGCGTTGGAAACCGCCGTGGAAAGTACCCAACTGCTCATGCGCCATGGGACCACGACCTACCTGGAAGTGTTGACGGCTCAGCAATCGTTGCTGTCGGCTCAGTTAACCCAAATTACCGACAAGTTCGATGAAATTCAGGGCATTGTCAATCTCTATCAAGCCCTGGGTGGCGGACGCGACTTGGAGTAGGCGACCATGAAACAAGACGTTAAAGAAAAAGTGATCCGTACAACGGCCCAATTGATCACCCAATACGGGATTCGGCATGTACGGGTGGATGAGATTGCCCAACAACTGGGCATCTCGAAACGGACCCTTTACGAACTGTTTCACGACAAAACCGAATTGGTCAATTGCTGTCTGGAAAGGATCAAATGTCAGCAACATAGCCGAATCTCCTCCTACCTAAAGAAAGAGAGTCGTCATACGTTGCAAAACATTTTTTGGCTAATGAATGAGTTTATCGGAGTCCTCTACTCGGTCGATACCGAATTTCTGGCCGAGCTGAACCGAAAAACCGATTACGCTCAAAAATATCAGGAAACCAAACACTTCTGGACCGATCATCTCGAAGCGCTGTTGCAAGCCGGTCAACGCGAAGAGTATTTCCTGCGGGATACGGATATGAGTCTCTTTTCGGGCCGCATGATGGCCTCGATGCAGGCCTCCCGCGTGGAAGGCAGAGCGCGTAGCGAACAGGAAACATTCTGTCGCATCATGTTACGGGGTCTGTCCACCCCGAAAGGAATCGAATGGATCGACACTTATAGCCGATCGCATCGAGTCTTCGAAACGGGTGGCGATTCCTCCTCGTCGAGTCGCAAACGACTCGATACCTCGTATTAAAACTTTTTCATCGTAGCAGTCGGGCTCGCATCAGGACATGCGGGCCCGACTTTTTTAACCCGACACGTTCCCCTTCCTTTCCCTCCGGCTTTCCCCATGGGCATTCCGCGGACTTTCCATGAACATTCCTTGGACATTCATCAAGTTCCCCTTTCTGGATTTACCATTTTCACTTTCGAGAATTTTCTTGCAAATTTGTAAGGAATTAATGATCGAACGTATGATTACTTTTCGTAAAGCCTCAACGGATGACTGTCCGCTGATTCATACCCTGGCGGAACAAGCCTTTCCCGCCACCTATCGCGATATTCTCTCGCCCGAACAACTCGACTACATGATGGAATGGATGTACTCCCTGCCAAACCTCCACCAACAAATGCAGGAGGGGCATGTCTACTACCTGGCCTATCAGGATGGAGAACCTTGTGGGTATGTGTCGATACAACCCGAAGGCGAGAATCTGTTCCACCTGCAAAAAATCTATGTTCTCCCCACCTTTCAGGGCCAAGGCGTCGGGGCGGCCCTCTTCCGTCAAGCAGTCAACCATATCCGGACGGTACACCCCACCCCCTGCACCATGGAACTCAATGTCAACCGTCAGAATCGAGCCCTCCACTTCTACGAACACATGGGTATGCGGAAAGTCCGTGAAGGCGACTTTCCCATCGGCAACGGCTACTACATGAACGACTATATCATGGCCTTGGATATTGCGTAAAGAGACCTTCAAGGGCTCTCTTGCGGTTTAGTGTTTGTGCGATCCCGGTCAGTCAGACCGGGATCGCTCGCATTCAGCCCCCTTCTCAGAGAAACGTTACCCCTATTTCACGCGGCTATGCTCGCTTGCGGGTCTTGCACAAAATGGACTCAACCCTTTGGGACATTCCGCCAAAAATGCTATCTTGTAAAAAATCAGACCCACCGCTATGCATACCGCACACTCCGTCTTCACGTTTCGGGAGGCCGTTCCGGCCGATGTCACCCAGTTGGCCGATCTGTTCTGGGCCTCGCTCAATGCCCATCCGGCCTACATCTCGCACAGCGAAATCCAAACAGGGATCGCCCTGGATTGCGGAGTCCCCGCCCCCGACGGCCGTATCAAATGGGAAAAATACCTCTTAGGAAAAATCACCCATCCCCATAGCCGGGTGTTAATCGCCGAACAGGAGCATACGCTGGGTGGGTTTGTGGTCCAAAGCCTCAACACCGACTATGATCGCACGTTCGGCGTCATCGACGATCTGTTGGTTGCCGCCTCGCTGCGTGGCAGCGGATTGGGCGGAGAGCTGTTGGAAGCCGGCATCGCCTGGCTCCGCAGCCAAGGGGCATGTGACATCTACCTGGAATCTGGGGCCGATAACCACGGAGCCCACACCTTTTTCGAGCGACATCGATTTCGCTGCATCTCCCACATGTTTAAACTCACCTAATTGTGACTCCGATCATGCCACTGGTCCAACGTCTCAAACGGCTCCTCCGACAAAGTGTCGATACCGTACGGTTCTTCCCGTCAGAAACCCTACTGAGTGTTTTCTTCTGGATTTACAGCCTCGTGCTGATCGCCGAAAAAGCCTCCAACCCCGAATTGAAGAGGCTGTTTCCGCTCTTCTTTTCGGCCGCCTTTCTGCTCAATCGTTGGCTCCCTCAAAAAAAGGTGCGATGGATTTACTACCTCGTTCCCCTCGGCGTCATTCCCTGTCTGTGGGCCGACCTGCAAACCTGGGTCTCCTCCCTCTCTTATGGTATCGCGCTAACGCTATGTCCGTTGATGATCGCCGTCTGCCGGTGGAAAAAAGACAACCGGGACTTTGTGAGCGACGTCCTCCACTACCTGAAAAATGGTGCAGCCGCCGCCTTGTTAAGCGGAGTCACCTTTCTGCTGGTGATCGCTATCTACTTCTCGCTGCACTACATTTTCCCCTCGCTTCCGTTGGGAAATGAGGAGAAATTCATCTTTACCACTCTTTCGTCCTGTTCTCTGTTGCTGATGCCGATCGTCTTCCTGACCTTCGTCCGCCTGCAACCCGACACCTATACCCCCCGCCCCTTCCTCGACACCCTGGCAAACTACGTCATCACGCCGGCCCTGTTGATCTATACGCTGATTCTTTACCTCTATTTTCTGACTATTCTGGTGCAAGGATCCCTCCCCCGTGGAGGAATCGCCTACCTGGTTTTCATCTTTACCCTTATCGCCGTCGGGGTCAAAGCCTATCAGCCGTTACTGGGTAAACGTCTCTACGACTGGTTCTTCAACCACTTCCAATGGATCAGTCTGCCTGCCCTGATCATGTTCTGGATCGGAACCGGATACCGCATTCATCAATACGGATACACCCAAGCCCGTATCTATCTACTCCTCTGCGGGGTGATCATGACCCTCACGGTGCTGATGTTCTTTTCGAAAAAATGGGGGCGCTATCTGTATGCCACCCTCTTCACCATTCTGCTGTTGGCCGGCTTCACCTATCTGCCCGGCATCACTGCCCGGGATTGGGGCATTCGTTCCCAACGGGCCCGCATGGCCCAGGCCATCGAATCCCTTCACCTCTCCAAGCAGGACGGCCGTCTGCAGCCCCCCAGTGACCTGTCATCCGTCGACAGCCTGACAGGTCTGAAATACGAAGCCCTATTTGCCAGCTTCGACTACCTGTACAGGGAAAAAGATACCACCTATCTGCAAACTTACTGCGGCTACTCGTCCGATGAGGACTTCAATAAGGCAGTCATGCCGGATAACGTTCAGTTCGGAAGGTATATCAATCCCATTGACGTCCAGGATCGATTTTGGAATTTGGACGGTCCCATATCTGTCGACATCCGCTCTTTCGACGAGTTCCATTCGCTCTCTTATTACGCTCAAGAAGAGTACTACTATTATGACATCCTCGCAGACTCCTTGTTTGTGTACGCCCCCGGAAATAAACGGATAATGGCCTTGGCCTTTACGGACATCTATCGTACCCAACTCGCCAAAACCGGCTTGACCTCCGAGCAACTCAACCACCAAACCCTGACCAAGTATCAAAACGAATGGTTGCTTTACGACCAAGGAGATACCTGCCTCCTCTTCAACGACCTTACATTCCGAGGCTCCCCGCTCCAAATTTCCAATCTCTCGGTCTACGGGTTGTTGACCCGTGACTAAACGGTCCGCCCATTTCAAAGCCCCTTCTGCCTCAGGCCGCCCGACAGCAGGCAGAACGCCCTGCTGAAAATAGAGAACACCTACTGAAAGCAGAATCGCCTACTGAAGGCAGCACATTCCGCTGAAGGCAGCAAAGAAATCGCTTGCCGATACATACAACAAAGGCGCCCTCCTCAGAGGACGCCTTTGCCTTCATATCGCGACGCAGCGAGCGATTATTTCAACAGCTTGCCTGCCAACGGAGCGGCCTGCGTATAGGTACGGGTAGCCACTTCGTTGTCGATCATATAGAGACCGGTACCGTCTTTACCGACCATTTTCAGTTTGTCGATCCAGCTCTGAGCGGTTTCTTCTTCTTCCACCTGTTCGTCGATAAACCATTGCAAAGCGTTGGCCGTGGCAAAGTCTTTTTCTTCTGCAGCTACAGCATACAGTTCGTTCAGCATGGCCGTTACTTTACGTTCGTGTTTCAAGGTGTCTTCCATCGTTTCCAGCAAGGAACCCCAAGAGGTCTTTACCGAGTCGATCGCAGCCAACGAAACCTTTCCTCCACGAGACAACACATAATTCGTCAGAATCAAGGCATGATCCTGTTCTTCTTTAAACTGCACATTGTACCAGTTGGCAAAACCAGCATACCCTTCAGCGGCGCAATAAGCCGACATGGATAAATACAAATAAGCCGACCAAAATTCGGCATTGATCTGTGCATTCAGCGCTTTTTCCAGTTTTTCACTCAACATAACACGTATTTTTTAAGTTAACACGATTATTCTCGCATTTTCAAAAGAGTCTGACCTCTTTTGGGTCCTTTCCGAGCCAACACCAAAGGTACAAATTTCTATCGTTTGATATTCTTTCTTTTCATCATTTACAGCTCTTTTGCACTCTTTTCGGTCACATTCCCTCGGCAAGAGACCCTATTTATCGCCCTATCCTCGGACTTCGCTTGCCGACCTTCTCGTCCGCAGGCTTTCAGGCGACAACTATCCTCGCTGAACCAGCTTTTCTCGGGCTATTTCCGACCCTCAGTCTGGCTTTTCGTCCCGACTGCTGCGGTCTTCCCGTAAATTCTTTGTATATTTGATCGATAACCAATGCTTATTATACCATGAAAACCGATATCGAAATCGCCCGTAGCATTCCACTCAAACCGATCGTACAAATCGCTGAACAACTCGGCATCCACCCCGACGATCTGGAACTCTACGGCAAATATAAAGCCAAAGTCCCGCTCCACTACATCGACCCGAAAAAAATGGCGAAAGGGAAGCTTATTTTGGTGTCCGCCATCTCGCCCACCCCGGCCGGAGAGGGGAAAACCACCGTCTCCATCGGCCTGACGCAGGCTTTGAATCGGATCGGGAAACAGTCGATCGTCGCGCTGCGCGAACCCTCGCTGGGCCCCGTCTTCGGGATCAAAGGCGGGGCAACGGGAGGCGGTTACTCCCAGGTGCTGCCCATGGAAGATATCAACCTCCATTTCACGGGGGATTTTGCCGCCGTGGAAAAAGCCCACAACCTGCTGGCTGCTCTGATCGACAACAACATCCAAAGCAAAAACCGCTCGCTGGGTCTCGACCCGAGAACCATCGCCTGGAAACGGGTCATGGATATGAACGACCGGGCGCTGCGCCATATCGTAACCGGTCTGGGCGGAACCTCATCGGGCGTGCCCCGCGAAACCGGCTTCGATATCACAGCCGCCTCGGAAATCATGGCCATTCTCTGTCTGGCCGAAAATCTCAGCGATCTGAAACAACGACTGGGTAATATTTTCGTCGGCTTTACCCACGACAAAAAGCCGATCTACGCCCATGATCTGAAAGCCGAAGGCGCCATGGCCGCCCTGCTCAAAGACGCCATCAAGCCCAACCTCGTACAGACCATCGAAGGCACCCCGGCCTTGATTCACGGCGGGCCATTCGCCAACATCGCCCAGGGCACCAATACGGTGATCGCCACCAAAATGGCCCTCTCTCTCAGCGACTATACCGTCACCGAGGCCGGATTCGGCTTCGATCTGGGGGCCGAAAAATTCCTCGACATCAAATGCCGGGCAGCCGGTCTCTCTCCCAATGCCGTCGTGCTGGTAGCGACCATCCGTGCCCTGAAATACCATGGCGGAAAACCGCTCGCCGACCTAAAACAACCCGATTTGAAAGCGCTGGAAGCCGGGATTGTCAACTTGCAAAAGCATCTCGAAAATATCCGTCTCTTCCATCTTTCGCCGGTAGTCGCGATCAACCGATTCGCCACCGACTCCGAGGAAGAGTTGGCCTTTGTCCGCCAATATTGCGAACAACAGGGCGTTCCGGTTTCGGTAGCCGACGTTTGGGGATCGGGCGGTGCCGGAGCGGAAGAGCTGGCTGAGCTGGTGGTCAAAGCGGCCGAAACCTGCTGTCACGCCTTCCAACCGCTCTATCCGTTAAATGAAACGGTCGAAACGAAAATTGCCACCATCGCCCAGAAAATTTATGGGGCCGAAGCTGTCGATTACACGCCAAAAGCCAAAGCAGCACTCCGTAAAATTGACACGCTGGGCTTAGGCGGTTTGGCCGTATGCGTCGCCAAAACCCAGAAATCCCTCTCGGACAATCCGGCCCTGCTGGGACGACCCAAAGATTTCATCATCACGGTGCGCGACATCGAGATTGCAGCCGGAGCCGGTTTCCTCATCCCAATCACAGGTGACATCATGCGCATGCCGGGACTGCCCGAAACCCCCGCCTCCGAAAATATCGATATCGACGATCAAGGACAGATCAGCGGGCTCTTCTAAACCGCCTATCCGAACTCCGCATCAGAGCGTCATACCCACAGCATGACGCTCTTTCTATACCCCCTCCACAGAGCCCCCGATACCTCCGGAAAGAGCCTCTTCCCGACTAACCAGGCCGGCTCGATGGGCTCCGAGGCGTTCTTGTCAACCTCCTCTCCTCCCCGCCCGATTGTGACCGATTCCCCCTCCCACTCCACCCGATTTTCAGGTGACCTCTCCATTTTAACAAATTCACGCTTTTTACCTATTTTTTCAACATACCCCTATATTTATGCACCAACTTTCTATTTTTTCCATATATTTGTCGCGAACACCCCCTAAAATTCAAAGAATATGTGCGGAATCGTAGGAATGTTTGAAATCAACACCCCGGTCGAACGTTTCAGACCTCAGGTGCTCAAAATGGCTAAAACCATTCGCCATCGAGGTCCCGACTGGTCGGGTATTTATTGTGGGCCCCACGCCATTCTGGCCCACGAACGACTCTCAATCGTCGACCCCGAATCGGGTGGGCAACCCCTCAAAAGTAAAGACGAAAAACTGATTCTATCCGTCAACGGCGAAATATACAATCATCGAGACCTGCGGGCCCAACTGTCCGACGAATATGAATTCCTGACCGGTTCGGACTGCGAAGTCATCCTGGCCCTATACCGTAAAAAAGGCGTCGATTTTCTGGAAGATCTCAACGGCATCTTCGCCTTTGCGCTCTACGACATCGAACAAGAACGATACCTGATCGCGCGCGACCATATCGGCATCATCCCTCTGTATATGGGCTGGGATGAAGAGGGCCACTTCTATGTTGCCTCCGAGCTGAAAGCCCTCGAAGGGGTTTGCACTACTGTCAAAACCTTTCCTCCGGGTCACTACTACGATAGCCGGGAAAAAGAGCTGAAACGCTGGTATACGCGCGACTGGGAACACTATGAAGCCGTCGAACACAACGGAGCCGATCCCCGTGTGTTACGGGCCGCCCTCGAAAGCGCCGTTCAACGTCAGTTGATGTCCGACGTACCGTATGGGGTCCTGCTCTCCGGAGGACTCGACTCGTCAATCATTTCGGCCATCGCCAAAAAATTCGCCGCCAAACGTATCGAAACCGATGGAAAAAGCGATGCCTGGTGGCCGCGTCTGCACTCTTTTGCCATCGGGCTGAAAGGCGCTCCTGACCTGGCAGCGGCCCGCCGCGTCGCCGAACATCTCGGAACCGTACACCACGAAATTCACTACACCCTGCAAGAAGGACTGGACGCCCTGCGCGACGTAATCTACTACCTGGAAACGTACGACGTTACGACGGTGCGGGCCTCTACCCCCATGTATCTGTTGGCCCGGGTGATTAAATCGATGGGGATCAAAATGGTGCTTTCCGGTGAAGGCGCTGACGAAATCTTTGGCGGGTATCTCTACTTTCACAAAGCTCCCGATGCCCGGGCATTTCACGAAGAAACCGTCCGTAAACTCAGCAAACTCCACCTGTACGACTGCCTGCGCGCCAACAAAGCCCTGGCCGCCTGGGGCGTCGAAGGCCGTGTTCCCTTCCTCGACAAGGAGTTTCTGGATGTGGCCATGCGACTCAATCCTGAAGCCAAAATGGTACGTGACGGCAAGATGGAAAAATGGATCCTGCGCAAAGCCTGCGAAGATCTCTTGCCGGAGTCGATTCTCTGGCGGCAGAAAGAGCAGTTCTCGGATGGCGTCGGTTACGGGTGGATCGATTCGCTGAAAGAGTTGACGGCCCGGGAAGTCTCCGACGAACAGATGAAACATGCTCCCGAACGCTTCCCGATCAATCCTCCGCGCAACAAAGAGGAATACTTCTATCGGTCGATTTTCGAAGAGCATTTCCCGTCGCAATCGGCCGCCAGCACCGTACCTTCAGTCCCGTCGGTGGCCTGCAGTACGGCGGAAGCCTTAGCTTGGGATGCGTCGTTTGCCGGCGTCAACGAACCTTCGGGACGTGCCGTCAAAAGCATTCATCATCAAAGTCTGTAGGACCTTACCCGTCCTCAACGGCGGTGGCTTTGCCGAGAAAATCGAAGATTCGCCAACTTTTTTCCCGAAAACGTTGGCGAATTCAAATATATTTCTGAAATTTGCAGCCGGAAATCAGATTTCCTACAGCAGCTTCAATAGCTCAGTTGGTAGAGCATTTCATTCGTAATGAAAAGGTCGCCGGTTCGAGCCCGGCTTGAAGCTCAAACCGTTCGGAAACGACACAAAGAGGCACTCGTTATGAGAGGCCTCTTTTTTTTTGATGGACGCTCCCCCGCAGGGAAAAGATCGATACCTTTCTTTGTCCGTTTCCACCCACCCAGTGCGCCCCTCAAGCTCACCGTCCGACACCATGCCTAATGCCACCCTATTCTTACCCAAACAGCCATAAAAAAAGGCCTCTAAACAGAGGCCTTTGTAAAAGAGCAAAACGGCTTAGAGCATGGGAGTACCCACATAGTTGGCATTCACATCCATGGTCAACATCCCGCCCATGGCGCTGACATGAATCACCATCGGCAAAGTCAGATTCCCATTCACCACTTGAGCGTCTGCCACATCGATCACACAATCTGCGGTCATCGGGTTACCCAAGATCGGGACTTCCAGCGTTCCCATATCTTTCGTGCCACTGAATTGATAGCCACCGTCGATTTTCGTCGGCGTACATCCGGAAATTTCCACATCCCCCAACGAAATCGTACCCAATTGGTCCATCGTGATCGAAAAATCGCTAATAAATACTTTTACCGTCCCGGCCTCTTCTTTTTCCAGGCTCAGGTTATACGGCAGATCTTTGGCCAGTTCCTGCCCGTCCAAGGTCACCGTCAACGAACCTTCGTACACCTTAAACATCGAACCCGTGCAAGTTACCGTATAGGTATTCTTGGTGGAACCATCTTCCGATACCACTTCATAGGTCATTTTCTGATTAAACGACCCATTAAAAGAATACAGTGCTCCTTTGGAAACCGTAACGGTCGGCACCAATGCATCGATTTCGAGGGCATCGGCCAGTCCATCTACCGTAAACGTAATTTCGTTGCCGTTGATAACCGGCTGAGAGGTCACGATTTTATTCGCCTCTACCGACGTGTCGAATGTAAAAGCCGTAATAGCCGCTTCGGTATTCAATACCGGATCTTCTTCCTTTTTGTCACTACATGCGGATAAAGTGGCAACGGCTAACAGAGCCACTATCCCCATATTCCATTTCTTCATAACTAAAGAGATTTAAACTTATTACCTTTATTAGATGGTTTTCTCCGCCATTTGTTACAACGAAACCAACATTTTTTACTGCTCAAACGAACGAAATTTTCCAACTGCAATTTGATCAATAAAATACATTTCCCTTTGCCCGCCATACGCCCCGTTGATTTCCCGCTACAACTTTTCCTTACGGTCATGCTGCTCCTCTCCGAGAGCCCATAAGGGCATCAAACCGACCTTCTCGATGCCGTCAAACCTCCTTCGAAAAAGTTTCACGCCCGGTCATTCAGTGACCGGGCGTGAAACTTTTTCGTTCCGTGAAGCAGGTGTTGTCCGCTCGTTAACGGACAATTCCTTTGTTTTTCCGGCCGTCGATATAGATATACAACGGTTCCGGGAAACGCACGTGACGCAAATATTCATTTTCAAACAGGGCCGGCATCGCATCCAAACGAGCCTGATCAAAGTAACCATCCCCCATAAACGGGTTGAGCGTCAGATAACCCGCCCCGAACGAGATCAGATTCTGAAAGAAATGCGTACCCTGACTGGGTTCCACCCGAAAATCTTCCAGCCCGCACTCGACAATCACTCGCGCTTCGGAGATATCGGTCCAGCGCACCGGAATGCCTAACCAAGGGTCACTCGATCCCCAACGTCCGGGTCCCACCAACACATATACTCGTTGCTCGTTCCGCAAACCGGTATTGAGTTTGCTGATCTCTGCCGCGATTTGACGCGTTTGCGATTTATCGAACGCCTCCCTGCGCACATAAATCACATCGCTCACCCCCTCGATAGCTCCCAACCCCAAGGCGCTTTCGGCATAAATCAAGGCGTCCGACGTATCGACCTGCCCCCAATCCAGCGAACAGCCGTTCTGGCTATTGACGATCGGCCGAATTTGCAAGAAGTTGAAGATGCGATCCTCGCCATAAGGCACATCCATATTGACTGCAAACTCGATCTCTACCGGCGTGCGCATCTCCTGTTCGCCCATCTTCAACAGATCGCTGAGAATGTCGGCCAACGGCAAGGTTCCGTATTTCAGAATCTGCGAGAAGGTGATAATCTTCCGCCCCTCATCGAACGTGCTGTCCGAAATCCGTTGATTCTGCATGTCCCAGGTCGAGGCCACATAACGCAAATTGCGGAAATGACGCACCTTATTGATCTCGAAACGCTGCAGGTTGATCGCATCGTCCAACGACGTCTTAAACTCTTCGGGTTTGAGATTCAGGGCATACATCTCCCGTTGGGTATCCCGCAACGCCATCTCGGGCGTCGAAAGTTGCAAGACGCTTTGCGGGTGTTTGGGCGAGAATCGTAAGGTCAATCCCCCTTCGACCACCATTTTTCCCAGACCAAAGGCCAGATTCACAATTCCATCTTCCGGTCGTTCGTCCCCGATCGGGTAGAAGTTCAACGAGCGGGCCACACCGGAGATCGTCGGAAAGAAATACCCGCTGTCCTCGCTCCCGCAAACGTCCTGGATGATCACAGCCATCTTCTCTTCGCTCAACAGATTGGAAGAGGCCTGGATATAGGCCCGGCTCGAAGCGAAGAACACCGAGGCGTATACACTCTTGATGGCCTTCCCCAACAGACGCAACATCTGGTCTTCGTTGGCGGTCAACGGAATCATATAGGTCGAGTAGATCCCCGCAAAAGGCTGATAGTGGGAATCTTCGAGCTTCGAACTGGAACGAACGGCCAGCGGACCCGTCGCATGCGTGATGTAGGCTCGCAGGTCGGCCACCAACGCCTCGGGCAAGCGCGAACTGACAAACTCCGAGAGGATCTCTTCGTCGCTCACGTCGGCCCCAATCACATACTGCAAGCCATTCTCCTGTATAAACTGATCGAAATAGTCGGTCGCCACCACCACCGTACGCGGCAACATGATCTTCACCCCCTCGTATTTGTCCAGCAGATTGTATTTCTGCAGAACATTGTTCACGAAGGCCAGCCCCCGGGCCTTTCCGCCCAGCGACCCCTCTCCGATGCGGGCAAACCAGATGTAACGACTATACGTATCGGGATTGAAACGCGCCACCACCCCATGTCCTTGCAAAATCCGGTAGTCGGTGATCGCATGCACGATAAAGCGCCTCAACTCGTCGGTCGTATCGAAATGGGTGTGACTCGTCTTGCGCAGCAGATTGCCCAAAGAGAACAGCCCCCGGGCAAACATCCATTTGGACAATCGATTGCGTTCGGCATGATAGAGCAACACATCCGCCGGGATATCCATCACCAGGTGTTGCATATCTTTCAGATTGCGGGCCCGTCCGATCACACTGCCCGTATGCAGATCCTTGAACACAAAGTCCCCGAAGGCAAACTCCTGGCTGATATAGGCTCCCAGCTCCAGCAACAGCGTTTTGGAATACTTCACGATGAACCCGACCCCCAACTCCTCGGCCTTCTGCCGCATGCTCTCCTGGGAGGACTGCAACAAAAAAGGCATGTTCGGGTCGTCATTCTTAATCAACCGACACAGATCGATCCCCGCATCGAGCTTTTCACTGGAAGCCGGATCGTTTTTATGCAACACGAACCCCACATCGGAAATCACCCCCAGGAGGTTTTCCTTATAACGTTCATACAACGAAACGGCCTCTTCATAATTGGTCGCCAACAGAATCTTCGGCCGGGCCCGTTTCCGTAACATCTGCTGCTGTTCGTTGAGCGCCTCTTTGCGGAATTCGGCGCTCTGCTGCAACACCAGTTTATAGATGGCCGGCAGATAGGTGGAGTAATAACGAATCGAGTCCTCGACCAGCAAAATAGACTGCACCCCGACACCCAGAATATCGGCCTCGGCATTCATCCGGTCTTCGATCAGTTTGATGATCGCCAAAATCAGATCGGCATTACCGTGCCAGCTGAAGATGTAATCGATCCCCGAACGGTCTTCGGCATCCAGACGGCGGTACAGATCCCGCGTAAAATGGGTCAGCAATACCACCGGAATCCCCGGACGTTCGTTTTTCAACTGTTTGGCAAAATGGAAAACGTCCAACTCCCCGACATTGAGCATACTGATCACCAAGTCGAAATCGTCGTGATTGCGCAACAGATCCAACGCTTCGGTCGAGGTGTTCACCCGTGTGAACGAAGGGGGATTACTCAGGTTCAGATCGAAATATTCCCGATTGATCTGGCCGTCGATACGGCCATCCTCCTCCAGCGTATAGGCATCGTAACTGCTGCAAATCAGCAACACCTTACGAATACGTTTCTGCATCAAACTGGCGTAATTGATCCGGGAGACAGGGGGATAGACAGGCTTGGATTCCATGGGCAGAGCTTATTCTCATTCAAGGGCTTGCCCTCCGGCAAGCCTCCAAGACAAAGCTACATAAAAATTCATCGTTTTTTGATATTTTTTAAGAATTTAGTTGCGACTCCGCTCGCTTTCGAGTAAATTTGTTGTAACCTGAAAAAGACCTAAAAAAGACCTAAATTTTTCTTTTATGAGTTCAAACGCCAAACTGGTCTCCCGTTCGGTGCTCGTACCGTTTATTCTGGTGACCAGCCTATTCTTCGCGTGGGGTTTCGCCAACGACATTACCAACCCCATGGTTAAAGCCTTTTCCAAGATCTTTCGCATGAGCACCACCGACGGAGCGCTCGTCCAACTGGCCTTCTACGGCGGCTATTTCGCCATGGCCTTCCCGGCCGCCCTCTTCATCCGAAAGTTCTCGTACAAATCGGGTATTCTGGTTGGACTGGCCCTCTATGCCATCGGCGCCCTGCTGTTTATCCCCGCCAGCGAAACCGGCCTCTACTTTCCGTTTCTGATCGCTTACTTCATCCTGACCTGCGGACTCTCCTTCCTGGAAACCAGCTCCAACCCCTATATCCTGAGCATGGGCGACGAAGCTACCGCCACCCGACGCCTCAACCTGTCCCAAGCCTTTAACCCGATCGGATCGCTGCTGGGCATGTTCTGTGCCATGAACTTCATTCAGGCCCGACTCAACCCCATGGACACCGCCGAACGCGCTCAACTCTCCGATGCCGAATTCGAAGCGATCAAGGCCGCCGATCTCGACGTGCTGATCACCCCCTATGTCATCGTCGGTCTGGTGATTCTGGCCCTGTTCTTTATCATTCTGTTCACGCGTATGCCGAAAAACGGCGATAAAGATCACTCGCTCCACCTGGGGAAAGTGCTCAAACGCATCCTGGCCATTCCGCGCTATCGCGAAGGGGTGATCGCCCAGTTCTTCTATGTCGGTGCCCAGATCATGTGCTGGACCTTCATTATCCAGTACGGAACCCGCATCTTCACAGCGCAAGGCATGGACGAACAAGCCGCTGAAGTGCTCTCGCAACAATACAACATCGCCGCCATGGCCATCTTCTGCATCAGCCGCTTCATCTGCACTTTCCTGATGAAATACATCTCGGCCGGCCGCCTGTTGATGATTCTGGCCGTCGCCGGTTCCGTCCTGACGCTCGGCGTCATCGGCTTCCAAGACATCACGGGGTTATACTGTCTGGTCGGGGTGTCAGCTTGCATGTCATTGATGTTCCCCACCATCTACGGGATCGCCCTCGAAGGGTTGGGTGACGACGCGAAATTCGGAGCCGCCGGCCTGATCATGGCCATCCTCGGAGGATCGGTAATGCCCCCGCTGCAAGCCTACCTCATCGACCAGGGAACCATCGGAGGCATCCCGGCCGTCAATGCTTCATTCGTGTTACCGCTGATCTGCTTCCTGGTGATCATCCTGTATGGCTACCGCAGCCACACCATCCACCAGAAAAAAGAACCGGTCACACCGGTCGCTTAACCCCCGTTTCATGGCAAAAGCCCTCGTTGCACAGACCCTCTGCCTGCTGTCGCTCTTATGGACCCTGACAGCATGCCAACGTAATCAACCTTGCGCAACCGATCATACATCTACAACGGACGAAATTATGTGGAGAAAAGTATTCAATCAACGCCTTCCCCTATTGGGCCATCGTAATTGGATCCTGGTCGTCGACCAGACGTTTCCTTTGCAAAGTGCTCCCGGCATCGAAGTCATCGACACGCAGCAACCCCTCAAACCCGTCTTGAGCGAACTGTTGCGGACGCTGGACTCGGCTGGGCACGTCAAACCGATTATCTACACCGATCTGGAACTCAACTACCTGGATGAAACGATCTGTCCGGGCGTCGAAGCGACCCGGGCCGACATGAACGCCGTCCTGAAAACATACCCGATCCACACCTTTCTGCATGAAGAGGTGTTCGCCAAGCTCGATCAGGCCTCGAAACTCTTTCAGGTTCTCGTCCTGAAAACGACTTCACGCATTCCCTATTCCTCGGTATTCATCGAATTGGATTGCGGATACTGGACCACGGAAGCCGAACAAGCCTTACGCGCCAAAATGGAGAGTCAGCAGGCCCGTTAATGCGGCGCGCGCTACGGGCTCCGTCCCTTAACCCAAAATCCGTCTCCTGTCCCCAGGAGGCGGATTTTTATACTCTCGCTTGTACGGAAGTCTATGGTCATGTCCGTCTTCTTCGTAGGGGTAACGCCACGCTTCAGCCATAGCCACGCTTTAGCCACCCTGCCACCCCACCCTCTCCTGACACTCTTTTCTCACCATCCTTTGCCAACCCATCCAGGTAGCGGATTTCCTCGCTCAGACCTGTTATCTGCATCCCTTACAACGAAAAGGCCCAGAAAATACCTACACGGGGATATTCCTCTAAAAATTTTCTATTCGATGAATCTCCCCATTTTTTCGTATATTTATACATACCCTTTATCCCCTCACCTAACTCACGACCCGTTATGAAACATTACCTCGGTGCACTTGCCATATGGCTCGGTCTCGGAGGGTCCCTCCTGGCTCAGGAACCCCTTCAATTCCAAGTAACCAACCCCAAAGGCAAATCTTTGGGTTCCAAAGCGTTCATCTTCCTCTCCAGCAATGCCGCCGGACAACCCCTCGACCGCAAATCCGATTTACGGCTGCGTCCCATGCCGCAGGATACCATTTTTGTCCTCACCGGAAACTATTTAGGCAAAATCCCGATCGACTCCACCTTCACAGCAAAACGACTGAGCGTGGTTTTCTACAAGGGACAACTGACCAATCCGGAGAGCGGCGAGACCTATGCCGTCGAAAAACTACCGCCTTTTGACCCCAACGACATCTCCCACTCGAGAGAGATCAGCGTATACAACAATTTGGAAACACTCATCCGGGGCAAATTTCCCAATCTGCTCATCCGAGTCAATAACCAAGACAATACGAAATACCTCGTCCTCACCACCGACCAAACCACTCCGATGCTGATCTTAGTAGACGGCGTTACGATGTCGAGCTTTACGCACGCCAATCAAATCGTCGATGTCCGACAAGTCAAAAGCATTCGGGTGAAACGTTCAGATCCGTTGTATGGTTTCCGGGGGACCGGTGGAATTGTCGAAATCACCTTAGTCAAGGGAGGCGATCTATAACCCGAACGTTCGGTTTCATGTAATTCGTCCATATCCCTTGGCTGGAAGGTCGGTAGCCTGAGCAGTATCCCCGCCGGCTGAACACAAACAGGTCCACGACATAAGTTGTGGACCTGTTTGTTATACAACTATTAGGCGCCCAATAAAACTTGATCAATCAACGCTTTCAGATGTTCCTTCGACAAGGCTCCCTGGACCATCTGCGGATTCCCCTCCATCGGGACCAACAGCAGCGTCGGCACACTGCGAATAGCAAAAAGCTGAGCCAATTCTTGTTGCTGATCGACATTCACTTTGTGAATATAAATTTGATCGGCATATTCATTCGCTAACTCTTCCAAAATGGGAGCCAACCCCTGGCAGGGGCCACACCACGACGCATAAAAATCAATAACCGCCGGTTTATCACCCAAATATTCCCACTTATCGGGATTGACCTCATAATTAACCACCCGGGTTAAAAAATCGCTTTTCGTTAATTCATTGGTTTTCATAGCTATCCCTATTTAAATTCTTAACACTTGCGTCCTCGATCCCTCGAAAAACCCAACGCACTTTTCAAATCCTCACGCAAGATTTGTGCCGAGGCCCCTCGTCCCATTTTGCTCCAGCCTTTTTGCCCACTCCCCCCTTGTAGAACGACCCACAACGCCTCGATCGGGGAGTCTCGGGAAGTTTATGCATCGTTTTTCCGGACCTTCGACGATTTCTTCGCCGGGACCTGCGATTGTATCCTTTATCCGGGAAAAACCGTTCAACAAGCAGATTACAGGGCTCAAACGAGGATATCGGCCCTATAACAGTCTCCAAAAAGCAAGAAAAAACAAAAAAAAGAGAGAGATATTTTGGGGAATATAAAAAAACCGCTTATCTTTGCACCACCAAAAACGGAGATTCGTTAGCTCAGCTGGTAGAGCACAACACTTTTAATGTTGGGGTCCTGGGTTCGAACCCCAGACGGATCACAGAAAAATCCTGATCATCGAAATCGATGATCAGGATTTTTCTTTTCGAGGAAACGCCAGGGGAGACTATTGCTGAAGGGACTACAGCTGTCCCCCAAAAACGGTTGCTGTCGCTTCTTCATTCACTCATCCCTTTTTCCTCACCGATACCCTTACTGATAGTATACAACCGACACTTCCCGTCTGGCCTCGAAGCTAACCCTTTCTTCCGAGTCGTTCGGAGTCAGGGCCTCCCCTTATACACATTGCCGTCGCACTCCCGCTACCGACAAAGCCATCGGGGCATTAGGGGCACACATAAAGAAATCGGACGTTTAGATCACAGCTTCTAATACCCCTGGTATCGGCTCACCTGATCTGCCCACTCACCACACGTCGGTGTCTCACCCCCACGAACCACCCAAACATAAAAAAGCCCCTGATTAAAGAGGTCAGGGGCAATCATATTTCACAACGGAATCATCCTTAGAGGAGTAGCTTCGTCTAACGCCTCTCAGCGGGGAAAACTCGTTCGCACTCAGATCCGTCACCCTCGCTCGGGGTTCCGAGAAGCAAAAACTCTCAAACCTAAAGTACAGCAATTACTATGCAACAATGATTATTATCGGGTCAATCAAGACGATATAGACAAGGATATGGATGTAACAGACATCAACAACACCAAAGATTCATCTATTATTGACTAACGGAATCAGATGTATTGGTCTTACTATTTTTTAATCCTTTGGTATACTCTTCAAATGACATAAGATCTTCGGCATTGAAACAACCAACATCAGATCCATCGTTAGAACAGAAATACGTTCCGTCTACATTGCATTCGTCAATCTTCATCTGCTCGCCAGTCTTTCGTACAACGACGGTTTCTCCAACGTGGAATCCATTTACATTTATACTTTTTCGACCTAAAATCTCTGTACCACCATTTCCATTAATATTAATCGTATTATCTATTACTATATATTTTTCTTCCGCAATTTTCTTCTGAACAAGAGCGTTTTCTGCTATTGTCGAGACTGCTTTAGCAATCCCTGACATAAAAAATAACATAATGGCAGATAATATTCCAATCATCAAATAGGCCCAAGGAAACGACGTAACTATTTCTCCATCAACAAAATAAAATTGTTCGCCATTGACAATTAATACGCAACATCCAACAATCAGAATAATGCCAAGAACAATAAAAATCACAGATAAAACTCTTAAGAAATTTACACCACTATTCGTGTAATTGATTTCAATTTTTTTATTTTCAACCATAGCAAATAATGTTTATGGAGCTGATACAAATGACACCTCTGGATAGATTATACTTCTTACGTCTTATATAATAAAAACCTCAAAATAAAACTCTGCAACTTAATGATCAATATTATGCAAGTTAATCAATTTTCTCAACTTTAAATCATTATCTAAAAATAGCTCATGTTTCATAATAGATACGTTGCTCGCATCCAAAACACAACACCGTTCTCTCCCTAATTAATTCTATATTCTCCGTACATCTTTTGATCTATTGGGAGATTCGCCATAATTGCCACACAAATACTTAAAAATTCGTTCGCACTCAGATCCGTCACCCTCGCTCGGGGTTCCGAGAAGCAAAAACTCTCAAATGGAACGTCATTGCAAGACGCTCTTTCCGCTCTACTCTATTGGGCATTTTTATGCAGCCACTCCAGACGACGACTATCCGGCAGATGTTTCACTTTAAAATCTTCAAAGGTCACATAAAACCCTTCTCCGTCCGGACTGGCCGCCATCAAACCCACCTTGACCGGCGTATTATCCTGTAACCAGGCCGTTCGCATCATCGTATATTCCACATCATCATACGAATAAAAAACCTCTACGGCATCTAACCGTCTGACCGCCTTGATCCAAATATAGGGAACACTCTTATCCAAGGGTATGACGCTCCAATCGGAGGTCTTATGCGTGACGACCGTACTCAGATTGAACTTCCCGTCCACGAACTCGATCCCGGCTTTGATATAATTTTCGTGATCGATCCGCAACATCAAACCGGCTTGATCAAAACGATGGGTGTAATCGCCTTTCACCTTCACCTTCACTTCGAACTCTCCCCCGTACGTCGTATAATAAAACGGCGCATCATCCACCGTAAAACCATAGTGAGCAATCCGCCAATAGTCGCTTTGCGGAGTCACAAACATTCTCAACGTTTTATTCTCGATGCTCCACTGTTCGGGTTCGTTAAACCATTGCATCTTTTCTAAGGACTGTGCCATACTTCCCTGTCCATACAAGACTAAGGCACTGACGATAAGAAGAAATTTTTTCATGATCTTGTTTTTAGCATTTTTCGTTTCAGCGTGCAGGTTTCTCCTCGAGGTTATCAGCCTACATGCCGCAGCCTCTTCAGACCCTGTTTGAGGGGCTAAAGGTACGAAAAAGCCCCTATTTTTCCTATCCGCCGCCACCCATCCACCAGACCAATCCATTCCCTGAAAGATCTTTACATAACCGATCGTCTTTTCAGCGCTTCCCCATACAGACCGCTCCCGATCCGCCTACACTTCCGCCGAGCCGATGCTCCGTCCGACTGATCGTCTTCCGCTCCCCGATGGATACACTCCTTCCGGGCCGACAGAGGGCTGAAACCCTCACTCATCTATCCCATCGAACCCAAGCGATATACCCTTCAAAGAATCATTCCCGGAAACTATACGAAAGAATAATTCCGGGGAGATATACGAGCAATTTCCCCATTTTTTCGTAACTTGGAATGGTCGATCACGCATTAGGATCGACCCGAACCTAACACTTCATGCACGTTATGTGCTTTTTAACGCCTTGATCACCATGGATACACCCTACTACCAACCTGAAATCGAGACCATGAAACGAGCCGACCTCGAGGCTCTCCAAATAAAACGACTCCAAAACACCCTGCGAATCGCCCGCCAAAGCCCGTTCTATAAAGCCCGACTGAGCGAAGCCGGCATCTCTCCGGACAACATTCGCACCCTCGACGACCTGCGCAGAATCCCCTTTACCACCAAAAATGACCTACGAGCCCACTATCCATTCGGTTTGGTGGCCGCTCCCATGGAGCAGGTGGTCCGCCTGCACTCCTCCAGCGGTACGACCGGAAACCCGACCGTCATCTGCCACTCCCAGCACGATCTGGATCAATGGGCCAATCGTGTCGCCCGATGCCTCTATATGGTCGGTCTGCGCAATACGGACGTCTTTCAAAATACATCGGGGTATGGCATGTTCACCGGCGGATTGGGCTTCCAATACGGTGCCGAAAAACTCGGCGCCCTGACCGTCCCGGCTGCCGCCGGAAATACCATCCGTCAGATCAAATTCATTCGCGATTTCGGCACGACCTCTATCCATGCCATTCCCAGCTATGTTTTCCGCCTCTATGACGTGATGCGGGAACTGAACATCGATCCCCGAACCGATACCCGCTTGACCACCCTGGTCATCGGGGCCGAACCGCATACCGATGCCCAGCGTCGGAAAATCGAAGAATCGCTCGGCGTCAAAGCCTACAACAGTTTCGGTATGTCCGAAATGAGCGGACCCGGCGTCGCCTTCGAGTGTCCGGAACAAAACGGTATGCATCTATGGGAAGACAGCTTCATCATGGAGATTATCGACCCCGAAACCTTGGAACCCGTTCCGGACGGTGAGGTCGGCGAATTGGTATTGACGACGCTCGATCGGGAGGCCATGCCCTTACTCCGTTATCGGACACGGGACTTAACGCGCATCCTGCCGGGCGAGTGTCCTTGTGGCCGCACGCATCGCCGCATCGACCGTTTCAAAGGACGCAGCGACGACATGTTCATCGTCAAGGGCGTCAACATCTTCCCGATGCAGATCGAAAAGATTCTGATGCAATTCAAAGAGCTGGGCACCAACTACCTGATCACGATCGACACCATCAACCACAACGATGAAGTGCTGGTGGAAGTCGAGTTGAGCGACCTCTTCACCGATGACTACTCGCAACTGCAGGGGCTGACGCGAGAAATCACCCGGCAGCTCAAAGACGAAATTTTGGTTACGCCGAAGATCAAACTGGTCGACAAGGGAACGATGCCGCAGAGTACGGGAAAGGCCATTCGAGTCAAAGACCTACGCAAAAACAAATAAAATCGAAGACTATGACCATCAAGCAATTATCTGTATTTCTCGAGAACAAGTCGGGTCGATTGAACGAAATTTTGCACATATTGGGGGAAGCCGATGTCCGCATCATCGCCGCCATGGTGGCCGACACGACCGAATATGGAATTCTACGTCTGATCACCTCCGATACGGCCCGCGCCTATGAACTCCTCAAAGCCAATCAGGTCAGCGCCCAGCAGAACGATGTGATCGCCTTGAGCTGTCAGTCGACGGCCCGTGTTTTCGCCCATCAACTGGGCTGTTTTGCGCAGGAAGGTCTTTCGATCGAATACATGTATAGTTTCTCAATTCACGACAAGGCTTTCGTGATTCTCCGTACGAATGACCCGAATCGGGTCGGAGAGGTAGCCCGCAAATATGACTTGAGCATCATCACGGAAGAAGAACTGCTCCGTCTCTAAAACGCCCCCGACAGACCCTCTCCTCCAAACGGTCTTTCTGTTTCAGACTGGCCCCAGCCAATTTCAGGGTATGCGGAACGGTTCCCTGACTATCTCGTAGTTCTCAGGCCGGATTAGAATGGTCTCTAACAGATTCTGGGCTGTCCCGAGCCATTCCCGTGCGGCCACGGGACATCTTTCAACACGCTCAGACGCTCCAGACTTTTTCCCCAGTCCCCGGAGGGTCCTGTCGGCTCTGCCTTTTCCCAAAATCTCAGCGGCTCATCGTCATCACGATAAACCGTCACGATAATCCGTCATGCGAGGCCGGTCTTTTTCGTCGATCGTCCCCAAGCGTCTTGCGCTTCACGCAACCCTACTCTCCTTCCTATCTCTTCTGTTCCGCTTCACTTGGATCTTTTCGCGTTGCGTACACCAATGAAAAAAGACATAACCCAACCCGCCCCATAAACCGAGAGCCTACCCCAACGGATAGGTTCTTTCCACAACCCCGGCCAGGGCGGTTAGGGTTCGATCCGTACAGGCGGCCGCCGCAAAGGATAGGTCGGCAAATTCCGGCTTTTGAGAGACTTCCGGCCACAGCGTGTAACGATCTTTAGCAACTTTCCTTTCGACTTTTACGACCCTATGGGAGGGGGTTGATTGGTCTCCGTTCTTCCGATCCGGCTCCTTGACATCATCCATTCACCGGGCCAGATGATCCGTTCAACCCGCAAATAGGACACTTCAACCGTTTCTCCCTCACTCAATACTTCGAAACAACTACTTTTGTTCAAACTCTCAATGCTTCTGATACCATGTTTCAGTCTATCGTCCGCTTTGCCGTCACGAAAAAGCTCTTCCTCGGAGTCACGACCCTCTTCTTGCTCGCCGGAGGGATCTATGCCATGCTGACCCTCCCGGTGGATGCCGTGCCGGACATCACCAATAACCAAGTACAGATCGTCACGGTCTCGCCGACCCTGGCCCCCCAGGAAGTCGAACAACTCATCACCTTCCCGATCGAAGTGGCGATGAGCAACATTATGAATGTTCAAGAGATCCGTTCCGTCTCTCGGTTCGGGCTCTCCGTCGTAACCGTCGTCTTCAAAGAGAGCGTCCCCATTCTCGACGCCCGACAACTGATCAACGAACAGATCCAAACCGTCGCCGGCGAAATCCCGCCCGAATTGGGAGCCCCCGAAATGATGCCGATCACGACCGGGCTGGGCGAAATTTATCAATATACCCTCGACGTGGCCCCGGGGTATGAAGACCGATATGACGCCATGGAGCTGCGTACCATCCAGGACTGGATCGTCAAACGTCAACTGTCGGGCATCCCGGGCATCGTCGAAATCAACAGCTTTGGCGGCTATCTGAAACAATATGAAGTGGCGGTCGATCCCGATGCGCTCTACTCCCTCAATATCACGATCGGCGATGTCTTCGAAGCCCTGAGCCGCAACAACCAAAATACGGGCGGCAGCTATATCGAAAAGGTCAATCGGGCCTATTATATTCGTTCCGAAGGGATGATTTCGTCGCTGGACGACATCGAACACATCGTGGTCGCCAACCGCGGCGGCATTCCGATCCATATCAGCGATGTGGCCACCGTGCAGTTCGGCTCGGCCAAACGATTCGGTGCCATGACACGGGACGGAAAAGGCGAATGCGTGGGAGGAATCGCCATGATGCTCAAAGGGGCCAATGCCAATGTGGTCACCAAAGAGTTGGAAGCCCGCGTCGCCAAAATCCAGAAAATGTTGCCCGAAGGGGTCTCCATCAGTCCCTACCTGAACCGGTCGGAATTGGTCAACCGAAATATTTCGACCGTCATCCGTAACCTGATCGAAGGGGCCATCATCGTCTTCTTCGTCCTGATCATTTTCCTCGGCAATGTCCGGGCCGGACTGATCGTCGCATCGGTTATTCCGCTGGCCATGCTCTTCGCCTTTATTCTGATGCGTCTGTTCGGCGTATCGGCTAACCTGATGAGCCTCGGAGCGATCGACTTCGGGATCGTCGTCGACGGTTCCATCGTCATCATCGAGGGCATCCTCGCCCACCTCTACAGCCGACAAAACCTCGGCAAAACCCTCACGCAAAAGCAGATGGACGAACAAATCATGGCGGGCGCCAGCAACGTGGTTCGATCGGCCACCTTCGCGGTCATCATCATTCTGATCGTCTTCTTCCCGATCCTCACGCTGTCCGGTATCGAAGGGAAGTATTTCACCCCGATGGCCAAAACGCTTGTATTCTGTATCATCGGAGCCCTGCTGCTCTCGCTGACCTACGTCCCGATGATGGCCTCGCTATTCCTCAAACGACGCATCAACCCCAAACCGACTTTTGCCGACCGTTTCTTCCAATGGTTGAATCGGCTCTATCAGAAATGCCTCGCCGTCTGTCTGCGCTTCAGTTGGGCAACCGTCGGCCTGGCCATCGCTGCCTTCATTGGCAGTCTGATATTGTTTACCCGGCTGGGGGCTGAGTTCATTCCGACGTTGGATGAAGGCGACTTCGCCATGCAGATGACGCTGCCAGCCGGAAGCTCCCTGACCCGAAGCATCGCCCTCTCGGAAAAGGCCGAAAAAACCCTCATGGACAACTTTCCGGAGATCAAACATGTCGTGGCGAAGATCGGTACGGCCGAGGTCCCGACCGACCCTATGGCCGTCGAAGATGCCGATGTGATGATCGTCATGAAGCCTTTCAAGGAGTGGACCAGTGCCTCGTCACGAGCCGAAATGGTCGAAAAGATGAAAGCCGCTCTCGACACGATCGAAGGGGCGGAATTCAACTTCAGCCAACCCATCCAACTCCGTTTCAACGAACTCATGACCGGAGCCAAGGCCGATATCGCCATCAAACTCTATGGTGAAGATATGGCCGAGCTGTATGCCAAAGCCAAAGAAGCGGCCAAATATGTCGAACAAGTGCCCGGCGCTTCGGACGTTCTGGTGGAACAGGCCATGGGGCTTCCTCAGCTGGTGGTGAACTACAACCGCTCGAAAATCGCCCGTTATGGGATCAACATCGAGGAGCTGAACAGCATCATCCGCTCCGCCTATGCCGGGGAAACGGCCGGTACGGTCTTCGAAAACGAACGGCGTTTCGACCTGGTCGTACGCCTCGACCCGGATAAGGTCTCCGATCTGAATCTCGATCGGCTGTTTATTCGCACGGCCGAAGGCATCCAAATTCCGGTGAGCGAAGTGGCTACGATCGACCTGATCAACGGTCCCCTGCAAATCAATCGGGATGCCACCAAACGACGCGTGGTCATCGGCGTCAATGTCCGGGATGCCGATATCCAACAGGTCGTGGAGGGGATTCGCCAGACCCTCGAAGCCAACGTCTCGCTCAAACCGGGTTACTACTTCGAATACGGCGGTCAATTCGAAAACCTCCAAAACGCCATCCGTACGCTGCTCGTCGTCATTCCCGTGGCGTTGCTGCTGATTCTGTTGCTACTGTTCTTCGCCTTCAAGAGTGTCACCTATACGCTGGTCGTCTTCTCGACCGTCCCGCTATCCATCATCGGAGGGATCCTGGCGCTATGGCTACGAGGGCTGCCCTTCAGTATCTCGGCCGGCGTAGGTTTCATCGCCCTCTTTGGGGTCGCTGTTCTAAACGGTATTCTTATGATCAACCATTTCAACGATTTGAGAGACAAAACCACCTACCCTCTCTCCACCCGCCGCATCATTACTCGCGGTACGCAACACCTGCTGCGACCGGTATTCCTGACCGGATTGGTCGCCTCCCTGGGCTTCGTCCCGATGGCCATCGCAACCACCGCCGGAGCCGAAGTTCAGCGACCGTTGGCCACGGTCGTCATCGGAGGACTTTTCATCTCGACGCTCCTCACCTTATTCGTCGTTCCGGTCTTCTATAAATTAGTGGGATCGGCCCCCCTGTTGCTGCGGCATCCGCTGATCCGTAAATTTTTCCCGGTCCTGCTGCTTTTGTTGTCGATCGCACTGCCGTTTAACGGACAGGGACAACAACGCGTGACGCTCGACGAAGCCGTCACCCTGGCCCTCGACCATCACCCTCGTCTCAAATCGGCCGAAGCCTCGATCAAACAGACCCAAGCCATGCGAGGGGAGTCCTGGGAACTGGCCCCCACCACCGTCGACTACTCCTTCGGACAACTCAATGGACTGGAACGCAACGACCGTGAAATCAACATCACCCAATCGGTCGGTTCGCTGATCACTCCGTTTTATAAGAATGCCTTGATCCGTCAACAAACCGAAACGGGCAGTCACTACATGGAACTCGTACGCCGTGAAATCGTGGCCGAGGTCAAACGCGCCTGGTCGTACTATCTCTACACGCAGGATCTCTGCAAACTCTACGCCGATCAGAATGCCCTCGCCTCCGAGCTCTCCCGCACCAGCGAACTGCGGTACGAACAGGGGGACATCACCCGGCTCGAACGCAGCATGACCGTGACGATGGCAGCCGAAATGCGCAACAAGCTCTTCCAAGCCCAAGAGGAGCACAAAGTCGCCGCAGCCCGTTTGCAATGGGCCTGCTATACCGACACCCCGCTTATGCCGATCGACAGCACGTTGACGCCCTTCGCCACGACCCCCGAAATCTCCGCTGCCGTCCAGCGCAGCTATTTCGAATCACAGGTCCGTGAGGCGGAAGCCCGCACGAAGATCGAGAAAAGCCGTTTCTTCCCCGAACTATCGTTCGGCTATCAACGGCAGAACATTCTCCCGAACAAAGGGTTGAATGCCTATGTCATCGGAGCCTCGTTTCCGATCTTCTTCAATACGCGCCGCAGCCGCATCCGGCAGGCCAAAACCGAAGCCTACATCGCCCGAAACAACGCCGACATCAATCTGCGGGCCGTCTCCAACCGCGTGACCGAGTTACAGGCCAGTCTGCGCCGCTATGACGAAAGTTTGCGCTATTATGTCAGCTCCGCCCTACCGGAAGCCGAAGTGCTGATGCGTGCCGCCAAACTGCAACTCGCCAACAGCGAAACCAGCATCGCCGAATACATCATGAGCCTGAATACAGCCCTTGAAATTCGCCGAGGATATATCGAAACTCTCAACCAATATAACATCGCCGCCCTCGAATACGAATTATATCGATAAATCCATTCATCATGAAAAAGATACTTCTTTTCGCCGTGGCTCTGAGCTGGGCATGCTCCAGCCCGATCCCCGCTCCGACCACCACCGTCGCTGCCGAACCGGCCGCTCCCCAAACGACCGATACGCTCTCTACCGCTCAGGATTCAGCGACTCAGGCCAATACCGATGCCTCGTCTGGGGCCACCTCCCGTCCGAACCAAACCGTCTTCAACGGCATCTTGGTCATTCCTCCCCAAAATCGGGCGACGATTACCCTAACCATGGGAGGCTCGATCCGCAGCACCTCGCTACTGCCCGGGGCTTATGTCAAACAGGGCACCGTGCTGGCTTCGCTCGAAAACCCCGATTTCATTGCCCTGCAACAATCCTATCTGGACAGCCACGCCCAAAACGACTACCTGCACGCAGAATTCATCCGCCAACAAACGCTCTCCCGCGAAGAAGCCGCCTCCCAAAAAAGCTTTCAACAAAGCAAAGCGGCCTATCTCTCGATGCGCAGTCGGATGGATGCCGCCGCGTCCCAACTTGCCCTGTTGGGGATCGATACGACACGTCTGTTGAAAAACGGCATTGTCCCCTACCTGGAGATCAAAGCCCCGATCAGCGGATACGCCACCAATGTCAAAATGAACATCGGTCGCCATTTCAACGTCGGAGAACCCCTCTGCGAAATCGTGGACAAAAACCACATGATGCTGTGTCTGACCGCCTATGAGAAAGACCTGTCGCATCTGAAAATCGGAGACCCCGTCGAATTCCGGGTCAACGGCATGGATACCCAAACGTTCCGGGGCACCATCTCCATGATCGGCCAGCAGGTCAATAACGAAAATCGGTCGATCGACGTGTATGTCCGTCTCGCCCAACAAAATCCCCACTTCCTGCCCGGCATGTACGCCACCGCTCGCATCATCCGGAAATAATGTATTTTTGTACCATGAAAGCTCCTCTTCTGTTCAAGGATCGGTATCTGCTCTCCACCCTGATCGTTTCAGCCGTCGTGGCTGTGCTGATCCATTTCCCGGAGGTCCTTTCGCTTTCCGACAGCTTCGAACGGCAGGAACTGTTCGCAGACATGGAACCCCAGGACGTCTTCAACGAGATTCTCTTTACCTTTATCTCGCTGTTGTTGCTTTTCGGGATCAACCGTCGACTGTTCCGCTTCAACGACCCTCTCATCCGGGTCACCCGACGCAAAATGGCGCTGTCGTTCTTCTTGACCTGGGCGGCCAGCAGTCTGTTAGGTCAACTCTTCGTCTGGTTGCACCATCAATTCGATATCCCGGCCATCGACGCCATGGTGCACCACTACCTACACCCGCTTCGTGACCTGATCATGGCCGGCATCGTCACCGGCAGCAACTACATTTTCCACCTGGTTATCAAACAACAACGCATCGTCGTCGAAAACGAAGAGCTGCGGACGGAAAGCCTCCGCCACCAATATGAATCGCTCAAGAATCAGTTGAACCCTCACATGCTGTTCAACTCGCTCAACACCCTTCAGTCCCTGATCCGCGAATCTCCCCCCAAAGCCCTCGACTATACGCAAGAGCTATCGCAGGTTTTGCGCTATACCCTTCAGGGGAACGACCGACAGTGTGTTACGCTGGCCGAAGAGATGCAGTTTGCCGAGGCCTACATCTATCTGATGAAAATGCGCTATGAAGAGAACCTGCGCTTTCAAATCGACCTGGATGAACGCATGATGGGGATGTTGTTGCCCCCGATGTCGATCCAGTTACTCATCGAAAACGCCATTAAACACAACGAAATCAGCAATCGGAATCCCCTGACGATCTCGATCTGCACGGAGGGTTCGATGCTGCGGGTCTGCAACCCGATCCAACCTAAACGACTGGCTCCGACCGGTCCCGGCATCGGGTTGGACAACCTCGCCAAACGGTACTACCTGTTGTGGCAGAAAGAGATCCAGATCTCGACGGAACAGGGTCTGTTCTGTGTCCGCCTACCCCTTCAACCCTCTGAAAACCAACCCTCATGAAAGCGCTGATCATTGAAGACGAAAAAGCCGCCGTCCGTAACCTGAAGGCCCTCTTGAAAGAAGTCGCTCCGGTCATCGAAGTGATCGGGGTACTGGACAGCGTCACGGAATGTGTGGCCTGGTTTCAATCCGAACCGGCACCGGATGTCGTGTTCATGGACATTCATCTGGCCGACGGATCCTCCTTCGAGATTTTCGAACACTGCCGGATCCCGTGTCCCATCATTTTCACGACAGCCTATGACGAATATGCGCTCAAAGCCTTCAAAGTCAACAGTATCGACTATCTTTTAAAACCGATCGGAGCCGCCGATCTGCGACGGGCCCTCGACAAGTTAGCGTCACTGCATCATGCCTCGGACCCTCAGGAATCGTTATCGACACTGATCCATAGCCTGCAAAAACGCGGTCACTATAAGACCCATTTTCTGATCCCTTACAAAGGGGATAAGCTCTTGCCGCTGGCGGTCGATCAGGTTCAATACTTTTGCATTACGGAAGGGATCACCAAAGCCGTCGTCAGCAGCCAGGAGAGTTACGTCCTGCCTCATACCCTCGACGAGTTGGCCGACAGCCTGGATCCCGAACGATTTTTCCGCGTCAACCGCCAATACATCATTGCCCGCAATGCCGTACGCGACATCGACTTATGGTTCAATAACCGGCTATCGATCAACCTCAAAATTCCCGTCAACGAGAAGATTCTGGTCAGCAAGCTCCGGGTCAATGAGTTTAAAAACTGGTTTGCCGGCAACTAACCGTCCCTCGTTCCCCAGGACGACAGACAACCGCCCATCGCTGCAGGCGCCGAATAAACCCCAAGCCCCCCTTCATCTACTCATTGCCCGACGTCCGAAAGAGCTCCGAGGAAACGGGCCGAAATAGACTATTTCTGGCAGAAGGGACCTTCTCTTCCTTCGGAGCGCAAGGGCCGCCCGCAATGAGGCTACGAAGCGTTCGTCGAACCGCAACCCCTCGAACGTTTCTTAAGCCTTAGGAAATCCCTCCAAACACCCTACATACGAGAAGATTCGTGAGAGTGCGATAGTCCTGGGAAAAAACTGTTTCGACGGACGATGAGACCGGAGACGACAGAGACGGAGATTGGGGTGTGTAAAAGTCAATTAAATTCGGAAGAGTTCGGTGAGCCTCGAAGACACGGGGCACAAGATGCCACGAAATGGATGCTTTTTGCTATCTTTGGAGAAATTCCATACTCCCTATCCCATGAACCGTCGTTTTTCACCCCATAAGCTGTTCCATGCGGCCTGCTTTGGGGGCCGAGTTATCGTTCTTATCGGCCTGTATCTCTGGGCAGGAGCTTTTACCGTGGCCGGACAATCAGCCTCGCCCCAACCACCCGTCATCCATATTCTGGCGATCGGAAACAGCTTCTCCGACGACGGCGTGGAATACCTGGACGAATTGGCGCAAGCAGCCGGCCTGCGACTCATCGTCGGCAATCTCTATATCGGGGGATGCTCCCTGGAAAGACACTGGAATAACCTGAAAAACGAACAGCCGGCCTACGACTACCGCAAGAATGTGGAAGGTACGCCCTCCAATCGACCTCGAACCACCCTCCAAGAAGCCCTGCAAGACGAGCCTTGGGACTACATTACCGTTCAGCAGGTGAGTCAACTGTCCGGTTTGGCCGACACATACGAGCCCTATTTGGATGATCTGTTGCAGTACCTGAAAGCCCATGCACCCAATCCCAATGTCCGTTTTGCCATCCATCAGGTTTGGGCCTATGCCTGCGACTCCGACCATCCGGGATTTGCCCATTACCACCACGACCAAACCGAGATGTATCATCAAATCGTCAAAACCGTGTGCAAAATGGCCCGCAAAGAGGGAATTCGAATTACGATCCCTTCCGGAACCGCCATACAGACCGGACGGAACCTGATGGGCGATCGCATGAATCGGGATGGTTTCCATCTCGATTATGGATTAGGTCGTTATATCGCGGCCTGTACCTGGTATGAAGCCTTGTTGGGTTCGGTGGCTCACAATCCCTACCACCCCGATAATGTCACGCCCCGGGAAGCGACGCTGGCGCAAAAAATCGCCGAATATGCCGTACGCCATCCCTATCGGCCCGCCGCCCTGCCTTAGTCCCTTCACCGCGGCCCACCATTTCGGCCCACCATTTCGGCTCACCATTTCGGTCCTGCAACCCGGCCCTGCAACCCGGCCCTGCAACCCGGCCCCACGATTTCTGACCGATAAATCGCACCCTTTCGCTGGACGTTTCAGCATTTCCTTGCATGCAGACCGATCTCCGACTCCGTTTTGCCCTGCGTATATAAAAAATAAACCCCTCGATCCATGAAGGGTTCCATTCGATAAGGCGCTGATGCGGTTTTCTTTTCGGGCCAGCCGGGTTGTATCAGAACAGCCCCGTACCACAGAGGAACCTGCAACGATCCGTCGACAAGCGCCCCGACTGCGGACAAAACGGGATATAACCGAATGTTCAAGGAGCCTCCACATGGCCCGATCCTTTCCGTTTCCCGCCATCGGCATCGTGCCCAAAGCTCACCGCTTTCTCAGAGGTCCAGCGTCTCCTCTGAGGCGCCATAGCCCGTATCTTCGATCAAATGCCCCGATGTGGCCGCCGCTACCGCCAAACGATCACAACGTTCGTTTTCCGGAATTTCCGCATGGCCTTTCACCCACACGAAACGAACCCGATGGCGACGATACACCTGTAAAAAACGACGCCACAGATCGGGATTCTTTTTTGCCTTGAAACCCTTCTTCTCCCAGCCGAAAACCCAGCCTTTCTCAACGGCATCCACCACATATCGCGAATCGCTGTATATGGTCACCTCTTCGCCATCCCGTTTAAGAGCCTCCAGCCCCACAATCACCGCCAACAACTCCATCCGATTGTTGGTCGTATGGGCATAACCCGCACTCAACTCTTTGCGGTAGGGTCCGCTCATCAACACGACGCCATATCCGCCCGGGCCGGGATTGCCCTGGGCAGCACCATCCGTATACATCGTTATCTTTGCCATACGTTCGTCAAACAAAAAGAGGGTCGATTCGCCCTCTTTTGTATTACTTTATTTGTTTGCACAGGAATGCTACTGCAGCCTTACCTCAGCCACACCTCGCTTCCCGGGAAATCATCCTCTATTTACGACGTTTATCATCCTTGGCTTCGATGCACAACGTCGCATGAGGAACGATCCGCAACCGTTCTTTCGGAATCAATTTACCGGTCTCCCGACAGATCCCGTACGTCTTGTTCTCGATCCGAACCAACGCCGCTTCCAAATGCTGGATAAACTTCAACTGACGCTGCGCTAAACGACCCGACTCCTCTTTGGACAAGGTCGCAGCCCCCTCTTCCAGCACCTTGAAAGTGGGTGACGTATCTTCGATATCGTTGCTTGCCGTATGCGTAATGGTCGCTCTGAGTAAGTCATAGTCAGCCTTTGCCTTCTCCAACTTATCCATGATGATCTTCTTGAATTCGAGTAACTCTTCATCCGAGTACCGAGTCTTTTCGTGTTCTGACATGGCTTTACGATTTAACGTTTCATCCGAAGGATTTTCCCCTTCGAGCTTATATAAAGATAATAAACTTTTATGAATCTACCAAGTCTTTCGGATCGAAGATGATCAAATTCAATCAGACCCCGCTCAGACGCGCTCTACGTACAGCATCACCGGCAGCTCATCGAGTTCGACCGTCGTCGCCCGGGCAGGATCCAGCGTATCCACCAGATTGACACCCACCGCCAAGGTCTGACCCGCGATATAGTCCCGATAGGATTCGACCGCGCCATCCACTTCGCCCTGACGAGCGATCGACACCCGAATCTTATCGGTTACTTCGAACCCGCTCTCCTTGCGGATATTTTGGATCCGATTCACCAGTTCGCGTGCCAACCCTTCCCGACGTAACGCTTCGGTCACCGTAATATCAACCGCTACGGTCAGTTTCCCTTCAGTGGCCACCAACCATCCCGGCATATCTTCCGACGTAATGTCGAAATCGGCGGCCGTCGCCTCGATCCGTACGCCCTCGATTTCGGCGCTCCAATGATCGGTGCGTTCGATATCGGCAATATCAGCCTGCGAGAAGCCGGCTACCAGCGCAGCGATCTGTTTCATCTGCTTGCCGTAACGCGGCCCCAAAGTCTTGAAGTTGGGTTTGATCCGTTTGGTGATCACCCCGGTCGTATCTTCGATGAACTCCATCGATTTGATATTGACTTCGCTGAGAATCAACCCACGAACGGCCTCGATATTGGCTTTGATGGCCGGATCGAGCACCGGAATCACGATCTTCGAAAGCGGTTGGCGCACCTTGATGTTGACCTTCCGGCGCAACGCCAACACCATCGATGAAACCCGCTGAGCCATCTCCATAATCGTTTCCAGATGAGCGTCCACCGCCGAAGCATCATAGCCCGGGAAATCGGACAAATGAACCGATTCGGCATGATGTCCGCTGATGGCGTTCAGATCCCGGAAAATCTGTTCCGTAATGAACGGAGCGAACGGAGCGGCCAACTGCGACACCGTTTCCAGGCAGGTATACAACGTCTGATAAGCGGCCAGTTTATCCTGATTCATGCCGCCGCCCCAGAAGCGTTTGCGGTTCAGACGCACATACCAGTTCGAAAGATTTTCGTTCACAAATTCCTGAATGGCTCGGGCAGCCGGCGTCGGATCGTAATCTTCCAACGAGTCGGTAACGGTTTTCACCAACGTATTGAGCAACGAAATGATCCAGCGATCGATTTCGGGACGTTCCTGCAGGGGCACCTGAGCCTCCCGACCGGTGAAGCCATCCACGTTGGCATATAACGCAAAGAAGCTATACGTATTGTAGAGCGTGCCGAAGAATTTACGACGAACTTCGTCCACGCCGTCGACATCGAATTTCAAGTTATCCCACGGCTGCGAGTTGACGATCATGTACCAACGTACCGCATCGGCCCCATAGCGATCGATCACTTCGAACGGATCGACGGCATTGCCCTGCCGTTTACTCATCTTATTGCCGTTTTTGTCCAGCACCAATCCATTGGAAATGATATTCTTGAAGGCTACGCTGTCGAACAACATCGTTGCCAGGGCATGCAGCGTAAAGAACCATCCACGCGTTTGATCGACCCCTTCGGCGATGAAATCGGCCGGGAATACTTTCCGGAAAGCCTCGCCCTGAATTTCGAACGGATAGTGTACCTGTGCATACGGCATGGCTCCCGAATCGAACCACACATCGATCAGATCGCTTTCGCGCACCATCTTTTCGCCCTTGGAAGAGACCAACACGATATTGTCCACATAAGGACGGTGCAGATCGAACTTGCGATAATTTTCCGCGCTGTAATCGCCTTCCACATAATCCTTCAGCGGATTTTCGGTCATGAAGCCCGCAGCGATGGACTTTTCGATCTCGCCTTTGAGCTCGGCCACCGACGAGATACATTTCAGCTCGCTATGGTCTTCCGTGGCCCAGATCGGCAGCGGCGTCCCCCAATACCGGGAGCGCGACAAGTTCCAATCCACCAAGTTTTCGAGCCACTTCCCGAAACGACCTGCCCCGGTCGAAGCCGGTTTCCAATTGATGGTTTCGTTCAGGGCGATCAGGCGATCTTTCAGAGCCGTGGTCTTGATGAACCACGAGTCGAGCGGATAGTACAACACCGGTTTGTCGGTCCGCCAGCAATGCGGATAGTTGTGGGTGTGCTTTTCGATCCGAAAGACCTGCCCCTGCTGTTTGAGCATCATACAGATCGTAATATCCAGCGTTTCATCCTTGTCCGTCAAGGTCGGATCATAGGCATTCTTCACGAAACGACCCGCATACGGTGCATAGGCATCCACCTGCACATGCGTCTGCACGAACGAGGGATCCATATCCTCGATCCGGAAAAATTTCCCGGTACGATCGACCATCGGCTGACGTTTGCCGGCCCGGTCAACCACCATCAACGGCGCAATGCCTTGTTGTTTGGCCACCCGGTCGTCATCGGCCCCGAAGGTGGGAGCGATGTGTACGATCCCCGTACCATCTTCGGTGGTCACGAAATCGCCCGTAATCACCCGGAAGGCATCTCCATCCGGTTTGATCCACGGAATCAACGGTTCGTAACGAATCCCGGCCAGCTCTTCGCCCCGATACTCAGCCAACACCCGATACGGGATATTTTTCCCGTCGCCCGAATAGGCATCCATGGCCAACTCGGCATTCTTTTTCGGGAAGTAATTTTCCATCAGCGCTTTGGCCAGAACCACCGTAATTGGCTGGCCGGTATACGGATTGTACGACTGCACTTTCACGTAGGTAATGCCGGGTCCTACGGCCAAAGCCGTATTGGAAGGCAAGGTCCACGGGGTCGTCGTCCACGCCATGAAATACAGATCGCCGTCCACGCCATCGAACAGCTTTTCGCTGACGGCATCCCGGATCACCCGGAATTGGGCCGTACACGTCGTATCCTTCACATCCCGATAACAACCCGGCTGGTTGAGTTCATGATTACTCAGGCCCGTTCCGGCGGCCGGCGAATAGGGCTGAATCGTGTAACCCTTGTACAGCAAGCCTTTCTTATACAGTTCGCTGAGCAGATACCACAGCGTTTCGATATACTTGTTGTCATAGGTGATATACGGATCGTCCATGTTGATCCAATACCCCATATCCCGCGTCAGTTTTTTCCACTGATCGGTATAGGTCATCACCTCGCGACGACAGATATTGTTGTACTCCTCAATGGAGATTTTGTGTCCGATATCCTCTTTGGTGATACCGAGTTTCTTTTCCACGCCCAGTTCTACCGGCAATCCATGAGTATCCCACCCCGCTTTACGGTGCACCAAGAAGCCTTTCTGGGTCTTATAGCGACAGAATACATCCTTGATCGTACGGGCCATCACATGGTGAATACCCGGCGTACCGTTGGCCGAGGGAGGCCCCTCGAAAAAGACGAACGTCGGATGACCTTCGCGCAGGGTGATGCTTTTGTGGAACGTATCGTTACGATCCCACTCCTCCAGTACCTCTTTATTGATCCGGGACAGGTCCAGTCCCTTGTACTCTTTAAATTTCGAACTCGCCATAATACTATATCTCTTGTCTTGCAGCTTAATTACTCAAATCGAATATCGATGCATGTTGTCAGGCCGAGCGTCGGGTCTCCAACGCCCGTCTCGTTCCTTCATGAATCGTAAATTGCAAAAATACAAATTATTTCTGGAATATAGCCGGGTAACGATTGATAAAATACACCGGCGTGCAGCTCCAGGCGTGACAATAACTATTCATCGGCGCGAAACCATACGGTGAACGCAGATCATTTTGGGGATCATACACTTCCCAAAACGTATCGGCACCCTTGTCGACCATCTCGCCCCAATAGCTCAACAAGGTTTCCCGAGCCCGATCCTCCAGACCACACCGAATCAGCGCCTCGATCACATAGTGCCAGGCATACGGCGAACCCGGATAGATCGTCCCTTCCCGGGTAAAGACCTGTTCCAACGCCCGGGCTCCCTCCCGAGGCGTCAACGTCCCGGAGAGCACCATCCAGGCTTGAGACAGGTACGAAACCTGCCGATCCGGACCCGACACGACCCATCCGGCCCGCTGATCGTAATAGCGTTCCCGGGAGGCCTTTTTCATCCGGCGAATCAGCGCCGGCCAATCCGACACCTCGTTCTCCACCCCCAAACACTGCGCCAACGCGTACGCTTGCTCCACCGCAAAGGTCATCAGGCCCTGGATGGAGGCCGCCCGATCGTATCCCTCTTTCCAATCGAAAACCAGCCAATATTTCGGTTGTTTCTCCACATCATATACCCCTTCGGCATCGAGATATGTGCACGCCATTTCGATCTGGCGTTGCACCACCGGCCACAAATCGACCGCCGTCTCCCGATCTCCCGTCGCCTGCAGATACTCCCACAACGTCACGCCATACAACAGGCAATAATCCATCGTATAGGTCTCCCTCAACGGGTGAGGTTCCGGCTCTTCGAGCACCGTTGCTCGCACGATTCCCCGTTCATCCGCCAGCGCGGCTAACAGATAGAGACACCTTTTGGTCAACTCGTGATTCCGGAACGAAACGGCATTGGCGATCGACTCCAGATACAGATCACCGATCCACAAACGTCGGTCGCGCTTCGGTCCATCCTCATAGACCGTCTGCATACACTCCCGCAAGGTCGCCAGCCCCACTTCATAGATACGGGAGATGCGGGGATCGACCCGCTCGTCCAACGCAGGAGCCGTCTCCGGAGCCGACGTGGTGGCCGTGCAATGGATGTCGGTAAAATAAAAATCATAATAGTATGAACAGCCCAGCAGCTCGATTTTCACATAGCGGAAGGCCAGTCGACGCGGAATCGTGACCGTAGCCGGCAAGGCGGTCAACGTCACGACTTCGTCCTGAAGCCAAGCCCGGCTCAATCCCCCGGAATAGGTCTCGAAGGGAATCTTCAGCTCTCCGGGGACCTCTCCGAAGGTCAGTTTCAACCGCAACGGCCCATCGACATCCTTAGTGGCATGCAACGTAAAGGTCACATACCCGGTGAGATGCTCCCCAAAATCGAGAATTGTCTCCTGCCCTTGGGACATCCGCTCTTTCATCAGGGCACCATAAAATCCGGACACGTCCGTTTCGGGCACCATCCGCCACCCTTGAAACGCCTGCGGATCACGGACCGCCGTCACGAGCCCGACCGGTTCCACCTTCCGTTCTCGCAGCATAGGTTTCGCCTGTTCAGCCTTCTGAAGCCAATCCGCACGACGATCGGCAAACAGATCTTCTCCCGCCTGCAACCCAGAGATTCCTATTCCCCACAAAAGAAGCAATACGCCTCCCATTTTTTTCAGCTGATGCCACATCATGCAACGATTTACCAGATTCGACATACCCTCAAAACGGGCCTCTCGCAAAGATAATTTTTCCTGCGGATATTTCAACCGATCTTAAATCAGGATGTTCGTCCGAATTCTCCGCCACCCCTATCGTCTTCCATCATCGGCACCCAACCCTCTCTTGTGGGTCACCACCACCCATACTTTCCATCCAAACCATCAACACCGTTTTCTATCCCCTTTTCATCGGTTAATAAGTCTCCGTTTCGAAGCCTATAAAACCGAGCGTCATCCCCCCTGACAACCCTCATCGTTCGAAATTTCAATTTTTTCTTATCTTGTTCTACCGTTTAAGTATAAACCTTTCCGCTCACACTCATGAAAAAACTATTGATTGTTTTCTGTTTATATCTCGGTTTGCCCGGCTTTGTTGCGGCCCAATCGAACGACTACCTGAAAAGCGTCGAAGAACTGCTCTCCGTGTCCGGTTCCGGAGCAGTCTTGCAAAAGATTATTCCCTCAATGTTGTCCATGCTCAAAGAGCAAATTCCAATCATACCGGACGCTTATTGGAATGAACTCGAACAGGAAATCACAAAAACCGCCCCTGCTGAACTGGCGATCATGATCGTTCCCGTCTATCGCAAATACCTGAGCCAGGAAGAGCTGAACGAAATCATCGCTTTTTACAAAACCCCGGCCGGTCAGAAACTGGCCACCGTCAGTCCACAAATCTCAGCCGAATTGCTCTCCGTCGGTCAACAATGGGGCCTCCAACTGAGTCAAAAAGTACTGAAACAGCTCCAAGAAAAGGGATACTTCTAAATTTTCCGGTCGTTTCGACCGTAACCGGTCCCATTCTCTCGAAAGAGCGTTGTTCTGACGTCGATTCTGCTTCTGCTGTCTTCGTAGTCCGCCTGCACCTCGGAGATTAACGCTCCAAGCGCCGCAAATAGGTCTCGGCCCGGTGGCGCATACGTTCCGCCCGGCGGGCTGTCTCCGGATGGGTCGAAAACAGCTGCATAAAATCAGAAACGCCACTCGGCCCCTTCATCGAAAGACTCTGCAACCGCTCCAATGCCTCTCCCATGGCCCGAGGATCATAGCCGTTGCGCACCAAAAAGCCGAAACTGAAATCATCGGCCCGGTACTCCTGTTGCTGCGAAAACCGGGCCCCCGCATACCGTTCGGCCAACGATCCCAACTGCGAAGCACTCAGCCCAGCCAACGCTCCACCTGCCGCACTCAACGCTCCCCGAGCCGCCGAGGTCAAATAGGCTTTCCGCATGGCCCCCAACGAATCATGATTGCGGATATGCCCCATTTCATGCCCGATAATCGCCATCAACTGATCGTCCGTCATGCGATCCATCAGCCCCGAGAAGACCCGAATACTCCCGTCAGCCGTCGCAAAAGCATTGACATCCTTCGTCTTATAGACTTTAAAATTGAGTGGAACCCGATTGACCGCTTCATAGCGATCGGTCAACCGTTTCAGACGACGGGCATAGGGATCGTCTTCCGTCGCCACCTCATTGCGGGCATCCGCATAGCGAATATAGGCCGCCGCCATCCGAACGACCTCCTCGTCGCGCAAATCGGCCGCCTTGAGCACATCCACCGTCGCCTGAATCCCCGGATGGGGAATCCGAACCGGCCAGCGAGTCACGACCAATACATAAATCAACAAAGCAATGAGAAGGGCGGTCAACATCGTAAAAGGGGTATCAAAATCGATTTTAGGGTATAAAATTAGGATTATTTGCCGTAAATTCGCAATCGAAACCAAAAACCCGTTACTAAGCAAACCAAACTAAATACAAAACTTCATCGATGAAAACAACCGCATTCACCAAGTACCACCTCGCCAATGGGGCCCGGATGGCTGAATTCGCCGGCTACAACATGCCAATCGAATTTACAGGAATCAACGACGAACACCTTACGGTCCGGGAAAAAGCCGGCGTCTTCGACGTCAGCCACATGGGTGAAATTTGGGTCAAAGGCCCCAAAGCCCTCGATTTTCTGCAATATGTCACCTCGAACAATGTCGCCGCTCTGTATGATGGCAAGGTACAATATTCCTGCCTGCCGAATGGTCGCGGGGGTATCGTAGACGACATTCTGGTCTATCGGATCAATGCCGAAACCTATCTGCTGGTCGTCAACGCCGCCAATGTCGACAAAGACTGGAAACACCTCTGCGCTGTCGGGGAAAAATTCGGCCTCACGCCCGGTAAAGAGCTCTACAACGCTTCGGATGAGATTGCCCAACTGGCGGTTCAGGGACCGCTGGCTATGAAAATCGTGCAGAAACTCTGCCCGAAAGCCGATGTCGAACACCTCGAATACTACACCTTCATCAAAACCGAAGTCGCCGGGATTCCCGACGCGATCGTATCGGCTACGGGGTATACCGGAGCCGGCGGTTGCGAAATTTATGTCGCCAACGAAGATGCAGACAAACTGTGGGAAGCGCTGTGGAAGGCCGGTGTCGAATTCGGACTGAAAAACATCGGGCTGGGTGCTCGTGATACGCTGCGTCTGGAAAAAGGCTTCTGCCTCTACGGAAACGATATCGACGACACCACCTCCCCCATCGAAGCCGGTTTGGGTTGGATTACCAAATTCGTCGACGGCAAAGATTTCATCGACCGCGAAACGAATGCCAAAATCAAAGCCGAAGGGCCCAAACGGAAACTGGTCGGGTTCGAACTGGTTGAACGCGGCATTCCGCGCCATGGTTATCAGTTGGCCGACAAAAACGGCAACATCATCGGCACGGTGACCTCCGGGACCATGTCGCCTTCGCTCAAGAAAGGGATCGGCATGGGGTATGTCGCCAGCGAATGGGCCGCTCCGGGCAGCGAAATCAACGTCATCATCCGCCAAAAACCGGTAGCTGCCGTCGTTGTCAAACTGCCTTTTGTCAAATAAACTTCGGTTCGGGAAGCGCCTCTTCCCATCCCGGTTTTCATAAAAAAGATACCGCCCTAAAGGCGGTATCTTTTTTATGGTGTTTTCGCAGGACGGCCTCCCCGAGAGGCTCATCATGCCACGAACCCCGGCCAGGTGCTAAAAACTCAGTTTCACCCCGGCCAACAGATTGATTCCCAATCCCGGATAGTGATAAAACCGATAGAGTTTCTGATTGATCAGGTTATTGCCCTGCACAAAGACCCCGATCATCTGCGAAATGCGATATTCGGCACTCAACGACAAATTGACCGTCGGATTCACCTTATCAAACAGCAGAGTCCGTTCGATCAGATTGCCCTCCAGAACCGGAATATATTCCCCCACCTCGTCGATCATCGAGGCGAAATAACGACTACTCTGGAAGGTTCCCCCCAGATTCAGGATCAACTTGTCCCGATAGCTGTAACGCAGGTTCAAACGGGCCATCAGATTGGGTTCTCCCGACACATGTTCATACGAACTCGACGAAAAGCCCTGATACTGTACCGAAGCTTCCAACCCAAAAGAACCGGAAATACGGCCTTCCAGATCGACCCCCAACGTCCACAAATTCAACGAATCGGCCAACATCCGGAAGGTCTCGCCATAGGTATCAGCCATCGGTTGCTGATCCGGGGCAGTCGGTTCGCCCGCCAACAGATAATAGTTGGCCGGCGTCAAGAAATCTTTCAGCAGCGACACCCCTCCATATACCTTATAAGAGAACGACGACGAGAAACTGCCGGTAAATCCCACCCGACCATTATATTCGATCGTATTGGGAGCCAGCTGCGACATCACATAGGAATTTTCCATCGACAGCGAGCGGTAGTCGTTGCTGCGCACCCGGCCGTCAATTTCCACATAAGGTACGAAATAACCACTGGTCGCATCGATACGCATCTGGAAACGGGGAAAGAAATAGTTTTTCTGTCTCGTACGATCGAGCCCGGCCGGATCGGTCATCCGATTGAAGGTATAATCGACCCCGAGGGCGAAATCAAACTTCCCGGTCTTGAGATGGTACAACGGAGAGACCGTAACCAGATCGTTCTGGTAGTCGTTGTTGCCCCGATAGGCGTCATAGCGCACCCCGAACGTCACCTCATGACGATCGGCAAAACATTTGCCCAGTTCGAGGCTCGCTCCGAAATCGGTCTGCGTGTAATCATACCGATCATTGAAATAAGCGCCCCGAGCAGCGATCCGGAAATTGAAGTGCGACAAATCTTCGAACGTATCCCCGAAAGCCACCCGGGCATGCAGGGTCGAAAAATATTGACGCAAACCGTCGGCCGTCGTATCGAACGTCTCAGCCAACGGTTCTCCGTCCGTATAGTACCCATAACGACTGACCAGGTCGTAATCGTAACCGATCCCGCCATTGAGGCTATAACGCCCGAAACGACGCTCGCCCAAAGCCCCCACTTTATTATAGGTGGACGTTGCCGGGGCCTTCACGCCGTTGTCGTTTTCGATTTTGCTCCAGCTGCCATAGTGATTGAGGTAGGCCGACACAAACCCTTTTTCCATCCCGGTCGTGTTGTAGTAAAAGTCCAACAGACTCTGGAACGGAACCCCCAACGCAGCCTTGACATAAAACGGCGTATAGAGGCGATAATCGTTGACATTGATCGTGGCCGCCCGAAACGGTGTTACCTGAAATCCGTAACTGATCGGTTGGGGTTGAATCAGGTAATCGAATTCCGGACGCAGTTTGACCGTATCCACCATATTGGGTTTGATGTCCAATTTGGAGGCCTCCCGAACCGTGGGTTCGTAGGCACGAGTCACCTCCATCTGACGATTGAGCTCTCCGCCGGTCTGCGCCCGAAGAACAGCCGACGTGCCCAACGTCAACAGCGATACGAATATGAATAGCTTTTTCATAAGGCTTATAGGGTTCTTTTTTCGATTTTACTTCAATGCATTGATTTTTTCCTGGGCGGCCGCTACGACCCCATCCGTCTTGTCCGTATAGCCGTCGATGATACTCTGGTAGGTCGCCTTCGCCTGGAAAGCATCGTTCTTCTGAACGTAAATGTCCCCCAGAATCAAAAAGGCCTTGCCCACCCAATACTGATAGGGCAAGTTCTGTTCTGCCAAGGCATAGACTTCTTTTTCGGCTTCATCCAGTTTTCCTTGCCGGAACAGGATGGAGACCATCTGATAGCGACTCTCGGCCGCATCTCGCGTACGTCCGGTGGCCACCTGACGGTACAAATCGAGGGCGGCATCGGTCCGACCTTCGGCCTGGGCAACCTTGGCCAAGGCAAAGTTGGCGGAACGGGTCAGATCCGGAGTCACGAAAGACGACGCCAATACCTCGTCTGCCGCTTTGGCCATCGCCGTCTGATCTCCCGTCGCGATTGTTTCCTGCAGATACCCGTCCAGCGCCTCGGTAATCACCTGCGAACGATCGCTGACCTGACTCAGCTCGCGATACAGAGCTGCCGCAGCCGCATGATCTTTATCCTCGGCCCGCATCCGAGCGGCCTGTTGCAACGCCTGGGTTTTGTATTTGTTGGAGGGCATCGAAGCAATTTCTTCAAAAGCAGCCAAAGCCCCGGCACGGTTACCCTCTTTGAGCGAGCAATCGCCCAAGGCATACAGCGCATCGGCCCGATAAACCCCTTTGGGAAACTGTCTCAGATAATTATCCATCAGACTCAAAGCACGGGCCGAATTGCCTTCCTGGTAGACCCGATCCGCCGCCGCAAAGGACAACGAATCCCGTTCGATGGCTCCCACATTGGTTTCGATCCCGGTCTCTTTGGCATAAGCCAAATAGGAGTCCACTTCGTTGCGATCCACATAGATGTCCTGGATGCTCAACATGGCATCTTTCGCCTGACGCGAATTGGGGAATTGATCGACAACCGCCTTATAATATTTCAGGGCTTCGGTCTGGTCACCCAGGTTCCGGTAGGTCAGCCCCAACTCGGTCAAAGCCGGCAGATAATAGGGCGAATCGGGATAGCGTCTCACCAGATTTTTCAGGGCTGAGGCCCCTTCGCGGAAACGATCGGACTGCACATAGGTGCGTCCCAACTCATACATGGCATCATCCACATAATCACCCCGATCGGCGGAAATAATCGACAACAGCGCGTCGATCTTGCGATCGCGTTGTCCGTCCAGCCCCAACATAATCGCCCGTTGGAAACGAGCATAATCGGAAGAAGGAGCCGACAAACGGATCGCCTTATCGTAATTTTCGATCGCCTGAGCATATTCACGACGTGCAAAAGCAATATCTCCCAGACGGTTGTAGGTGTCCGAGCGCAAGTTGTCCTGCGTCGAATAGACCGACAGGAAGCGGTTAAACGACGAGGCCGCCTTATCCCAATTTTTCGTATTGAAATAGCAGTATCCCAGGTTATAATAGGCCACCTTGTTTTCATATTCGCCCGAAGGAGAGAGCCGGAGGTACTCCTGATAGAGCGGAATCGCCCGATCGTAACGTCCCTGGCGTGCAAAGGTTTCCGCCCGCCAGAACCGCGTCAAAGCCGTATATTTGGCGTTAAAGCGATTGGCGTCGGCGATATCGAAGAAGGATAACGCCTGGGCATAATCGCCCTGTTCGAAAAATTCCAGCCCCCGGAAATAAGCAATCTTCTGTTTCGCGGCCTTGATGTCGTTATTGGGATTCCGTACCGCTTCGATCGCCTTATAAGCCGCCTCGTAATTCCGCGAATTGAAATAGGCTGCCAGCAACACTTCCCGAGCCTCATCGATATGGGGGGAATTCGGGAAGCGGTTCACATAGTCGTCCAGAATGGTAATCGCTTCGTTGAAGGCGCCCCCACCCTGTTCATACTGCAACTTCCCGTAGTTGAACATCGCTTCCTCTTTCACCTGTTGATTGAAATCCGCCGAAGAGGCCAAGGCAAAAGCGGCCAGCGCCTTTTTCTTGTCCTTCATCTGCAGATAGGCATCCCCCAAATGGAAGGCGGCATTCTGACCCAATTCGTCCTGGGCCGAAGCCACCGCCGACAATTGATTGATCGCCTGCGTGAAATAGAGTTGGTTATAGTTGCAGAAACCCGCCAGATACAACTCTTCGCGGCCCATGGGCGCGCCCAGTTCTTCATACATCTTGATGTATGTCAATGCATTGGCATAGTCTCCCTGATGAAAATAGGCTTCACTCAACATCCGGGCAATTTCGGCCCGACGACCTTCTCCCGCCTGATTCAACAACGGTACGCCGTTCGTCACCACATAGTCGTAATTGCCCTGCTGAAACTCGATCTGCAACAGATAAAACGGAATGATCGGCTCATAGGCCGGCTCCGAGGCGATCGACAGAAATCCCTGTTTAGCCGCCTCCAAATCGCCACGCGAATAGTCGATATAGGAGCGATAATAGGTCGCATGCGGAATATAGGCCGGATCGGTCGTACATTGCTGGAAGTAGGTATAGGCCTTGTCGGTTTCGCCGATCTGGTAGGCCGCATATCCGATCCGATAGTTGTATTCGTCCAACCGCGAGAAATTCAATGCATAGGGATTGACCGTCAAGAAACTGTTATAGGAGGCCTGATAATCGCCCTGTTGTTGCTGGATCAGCCCCAACGCAAAATAGATATCATTCAGGTAGATCGAGTTCGGGTAATCTTCCACGAAGCGTTGCAACAACTCCCCGGCATTATTCTGCCCCTGCTGGGCCGCACACAACGCAATATAATACCTACTGCGCATACGATACCCCTGATCATCGGTTCCCAACGCCTCGGCGGCCTTCCGAAACTCGCCTTGAGCCGAACCGTATTTTTGATTTTCATAGAGTTCCACCCCCCGGTTGTAGTGATACTCAGCCCCATAGGGCGAAATACCGCTCTGAGCGGAAAGCGTCCAGCTGCTTACCAGCCATACCGCACACAACAAGAACTTGTCTCTCATATCGGTTCAATATACATTTATAATCTTTGTCGCCATCCTGCGCACCCCTTCCTTTGGGGCCTCACCTCAAACAAATGCCTCTTCGGACAAACGCCTCTTCTCGAATACCTCTTCGAACGCTCTGTTTCAAAGGACTTTCCTCGTGTCGTTTCCCGAACCGGATCCCAGCCCAGAAACTTCTCGCTATCGACAGTTCCTACCCTCAAGCAAGTAGGGTTTCTGCTTTCGACGTCCATCTCCGGAGGGCACATCCGCCGCTCCACACTTCTGTCCGCACACGCCGAGAATCGCTTCAACAGCCCCCGCACGTTCCGTCTACTCCGTCAGCGGTTTCAACCGGCACACTCTCATTTTGGCGCTCCGGGAACGCGGATTCCGTTCGATCTCCGCTGGAGTCGGCACCACCGCCTTCCGCGTCAACACCTCAAAAGGCGTCTGAACCCGTCCAAAAAAGTCCTGTTCGGCCCGGCCTTCAAAATTCCCGCTACGCATGAAGTTTTTCACCAGCCGGTCTTCCAACGAATGGTACGTAATCACCACCAAACGTCCCCCCGGCCGCAACACTTTCCGAGTCTGTTCGAGCATCATTTTCAGGGCTTCCATCTCGCCGTTCACTTCGATACGCAACGCCTGGAACAGCTTCGCCAAAAATTTGCTCTCTCCGCCCCGTGGCGTCACCGGCGCAACCGCCTCGATCAACGCCCCGATGGTCGTTATGGGAGCCTCCGTGCGGGCCCGCTCAATACACTGCGCGATCCGATGCGGCGCCTCCAACTCGCCATAATTTCGAAAAAGGGTCATCAAAGCCGCCGGTTCATAACGATTCACCACGTCGGCCGCCGTCATGTGGGCACGTTGATTCATCCGCATATCGAGCGGACCGTCGAAACGAAAGGAAAATCCTCGCTGTTCACTATCGAAATGGTGAGACGAAACCCCCAAATCGGCCAAAATACCATCGACCGCGTCGATCGCATAATACCGCAACCAAGTCCGCAGAAACCGAAAGTTGCTCTCCACGAACAACAAGCGATCATCCTGCGGTCGATTAGCCCGCGCATCGGCATCCTGATCGAAGGCGATCAACCGTCCCCGATCCGACAAGCATTCCAAAATCGCCCGCGAATGGCCGCCCCCTCCAAACGTCACATCGACATACGTCCCCTGCGGACGAATATCGAGGGACTCGATACTTTCGTTCAACAACACGGGAACATGGTAGGGTTGCGTCATCTGTTTTTCTCGTTATCAAATCCTTAGACCAAAACCGAACGTTCCTTCACAGCGTGTCGATTCGGCCCGGGGTCTAAATTGGGGTAAAGGTATAAAATTTTGCGGAGTTTTGGGGTTCCGAACGGAATATTCTACCTTTGTAAAGAGAGCCCGCTCTCCCGTGCTACGTTCCGATGTCGAAGGGATTCCGACCGAACCGACACTCCGGTTTTCGATCCCACACGCTCGACCTCCGCAAGAGGCCATGACCTCGTGCAGACCTCCCGGCAACGCCTCGTCACGAAACCCGGACGGACTCTATGACGATTGAATCCCACTATGAACACTCCCTCAACGCTGACAATCAACCTGGAACAGGTCATCGCCGACAAAAATCCCACCTTGGCAAGATGGTTGCCCCGCTTCGTGATCGCCTATCTCAAACGCATTGTCCATCAGGACGACATCAACCGCATCTTACACAGCTATGCACAACTGCCTCCGGTGGAGTTCATCCGGGCTTCGCTCCAGGATCTGCGCATCGGTTACCATGCCGTAGGAATCGAGCGACTCGATCCGCACGGCCGCTACCTGTTCGCCGCCAACCACCCATTCGGAGGCATGGACGGGTTGATGTTACTGGACGAACTCGACCGCTATTTCGCTTCGGGGCGTATCATCGTCAACGACCTGTTGATGAACGTCAAACCGTTAGCCCCTCTGTTCGTACCCATCAACAAACACGGCCGCCAAAACAGCACCTACGCCCGACTGATGCACGAAGCGCTGGAGGGTCCCGAACAGATCGCCACCTTCCCGGCCGGTTTGTGTTCCCGTCGTCATCACGGGAAGGTGTGTGACCTGGATTGGAAGCCCAGCTTTATCAAAAACGCCATCGCCAGCCACCGAGCGGTTGTCCCGGTCTATTTCGAAGGACACCTCTCCAACTTCTTTTACAACCTGGCCAATCTGCGTACAACACTCGGGATCAAAGCCAATATAGAGATGCTCTATTTGGTCGACGAACTGTTCAAACAACAAGGATCGCACTTCCGGATTGTGTTCGGGGACCCAATTCCCTGGCAAGAGATCGCAGCCCACGGGTCTCCGCGGGACTGGTGCCTCCAGGTACGGCAACGCGTCTACGCTTTGGCGCCTCAGGATAAAGCCTAAACGCCCGGCTAAAACAAGCTCTGCCGGTAAGACCCAATTTTCCCAACGGGGTGACACTCTGCCGACAAAGCCCGACTTTCCCTGCGGGGCAAAGCTCTTCCCTTGGGATCAATCCTTTCCTTCAGAACCCCGAGAGCCCAACGAGATCACAAATACCCAGCGAGATCAAGCTTCCCCAGGCACAACCGTCCCGTGCAATCCAGGTCTTACAGCCCTTCCCTGGCCGCCAAACAGCTTATCCATACAGACCTTTGCGCTCTATATGTTTCACGGATCCTCCCCTCATCCGACTGATCCAGCGCCGGAAACCGTTTCCTGATCAGTCCGGCTTTGCGACAATCCGTCGGATCTATACACACCATGCCCCAGGGGGGTCGCACAAACCGTCCACTTCCCGGCCCTTTCCATATGATTTTTCCATAAAATCTTTCCCCTCGAAGCGCTCATTGAGCGAATTCTCAGAATTGTTTCGTACTTTTGTGTGATTTCAAGCACAAACCCATGAAACCGATCATTGACCCTGTCGACCGTCACCTCATCGAACAGGAACTGACCGAAGACAAATTTTTGCGTAGTACCAATAACGCAGGAAACGAAATTTACGTCGTCACCGCCCAAAACAGCCCCCATATCATGCGGGAATTGGGTCGTTTGCGGGAAGTATCGTTCCGAAACGCAGGCGGAGGCACCGGCGCCGAAGTCGATATCGACGAACTGGACCTGGCCGAAAACGGCTACCAACAACTCCTGGTCTGGGACCCCAAGGCCAAAGAGATCGTCGGCGGATACCGCTACATCGTCAGCCACGACAGCCATACCCCCATGTCCACCGAACACTATTTCCATTTCAGCGATAAATTCCGTCAAGAATATCTACCCTATACCATCGAACTGGGCCGTTCCTTCGTGCAACCCCTCTATCAGGGTTCCCGATCCAATCCGCGAGGGCTCTATTCGCTGGATAACCTCTGGGACGGACTGGGGGCCTTAGTCGTCAACAATCCCGACATCCGTTACTTTTTCGGCAAGGTGACCATGTACGGCAGCTACAAAAAAGAGGCCCGCGATTTGCTGATCTATTTCCTGAAACAATACTTTCCCGACCGCGACAACCTGGTCGAACCCATCCACCCCATCAAACTGAACATCGACTATAATGCCATGGCCGAACTGTTCGTGGGAGGCAGCTATGCCGAAGATTACAAGATTCTGAGTCGGGAAATCCGGAAATATCAGGAAAACATTCCTCCTCTGATTAACTCCTACATGAGTTTGTCGCCCTCCATGAAGGTGTTCGGCACGACCAAAAACCCGGATTTCGGTGATGTCGAAGAAACGGCCATTCTGATTACGATCCGCGATATTTACAAAGCCAAATCGGAACGGCACTGTAAAATCGAAGACCGCCGTCGTACCGAATAGCCGCTTCCTACCCGATCCTTTCGGGAGGCAGAGTTCGCCTCACATTTCCCGTCGTTTCACCCCACGGGTTTTCCCGGCATACACCCCGGGCTCTTCTCCCAACGCCCGCAACGGATCATTTCCCGCACACACGCCACAGAAGCATACACGCTACGGGCCATCCCTACTTCCCCACGGATGAATGCCCCACGGATATTTCCCGCACTTAGGACAGGGGACTTTCGGGCCATGCTCTGAACGCAGACATACCCCGTGATATACTATCCGAACCGCCACACAAAAAGCCCGGCCACTCTTCAAGAGCAGCCGGGCTTTTTGTTCGTAGAACACGGTCGGCTACGACACCGCCCGTTTCGAATCGGTATTATCTTGCAAAAAACGTTCGGCAACCACCACCCGGATCGCCCGATCAATCACCTCGAACTCGAACGGGGAATACCCTAACGCTTCTCCGTCCACCTCGACGGCAATCTCCGGTGAAGATTCGATCCGAATTTTACGTCCTCGATTGAGGCTGGTCGACGGCAACCGATAAATCCGTCCGTTGAACAGCACCTTGAAGTGATACAATACCTGCAACGGATTCATCCGACGAATGACGGTCAGGTCGAACAGACCGTCGTCGGCAATGGCATCGGGAGTCTGCAACATTCCACCCCCGTTGTATTTTCCAATCCCGATCGTGGCACTGTAAACCAGATCATTGACCACCATCTCCCCATCCACGAACACTTTGACGCCCGTGGAATTATAGCGCAGGATGGCCTTCAGCGTACTCCACAAATAGAGCCACTTGCCGCGTTTTCCCTCCTGCTTGAGATGGTTGTACTTCCGGTTGACGTAGGCATCGAATCCAACACCGGCCACATTGGCCATATAACGGCTCTGCTTGACCGAAGCCTCCTGATAGGTAATCACCCCCACATCCTGCAGGAACGAATGGCCCTGTACAATGGCCCGAATTGCTTCGGAGTATTTGCGCGGAATGCCGAACATGCGGATCCAGTCATTGCCCGTACCCACGGCAATCACACTCAACAACACATCTCGAGGTGCCACCTCACGCTGAATGAACAAACCGTTGACCACTTCATGAATCGTACCGTCCCCGCCCACGACGATAATCTGGCGAAAGCCTTTATTCACCGCCTCAACCGCCAATTCCACGGCGTGATATTGACGTTCAGTGAAGGCATACTCGGGCACGATCCCATGATCGCGCAACAATTTGCTGATCAGCGGCCAGTCGGTCAGTCCTTTCCCGCTACCGGCCACCGGATTGACGATGGCAAACCATTTTCCGGACGTTTTCATAAGGGTTATTTGGTAGGAATATGAGTCAATACATGACACAGAAAATCCCAGAATCGAACCACCGATGAGATATTCACCTTTTCATCGGGCGAGTGGGGATACTGGATCGTCGGCCCCATCGAAATCATGTCCAACCCGGGATACGTACCGCCCAAAATGCCGCATTCCAAACCGGCATGAATGGCCTTTACTTCCGGTTCCCGGCCGTACAGCGTATGATATTCGGCCAGCATGGTTTTCAGAATAGCCGACGTCGGATCGGGGTTCCAACCGCTGTAAGCGCCGGAAAGCTCCATCCGGGCCCCGGCCAGCGAGAACAACGCCTGCATCGATGCGGCCAAGGCATCTTTTTCGCTATCGACCGAACTCCGCATCATGCAGTGCAACTGAATGGTGCCATCGGCCGATACGACCCGCGCCAAGTTCGTCGACGTCTGCACCAGACCGGCAATGGCCGGACTCATCCGGATAATCCCGTTGGGGCAGACGGCCACCGATTTCAACAACCGATCCTGCGTATCGGCATCGATCAGACTGGAGGGCAGATCGACTGCTACGGCACGGAAACTTACGCCGTCGTCTACGCCTTTCAGTTCGGCCTGCAACAAGCGTTCATAAGCCGCTACCGCGGTTTCAAACGCCTCCGTTTCCGAGGCAGGAACAACCACAACGGCCACCGATTCCCGTGGGATCGCATTGCGCAACCCGCCTCCGTCAATCGACGCCAACCGCAATCCGTACCGATCCTGAGCCTCCAACAGGAAACGATTCATAATCTTATTGGCATTTCCGCGTTCGAGGATAATTTCCATCCCCGAGTGGCCGCCTTTCAGTCCTTTGAGTTCCAGGCGATAGGCCCGGCTATTCGCCGGAACAGCCGCTTCCGTATAGGTAAACGTCACGCTTACATCCTGTCCTCCAGCGCAACCCACATAGAGTTCGCCTTCGGTTTCAGAGTCCAGATTGATGAGAATCTCACCCTGCAGCAAACCCGGTTTCAGCCCGAAGGCTCCATCCATACCCACCTCTTCGGAGCAGGTAATCAGGGCTTCGAGCGGTCCGTGCGGAAGATCCGGCGAGGCCATGACCGCCAAAATGGCCGCCATGCCAATCCCGTTATCCGCCCCCAGGGTGGTGCCGTTGGCCGTCACCCAATCGCCATCGACATACGCTTCGATGGAGTCGGTCGTGAAATCGAACGTCTTATCGCCGTTTTTCTGCGGCACCATATCCATGTGGGCCTGCAGAATGACGCCCTTTACATTTTCCATCCCCGGGGTGGCTGCCTTGCGCAGAATCACATTCCCGGCCTCATCCGTCGTACAACTGATTCCCAGCGCAGCGGCTTGTGCCACCAAATAATCGCGAATGGCTTTTTCATGATGCGACGGATGGGGAATCCGACAGATGTCCGCAAAATATTTCCACAAAGTTTGAGGAGCTAACTCCTGAATATTTTTATTCATAATACCTGTTTTTGATGGGCGAGTCGGAGACGTCCCCGTCCACCGACCCGCAAAAATAGAATGACCTTTCTCCCTGGCTTTCCGTTATTTCAAACGAGCCAGCATATTTTTGATGTTATTTTCCATGCGTTCCAGCACATCGTCGCCTTCGGCTTTGACGAATTTTTCACCGGTAATCTTTTCATACAGTTCGATGTAACGGTCGCTGACGCTGTTCACAAATTCGTCGGTCATTTCCGGAACCTGTTCGCCCGGACGGCCCTGGAACCCATGTTCCATCAACCATTCGCGCACAAACTCCTTGGAGAGCTGACGCTGCGGCAACCCCTGATCGAAACGTTCCTGATAACCATCGGCATAGAAGTAACGCGAACTGTCCGGCGTATGGATCTCATCCATCAGATAGATTTCGCCGTCTTTTTTCCCGAATTCATATTTGGTATCCACCAGGATCAATCCCTGTTTGGCCGCAATCTCCGTCCCGCGCTGGAACAAAGCCAGGGCATACTGTTCCAGTTTGTCGTAATCTTCCCGGCTGACCAACCCGCGAGCGATGATCTCTTCCCGAGAAATATTCTGGTCATGTTCTCCGATTTCGGCTTTGGTGGTCGGGGTTACGATGGGCGTGGGGAATTTTTGATGTTCCTTCATGCCGTCGGGAATGGGTACCCCACAAATTTCACGGGCCCCCGCTTTGTATTCCCGCCACGAGCTACCTGTCAGGTAAGCCCGAACGATCATTTCCACCGGAAAGCCTTCGCAACGATACCCCACCGTCACCATCGGGTCGGGCGAAGCGATCTTCCAGTTCGGACAGATGTCGGCTGTCGCATCCAAAAATTTCGAGGCGATCTGATTGAGCACCTGACCTTTATACGGAATTCCCTTGGGCAATACCACGTCGAAGGCCGAGATACGGTCGCTGACCACCATCACCAGATACTGATCGTCGATGTTGTAAACGTCACGGACTTTACCCGTATACAGGCTCTTCTGCCCGTCGAAATGGAAATTGGTTTTAAGAATTGCTTTTGCCATGTCGGTTATTGTGTTAATTATTGATTTTCTATTTTGGCGGCTTTGTCGAAAGCCCGCACGATATGTCCCACCAACGGATGTCGGATGATATCCCGGTTATCGAACGTCACCATCCCGATGCCTTCGATCCCCTGCAACAACTCCATCACCGGCACCAAACCCGAGTCGCTCTTACGCGGCAGGTCGATCTGCGTGACATCGCCCGTCACGATGAATTTGGCATTCCGGCCCATGCGGGTCAGGAACATCTTGATCTGCGAGACCGTCGTATTCTGCGCTTCGTCCAGAATGACAAACGCATTATCCAACGTACGTCCCCGCATATAGGCCAATGGAGCGATCTGCACCGTTCCCTCTTCCATATAGCGGCTCAATTTGACCGCCGGAATCATATCGTTCAGGGCATCGTACAAAGGTTGCAAATAGGGATCGAGTTTATCCTTGAGATCTCCGGGCAGAAAGCCCAGTTTTTCCCCCGCTTCCACGGCCGGACGAGTCAGAATAATCCGTTTGACCTCTTTGTTTCGCAGGGCCCGCACGGCCAACGCAATGGCCGTATAGGTTTTCCCTGAACCGGCCGGCCCCACCGCAAACAATAGATCGTTCGTCTCATACAGTTTGACCAACCGTTGCTGATTCACGGTCCGGGCCCGGACGATCAGCCCATTGTTGCCGTAAACGATCACGTCCCGATCCCCCGACGCTTCGGGCTGCAACAACCCCCCGTCGAAGATCTGGTCGATCACCTCTTTCGACAGATGGCCATAGCGTCCGTAATAGTCGATCAGTTGATGCAGTTTCTTTTCAAAACGGGCAATCTCTTCAGACTCGCCCATCACCTTGAGCGAAGAGCCGCGACCGATGATTTTCAGTTTCGGAAATTTTTCACAGATTCTGCCCAGCAACGTATTCCCGCTGCCATAAAGTTCTGCGGGTTCGATGCTTTCGAGCAAAATGATCTTTTCTGTCATGTAATCGATTCCACCTATTTTTCAGGTCGGCGAGCCGTCCATCCGGTCAGCCGCCCGACCGGTTTCACTAAAAGAAATAGCCCAGGTTGATCTGCCAGGCATTGATGCTGGTCTTCACCTGTTCGGCCAGGTTGCCGTACGAGATATTTTGATAGGAGCGTTTGAACTGTCCGCCGTAACGAATGTCGACGTTGAACCCTCCGAATTCGACGCCGGCCCCCAATTGAAAGCCGACCGTCGGCTTATGGACATCCGTGTGGAAGCTCTCCGGCAGATTGCCCGACTTCACCTTGGTTTCATTGAGCAGATTGAACGTCGGCCCCAACATCAGTCGAACGAACAGCACTTTGAAGCCCAACAACACCGGCACTTCGACATTTTTCACCGAAAACTTGGCCGACGAATTATTCGGGCCCTGCATTTGGAAGCGGTTCCAACCGTACACCAATTCCGGCTGCAAATAGACCAGGCCAAACGAAACGCGAGACATAACCCCTACGTTATAGCCCAACTCCCCTTCGGTCGACAACATATTGAACACTTCATTGGCTTTGAGCGTCATACCCTGTCCCTGAATCCCGGCTTTGACCCCGAATTTAATCGGGCTGAGGGCCTGAGCCTCAGACGAACAGATCATCAGGGCCGCCAACAAACAACCCAACGAAAACAACGTCTTTTTAATCATATACAGATGTGTTTTTGAGGAAAAATAATCACCTCCAAAGGTAGGAAAAAAACATGGCAATCACACACACCCTGCCAAGTTTTCCGTCCGCGAGCCGCTCAGCGGGCGTTTCGGCTACAGCAACGGACTGAACAGACGCGATATAGCCTCATAGATATTGTGCAACAGCGGACGCGTTTCCCAATACTCCCGCGTCACCAGCCGACAACGCCCCAAATCTTCCAAAAAGGCCAGTTCGAGTTCCCGCGTCAACCCCTGGTCGTAGATCATGGCCGACACCTCGAAATTATCTTCGAAACTGCGGATATCCATATTGGCGGTCCCCACCGAACAGAACTGACTGTCGATCATGATCAATTTCGAGTGGTTGAAGCCCTTGCGATAGAGGTAGACCTTCACCTTGGCGTCGATCAGCTCGCCGATGTAGGAGCGCGATGCCCAATAGACGATTTTGGAATCGGAGCGACTGGGAATCATCACCCGCACGTCGATCCCGCTGAGGGCCGCCACTTTCACCGCCGTCAGAATCGCTTCGTTGGGCATGAAATAGGGCGATGAAATATAGATATGGTGTTGGGCATGGGTAATGGCCGAAAAGAAGGCCTGCATGATCGACGCCCAGTCCGAATCGGGTCCCGAAGCCGCAATCTGCACCAGATGTTCCTCCCGAATATGGGTGCGGGGCAGGTATTTGCGATGATCGCTCAGGCGCTGTTTGCTCACGAAGAACCAATCGGTCATGAAAATCACCTGCAATATATTGGCCCCATCGCCCTCCAATCGCAGATGCGTATCGCGCCACGGCCCCATCTTTTTCGTCCCGGTCAGATAGCGTTGGGCGATATTGATCCCGCCGGTAAAGGCCACGGTCCCATCGACCACCAGAATCTTCCGATGATTGCGGTAATTGACCTTGCTGGTCAACCACGGAAAGACGACCTTCATAAACGGATAGACCTGAACGCCCGCCTTGCGTAACCGACCGATATAGTGACGACTGAGCCCCCAGCTCCCCACATCGTCATAGATCAGACGAACCTCTACCCCCTCGTTCGCTTTGGCGATCAGCAGGTCGGCAATCTCCCGCCCCAACGGATCGTCTTCGATAATATAATATTCAAGGTGTATGGAGGAACGGGCCGCCCGTAACGCCTTTTTGATCGCGGCAAACGTCTCCTCGCCGTTATTCAGCACCTGGATACGATTGTGCAGGGTCAACGGCGCCTTGCTGTTATTCAACAACAGGGTGATGATGTCCCGATTGTCGTTGATCTCGTTTTTGAGCAACAAGGCCGGATTCCCGATCTGATAAAGCTGCTGACGGGTGAGTTCGTCCAACTGTTCCAGGTCGCGTAACTCTTTTCGATTGAAGATCTTCTCCTTGCGGTGGTTGCGCCCGAACACCACGTACAAAATAAACCCCACGATCGGCAACAAGGCCAATACCACGATCCACGAAAGCGCCTTCACCGGATCGCGTTTTTCCTGCACGACAAACGTCAACATCAACACCATGAAAACGACATAGGCAATCGTCATCACGGTTTTGAAATCCGACATCGTAAAAAGGAGTAACGTATCGATCATAGGCCCCTACTATCTCTATTTACAAATATAACAAACCTTTCGAAATTTTACACCTTCCCGCTCCCCATCCACTTCGAACAGCCGCTTTCCCCTCTTTCCGGAAAAGCTTTCAAAGCCGCTCAAACGGGATTTTTTTACGAAAAAAGCCATGGCGGAAGTTGGCGATTCGAAAAACTTTGTTTATTTTTGTTGCATAGGAAATAAGTTCTGGCTCCTCTTTCGGGGGCCGGGATTTTTTGCTTTTGTATGTAAAAACGTATCCGCATTAATTTTGAATTCATTATGGCATCAAACACGGTTCACTTAACGGAAGCCGGCTTGCAAAAGTTGAAAAACGAACTGGATCATCTGCGTTCGGTGGAACGCCCGGCCATCTCTGCCGCCATCGCTGAAGCGCGCGACAAAGGCGATCTGTCCGAAAATGCAGAATACGACGCCGCTAAAGAGGCTCAGGGAATGCTGGAAATGCGTATTTCCAAACTCGAAAACATCATCGCGAATGCTCGGGTTATCGACGAGTCGCGCCTCGATACCAGCTGTGTACAGATCCTTACCCGCGTATCCTTGAAAAACAAAGCGACCGGAAAAGTCGTCGAATATACCCTGGTCTCCGAAAGCGAAGCCAACCTCAAAGAGGGAAAACTCGCCATCGGTACCCCGATCGCTCAAGCGTTGTTGGGCCATAAAAAGGGAGAAGTGGTGGACGTCAAAGTCCCCTCGGGCATCATTCAATTCGAAATTCTCAACATCTCCCTCTAAAACCACCCCCCAACCACTGCGCAGGCAGGCCGCCCCTCTCGGACAGCCTGCCTGTGCCGTTTATACTTTAACCCCCTTCTTTTCCGTTACATGATTACCTTTACGACCAAAAATATTCCATATCTAATCGAACACCTTATGAAACGCAACCATTGGTTCTACCCGTTGCTGCTGGCCGGAGCTACGCTTACGGTTCAGGCTCAACCCGCCTCCGAATGGATCGACCCGCAGGTCAACGCCATCGGCCGGGCCCCGATGCACGCCCACTATTTTGCCTACGAGTCGCGCGAAGCGGCCCTCAACGGCCAACCCGAACAATCCTCCCTCTTTATGAGTCTCAACGGGGATTGGAAATTCAATTGGGTCAAAGACCGCGACCAGCGCCCCAAAGACTTCTATCGTGCCGACTACGACGATGCTCATTGGAGCAACTTCCCGGTACCGGGTATCTGGGAAACCCTCGGCTACGGCGATCCGCTCTATGTCAATACACCCTACGCCTGGTCGAAACAGTTCGCCAACAATCCCCCCTATATCGAGGAGAAAAACAACCATACCGGCTCTTATCGTCGGACGGTCGAGCTGCCCGCCGACTGGCAGGGCCATCGGGTCTTTTTCCATGTCGGTTCGGCGACCTCCAACTTCTACCTGTGGGTCAACGGCCGATTCGTCGGATACAGCGAGGATAGCAAAATGGGCGCCGAATTCGACATCACCCCCTATTTGAAACCGGGAAAGAATCTCTTCGCCATGCAAATCAACCGCTGGTGCGACGGTTCCTACCTCGAATGTCAGGATTTCTGGCGGCTCTCCGGCATCGCCCGCGGGGTGTATCTGTATGCACGCCCGCAGTCCGCGATCGAAGATCTCTTCCTGACGCCCGATCTGGACGCCGCCTATCGAAACGGAACCCTCACCGCCCAAGCCTCAACCCGCGAGGCTCAGGGCATGCAACTGGAACTCTCGTTGCTGGATGCCTCCGGACGCAACATCGCCACCCAAACCGCAACCCCCGACGCCCAAGGCAACTGTCAGTTCACGCTTCGTGTGAATAATCCGCAAAAATGGAGCGCCGAATCTCCCTATCTCTATACGGCTCTCTTTACCTTGAACGACGCCTCCGGAAAATTGATCGAAGCCATTCCGCAACGGGTGGGCTTCCGGAAAATCGAAATGCGCCCGGACAAGGGCCAGATCTGGATCAACGGCCAACCCGTCCTGTTCAAGGGGGCGAACCGCCACGAAATCGATCCGCTGGGCGGCTATGTCGTCAGTCGCGAACGCATGATCCAGGACATCCGGATCATGAAGGAAAACAACATCAATGCCGTACGGACCTGTCACTACCCCGATGATCCGATCTGGTACGACCTGTGCGACCAGTACGGTTTGTATGTCATCTGCGAGGCCAATGTGGAATCGCACGGGATGGGCTACGAGGAGAAGACCCTGGCAAAAAATCCGCTCTTCGCCCAGGCTCATCTGGAACGCAACCAGCGGATGGTCGAATGTTTCAAAAATCACCCCAGTATCGTCACCTGGTCGCTGGGCAATGAAGCCGGAGACGGTTCCAATTTCGTGACCTGCTACGATTGGGTGAAAGGCTACGATCCCTCACGTCCGGTACAGTACGAACGGGCCAATCTGGCTTCGCATACCGATATTTTCTGTCCGATGTATGCCTCTTACGACAGTGTCGAAGCCTATGCCCTGCGGCGGGGACCCCGTCCGTTGATCCAGTGCGAATACGCTCACGCCATGGGCAACTCGATGGGCGGATTCCGTCAGTACTGGGACCAGATCCGCAAACACCCCAACCTGCAAGGGGGATTTATCTGGGATTTTGTGGATCAGGGATTGCGTAAATACAACACCCGAGGCGACATGTTCTATGCGTACGGAGGCGACTACAACCGATACGACCCCTCAGACAATAACTTTAACTGCAATGGGTTAGTCAGCCCGGACCGCCGTCCGAATCCCCATCTGAATGAAGTCAAATACTACTATCAGTCGATCTGGACCACGCCGGTCGACCTGCAAAAAGGTCTAGTGTCGATCCATAACGAAAACTTCTTCACCACGCTGGATGACTACTACCTGGAATGGACGCTGTTGTGCGACGGAACGGCCATGGCACAAGGCTTCGAAAACAACCTGAACGTCGCCCCGCAAGGGGATGCACGGATCACCCTGAGCGGCTATACCTTGCCGGAGAATCGCTCCGGAGAGTGGCTGCTCAATGTGGCCTATAAACTCAAACGGGCACAACCCTTGTTGCCGGCCGGCACTCAACTGGCCTCGCAACAGCTGGTGATTCAACCCTACACGGCCTTCACGGCCTCGATCCAACCGAAAGGCAGCGTCGATTTTTATGAAAATCTCTCGGTGTATGAAATTTCGGGCACCGATTTCCGCGTCACCTTCAATCGCCAAACCGGTTGGATCGAAGGGTGGCAGATCGACGGCCACGACGTGATTCTGGACGGTTATGCCCTCAAGCCTAACTTCTGGCGAGCACCGACCGACAACGATTTCGGGGCTTCGCTCCAGCTCAAACAGGCCCCGTGGCGCGCACCCGTTCTGAATCTGACCGACCTGAAAGCGTCCACCGAAGAGGGTCTCATCGTCATCACCGCCTCTTATGAGCTGCCCGATGTGGCCTCCCGACTCGAGATGCGTTACGAAATCAACGGCCAAGGCGCCATCGCCGTCCAGGAAACCATGACCGCCCAACCGGCCGATGACGTTCCCGATCTGTTCCGTTTCGGCATGCAGCTGGTTATGCCTCGCCGCTTCGACCGGGTGGAATACTACGGCCGGGGACCGATCGAAAACTACGAAGACCGCAACAACAGCACCTTCATCGGTCACTATACCCAATCGGTCTCCGAACAGTTCTATCCCTATGTCCGTCCGCAGGAAACCGGCGCCCGCAGCGACCTGCGTTGGTGGGCCATCAAAGATGTCGACGGACGCGGGCTCTGCTTCCAATCCGATAAGCCGTTCCTGGCGACGGCCCTGCATTTCCTGCCGCAGGACCTCGATGACGGCGATCAAAAAGACCAACGCCACTCCGGTGAACTCCGGGAACGGGACCTGACCTGTGTGTCGGTAGACGGCCGCCTGATGGGACTGGGGTGTGTGGATTCGTGGGGCGCGCTTCCCCTGGACGAGTACCGATTGCCTCATGGCGACTATTCGTTCCGGTTCGTCATGACCCCCTTCCGCCATCGCTTTTAATACCGCTTCAGAACGGGACTCTTACTGAGTCCCGTTCTTGTTAACAGAATTTGGATTTCGTTCCGATTTTCCGTAGCTTTGATTCATTAATCCCCTAAAATACAAGTGGAATGATGAATAAACTACGCCTTATGGCCACTTTGGCCGCCGCGCTGCTGATGGCCGCCTGCTCCTCGAAGGTTCGAGTAGACGATCTCCGCGTGGAAATGCAGGATGACCCGATCGCCATCGGAGTCGCTCAACCCCGGTTTTCCTGGCAACTGACAGCCGATGAAAACGATGTCCAACAAACCGCCTACCGCATCGAAGTTGCCCAGAGCGAATCCGATCTGAAAGCCGGTAAACTGTTATGGGACTCGGGCGAGGTCAACTCCGACCTGTCGGTTTTGATCCCCTATGGAGGTCCCGCCTTGACCTCTCGTACCACCTACTACTGGCGGGTCAAAGTAACCACCAACCTGGGCGAAACTCCCTGGAGTGAAACGGCCCAATGGACCATGGCCCTGCTCGATCCTGCCGATTGGAGCGCCCAATGGATCGGCATCAAAGGCGCCACCAACCCGGGCGAAGAGCTGGGCAAAGAGGGTGCGAAAGATCGCATCAGCACCCGTCTGGCTGCACGCTACCTGCGCAAGGAGTTTCCTGTCAAGGGCGAAGTACAGCGGGCACGACTCTATATTGCCGGTTTGGGCTCCTCGGACGTATACCTCAACGGGAAACGGGTGAGTGAAGATGTCTTCGCCCCCATCCCCGGCGTCTATCCCAAAACGACCTATTATAGCACCTATGACGTCAGCGAACTGTTGCAGAACGGCGACAACGCGCTGGGCGTCGTGATCGGCAACGGCCGCTTTTTCCCGATGCGTAACCCGGGGATCCGGGGTTACGGACTGCCCCGTCTGCTGGCTCAACTCGAAATCGAATACACCGACGGCACCACCGACACCCTTGTCAGCGATCCGAGCTGGCAGGCTACCGCTCGGGGACCGATCATCGCCAACAACGAATTCGATGGCGAAGAATACGATGCCCGACTCGAATTGACCGGCTGGGATACCCCCGGCTACGATGCCTCGGCCTGGCAACAACCCGACACAATGTCGGCACCGGGAGGACGTCTGACGGCCCTCCCCACCCCCAACATGCGCGTCATGGAAGAGATCACCCCCATCGGCATCACCCGTCTGCCGGACGGCAAATACATCCTCGACATGGGCCAAAACATGGTCGGCTGGCTGAAAGTGAAACTCAACGGCAAAAAGGATCAACCCATCACCTTCCGTTTCGCCGAATTGCTTCAACCCGACAGTACGCTCTATGTTGCCAATCTGCGTTCGGCCAAAGTGACCGACATCTATACCCCGGCAGCCGACGGCCCGTTTGAATGGGAACCCCGGTTTGTCTATCATGGTTTCCGCTTCGTGGAAATCACGGGTCTCGATGAACAACCGGCCTTGGAAAACTTCACCGGTCGGGTGATTTACGACGACATGGAAACCATCGGAAAATTCGAAACCTCGAATCCGGTGATCAACCAAGTGTATAAAAACGCCTATTGGGGGATTCGGGGCAACTACCGCGGCTTCCCCACCGACTGTCCTCAACGCGACGAACGACTGGGCTGGCTGGGTGACCGAACCACCGGTGCGTACGGCGAAAGCTTTATCTTCGGCAATGCCCTGCTCTACAACAAATGGTTGCAGGATATCGAAGACTCGCAGAACGAATCGGGCAGCATCTCCGACGTATCGCCTCGCGCCTGGTCTCTCTATCAGGATGACGTAACGTGGCCGGCCGCCTACTTCACCGTAGCCGACATGCTCTACCGTCAATTCGGGGATGTCAGCGGGATCGTCCGTCACTATCCCTCGATGAAGAAATGGGTTGACCATGTCAGTGCCACTCAACTCAAAGACTATGTCTACCAGAAAGAACAATACGGCGACTGGTGCATGCCCCCCGAAAGTCTGGAACTGATCCACTCGCAGGATCCGGCCCGCAAGACGTCCGACAAGCTGCTCAACTCGGCCTATTTCCACTACCTGATGGAGTTGATGCAACAATTCGCCGTGCTGAGTGGCAACGCCGCCGACACCACCCACTACCGCCAACTGGCCGACAGCGTGAAGATGGCCTACAACGCGACGTTCTTCAACCCCGAAACCGCTCAATACGACAACAATACCGTGACGGCTAATCTGGTGTCGTTGATGCTGGGCATGGTTCCCGAAGGGTATGAAGAAAAAGTGATGGAGAACATCGTCACCAAAACCGAAGGCGAACACAAGAGTCATGTCAGCACCGGGGTATTGGGCATCCAACACCTGATGCGCGGTCTGACCGCCTATGGGCACGAAGACCTGGCCTACACCATCGCCACCAACGAAACCTATCCCAGCTGGGGGTATATGGTGACCAAGGGTGCGACCACCATTTGGGAGCTGTGGAACGGCGACTACGCCGCCCCGAACATGAACTCCTGCAACCATGTGATGCTGCTGGGCGACCTGATCATCTGGTATTACGAAAACCTCGCCGGGATCAAGAACGATCCTTCGGGCGTCGGCTTCAAGAAGATCCAGATGGCCCCCACCTTCCCCGAAGGGCTGGAATGGGTGAAAGCCTCGTATGATTCGCCCTATGGCGAGATCAAGAGCCACTGGGAACTCAAGGATGGCCATTTCGACTGGAAAATCGAAATTCCGGCCAACACGACGGCCAGTGTACGTATTCCGGCGGCCTTTGGCGTGGACGCCGCTCAAGTGCAACAAATCAAAGGCGTACACCAGGTCAATGTCGCCGACGACTATCTGACGCTGGAAATCGGATCGGGCGAATATCACTTCGCTTCGGCCGCCCAATAACCTTCGGCTACCCAATAACCGTGGGAAGCCTTCCTCACTTTCACGAGCCGGGATCTGTTCGATCCCGGCTCGCTTTTTACCCCCCCGAAAAAACGGGAAAGGGAGCAAAGATTCCGAAGTCTCCGACAAAAAAATGCGGCGAATTTGCGCTTTTGCGTTCGACTTTATTATCTTTGTAGAATCAACCTCATGACCTATGCCTGCGACACTTGGTGATCCGAAGACGCAAGGCCAAGGTAAATGAGGAACATAACGTAAACCGCTTATTCACTAAACCCAATAACACTATGACAACGTTAGCAATGCTGTTGCCCATGGGCGTCATCGGCCCGACTCAAATCGTGCTGATCGTCGTACTGATTGTCGTACTCTTTGGCGGCAAAAAAATTCCGGAACTGATGCGTGGCATGGGTCGCGGAGTCAAAGAGTTCAAAGATGCCGTCAACAAAGACTATTCGGAAGACATCACGGCAACCAACGAAACCGTAAAACCCGAAAACAAAAAAGAAAACGAAGCCCCGAAAGCTTAATTCCGGTCAATTCCCGCGTTTTCCATGGCAAAAAACACCCCAAAGTCATCCGACACCGAGATGACTTTTTTTGAACATGTCGAGGCTTTACGTCCCCACTTGGTCCGCAGCATCATGGCGCTGTTGGTCGTGATGATTGCCGCCTTTCTGGGGAAGAAATTCGTCATCGACCTGATCCTGATGGGGCCCCAATCGCCCGACTTTATCACCAATCGCCTGCTATGCCACATCTCACATTGGTTGATGAACGACAACACGCTCTGCATCAACCAAGTGAAGTTCAACATGGTCAACACCTCGCTGGCCGGACAGTTCAACCTGCATATGCAAGTGGCCTTGGTGACCGCTATTGTCGTGGCCGTTCCTTATTTGTTGTGGGAAATCTGGCGCTTCGTTCTCCCGGCGCTGACCCCCTACGAACGTCGGAAAAGCCGCATGTTTGTGCTGTATGTCTCGCTCTGTTTTTTTGCGGGCCTCTGCTTCGGCTATTTTCTGATCGTTCCCCTGTCGATCAACTTCCTGGCCGGCTACCAAGCCAGCCCCGAAATTACCAATATGATCGACGTGAAATCCTATCTTTCGACCGTTCTGACCGTTTCTTTGGCCTGTGCCATCGTCTTCCAGTTACCGCTGTTGGTCTACTTCCTGGCTCGGATGGGATTGATCACTTCGGCTTTTCTGAAACGCTATCGCCGCCATGCGATCGTCGTGCTGGCCATTATCTCAGCCATTATCACGCCCCCCGATCTGTTCAGTCTGGTATTGGTGGTCATTCCCTTGTACGGACTCTATGAATACAGCATTGTCGTCGCACGTCGGGTCGAAAAACACAAGGCTCAGGCTGAAGCCGAAGAAATGGCCCAATCCCAAGATACTCACCCCGCCCCGGAAGCCTAATTTTTCCGCAAAAGGATTTTTCCGTAGAAAAGAACGAACTTCTTTGTAAGAAGTTGCGAGAGACCGTACATTATACCGCCGCGTTGGGAGACCGATCCTTCTAAAGGACCAAACACAATCCAAGGCTACCTGATCCGCCCGTAACTGGCCAGACGCCCCTTGTTAGAAAGAGTCTCTTCGATTTTCCCTCGGCGTCTTTCTTTTCTGCCCCTTTTCTCCTTTCTCTTTGATAGAGAAGCAGCACGTACGTGCATGTGAGGCATTTTTCCCGCCCGGACATATGCAAGGAGACCCACAAACGACGAGCGGGCCGATGTGCATTCACATCGGCCCGCTCGTTACAGGTATGCATCTTTTTACAAATGACCGTTTTTACGCACATAGGCAACGATCCGGCCGATTTCACCGACCCACATCACGATGGAAGTAGCGGCGATAATCAATCCCCAATGGGCCCACGATAAAGGCACGGTCCGGAATACCTCACCGCCCCAGGTCACGATGATATATTGACCCACCAGAATGACCAACAACACCAAAAAGAACGGTGCACAGCCCTTAATACTGCGGTACAACGGAGCGGCCGAGCCAAACCCTTTGGCATTGAACATATTCCAGAACTGCAACATCACGAAGACCGTAAAGAATGCCGACAATTCGTACACGGTAATCGCATCCCCGAAGGCGTATAACAGGCCGAGCAACACCGCAATAAACAGTACCCCAACCCCCAAGATCGTACGAGCCATGGAGGGGGTGATGATAAAGTCGGTATTTTTGCGCGGTTTTTCTTCCATCACACTTCGGCTGGGCGGGAGCGAAGCCAGCGCCAGGGCGGCAAAGGTATCCATAATCAGGTTCACCCAAAGCATCTGCGTCACCGTCAGCGGCAACTGACTGCCGAAAATCGAACCCAGGAAGACGATCACAATGGCCACCACATTGATCGTCAATTGGAAGAGCACGAAGCGTTGAATATTCTTATAGAGCGACCGTCCCCACATCACCGCCGTGGCAATGCTGGCGAACGAATCGTCCATCAGGGTGATGTCGCTAGCCTCTTTGGCCACCGAGGTGCCGGTCCCCATCGAGAGGCCGACATGGGCGAAATTGAGCGCCGGTGCATCGTTGGTACCATCGCCGGTCACGGCCACGACCTCCCCTTTTTCCTGCAGCAAACGAACCAACCGCTGTTTATCCAACGGACGGGCCCGCGACATAATCTTGAGCGCTTGTACCCGACCCAACAACTCTTCATCGCTCATCGCTGCAAACTCCGTACCCGTCATGTGGTTGTAATCGGTATCCTCCGCCGTCCAAAGGCCGATTTGACGCCCGATCTCCTTTGCCGTCGCCGGCGTATCGCCCGTCACGATTTTCACCTCGATGCCGGCCCCCAAACATTGAGCAACCGCTGCCGGAACATCCTCCCGCACCGGATCAGAAATCGCCGCAATGCCATAAAACTGCAGACTTCCCATCGCTAAAGCCTCGTCACAGGTCTGGGCTTCCGGACAGAAGGCATAGGCAAAGCCCAATGTGCGCATCGCCATATTTTGATAAGCGGTCAACTGCTCTTCGACCGGACGTTTCGGTTCGAAGCTCGTGCACCGACCCAGGATAATCTCCGGAGCCCCTTTAATATAGAGCATCCGGCCCCGCGTCGGCGAATCGACCAGGGTGGCCATAAATTTCCGTTCGGTGGTAAAGGTCAGCTGATCGACGATCGGCGCCTCGTCCCGTAAGGTTTGATAGGAGACCCCTCGACCCTGCATCCACAACAACAAGGCCCCCTCGGTCGGATTCCCGATCACTTTCCCGTGGGCATCCAAAAAAGCGGTCGAGTTGGTCGCAATGCTCTCATCCAACAACGCCGGATCGTCCACCCCGTACGAACGCATCTCATAGACCCGCATTTCGTTGCAGGTCAACGTTCCGGTCTTGTCGGTACAGATCACCGTGATGGCCCCCATCGTTTCACTGGCGTGCATTTTGCGCACCAGGTTATTGGTTTTCAACATCCGACGCATATTCACCGCTAGACTCAGCGTCACACTCATCGGCAGGCCTTCCGGCACAGCCACCACAATCAGGGTCACCGCCACCATAAAGTACTGCAACAATTCGCCCGCCACCGTCAACCAATCGTCACTCCGCAACTCGCCCGTCACAAAGAATCCCTTTATAATCAAGGCCACAAACGTCAATACCGCCAGGGTCGTTCCCACCCGACCGATCAACTTCGACAAGCGTGTCAACTGCAGATTCAGAGGGGTTTGCTCTTCGCTTTCGATGGTCGACTGTTCGGCCACCTTGCCGAATTCGGTGGCATCGCCCACGGCCTCAACCCGCATAACACCATGGCCTTCAATGACCGTCGTCCCCCGCAACACCTGATTCGACGGGTAGGTGGCTTCCGGTTGAAATTCAGCCGGATCGGTCGTTTTATCAATCTGCGGTTCGCCGGTCAGCGTCGACTCATTGACCCGCATCGACACCGCTTCCAGCAGCTCCCCATCGGCCGGAATCTCCTGACCACTTTCGAGCACCACGATATCACCGACCACGACATCCTGTTTGGGAATTTCACACACCTCTCCCTCCCGAATCACCGTCACCGGCGTATCGTCATTCGTACTGTTGAGCACATCGAACTTGCGCATGGCATCGTACTCGAACCAAAACCCTACCCCGGTCGCCAAGAAAATCGCACAGAAAATCCCGATCGTTTCCGCAAACTCCTGATGGATGAAACCGATCACCAGCGACAAACAGGCCGCCACCAACAAGATCCGGATAATCGGGTCTTTAAATTTTTCGAAAAACAACGCCCACAACGACTTGCGTTTTGGAGGCGTCAACAGATTGCGACCATACTGAGCCCGACTCTGCTCGACCTGTTCTCGGGTCAACCCGGTAAACGATTGTGCCATAATACTTTTGCTCGGTTAAGTTCAATATATAACGGGTGTATACCCCTTTTTATCCCATAAACTGTTCCTGTTTGGACATATCCATCCGAATGGCTACGAACAGCAACAACGTAAAAGCAATCAGCGACGATCCCCCATAACTGAAAAACGGTAACGGAATCCCGATCACCGGCATAATCCCGATGGTCATTCCGATATTTACCAACACATGGAACAGAAAGATCGACGCTGCACAATAACAATAAATTCGTCCGAACGGTTCCATTTGCCGTTCGCCCATTTTGATCAATCGAAACACCAAGACCGTAAACAAAACCACGACCAGGGCACTGCCCAAAAATCCCCACTCTTCTCCCACCGTGCAGAAGATAAAGTCAGTACTCTGTTCCGGGACAAAGTTGTATTTGGTCTGGGTTCCTTCCAGAAAGCCTTTCCCGGTAAAGCCTCCCGATCCGATCGCAATTTTCGACTGATTGACGTTATAGCCCCACCCTTTCAGATCGGATTCCAGCCCCAACAAATCCAAAATACGTTTTTGTTGATGGGTCTGCAACAGATGATCGAAAGCGTAGTCGATGGTATGGGTGAAGATCAACGATCCGAAGAATAAAGCGACAAACAGAAAAATATTCCGCAATTTAGAGCGATACGCATAGGTGAGTACGATCGGCAATGAGAGTACCACGACAATCAACAAGCTTCCATAAAGCGTCAACACCGATCCAAACGCCAGCCAGGCGCCGATATACAGCATCAGCGTACCCAGTGCCACCCCGGCCAGATAGATGATTTTGTCCCGCCAATTTCCATTGGTCAGTCCCTCCGCCACCACACAGACCAACACCATGCAGGCCAACAAGACCGCCGGTTCCAGCAAGAAGGAGAAGACAAACAGCGAGATCACCATAATCAATGCCACGTACACCCACTTATTGAATCCTTCCCGGTAGAGCATAAACAGAAACGACCCATAAACCAAGGCCGATCCCGTATCGTTTTGCAACATAATGATCGCCACCGGCAGCAATAAGATCACAAAAACCCGCACCAGGTCTTTAAACCGATGGATGTCGAAGCTATACGAACTCATATAGCGGGCCAAGGCCAGGGAGGTGGTAAATTTCGCCAGTTCCGTCGGTTGGAAGGCGACCGGACCGATCATAATCCAGGATTTGGCCCCATTCACCTCCTTTCCCAGAAACAGCACGGCCAGCAGCACCAACAGCATTCCCCAATAGAGCGGGTAGGCCAGGATATGATAATATTTGTCGTCGATCAGCAGGATGGCGATGGCTAACGAGGCCGACACCCCGATCCACACCAGCTGCATCCCGTAGCGCTGCGACAGATCGAAGATACTGGCGTGACTTTCGTCGTACACCGCCGCATAAATATTGATCCACCCCATCAACACCAACAGCACGTAGACCAGCACCGCCGTCCAGTCTACCCGCCCTATGGTTAAGCCACTGCCCGAATCACTTTGCATAATAGGGATAGTTAATGGGTAAGGTTTTGACATATTGCACCAGATCGGGCCGTTGAATCGTATCGGTCAGATAGAGTTCCGTCACCAGACTGGCGATCGGGGCCGCCACACGGGCACCGAATCCCCCGTTTTCCACATAAACCGATACGGCAATCTTGGGATGATCCTTCGGCGCGAAACACATGAACGTACTGTGATCGGCGCCATGCGGATTCTGTGCCGTTCCCGTTTTGCCACAGATCTCCAAACCGGGGACCCGGGCAATCGCACCGGTTCCGCCATCGACGTTCACCGCCTTATACATCCCTTCGACGATCGGATCGAAATATTTGGACTCCACTTTGGTGTAGTGGTTTTCATAGAAACGGGCATCGATCGAATCGCGGTCGTGAATCCGTTTCACCACATGAGGAATGCGATAATAACCGCGGTTGGCAATCGTCGCCGCATAGTTGGCCATCTGCAAGGGCGTACATCCCAACTCGCCCTGACCGATCGACAACGAAATCACCGTCAATCCGTTCCAGCGTCCCCGATAGGCCCGATCATAGAACGCCGACGAGGGGACATTGCCGTTCAGTTCGCCATTAAAATCGGTATCCAATTTACGACCGTATCCGAAACTGCGGACATAATCGGCCCACACATCGAATCCTTTTTTAATGCTGCCGTATTTCTTATTTTCAATGATATTGCGGAACACATAGCAGAAGTAGGCATTGCAGGAGGTCTGCACCGCCCCCGTCAGATCGATCGGCGACCAATGGTTGTGACACTTCACCCCCCGTCCATACGGATACCCTCCATGGCAGGGATAGGTTTGAGAGGGGACCAACACGCCTTCCTGCAGACCGATCAACCCATTGAGGGTCTTAAACGTCGAGCCCGGCGGATAACTGGCCATCACGGCCCGATTGAACAACGGACGACGACTGTCCCGCAACAGCTTCATATAATTGTTCCCGCGCTGACGACCCACCAACTCATCCGGATCGTAGGTCGGGCTACTGGCCATCACCAAGATTTCGCCCGTTTCCGGTTCGATGGCCACGACACTGCCGACTTTTCCCTCCAACAACTCTTCGGCCAAGGCTTGCAGGCGTCCATCAATCGTACACGTTATCGCAATCCCGGGCGAAGGCAACGTATCGTACATCCCTCCAGCATAGGAGCCTTTCGGAATCCCGTGCACATCCACCATCTCGATCTTCACCCCCTTTTCGCCCCGCAGCACCTCTTCATAAGCCTGTTCGATACCACTCATGCCGATGTAGTCGCCACTGCGGTAATAAGGATTGCGTTCCAGAATACGGTCATTCACCTCACCCACATAGCCCAACAAATTACCGGCCATTTTGGTCGGGTAGGAACGAACCGTCCGATACACCGTAAAAAAGCCCGGGAAATTTCGTTCATCCAACCGCACCTTCACCTCCTTGGGCAGCTGTTTGAAGAGCACCGAGGCCCGGCGACGCGAATAGTTGGAAGCTTTGCGCAACTCGTTGCGGACCTGTTCGACCCGGACCCCCACGATCCGCGCCAACTCTGCCGTATCGAATGGCTTCACCTCCCGCGGAATCGCCATCAGATCATACGCTTCCTTACTCTGAACCAAAAACTTACCATTTCGATCATAGACCTCTCCTCGTGGCGGATACTGGACCATATAGCGCAAAACATTGTTGGCTGCATCGGTCTTATAGGTCGTATCTACCACCTGAATATAGAACAAACGCAACAAAATGATGCTCGCTATCACGATCACCACTCCTTTCAAAGTCCTTACACGCGCACTGCCTGTTCCCATTTTCGTTTTCCTATTCCTCTGCTTTTCCCCGAAACGAAGGTCGGGGCACCATCATCCGAAGATCTGGTGTGTTGTCAGGGTCGTCCCCCCGACCGGCCCACTCGTTCGCACCGATAACCGGCGACCTGTCTCCCCGGTTCCGGAATGTTTTACTCGGTGCTCCGGTATCCGCCCGGACGGTTGACCGCAAAGAGTCGTTGACAGAAATAGACCAACAACAACGTGACAATCGTGCTGAGCACGATTCGCAAAAGCGTCACATAAAAGAAACGCCATGAAAGCGTTTCCAACATAAAGAATAACGCGCTATGCAGAAAAATCAACACCCCTGCATAACGTAAAAACTTTTTCAGGCCCAGCCGGTTGACATTCGGTACCCCGCCATCTTTCACTTCGTCTTTGCCCACCAGCAACAACAGCGCCGTCGGGCGACAAAAGGCGACAAACAGGGTCGAGATGGTATTGATACCGGCCGTTCCCATAAAAAAGTCGACCGAAATTCCCAACAACGTGGCCAACATCAACAGCCACCCCCCGGGAATTTCCATCGGAAGCAACAAGATAAACGCGATATAAACCAGGGGATGCACATACATACTGATCCCGATGCGGCTGAACAGGAAAACCTGCAACAACACCATCGCCACAAACAGAATCGTATATTCCAGAAACTTATGCATAGCCTATAACTCGTTCAACCGTTGCGGGAAGGCGTTCATTCGCCCTCCGAATAGCGGACACTCTCTTCCAGCGCTTCGCGCTCTTCGGCGTCCAGATACTTCACCGCCAACACGTAATTCACGCGGGCCATATTGGTATGTAACTTCACCTTGACCTCGTAATACGTAGCGTTCTGCAATTCGAAACTTTCCACCGTTCCGATCATCACATCGGGCGGGAAAATGGACGAATAATCGGTCGTCAGAATCGTATCGCCCTTTTCGATCGGTGCATATTTCGGGATTTCGGTCAGCGTCACATATTCGTAACTCACGCCATCCCAATAAATCGACCCAAAATAGTCCTCTCCCTTGATGCGGCCACTGGTATTGAACTCGCGATTCAACACCGACATACATACCGAATAGTGATCCGAACAACTCAGAATATACCCCACGATGCCATCCCCCGATATCACGGCCATATTGGGTTGCATGCCATCCAGGGCCCCTTTGTTCAGGGTAATGTAATTTTCCTGGCGGGTAAAGGTGTTGTTCACGACGCGAGCTTCATAATATTCATAACGTCGTCCGCCCGCCGGATCCAGCAACAAAGCACTATCCCGGGCACTCAACGGCACCGACACATAACGCGTCGTATCCGGACGCAACGCGTCCAACTCATTATGCAACTGCGCCAACTCTTCGACCAGCCGTCGATTTTCGCGACGCAGATTAAAGAAGCTGTGCACCCCCGACAATTGCGCATAAAGACCGCCTACAACATAGTTGGAGGCGGTCACAAGTTTCACTTTCGTATAACTGGTGCTGTTGGCGTAATAATGGATCGCCAACGCTTCGAGAATGATAAACAACAAGAAAAAATGGATCTTCTTGAGGAATAAAATCAACTTTATCATTCCGATACCTTTCGTTTAAGGGAGCTTCCTCCCGGAAACCCCTGCTATCTCATCAGGAATGAGAAGCGGTGAATATTCTTCAAGGCAATACCCGTACCCCGAGCCACTGCCCGCAAAGGATCTTCCGCAATATGGAACGGGATATTGGTCTTTTCGTACAGACGACGATCCAAGCCCTTAAGCAGAGCTCCCCCGCCGGCCAGATAGACACCTTTCTTCGCGATGTCGGCATAGAGTTCGGGCGGAATCATTTCCAACACTTTCATGATGGCGGCATCCACTTTGACCAGCGATTTTTCGAGCGCATAGGCCATTTCGGTGTACGACAGCGATATCACCGACGGCAGCGAGGTCAGGATATTGGGACCCGTCACCTCGTAATCATCCGGTTCATGTTCCAGTTCGGACATGGCAGCCCCGACGGCGATCTTAATATCTTCGGCCGTACGTTCTCCGATACGAATGTTGTGTTGCTGGCGCACGTAGGTCTGAATATCTTCCGTAAAGACGTCGCCGGCCACATTGATACTTTCGCTGCACACAATACCCCCTAACGAAATACAGGCAATTTCGGTCGTACCCCCACCGATATCGACCACCATGTGGCCTTCGGGGGCTTCGACATCCAGACCGGCACCCAAAGCCGCAGCCATCGGTTCGTAGATCATATAGACTTCTCGACCGCCGGCATGTTCGGCCGAATCCCGTACGGCCCGAATTTCCACGTTCGTACTCCCCGAAGGAATGCAGATCACCATCTTGAGGGAAGGGCTGAACATACGTCCCGAGGTCTTGACCATCTTGATCAGGCCGCGCAACATCAACTCCGCCGCATTGAAGTCGGCGATCACCCCATCCTTGAGCGGACGGATCGTTTTGATATTCTGGTGGGTTTTACCATGCATCTGTCGAGCCTGTTTACCGATCGCCACCAGTTTGCCGGTGTGCTGATCCAGGGCTACGATAGAGGGTTCATCCACCACGATCTTCCCATTATTGATGATAATGGTATTGGCGGTTCCCAAGTCGATCGCAAGCTCTTGCGTCAATGAAAACAAACCCATATTATTCTAATGTTTGAAATGTCTTAATCCGGTAAATACCATCGCCACGTCATGGGCGTTGCAGTAGTCGATGCTTTCCTGGTCGCGAATCGATCCGCCCGGTTGAATCACCGCTTCGATGCCCGCTTCGTGGGCAATCTGGACACAGTCGGAGAAGGGGAAGAAGGCATCCGAAGCCATCACCGCTCCGTGCAGGTCAAAGCCGAACGACTGGGCTTTGGCAATCGCCTGTTTGAGGGCGTCCACCCGCGAAGTCTGCCCCACCCCACTGGCCAACAACATGCCGTTCTTGGCCAACACGATGGCGTTGCTCTTCGAGTTTTTCACGATCTTGTTGGCAAAAATCAGGTCGGCCAGCTGATCGTCCGTGGGTTTGCGAAGCGTTACGTTCTTGATTTCGCTATCGAGACCACCCACCTTGAGGTCTCGGTCCTGTACGGCAACCCCGTTCAGCATCGAACGATACTGTATCGGACAACGGCTGGTGTCTTTGAGTTTCAGGATAATCCGATTTTTCTTGCCTTCAAGAATTTCGAGAGCTTCGGGGCTATAGTCCGGAGCCATAATCACTTCGAAGAAGATCTTATGAACTTCGGCGGCCGTAGCGGCATCCAACGGACGATTGCAAATCAACACCCCACCGAAAACCGACACCGGATCCCCGGCCAAGGCATCTTTCCAGGCTTCGAGCAACGTAGCCCGGGTAGCCAACCCACAGGCGTTGTTATGTTTGAGAATGGCGAAGGTCGGTTCGCTGAATTCATCGATCAGGTTGAGCGCAGCATCGATATCGAGCATGTTGTTGTAGGAGATTTCCTTCCCGTGCAACTTGTCGAACATGCGGTCCAGATCGCCATAGAACGTCGCTTTCTGGTGCGGATTTTCGCCATAACGCAGCACAACGCCGTGTTCATAGCTCCGTTTAAACGCCGAGATACCTTCCTGACGATTGAAATAGTTGAAGATCGCGGTATCGTAATGCGAACTTACCTGGAAGGCATAAGTCGCAAAACGACGACGCTGTTCGAAGGTCGTTGCACTATGCTGCGAGGTCAGGATTTCCAGCACTTCGGCATAATAATCCACCGACGGCACGATCAGCACGTCTTTATGGTTTTTAGCGGCTGCACGGATCAACGAGATCCCGCCGATATCGATTTTTTCGATAATGGCCTGTTCGTCGGCCCCCGAAGCTACCGTCTGTTCGAACGGATAGAGGTCGACAATCACCATATCGATTTCCGGAATTTCATATTGAGCCATCTGTTCGCCATCCTGCGGATTGTCGCGACGGGCCAAAATACCGCCGAACACCTTCGGATGCAGGGTTTTCACCCGCCCGCCCAAAATAGACGGATAACCGGTCAGACTTTCCACCGAAGTGGCTTCCAAGCCCAGTCCTTCGATAAAGGAGAGGGTTCCCCCGGTCGAATATAATTTAACTCCGTCTGCAGAGAGTTGACGTACAATCTCTTCCAGACCGTCCTTGTAATAAACTGAAATAAGCGCGCTCTTGATTTTTTTCACGACCTACAATGTTTAATCTGTTAGACCAACAAAGATAGTAAAAAAGGAAATGTTCCGATAGTATTCCGGGTCGATTTCCTTTTTTTTTATCATCGGACCATCGTCTCTGCGGCCGGTAAACCTCCCCCAAGCCCCCCGAACTACGAAAGCTCAAAAAGACAGGACTGATTCCCCAAATTTTTCGTAGCTTTGTTCTCCGAATCAGAATTTTCGTTTATGGCATATCGAATCGGGTCTAAGGCTCGTTGTACGGTTATCGGGTATGGGAGTTGGGCCACCGCGCTGGTCAAAATCCTCCTGGAAAACGAAACCGAAGTCGACTGGTACATCCGCAAAGAGGAGGTGCGTCAACATATCGCACAGCATAAAACCAACCCCCGTTACCTGCGTGATGTGCATTTCTACTCCCAGCACCTGAACCTGCCGACCCGGATCGACGAAGCGGTCGAACAAGCCGACATCCTCATTCTGGCCGTTCCTTCGGTCTATCTGAAGCTGACCTTGGCGGAACTGACCGTTCCCCTGAACGATAAATTTGTTGTTTCGGCCATCAAAGGCATCGTCCCGGACGAATATCTCACCATTGCCGAATACCTGAATCGACACTATGAAGTGCCGTTCGAACAGATAGGCATCATTACCGGTCCCTGCCACGCCGAAGAGGTGGCGTTGGAACGCCTCTCCTACCTGACCGTCTGTTGCAAAAGCCTCGAGAATGCCCGCCTAGTGGGTCAAAAACTGAAAACCGGGTATATCAACGTCACCCCGTCGACCGACATCTATGGGGCCGAATATGCTTCGGTGCTGAAGAATATCTATGCCATCGGGGTCGGGATCGCCATCGGATTGGGGTACGGCGACAATTTCCTGGCCGTGCTGATCAGTAATTCGGCCATCGAAATGGCACGCTTCATGCAACAGACCTATCCGGCGGAACGTCAGATTTTAGCTTCGGCCTATCTGGGCGATCTGCTGGTCACCTCCTACAGCCAATTCAGCCGCAACCGTCGTTTCGGCCTGATGATCGGCAAGGGCTATTCGGTCGCTTCGGCCCAAATCGAAATGAGCATGGTCGCCGAAGGCTATTATGCCGCCGACTGCATTCACCAGATCAACAAACGGTTCGGAGTCAATATGCCGATCGCCGAGGCGGTCTACGCCATTCTCTACCAACAGGCTCTTCCGGCCGAAACGTTACAAAATATGACACAAAAACTCATTTAATCCATATAGACATGAATCTAATCAACGTCAATCTGGACAACATCCATCCGTGGGTGAGTGCTTCCGACCTGCTCGCCATGCGAGACGAAATGGAAGCAACCAACAATCTATTGCACAACGGTAAAGGTCCCGGCAACGATTTTCTGGGTTGGGTCAATCTGCCGGACTCCATCACCAAAGAAAACCTGGACGAAATCAGCGAATGTGCCGCTTCGCTGGCCTCGCTGGCGCAAGTGATCGTCGTCATCGGCATCGGAGGCTCCTACCTCGGCGCCAAAGCAGTACTGGAAGCGATGAGCAACTCGTTTGCTGCCCTGCATCAAAAAAAGGAACATCCGACGGTCCTCTTTGCCGGACAAAACCTGAGCGAAGACTACATGTATGAATTGATCGAAGCGATCAAACCGTACGAAATCGCCACGATCGTCATCTCGAAATCGGGCACGACGACCGAACCGGCCGTTGCGTTCCGTATTCTAAAAAATGAAATCGAAGCCCGTTACGGCAAAGCCGGCGCCGCCGATCGTATCGTCGCCGTGACCGACGCTAAACGCGGCGCTCTGCGCACGTTGGCCACCCAGGAAGGGTATCGGACCTTCGTCATTCCGGACAATGTGGGGGGTCGTTATTCGGTGTTGACGCCGGTCGGTCTGCTTCCGTTAGCCGCCGCAGGCATCGATATCGGCGAACTGGTTCGTGGTGCCCAAGGCATGGCCGCAGCTACCCGCCCCGACGTTCCGTTCGAAAAGAATCCATCCATGCTGTATGCGGCAGCTCGGACCGCCCTGTATCGTCTCGGGAAAAAGATCGAAATTTTGGCCAGCTACGAACCGAAACTACTCTATGTATCCGAATGGTGGAAACAGCTCTACGGCGAAAGCGAAGGCAAAGATGGCAAAGGACTCTTCCCGGCCAGCGTCACCTTGACGGCCGACCTGCACTCCATGGGACAATACATCCAGCAAGGGGAACGTCTGCTGCTCGAAACGGTCATCAGCGTGACTCGTCCGCACCATCAGCTGGTCATCGAATCGGACAGCGAAAACCTCGATGGGCTGAACTATCTGGCCGGGAAACGTATCCACGAAGTGAACCACATGGCCGAAATGGGAACCATGCTGGCACACGTCGATGGCGGTGTTCCCAACATCCGCATCGAAATGGCCGAACTCAACGAACACTACCTGGGTGCCCTGCTCTACTTCTTCGAAAAAGCCTGTGGCATGAGTGGCTATGCACTGGGAGTCAATCCGTTCGACCAACCCGGGGTAGAAGCCTATAAAAAGAATATGTTCGCCTTGTTAGGCAAACCCGGTTATGAAGCCGCCGGCGAAGAATTGCGTAAACGTCTGAAATAGGCACTTCCCGTCAAATCCAACGAATCGATCAAGATTCTGTATAAAAAAGAGGCATCGCTCTGAGAGCGGTGCCTCTTTTTTGTGAATACCTTCTCGCCACTTTTGAGGAGGGATGATTCGTTTTAAGCCATAGCGGCCGCAGCCAACCCTAAGCCTGCAAACACCAACAACAAAAGAATCAGACCTAAGCAGGAGATGACCAGGCCCGCGATGGCAAATCCACGAGGGCTTTTGAAAAGGCCTACCAACGAGAAAATCAAGCCCAACAGCCACAAGATCCATCCCAATACCGGCACCCAACCCAAAAACAGCGCCAACAAAGCCAATATGAATCCGGCAATGGCCAGTCCATTCGATTTTTTCTGGATTTGATTCACAATAATCGTTTGATGGGGAATCCCTGTTCCCATCGTGTTTTGGTTCTGCTGTTCTTCCATGATCGATCGTTTAAACATAAAATCGCCCTACCTTTCAGGGCTATTGTCTCAATGAATGTACAATTTTCTCGCCGATTTTCAAAATCGTCGCCTTTTTCACGGGACAAATAACAGATCCTCCGAAAATCCCCTATTCCAAACCAAAATTAGAGTTAACGTTCCCACACAATTCCCTCTCTCTGGTCATACCAATGGATGAAAAATCGTTTTGCTACAGCCTGCAGAATCTTCACTTTGGTTTTCCAGGCGATTTCTTTCCGGGCTCGGGCGGATGTAGGAAGGATTCCGAATCGGTAGGCGGCAGTAGGGAGATAAAATGTGGCAGGTAATGTGGAGGTAGTGGGGGTAGGATAAACGGGATGAGGGGAGGTGATGGTGCCGCGTTCCCGATAACTTTACACAAAAAAAGGAGCTCAGCACTAACTGAGCTCCTTGAAGTGGCGGCTACCTACTCTCCCACATCTCTGCAGTACCATCGGCGTGAATGGGCTTAACTTCTCTGTTCGGAATGGGAAGAGGTGGAACCCCATTGCTATAACCACCTAA
>CALVCS010000008.1 GCA_944326035.1 uncultured Alistipes sp. | reverse complement strand
TTAGGTGGTTATAGCAATGGGGTTCCACCTCTTCCCATTCCGAACAGAGAAGTTAAGCCCATTCACGCCGATGGTACTGCAGAGATGTGGGAGAGTAGGTAGCCGCCACTTCAAGGAGCTCAGTTAGCGCTGAGCTCCTTTTTTTGTGTGAAGTTATCGGAAACGGGCACCATCACCTCCCCTCATCCCGCTTTATCCGCCCCACAATCCTCTATCCACTGCCTCCACATTACCTGCCTCATTTTATCTCCCTACTGCAGCCTCCCTGTCCTGGTCACCTCCTTCATCCGCCCGACCCCCGGAAAGAAATCGCCTGGAAAACCCGGATATTTCTCCGCACAATGGGCTGATTCCTTATGGGTGGCGGAGAAATCCAGGTTTTAGGATGGATTATGTGACTTTTCGGGGAAGGTCTATGATGTTAGAGAACGGAATCATGGGTGTCCGGCGGTAGTAAGAAAGCGATCTCTTCGCCGGCGATGCCGTATGTACGACTGATGCTCAACAGTCGTTCTTCGGCTTCTGGATCGGGGTCGAGCAATCCGTGTGCGTCTGGATGTTGCCTCAGATAGAGCGCTCCTTCGTTGTGAAGGGCCATAGTGGCGTCGATGTATTTGAGATGCGTCGGCTCTTCCAGAATGAAATTCAGGGTCTCTTTTCGATTGAGCACCCGTTCGGGCGGAATCTCCGGACCGAATTCGTCTTCGACACCCATATTGGCCATCAGGGCTGAAGAGGCCTGCCAATCGGCGCTGGGACACTCTTGTTGAAAGTTCGCGGGATGGCCGGTGGCGGTAATGATGGCATAGGCCGATCGTACGGCACGACCGATGGCCGTATGGTCTCGATAGTCGATCACTTCGTTTACCGCGGTTTGTAGGGAGGGGGTTAAGGTAGCCGGGTCTGTGATGACGGTGAGGTAGGCACCGGCTCGATGGGCGTATAGAATGAGTCCGCTGCCGACCTTCCCGCTGCCGAAAATAACGACCCGGCGCTCGTTCCAATCGCGGTAGCCCAATTGTGCCATCGCTCGGAAATAGCTTTCTCCGGTACCTAAAAGCGTTTCGATGCGTTTGATGCGTCCGCTGTCGGCGACATAGACCGGTCGGGGGTTGCCGACATATGGTGCTACTCCGGAGCGAGTCAGTTCGACATATCCGATCCTGGCCGGCCAGCGACAGAAGGCCCCGGCGCAATCCAAAATCAGGTCGAAGGGCTGAGGCTTCGAGGTGCGGGCGTGATAGAGGGGCAATGCGGCACGCTGGACGAGTTGAGCGATGGCCGGGTCGTGCTGGATGCTGTCGGAGAGCCCGATCGCGAGATCGGCGCCGGCTGCGAGCAAGGCGAGATGTTTGACCAGGGTATTTCGATAGAGCGGCGTTGCGTCTAAGAGGTGGAGTCCGGCCAAGGGACGGGTCTTTCGCCACAGTTCGATTTGAGCGTGCAGGGCGGGATACTCTTCCGGACGGTAGTGTTGATGAATCAGGTCGATAATCGGGTCGAGTTTCATAATCAAAAAAGCGTAGTAACCTCGTATAATAAGGATAAAAATAGGGCTATTTTCGCGGAAGCCCAAATGTGGATCGGGGGATTCGGTCGGAGAGAGAAAACGCGAGGGCCGAAGCGTTTCCTTTTTTAGGTGGGAATCGCGGGTCGATGCGTATTTTTTGGGGGTTGGACGGCCGATAATTCTTTAAAAAATACTACATTTGCGTCTGCTTTACGCTATACGGTTGTATTCAATTTAATCGATTCGTTTTCAGGATGACCACAACCCTTCCACGTTTCGTTCCGACTGCTGAAAATATGTATGTCATTTCCTATCCCGAGCATGTGGGTGCGGAGTATGATTTTTCTGCCATTCGTCACCATTCGCATGTGTGTCAACGGAAGGGCGAGTTCGAGAAGGCGTGCAATATGCGTTATGAAGCTTTCAAGAAGCTGATGGACCTGATTCCCGACGAAGACGAAGTGGTGCTCGATTGGGACGATGAACCGAGTCAGGAGGTGTTGAAACTGATTGGGGACTGTTCGATCGATCAATATTTGGTCGGGGATTTCGAAATGGCGGCCGGGATGATGGAGATGTTGCTCGATCTGGACCCGGAGGATCATTTGGAGATCACGAAACCGTTGGCCTATTGTTATGTGGCGCTCGAAGAGTATGAACTGTTCGACGAGGTGGTCAACGATATCAGCGATAAGTATCCCGAAAAAGAGATCCTGAAGATGTGGAGCGAATTTCGGAAAACGGGACGGATTCCGTCGGGCGAGTTTATCTATTTTAAGAAGAATTTTCCGGTGTTCTATCGGGAATTTACGGCCGACGACCATGCGGTTTCGCCCGAATATTTGCAGGACATCGAGCGGGACCACCCTTCGAAAGAGACCCTGGCGCGGGAGTTGTGGTTACAGACCGAGCATTTGTGGGCTCAATTTCCCGGCTTTATCGAGGCCCTCAAAGCCTGCTGAGCATGTATCCTTGGGGAGACGACAGACGTTTCAATAGCTATTCCAACTATTTCCGCCGTCAGTTCGGGGGGCGGATGCAGAAGCTGTCGGTCAATGCGGGCTTTACCTGTCCGAACCGGGACGGTACGTTGGGGGTAGGAGGTTGTACGTTTTGCAGCAATGCCGCCTTTACGCCCTCCTATTGTCAGCCGACCAAGAGTGTCCGTCAACAGTTGGAGGAGGGCATTGAATTTCATCGCAATCGTTATCGACAGGCGGATCGCTATCTGGCCTATTTCCAATCTTTTTCCAATACGTATGCTTCGTTGGATCGATTGCGTGCTGTGTTTCTGCAGGCTTTCGAGCTGCCGGAGGTGGCGGGGTTGATCATCGGTACCCGTCCGGATTGTATCGATGAGGAGAAACTGGATTTTTTTGCAACGCTCGCTCAGGATCATTATGTGGCGATCGAGTACGGGATCGAGTCCTGTTACGACGAGACCTTGCGTCGGGTGCATCGGGGGCACGATTTTGCCACCGCCCAGCAAGCCGTGGAGCGGACAGCGGCCCGGGGATTGCATGTAGGGGCCCATTTTATTTTGGGGCTGCCGGGCGAAAATCGGGCGATGTGGTTATCGGCGGTCGATCGCCTCAATGCCCTACCGTTGAATACGGTCAAGTTTCACCAGCTGCAAATTTTTAAAGGAACACCCATGGCGGCCGATTATGCCGCGCATCCGGAGCACTATACGTTCTTTGCCCTGGACGAATACATCGATCTTTTTATCGATCTGTTGGAACGCTTACGGCCGTCGTTGGTGGTGGAACGTTTTGCCGGTGAAGCTCCTCCTCGTTACCAGGCCGGTCCGACTTGGGGTCTGGTGCGTAATGAACAGTTATTGGCGATGTTCGAACGTCGCTTGCAGGAGCGGGACACCTTTCAGGGGCGTCTGTTTCAAGGATAAACCGACGGGATACTTTTTCTAACAAAATATTTTTGCAGATAGTTTTTTTTGATGATCTTTGCTATGAACTATAAGTATTCGAGCAGATCAGTCGGGCCAGAAACAGGAAACAGGAACGAACGGACTTTCTCGAGATAAGCCTTTTATTCGATGACGATTGTACAGTTGGAGTATTTGGTGGCGGTAGCCAATTACGGAAGTTTTTCGCAAGCGGCCGAGAAGTGTTACGTGACCCAACCCTCGTTGAGCATGCAGGTGAAGAACCTGGAGGAGGAGCTGGGGGTGATTCTACTGGATCGGAGCAAAAAACCGGTCATTCCGACCGAGGCAGGTCAGGTTGTGCTGGCACAGGCCCGGGAGGCGATCAGTGCCTTTCGACGGGTGAAGGAGTCGGTGAACGATCTCAAGGGCGAGGTATCGGGGGTTTTGCGTTTGGGGGCCATTCCGACCATTGCCCCCTATTTGTTGCATCGGTTTATTCCGGATTTTATGCGGCGGTATCCGAAGGTGGAGTTGCAGATTCGGGAAATGATGACCTCGGAGATTATCGAGGCACTGAATCACGATCGGCTCGATGCGGCGATTCTGGCCGGAGGGACCTCTCCGGGGGAGATCGTCGAAGAGGAGCTGTTCGATGACCGATTTTATGCCTACGTTTCGACGCAGCATCCCTTGTTCGAACGGAGCAATATCCGGATCGAAGATATCGATGTGCGGCATTTGTTACTCCTTACCGAAGGGAACTGTTTGCGGGATCAGGTGATCGAGTTATGCCAGGCGCAGCGTAAGATCAGCGTACCGTATTCGTTCGAGAGCGGATCTCTGGAGACGTTGATGCGTTTGGTGGACAATACGTCCAGCATGACGATTATTCCGGAAATGGTCATCGATTTTATTCCCAAGGAGAAACATGCGCAGATCAAAACCCTGGCCAAGGGGGCGACTTCACGGAAGATTACCATTGCGGTTCGTCGGACGTATGTCAAACGTTCTTTGATCGCGGCGCTGAAAGAGTCGATCATTGCCGCGGCTAAATAGGGTGTAGATACAAGATATTTGGGCGATAGAGCCGGAAATTGCGATCTTTTCCGTATCTTTATCCTCTTGAAATGAAAAATAGGTATGAGTAAATTGATTGAGACCATCGCTTCGGCGATACAGGATAAAAAAGGCAAGAATATCGTCTCTCTGGACTTGAGTCAGTTCGACGGGGCGGTTGCTCCGGCCTTCGTGATTTGCAATGCGGATTCGACGACCCAGGTGGAAGCGATCGCTCGGGGCGTGGAAGAGAAAGTGCTCAAGGAGTTGGGCGAAAAAGTGTGGCGCGTGGAAGGAATCGGCAACAGCGTATGGGTAGTCATGGACTATGGGGACGTCCTGGTTCATATTTTCCAGACCGAACAGCGGGATTTCTATCAGCTGGATGCGTTGTGGGGAGATGCCCCGGCCACGCATTATGAAGATTCGTTGTGATACGATTTGGGGGCTTTTATGCGTTTACAGAATGCACAATGCTAATTAATCGGAACAAGTAAAAGATGGCTTTTAATCAAAACAATCTTTCTCCGCGGTTAGGGGGGAGACCGAAATTCAATATTTATTGGATCTGGGCGGCTATAGCCGTCATTTTATTGGCCTGGAGTATTTTGGGTAGCGGTGATGTTGCCCAGACGACCAACTGGGATGCGGTCAAGGAGATGATTGCGAAGGGCGATATCCAAAAGATCGACATTGTCAACAAAGAGGTGGCCGAAGTCTACCTCAAACCCGATAAGTTGGAGTCGTATACGCAACAGAAGGAGTATAAATCGCTCTCGAAACAGGGGCCGCAGTTTGTCTTCAATATCGGGTCGTTGGAGTATTTCCAGTCCGATTTTGAAAGTACCCTGTCTGAAACCAAACAGAATGTGCCGTTGAGTTTCGAAAGTCGTCGGAATATGTGGAGCGACTTTTTGGGCTCGGTGTTGCCGTTTGTGATCTTGATCGTGGTTTGGATCATCATCATGCGGAGCATGTCTCGCGGACAGGGGGGCGCACAGGGCGGTATTTTCAATGTCGGGAAGGCCAAAGCGCAGATGTTCGACAAAGATTCGTCGGTGCATATCACGTTTAAAGACGTGGCCGGTTTGGAAGAGGCCAAGGTCGAAGTGATGGAGATCGTCGATTTTCTGAAAAACCCGGATAAGTATAAAAATCTGGGGGGTAAGATTCCCAAAGGTGCGCTGTTGGTAGGCCCTCCGGGAACGGGGAAAACGTTGTTGGCCAAGGCAGTGGCCGGTGAGGCGAATGTGCCGTTTTTCTCGATCAGCGGGTCGGATTTTGTAGAGATGTTTGTGGGGGTCGGTGCCTCGCGGGTGCGCGATCTGTTCCGCCAGGCGAAGGAAAAAGCCCCGTGTATCGTCTTCATCGATGAAATCGATGCGATCGGACGTGCTCGTGGGAAGAATGCCGGGTTTTCGTCGAATGACGAACGGGAAAACACCCTCAATCAGTTGTTGACCGAAATGGATGGTTTCGGGACCAATGCCGGGGTGATCGTTTTGGCGGCCACGAACCGTGCCGATATTTTGGATAAGGCGTTGATGCGTGCGGGACGTTTCGACCGTCAGATCAATGTCGATTTGCCCGACCTGAAAGAACGCGGTGAAATTTTCGATGTGCATCTGAAAAATTTGAAGCTGGATCCCAATCTCGACCGATCCTTTTTGGCCAAGCAGACCCCGGGCTTTTCGGGGGCGGATATTGCCAATGTGTGCAACGAGGCTGCGCTGATTGCCGCCCGACACAATAAGACCCAGATTGAGAAGGAGGATTTCCTGAGTGCGATCGACCGCATCGTAGGGGGTCTGGAACGCCGCAACAAGATTATCTCGCCGGAAGAAAAACGGACCATTGCCTACCACGAAGCGGGTCACGCGACGGTCAGCTGGATTTTGGAACATGCCAACCCGTTGATTAAGGTGACGATCATTCCGCGAGGGAAGGCTCTGGGGGCTGCATGGTATCTGCCCGAGGAGCGTCAGATTACGACCAAAGAGCAGTTGCTCGACGAGATGGCATCGTTGTTAGGGGGCCGGGCGTCCGAGATGATGAATTTCGGGAAAGTATCGACAGGTGCGCTCAACGATCTGGAACGGGTGACCAAGATGGCTTATGCGATGGTGGCCTACTATGGCATGAGCGAAGAGGTCGGCAATCTGAGCTACTACGATTCGACCGGACAGTCGGACATGTCGTTGACCAAACCGTATAGCGAAAATACGGCTGAAAAGATCGATGCTGAAGTGAAAACCATGATCGAAGGGGCTTATGCGCGGGCTTTGCGGACGTTGGAAGAACATCGCGAAGGGTTGACGCGTTTGGCCGAATTGTTGTTGGAACGTGAAGTGATCTTTTCGGAGGATCTCGAGAAGATTTTCGGGAAACGCCCGGGGAGCGCGCCCAAAGAGATGAATGTAACCTACGAAGAACCGACCAATACTACCTCAGATGACCAACCTGCTGCATAATAATCTGATCGTCCGCTCTTTGAGTGGAATCGTTTTCCTGGCGATCGTGCTGGGTTGTATCTTCTTGTCGCCGTATGCTTTTTTGTCGCTTTTGCTGATCATCTGCATCGGCGGGATGCTCGAATTTTATAAGTTGGCCGCTTTGCGTGGGGTCAAGCCGTTGGATGTATGGCCGGCGCTGATCGGGTGTTTGCTGATTCTGTTGGCGTTTTTTGTCAAGCTGCATAAGGTCCCGACCTTCGGTTATGTGGCGCTGTTGCCGATGCTGTTTCTGCTTTTCATCGCCGAACTGTTCCGCAAGCAGGAAAATCCGATTGCCAACATTGCCTGGTCGGTCCTCGGGATCATTTATATCGCGTTGCCGATGGCCCTATTGGCCTATATGCCGGTTCAGCCGGCCATGTACGGGTATGTGGTCTATCGCCCGTTGATTGTGCTGAATATTTTCGTGCTGGTGTGGGCCAACGATGTGGGGGCCTATTTGCTGGGCATGCTGTTGGGCCGTCATAAAATGGCGGAACGAATCTCCCCGAAAAAGACGTGGGAAGGGTTTGTCGGCGGACTGTTATGTGCGGTGCTGGTCGGGTGGCTGTTGGCCTATCTGGAACACATGTCGATCGGACTGTGGATCGGAGGCGCCTTGGTGATTGCGCTGACGGGGGTTGCCGGCGATCTGGTTGAATCGATGCTCAAACGCTCGGTCGGGGTGAAAGATTCGGGTCGGATGATGCCGGGCCATGGGGGCTTCCTCGATCGCTTTGACGCTTTGTTTATGGCGGTACCCTTTATTTTCACCTATTTGCTTATCTTTGCATAACGATACGGATTTCCGGATCGGCGGTTCGGAAATCGAATTTTTACCCAACGATCTGTCATGAAGATTCATAAAGAGGGATATGGCATCATTCGAACGACGGCTTTGCTGTTGATCGTCGTGGTGGCTTTATGTGCGTGGCTTTTTTCGGGCCTGGTGGTATGGGCGGTAGGGTTGCTCGCCTTAGGCTTTTTGCTGTTTGTGTCGGCCTTTTTCCGCAGTCCCTCCCGACCGGCCTATACGGATCCCGATATTGTGTTTTCTCCGGCTGATGGAAAGATTGTCGCCATCGAAGAGGTGCAGGAGAACGAATATTTTCACGAACGGCGCTTACAAGTGTCGGTCTTTATGTCGATCTGGAATGTTCACATCAATTGGTTCCCGGTAGCGGGGACGGTGGAATATTTCCGTCACCATCATGGTCGTTTTTTGGTGGCTTGGCACCCTAAGTCATCGGAGGACAACGAACGGACCACGACGGTTGTGGATATGGGCGGTCGGAAGGTGATGTTTCGTCAGATCGCCGGGTTGGTGGCACGACGGATCGTTTCGTACGCTCGAGTTGGGGAGCCGGTGGCCCAAAATAGTCAATGCGGTTTTATCAAATTCGGGTCGAGGGTCGATATTTATCTGCCGGTCGATGCCGATGTCCAGGTTCGTCTGGGCGATAAGGTGACCGGATCGCAGAGTTGCATTGCCCGGCTGAAATAGGCCGAACCGCGGTTGGATCCCCGGAGCGGAAGAGGGCGCCGTTGCAAATCGTCGGAATGACAGACCCCGTGTCGCAGACCACTCTAAAACAAGGGGCGAAGAGGGATATGAAAAAAGGCTCGGGAACCACGAAAGGCCGAGAAGCTGCTCTCTCGGAGAAAGAGAGGGGGCGGGCGAGAGGCCGCGGACGTGGAGCCAGCCAGAGGTGGACGAGAGAGGAGGAATGACGATAGAGGGGCAATAGTGGGGAGCGCGAGGGGGAGAGCGAGGAGAAGGGAGAGGAACGAGGAAGAGGAATAGAGCGGGGAATGCGTGTAATACATGGAGTTAATACCCTGCGGGGATGTCGAAGATATATCGCTACATAGTGGCCGCAGCCGTAACGGCTATCATACTTTTTCTGGTATGGTATTTCAGTAATATTGTCGTTTATATTCTGGTGGCGGCGGTGTTGGCGATCTTGGGAAAGCCGTTGACGGACTTTCTCAGTGCGCTGCATGTAGGTCGGGCTCGGATCCGTATTCCGCGTTGGGCGGCGGCGTTGTTGACATTGATTCTGATCTGGTTGATTTTGGTCGGGCTGTTTTGGCTGTTTGTGCCGATCGTGTTCCAGACGATCAAACAATTTTCCTCGCTGGATATTACCCATGTCATACAGTCGTTTCAGGAACCGTTGTCGGTGCTGGAACGTTTCATCGAGAAGGTCTTTTCGTTGCACGACAGCGATTTCTCGTTGATGGAGGCAATTTCCCGTCAGATCACCCCGTTGTTGGACCTGAATCTGATCAACAATCTGCTCTCGTCGATTGTGAGTACGGTCAGCGGAGCGGTCGTCGCGGCGTTTTCCATTTCGTTTATTACCTTTTTCTTCTTGAAGGAGAGCAATCTGTTCTCCAACATGGTGATCATTATGTTCCCCAAGAAGTATGAAGGGAATATCACCCGAGCCCTAGACTCGATTACAACCTTATTGATCCGTTATTTTACGGGCATTGTGACCGAATCGAGCATTATGATCGTCATTGTTTCGGGGGGCTTGTTGTTGTTGGGATTTGGCTGGCAGACCGCTTTGATTATCGGGCTGATCGTTGGGGTACTCAATGTGATTCCCTATCTGGGGCCCATCATAGGGATGGCGATCGGGATCTTGATCGGGGTGGTTGGCGGCGGCATTTATGAGGTCACGACCTTGGGAGTGGTCGTCCGGATTGCCGGGACGATTCTTTTTGCCCAAGGTGTCGATAACTTCGTGCTGCAGCCGGTGCTGTATTCCAATCGGGCCAAAGCCCATCCGTTGGAAATTTTTCTGGTCATCCTGATCGCGGGTAGTCTGGCGGGGGTGTTGGGCATGTTGTTGGCCATCCCATCCTATAATGTGATCCGGGTTTTTGCGAAAGAGTTTTTCAACAACTTCCGGGTCGTACAGAAATTGACGGAAAAAATCTGAAACTTTCGACGGATTGTATCTCCGTGGAAAGCACAACCTAAATGATAACCGATGAAATTGAACCAACTTTTTGGATGGCTGGGTGCCTGCCTGTTCGGGGGGTTAACGGCTTCGGGAGCGGAGATCACCGCCCAAAGTCCCGATGGAAATTTACAAGTGATTGTTACGTACGATCGTTCGACCCCGTTATGCTATCGGGTGGAACAACGGGGCGAAACGGTGTTGGCCTCTTCGCCGCTGGGGTTGGTGATCGATGGTCGTGATTTAGGTCAGCGGGTACATGCGAACGGTCCGGTAACAGACACGTTGATCGATACACATTATCCGATTTACGGTCATCATGCCGAAGCTCACGATTATTGCCGGCAGTACTCCATTCCTTTAAAAGGATCGGGCCGCGCCTATGTATTGCAGGTGAGGGTCTATAACGATGGGCTGGCCTTCCGCTACCGGGTGCCGGACCGGGGCATTTGTCGGATCGAGGCCGATCGGACGGGATGGACCTTGCCTGCGGATGCCGATGCCTATTGGTCGAACTATACGCTGGACTATGAACAGCTGCATCAACAGACTTCTTTTGGCGAGATCCCGCTCGGACAGGTGATGACGGTGCCTTTGACGCTGGAGTTGGGAGGACGTTTCCTGGCGATTACCGAAGCGGATTGTCGCACCTTCCCGGATATGGGCGTGCGTCGGGAGGCAAATGGCGTTTCGGCCTATTTCCCGGCCTCTTCGGAAGGTTGGGTTGCCTCCGGAGAGATTGTCTCTCCTTGGCGGGCGATGATTGTGGCGAAAGACCTCAATGCGCTGGTCAATAGTGATCTGGTGACCAATCTGTGCGAAGATCCGGTTCCGGGACGCGATTTCAGTTGGGTACGTCCCGGTCGGGTGTTGTGGCAATGGTGGAGTGTCGGTTCTCCGCGGATGGAGGATCAGCAGGCCTGGTACGATGCGGCAGCACGTTTGGGCTGGGAATATTATCTGATCGACGATGGGTGGCGCGTGTGGCGCCAGCCTGGGAAAGACCAATGGCAATGCCTCAAAGAGGTGGTCGATTACGGGAAATCGAAAGGGGTAGAGACCTTGATCTGGGTCAATTCCGAAGAAATGCGGACCCGGGACAGCATTCGGATGTATTTGGAAAAGGTGAAAGCGACAGGAGCCGTCGGGATCAAGATCGACTTTATTCCCGAAGCGACGCCGGCTGTGATTCGCTGGTATCAGGATGCTTTAGAGGAGACCTATGCGTTGGGGTTGTTGTGCAACTTTCACGGATGTGTCAAGCCGTCGGGATTACGCCGGACGTGGCCGCACGAGCTGACCCGCGAAGCGGTACGGGGACACGAGTTCCATATCAGTCGCTACGACCGGGTGATGCCCAAGGAGCAGGATGCAATCAAGCCCTTTACGCGTTTACTGGCCGGGCCGGCGGACTTTACGCCGACGGCTTTTGTGCCGGAGGAGTTGTTGGGATATACCTGGCCGCACGAGTTGGCCCAAGCGATCGTCTATCTCTCTCCGTTGACTCACTTTGCCGATAATTACATCTATTATCTGAACAGTCCGGTCGAAGATCTTTTGCGCGATTTGCCGGTGGTATGGGATGAGACCCGGGTTTTGCCGGACAGCCGGATCGGGAAAGTGGCCGCCTTTGCCCGCCGGAGTGGGGAAGAGTATTGGATTGGGGTGGTCAATGGGGCTGAAACCTCCTCGATCGAATTGCCGTTCGATGAGCTAAAAGCCCCGATGATGGCCACGGTGATTGCCGATCGCGAAGGGGTTGATGATGCGGTTGTGCGGACGTTACGGGTGGTGTCTCCCGGGGAACGGTGGAAGATTACCTTGCGCCCCGGAGGAGGCTATGTGGTTCGGTTGCAACCGATCCCGCCAACGGTTAAGCCGTAAGCCAACGAGACCGTAAAAACGATTCGGGCGATGCTTATCTTTCTAAGCATCGCCCGAATCGTTTTGGATGGAGAGGGTTTGGAAGGCAGAGCAGGAAGGGCCTTTCGGGGCAGGTCGGGCTATTCGATTCGCAGGGGCAGGGAGAAGTGGTGAGGAATGAGGACGGTGGCGATCGATCGAGATCCGCCAGGCGGCATTTAGGATCCGATGTCGCTGAGTTCCAGCCAACGCATACTGGCCTCATCGATGCGTTTGATGAGTTCGGCCACACGGAGCGACTTGGCGGTCAATTCATCGATGGGAAGAGTTCCGCTGCTCATTTCGGTTTCCAAGGCCGCTTTTTCAGCCTCCATTTCCGGAATTTGCCGGTCCAGTTGTTCCAGCTCCCGTTTTTCGTTGAACGAAAGTTTCCGTTTGGTGGGAGAGGCCGGACGGGTCGGTTTCGGAGATTCGGCCGATTTCGTCGATTCCCGAGCGGTAGCCGCGGCCTGGGCAGCTTCTTGTTCGGCCTTCCCTCTTTTCCATTGCAGGTAGTCGCTGTAGCCCGACGGGAAGTCTTTGATGCGGCCCTCCCCTTCGAAGACCAGCAGATGGTCGACCACTTTGTCCATGAAGTAGCGGTCGTGAGAGACCACGATCAGACACCCTCCATAATCTTTCAGATACGCTTCCAAGACTTGGAGCGTCATGATATCCAGATCGTTGGTCGGTTCGTCCATGACCAGGAAATTGGGATTGCGCATCAGAATCGTACACAGATAGAGCCGCCTCCGTTCTCCCCCGCTGAGCTTGGCCACGAAATTGTGTTGGGTCTGGGGGGTGAACAGAAAGTATTGCAAAAATTGCGAGGCAGTCATCTTCCGGCCGTCATTCAATTCGATATGGTCGGCGATTTCGCTCACTACATCGATCACTTTGGCCTGTTCGTCGAAGGTGATCCCCTCTTGGGAATAGTAGCCGAAACGAACCGTTTCACCGATGTCGATCGATCCGCTGTCGGGCGCCACCTGTCCCATCAATATTTTGAGGAAGGTCGATTTCCCGGTGCCGTTTCCGCCGATGATTCCCATTTTTTCATAACGGGCGAAGGTGTAGTCGAAATGGTCCAGAATAACTTTATCCCCGAAGCGTTTGGAAAGACCTTTGACCTCAAAAATTTTCTTGCCGATGTAGGAGGCTTTGACGTCGATCCGAACGGGCCCTTTTTCGCGCTCTTTGCGCAGCCGCTCTTCGAGTTCGTGAAACGATTCGATGCGGGAACGTGCTTTGGTGCCCCGGGCCTGAGGTTGGCGGCGCATCCACTCCAGCTCTTGCCGATACAGATTGCGGTCGCTTTCGCGTTTGGCTTCGGCGGCATCGAGCCGCTCCTGCCGTTTTTCGAGGTAATAGCTGTAATTCCCTTTGTACAGGTAGGCTTGACGGTGGTCGATTTCGACGATATCGGTGCATACCCGATCCAGAAAATAGCGGTCGTGTGTCACCATCAACAGACTCAATCGGGCGCGGGAAAGGTACTCTTCGAGCCATTGGGTCATCTCCAGATCGAGATGGTTGGTCGGTTCGTCCAGAATCAACAGCTCGGGTTCGGTGATCAGGGCATTGGCCAGCGCCACCCGTTTGATCTGGCCGCCCGACAGTTCGCGGGTCGGTTGATCGAAGCGGGTAATGTGCAGTTGGGAGAGAATCTGCTTGATGCGGGATTCGTAGTTCCAGGCATCGAGTCGATCCATGCGGGTCATCGCTTCATGCAGGGCATCGGGGTCATTCTGGTTGACGGCCTGTTCGTAGGCGGCGATGGCGGCCACGGCCGGAGAATCGCTCATGAAACAGGCGTCCAACACGGTCGTTCCGTCCGGATAACGGGGGTCCTGTTCCAGATAGGCGACTTTCAGGTCGCGGCGGAAGGTGATTTTCCCCGCCTGATAATCTTCGCGACCGGCGATGATGTTCAACAGCGTGGTTTTGCCCGATCCGTTACGTGCGATCAGGCCGATGCGCTGTCCTTCACCCACGCTCAACGAGAGATTTTCGAAGAGCGTCAGATCCCCGAACGATTTGCTCAACCCTTCAACCTGCAGATAGCTGACCATCTCCCCGAGGGTTTAATAACGGTAAAAATCGGCTTTGTAGGGCCCATCCACTTCGACCCCGATGTAAGCGGCCTGTTTGGGGGTGAGACGGGTCAGGTGAACACCCAGTGCATCCAGATGCAGACGAGCCACCTCTTCGTCCAGCTGTTTGGGCAGACGGTAGACGTCGACATCGAGCGGTTTGGTCCACAGTTCGATTTGGGCCAGCACCTGGTTGGTGAACGAGTTGCTCATCACGAACGACGAGTGACCGGTGGCACAGCCCAGATTGACTAGACGTCCTTCGGCCAGCAGGAAGATCGAGTGTCCGTCGGGGAAGGTATATTTGTCGACCTGTGGTTTGATTTCGGTTTTGACGATTCCGGGGAAGGCGATCAGTTTGTCGACCTGGATTTCGTTGTCGAAGTGGCCGATGTTGCAGACGATGGCTTGGTCGCGCATGCGTTCCATGTGTTCGATGCGGATGATGTCGCAGTTACCGGTTGTGGTGACATAGATGTTGCCTTCGTCCAGTACATCTTCGACGGTGCGTACTTCGAATCCCTCCATGGCGGCCTGCAGGGCACAGATCGGGTCGATTTCGGTGACGATGACCCGAGCACCGTACGAGCGCATGCTCATGGCGCATCCTTTCCCTACATCGCCATAACCGCACACGACAACGACTTTCCCGGCGAGCATCACGTCCGTTGCGCGTTTGATCCCGTCGGCCAGCGATTCGCGGCAGCCGTACAGGTTGTCGAATTTGCTTTTGGTAACGGAGTCGTTGACATTGATGGCCGGCACGAGCAACTCGCCGCGAGCCTGCATTTGATAAAGGCGGTGTACCCCGGTGGTCGTCTCTTCCGACACGCCTTTCCACTCGGCGACCGTACGATGCCATTTGGTCGGGTCCTCCTGTTGGAGGCGGAGCAGGGTGTCCAGAATGACGGCTTCTTCGTGGTTGGAGGGTTCATATTTCAAACTTGTGGGGTCGTTTTCTCCACGATACCCCTTATGAATCAGCAGAGTGGCATCCCCGCCGTCATCGACGATCAGTTGAGGTCCCAGTCCTCCGGGAAAGCTCATGGCCATGGCCGTGCACCACCAATAATCTTCCAGCGTTTCGCCTTTCCAGGCAAAAACCGGCACGCCGGTTTTTGCGATGGCGGCCGCAGCATGGTCCTGGGTCGAGAAGATATTGCAACTGCACCAGCGAACGTTGGCGCCCAGTTCGACCAGGGTTTCGATCAATACGGCGGTTTGGATGGTCATGTGCAGCGAGCCCATGATCCGGACGCCTTTCAGGGGTTTCGAAGCGCTGTATTTACGACGGACGGCCATCAGACCGGGCATCTCTTTTTCGGCCATTTCGATTTCCCGGCGTCCCCAGCCGGCCAGGTCGATGTCAGCGACCTTATACGGGAGTTCCTGATTTATCCACATGATGTTAGAATTTGAATGATGTCTTGTTTATCGCGATCGATTTGTCGGAGCAGGCTGTCGGTGGAGTCGAATTGCTGATCGCTTCGGACGAATTGCACCAGTTCCACCCGCAGGGATCGTCCATACAGATTGCCGCTGAAATCCAGTAAATGTACTTCCAGGATCCGTTTGCCTTCGTGTTCGACGGTCGGTTTGCGGCCCACATAGCCCAAAGCGCCGTAGGTTTGGCCGTTCACGGTCACTCGGGCGGCCCACACGCCGTCTTGCACAGGCCAATCGGCCGGGATAGCGAGGTTAGCGGTTGGATATCCGAGTCGACGGCCGAGTTGATGACCGCCGATCACGGGTCCCGTGATCACAGGGTTCATGCCTAAAGAAGTTTGTCGAAAGGCAAAGGTAGCAAGAATAATTTACTTGTGAAAACCGATTGGAATTCGTACCTTGCTCTGCATTTGGAGAGCAGATTTATGAGCGAGACGGATCGCAAAACCAGAAAAATCTATTATTCGATGGGGGAGGTGTCGGAGATGTTCGACGTCAATCCCTCGTTGATTCGTTTTTGGGAGCAGAAGTTTTCCATCCTCAAGCCCGAGAAAAACAAAAAAGGCAATCGATTGTTCACCCAGCAGGATGTGGACAATCTCAAGTTGATCTATCATTTGGTCAAGGAGAACGGCATGACGTTGGCCGGGGCTCAGAAACGCCTGAAAGAGAATCGGGAGGGGCTTGAACGCAATCTGGAGATCATCGAGCGATTGCAGTCGATCAAAACCTTGCTGCTGGAGGTGCGTCAGGAGCTGAAGGAGGCGGAAGTCCGGGTGGATGAGATTCGGGTGGATGCGGATTCGTCGAACGAGTGGCCGGAGGACAACGACGCCCTGGAGATGATGGAGTCGGCAGCGTCGGGTTCGGTATCCCCGTCGGTAGCTACGACAGCCCAGCCGGAGACCTCTCGGCAAGAGGAATCGATGTCGGCCGTTACGACGGAGACGCCTGCTTCCTTGGAGAGAGGGTCGGGACCCCAATCGTTCAGACCGCAGGAGCAGCCGCTGTTCCCGGAGTATGTGACGCCCGAATCGGCGATCACCACCGGAGAGAGTGAACGGTCGGCGGAAGGCTCGATCGCGTCGGAGAAGGTGTCCGGGACATCGCAGGGAGAAGATGCGGTCTCCCTCGACGAAGACCCTACGGTGGGAAAACGCATGCAAATCATTGAACAAACCCTGTTTTAAACGATACAAACCGTGAAAGTAAAAGAGGTTGCGGCGTTGATTGAGCAGTTCGCTCCGTTGACCCTGCAGGAAACGTATGATAACAGCGGACTGAATATCGGCTCGTATGAGGCGGAGGTGACCGGCATTTTGTTGTGTGTGGATGTGACCGAGGCGGTCCTGGATGAGGCGAAAGCCTTGGGGGCCAATCTGATTGTTTCGCATCATCCGTTGTTGTTCCATCCGCTTCGCCAGTTGGTCGATGCCGATGATGCGCAACGTATCGCGGCCCGAGCCGTCCGGGAAGGGGTGTCGCTCTATGCGGCCCATACCTCGCTGGATAGTGCACCGGGGGGGATGAGTTTCTGTTTGGGCGAATGGCTGGGGCTGACCGCTATGCGGGTCTTGGATCCTCGGCCCGACTGTCCGGACGCCGGTTTCGGCGTGGTGGGTGAGTTGACCAACCCGATGCCGATGAGAGACTTTCTGCTTCAGGTGAAACGTACGTTGTCGGTGGGGGCCATTCGACATAGCGACCTCTGTCGCGACCAGGTCCAACGGGTGGCGCTCTGTACGGGTGCCGGAGGCTCATTGATCCGGAAAGCCCTGGAGGTGGACGCAGACCTCTATCTCTCCGCCGATCTGCGCTATAATGACTTTTTTGTGCCTTCCCCTTCGATGGTGGTAGCCGATGTAGGTCATTTTGAGAGTGAATATTGCGCAATCGACCTGTTGTATGCAATTATTACAAAAAAAATCGCTACTTTTGCAGTTCACAAGAGTGAGCATTCGATCAACCCTGTCAATTATTTAGTGTAATCCTATGGCAATATCAAGCAGAAAGAGCAACGAATCGGATTTCTCCATGGAGGAGAAGATCATTACGTTGTATGAGCTTCAGAAAATCGATTCTAAAATCGATGAGATCAATAAACTCAAAGGCGAGTTGCCCCTCGAGGTACAGGACCTGGAGGACGAAATTGCCGGACTGGAAACCCGCAAGGCCAATATTGCGGCGGAAGCAGACGAACTGACCGCCGGAATCAAAAACAACAAGGACGAGATTGAAAAGGCCAAAGCGCTCATTGCCAAATATGAAAGTCAGTTGGACAATGTGCGCAACAATCGCGAGTTCGACGCCTTGTCCAAAGAGGTTGAATACCAGAAGCTGGAGATCGAACTGTACGAAAAGAAGATCAAGGAAGCTACGGCCGATGTGAAGGTCAAGAAAAAGATGATCGAGGACAGTGAAGCCCAGATCGCAGATCGGAAAGTGGATCTGGAGGCTAAGCAGGCGGAACTGAACAGTATCGATCAGGAAACGGCGAGCGAACTGGCAGCGTTGCAGGCTCAATCGGCGGCTGCCGCAGCCAAAATCGACGAACGTTTGTTGACGGCCTATAATCGGATTCGTCACAATGTGCGGAACGGTTTAGCGGTTGTTACGGTGAAACGCGATGCCTGTGGGGGCTGTTTCAATCGGATCCCGCCTCAGCGCCAGTTGGATATTCGGACCAATAAAAAAGTGATCGTTTGTGAATATTGCGGTCGTATTTTGGTGTCGAGCGACTTGGATAAAGATCCCCAATAAGTTGGTCGTGGTTTGGGCCTGACAACGAAAAGTGACATTTTGTCAGGAAAAGTCTAAAGCGGCTCAAGGTATTGAATGCCTTGAGCCGCAATTTTTTAGGCTCCGTGGCGGTGAAAAAAGCGCCAAGAAGATAGGAAATGGCATATATCTTGAAGAAATCAGAGGGGAAAACAAAGAAAACGAAAACGCAACAGGAAGAAAAAATTGCAGGAGAGGATTTGATTTTTTAAAAAATATCTCTATCTTGCATCCGATTGTCCAACCTTAATGTTTGTTAGCCTATCGAAAAACCTCTACTCATACCAACAGAAAGAGTAGGATTATGAATCGAAAAAAGTTAAGCGATCACCAGTTGCTTACTAAGTATCTTTCGGGCGACGAACAAGCCATTACCGATCTGATTAATCGTCATCATAAACGTATCTTGGACTATATTCGAATGATGGTCAAGGATGCGGATACGGCGGACGACATTCTCCAGGAGACATTGATTAAGGTCGTGCGTTTTCTGCGGGAGGGTCGTTACACGGAGAATGGACGGTTTTTATCGTGGGTGTTACGCATCGCCCATAATCAGGTGATCGACCATTTCAGACAGAAAAAGCAACAGAACAACGTGTCGGAAAGCGAGGCGGGTTACGACTTGCTGAATAATAAGAAGTTTTCCGAACCGACCGTGGAAGAGGATCTCGTGACGCAACAAATCGAGGCCGATGTCCGTAAGTTGATCGACTATTTGCCGCAGGAACAGAAGGATGTGGTGATGATGCGATACTATATGGGGCTGACGTTCAAGGAGATTGCCGATCAGACCGACGTGAGTATCAATACGGCCTTGGGTCGAATGCGTTATGCGCTGATCAATTTGCGCAAGTTGATTCAAGAAAATCAATTAATTCTGAGTCAGTAGGCAATATTTCCTCCGGAGGTGACGTTTGAAAGATGTAAACGTTAGTGAAAGTAGCCTATGGAGGATTATTACCAAGAGGAAGAAACCGACGACATGACCCGGCGTGAGGATCAGGAACTATTTGAGCAAGAGGTGATCGGAGAGGATGAGGATTTGTTGCTGATCGATACCTTGTTAAGCGAAGTGTTCCGAGCTTATCGCTGACGGGTATAGGCTACGGGGAAATCAAACCGGGAAAGAAAGGGAAAGTACGACCCGATTGACTTTGAGTTTTAGCACGGTTCCCGGAGATTCGTCCAGAAACAAATAAGGGGTTCAGCCATCGCTGAACCCCTTATTTTGTGGAAAATCGAGCGGTTTACTCGTATTTTTCGTCTTGTACGGCTTTGAAGAGCCCGATATCGGCCACACACGAACTTTCGATATAGGTGGCGGCGGCAGCGATCTGAGCCTGTCCGTATTTGACATAAATTTCGGCGGAACTGCGATAAGCTTCTTCATCCACCATGGCCTGTTGCAGCAGCAGGTGTCCCAGGATGATATGTCCGGCCATTTCCACCATACGGCGGGCATGGAAGTCGATCACTTCGTTGTCGGCCGTAGCGGTTACTTTTTCGACCGCTTTTTCAAACGCTTCCCGCATGGCAACCAGACGTTTGAAGGTGTTTTCCATTTCCGGTGCGTAAGCCAGGGTTTCGTACTCTTTGATTTTGTGCAGGTAGGTACCGGTGGTCACGTGACGAATGGCGGCTACAACCTGCAACTGAGAGGTCCCTTCGTAGATGTTGGTGATACGGGCGTCGCGATAGATGCGTTCGATGGGGTAGTCTTTCATGTAACCCGACCCCCCGAAGATCTGGATGGCGTCGTAAGCCAACTGGTTGCAATATTCGCTGGCCATGAGTTTCAACAGCGGGGTGAAGGCATCGGCCAGTTTGCTGTAGAGCTTCATTTCGGCACGTTCTTCACCGGTGAGCGAACGTTCCTTGGCAATGTGTTGGTACTCTTTGTAGATGCTGACGAAGCGCGTGGTTTCATACAGCATGGCACGCGAACCGTACAACTTGGCCTTCATGTTGGAGAGCATCTCGTAGACGGCCGGGAATTGGATAATCGGTTTGCCGAATTGTTGCCGTTCGTTGGCGTATTTGAGGGCTTCACGGTAGGCGGCTTCCGAGAGACCGGTCGATTGTGCCCCGATTCCCAAACGTGCGGCGTTCATCAACGACATCACGTATTTGATCAGCCCCATTTTGCGGTCGCCGACCAGTTCGGCCGGGGCGTTGGTGAAGACCAGTTCGCAGGTGGGCGATCCTTTGATCCCCAGTTTGTTTTCGATACGGCGAACTTTAACGGCCATGCTGGTGCGGTCGTAGACGAACATCGACAACCCGCGGGCATCGGTCGTGCCTTCTTCCGAGCGGGCCAGAACCAGGGAGATATCGCCATCCCCGTTGGTGATAAACCGTTTGACGCCGTTCAGCAACCAGGTGCCTTTGGCTTCGTCCCAATGGGCTTTGAGCATGACGGCCTGCAGGTCGCTACCGGCATCGGGTTCGGTCAGGTCCATTGCGCAGGTTTCGCCGGCCGAGACACGGGGCAGGTATTTGGCTTTGAGCTCGTCGGAAGCGAATTCGTTGAGGGTTTCGGCGCAGTCCTGCAGCCCCCAGATGTTTTCGAAGCCGGCATCAGCCCGAGCCACCATTTCGTTGGCCATGACAAACAGGGGCAGCGGGAAATTAAGCCCGTCGTATTTTCGGGGCAGCGTCAGTCCGAACAGCCCGGCCTTCTTGAGTACGTCGATATTCTGAGCGGTGCCCGGGGCATAGACCACGTGGTCGTTGACCACTTTGGGGCCTTCGTGATCGACGCCTTCGGCGTTGGGCGCGATGACGTCCCCGCAAATTTCCCCGGTGATTTCCATGACGCGACGATAGCTGTCCATCGCATCTTCGAAATCCAGCGGGGCGTAATCGTATTTGCCTTTGTCGGCATACCCCCGTTCCTTGAGTTCCACGATTTTCTTCATCAGCGGATGGTTCAGGTGGAACTGGAGGTCTTTATTATCTGAAAAGAAATTAGCCATAATTTCGTTATTTTTTTCGATGGTTCCCGATTTTCGTAGGGTCGTAGCCGTTGTCGGGTACGGCCCACGGTGCGAGGAGCACTATTTCGAATTTTGTTTATAATATTTGATCATCTTGGGGACGACTTCCATGACGTCGCCCACAATGGCGTAGTCGGCGATCTTGTTGATTGGGGCGTTGGGGTCGGTATTGATCGAGATGACCATCGAAGACCCGTCCATGCCGGCGGTGTGTTGGATCTGTCCGGAGATCCCGCAGGCGATGTAGAGTTTGGGTCGAACCGTTACGCCGGTTTGTCCTACCTGCCGGGCGTGGTCGGTCATGCCGGCGTCGACCGCGGCACGCGATGCGCCCACTTCTCCGCCGAGCACTTCGGCCAGTTCATACAGAATGGCGAAGTTTTCCTTGCTGCCCATGCCGTATCCGCCGGCGACGATGACCGGTGCGTTCTTGATGTTGATTTTACGATCTTCGATCTGACGGTCGATGATGCGCACCACGAAATCGGTATCGTTGAGGTATTTCGAAGCGTCGATTTTTTTGACGATTCCTTTTCCCGGGGTTTGGGCGGGTTCTTTTTTCATGACGCCTTCACGAACCGTCGCCATTTGCGGACGGTGGTCGGGGTTGATGATCGTGGCGATGATGTTCCCCCCGAAAGCGGGACGGATCTGATAGAGCAGATTGGTGTAGGTGGTACCGCTTTTGGCATCGGTATGGTCCCCGATTTCCAGGCTGGTACAGTCGGCGGTCAGACCGCTGTGCAGGGCCGAGCTGACCCGCGGTGCCAGGTCACGACCGACGGACGAAGCGCCGAAGAGGGCGATCTGGGGTTTTTCTTCTTTGAACAGACCGCAGACGATGGCGGCATGAGGAAGGGTGCGGAACGGAGCGAGTTCCGGAGCATCGGCCACATGGATGGTGTCGGCCCCATAGAGGGCCAGTTCTTTTTCGATGCCGTCCAGCTGATGGCCGATGGCCACCGCTTCCAGGTCGCAACCCAGGGTATTGGCCAGCACCCGGCCTTTGGTGAGCAGTTCCAGTGATACGTCGGCCACTTTCCCGCTCTCTATTTCACAATATACGAATACGTTATTCATGTGTTTTTTGGTTTTTTAATTTGGTGGTTCCGGACCGAGGTCCGGCGTTGCGGGGGGATCCGCCTTGGAGGGATCCCTCGGGTCGACTATCCCAGCGTATGGCTGGCAATCAACTCTTTCATCAAGCCATCGATATCGCTGTCTGCGGCGGTGAGGCGTTTGGCTTCTTTGGCGGCAAAGACCACGTTTTCGATCTTTTTCACTTTGGTAGGCGAACCGGCCAGCCCCAGTTGGGCGTCATCGGCATCCACATCGGCTACGCTCCATTCGGTGATGTTGAGGTAGGGACGTTCTTTGCGCAGGGTGTCGTCGTAATCGGTCGAGGCCGACTGGGCTTCACTGGCGGTTTTGGCATATTTGTATTTCATCACGCGTTTGGCGTGGCGCGGACGGCATTCGGGGGCCGAGGCGTTGACGGTCATCAACAACGGCAGCGGGCAGGCCACGGTTTCGACACCCTGTTCCAGGCGGCGTTTGATGATGAGCTCATCGCCTTCCGTACCGACGATCTCTTCGACGTAGGTGATCTGGGGCCACCCTAATTTTTCGGCGACCTGCGGACCGACCTGAGCGGTATCGCCGTCGATGGCTTGACGGCCGGCGACGATGATGTCGGGATTGAGTTTGAGGATGGCGCGAGAAAGGGCGTAAGAGGTGGCCAGGGTATCCGATCCGGCGAATTTGCGATCCGAGAGCAGAACACCGCCATCGGCCCCACGGAACATGGCTTCACGGATGATTTCGGCTGCACGGCCGGGGCCCATGGTCAGCAACGTTACTTCGCTGCCGGGGAATCGGTCTTTGAGCACCAGTGCTTGTTCCAGGGCGTTGAGGTCTTCAGGGTTGAAGATAGCGGGCAGGGCGGCCCGGTTTACGGTGCCGTCGGCTTTCATGGCGTCTTTACCCACATTGCGGGTATCGGGCACCTGTTTGGCCAGCACGACGATTTTCAACGTTTTCTTCATTATTGATTGTGTATTTTAGGTGTGATACTTCGTACGTCGGTGGAGGAGAAACGAGTCGCTCCAGGTCGTTACGTCGGTTGTTGTCGATCTGCGTCGGGAGCGGTGTTTCGGCTCGGAAGTCGCATATCTTGACAAAATTAAGCTTTTTTTTGAAAATCCAAAAGTGCTTTTTCGAGGGGAAAAAGCAGAAGGGGAAGGCTGTTTAATGAAACAGACCGCCAGGGGCGGTCTGTTGGAGTGAACACCTCGGGAAGATGGCTTAACGCAGAACGGTGGCTTCCCGGTCGGGGCCTACGGAGACGATCTTGACGGGGACTCCCGTTTCTTGTTCGATGAACTCGATGTAGGTTTTCAGTTCGGCGGGGAACTCGTCGTAGGTGCGGACATCGTTGATGTTGCATTGCCAGCCTTTGAATTCCCGGTATACCGGTACGATTTCGTCATTGGTTTCGAAGGGTAGTTCCGTGGTCTCTTTCCCGTTGACACGGTAGGCAACCGCCACTTTCAGGGTGGGGAAGTCGTTCAGCACGTCGGCCTTCATCATGATGAGTTGGGTGACGCCATTCATCATGACGGCGTATTTCAACGCCACCATATCGAGCCATCCGCAACGGCGGGGCCGGCCGGTGGTTGCTCCGAATTCCATCCCGATCTGGCGCATTTTTTCGCCGTCTTCGTCGAAGAGTTCGGTCGGGAAGGGTCCGCTTCCGACGCGGGTGCAATAGGCTTTGAAGATTCCGAAGACCTCTCCGATACGGTTCGGAGCGACGCCCAGTCCCGTACATACGCCGGCGCAGAGAGTCGACGAAGAGGTAACGAACGGATAGGTCCCGAAGTCGATATCCAGCATCGAGCCTTGGGCACCTTCGGCCAGGATGGCTTTGCCTTCGTTGACGAAGCGGTTGATTTCGTGTTCGCTTTCGATGATCGGATAGTTTTTGAGGAGTTCGATTCCGGCGAACCACTCTTTTTCATACGGTGCGATATCGTAGTCGAAATCGTAGGCTTTGAGTTGTTCGATGTGTTTGGCTTTGAGGCTTTCGTAGCGTTCGAGGAAGTGGTCGGAGAGGATATCGCCGACCCGCAGGCCATTTCGTCCGGTTTTATCCATATAGGTCGGGCCGATGCCTTTGAGGGTCGAACCGATTTTGCCGGCACCTTTGGAGGCTTCCGAGGCGGCATCGATGATGCGGTGGGTCGGCAGGATCAGGTGGGCTTTTTTCGAGATTTGGAGTTTGCTGCGTACGTCGACGCCATCGGCTTCCAGGTTTTTGATCTCTTCGGCCAGGATCACCGGATCGATGACCACGCCGTTACCGATGATGTTGATCGTTCCCGGGCGGAAGATTCCGGAGGGAATGGTATGCAGGACGTATTTTTTACCTTCGAAGTGCAGCGAATGACCGGCGTTGGGTCCGCCTTGGAATCTTGCGATTACCTGGTAATTCGGCGTCAGTACGTCCACGACTTTGCCTTTGCCTTCATCGCCCCATTGTAAACCTAAAACGACATCTACTTTTTTCATGTCTGAGATAAAAAGTTCAGCGCAAAATTGCTTTCAAAGGTACGTAACTTTTTCTTAAACCGGAAGAACCCGGGTTGTTTTTTGCGGACAAAATGCCCGTACAGAGGGAAGAGAGGCTTTTACGGGCGATTTTTAGGGGGGAGGAGGGGAAAATCTGCGGGAGAATGCGTATCTTGCACCTCGAAAATCGCGCGCACGAACCCGAACGTAACGGGGGTAGGGTGCGTTGGATGTTTAATCGATTGACAGAGAAGCGTAGCCAGATGCGTAAGTGGATATGGTTGATGGTATGGTTGTGCCTGTTGCTGGGGCATCGGGCTTCGGCACAGCTCGACAAGGCTTACTTTTTCTGGGTGGGTCGGGGATTTATCATCGAAGACAAATATCAGGATGCCATCGAAACCCTCAATATTCTGTTGAAGGTCGATGAAAAGGCTCACGAGGGGTATTTCCTGCGGGGCATTGCGAAGTATAATCTGGATGACCTGCTGGGAGCCGAACAGGATTTTACCCGCGCCATCGAAACCAATCCCGTTTTTACGCAAGCCTATCAGTATCGGGCCATTACACGTTCCCGTCTGGGCAATTATGACGACGCCCTGAAGGATTTCCAGGAGGCGATCGATTTGCGACCCGATCTGCCGGGGCCCTATTTCAGTCGGGGGGTCACCTTTCTGTTGAGCGACCAGCCCGAGAAGGCGGTGTCGGATTTTACGATTTTTCTGCGGTACGAGAAGAAGGTTCCGGATGCGTATCTGAATCGGGGAATGGCCTATCTCATGATGAAGGATACCGTGCGGGGCATGGAGGATTTCGAAGAGGCTATCCGAACCAATCGGGAACGCCCCGACAGTTATGCCCGTCGGGGAACGGTCTATATGCAGCAGAAACAGTATGACCGGGCCTTGGCCGATTTCGATCAATCCATCGCATGCGACTCCACCTACATTCCTTCCTATTTCAATCGGGCGTTGGTATATGCCTCGACCAATCGGCCGTTGGCGGCGATCGACGATTTTTCGCGGGTCTTGAAGCTGGATACGACCAGCGCGCAGACCTACTTCAACCGGGCGATCTTGCGCACGCAGATCGGAGACTACAATAAGGCGCTGGAGGATTACGATCGGGTGGAGTTCTATTCGCCGAACAATGTGCTGCTCTATTATAACCGCGGAGGGTTGTATACCCAGCTGGGCGATTATGAGTCGGCGGTCCGGGATTACACGACGGCCATCGATCTCTATCCGGATTTTGCCAATGCCTATTTGAGACGTTCGGCCTTGCGTTATATGTTGCGAGATCTGGCCGGCTCTCAGGAAGACAAACAGATCGCCGATCAGAAAATCGCCGAATATCGCGCCAAACTCAACGACAGTACCTTCTCGATCTATGCCGATACGAGCAAACGATTCAATCAGTTGCTCTCGTTCGAAGCCACGGAGGACAGTCGCTCCGAAGCGGAACGCATGGCGACGAACGGTTCGGAGATTACGTTGTTGCCGATGTTCAAGTTCTCGCTGGTCAAACCGGATTCAGTGCAGACGGTCGTCAATCCCTATCGTTACTATGTGCCGGAGATGACGGAGTTCCTGGCGAGCGTATCGATGCCCTATTTGCAGCTGGTCAATCGGGATAGCGATTTGCCGGCCGACACGCTCTTCCGTATGGATGCCCGGTTGGAAGATTCGTTGCGTTTCGGGCCTTCGACCTGGCAGATGTTGTTCAAGCGAGGGGTGACGCAATCGCTGATCCGTCAGTACACCAGTTCGATCGCCTCTTATACGGCCGCGATCGATCGGGATCCCTCCAATCCGTTTTTGTATCTGAACCGCAGTACGACCCAGAGTGAGATGATCGATTTTATCTCGTCGATCGACAACGGCTATCAGCGGATTACGATCGACAGCGATCCGGCCAGTCGGCTCAAACACACCACCAATCGTACGTACGATTATGACGAGGCGATTGCCGATTTGAACAAGGCCGCGAAATTATTGCCGAACTTTGCTTACATCTATTATAACCGGGCCAATCTGTATTGTCGTTCGGGGATGATGCCCGAAGCGTTGGAAGACTATACCCGGGCGATCGAACTCAATCCTTCGTTCGGGGAGGCCTATTTTAATCGGGGACTGTTGCAGATTTTCCTGAAAGATACCCGCAAGGGGTGTCTCGATGTGAGCAAGGCGGGCGAATTGGGGATCCGTGAAGCCTACGAGGTGTTGAAACGGTATGATCACGGACTCGAATGAGCTCTTGCAGCGAATCATTCTTAATTCTATATCATGGTAGCAGCTTTACAAAAGAAAATCAGTGAATCGGCCGTAGCCCGTTGGTTGGTGTTGGCGCTGGTCGCGTTCACCATGTTGTGCGGCTATTTTATCACGGATGTGATGGCGCCGCTCAAATCTCTGCTCGAATCTCAGTTGGGGTGGAGCAGCAGTGACTATGGATTTTTCACCAGTGCGTACGGTTGGTTCAACGTTTTCCTGTTGATGTTGATTTTCGGGGGGATGATCCTCGATAAAATGGGGGTACGTTTTACCGGCGTGATGGCGGCCGGCATCATGGTGGTCGGCGTGGCCATTAAATATTGGGCCGTTTCGAGCGATTTCGGAGGAGCCAGCGTCTCGATTTTGGGCGCGGTCATCTCGACCCAGGTGCTGTGGGCTTCGGTCGGATATGCCATATTCGGGGTAGGGATCGAAATTGCCGGCATTACGGTTTCGAAGATTATCGTCAAATGGTTCAAAGGACGTGAGTTGGCTTTGGCCATGGGACTCGAAATGGCTTGTGCACGTATCGGTACGGCCTTGGCTCTGGCGGTGACCCCGCTGATCAGCGAAGCTTTCGGAAAGTCGGTCAGCGCACCGGTGTTGTTGGGTTTGGCGCTGTTGTGCATCGGGTTGATCTCGTTTTTGGTCTTTGTGGTGATGGATACCCGCCGCGATCGCGAACTGCAGGAAACCCAACAGAAAGAGGAGCCGTTCCGGGCGCGCGATATTTTCGACATCGTTCGGTTGAAGGGGTTCTGGTATATCGCCATCTTGTGCGTGCTGTTCTATTCGGCGGTCTTCCCCTTCTTGAAATATGCGCCGGATCTGATGTATAACAAATTCGGAATTTCTGAAAATCTTTCGGGCATCATTCCTTCGTTGTTGCCGTTCGGAACGATTCTGCTGACGCCGTTTTTCGGCAATCTGTATGACCGTCGGGGAAAAGGTGCCTCCATCATGTTACTGGGGTCGGTGATGATCGTGGTCGTGCACCTGTTGTTTGCAGTACCGGCCTTGACCAACTGGATCTTGGCGTTGGTGTTGATTCTGTTGTTGGGGATCGCCTTTTCGCTGGTGCCTTCGGCTATGTGGCCTTCGGTGCCCAAAATCATCCCGGAAAATAAGTTGGGAACCGCCTATGCCCTGATCTTCTGGATTCAGAACTGGGGCTTGATGGGTGTCCCCTATTTGATCGGGAAGGTGTTGGACAACTATTGCGTGATCGACAATAGCCAGGCCGTCACGGAAGATATCACCGGAATGGTCGGAGTGGAAGCCGCGACGCGTGTGGCGTATGATTATACGATTCCGATGCTGATCTTTGCCGGGTTGGGTATTTTGGCGATTGTATTCGCCTATCTGTTGCGGCGGGAAGACGCCCGCAAGGGATATGGCCTCGAATTGCCCAATATCCAGAAATAAACCGCAGTTTATACGTTGTCATAGCCGGGCGCTCCATGAGAATGGAGCGCCCGGTGTGTTGAGGGGAGTATTCGAAAGCCGCGTTGAAAAGGGGGCTCCCGTAGCTTCTGTAAAAGAGGACCTACACGAACGAGCCCGTTCCCAGGAAAGGAACGGGCTCGTCGTCGTGTGGCGTTTTGTGTGCCGTGTATCGTTTTCGCGCGTGTCTGTGCCGTGTGGCGTTTTCGTGCGTGTCTGTGCCGTGTGGCGTTTCTCGTTCTGCGTCGTCGTGAGCCGTTTTTTCGTGCGTCGTGTGGAGGACTCCGGGTCGGAGAGTCTGACCTCGGGAGGGGCCGATGAAAGAGAATTCTCAAGAGAGTCCGATGAAAGCGGGTTCTCGCGAGGCCTCCTCGGGGTCGGGGCTAAATGTCGTCCGAGTTGAATTTATACCCGAGCCGTTTCCCGGTTTGCAGTTTGGAGTTTTCGATCTTGGTGTTGAGTTGATCGACCGTCACGATTTTGGCGGTGTCGTATGGCGGAACCAGCAGGTCGAAATCGATGGTGTAGTCGATGGCCGTTTCCACGATGTTGTTCAGCGCCTCTTTGTCAATCGTCTGGGTGCCGAAGTTATTATGCCGCATGCTGATCTGGCGTTTCCCTTCGACGAAGTATTGCATTTCGCGATTGACGAAAATACGTCCGATCAGGTAGCCTTCGTCGGAGCTGCGGTTGTATTTGAACGAATCGGCCAGAAAGTTGTAGATGTTGATCATCCCACAGTAGGAGTTGGCCTTGTTTTTCGCTACGTACGAGTTTTGCCAGATGATGTGTTCGCGGTTGAATTCGAACACGTTGGTGTGCATGCTGAAGATCAGAATGTCGTCGGCCACATGCAGTTGTGCTTCGAATTTCCCGCGGTCGCGGTATTCGATCCGCACATCCTCTTGTCCACGACCTTCGAGTGCGTCGTCTAATTCGGAGGATAGCTCGTGTAACAGCTCTTTGAGCTGACCGAATACGGTAAAGGTGTTGTTGAATACGGTTTGGGTCAGCGCCGATTTGGCGCTCAGTTTGTTTACGATGCCTTCACGCACCGTGGTGGAAGGGTCGCCGTCCATAGTTGCAAATTAAAGTTATACATGTATGAGGCCGTTTACATCAGGCGGATCTGTTGTCCAGCTTTGACGGCACTGTCTTTGGTTCTACGGTTGATGTTGCACAGGTTTTTCAGCCGAATCCCGTAGGCCTGCGAAATGCTGTGCATGGTTTCACCCTCTTTGGCGATATGGATCAATTTGCCGTTTTCGCTCCGTTTGGCCTTGGTCTTCAAGTAGAGCATGGTTCCCGGACGCAGGTCGCCGGCTCCATCCAGGTCGTTGTATTTGATCAGCTTGGAAACGGTCAGTCCGAATTCGGCCGCAATCGAGGCATAGGTATCTCCGGCGGCAGTCAGAATAAACTCGCTGCCATTGTTGTGATAGACGGTGTGGTTGCCGCCGCGTCCGCTCACCGAAACCGAATAGTTGTCGATGTCTACCGTCGGAGCTTGGGGCTGCGGATCATGACGGACGGGTTCCGGTTCGCGGACCGGAACAGGTTGTTGCGGTTGCGGTTTTTCTTCGGCCAGCAACGGAGCGTTGATGTCCTGCCCTTCGTCGAGCAGATAGAGCCGGTTGTCTTCGATGATCTTGATCAGGATTTCGGCATATTTGGGGTTGGTGGCATAGCCGGCTTTTTTCAGCCCGTACGCCCACCCTTTATAATCTTTGGGGTCGAGCTTGAACAGGTCCTGATACCGGGCCGACTTGTCGAGAAATTCCGAATGATCGAGGTAGGACTCTTCGACGGAACCGTATTTGCGGAAGCATTCGCCCGGGGCGTCGTCATCGTGCTCGATGGTGGGGCCGGTCCAGGTACTTTTACACTTGATGCCGAAATGGTTATTGGCCAAACGAGCCAGCCGGCTGTTTCCGTTGTCGGATTCGTGCAGCGCCTGGGCCAGTTTGATGCTGGCGGGGATGCCGTAGATTTCCATCTGTTCGACCGCCAGTTTCTTGTATTTTTGGATGTATTCTTCGCGGGTCATGCGTTCCTGTGCTGAGCTTTCGAGGGCACAGCCGAGTCCGAGTGCCAAAACCAGCCCTACAATCCGAGTCCATTTCATAGTCGAAGGGTTCTAATCGCTTTGGGGCAAATGTAGTATTTTATTGCAAATTGAACAAAAATCTTTAGCTTTGTACAATAACCTGCCGGTTGAGACCGCTAAATTCCTCCTTTATTTTATGTTTACCGCACTCTGTAATCGGATCTTTGCCGAGGTGATCGATACCTATCACCGTTTTGACGATGTGGATCATCCCCTGGTCAATCCTTATGAAAAAGGGTCTATCGAATACCTGCTCTATTGGAAAAACTGGATCGATACGGTACAATGGCATTTGGAAGATATCATTCGGGATCCGCAGATCGATCCGGTGGCGGCGCTGGCGCTGAAACGTCGGATCGACGCCTCCAATCAGGAACGGACCGATCTGGTGGAGTATATCGACAGTTGGTTTTTGGATAAGTTCAAGGAGGTGACCCCGCAACCCGATGCGCGCATCAATACCGAAAGCCCCGCCTGGGCGATCGATCGTTTGTCGATTTTGGCCTTGAAGATCTATCATATGCAAAAGGAGACGGAACGTCAGGATGTCTCGCAGAAGCATCGGGACGAATGCGAACGTAAATTGGCGATTTTGTTGCAGCAGCGGGAAGATTTGTCGACGGCCATCGAAGAGCTGCTGGAAGATATGGCTGCGGGCCGGAAGTACATGAAGGTCTATAAACAGATGAAAATGTACAACGACCCCGAACTCAATCCGGTTCTATACGCATCCAAGTAATTGTATGTCTGAGAATAGTGCCTCTGCGCCGTTGCGTATTTTAGTCATACGCCTCTCCGCGATGGGCGATGTGGCGATGACTGTACCGGTTGTGGGAGCGTTGCGTCGGGTGGCTCCGGACGCCCGGATCGTGATGCTGACGCCCTCTTTTTTACAACCTTTTTTTCGGGAGATCGAAGGGCTCGAGTTTTTTGCGCCCGATTTCAAAAAACGTCATAAGGGCTTGCCCGGCATTTGGCGGTTGAGTCGCGATTTGGGTTCGTTCGATATGGTGGCTGACCTGCATGATGTGATCCGATCCAAAATGTTGCGTCGGATGCTGGAGCGTCGGGGCTCCCGGGTGGCGTATATCGATAAGGGTCGGGAGGAAAAACGCGCCTTGGTCTCCTTGGAAGAGAAGGTCAAACGGCCGTTGAAAAGTACCATCGAACGCTATCGGGAGGTTTTCTTGTCGTTGGGTTTTGATTTGCCGCCGATCGAGATGCCGGTTCGGATCCGCTATCCGATGACTCCTGAGGTCGAGGCGTTGGCGGGGGCGCGTACCCGACATTGGATCGGTATCTCGCCGTTTGCCCAACATCGGGGTAAGATCTATCCGTTGGATCGGATGGAACAGGTTATCGCTCAGCTCTCCCGGTTACCCGAAACAAAACTTTTTCTGTTTGGCGGCGGGCCGGAGGAGCGAGCCTATGCCGAACGGATGGAGAGCACGTATCCTCAGGTGGTGTCGGTGATCGGACGGATGCGTCTGGCGCAGGAGATGGAGCTGATTTCCCAGTTGGACGTCATGGTCAGCATGGACTCTTCTGGGATGCATATGGCGTCGTTGGTGGGGGTTCCGGTGGTCTCGATTTGGGGTGCGACCCACCCGTATGCCGGCTTTTACGGCTGGGGTCAAGATCCGAAAGATGCCGTTCAGCTCGATATGTGGTGCCGGCCGTGCTCTATTTATGGCAATAAACCGTGTGCCTTCGATGAGTATCCCTGTATGATGAATCTGCGGCCCCAGATGGTGGTAGAGAAGGTTTGCCGACGATTGGGGATCGCCTGCCCGGAAGCATAGCGGCCGGAGAAAGGAGGGCAACGTCTGATGGTTACGATGAAAACGATCCGATTTTTCCGAAAGGGTTTTTGGGTGGTTCTGTGGAGTTTCCTGGGGATCGTCGTGCTGTTTTTCGGCCTGGCCTGGGCACTGGAATACCGACCGATGGATCGGGAAGAGGTCTATCGAAGCGAGACGCCGGGGCGGTTGCCCGATACCTTGACGATCCTGACGTGGAATATTGGTTATGCAGGCCTGGGCGACAATATGGATTTCTTCTATGACGGGGGTACGCGGGTTCGAGACACGCGGGAACGCACGGAGGCCAATCTCGAACATATCGTGGCCGTTTTACAGGCGACGGATGCCGACGTGATGTTATTACAAGAGGTGGACCGCTGTTCCAAACGCACCTATCGCCTTTCGGAGGTAGATTGTCTGCAGGCTGCCTTTCCGACTTATACGTTGACGTTTGCCTATAATTATAAGGCTCGATGGGTGCCGATTCCCGTGGGTCGTCCGTTGGGTCGGATCGAGAGCGGACTGGTGATGCTTTCGCGGGTGAAACCGCTCCGAACGCTCCGGCTGCAATATCCTTCGGCATTTCCTTTCCCAGAGCGGATGTTCAATCTAAAACGTTGTTTGCTGGCGGCTTCATTTTTGTCGGCCCGGGGGGATACACTGATCCTGGCGAATACCCATAATACGGCGTATGATACAGGGGGCATGCGCACACAAGAGATGCAGTTTCTGCGCGATTGGCTGGCGGATGTGGCCGCCGATGGTCGGCCTTTTGTGGTCGGCGGCGACTGGAACCAATACCCGCAGGGGTATGTGCCCCGCCCCGAAGAGCTGACGAACCCCTATTTCCAACCGGAAGGCATCGATGCCCGTGGGTTCGAACCGTGGGCCCATTTTGTGTACGACACGTTGTCGCCGTCGCTGCGTTATCTGGATCGTCCCTACGGGCCCGAATCGCTGACAACGCTGACCGACTTTTTCCTGCTCTCCGATCAGTGGCAGGTGCTCTCGGTGCAGACCTTGCCGGAAGCGTTCGTGGCCAGCGATCACAATCCCGTTTTGGTGCGTCTGGCAAGAGCGTCCCGGTGACGAACCGCCCGCTTGACATTTTGGGTGAAAAAGATCACAAACCTTTTTTTAATCCCCAAAAAAGGCTACCTTTGAACGGCCGTACAAAACGGGTGCGGCCCTTCTTCGAGAAAAGTCAATCTATCATAAAAATCTTAAAACCATAAACGATGAACATTCCATCCAACTTGAAGTACTCGAAAGATCACGAATGGATCCGGGTCGAAGGCGATGAAGCCTATGTAGGGATTACCGATTTTGCCCAGAGCCAATTGGGCGATATCGTCTTTGTAGACGTGACCACCGTAGGGGAAACGCTCGCTCAGGGCGAAGTTTTCGGAACGGTTGAAGCCGTTAAAACGGTATCCGATGCCTTTTTGCCGGTAGGCGGGGAAGTGTTGGAATTTAACGAAGCCCTCAATGATGCGCCGGATCAGGTGAACAAGGATCCTTATGGCGAAGGCTGGATGGTCAAGATCAAAATGACCAACCCGGCTGAACTCGACAGCTTGTTGTCTCCCGATGATTATGCCAAATTGATCGGTTAATCCGCCAAGACTAAGGGAGATACGTTATGAGTAAAGTGACTGTGGTGGGTGCAGGCAACGTGGGTGCTACCTGCGCCAATGTGATCGCGACCCGCGAAATCGCCGACGAACTGGTCTTGTTGGATATCAAGGAAGGGGTATCCGAAGGCAAGATGTTGGATATCTATCAAACCGCCACCTTGTTGGATTTCGACACCAAGCTGGTCGGGGTAACCAACGATTATGCCGCTACGGCCAATTCGGATGTGGTGGTGATTACGTCGGGGATGCCGCGTAAACCGGGGATGACTCGTGAAGAACTCATTGGCGTGAATGCCGGCATCGTAGCGAATGTGGTGTCGAGCGTGCTGCAATACTCTCCGAAAGCCATTATTCTGATCGTCTCCAACCCGATGGACACGATGACCTATCTGGCGCTGAAAAAGAGCGGTCTGCCGAAAAACCAGATCTTCGGGATGGGGGGCAACCTCGACTCTTCGCGGTTCAAATGCTATCTGGCCAAGGCGCTGGGTGCCAACTCGAACGAAGTGGAAGGGATGGTGATCGGCGGTCATGGTGACACGACGATGATACCTTTGTGGTTGAAAGCCACGTATAAAGGGATTCCGGTAGCGGATTTGTTGAGCAAAGAAGAGATCGACAAGGTGGTTGCTGACACGATGGTGGGCGGTGCAACGTTGACCAAACTGTTGGGAACTTCGGCCTGGTATGCGCCGGGAGCTGCAGCTGCTTACGTGGTAGAGTCCATCATCCGTGACCAGAAGAAGGTGATTGCCTCGTGTGTAGCTTTGGACGGGGAGTACGGACAGAGCGACATTTGTATCGGGGTGCCGACCGTAATCGGGAAGAACGGAGCCGAAAAAGTGCTCGAAATCAAGTTGACGGACGAAGAAAAAGCGCTCTTTGCCAAGAGTGCCGAAGCTGTTCGCAAAACCAATTCGGTGCTGAAAGAGATCAAGGCGTTGTAAAAGAACGGCCTGGTACGAGAGGGCGGATACGATCCTGTATCCGCCCTTTTTTGTTGGCTCAAAGAGAGACCAGCCCTTACTCCTGGGATGAACGGATCACGTCGTCAAGCGGGGCCTCTTTGGACGGATCGGTCGAATGGAGATAGGCGCGGATACGGTATTGAAAACGGGATAGCCCGCAGCGGGCGAGGGGACTGTCGTGGAAACGGCTCCGGAACGTCTCTTCGTCGAGGCTCAGCCACGCTTGCGGAGAGAGGGTGAGGAGGTCGGGCAGGGGGTCCAGTTCCGGATGTCGGCTTTCAGGGGCTTGCCGGTTATAGGGGCAGACACGTTGGCAGACATCGCAGCCGAAAATCCATCCATGCAGTTCGCCTTCCTCGCCCGGAGTGGCCTCTTCGATGGTGCGGCGGGCGATGCAGCGACGGGCGTCCAGCATCCGATCCTCGCCTAAAGCTCCGGACGGACAGGCGTCGAGGCAACGACGACAGCTTCCACAACTGCCGTTTATCGGGGCGTCGGGCGGTAGCTCGACCGTGGTGAGAATCACCCCTAGCAGCAGATAAGAGCCCAGCACCGGATGAATCAACAACGAATTGCGACCGATCCAACCTAAACCGGCTTCGACCGCCCAGGCTTTTTCGAGTAACGGGGCCGTATCGACGAAAACGCGCCCGGCGCTGCCCGGATATGCCGTTTGTAGGTCGTGCAGCAGTTGTTTCAGCTTTTCGCGGATGACGAGATGATAATCTTTTCCCCAGGCATAGGACGCGATGTGGTTCAGAAAGGGTTGAGGAGCCGGTGCGCGTTTATATCCCATGGCGCAGACGATCACGCTGCGGGTCCCCTTCATTAAGAGGCCGGGATCGATACGTTTGTCGACGTTGCGTTGCATGTAGTGCAGCCCGCCGTATCGTCCGGAGGAGAGCCACTCCGACAACCGTTCGCGTTGTTCGGTCAGTTCGCGGCTGTGGGCGATGCGGCAGTCGTCAAAACCCAGCTCAAGAGCTCGTTGGCGTATGGAGAAAGGTTGATTCATGAAAATATTACCCCCTCAAAGGTACGAATTATTCAGAATAAAATTATCTTTGTAACGCCTGCAGTATGGCTGTTTTAAAGGGGACTCTCCGCCCACCGGGGGTGGGCTTTATAAGGGGAGTTGTGGCAGACATCCGCTAATTTTTGCTTATGACATTTCAGACATTACGAGAAATATATCAACACAGTATTGAGGCCTTTCGGGACAATCGCTGCTTCTCGATGTATGAGGGGGAGACGTTGACCTATGCCGATTTTGCGGCCCGGGTGGAGGGCTTGGTGCAAACGTTGGTCGAGGCCGGTTTGAGTAGCGGTGACAAGATCGCGCTGCTGAGTAACAATATGCCCAACTGGGGGGTGACCTATTTTGCCGCAACGATTTCGGGCATGGTGATTGTGCCGATTTTGCCCGATTTCTCAGGTCCGGAACTCGATAAAATCATTACCCACAGCGAAGCCAAAGCGTTGGTGGTGTCCGATAAATTGTATGGGAAAATCGCCCGGACCACCCTCGATCGGTTGCAATTGGTGATTCGGAGTAAAAACCTGGGCATCATTGCGCACAAAGAGAGTGCGCCCGGGGTGATCCGAGAACCCGCAGCGGAAGATCTGGCGGCGATTATTTATACCTCGGGAACCACCTCTCAACCGAAAGGCGTGATGTTGTCCCATCGCAATCTATGCAGTGAGCTGGAGATGGTGAGTGTGTTGCAGCCGGTTTACGCGACGGATGTTTTTCTCTCGATTCTCCCCTTGGCGCATACCTATGAGTGTTCGTTGGGGATGTTGCTGCCGGTGATGTGGGGGGCGTCGGTCGTCTATCTCGACAAACCGCCTACGGCATCGGTTTTGTTGCCGGTGTTGAAAAGCGTTCGTCCGACGGTCATGTTGAGTGTGCCGTTGATTATCGAGAAGATTTACAAAAACAAGATCCTGCCTCAAATCCAGAAAAACTGGTTTTTGTCACATTTGTATCGGATACCGGCCGGTCGTCGGTTTTTGAATCGCAAAGTGGGAAAACGGCTGCGCGCCATGTTTGGGGGTCGGATACGCTTTTTCGGCATCGGCGGCGCCAAACTCGACCCCCGTGTCGAACAGTTTCTGATGGAAGCCAAATTCCCGTATGCGATCGGGTATGGGTTGACGGAAACCGCCCCGGTATTGGCGGGGGTCAATCCTTCGATGGTGCGTCATCAGTCGACGGGTCCGATGCTGCAGGGCATTGAGGCGCGATTGGATCAGGTGAATCCGGTGTCGGGAGAGGGTGAGATCGTGGTGAAGGGCCCCAATGTGATGATGGGGTATTACAAAAATCCCGAAGCTACGGCCGATTCGTTTACGGAAGACGGATGGTTCCGGACCAAAGATCTGGGCGTTTTCGATCAGGATGGGTATCTGTATATCAAGGGGCGTTTGAGTAATATGATTTTGGGCCCGAGCGGCGAGAATATCTATCCCGAAGAGATCGAAAATGTGATCAACGGGCATGCGCTGGTGAGTGATTCGCTGGTAAAAGAGGATATGGGTAAGTTGGTGGCGATTGTTCGTTTCGATCGGGAGGCGCTAGAGCGTAAGTACCATGCGGTGCGAGAGGAGTTGGAACAGAAGATGGATGGGATCAAGCAGGATTTGATCAAGTACGTCAATTCCAAAGTGAGTAAATTCTCCCGTATATCGGTGGTGGAAGAGCGCAGTGAAGATTTTGAAAAGACCCCGACCCATAAGATCAAGCGCTTTTTGTATACGAAAAAACATCATTCTTCGCGGAGCCATTCCTAAGGAGAACAGAGCCGAATATAAAATGTTCCCGTTTGCCTCGCAAACGGGAATTTTTATCGGAGCCGCTTTTCGGGGAGGGGCAGAAGTCAGCGAGCAAACCGACAGAAGGAGACTGAGATGAAATTGACACAAGAACAGACGGAACGTTTTCAACGGAGTTTGAAGGTCGACGGTTTTGGCCCGGACGATCAGCAACGTTTGTTGCAAAGCCGAGTGGTGGTGGTTGGAGCTGGAGGACTGGGGTCGGCGGCATTGAGTTACTTGGTGGCGGCCGGTGTCGGGCATGTGACGGTGGTGGAGTTCGATCGGGTCTCGTTGAGTAACCTGCAGCGGCAGATTCTGTATACAACGGCCGATTTGGGAGCCCCCAAGGCCGAAGTGGCCGCCATGCGGTTGTCTCGATTGTTTCCGGGCTGTGACCTTCGGGTGGAGAATCGACGTTTGACGGCGGAAAATGGACGGGATATCCTGATGGGACAGGATATGGTGGTCGACTGTACGGACAACTATGAGACCCGCTACCTGATCGACGATCTTTGCGGGGAACTATCCCTCCCGATGATGTATGGCACGGCCGAACAGATGGACGGTCAGGTGTCGCTCTTCCATACGAAAACGGCTGGCAGCTATCGGGCTTTGTATCCTCAGCCGATGAGCTCGAAGGAGGCGGTCGGCGTATTTCCGCCGATGGTCGGCCTGATTGGTTCCCTGCAGGCGCTGGAGACCTTGCAGTGGTTGACGACGGGCCATTCAGCCGTGGAAGGTGTGTTGTTGGTGGTGGATGGCCGTACCCTGCAATTCAACCGTTTCGAAATCGGCGGATAGGCTTGCGTTTTTAAACGTAATAACAACGAGCGACGTCTTCAAAAAGACGTCGCTCGTTGTTTTGAGAACAGGAAGCCCTATTTTGCGCCGCAGAGAACGACGGGCCCGAGGAGACCCGAGGGCAGCAGGGTAAAGTCTCGGGTGATGGGAGAGTAGGTGGCGAAGGTGACCCGTTCGGATTCCGGCAGGCGTTGATCACCGGCCAGACGGTTGGGCCATTCATTGGCCACCGAGATACGTAGGCTGTTTTCACCCGTTTGCAGATAGGGGGTGATGTCGCAGCGATAGGGGGCTTTCCAGAGTTCGGTAATGGGATGTCCGTTGAGTTCGACCCGGGCGATGACGGCGACCTTCCCTAAATCCAGACTCCAGTTCGAGTAGGCGGCGCGTTCCTGGTCGGTCAGGGTAAAGGTGAGGGTGTAGTCGGCGATGCCGCTGAAGTACCGAATGCCCGGATCGGCGTGCTGACTCCAGTCGATCAACGTGTCGAAGGTCGCTTGCTCGGGAGCTTTGCGGCCGGCTTGGAACTGGACATTCCAGGGTCCTGTGAGGGTTTTGACTGGTTGCCATGTCGACCAGAGGGTTTGGGTGTTGCAGCGGTCGGCGGGATCTTCGTCGCTGAAGATAACGAACAGCGATCCGCTGGGATCCAGCGAGAGCGCGATCCGCGAACGTCCGTCATGGGTAGCCTCGACGGAGATCGGGGCGATCTGTCCGGTGGAGGCATCCCACAGGGAGGCCTTTTTGCCCTGGATGCGGAAGGTGGCCGAACCTTCGAAACGGGAGGTCGTATCGGGGTTTGAAACCATGTAGATATCCATCGCAGGAAGAGTCCGGTGGATGTATCGCAAGGGCGCGTCGGCTTCGAAGTCGGGCTGAACGCCCTGTGCACGAAGAGCTTCGGCGATCACCTCATAGCGAACATAGGGCGGCAGATAGCCCCGGACACTGGGCTCATTTCCCGTGGTGTCGGATGCAGCGCTGTGAATCAGCCTTCCCTTCCCGATCGAGCGAATGGTCCCCGGTTGGCTATCGCCCCAGAGTCGTGCGGTCAACTGTTCGACCTCCTGATCGGCTTGGGGATAGTTCTGGAGGCTGGGAGATTTCTGGGGCGCAAAGCCCATGACGGTCGCTCCGTCGCGCACCAGGCTTTCGATTTTGGTCAAGAGGGTCGGGGTCATGGTCTCTTCGGTGGGCAACACCAAAATGCGGTATTCCATGCCGCTGGGGAAGACGATCTTGCCGTCCCGAACCTGTGCACTGAGCAAGGTTTTCGGGTCGCACCCGTCGAAATTGTACCCTTTCTTGAAGGGCAGCCGTTTGGAACCGGACAAAGCGCTTTCGGGTGGCATGAAGGCCATCGGGGCCCCTTCCGGGGTCAGGAACAGAATGTCGGCCACGCCACGACCTTGTCGTAACAGGTATTGACAACGAGCCAGGTAGGTGTGCCAGCTTTGGGAGAGTTCCCACCAGGTTTGCGTGCGTTCATAGTTCATGCCGTACGGGCCCATGGTCATACCCGGATAGCGGTCGGTCCAGGGTTGATGAGCGTAGCGATGGAAAACCAACCGGTTGATGCCGATACAGAAGGCCCAGTCGGCTTGATTTTTCATATTGCCCGGGTGTACTCTCCAGAATTTTTTGTTGTGGCTGGTGAAGGCTTCGGCGCCCACGATGGGTCGGCCGTACAGATTGGCTGCCGAAACGGCTTCGATGCAACTGAAGGCCGTATTGAACAGGTCGTCTTTTTCCCAGGTCTCGCACATCGGGACATCGGCGATGCTTCCCAGGGCGATATCGTTGTTAGGGCTCATGTCATAGGGCTCGATCGACAGTCCGAAGCCATATTGGTGGGCGTACCGACGTAGATGTTCGGCATGATTTTCCAGCATCAGTTCCTGCACCGTCTGGCGCAGATCCCACAGAAACCGTTCCGAGATTTCCGTATTGTCGACGACTTGTCCGGTGAGGGTGGGCAGGTAGGGACGGGGATCGTAACCGCGTCGTTTCTGGAATTCGTCGTAGAAATCGTCGCTCCAGTTTTCGGGTCCCATCTCCCAGCTGTCGATGTGTAACATGTTCCAGCCGCTGGTCTGATAGCCCGGTTGTTTGCCTACGGCCTTCATCAGGGCGCCGATATAGGCATCCAAATGGTGGTTGAGGGCGGTTGTATCCATTTTGCTGCACTCGAAGCCGACGCCGGCATGAGGCGAAGGACGGGTGTTGGCGCCGGTCAGCGTCTGTCCGAAACGGTACACGATCCATTCGCCGGCCGGAGCCTCCCATTCGAGCAGCCCGTCCGCGGAAACATGTTCACTCAGATCGATACACCGATCGGTTTGCAGGGCGACACCTTCCGGCAGGGCTGGGTAGGTGGCCCGAACGGGCAGGTAGGGTTTTGCCAGCGGTGACGAGGAGTAGGGATGACGGACATAAAAGGCTTTACGGTCAATATCTTCGAGGGGAGTGCCGGGTTTGTTTTTGGGGTAGGCCAGCACGAACAGGTCTTGGTAGTATGCTGCACGCTGTTGTTTCATGCTGTCGGTCAGGTTGTTCATGCCAAAATAGGGCGTACGGGGTTGAGGCCGGGGAAGCTGTACCCGGATGGTTTGCCCTCCGTGCACGGTGAGTGTATCGGCGACGATGAAGTGCATGGCATCTTCGGGTTTGACCCAGGGACCACCGCTGCCAGTCCATCCGGGGCCGGTAATCAACGAAAGCGATAAACCCAGGCGTTCGCTCTCTTCGCAGGCATATTTGAACAGTTCGATCCATTCGGGGCTCATGAAATCGACCGGACCACGGGGAATGCCGACGTTCACTTCCAGGAAGATGACGCCGCCGATGCCGGCTCGTTTCATCGCGTCCAGGTCGGCTTTAATGCCCTCCCGAGAGAGGTTCCCGTCCATAACGAACCAGTAGACCCAGGCTTGATTTTCGGTGCCGGGGTGCAGAAAGTTTTCGGAGAGTTGGGTGAGATTCTGGGCCTCCGTGACGCTGCATTGAGGGGGTAGCGGTTCGGGTTGGTCGGTGCGGGTAGGCCCACAGGCGGTGCTTCCGAACAGAAGGCACGAAAGGAAAGCCCAACGATAAAAAGTCTGTTTTTTGGGTAGGTAGTTTTTCATGGTATACGATAGAGGAAAAAAGAACGTATCGGGGCCGAAGCCTTTTTCAAAGGTAGCGATACTTTGGCGGAAGAGCAAATTCCGCGGCTTTCTTTTCGAGCTGGGACGGAGATCATTTCACCTCGAAGTAGAGAATCTGCCCCTCACAGGCACGGAGGCACAAGAAGAGAATGGACCTTTCGGAGGCGCGTATGAAGTCGCAATGAGGGCGAAACGAGGGTGCAACAAAGTGAGATAAAGGTGCGACAAAAGGGGTGACGAGGGCTCAATAAAGGGGCAGCCAAGGCCGTGCGGGCCGACGGGCCTAGACGATGTGCCTAAAAAAGCCGCCTCGGGCTGAGGCGGCTTTTATCTCATGCGTGATCGCAGGTTATTTGATCATGTCGAAACGGGTGTAGGGAACCAGCACTTTAGGAATGCGGATTCCTTCGGGGGTCTGGTTGTTTTCCAGCAGGGCGGCTACGATCCGCGGCAAGGCCAACGAGCTGCCGTTGAGGGTGTGGGCCAAGTGCATTTTCTTGTTGCTGTCTTTCCAGCGCAGTTTCAGACGGTTGGCCTGGAACGACTCGAAGTTCGATACCGACGACACTTCCAGCCAGCGTCCCTGTGCGGCCGAATAGACTTCGAAGTCGAACGTCAGGGCCGAGGTGAAGCTCAAGTCGCCGCCACACAGACGAACGATTCGGTAAGGCAGTTCGAGTTTTTGCACGATGCTTTCCACATGGGCCACCATTCCGTCCAGGGCTTGATAGGAGACGTCCGGGTGGCTGATTTGTACGATTTCCACCTTGTCGAACTGGTGCAGACGGTTCAGTCCGCGCACATCCTTGCCATACGAACCGGCCTCCCGACGGAAGCAGGGCGTATAGGCGGTCAGCTTGATGGGGAAGTCGCTTTCGTTGAGGATAACGTCGCGATAGATATTCGTTACGGGGACTTCGGCGGTCGGAATCAGGTAGAAATTATCGAGGTTGACGTGATACATCTGACCTTCCTTGTCGGGCAACTGTCCCGTTCCGAAACCCGACGCTTCATTGACCATCAGCGGCGGCATGACTTCCGTATAGCCGGCAGCGGTGTTGCAGTCCAGGAAGAACGAGATCAGGGCGCGTTGCAGTGCCGATCCTTTTCCTTTGTAGACCGGGAATCCGGCACCGGTCAGTTTGACGCCCAGTTCGAAGTCGATGATGTCGTATTGGCTGGCCAATTCCCAGTGCGGTTTGGCATCGGCGGGCAGTTCGGGCATCGGGCCACCGGTGCGGACGATTTCGTTATCGGCGGCCGACAAACCTTTGGGAACCGAAATGTGCGGGAAGTTGGGCAACGTCACGATGGTTTCGGTCAGTTTGGTTTCGGTTTCACGCAATTGCGCTTCCAGTGTTTTCGACTCTTCTTTCAGAGCGGCGGTTGTTGCTTTGGCGGCATTGGCTTCGTCCTGTTTCCCGGCCTTGAACAGCATGCCTACCTGTTTGGCGACAGCGTTTTGCTGGGCGAGGTTGGCATCCAGCTTTCCCTGAAGAGCCTTGCGGGTATCATCCAGTTGTTCGATTTTATCCAGGGTGGCGGCAGCATCCACGCCTTTGACGGCCAGGCGTTCGAGCGCGTAGGCGCGATTTTCACGGAGTTGCTTGAGTGTAAGCATGACTGAAAATTTGGTTCGTTAATTTAATCTATGCGACAAAGATAGCAAGAAACTCACTAAATCGGTCATTTCGTACGTTTAATCTTTCACGGCGGGCGGTTTCGGGGCTCGGATCCGCGGAATTCCCGATGGAAAAAGGGCGGGAAACACCGAAACAGACCGCTGCATGGCTATTTTTTACTACCTTTGTGTAAATCTAAATTCCTGGGGATGCGAATAACTGGAGGACTCGGATGGGTGGCAGCCGTGGCGATGACCATGGGTGTCATGTTGTCATGTGGCGGCGCCGGAGGGGATTCGGCGACGAAAGGTGCGACGCAACAGCAACCGTTGCATTTGATCGCTTCGGTATGGCCCGTTTACGGTACGCAGGTGCGGCAAGGCGATACGATCCGGATTCGCTATGCGCTCGAGTCGGATACGCCGGTCGACAGTGTGGTGCTGTCGGTCAAAGGAGAGCGATTGTGTGCTGTGGATTCGACCGGTTATCTTTACCGGGTTCGTCGGAACCATCCGACGGGACGTTTGATCTATACGCTGACGGCCTATCAGGCGGGAGAAAAGGAAGATCGGGTGGGCGAATTTACGGTCTTGGCCGCCGATCCGCCGGTACTGTACGGGCATAGGGTGAAACGGGTTTATCCCCATGATAAGGAGGCTTATACACAAGGGTTGCTCTGGTATAAGGGTGCGTTGTATGAGAGTACCGGGGTGCAGGGCCAATCCTCGTTGCGGAAGGTGGATCTGACGACGGGCGTCGTGTTGCAGAACCTCAACCTGCCGCGCGACTATTTCGGCGAGGGGCTGGAACGGCTCGGGGATAAGTTGTATCAATTGACGTGGCAGAATAATAAAGTGTTGGTGTATGACCGATCGACCTTCGAAAAGCTCGGCGAGTTCAATTATGCCGGTGAGGGGTGGGGATTGGCGACCGACGGCCGGTGGTTGTATATGAGCGACGGTACGGAAAAGATCAAAGTACGGGATCCGGAAACCTTCAAGACGATTCGCACCCTGGAAGTGTATACGGATCAGAGCAAGATCGTATATCTGAATGAGATGGAGTGGATTGACGGCGAGTTGTGGGCCAACGTCTACACGACCGACAAGATCGTTCGCATCGATCCCCATACGGGAGCTGTCACCGGGGTGATCGACATGAGCGGACTGCTCTCTCCATCCGATATCGGTCCCGAGACCGATGTGTTCAATGGCATTGCCTATGACGCTCAACGCCGACGCATTTTCGTGACCGGCAAGTATTGGAAAAAGCTTTTTGAGGTAGAAGTTTTCAAAAAGTAAAATCGGGGTGTGCGAGCTATCTGTTTGACCTGCCGGAGCGCTTCTCCGGGTAATACGTGAAGGTATGTCTCCATTTTCTATTTACGACGAGCTTTCCCGTCGCCTGCTGGTATTGGATGGCGGGCTGGGAACCATGATTCAACGCTATGGCCTGGAAGAGGCTGATTATCGAGGCGAACGATTTGCCGACTGGTCGGCTTCGCTCAAAGGGTGCAACGACTTGCTGGTCTTGACGCGGCCCGAAGCGGTGGCCCAGGTACATGAAGCCTATCTGCAGGCCGGGGCCGACATCATCACGACCGATACGTTTAATGCCAATGCGATTTCGCTGGCCGATTATGGGTTGGTCGACTTCGTGTATGAAATCAATCGGCAGGCAGCAGCCTTGGCTCGGGGGTTGGCGGATCGCTATACGGCTCAGCAGCCTTCGAAACCGCGGTTTGTGGCGGGGTCGGTCGGGCCGACCAATCGGACGGCTTCGCTGTCGCCCGATTTGTACGATCCGGCGGCCCGTTCGGTCACATTCGACGAGCTGGCGAAGACCTATCGTGAACAGATTCGGGGGTTGATTGATGGGGGTGTCGATGTGATTCTCATCGAGACGTGTTTCGATGCGCTCAATGCAAAAGCGGCGCTGTATGCACTGGATGAAGTCAATGCACACCGCGAAGGGCGGATTCCGGCGATGGTCTCCGGGACGTTGACCGATGGCAGTGGACGGACCCTCTCCGGACAGACTTTGGAGGCATTTTACACCTCGGTGCGGCGCGCCAACACCTTGTCGGTCGGCTTGAATTGTGGCCTGGGGGCCGAACAGATGTTGCCGTTTATAGAACGCATCGCTCAGGTGGCCGATTGCGCCGTTTCGGTACATCCCAACGCCGGATTGCCGGATGGCAATGGCGGCTATGCGGAGACGCCGGAAAGTATGGCGACGGCGATGGAATCCTACCTGCAACAGGGGTTGGTCAATATCGTGGGAGGATGCTGCGGAACGACGCCGGCACACATCGAAGCCGTGGCCGCCGTGGCGGCGCGTTATGCGCCCCGTCCGCTTCCTGCCCCCTCTCGCGTGACGCGTTTGAGTGGACTGGAAGATCTCTCCTGGTCGGGAGAGGGCTCATTTATCGTCATAGGGGCCGGTGCCCGTTCGCAACGGGCGGCCTTCGAGGAGAAGGTGCGTGCCGGGCAATATGAAAGCGCGTTGGGGTTGCTGTCGGCTCAGGTAGGAGAAGGGGCTCAGATCATGGGTCTGCGATGGCAAGCCGGAGATGATATAGGTGCAGAGGAGGTGAGGAAGTTGCTAAATCTGGCTATGTCCGATCCGGGCGTAGCGCGGGTACCGTGGCTGATCGATATCGGTCGGGAGGCACTGTGGAAAGCTGCGTTGTCTTGTATTCAGGGGAAATCGCTGGTGCGCTCGCTGTCGCTCGCGCAAGGCGATCGGGCTTTGTTGACAGAGGTGCAGGAGGTGTTGCGTTATGGGGCGCTGCCTATTTTACGATTGGCGGATGAACAGGGCGAAGCCGACAGTTATGCACGGCGGATCGGGATAGCAGGTCGAATGTATGGACTGTTGACCGGCGCCGGCATGCCTCCTGAAGAGCTTATTTTCGATCCGATTCTGCCTCCGGCCGCCACCGAGGATGGACAGAAGGTCAGCGCGTCGGTGGATTGTATCGAGGCGTGTCGGTGGATGAGAATTCATTGTCCCGAGGCACGGTTGTTTGCGGATGTGGACGCATTTACGGAACCCTATGCGGATGATGCCCGGATTCGTGCCGGCTTGAGTACCGTGTGGTTATATCATGCGGTACCAGCCGGGGTTACCCTGGGTTGGGTAGATCCTGCGGCGTTGACGCTCGTTTATACAGAGATGGATCCCGATTTGCGGGAACGTTGTGAGGATTTGGTGTTGGGGCGTCGTTCGGAGGCTCCCTCCCGGTTAAAAGCGTGGTCGGGCATCGCTCGGTCCGAAACGGGTTTCAAAACCGATCCCGACAACGAAACGGTGTCGGCCCAGTTGGTTCGCACCCTGGTGCAGGCTCGGACGGAGGATCCGCAGGCGTTGGTGGAAACATTCTGTGCGGCGTGGGGCGAGCTTCGTCAGGGACTCGAGGGACCGTGGAATGAGTCGATCAAACAGCTGTATGCGTGGTTCGAAAGCGGGGCGTTGTTTGTGCCGCAATGGGTACGTAGCGGTAAGGTGATCCGTCAGATTTCGACGCTTTTGAGCCGTCGGATTGATCCCATAACGAACCCCAAAGGGCGAGTGATGCTTCCCTCGTTGGCAAGCGACGTACAAGATTTCGGGAAAAATGCCTTGTTGCCGATCTTGCAGGCGTGGGGGTATGAGGTGGAAAACCTCGGCGGAAGGCCTTTGGCTTTGCGAGTAGTAAATGAAACCTTGCGTTGTGGGGCGATGGCGCTCGTTTTGCAGGCTGTCCTGGAAGGAGGCCGGGAAGAGATGCTCCGGATAGGGATGGAAGCTCGTCGTCGGGGCTTGCGGGTGCCACTGGTGGTCAGTGGCCCGGCCGTCGATGCCGCTTGGGTGGAAAAAACGTTGGCTCCGTTATATGGAGCTCCGGTCTATTATGCGGCTGGGCCGCTCGATGTTGTGGCGATTTTGGACCAACAGTTAGCTTAGCTATACAGAGAAAGAGATTGCCCTCGGGGGCTGCGGAGAAAAAGACGGAAGCAGGTTTGCGGCGGGTGCCGAGCAGCTTTGCAGATGGATACAGTAGCCAGAGGGCAAGGAAAGGAAGATAAACAATCATGATGGATTACGAATCGATTAAAAAAGCGGCCCATGAAGGGCGAGAGCAGACGTTGGCTTTTCGGCGTCATCTGCATACCTATCCGGAACTGTCGTTTCAGGAGCATGAAACGTCGAAGTATGTGGCGGAATGTTTGACCCAGGCGGAAATTCCGTATGAGTCGATTGCCGGAACGGGATTATTGGCCCGAATCGAAGGCCAGGGCGACCGGAAACGTTGTGTGGTGTTAAGAGCGGATATGGACGCTTTGCCGATTCAGGAAAAGGTATCGGTGCCATTTGCGTCGCAACACCCGGGAGTGATGCATGCTTGTGGACATGACATCCATACAGCATGTCTGTTGGGCGCGATGTATCTGCTGCAGGCCCATCGGGATCAGATCCAGGGAACCGTTTTCGGACTCTTCCAACCGGGCGAGGAGCTGAGTCCGGGGGGAGCCTCTCAGGTATTGGCGGAAGATCCGTTCCGGGACTATGATGTTCGGGCTTTTATCGGCGAACATGTGGCTCCGGAATTGCCGGCCGGACAGCTGGGGTTGCGTAGCGGGAAGTATATGGCCTCCAGCGATGAGATTCGGATCACGGTACGGGGCCGAGGCGGACATGCCGCACTGCCTCATCTGTTGGCGGATCCGGTTCTGGCCATGGCCGCGTTGTTGATGGCATTACAGCAGGTGGCTAGCCGCAATATCGATACGACCATTCCCACGGTGTTGTCGTTCGGACGGGTGATGGCCGATGGTGCGACAAATGTCATTCCTTCGGAGGTCTTTCTGGAGGGGACGTTGCGGACGATGGATGAACGATGGCGAGCCCGGGCGCTGGAACGTATTCATGAGATAGCCCGTGGGGTGGGTGAGGCTCATGGCGTGCAGATCGAAGTCAATGTGGCCCCGGGAGGCTATCCGTGTGTGGTGAACGATCCGGTGGTTAGTGCCCGGGCGCGGGAGGTGTTTACGGCCTTGTGGGGAGCCGATCGCATCACCGAATTGTCGTTACGGATGACGGCCGAGGATTTCGGCTCCTATACCCAGCACTACCCCAGTGTTTTTTATCGGTTGGGGGTAGGTTATTCGGATGGTCGCGAGGCCGGAGGGTTGCATACGCCGACTTTTTGCCCCAATGAGGAGGCTTTGGAGGTGGGGGTGGCAACCTTGTCGGCCTTGGCGTTACAGGAGCTGGATCGGGCATAAGTCTCGCAGAGAGGGGCCCTGTCACGAAGACAAATTCCATAAAGAGGGACGGGAAAACCGTCCTTTTTTTGTGAAAACGGAGCTAAGCGGTTCGAGTCGGAGAGCTCGGGGTGAGCGAGCTCTTTGGACGTGGGAAGATAGTCTGTCCGGGTCGGAAGAGTGCTTATTGCATCAGAAAGAATTAGCAGGAAGGCCAAGAATAAGAGAGAAAGGAGACCGAACTTGGCTGGTATCGCTCCGAGGATGAAAGGGGGACTGTTGCGGGGATGTTGCGGGGATGTTGCGGGGGTCGGCGGAGGGATGGCGGAAGGCCGGAGGGCGAATAGACGGATCTTCGCAGGGTCTCGGAAGAGGTAATACGTGAGGGAAGGTAGAAGGCTTTTTGGGAAGGGAGAAAGTCGGTTTCTCCTTGGCGGTTTAGGCAAAATCTTGTAGCTTTGTGGGAAAGTAACTTATCGGAGGTGGAAATTTTCGATCTTTTCAGTCAGACCCTGGGCGTACACGGGGAACTGATTCGTCATATTGCGTTGGGAATGTTGGGGTTGATGCTCCTCTGTTTTTTTATTCAGTTGTGGTATTACCTGGGCGTATACGGCAAGTTGCCTCGGTTTCGTAACAACCGGGGCATTCGTCCGGAGATCCCCTCCCCGCCGATTTCGGTGATCGTGGTCGTACGCGAAAATAACTATTTTTTTGTCGAAAACGGCTTGCAGAAGCTGCTCGAACAGGATTATCTCCAATTCGAGGTGGTTGTGGTCGATTGTAGTTACGATGAAGAGATCGGAGAGATGCTCACCGATATCCAGGCCCGGTATGGCGAGCGGATGCATTTGACGCAGATTAAAGCGTCACACCATCACGATCATAGCATCAAGCTGGCGATTACCGTGGGGATCAAGGCGGCTCGTTACGAACATCTGTTGTTGACCCGGGCCGACAGTTATCCGACATCCGACAAATGGATCGCCCTGATGGCCAAAGGCTTCATTACGGGCGATGTGGTGCTGGGCTATTGTGGCATCGAGCCCCAGAAAGGATTAGGCAATCGGTGGATGCGTTGCAGTCGTCTGTCGACGTCGGTGCGGTGGCTGAGTGCGGCGATCCGAGGTCATGCCTATCGGGGTATCAGCCATAATCTGGGTTATACGAAGAGTCTCTATTTTTCGCATAAGGGATTTAATTTCCTGAATATGAATATCGGCGACGACGATTTGTTCATCCAGCGGATTGTCACTCCGGAGAATGTCAGTGTGGTGATGAACCCCCATGCCACGATGCGCCAGATCTCTTATGGGGGTTTGCGGTGGTGGAATCGGGCTCGTCGATATTTCAGTTATGCGCATCGCTACTATCCGTGGCGGGCACGCTGGACGACGGCGATCGAATTATGGAGCCGTTTTTTGTTTTTTGGCGCGGTGATTGTTATCTTGGCGCTGTTACCTTGGCCGTGGCCTCTCATTCCGCTGATTTTCCTGTTGTTGAGGCTGTGGATCGTTACCACGAAAATGAAACGGATCGCGCTGCGATTGGGAGAAAGAAAACTCATGTGGGTCTATGTGCTCTATGACCTATATGCCCCGCTGGGAGAAGCTGTTATGGCTCTCAGACGTCGTTTGCGCCCTGACCAAGCTATATGGAGATAGAAAACTACATGGTCGCCACCGACCAACAACTCGTCGAAAAGGTGTTGGGGGGAGATTCGGTTGCTTTCGAGCATCTGTTCAATCGCTACCGGGACTCGATTTATCAGCTGTATCTGCAACGCACCGGCGGCAACGTGGATGATACGAACGACCTGTTGCAGGAGGCTTTTGTGAAGGCCTATCTGAATCTGCATCGCTATAAACCGGACTATACGTTCGGTCAATGGATTTACACGATCGCCCGCAATACGTTCATCGATTACGTGCGGCGGAAACGGGAAGATCTGGTACCTCTCGATAAGACGACCGATTCGTCGGGGGCTTTGTCGGCCTATAATACGCCCTCTCCGGAGGATCGGCTCATCAACGATCAAACCCGCGATCGGTTGGAGGCGTTTATTTTGCGGATGCCACCGCGGTATCGGAAGTTGATCGAGTTGCGTTTTTTCCGGGAGTTTTCGTACGAAGAGATTGCGGCCGAATTGGGGTTGCCCATGGGTACGGTGAAGACCCAGATCCATCGGGCGCGTGAACAGCTTTGCCGCTTTATTACGGACAGTCAGGAGGCCATGCTTTAAGAGGGACCGCCATCCGCAGGGATCGTGGGGCTGACTTTGCAGAAAGCCATACTTTCGAGGTGTGGACTGTTTTCTGCAGGAGAAGGCCCTGTTTTAGGGGATGGGTCGAATATCCGCAGGAGATGGTGGGTTGACATTCGTAGGAAGCACGGGAGAGGCTTTGAAAAAGGACGCTGAGGACCTCTGTACAGATCCTGAGAACCGGTACCGGATCCCGCAAAGAACTTGAGAAGATGAAGGTTGACGCAGTGAGGGTTCTGGAAGTCGATGGAAACGCTGTGAAGAGCCTGAAAAATGGTAAAGCTCCCCGCACAGATCCTGAGAAGGTGATGGAGAATGCTGCGAAGTCCCAGAAATGAGGCCGATGCGGTAAGACGCTGAAATTAGAAGAGAGAAGTTTATGGAGATAGTGTCCCGTTATTTTCCGGATTTGACGACGCGGCAACTCGAACAGTTGGCCTCGTTGGAGGAGCTGTATCGGTTGTGGAACGATCGGATCAACGTTATCTCGCGAAAAGATATCGATCAGTTGGCGGTGCGACATGTATTGCATTCGCTGGCGATCGCCAAGGTGTGTCGTTTCCGGGCGGGGGCCCGGGTATTGGATGTGGGGACCGGGGGCGGATTTCCGGGCATTCCGTTGGCGATTCTGTTTCCGGAGGCTCGGTTTACGTTGGTCGATTCGATCGGCAAAAAGATCCGGGTTGTGGAAGAGGTGGCGCGGGCGATCGGTTTGCAGAATGTGACGCCCCTGCATGCTCGGGTCGAAACGTTGCCGGGGCGGTATGATTTTGTGGTGAGCCGGGCGGTGACGCGGATGAAACCGTTCGTCGACTGGGTGTGGGAGAAGATCGAACCGGGGAATACAGCGGGGAGTTTACCGGCGGGTATTTTGTACCTGAAGGGGGGCGACTTGACGGAAGAGCTAGCCGAGACGGGACGGCCGTATCGCTTGTATGCGATTGCCGATTGGTTCGACGACCCGTTTTTCGAGACCAAAAAAGTGGTCTATCTGCCGCGGTAAGAGGTAAAAAAACGGGGAAAATTTTGGGATCAAATAAAAAAGTTATATCTTTGCACCTCGTTGCGCATGAACTAGTTCGCAAGCCGAACGGCCGAAGAGCTCCGCGTCAGCGTCCTACAGCAAAAACAATAAAAAAGATAGAGCCATGAAACGGACTTTCCAACCCTCTCAGAAGAAAAAGATCAACAAACACGGTTTCCGTCAGAGAATGTCCACTGCAAACGGACGTAAAGTATTGGCCGCTCGTCGCGCCAAAGGACGTAAAAAATTGACCGTATCGGACGACGCTCGTTTCAAGTAGGCCGTCGTTGATCGAAGGATAATCTACAAAGGCTGCTCGACACAAGCAGCCTTTTTGTGTTGAAAAGAGAGACGATCTTATGGGAGACGGTGTGCTGAAGGTGTTAGAGAAGGAGACTCGTCAGCGGGTCGAGGCGGTGTTGGCGGGGGAGCGTCTGACGCCGGAGACGGCCTTAGGGCTGATCGAAACCGTTCCGTTGAATGTGCTGGGATGGCTGGCCGTTCGGGCCAAGGAACGACAGAGCGGGCAAACGGTTTATTATAACCGGAATTTTCATATCGAACCCTCCAATATCTGTCTGTACCATTGTCGGTTTTGTTCGTATCGGAAGGGGGCGGAGTCGCCCGAAGCCTGGGATCTGTCGCTGGAGGAGATCGAAACGCAGGTGAGGGCCCGTCAATCGAGTGGCGCTACGGAGGTACATATCGTGGGTGGCGTGCATCCGGGACACGATCTGGCCTACTATGAACGGTTGATCCGTTCGGTGAAGGAGCTGATGCCGCAGGCCGCCATCAAGGCGTTTACGGCGATCGAATTGCGATATATGATCGAGAAAGCGGGCTTATCCCTGCAGGAGGGGTTGATCCGTTTGAAGGCCGCGGGGATGGAGGCGATTCCCGGTGGAGGAGCCGAGATTTTCGATCCTGCGGTTCGTCAACAGCTGTGTCCGGAGAAGGGCACGGCCGAAGATTGGTTGGAGCTGCATCGGGAGGCGCATCGGTTGGGGATTCCGTCCAATGCGACGATGCTGTACGGTCATATCGAAACGTGGGCGCAACGGATCGACCATCTGGATCGCTTGCGTCGTTTGCAGGATGAAACGGGCGGATTCAATGCCTTTATCCCCCTCAAATATCGGCGCCGTAACAATCCGTTGGGCGAGCGTCTCTCTGCCGAAGTCGGGATCGTGGAGGATATGCGGGTGATGGCGCTCAGTCGGCTCTATTTGGACAATGTGCCGCACCTGAAGGCCTATTGGCCGATGTTTGGGAAGACAACGGCGCAGTTGGCGTTGGCGTTCGGGGCCGACGACATGGATGGTACGATTGACGATACGACCCGGATTTATTCGATGGCCGGAGCGGAGGATCGCACGCCGTCAATGACGACGCAGGAGATGGAAACCCTCATCCGGGAGACGGGATATCAACCCGTGGAACGAGATACATTTTATAATCCGGTGAAAAAGGGTTATCTTTAACCCATACGCGATGGACGATCGCTGGTTTTAAGAAGGAGTAAAATACAGTATCATGGATTATCTGCTTAATCTGGTGCGAAAGATAAACGCCAATCCCATTACCCGTAATTTGGTGTTGGCGGTTTGTGCCATTTTGGTGTTTGTATTTGTGGTCAATTTGATGCTCAATCTCTTTACCCGTCATGGGCAGGTGCATGAGGTGCCGGATTTGAGCGGATTGAGCGTGGAGGAGGCGACCCAGGCGGGCAAGAGTGCCTCGTTACGGATCGAGATCAATGACTCGTTGTATGTACCGGCCTATCCGGGGGGGATTATTTTGGAACAGAATCCTTCGCCGGGGGCTAAAGTGAAATCGGGACGTCGGGTCTTTGTGACGATCAACTCGTTTAAACAGAAGATGGTGCCGATTCCCTACGTGACGGGATATTCGTTGCGTCAGGCCAAAAATAACCTCGAAATGGCGGGGTTGGGGATCGATAAGTTGGTGTATCGGAGTGATCTGGCCACCAACTATGTGTTGGAGGAACGCTACAATGGCAAGCTGATCTCGCCCAACAGCAAAATGGAGGCCGAAATCGGTTCCGGCATTACGTTGGTGGTCGGTAAAGGGGCCGATGCCATTCCGCAAGCAGTTCCTCGGGTGGTCGGATTTTCGGCCCGGGAGGCCAAGAGCCGCCTGTGGGAAGCCGGATTCAATGTCGGAAAGATCTCCTATGACGAAGGGGTGACGCTGTTGAATGAAAAGAATGCCCGGGTTCGGGTTCAATCGCCGGGCGTCGGGACTCGTCGGGATTATGGAACGCCGGTGAATTTTACGCTCTCTTTGGATGAAGAGCAGATTGAAAAGGGGCGTGCGGCGGCAGAACGGGCGGCCAAAGCGGCTGCCAAGGCGTATGCCGATTCGTTGACCCGCGATTTGAAGGAGGAACCCTGATTGTACGAAGCTGTGGAGATGGAAAAACCTTATTGGGAGGAAGAGCCGGCGCTCGGGGCTGAACCGGATTTGACGGAGGAGCTTTTGGACGAAGAGAGCGAGTCCGGGGAGGAGATGTATGAACATTTCAGCCTGACGGTCGATAAGGGGCAGAGTCCGCTGCGGATCGACAAGTTTCTGACCAATCGGCTGGAACACGTCTCTCGTCATCGGATTCAGACGGCGGCGGATGCGGGCAGCATTTTGGTCGGTGGCCAGCCTGTCAAATCGAGTTATAAAGTCAAACCGCTCGATCAGATCTCGATCGTGATGCCCTATCCGGTCAGAGAGGTGGAGATCCTGCCGGAGAATATTCCCTTGGAGATTCCCTATGAGGATGACGACCTGCTGATTGTCAATAAGCCGGCAGGGATGGTGGTTCATCCCGGTCACGGCAATTACAGCGGGACGTTGGTCAATGCCTTGACCTATCATTTGAAAGATCTGCCGTTGTTTCAACAGGGGGATATTCGGGCGGGGCTGGTCCATCGCATCGATAAGAATACGTCGGGGCTCTTGGTGATCGCCAAAACCGAAAGAGCCCATGCCCGACTGGCCAAACAGTTTTTCGATCACACCATTCAACGCAAATATTGTGCATTGGTGTGGGGCAATTTGCCGGAAGACGAAGGAACGATTACCGGAAATATCGGACGTAGTCTACGGGATCGGTTGAAAATGGCGGTTTTCCCCGAGGGCGATCAGGGAAAACATGCCGTGACCCACTATCGGGTGCTTGAACGGTTGGGTTATGTCAATTTGATCGAATGTCGCCTGGAGACCGGTCGTACGCATCAAATCCGGGTCCATATGGCCTACATCGGGCATCCGTTGTTCAATGACGAACGTTATGGGGGCGACCGTATTTTGAAGGGGACGACCTTCTCGAAGTATCGCCAATTTGTGGAGAACTGTTTCCAGCTGTTGCCTCGACAGGCATTGCATGCGCAGAGTTTGGGCTTTGTCCATCCGACGACCGGGAAATCGATCTACTTTGAAACGCCGATGCCGGACGATATGCGAACGGTGGTGGAACGGTGGGAAAATTACACGGCCCATCGTCGGCTGGACGAGGAATAGGCCGTGGATAACTTCATCGTCGGTTGGACGAGGAGGAATAGGTCATGGCTGACGAATAAAACAGGAGGGGGTCTCTCTGAGACCCCCTCCTGGCGTATGAGGGGAAACGGGAAACGAGGTTCCCGGGGTTATTTTTTCGATTTGGCGATGATTTCCCGAATCTGATCCAGCGTCAGGGTGGCGGGATCCTCACTCTTGGGAATGTGGTAATTTTTCCCGTTGAAAGCGATGTACGGTCCATAACGTCCGTTGAGCACCTGCAGACCGGGCTCTTCTGCAAATGTTTGGATCGGCTCTTTGCTTTTTTGATCTTTGCGGCGTTTTTCTTCGATCAGTTCGATGGCTCGAGGCAGTTCGATCGTGTAGGGATCGTCAGTACGGGCCAGCGAGACGAATTTGCCGTCGTGCCGGACATACGGACCGAATTTACCGATCCCGATCACCACCTCTTTGTCTTCGAACGACCCGATATGGCGGGGTAGGGTAAACAGATCCAGGGCCTCTTCTAAGGTGATGGAGGCGACGAGTTGTCCCTTTTTCAGGCTGGCGAAGCGGGGTTTGTCCGGATCGCCTTCGGCGCCACCGATTTGGGCGACGGGTCCGAACCGACCGACCTTCACAAAGACCGGTTTACCGCTTTTGGGATCGGTGCCCAACAGACGGGGTTGATTGCTCTTCACCGGTTGGCTTTCGAGGGCCTGATCGACTTTGGGGTGGAAGGCGCTGTAAAATTCTTTCAACATATCCACCCAGCTTTTGGTCCCTTCTGCGATTTCATCGAACTGTTTTTCGACGGTGGCCGTGAAGTTGTAGTCCATGATGGCGGCGAATTGTTCGTCGAGGAAGTCGGTGACAATCATGCCAATGTCGGTCGGGGAGAGCTTGTTTTTCTCTTTTCCTACCTGCTCGCTGAGCATTTTGCGTGACAGTTTGCCTTTGTCCAGTTTCAACTGCAGGTATTCGCGTTTGACCCCCTCCCGATTTTCTTTGACGACATACCCGCGGGTGATGATCGTGGAGATAGTCGGGGCGTAGGTGGAAGGTCGTCCGATACCCAATTCTTCCAGGTGTTTCACCAGCGAAGCTTCGCTGTATCGGGCCGGGGATTGCGTAAAGCGTTGGGAGGCGGTGATCGTTTTGGCTTCGGGGCGGTCACCGACCTGCAATACCGGCAAAATGGCCGTTTCGTGTTCCGAGTTGTCATCTTCGGTCGCTTCGGAGTACAACCGCAAGAAACCGTCGAATTTGATGACCTCACCCGTTGCTACGAAGCGTTCGGGGGCTCCGTCGATTGCGATATCCACGATCGTACGCTCGATCTGAGCCGAGGCCATTTGGGAGGCCATGGTGCGCTTCCAGATCAGGTTGTAAAGGCGTTTTTCCTGCGAGGTGCCGTCGATTTCCGAGCGATTCATGTAAGAGGGGCGGATTGCTTCGTGAGCCTCCTGAGCCCCTTTGGTTTTGGTTTTGAAGTTGCGGACTTCGCTGTATTTTTCACCGAACTCCCGGATGACTTCTTCTTTGGCGGCAGCGATGGCCTGTCCCGACAGGTTGACGGAGTCGGTACGCATGTAGGTGATATACCCCGCTTCGTAAAGTCGTTGAGCGACCGACATGATCTGCGAAACGGACATGCCCAATTTACGGCCGGCTTCCTGTTGGAGCGTTGAGGTGGTAAACGGAGCGGGCGGATTGCGTTTGGAGGGTTTCTGGTCGACGTGCAGCACCTGGAAAGTGGCGGTTTTGCAGCGTTCCAGCAGGGCCAGGGCCTCTTGTTCCGTAGCGAGGCGTTTATTCAGTTCGGCCTTGAAGGTGGTGGTTTGACCTTGCGCGTCTTGCAGGGTAAAATCGGCAACGACCCGATAATATTCGGTCGGTTGGAAGGCCATGATTTCGCGTTCCCGTTCGACGATCAGACGGACGGCCACGCTTTGGACGCGTCCGGCCGAGAGCGAGGGTTTGATCTTTTTCCACAGCACCGGGGAGAGCTCAAAACCCACCAGCCGGTCCAGAATACGACGCGCTTGTTGCGCGTTGACCAGGTTCATGTCGATCGAACGAGGGTTTTCGACGGCGTGCAGAATCGCGTTTTTCGTAATTTCGTGGAATACGATTCGTTTGGTGGTTTTGGGGTCAAGGTTCAGCACCTGCGACAGGTGCCACGAGATGGCCTCTCCTTCGCGGTCTTCATCGGACGCCAACCAGACGGTTTTGGCCGATTTTGCGAGTTTTTCCAGCTCGGCGACGACTTTTTTCTTGTCGGGCGAGATTTCGTAGTGCGGCGTGAAGTTGTGTTGGATATCGATGCCCAACTCTTTTTTGGACAGGTCGCGGATATGACCGAAGCTCGACTTGACGACATAGTCTTTGCCCAGAAACTTTTCGATGGTTTTGGCTTTGGCCGGAGATTCGACGATGACCAGATTATCCTGCATGGTTTTCTGTACGATATAAAAAGAGAAAAACCTAAAGTGGCTCTTTAGGTTTTGGTTATTTGGTGATTTAGTGTAGTAAGGTATAGGTAATTGTAACGGTTAACGGGGTTGGATTTTCCGCGGTGGGTCCCACCTCCAATATCACGCCGTCCTGGCCATACAGCTCTTCAAAAGCGGGGGCTAACATAAACGTTCGACTTTTGACCTCTTTGGCATCGACGAGGGTTTGTACGAAACGCGTGATGTTGAGCGAATAGCCGTTTTGGGTACGGTTCAGGTATCCGCCATAGGGGAGGGTAATGGGATTATAGGTATTTAATTCGTCGGTATATTCGTAGTCGGTGATCGGTGTGAAGCTGGAGTAATTGGCGTACGAGCCCACGCGATTGAACGCTTGATCCAAGGTTTCCGGGGTTGGATTATGGATCCCGATCTGGAGATAGGCTCCGTTGACCAGCATCAGGCGATAGGGGTCTTGGATTTTGTCTTTGAGGGCCTGGATGAACTCTTCGGTGAAACGGAGATAGGTCGAGACTCCGCCGGCCCCTTGAATATAGCCCAGTGAGACGGTGTTCGAAGTAGGCAGTGTATCGTTAGAGGTCACACCGGCCAATTCCGTTCCGCTATAATCGTGCTGGAAAAGGTTGAAGTTTACCAGCGGCAGGGTCGTCGGGTCAAAGGCATAGACGACGCTGACGGCGGTATCAGTTTGGGCGTCGAGGGCGTGATGGGTGAAGAATCCCACGGTAGACGACGATGGTTCGATCGGAATGGCCGCGGCATTCCAGTTCGAGTTGTCGGCCGGGAGAATGCAGAAACCCGGGAAGCGATTGACGAACAGCGAGTCATTGCCACTGTGATACACCTCTCCGGAGGTGTCCAGCAGTCGAGTGGCGAGGTCGTTGGCTTTGGCGCTGGTTAAGGGGATTCGTATATTGCCATGGCCTTTGTATTCGAAGGTGGCCAATGGTTCGGGGTCGATATCTTTAGAAATATCGCGGTTGGTATAGTACATGGAGTTGGAGTGAAAACGCGTTTTCACTTCGTGTAGCTGGAAAGTTTGAGCGACGGTCGTGTCACCGAAATAGGCGGAAGAGTTGACGGTAAGGTATAAGACCAAGGAGTCGACTTGCGGGTTGTCGCCGAAAGAGAGTTCCGCCACGCTGAACCACACGGGGGCATATTGTCCCACCCACATGGCTTGAGTTTTGCCGAAGGTCGGACTTTCGGTTCGCCCGACATATCCATAGGTGTGATAAACGGCCGGGATGGAGTCTACTTTAGCTTGATAAGCGTCGATCCCCGTCACCTCCATTTGGGCGATGCTTAATTGCTGATTCTGCGGAATCAGGCTATTGCCTTCCACATTGTTCACTTCCGTACAAGCGGCAGCTCCGATCACCATTCCGAGCAGAGCCCCCTGAGCCGCCAAACGGGCGAAACGCTTACTCATGAGCCTGAATTTTGTTGTAAAACGCTTGATAACTATCCAGATAGGCCGATGAAGATTTGTCCGGCTGATAGGGCAGTACGGGTTTGCCGCTGTGAGACAAATATTCCATCAACTGTGCATCGGGGGCGGCTGTTTCCAGAATCACACCGTCTGCATAGCTAAGAACGTACTGCATCAGATTTTGGTATGTAGGATTCGATAAAAGTTCCAATTTTTTCAGGGGGACCCCTTCGCCGGCGATTTTGGCTTTAAAGTTTTCGTTTAAGGTGCCGGGGAAGGCGTCATCGTAAAGGGATACGATGATCTTCACCTTTTTGAAGACGGGGTCATCGGCGAATGTATTGCGCAGATAGATCGGCACGATGGAGGAGAACCAACCGTGGATATGGACGATATCGGGGGTCCAGCGCAGTTTTTTGACCGTTTCCAGCACGCCTCGGGCGAAGAAGATAGCCCGTTCGTCATTATCGTCGAAGAATCCGTTTTCGTCGGAAACGATCGCCTTTCGGTGGAAATAGTCTTCGTTATCGATGAAATAGATTTGAACGCGAGCCGAGGGGATCGAAGCGACTTTGATGATCAGTTGGTGATCGTTGTCGTCGATGATCAGATTCATCCCCGAGAGGCGGATCACTTCGTGGAGTTGATTTCTCCGTTCATTGATGAGGCCGTAGCGGGGCATGAATGTACGGATTTCATAGCCTCGTTCCTGCATGCTTTGTGAGAGGGTCCGGCAGAGCACCGACATGTCGGTTTCCGGGAGGTAAGGCGTAATTTCCTGACAAACATATAAAATCCTGGCGTTGCTCATTCTGCTATGTTAAATAGTACGGCAAAGGCAAAGGTACGAATTTTTGCCGAGAATACAAACGCGTTGCAAAAAGAAGGGTGCGTATGCGAGCTTAGAGAATCAACATGGCGTCGCCATAGGTTCCGAAGCGGTATTTTTCCTCTTTGGCCACTTTGTAGGCTTCCATCAGCAGGTCGTAGCCGGTGAAGGCGGCGACCATCATCAGGTGGGTCGAGTAGGGCAGGTGGAAGTTGGTGATCATGCAGTTGGGCACGCTGAATTCATAGGGATAGAAGATGAATTTATTGGTCCAGCCTTCGTGAGGTTTCAGCATACCGTCGGTCGAGACCGAACTTTCCATGGCCCGTACGGTAGTGGTTCCCACGGCGCAGACTTTTCCGCCGGCTCGTTTGACCCGGTTGACGGCTTCCGCGGTTTTTTCCGGGATAAAGAACTGTTCGGAGTCCATCTTGTGTTTGGTCAGGTCTTCCACGTCGACGGTGCGGAAGCTGCCCAAGCCGATATGGAGGGTCAGGAATTGCAGATCGACGCCTTTGATTTCGAGGCGTTTCATCAGGTGTTTGCTGAAGTGGAGACCGGCGGTCGGGGCGGCGACTGCGCCTTCGTGTGCGGCGTAGATGGTTTGATAACGTTCTTTGTCAATGGGTTCGACTTTGGAGCGAATCCATTTCGGAAGCGGGGTTTCCCCCATTTTATAGAGGGTTTCTTTGAATTGGTCGTAATCGCCGTCGAACAGGAATCGCAGGGTTCGGCCCCGGGAGGTGGTATTATCGATCACTTCGGCGACCAGCAGGTCGTCATCCCCGAAATAGAGTTTGTTGCCGATCCGGATTTTGCGGGCGGGATCGACCAGTACGTCCCAGAGTCTGAGGTCTCGGTTGAGTTCTCGCAGCAGGAAGATTTCGATTTCGGCGCCGGTTTTTTCCTTGTTGCCGTACAGCCGGGCCGGGAAGACTTTCGTATCATTGAAAACCAGTACATCTCCCTGTTTGAAATATTCGATCATGTCTTTGAATATCCGGTGTTTGATTTTTCCGCTTTTGCGGTCGATGACCATCAGACGGGATTCGTCGCGGTTTTCAGCCGGATACTTGGCCAACATGTCGGCTGAGAAGGGATAATTGTACTGTGAAAGTTTCATGAGTGAATGAGTATTTGCCAGACTATCTGTTTGTTCGAAACGCTCCTTATCTGCAGAAACTCTGAGGTTTCGGAGCCTTCGAAGCCTAAAAATCGTATTTATTATACGTAAAAAGGAGAAATTTGTTTCAAGATTCGCTGTTTTTTGTATTTTTTGCTGTCAGACGGGTTGAAGATTGTTTGTTAAATAATTGATACATATTCGTTTGTGAGAGTAAAAGAGTTGTGGCGTTTTGACGTGGGCAGGGGCGACGGGTCTTGCGGTTGGCAAGTTGTGATTCGAAGAAGGGACCGGTTGCTCTTACCGTAGGAGGGGTTTTGGTTCGAAGACCGGGACGGCTACTCTGGGGAGATCGGTGGCTCCTGGGAAATGGCTGCTTTTATGGGGCGATTGCTCCTGGGGATGGTCGATCTTGCAGGGTTTGGCTTGAGGGCAAGCAGGCGTGAAGAACTTGTAGGGAGGGAATTCGCCTGGAGATTATCGTCTGGGTTGAAACAGTACAAGAGTTGCTGGTTTTGCAGAGCCTGTCAGAAAATGACCGAGAGCGGGGCGTCGTGGCTCGGGTTTATCGATGAGGAGGGTTGGCTTGGTATTTTTAGCGTCGCAGGGCTTCGGAAATGCGGCCGCTGTCCGACCGTTTGCCGGTGAAGGTGGCCTGCATTTGATTCCATTGTTCTCCTAACAAGGCTTGTCCGGCCTCTTCGAGCGAGTAGGCCTCTTCGACCCGAAAGCCGCCACTCCGGGTACGTCGCAGAGCGGTCAGGTGACCTCCACTGGCCAGTCGTAGGCCCAGATCGCGGGCGATGGAGCGCACATAAGTTCCTTTGCTGCAACGGATCCGAATCGTCACCCGTGGCAGATCGAAGGCTTCGAGGCGCATTTCGTAGATGTGGATCAGGGCCCGACGCATTTCGACCTCGGCCCCTTGGCGGGCATATTCATAGGCGCGTTTCCCTTCGATCATCTTGGCCGAATAGAGCGGAGGTATCTGGAGCTGTTCGCCTTGCATGTCGCGCAGGGCCTGTTCCACAGCTTCTCGGGTGATGTGTTCGTAGGGGAAGGTCTCATCGATCGGGTGTTCCAGATCGAAACTCGGGGTCGTGGCTCCCAACTCGATGGTGGTGAGGTACTCTTTTTCTTCGGCCTGCAGGGCTTCGGCCTGTTTGGTGGCCTTGCCGATACAGATCAGCAACAGCCCGGTGGCCAGCGGATCCAACGTGCCGGCATGACCGATTTTGATTTTGCGGTAACCCAACTTGCGCAGGACGACTTTCATTTTGCGGACCACATCCGAGGAGGTCCATCCCAGCGGTTTATCGATGGGGAGTACATACCCTTCCTCGAAGGGAATGTCGGGGTGGAGCGGTTGTTTCAAGCCGTCGGGGATTAGTGGATCAGGGAATAGATCAGGGCGCCGGCGCCTACGCACAGGCAGTAGAGGGCGAACCAAATCAGTTTACCGCGTTTGACGATGCCGATCATCCATTTGCAGGCGAGGGTTCCGGTGATGAAGGCCGCCACGGAACCGGCGATCAGGTTGAGGGCTCCCACGCTGTCGCCTTCTGCGAAATTGCCGCTTACGATACTCAGGAAATTCATGCCCAGAATCGGGATCAACACCATGAGAAAGGAGAATTTGGTGACCTCTTCGGGTTTAACACCCATGATCAGGCCGGTGGAGATGGTCGATCCCGAGCGGGAAAGTCCCGGCAACACGGCCACGGCTTGCGCGATACCCATCATCAGGGCGCTCAGCGGGCTCATCATGCGGTTGCGACGGGGAGCGTATTGTGAGAACGTCAGCAGGGCGGCGGTGACCAGCAGGGTGCATCCGACGAGGGTCATGTTGCTGGTGAAGAGGGCTTCGACGCTATCTTTAAAGAAGAGGCCGACGATCAGGACGGGGATCATCGAGATGCCGATATTGATCAGGAAACGGGTTTGTTCGTTCATTTGGAAGCGGAACAACCCGCTGAGCAGTTGGCCGATTTCGCGCCAGAACACCACGATGGTACTCAAGACGGTGGCCCCATGGACGGCGACGGTAAAGGCCAGGTTGTTGCTTTCATGGATGCCGAAGAGGGCGTTGGCGATTTCCAGATGTCCGCTGCTGGAGACGGGCAGAAATTCGGTCAAACCTTGAATGATGCCCAGTACGATAGCTTCCCACAATTCCATAATCTGCGTTATTCTTTGTTAGGTTTTGGTTTTTTCATGATGGCGTAGATTTCGAAGGCGAATCCGGCCAGGACGACGATCGGAGCCAGGGTAATACGGCGGAAGCTGAACATTTCCCAGTTGAACTCATTGGGGTTGTCGCTCCCGCCTCCGGTCATGAGGAGGAACCCGATGATGATGATGGCCAGGCCGATCAGCATGAGTTTATAGTTGGTGAAGGTCAACGGCATTTGTCGTTGTTTTTCACGGAGGGCTTCCGGGGATTGTTTTTGCGCCTTATTCATGATGCAGGGTCATTACGGTTTAATAGATATGGATACTTCCGGCGCGCATACGCAAGAATTTCCGTACGGCGAAGGTAGTAAAAATCAGTGAAATGAGAATACCTCCGACCATTTGCGCCGCGAAGATGGCGATCAGATAGCGTTGGTCACTGAGGAAATGGATTTCGGGCAGGCCTTCGTTCAGGCCCATGATCATCAACAGGAGCATGGCCCAGGAGATCAGTCCGGCGTACATACCTTGCAAAATGCTGCTGCCCAGGAACGGCTTCATGATAAACCAGCGGGTGGCGCCCACCAGTTTCATGGTATTGATGACATAGCGTTTGGAGAAGATGGTGACCCGGATGGTGTTGTTGAGCAGGATCAGCGAGATAAACAGCAGGGTGGCGCCGAAAAGCAGCAACACCAGGTTGAATTTATTGATGTTGGAGGTGATTTGGTCGATGACGTTTCGTTGATAGACCACTTCGTCCACGCCTTTCCAGGTCAGTGCCTCTTTTTCCAGAGCGGCGATATGGTCCTTATCGGAGGCTTCGGCCTTCAGGGTGACTTCGTAGGAGTCCGGCAGCGGATTTTCTTCCAGAAACTCCACGAAATTGTCGCCCAGATAGGATTGGAACTCCTGTGCGGCCTCCTCTTTGGAGATATATTTGACAGCATTGACCGAAGGGTGGAGGGTCAGTTTTTGCTGGATGGCTTGTTTGGCTTCGGGGAGGGAGTCGTTGGTGAGCATCACGTACACGGTGACGTTTTCTTTGATGCGTTCGGTGGCTCCCAGGGCGCTCAGAATGAGGTAGCCCACACCGCCCAGCAGAAAGAGAACCAACGCTACGCTGATCGTCGAGATCAGGTAGGCATTACGCACTTTGCGTCTGATACGTTTATTACTGTCCGTCATGGCGTTGTTTTTTGAGGATCGCATAGATGACTACGGCGACCACGGCACCCAGCAGCAACAGCGAGCATACCCAGGCGATTGCACTGAGCGTGTTGTAGTGCGGGGCACGGAATACGAATTCGACCTGGTGGTGTCCGGCGGGCAGGACCATGGCTCTCAGCAGGTAGTCGGCCCGGAAATAGGGGGCTTCCTTTCCGTCGAGGTAGGCGGTCCAGCCTTTCGGATAGTAGATTTCCGAAAAGACCGCCACGCCCGGATGGGCGGCCGTATAGTCGTAGGTCAGTCGGTTGACGCGATAGTCGGTCAGGGTAATTTGGGCCGTGCTGTCGGCCTGGAGTTGAAGGCCTTCGAGGGCCGGGGCAAAACGTTGTTCGACGACGGCGATCCGTTTGGTGTCCAGCGAGTCCAGGGCGGCGATTTCGGCATCGGCTCCCTGGACGGTCCGGATCTGGTCGACGAACCAGGCGGCCCCGTTCGCACCGGGATTTTGTTGCACCTGCAAGGCGCCGCTTTGCTGATCCTGAGTGATGATATATTTGGTGTTGAGCATATTGTATACGCCCCAATTCATCTGACTCAGGTGGCGTTCGATCACATCCTGATAGCGTCTCAACTTGGCTCCGTGGTATCCGCCGACCGAACGGTGGAAATAGGAGGTCGTGGCATCCTGGAACGGACTGACCGACAGGTTGAGAACACGGAATCCGGGTTCTTTATCGGCCAGGATCTGTTGGTCGGCCGCCGTGGGTTTCAGTTGATTTTGGGCTTCAGGGACAAATTTGTCGGGATTCAGGTAGCGGAGGTTGACCGGGACCATATCGGCGATCACCAGGGCACATAGCAACAGGATAAATCCGCGTTTTTTGAGCTTTTGGGCGATGAACAGCCACAATACCCCGGCGGACAGCAGCACGAAAATCAGCGAGCGGAGGGCGTCGGCCCGCAACATGGAGGCGCGTTCCTGCTGCATGGCGGAGGCCACGTCTTGGGGCATTTGGGCATCTACGGGCGAGGCGAACGAGAAGAGCGTTCCCCCGAAGAGCAGGAAGAACAGAGCGATTCCGCCGACGATACCGGTGGTATATTTCAGCCCGCGGCGGAGTCGTTCGGGCGGCAGGGCCTGGGTCCAGATCTGTTGGAGAGTCAAGGCGCCGAGCAGCGGGACGGTCCATTCGACGATGACCAGAATCATCGAGACGGTCCGGAACTTGTTGTACATCGGGAAGTAGTTGAAGAACAACTCCGTGAACCACATAAAGTTCCGTCCCCAGGCGAGAAGAACCGCCAGGAGGGTAATGATGGCGATCCACCATCGGGTGGAGCCCCTGAGCACGAAGAGTCCCAGCACCGCGATGAACAGAATGACAGCCCCGATATATACCGGTCCCGAAGTGATCGGTTGGTCGCCCCAGTAAGCGGGCAATTGGGTGGCCATTCCCCGGGCGTTATAGGGCGTTAGGGCTTTGGCTACCGGCCCGTCGTCGCTGAATCCGCCTTCGGAGGTTCCTCCGAACAGATTGGGAATGAGTAGATTGAAGGTTTCGGTCTTGCCATAACTCCAGTTGGTGGCATACTCCAGATCGAGTCCGTCCTTGCCTTCCATCGAGGAGGCGGTCGTGAGTTCGCTGCCGCCCCGGATGGTTTCCGGGCTGTGGCTCTGGATGTAGTAGAGCATGCCGGCGTTACTGCCGACGGCCAATACGGCCGCTAAGGCCAGCAGTCCGGTGGTTTTGGCGAATCGGTTCAAGGTGTGGGCCTTGTAGGCGCGGATCAGTTCGTTGATCCAGTAAGCCAGCACGATCAAGAGAAAATAATAAGTGATCTGCGGGTGGTTGACGCCGATGAGAATCGAGCCGAAGAATCCGGTGAGGGCTGCTCCGATCCAGGCGTTTCGCCGATAGGCGTAGAAGACCCCGCCCAACATCATGGGGGCGAAAGCCAGGGCCATCATTTTGGTCATATGGCCGGCTCCGATGATGATAAAGAAGTAGGTCGACAGTCCGTAGGCCAGCGAGGGGATCAGTCCGATCCAGGGATTGATGCCCAGGCAGAGCAACATACAGAAAAAGAAGACCATAGACAAGAAGATCAGGGCGGCGGGTTGTCCCAGGAAGTAGAAGGCTTTGGTGAGGGAGCGGATCAGGGTACCGTCATATTTGACGTTGATCAGGTAGGCCGGCATACCCGAAAACATACGGCCTTCCCATTGGGGGTCTTCGCCGTATTGGGCCCGGTGTTCTTCGATATCCTGCGTCATGCCCTTGTACTGCATGATATCGTGTTGGGGAAGTACTTCGCCTTGGAATTGAGGGGCGAAATAGCACAAGTTGATGACCAGAAAAACGACCAGCGCCACTCCGTAAGGCAGCCAGCGGGTCAAGGTTTTGGGAAGTTGCATGCGGTCTTGTTCAAGTTGCAGGGGGTGTTTTGTGGGGTTGGAACCCCACCCCATGAAAGTACAAAGTAACGAAAAATTGTTGAGATATGCGATACGCGGAGACGGAAAGCGCTTCGAGTCGGGTAAAAAGCCGTTAGCCTATTGAAGTTTTCGAAAAAAACGCCGATATTTGCGTTTTGCAACGAGAACCCATGGCGAGCTTAGCGGAGATACAACAACCCATTGTGGGGAATATACGCCATTATGAGGCGTTTATTGCCTCTATTTTGCAGAGTGACAATGCTTTTGTCTCGTCGATCTGCCAGTATATCCTGGCGCATCGGGGAAAACAGCTGCGTCCTCTGTTCGTTTTGTTGTCGGCGGCGCTGCACGGCGAGATCGATGAACGAACCTACACCGGAGCAGCCGTGGTGGAGATGATCCATACCGCCTCGCTGATCCATGACGATGTGGTGGATGAAGCGTTTGTCCGTCGGGGAACGCCTTCGGTCAATGCCTTGTGGCATTCACGGACGGCGGTTCTGGTGGGGGATTACATTTTTGCCCGTACGTATCATGCCTGTTTGCGGGAAGGGGCCTGGGATATGCTCGCCGAGGTGACCCGCGCTATCCATGAAGTCAGCGAGGGTGAATTGATTCAGACGGAACAGTCCGAAACGTTGTCGATTACACGTCCGATCTATTTTGATATCATTTATAAGAAGACGGGCTCTTTGATCGGAGCCTGCGGAGCGGTAGGGGCTCTCTCGGTGCATGCCGAGCCGGCGGCGGTCGATCGCATGCGAGCCTTCGGCGATAACCTGGGCATCGCTTTTCAGATCAAAGACGATATTTTGGACTTTTCGCCGATGGAAGAGACCGGCAAGCCCTCGGGAGGAGATCTCCGGGAGCGTAAGATCACCTTGCCGTTGTTGTATGTATTGGAGAACAGCTCTCCGGCAGATCGGGATCGGTGGCTCGATAAGTTGAGCCGGGTTCGGGAACATCCGGAATATGTGGAAGAGCTGCAACAGGTCGTGATCGAAGGCGGCGGTCTCGAACATGCGCGTCAGTGTATGATGCAGTATCGGGACAAGGCGGTGAGTCTGTTGGCGGCCTATCCGGCCTCTCCGTTGAAAGAGAGTCTGCTGGGGTTTGCCGATTTCGTGCTGGAGCGCAACAAATAGCCCACAGGGGGAGGACGAGGGCGGAGACCCGCCCGCTCCGAACGTTCCTGTGAATGTCATATAGGAAACTCAAGAAAGATGTTTGAAAATTTAACCGATAAACTCGAACGGTCGTTTAAGATTCTCAAGGGGGAAGGACGCATCACCGAGATCAATGTCGCCGAAAGTCTCAAGGAGATTCGCCGGGCGCTGATCGATGCCGATGTCAACTACAAGGTGGCGAAGACCTTTACGGACGAAGTGAAGGCGAAGGCATTGGGGCAGGATGTGCTTAAGTCGGTCAAGCCGGGTCAGATGATGACCAAGATCGTGCGCGATGAGTTGGCGCAGCTGATGGGGGGCACGATGACCGATATTCGCCTGGAAGGGAATCCGGCCGTGATCTTGATCGCCGGTTTGCAAGGGTCCGGGAAGACGACCTTTTCGGGCAAACTGGCCCATCTGATTAAGAGTAAGAAAGGCCGTCAGGTTCTGTTGGTGGCCGGGGACGTTTATCGTCCGGCGGCGATCGAACAGTTGAAAGTGCTGGGGAATCAGATCGGCGTGGAAGTCTATACCGAGGAGGGTAATCAGGACCCGGTGCAGATTGCCGAACATGCGATCCAATATGCCCGGGCCAACCACATCAATACGGTGATCGTCGATACGGCGGGTCGTTTGGCCGTGGACGAAGAGATGATGCAGGAGATCACGCGCATCAAGGCGGCGGTTCAGCCGAGCGAAACGCTCTTTGTCGTGGATGCGATGACGGGTCAGGATGCGGTCAATACGGCTCGGGAGTTCAATCAACGTCTCGATTTCGACGGCGTGGTGCTGACCAAACTCGATGGCGATACCCGTGGTGGGGCAGCCATTTCGATTCGGGCCGTGGTCAAAAAACCGCTCAAGTTTATCAGTTCGGGTGAAAAGATGGATGCGCTGCAGGTCTTCCATCCGGAACGTATGGCTGATCGTATTTTGGGCATGGGCGACATTGTGTCGTTGGTTGAAAAGGCCCAGGAACAGTACGATGAGGAGGAAGCCCGTCGGTTGAAGAAGAAACTGGTCAAGGATCAGTTCAACTTCAACGACTTCTTGACGCAGATCAACCAGATCAAGAAGATGGGGAATCTGAAGGAGGTAGCTTCGATGATACCGGGGGTTGGTAAGGCGTTGAAGAATGTGGAGATTCGGGACGATGTGTTCAAGCAGACCGAATCGATCATTTATTCGATGACGCCGGCCGAACGGGAAAATCCGGCGCTGATCAACGCCAGTCGCAAACAGCGGATTGCCAAAGGAAGCGGTACGACCCTGCAGGATGTCAACCGATTGCTCAAACAGTTCGAAGATACCCGCAAGATGATGAAGGCGGTGGCCAACATGCCGAAAGGGATGATGCCGCGTCTGCGTCGATAGCCTCGTGATACGGGAGCCGTAACCCGGGGAGCGAGGGGAATCATCCGACTGGACACTGAGAGGTCGGCGATCCTACACAAAACGTGACGAGAGAATGAGGGGCCCGGGAACCAGAGGGTTGGAAGAGAGAGGGACGGACCGTGGTTCGGGAGTGGAGCAAAAAGAGGGACGGACCGTGGCTCGGGAGCGGAGCAGAGGAGGGGACGGAGAGGGATAGATCGTGAGGAGAGAGAGGGAAAGAAGACAGACAGAAATGATAAATACGCCATATTTATGACAATTATTGATGGGAAAGAAGTGGCCGCGAAATTACGCAAGGAGATTGCCGCGGACGTGAAAGACTGGAAGGAGCAGGGGAATCGTCCTCCTCATCTGGTCGCCATTTTGGTCGGGAACGATGGAGCCAGCCAAACGTATGTGGGACATAAGGAACGGGCTTGCTCGGAAGTTGGATTTCGTTCGACCGTATTGCGTTTCGAAGCCGACATTACCGAAGAGTTTTTGTTGGGAGAAATCGCAAAATTGAATGCCGATCCCGATGTGGACGGGTTTATTGTGCAGTTGCCGCTGCCCAAACATATTTCCGAACAGCGGATCAATGAAGCGATCGATTTCCGGAAAGATGTGGACGGTTTTACGCCGATCAATACGGGACGCATGATGTTGGGCCTGCCCGCTTATCTGCCGGCTACGCCCGACGGGATCTTGGAGCTGCTTAAACACTATAAAATCGAGACGGCCGGCAAACATTGCGTGGTGATCGGACGCAGCAATATCGTGGGCCGACCCATTGCCAATCTCTTGTCGCAGAAAGGCTGGGATTGTACGGTGACGATTTGCCACAGTCGGACCAAAGATCTGGCTTCGGTGGTTCGGACGGGCGACATTGTGATTGCCGCCTTGGGAAAAGCCGAATTCATTACGGCCGATATGATTAAGGAGGGAGCCGTTGTGATCGACGTGGGGATCACCCGGGTGCCCAGTGACAAGACCAAGAGCGGATGGAAGCTGCTGGGGGATGTCAAGTTCGATGAAGTGGCACCCAAGTGCAGTTATATCACGCCGGTTCCGGGGGGTGTGGGTCCCATGACCATTATCTCTCTGATGAAAAATACCCTGAAGGCCGCCCATAAGGAGGTTCTGTAAGCCGGAGGGGAGAGGATCCTACGAAAAATCCCCGTCGAGATTGCTCGACGGGGATTTTTTATGGGCGGTCCGTCCTGGGTGGACGGAACCGCTCGAAGGTTGATTAGTGGCTGGAAGTAAAGCGATACTTTCCGGAGCCGATTTCCAGGCAGGTGAGGCTGTCTTGTTGAGCAACGCTGTGGAGACCCGGTTGCGGGGCCGGATCGATGTGGAATCGGGCCGGCAGTTCGACGCGGGCCGAGGTGTTGGCCGGCAGTTCGATTTCCCAGGTGAGGTCATCCCCCTGCAGGGTCCAATGGCTCCGAATGAGTCCGTACGGCGATTCGAAGGAGGCTTTTACTTCGTCGAGTCCTTTGGGGAAAACGGGCTTCATGATCAGACGTTTGAAGGCGACGCCGGAGGGATCGTTCCGAATGCCCGCGAGGTCTTCATAATACCAGATCAGCAAATCGCCCAGGAGCATGACGTGGTTGCAGGAGTTCATGTCCGGGGCGGCGGTGTCCCCGTTCCAGAGTTCCCAGATGGTGGTGGCTCCTTTTCGAACCATGTATCCCCAGCTCGGATAGGTGTCGTTGGAGGCGATCTGATAAGCCAGATCGACATTTCCGCTTTCGGTCAATCCGCGCATCAGGTGCTGGATGCCCAGCACACCGGTGCTGACGTGTCCGTCGAATTCGTTGACGGTTTTGTCCACGATGTTGCGGACAACCTGTTCTTCATAGCCCTCCGGAACCAGTCCGAGTCGCAGAGAAAGCAAGTTTCCGGTTACGGTGTTGTTCCCATACTGAGCGGTTTGCGGGTTGAAATACTGAGCGTTGTAATCGTCTTTCATTTGGGCGGCCAGGGTGCGATAGGCGGTGGTGTCGGAAGCATGACCACTCATCACGGCATAGTCGCACATGAGGTTCAGCAAATCATAGAAAACCGTAGTGGAGAGAATCGGTCCCGGGGTTTTGCGGGCCGGGTCTTGCGAGTGGATCAATTCCAGGCTTTCGGGGGGCATGCACCAGTCGCCGTAACGGTCTTTGACGACGATGCCGTTTTCCATGCAGGACGATACGATGTAGTCGATAAACCGTTTCATCGAGGGGTAGTGGCGGATGATGCCGCTGTTGTCTCCGTAGTGGCGGTAGAGCATATCGGCGACGGTGAAATAGGCGGCCGGCCAGGTGACGTTTTCACGATAGATCTCCCAGTAGGCGGGGCTGACGGCCGAAATGGAACCTTTCTCATTTTGAGAGTCCTCGATATCTTGCAGCCATTTGTTGTACATCAGGGCATTGTCGAAGACGAACGCTTCGCCATAGGCACCGGTCGTACGGTCGCCCAGCCATCCTAACCGTTCGTCGCGTTGCGGGCAATCGGTGGGGAAGCCCCGGTAGTTGCCGCGAATGCCCCAGTAGGCGTTTTTGTAGACCTGGTTGATGATGTCGTTGGAGGTTTCGAATTGACCGGTGGTTTTCATGTCGTCGTAGATCACGCAACCGGTCAGGTCGTCCAGTTCCGGCGTGTCGTCCAGGCCGCTGATTTCGACATAGCGGAAGCCGTGGTAGACGAACCGCGGTTCCCATTCGAAGAGACTGTCGGCGGCAGGGGTATAGATATCCGTCACCAGCGCGCTGCGCAGGTTGGCGACATACAAGGTGCTGTCGGGTTGGAGCAGTTCGGCGAAGCGGAACGTGATGGGTTGATCTTTCTTGCCGTTGAGGCGAACGCGGAGCCAGCCCACCATATTCTGTCCCATATCGACGAGCAGTTTACCACTCTTCAGCCGGTGGATCGAGATCGGTTTCAGCAGCTCTTTGATCTTCATCGGCGGGTTGGGTTGTGCGCGGAGGTTATCCGTCGGGGCCTTCATGCGGTCGGGAACTCGCCAGGCCGAGGCATCGAAACCGACCCGATTCCAACCGGGCATCTCCAATCGGGCGTCATACTCTTCGCCGTCGAATTCGTTGTTGGCTACGATCGGGCCTTGGTCGGTCACACGCCACGAGGTATCGCTGACGATTCGTTGACGGGTGCCGTCGCTGTATTCGACATCGAGTTGGGCCAACAGTTGCGGATATCCATACCCGATGACGCCCGGGTTGCGGGTCGGGAAGTAGTGTTGATTGCCCAGCGTAACCCCGAGGGCGTTGGGACCATTTTTCACCAGAGAGGTGACGTTGTAGGTATTAAAATAGGTAGTTTTCAGAAAGTTGGTCTGTGCGGGGGCAAGGACCGCATCGCCGATTCGTTCTCCGTTCAGATAGGCGTCGTAGGCACCCACACCGCAGATCGAAAGAATGGCTCGGGAGACCTCTTTCTCTACCGGAAACTCTTTCCGCAGGTAGCGGGCGGAGAGGCGGGTTCTGACCCAGGGGCGGTCGGTGTCTCCGCCGAAGGTCATGGTCGAGTCTTCGGGGGCGATGCCGATCCATTCGGCCTGCCAATCCTCGGGAGAGAGCAGGGCCATGGTCCAGTGGGCGGGGGCGCTCCAGGTTTGGGTGTCGAGGTTTGTCTGTACGTTGACCCGCCAGAAGTAATCCTTTCCGGATTCGAGGGCAGGACCCTGATACGGGATGAGGATCGAAAGATCGCTCGGCACTTCGCCGGAATCCCAAAGTAGATCGCCCGACAAAAGGGCTTTTTCGGAGGTAGCGACCTGGATCCGGTAGAAGGTTTGCATCACGTCGGGGACAGCGGCCGTTATTTGCCAGGAGAAGCGGGGGGTCGGGGTGCCGACGCCCACGGGATTTTCCAGCATTTCGACGCTCAGGTGTTCGACCTTAATGTGGGGGGATTGACATCCCGTCCATAGCAACAAGCTCCCTAACAGGAGAGTGTACAAAAATTTCATGGTTTTGAACATAGGTTAAGTAGAGTAATAGGCAGACGAAAGGTTTTCCGAAGCCATCAATTCCTTAAAAATAGTATTTTTTAAGGGTTCTACCTACGGTTAGGATAAATATTCTGTAAAAAAAGAGGGAAATCGATCGTTCGTGGAGGGAAAAAAGAGAGGACTTCCACGGTTTAGAGGGGGATAAACGGACGGGGAGTCCCTTCCAAGGATTGGAAAATTCAAACGTTTTCGTTATTTTTATCCAAGCAGGGCTGTTGGGCAAGGTCTGTTGATGGGCTCTCGTAGGCGATTCTGCTTTGGGTAGCTTCGGAGTATGCTCCGGAACGTCACGGGCGAAAGGCAGTGGAGGGAGAGGGATGTGAACGACCGGGCCAAGAGAGGGTAAGAGAAGGCCAAAACGTGAGGAGAGCGAAGCGGATGAGCGGAGAAAACAGCCGATCGAAACGTTCAAGAGACGGGAAAAGTAAATTTCCCGCTCTTTTTGCAGTGGGGTACCCTCCGTTTGGCGCAGGGAACACCGCGGTTCGATAGGAGTATGGCGTATGGAGATTACTTGGTTGGATTATGTCGTTTTTTTCGCCTTTGTCCTCGGGATCACCCTGTTGGGGTGTTCTTTCTATTTCCAGAGTCGACAGGGAGCCTCTGCCTTCACCCGGGCGGGCGGTAAGCTGCCGGCCTGGGCGGTGGGGATGAGCATCTTTGCCACGTTTGTGAGCAGTATCAGCTTTTTGGGACTGCCCGGCGAAGCCTATCTCACCAATTGGAATCCTTTCGTGTTCAGTCTCTCTATCCCATTGGCCAGTTGGTTGGCTGCCAAAATTTTTATTCCTTTATACCGTCGTCAACAGAGCATATCGGCCTATCACTATCTGGAAGTGAAGTTCGGCTATTGGGCGCGGGCCTATGTGGCGGCCTGTTATCTGCTCACCCAATTGGCTCGTACGGGGTCTATTCTGTTTTTGTTGGCCTTGCCGTTGAATTTTATGTTCGGTTGGGATATCTCTACGATCATTCTCTGTACGGGAGGCGTTACGTTGTGTTACACGCTGTTAGGGGGTATGGCCGCCGTCATTTGGACCGATGCGATCCAGGGGTTGATTTTGATCGTCGGGGCCGTGGCCTGTGCGCTGGTCCTGACCTTTTCGATGCCCGAAGGGCCGGCTCAACTCTTTGAAATAGCCGCTGATTACCATAAGTTCAGCCTGGGCAGTTTCAGCGCAAGTCTGCGTGAACCGACGTTTTGGGTCGTGTTCATATATGGTCTTTTTGTGAATGTGCAGAATTACGGCATCGATCAGAATTATGTACAACGTTATCTGACCACCTCCTCCACCCGGAAGGCCATTCAGTCGACCTTATTCGGCAGCTTGCTGTATATTCCGGTTTCGTTGTTGTTCGTCTACATCGGGACGGCGCTTTTTTCCTATTATACGGCCCAGCCCGGGATCTTGCCGGAGGGGATCAGCGGTGACCGGGTGTTCCCCTATTTTATTGTGCATGGCCTGCCGACGGGGGTGACCGGTTTGTTGATTGCCTCGATTTTTGCGGCGGGGATGAGTACGATCTCGACGAGTATCAATTCGGGGGCGACCGTTGTCTTGGTCGATTTTGTGCAGCATTTTCACAAACAGCCCCTGAGTCGCAAACAGAGCATGGCGGTTTTATATGGAGCCTCGTTGGGGATCGGTCTGATCGGGGTGTTGGTCGGACTGTTGATGATGGGTGTGGAGGGGGTACTGACGGCCTGGTGGAAGTTGGCCTCTATTTTCAGCGGAGGTATGCTCGGGTTGTTTTTGTTGGGTCTGGTGTTCAAAACGACCCGGCGCGTTCATGTGGTGTTGGCCACCGTGATCGGGGTCTTGGTCATTACGTGGATGAGTCTGTCGCCGGCCCTCCATCCGGGGTCTCCGCTCTATCCCTTCCGCAGTACGTGGCATGCCAATCTGACGATTGTTGTGGGGACAACGGTCATTTTTCTGGTGGGCTTTTTGTTGACGTTGCTGACCAAACGCCGTCGTCGCTCTTGATCTTCCGATTGCAGTAGGGAGGGTCAGAAAAAACGTGAGGTCCGCTTCCGTAAGGGGACAACGCGTTGCGGAGGAACGGAAGGCTCACTCTGGAATCTGGAAAAGTTCGGAATTCGGAGAGAAACGGGAGACTCAGTCTTGAATCTGGGGAGGAACGGGAGGTTCAGATTAAAATCCGGCATCAAAAAAAGTTCGCGCTTTGGGGAGGACGCTCAAAGAAAACGAGCCGTCCTGTGCAAGACGGCTCGTTGTGTATATCATCGCGTGGATTGAGACTATTTGCTCAGTTCGGCGATTTGTGCTTTAGCGGTAGCTGCGTTGGGGCCTTCCGTTACTTTCTGGTACATTTCAATGGCTTTGGCCTTGTCGTTTTTGTTTTGGTAAGCAGCGCCCAGCAGGAAGTAGGCATTGGATTTGTCCAGCTCGGTGGGTTGGGTCGAAGCGGCTTCTTCCCCGAAACCGATCACAGCATCATAATTTTTCAGGTTGGTGGCCGTTTGCAGACGCATCAGGTTGGCAGCACCGTTGGTCGGATCGAATTCCAGAATGGCGTCGGTGGCTTTTACGACGGCATCCAGATCCTGAGCTTCAGCAGCTTTGGAGGCATCAACCAGCAGATAGTTGGCCAAAGCGGCTTTGGCTTGGCTGGCAGCTTCTGCATATTTGTCGTGTTTGGCTTCCAGGGCGATGATGTTTTTGTAGATCTCTTCCCCTTTGGCGCGATCTCCCGATTCGCAATAACTTTGGGCCAGCAACATGGCCATTTTGGTGTCGTTCGGGAATTTGGCGTAAGCCCGGGAGAATACGTCGATGGCTTTTGCGTAATCTTTGTTGTTGAAAGCGGGAGCCCCGTAAGCGACATAAACTTTCGGGAACAGGTTGTCGATTTTGGATTTAGAGGCGGTCACGTTGTATTTGTCAGCCAGTTCGTCGGCTTTATTCAGCGCGGTGATGGCGTCTTCGAATTTGCCGGCTCCGGCAGCCATAGCTCCTTGACGAATATAGCATTCCGGCAACAATTTTTGAGCCTGGGCGACGATATCGGATTCAGGGTCGGCGGTTTCACCTTCAGTCAGAACGGTTTCCAGAATCGGGATGGCTTCGATGAATTTCTTTTGGTTGATCAGCTCAGCGGCTTCGTTGAACTTGGTAGTTACCTCAGCTGGCAGCTGAGCAAAAGTTACCCCTGTCGTCAGAAGAGCACATGCGAGTGCCGCAGTCATTTTCATTCTATTCATCATGTCTTAAATTATAGGTTTAAGGATTAGGCCCAGATCTGTTATGACCGATCTTGCATAAGAGTTCTGGTATTGGGATCGAACAAATATAGCGTTTTCCGGCGAATATACAAATGGCAACGGGCGAATATTTACCGTAGCTTGCCAAAAAAGCGGTTCATCAGGTCGCTGCAAGTTTCTTGGAGGATGCCGCGTCGGATTTCGGTACGGGGGTGGAAGAGGGGGCTTTGCAGGCGGGAAAAACCTCTTTTGGGGTCGTCCGCGCCATAGATGACGGCGCCCAGCTGGGCCCAGAAACAGGCTCCGGCACACATGACGCAAGGTTCGACCGTGACGTAGAGTCGGCATTGCGGCAGATATTTTCCTCCGATGGTGGCTGTGGCCGAGGTGATGGCTTGCATTTCGGCGTGGGCGGTCGGATCGCCGAGGGTTTCCACGAGGTTGTGGCCCCGGCCGACGACCTGGTTTTGCCAGACGACGACCGCTCCGATTGGGACTTCCCCCTGATCGAAGGCCAAACGGGCCTCGGAAATGGCCTGACGCATAAAAAAAACGTCCTGATCTTGTGTGTCGTTCATCAGTTTTTACTACCTTTGGAGTTCGTTTTGGAACAAAAGTATAAAAATTTCGACATATGTACAGAACCCACACCTGCGGTCAGTTACGCAAGGACAATATTTCGGAAACCGTTACCTTGGCGGGATGGGTCCAGAAGATACGGAATCTGGGCGCCATGACCTTCATCGATATTCGGGATCGTTACGGTATTACGCAATTAGTGGTGGAAGAACACGCCACGCCGGCCGTTCGGGAAACGGCCGCTTCGCTCGGACGAGAATTCGTGATTCAGGCCACGGGTCGGGTGGTGGAACGCAGCGCCAAAAACCCGAAACTCCCGACCGGAGAGATCGAAATCGTGGTCGAAGAGCTCAAGGTGTTGAATCCTTCGTTGACGCCGCCCTTTACGATCGAAGATCAGAGCGACGGGGGCGATGAATTGCGCATGAAGTATCGTTTCCTGGATCTGCGCCGCAATCCGTTGAAAAATGCGCTGATCTTGCGTCATCAGTTGACGCATGAAGTCCGTCGGTTTTTGGATCAGCGGGGATTCCTGGAGATCGAAACGCCCTATTTGATCGGGTCGACGCCCGAAGGCGCCCGCGATTTCGTAGTGCCTTCTCGGATGAACCCCGGGGAATTTTATGCCTTGCCCCAGTCGCCGCAAACCTTCAAACAGCTGCTGATGGTGGCCGGTTACGACCGTTATTTCCAGATCGTGCGCTGTTTCCGGGATGAAGACCTGCGGGCCGATCGTCAGCCGGAATTCACCCAGATTGACTGTGAAATGTCGTTTGTGGAACGGGACGACATTCTGGAGATTTTCGAGGCGATGGCCAAACACCTGTTCAAGACCTTGCTGAATATCGACTTCCCGGAAGCATTTCCGCGCATGACCTGGGCCGATGCCATGGCCAACTACGGATCCGACAAACCCGATATCCGTTTCGGAATGACCTTCCGGGATATTACGAAGTTGACGCAGGGGAAAGGATTCGGGGTGTTCGATTCGGCTGAATATGTCGGGGCGATTTGTGCCGAAGGCTGTGCCGGTTACACCCGCAAACAACTCGACGAATTGACCGAGTTTGTGAAACGTCCTCAGGTGGGTGCCAAAGGGTTGGTCTATGTGCGGATCGATGCCGACGGGCACTACAAGTCGAGTGTGGATAAATTTTATACGCCGGAGGATTTGGCTTCGTGGGCTGCGGCCTGTGGGGCGAAACCGGGCGATTTGTTGCTGATTTTGAGCGGACCTCGCAAACAGACCTTGACCGCTCTGTGCGAACTGCGTTTGGAAATGGGGGCTCGATTGGGTCTGCGTGACAAGAGTAAGTTTGCCCCGTTGTGGGTGGTCGATTTCCCGCTGCTCGAATGGGATGACGAAACCCAACGCTATTATGCCATGCACCACCCGTTCACCTCGCCGAAACTCGAAGATATCGACTTGTTCGATACCGATCCAGGTAAAGTTCGTGCCAATGCCTACGACTTTGTGGTCAACGGGGTGGAAGTTGGCGGAGGGTCGCTTCGTATCTTCGACGCAGGGCTGCAAAATAAAATGTTCCAGGTTTTGGGCTTTACCCCCGAAGAGGCTCAACGTCAATTCGGCTTCTTGATGAATGCCTTTAAATATGGGGCACCTCCTCACGGAGGGATTGCCTTTGGACTTGATCGTTGGTGTTCTCTGTTTGGGGGCGCCGATTCGATTCGCGATTTCATTGCGTTCCCGAAAAATAATTCAGGACGCGATACGATGATCGATGCACCGGCTCCTTTGGCTCAGGCTCAGCTCGATGAGTTATCGTTGGAGGTGAGGGAACCCGTGAAGAAATAGGTCGTTCAAGCAGCCTGACGCAAAATAATTGGAAAAAAATCGTTGAAAAGTTTGGAGGAAACGAAATTTTACCTATCTTTGCACTCGCAATCGAGACAAACAGGTTGCTTGCCGAAGGGAGTATAGCTCAGCTGGTTCAGAGCATCTGCCTTACAAGCAGAGGGTCCGGGGTTCGAATCCCTGTGCTCCCACTCAGAAAATCAAGAGGTTACGACAGAAAATCGTAACCTCTTATTTTTTGCGGGTACACAATTTCAACACAAAAACCCCGAAACTCAATTAATCGGTACACGGTTTACGTCCGTGTTTCATTGCCTGTAATATGCGGTGTATGGAAAATTAAAAATGTTTTTTTACCTACATTATGTACATTTCATACATATCCGACATATCGGGGTGGCTGTGCTTAGTCGTCTTTGGTTGGTTGTGCGGGGTCCTGTATGATTTTTGCGATACCCTTCTTTTCGAGTTTTCCGGCCAGATAGCGATGAATAGTCGCTCTATCACCCGCTTTATGATAGGCTGCCTTGTCGGTGTATTCTATGGTTACAGCATCTTTAGGGTCAATCCCTTTTTTATTGTAAGGACCCCGTTTTTTCTTGATTGGTTTTTCTTCTTCCATAGTTGACAGAATTTATCGTTTCTTTTTTTTGTCTGAAATAGGCCGAAAATGCCGGTTTATTAGTTCAGGTATTGCAAGAGCCGTTCAGGGTTGAAAAATACCGTTTCAGTACATTCTGTTATTTTCCAGGTGTCGATCTTGAATTTGTCAGCCTTGATAATCCAGAACCGGCGGCCCCCGGTGTATCTTACCGTCAAATTTAGCCTGAATGTATCAAAGTTAAAAATCGCATTGTAGATAAATCGCCTATGCTTCAGGCATTGAAATACGATCCGGGCCGCAACTACTCTATATTGTGTATCTGTCATAACCGTCTAATTCTTTGTCTTGGGTAGATACGTGTGTTAAAGGGATTATATTTCGGAGCTGTTGTTGAGGTCCCAAAGGTTATATTGCATTGATGATACGGCCAGTTTCATTATTTCCTCCCCGGCCTTATTAATGGCCTCGTAAAAATCCTCATTTACTTTATCGATCTCCGGGCCTGAGTAATCAAGTTCTGTAACCTTGGAGGCCTCGCCGTATAGTTCGCCCAATTTTAAGAATATAGCCAGATACCCGGCTGTCATTTTGCTCAGTTTAACGTTTTTCAGGTCTTCGATTTTCATATCAATAAACAGTTATAAGGTTTTCAATTCGGAAAGAGCGGAATCCTCCCGCCTCAATATCAAAATAACGAAAGGTTTTAGGCGAATCCTGGCCCGATCCCTTGATCAGTGGAGTAATCCCTTGCAATGTCCCTTTTGCCTTTCGTGTGTCTCCGTTTGCCTTCTCGTAACAAAAGGAAACAACCCCCTCTCTCATCCGCTTTGTCAATCGGTAAAACTCCCAGGCTTTCACCAGGCAGGCCGAAAAGGTTTTGCCTGTTGTCCGGAATAATTCCCACGCCCGGCGCATTAATTTCGATAAATCCTGTTTGTTCATAACGTTTTTGGTTTGTAGGGCGGTTGTTGAGGCCGCCCCGGTTATCTTAGTTCAGTTGTTTTGTGAGCCATTGTACGGCCTCTGTGTCATTGTTCCCGTCCTCGTTGTAGACACCCTCAACGTTTACCGTCTCCTGGTCTATCCACCAGCTCGGAGCCGTCCAATAATCGCCCCGATCCTCACCCGTCTTGGCTTCGTAGCTAATCACGGCGGAAAGGGTTTCGCCGTCTATCTGAAACGTTTCACTTTCGCCCCTCAGGCTGTTAATGTATTCGGCGGCCTGTATTGCGATATTCATTAGTTCGGTATGTGTGGCGGGTGTCATTACTTGTAAACTTTTTGTTATCGTTTGACAATGCGAAGTAAACTATAATTATTCAATAATGCAAATATTTTGATAACTTTTTATTTTCAAATAGATATTATTTGTATACTATGAGTTTAATTTTTATATTTGCCACATAAAACAATATGTTTACAATTATGGATAATGAATTCAGAATCGCCGAAATTCTCAAAGAAAAGGGGATGACGCAAACAGATTTAGCCGAGCGGATCGGCATTTCCCGTGTTGGGCTATCAAAGGCGATCAATGGAAATACAACCATAACGACCCTACGAAAAATTGCATCGGCTCTCGGGGTTGAGATTACCGAACTATTCGCCAAAAGGGACGATTTTATCGCCTTCATTGACCATCTGGGTAAATTGTACCGCTGCGATAGTATCGATGAAAATAGGGCGCTTCTTGATCGCCTGGAGGCTGAACAATCCGGTAAATAGTTATCTGTAGTCATATCCTTGGGGTGTTTATAGGGGTGAGGCTATTCTCACCCCTATTGCATTCTCTTTATTGTACGTTGGCCCGGGCTTGATTATATCGGTTAATCCATTCGGTCCGTAAGGTCTTTTGCGTTTCGGGATCAAGCGAGGAGATCGTTTCCAGGAAAAATCTCATATTGTTTTCGGCTTCCTGTTTGGCTTCTTCTCTGAAATCGGCCATAAACCAATAAAAATCGTGCTGGTTCAGAATCATTCGGGCTTTATTTTCTTGGGGTGTCATAGTTAATTATAGCTATTGGTTTTATTTCTTGATGCAAATATAAAGCTATATATTTAATTGTGCAAATAAAAAATAAAGTTTTTGCTATTATTTTTGTGGAAAAATAAAGTTATCGCTACATTTGTTGGAACTATAATTATAAAGCTATGGATATAAAGAGAGCTATAAAGGCCAATGGATTAACGGTTAAGGAAGTGGCAGAAAGAATGGGAATTACGCCCGTAGGACTTAGTCAGCATATTAACGGAAATCCGAGTGTAGAGGTGCTCGAACGTATTGCGACTGCGATTGGTTGTAATGTCAGTGATTTTTTTGCTCCCCAGCCTACTAATACGCTCACCTGCCCTCATTGTGGCAAGTCGATAACCATAAAGGCGGAATGACTATGGGAAAGACGGATAATATAGACGCCCAGAGCCTAAATAAAGCTCACGCTCTCTTTGAATCGGGGGACATTGACCGTATCGAGGTCGGAACGCTCAAGGGATTACAGGATATACACCGATATTTGTTCGGTGGCCTGTATGACTTTGCCGGAAAGGTCCGGACGCTGAATATATCAAAGGGTGGGTTTCGCTTTGCCAACGCTCTATATCTGGATGCAATACTTCCGGTTATAGAACGGATGCCCGACAAGACATTTGAGGATATTATCGCAAAATACGTAGAGATGAATATCGCCCACCCATTTATGGAGGGGAATGGACGGGCTACCCGGATATGGCTTGATATGATGCTCAAAAAGAATCTCGGGCGGGTTGTGGATTGGCAAAGGGTGGATAAAACGCAATATCTCCAAGCGATGGAGCGTAGCCCTATAAATGACCTTGAATTGCGAGCCCTACTGCAACCGGCATTGACGGACCAGGTGAACGATCGGGAAATTATTTTCAAAGGTATTACGCAATCGTACTACTACGAGGGCTACGAGGCATAGGAGATTGCAGGATAAAACATAAATAAAACCCCGGCTGGACTGTTTACGTTCCGGCAGGCGATAACGCCACTTGTCCGTATTATAATAAACTTAGTGATTTATGACACAGAAACAAGCCATACAGATATTCGAAGAGAGGAAGGTTCGGACCCTTTGGGATGATGAAACAGAGACTTGGTATTTCTCGGTTGTTGATGTAGTAGGTATTTTGACTGATAGCCCCGATCCAAAACGATATTGGAGCGTACTTAAATCACGTATAAAAAAAGAGAGAGGGGATGAACCTACTACAATTTGTAGTACTTTGAAAATGCCTGCCTCTGATGGGAAAATGCGCCTTACGGATGTGGCAGATACTGAGCAACTTTTCCGATTGATTCAGTCGATCCCTTCTCCAAAGGCCGAGCCGTTTAAGCAATGGATGGCACAAGTAGCCAGCGATCGCCTCGACCAGATGCAGGATCCGGAGTTGTCCATTCGGCAGGCGATGACCGACTACAAGCGCCTGGGATATTCCGACAACTGGATCAACCAGAGATTGAAGAGTATGGAGGTGCGCAAGGAACTGACCGACGAATGGCAACGTCGAGGTGTCGAGGGACAGCAATACGCTACGCTTACCGACATTATTACGATGGAATGGGCCGGGCGTACGACCAAAGCCTACAAACAATACAAGGGGCTTAAAAAAGAGAATTTGCGGGATAATATGACGAATATAGAGTTGGCCCTTAACACTCTCGCCGAAGCTGCTGTAACAGAGATTTCGAAACAACAACAGCCTAAAGGTTTCCATCAGAACGTAAAGGTGGCTCAGAGTGGAGGTAGTGTCGCAAAGGCGGCACGTAATCAACTGGAGTCCCAGTTAGGACGTTCTGTAATTTCCCCGCTTAACGCTAAACAAGTGTTATCCGGTAAAGAAACGACACAATTAGAGGATACGAAAGAAGAAAAATAGGTAACGTGCAGGCCGTAAAATCAAATAGTAAACGGTTTCCTTCTGATTTTATGTGTCAAATTACCAATCAGAAGTTTGCAAACTTGAAATCACGAATTGTGATCTCAAACGAAAGAGGCGGCCGCCGTTATATGCCGTTTGCCTTTACCGAACAAGGGGTAGCAATGCTTTCGAGTGTCTTACGTAGTGGAACTGCCATACAAGTAAATATCGCCATTATGCGGACGTTTGTTGCAATGCGGAACTACTACATTACCACCACAACACAAATAACGGCAGAATTGGCCGAAATTCGGGCAAAATTGGCTCTTCTGGAGCGTGCAGATAATGATAACACCGAAGCGATCAACGACCTTTCGGAGGATATGCGCAACGAACTCGATAATATCTATCAGGCGATCGCCGCCCTCTCGGTAAAACCTGTAAAGACGCGTGAAAAAATTGGATTCAAAAAATGAATCTACAAATAGGGACCGTTATAACAAGATAGCCACCTACAAGGGTGGCTATTCTGTTTGTGTAGGGGTATACACCAGACGGACACCCCTATTTTCTTGTGTAGGGGTTGTGTTGAAGCCAACCCCTCAGGTGTGGAGCTTATCTCTCTTCTTTTATTTTTGAAGCCAGCGTATCGTCTCTGTAATTTTCGAAAATTACCCGGCTTTCGATAACCTCTTTTTGTATTTCAAGTTTACGGATCAGTTCTTTTTCGTCAAATTCTCCGGCTTGTAATGCTTTAAGGAGGTAGCGTTTTTGTTCAGGATTTAGTGTTTTCATAGCTTTTCCGATAATTCGTTAATTACTTGGTCTATTTGAGAGTCAGAAAGCCTATCAATGTCTACACGTGCCTCGACGCTTTGCATTTTCGGTACGGTGTACTGCATGAACTTTTCAAGGACTTGCAATCGCTCCTTGGGTTCAAGCGCTGCTAAATCTTTTCTGATCTGTCCTCTATTTTCGTCGATCAACCTCGTGAGCCATTCCCGAACGCTCTGAGTAGTTTTGTTAGGGCTTCCCTTGGGTCGACCGTTGGGGTTTCCTGTCTTTCCTTTTGGTTGAGGCATAATTCAAAGTATTTAATTGTTATTTTCAATCTCCAGTTGGGCGGCGTAAGAATGCAGCGCCCCGGCCAATTTGTGAGCCTGCTCCGAACTGAGCGTTATCACTGTGTCGCCGTTCAGCTCGTTTTCGATCAGTAGGTATACTTCACGGTGTGTGCTCGTGCCTTTGTGGTTGGTTATCGTTACATCTGAAAGGCCTACCGTTACAGGTGTTTCGTGTACTTGAATCGTCTTAAATTGCTCTTTGTTTGTTTTCATAGTTTTGTGTGTTTAATGTTTGTTTTGGGGGCTGTTTTTGGGCGAAATAGTTATCCAATTCCCGAAACATCTCTTCCAGTTGCTCGGCTGACAGATCGGCCGCTATGGCTTTTCGATCGTATCTAATAGCTATATCGCTCGGTCCTTTATTCGGCATTTCCTTAGGCTTTTTTGATTGCAAATTCAATGCGTGGGCGTTCTTTGTCAAGGTCCGGGCGCTGCGATGGGTAATATACCCGCAAATAGAGTTCAAAATACCCTGAGATATTGGCATTTCGGTACTTGTCGCATTGAATAAAAAACGTTTCTTCATAGGCTTTCAGAGCCTTTGTTTTCGATAGTGAGGAGTGTCCGTTTATAGTGACCACCTTGTAGCAGTTCGATTTGCTTGGGCAATTCCCGTATATGATCTGAGTTTCCATATTTTCTCTTTTTTTTATATCATCCGCAAATTCCACTTTTCCCGTGCGTTAGATGTCGGAATACCTTGTATTTTAATCTCGCCGTTTCTTAAATTGTGGAAGTTATTTTCAATGGATTGTTACCAGGTCAAGCGATGAAATCAGTTTGACTATCGCCGGATTCTTGTTGGCCATCCATAACAATATACTTTCTTCTTTGGTTCTCGGCAAAGGCTGTTTTTGTGGCCTTGTTTTTAATTTCTGTTTTTGTTTGGTATTGTTGCCCGATTGTAAAGTCTGGGCTTTTAATTGTGTCTGAATTTGTGCTATTAAATAATCGGCAATATCATATCCTGATTCTCTTTCCGTCTCGGTTGCCACACCCTCTAAGATGTCGGAAACACTCAGGTAAAAACCGACTTTCCGGGCTATTGATTCCCCTTTTTCTTTCCAGGCGTCAAAGGCTCCAAGATCAGGGAATAATACCACATTGCGGCCTTTCAGGCATTCACACTTTTCGGCCTTCAAATTCTGTTTTCCGCCCGTTGCAAGCCAAATATATTCCGGCATAAATCCGCTACCTATAATGGCCGATTTCTCACCTTCAACGAGGCATATAGTATCGTCCGGCCGTTTCCTCAAAAGGTGCTCCCCGAATAGGCACTGAGATAAAGTCCAGGAATCGATGAGCATTCCGGCCCGCTTCATCTTTGCGTGCATCCAATCAATCGCCCCGCTTTCCTTTTTGATACGTTTCCCTGTGTCCGGATTGTATCGCATTATTTTCCCGGTTCGGATTCTGTTTTGTGAATCAATCTGCCAAAAGATAACGGACCCGTTCCCCGTGCAGCCTAAATAATACTCTGACATCAGCCGCTGTATTGTAGGACAATCCATAAAATAGTGATCAAAGAGAGAAAGCAGGAAGCGAACGAAATCTGAGTTATACCCCAAATATTGGGAAACGTATTTCCCCGGGATTGTATCAATGCTGATATGCTGGTTTTCATCTTTTTTTATTGCATTCGAAAATGCAGGCTTTTTATGGCTATACCCTGTATCATCTGGTCGGTATTCCGACCTATTTTCCGGGTGATCCTTGAAATACTGTGAGGGGGTATAATGGTATCCGCATTTATCCTCCCGGTTACATCGGCCAACATCAGTCGATAAGTGCTCCCCGGTTTCGGTATCGATATATCGGGCAAATACTCTCTTTTGGTGACAGGACGGGCACTTGTACCGGCTCCCCGGTCCTTTGTAGTCTTCAAGTTTATATCGGTGATTCATGCCTTGAAATCGTTTAGGTGAAAATTAAAAATGTTTTTTTACCTACATTATGTACATTTTCTACACTTGCTACACTGCACGAACTATCTGGACAATGTAGGAAAGTGTTATTTTTCTACATTATGTAAGTGTATGTAAATCAAATAAAAGCATTTTTTATAATGTAGGTAGTGTAGGAAATGTAGCTGGAAAAACTTTTTTAATTTTTACAATGTCCCGAGTTTTATGCACTGTACCGCATTCCCGGGGGATATTCTTCTTACATTGTACCCGTACCCTTTCAAACGTTTTGATACGGTCTTTGTTGAGCAGACGTTATACCCGTTCTCTTGGCAATAGGTTTTGTATTCCTGGTATAGGGTTTTCAGTAGTACGAAACTACCCGGATCGGGTCTATATCCTTCCTCCTCTATAAACATTGCCACGCTGTCGGATTCCTTGCGGAAATCGTTTATCTGATCATCGATCCGCTGAGATACTGTAAACCTTTTTTGCTTTAGCAATCTCCGTAACCCATCAAGCATCCAATTAAATACTCCGCTTAACTCTGTTTGTATGATCTTCGTTGATAGTTCCGGGTCCTGCTCTGCCTTGGGTATAGTTTGAGTAAATGGGAATATCAGAAAGCGCCTGAAAAATGCTTCTGTATTTTCTACCTCTTTAGGTAGTTCGTTACAGTTAAACATCAACTTAGCGTAATTCATCATTGTAAAGGGTTGGCCGTATATCTGCCTTGCTTGGATCGGTTCACCGCTGGCCAACTGTTTAAATGTGGAGGCCTCCAATTTTCCGTTAATCTCGGAGGCATAATTGAGTAGCTTATTTGATAAGCTTGCCCGTTCGTAACTATCTACTTTTGTGAGACTTTGCAAAGAGTAGTTGCAAATATTATCCCGCCCGATCAAAGCCCGAATAATGTCAAAAAATACGCTTTTCCCATTGGCGCCGCCGCCGTACAATATTGCAACCTTTTCGAGCTTCAGCCCATTTGTGAAAATGTACCCCACATATTCCGCCAATACTTTACGGCTTTCCTTATCTGGTAATACCCTTTCTAGATACTTGTCAAATAAAGGGCACGTAGCATTGGGATTATATGAGAATGGAAGCTGGTATTTTAAAAAGTCCTCCCGGCGTTGCTCTCTTAGCTGCTGGCTTGTGTCTGTTATCTCAAAGGTCCCGTTTTGCAAATTGATAAGCGTCACCCCATCGGGCATTTCAGGGGTTGGCATATTGGCCATTGCCATAAATTGCTTGTATAGCTCATCCCTCGTTTGGTAATATTTGCCCTCAAACTCCGGAATGCCGATTTTTATAGCGGCCTCAGCAAGGAATATTTTTAACGTTTCTATATCCAGCGTTTGCCAATATCGCCCGTTATATAAATAGGTGAAACCGTCCTTTATGCAAAGCCCCCAATTATTGGCAGTCGCTTTTGAAATTATTTCATCAATGGAAATAATAACGTATATTTTCCGGGTTAGCTTTGCGTCCTCGTCCAATCCTGCACGCCCCCGAAAATCTACGGTTTCGAATTGGTCCAATAAATCGGCTAATACCTCCCGGCAACTCAACCCCTGTAATTCCTTTGCTTTCTTTAGGGTCTTTCCCTCTCTCATTTTCTTATCCCGGGATCCTATATCAGTTGTTATCATTCTTAAAAAATCTATGCTTTCAAGTGCCGGTGCGGTATTATTTATTCCCATTGCCTGCCTCCTTTCTGATAAAATATCGTTTGAATCTGCGACCGTATGCCCCGTTTACCCAGAAATCAGAAACGGGGATACCTGATTTTCGAAGGTCTCGGATCAACCCTCTGGGATCGCATAGGTTTAACTCAGTAGATATTTCAGCGGTTGAACGAGGAAACCCGTCAGATAAGAGAGAAAACAGCCTTTTTCTTTGGCGGGAAAGATGGTATTTGTTATCTTTGTATTGCCGAATCAAAGAGAATCTACTTGTATTGCCGTTCCCGTTGGGAGCGGCTTTTGTTTTACTATTCATTGCCAACCCTCCTATTTTTTAGAATTAACACTATTTGCCAACGACAAGGCCGCATCGGATTTTGTTTCCGGGGTTATTACCGTTTTGTTCATCCAACAAACAATCTCTTTTCGATAAAAAATTAGACGTTTACCCTTTTTGTGGTACGGTATTCCTTTTCCGTAAACCATTTTATAAAGGCTACTTTTTGTAACTGGATATCCTAACTCATTTAATAGATTTATGGCTTCATCAGCCGTTAAAGCCTCCTTTGTTAAATTGGCCGGATCTTTCGTTACAACCTTTTTGAGTTCATCGATGTAACTACTCATAAATTCGTGTACTTGACCGACCGTTAGAGCCGCAAAAGGCATCGAATTATTAATTTTCTCCATAACTATTATATTATTGATTTGCAATGTATTGCTTTTTATTTATTATGGTTGGTTGTTTTTTACCTTTACAATTGCATATCTTTGTATTGCGAAACCCTTAAATGCAACACTGGAACAGGAATATTTCCTGTTTGATGCTTGTATGTACATTTTACTTTAAAGTCGTTTAGTTTAACAGCGCCAACTGTTATTGACTTTAATCGTCAAAATATTTAACTAACCAAATCTTACCGAGGTGTTTCGCAGTCTAGAGCACAGCGCCAACTGTGCTCTATTTTTTACTTATAGCAAAAATATCGTACCTGCATAGCATGTGAAAATATTTCTTTATAAATCTATTGACATTTTTGCGGCAATTGCCCGCAATGTTTAGTATATTGTGATTTTGTTGCTTGTGTTTCTGTATAATTTTCTTTGTTTCTTTTAACTTGTTACGAGTATGCGAAAAAGTGCTTTATTACTTGCGTTTTTATTTGCCTGTGTATCTATTCAGGCCAAACAGCCAACCATTAACCGTACGATCTTGTTTATTATCGATGGGATACACTGGCAGGCTCCCGATAGGCTGGCAATGCCTAATTTTAGTAGCCTGGTCAGTGAGGGCACTTATATTCAGCGTTCGTATGTCATTATCCCCCATCACCCAAGAGTAGGCGTGTATAGTCAAGAAAATACCTGCTCTTTTCCAAATCCTGTAATGCAAGAGGGCACATTGTTTTTGAGTCAGAAAAACAAAATGATTCAGGAGTATTTTTGGCCGGAAAAACGAACTGCATTTGTTGTAAATACTCCTGTGGCTTATCGCTCAATTAGCCGGGGTTTTTCTACTCTCATAATGGATGAATCCTTATCAGACTATCAGGTAGTAGAAAAGAGTATCGAGATCCTGAAAAGTGAAGATCCGGCCTTTATGCGCATTCACTTACAAACTCCAGGAAATGAGGGGTACAACGTTTGGCAGTCTGGCTCGTATAAAAGTATATATGATTCCGGGTCTCCTTATGTAGAGGCAATAGAAAAAGCTGATCAATCACTGGGACTATTGATTGAATATCTTAAAAGTAGCGGCAAATGGGATAATACCTTGCTTATTGTAACATCTGACCACGGGCAAAGCCTGGTTGGTTGGCACCCTCTTTTTGATGAAGAAAGCTGGATAACCCCGACAATTTTTGTAGGCCCTGGAATTGCTAAAGGGCATACACTCGACTATTTCGAACATACAGATATTGCTCCAACTATTGCCGGACTTAATGGTATAGTAAATTATCAGACTAACGGGGGAAGTGGACGCTTTGTTAAAGAAATACTATCAGATCAGAAATCGAATACGTATGCTTCAACAAAATATCTTAAGAAATTTAATGAGCAAATACGGGAGTATAATTTATTGCGTGCTCAAATGATCGTAGAATCAGAAAAGGATGCAAGTTTAGCTAATGTCGTGGCGTTATTGGAAAGTTCTGTGTTAATTCAGCCTTTTTATACCCAGGACCGAGTAACCGAATGGAGTACGGCTGGGGATATTAGCAGATTGATTGAGGTAAACGAAAAGGCATTGGTAAAAATGCGGGATATATTAAAATCCGGTTCTATATCAGAGAAGAAATAGTATAAATTACAAGGGGTCTCCAAAATAGAGGCCCCTTTAATTTTTCTTGCAATACGGAATTTGTCTAAAATTTCGTTAGTAGTTCCGCATTCTTTTCCCGTTCTTCTCTCTCGAAAGAGGCGAGGTAATTCTCCGTTGTTTTTAGGTCCTGGTGGCCCAAGCTTTCGGAAATGTAGGCTATATTGGCCCCCGATCGCTTTAGTACGGTTGCGAACGAATGCCGTGCGGTGTAGGTTGAAATGTGCTCAATCCCTAATGCTTTGCCGATAGCGGCCATACGCCGATTTATTGCCCGGGTCAGGTACTGTGTTTTGTGCTTTTGTTCCAACGCTGTTTCCGTGCCTGAGAGAACCGGGAAAATGAAGCTATCCGGTTGCCGGTCTTTATTTCCCCATCGATTAATTATAGCCTGCATAGGTTCCGAGATAACGACCCGTATTTCCTTTCGGGTCTTTGTGGTGTGCTCTGTCTTTTGGCGGACGAAGCAGATTTCACCGTTTACAATATCCCGATACCTCAACTTTACAAAGTCTGCCATATTGATTCCGTTGCATAGATACAGAAACAGCCAATAATCCCGGTATTTTGCCGTTGCCTGGCTCCCATCCTCGTAACGGGCTATGCGTCCTATTTGCTCCAATGTAAGGGCCATTTTGCGCCCCTCTCCGGCCTGTATTTCAAACCGGCCTTTCCCGAACGGGTACTGCGAATCTTTGATAATTCCGGCACGTCGGGCATCGTTCAGTATGGCCCGAATTGTTCGAAAATGGATACTGATCGTCGAGGCGGTTTTTTCCTCCTCTATCAAGAATTTTTCGTACTTCCTCAGCCAATCGACGGTTATAGCGTCAAAGGGGATTTTAGCTCCCCTGAAACGTTCTATTCCTTTTAGCACGTTGTCATATACCAGCATATTCCCAGGGCGGGAATTTGTCCGTAAATCGTTGATTTTTGCCTGAAATGCGGTATTTAATGTGTCGGTAAACCCAGCCTTTAGTCGGCTGTCAAGTGCATCGAAAGAGAATCCGGCAGCGAATGCGAGTTCGTCGACGTTTTGCCGGATAATATCGAAGCTGTTTGCAATGCTTTCCCGGATGGCTCGTAATTCCCTGTTACGGGCTGTCGGCATTGTCGCCCATTGTTCCGGGGTCAAGTCTTTTCCTGTTGGGTAATATTGTCGCTTTCTACGATAGGTTACACGAATTTTTACCGGGTATGTTCCCGTCTTTTTCTGGTGTGTTGTATCTAAGATTGCAGCTACCGTAATACCGTCTTTTGAGTAGTTAAAATTCATAATTTGCCGTTATTTATACACAGACTTTATGAAATCCGCTTTTTATAGCATTGTGGCGTCATTTTTCCGGTACACAATTTCGACACAAATATAAAAAATAATGTGAAATATATAAAAATAGAATTGAATTAAAAATATATATTTATGACTGATAAACAGCTATTTGTAGGAATAAATAAAAGTGATGAAAAATAAAGAAAAGTAGGCTGATTCTGCCTTACAAGCAGAGGGTCCGGGGTTCGAATCCCTGTGCTCCCACTCAGAAAGAGAGATCATGAAAACGTGATCTCTCTTTTTTTGTTGTTTGTTGGGAAACTTTTTGTTGGTTGTTGGGAGGCCAGATAGGTTGAGGGGGAGGGTTGAGCGCTTCCCCTATTTGGGGGAAAGAGTAGACGGCTGCCCACAAGGGCTTTTTTCTACCAGATCGATCTTCAGGTCGGAGAAGGGGGTGAAGAAAAGCGGTGACCTCGGGGTGATTGGAGGATCGTCCGATTTTCTCTGGTGGCGACATGGATTGGATGGGAGGAAGTCGAAATGTCTTTGAAATAGAGCTCGGCTTTTCTGTTGGAGGCGGCACAAAGGGAGGCGGAGGACCTGGATCTGATAGCGCAGAGACGATACCCTCCCACTTGCTCGTTCAACAGAAGCGATACCGGGATCCGTGAGCCAAAACGATGCAATCATCGCGTAATTCTTTTTTTTCGTATCCTATTTGGACACGCCATTGGTGCTAAACACAGACCCTCGGTCCATAGCGGCGGAATTATGGGGCTGAACTGCAAGTTGGTAAAATGAGATCAGGCTAATGTTGGGCCTTTTGTATGATTCATCGGGAAGCTTTGGTCGATCTAAAAAATGTCATCATTTTTGCATGTTTTTTGGGAGAAGAACCGTAGCACTGTTTAGGTCGTAACACCCGAAAAGGAATATAGTCTTGTCGGTGATGAAAACTCTTACAGAAGCAGATTATCGAAATTATTTTCAGCAGATGCTCCTGGATGTTTTGGAAAATCAGCTGGGAGTGATGTTTCCTGAAAAATTCGTGACGGTCCGGAGTTATTTTGCGGCTCAGGTCTATTTGTCGGCTCTGGAACGAGGCGAGAGACCTCTCATTGCGTTGGATAAGGCGCAACAGTTGTTGTTCAAAGGGCTCTCGGTGGCAGAGGGCTGAGGTTCGAACCACCCGTAGCTCGAATCGCCAACCGTTCGACGGCTGACAGATCGGTCGCCAAGCATCCGAACGAATCCCGGCCGGCTCCCGTACAAATCCGTACGACGGGAAAACTCCTCATGTTCGTTTTTTTTGATTTTTATTCTCCGATCTTGTGGGAGGGGGTGGAGTGACGGCGTCTGTTATCCGCCGCGTGTGGCTCGAAAATTTCGGGTGTTGGGGCGAAAAGGGGAAGCCCCCGACCGAAAGAGGACCGTTTCGGAGCTTGGGGCAGCCAAACTGGAGGTCACCCTGCAGGGCAAGGTAGAGAATTATAGGCTTTCCCGGTCTTGATAAGGGCTGTCAATAAAACGGGTCGGGAGCGGTCGTTTCTCCGTTGTATGGGCTTGGGGCTGAAGAGCGGGACCGAAAGAGGAACCTCGAAAAGGAAAAGAGGCCGGAAAAACTAAGTCCTTCAGCCTGGAATCATCGGTTGAATCCTGAAATTTCGTTACCTTTGCGTCGCACTCTTATTGATTTCCCTGCGACGATGACATTCGAACTCTTACATACCGATTCCTCGACGGCCGCACGGGTCGGGGTGATGCATACCGATCATGGCGATATTCCGACTCCGATTTTTATGCCGGTCGGAACGGTAGGAAGCGTCAAAGGGGTTTTCCATCGCGATCTGAAAGAGGATGTGGGGGCCCGGATTGTTCTGGGGAATACCTATCATCTGTATCTGCGTCCCGGCACCGATATCTTGGAAAAGGCTGGTGGTTTGCACCGCTTCTGTAGCTGGAACCGTCCGATCCTGACCGACAGCGGCGGATTTCAGGTCTTTTCGCTGGCGGCTTGCCGCAAAATTACCGAAGAAGGCTGTCGTTTCAGCTCCCATATCGACGGTTCGAAACATCTGTTTACGCCGGAGAAGGTCATCGATATTCAGCGGAGTATCGGTGCCGACATTATGATGGCGTTCGACGAATGTCCGCCGGGAACGGCCGAGTATCGTTATGCCGAACAGTCGTTGAGTCTGACGTGTCGTTGGTTGGAGCGTTGTTTCCAGCGCTATCGGACGACGGAGCCGAAGTATGGGTACCATCAGTCGTTGTTCCCGATCGTGCAGGGATGTACCTATCCCGATTTGCGCCGTCGGTCGGCCGAATTTGTGCAGCAGTTCGAGGCCGAAGGGTATGCCATCGGCGGATTGGCCGTGGGAGAACCGGCGCCGGTGATGTACGAGATGATCGAATTGGTCAACGGGATCTTGCCGCAGGATCGTCCGCGGTATTTGATGGGGGTGGGGACTCCGGTGAATCTGTTGGAGGCGATCGAACGGGGCGTAGACATGTTCGATTGTGTTATGCCCACCCGCAACGGTCGGAACGGCATGTTATTCACCTCCGAGGGGGTGATCAATATCCGGAATCAGAAGTGGCGGGATGATTTTTCGCCCTTGGATCCGGCCGGGTGCAGTTTTGTGGATTACACCTATACGAAAGCCTATTTGCGGCATCTGACGATTGCCGGCGAAATGTTGGCCGCCCAGATTGCCAGTTTGCATAACCTGGCCTTTTATCTGTGGCTGGTCGGAGAGGCACGTAAACATATTTTGGACGGGACCTTTGCGACGTGGAAGCCCGCGATGGTCGAAAAAATAGCTCGTCGGTTATGAAAATCAAGTTCCCGGGTCTGAAGATCATCGACCGCTATATCATCCGCAAGTTTCTGGGTACCTATTTCTTTGCCATTGCGTTGATTATCATTATTGTGGTGATTTTCGATGCCGTGGAAAAAATCGACGATTTTATTGAAATGAAGGCGCCGTTGTCGGCGATTGCGTTTCAGTATTACCTCAATTTCATTCCCTTTTTCATCAATCAGTTCAGTGGGCTGTTCACCTTTATTGCGGTGATTTTCTTCACCTCCAAGATGGCCTATAATACCGAAATCATTGCCATCTTGTCCAGTGGGGTGAGTTTTCGGCGTTTGATGTGGCCCTATTTTGTGAGTGCGTTGGCCATTACGACGCTGAGTCTGGTGTTGAATCTGTATGTGATTCCGGGAGCCAATTCCCGCCGACTCGATTTCGAAATGCAGTATATCAAGCGGATGAGCAACATGAAGTATGATCCGCATATTTATCGGCAGATCGAACCGGGCACCTTTGTCTACATTCGCAATTTTACGGGGAATAACAATCAGGCCAGTTATTTCGTGCTGGAAACCTATCAGAATGGGGCGATCGTATCCTCGTTGGAGGCCGCCAATGTGACTTATAATCCGGTAACGCGCCGTTGGAGTGCGCCGAAAAGTATCCATCGGACGTTTGACGGGGAGGTGGAACATTTCGACGATTCACAACCGTTGGATACGTTGATCAACCTGGAAACGACAGAGTTGGGGAAGGTGGAAGAGCTGGTGAAAACCATGCGGATCGGCCGGCTGAACCGTTTTATCGAACAACAGCGGGCCAAAGGATCGGATATGATCGCCCGCTTCGAGGTGGAACGCCAGAATCGCTTCTCGTTTCCGATATCGACGTTTATTCTGACGGTGATCGGGGTGTCGCTCTCTTCCCGAAAAGTGCGGGGGGGAACCGGGCTCCATATCGGGGTTGGGATTGTGCTCTGTTTCTCGTTTATTTTGTTTAGCCGGTTCGCCGATGAATTTGCCAAGAGCGGGATGTTGCCGCCGGTATTGTCGGTCTGGATGCCCAATGTGTTGTATTCACTCATCGCCATCTATCTCTACAAGAAGGCACCGAAATAGAGAATCCGGGGCGCCGCGGGTATGGGCAAGGAGGTGCAAGCTCCGCCAGTGAAACCCCAAGGAGAGAAAAACAAAAAGGGAGAACTCAACGAGTTCTCCCTTTTGTTGTGGTGGAGGGAATTCAATGTTTGGGGGCTTTGGGAATCACCAGTTGACGGGTGATTTCGGCCAGCCGTTCGCCTTTATGGGCCCAGGGGACATCGTCTTTGTGGCAGACATAGAGGTTGAGGGTGTATTTGCCCGGTTTGAGCCCCTCCAGTGAGGCGCGAATCTCTTGACTGCTTTGGGGGGCGACGGCCACCGGAATTGTCCCCTCTTTGACGATCTTTTTACCGGATAGAACGGTATATCCGATGCGGAAGTTGCTCAGATTGGTGATCTGATAGCCATTCCGTAAAATGGCGCCATCCGGGCGGGTGCTTTCGCTGAAACGGGCTTCGGCCGGGAGAACCGGGGTGGCGCGCCACTCTTCGGGGGTGCCGAAATGGAGAGCATAACGCGGGTCGGAGGCGTTCCGATCTGCGGGGTTCCCGACGACCATATCGGTGTTCCATTGGGCCCCGGCCGCCTGATAGATGATCGGTCGGTCGGACTCTAAGGACTTCAGCTTCAGGTAGGCCTCATAGGTGTTGTACCCTTGGCCGGCTTGGCCTCCCAGCGAGAACATAATGACCGAAGGATGGTTTTTCGAAGCGTAGTACATGTCGCAGACCCGGTCGATATAGGCACGGGCCCATAAGGTGTCATTGGCCGGTGTGCCGCCGATTTTGAGCTCCTCTCCGCTCAGACGACTGTCCAGATTGGCCTGGTCGCAGACATAAAAACCGTACTGATCGCACAGGTCGTAGAAGATTTTGTGTTGGGGGTAGTTGTTGACCCGCAGCAGATTGACCCCCAAGCGACGTAATTGGGCCAGCTCTTGTCGCAGGGTCGACTCGTCGGGGGGACAAGTGTAGTCGATCGCCCGGATCTGCAGGGGCCGACCGTTAATTGTGATTCCCTTGTCGTCATAGGCCACTTCGCGAAAACCGATCTTAAAGGCGGTATATTCGGTGAATCGGCCTTCGTGTTGGAGCCGCAGGGCGACGGTATAGAGCTTGGGACTTTCGTGACTCCAGGAGTCGATGTTGGGGATGTTGGCGAAAAAGCGGACCGTATCTTCACGACGCATGTCGAACCGGGCGTCGCGTTTTCCGGACGAGACTTTGGTGCTGTCCGGGGCGTACAGATCGTAGTAGACGGTGACCTGTTTGGGGTTCAACAGATGGGATTTGACGATCACCCCCAGGTTGAACAGCCCGCTGGTGCCGTCCGGCGCGAATCGGGTGTCGATCACATAATCGCGCATACGGACTTTGGGTTGGGAGAAGATGTATACGTCGCCGGTGATACCGGTGCCTCGGGCCTGCGATTGGTTTTCCAACAGGGTGGAGGCCGGGTCGGCGTAGGCGATGATCGACAGGTGATTTTTCCCCTCTTTGACCAGTTTGGTCAGGTTGAATTCGGCGGCCGACTGGCTGTTTTCGAAGTAGCCGGCCTGTCGTCCGTTGACAAAGACGTAGTAGGCACGGTTGACCGGGCCGACGTGTACAAATACCTCCCGATCGATCCAGGCGAACGGCATTTTAAACTCGGTCCGGTAGATGGCTCCCCAGGCATCGTCATTGCGGCGTGTGGGGACCGGAGTTGTTCCCCAGCCGCTCAGGTCGGCATCGATCGCTGTCAGGGTGGTGTCGATTTGGGTCGGCGTCGGGAACAGTTTGACCTTCCACGTGCCGTTGAGCCATTGGAGGTAGGTCGACGAGGCGATGTCCCCTTTCAAGGCCAGCTCCATGTTGTTGTAAGGCAGCAGCGGGTAGCGGGTTTCGTCGGTTCCGACGGCCATGACTTCGGGGTCTTGCAGGGGATCGAGTTGCGGAGACTGGGCAAACAGAGGCCCCCAGGTCAGCCAACCGACGAACAGGAACAATATCTTTTTCATAGGATGAGGCATTGGTTCTCTTGGGCAAAGATAAAAAAAGAGGAGAGAAGATGATGCTTTTTCGGCCAGAGAAAACGGATCGGCCGGGGAAAGCGAAAGAGAATGCAAAAGAAAAGACCGACCCGACACGCTCAGATAAAGCGTGCCGGGCCGGCAAAGAAGAGGGAATCGTCCGGGCAGACCCGCTGCCACGGACTATTTGTTGTAGAGGGTTTCAGCGATGGCGATCATACTCAGGTTGATCAAGGTACGGGAGCTGGCGTTTTCCGGAACCAGATGGACATTGGCTTTGGTGAGGCCCATCAGGATCGGGCCGTTGACTTCGGCACCACCCAACATTTCAACCAATTTATAGGAGATATTGGCTGCAGCCAGGTTCGGGAAAATGAACGTATTCACTTCACGATCTCCCAGCTTGTTGAAGGGGAACCGTTTGGCGCGAGTCTGCGGGTCGAGGGCCACGTCGGCTTTCATTTCGCCTTCGACCAACAGATCGGGGTATTCGGTTTGCAGAATCTGGACGGCTCGGCTCACTTTCTTGGCCATCGAAGCCTTATCGGTCCCGAAATTCGAGTAGGAGAGCATGGCAATGACCGGTTCGATCCCGAAACTGCGTACGGTGCGGGCGGCCATCAGGGCGATTTGTGCCAGCTCTTCGGCGCCGGGAGTGGCGTTGACGGCTGTGTCGGCAAAGAACATTGGCCCATGTTTGGTGGTGACAATCCGCATGGCGGCCAGCAGGTCGTCCTGTCCCGTGGCAAACAACTGACGGACCGGACCCAACGCCTCGGTATAGTTGTGGTCGTAACCCAGCAGCGTGGTGTCGGCATCGCCCGAGGCCACCATCATCAGGGTGAACCAGTCGCGTTTGAGCATATATTTGAGCGCCTCTTCGTGACTGATCCCCTGGCGGCTCATTTTGCTGTACAGCAGTTCGGCATACCGGGCGCGGCGTTCTTTTTCGGCGTCGCTGCGGAAGTCTACGATATAGCGATGGTCGATCGCCATGTGATGTTCCGCCAACAGAGCGTCGATCTTGGCAGCGCTGCCGATCAGAATCGGCGTGGCAATGTTGTCGGTCAGCAGGTGCAGGGCGGCTTTCAGGCTGCTGAGACTGTCCCCTTCGCTGAAGGCGATCCGCCGAGGCGTGGACGTAAGAGCCATGGTACGGATCGAACGCATCAGTTTGTCGTCGCGTCCCATCCGGCCTTCCAGCTGATGGCTGTAGGCTTCCCAGTCGGTGATCTTGTGGCGGGCGACGCCCGATTCGATGGCGGCTTTCGCCACGGCGACCGAAATGCGCGAGATGAGCCGCGGGTCGAGGGCCTTGGGAATCAGGTATTCGCGTCCGAACGAGATGTCCGGGTCGTTGTAGGCTGCGGCGACCATGTCGGGTACCGGTTCTTTGGTCAGTTCGGCCAGGGCATGGACGGCGGCGATCTTCATCGCTTCGTTGATCTTCGTGGCACGGACATCCAATGCCCCCCGGAAGATGTAGGGGAATCCCAGCACGTTGTTCACCTGGTTGGGGTAGTCCGAGCGGCCCGTAGCGAAGATGATGTCGGGACGCGAAGCCATGGCGTTTTCATAACTGATTTCGGGATTGGGATTGGCCAGAGCGAAGACGATGGGGTCGGAGGCCATGGTGCGGACCATATCCTGGGTCAGGACGTCGGCTACGGAGAGGCCTAAGAATACGTCGGCGCCGACGATGGCTTCGGCCAGGG